>NZ_JANUEH010000006.1:0-260003 GCF_024810195.1 Chryseobacterium sp. BIGb0232
GCCGCCGCCAGTTTTTATTTTATTTTTAAAAATCCTTTATCGAAAGATAAAGGATTTTTTTTTGCTCTATACTCAGGGATCAAAATACTCAGAGATCCCAATACAACCCCAACCCAAAATCTAAGCTACAACTCCAACTCTCCAAGTATTCAAATACCCCAATACAATGGTGATAAGCAATAAGTATTGAATATTATCTATTATCTATGTTTTGGCTAAAGCCCATTTCTATTGAATGCTGAGCCTGTAGAATCCCAGCTGCTTATTTTCTCTTTACCGTGTCTTTACTTTTATCCCCCCATCCTTTATTTTATCAAGTTATTTCCTGGTATCATTGGACTCGTTTGTCTTACCGTATTCTGTCATCCTGAAAGATCCAGGTTATGCCATAAAAAGTATCTCTAATGAATGCTGGAGAAATGAAACTATGAAGAAATAGCAAGTAACCTTTCAGTCGACAACAGCCATGATGACAAAGCTAATGAATAAGTGACCGTTAAGGTTTGCAATATGATTATTCGTTAGTCAATCATTCATTCATTCATTATAAAAGCAAATAAATCTCATTAGACAAACATTGATTATCTGTCTGCCGCTCAACTAGGTGCTAATAAAGATTGGAATGAAAGCTAAATTTATACTAGACAAAGAACATGTTATTAGCTTTATTACTAATCTATTTATTATTTACGCTTATTTAGCCTTAAAATTAGATTACCAATACCAATTTGTATCGGAGCTGTAATTATGGCAAAAAATAGCTTATTTGAGGCTGTAGCGAAATGACTATATAGGTTGCCATGCTACAGTACTTTATAGGGATGAAATTTTAGAATATGATTTAGACACACTTGGAAGAATTACTGGCTATATATCTTTTAAAAGTAATAAGATTGTTTGAATTCGATTATAGTTCATGTTTGATGATTAAAGGTATACAATGTGCAGAGCTGTGATCTGAATGAAAAAATAATTTTATCCAAATTGTGAATTAGATCCTATAAGATTGCTGGTTGTTTTTATCTTGGAATGAATGGAAATAAAAAAAGACCTACATTTCTGTAAGTCTTTTTGCTCCTCCTGCTGGGCTCGAACCAGCGACCCTCTGATTAACAGTCAGATGCTCTAACCAACTGAGCTAAGGAGGAATGTCCTTTGTTTTAAGTGGTGCAAATATAATATGAATATCTGTACTAAGCAAGTTTTTATTCCTTAATATTTAACGAAAATTGCTATCGTTTTATTTTTCAATAAATTAAAATTACATAAAATAGTTAGAATTAAAAATGTACATGAGAAAAACGGTCTTTAGGGGGGCTTTTTTCATAAAAAAATCTTTTATATCAGTAGACGGAGGCATTGGATTGGATCATGAATAGTAAGTAATCAATATCTTTTGATATGTTTTTAGGAAAAACTGCTTGAGTGATTTCTTTTCCCAGCTGACCTTATCAATCTTCCCCCATATGTGGTGAAGCCATTAATATGATTATTACGGTTCAGAGAATGAATTTGTGTGGCTTTAACCAATAGAATATTTTCAATCATAAACTTACTCTTGGGGAAACCATTTAATTCTGTAAAAGAATAATGTTTCTTTTATCTCTGAAATTAGCTAATAATTAGCTTAATTCGTCTGGTTTTATAACATTGAAAGGGAATGTCTTCAAATAATTTTTTAAGCTCCCTGATGGGCTTATAAAAGTCCTGCATATCAAATACGGTAAAAAGAATTTTGGTATTGTTTCAGTTCTGACTAAGAAAATAATAAAGCTACAGCACAAGGAATGATATCAAAAAGTATTATTGATGTTACTTTAAATTCTACATAAAGCTTTAGTAGATGTCTAAAGGTCAAATGAATGAAATTTATTCTTTCCAGGCAGATAGATAAGACTATCGTTTCATCAATATGTTATCGTGATTCTTAGGATTCCTAAAATAAAGCGGTTGAATATTTGTTCTTTGATTGGGGAGCATAAATTTTTGTATATCCCCAAGTTTTGTATCTGATCCAAATAATTTAGCCTTGTATCTTATAAAATTTCTCAGTGTTCTAATTTTGGAATAAGTAGAAATAAAAAAAGACCTACATTTCTGTAAGTCTTTTTTGCTCCTCCTGCTGGGCTCGAACCAGCGACCCTCTGATTAACAGTCAGATGCTCTAACCAACTGAGCTAAGGAGGAATGTCCTTTGTTTTAAGTGGTGCAAATATAGGACGAATATTTATACCCTGCAAATATTTTTAAGAAAAATTTTCAAAAAATTATAAAGTTCCCGTAATGGCTTTAATAATATCGCTTCCAAAGATCAGTGCCATCAATCCTAAAAGGAAGATAACTCCCACCATCTGAGCATTTTCCAATACTTTTTGAGGAACCGGTTTTCCTACGATCATTTCATATAGCGTAAATAAAACATGTCCGCCATCAAGTCCCGGAATAGGAATAAGATTCAGGAATGCCAACCATACAGAGAACATTGCTGTAAAGCCCCAGAATGCAGACCAGTCTATGGAAACTCCACCTTTTGCATCTTTACTTACTGGCATATTCTTAACAATAGCAAGTGGCCCACCTACTTTTTTATATCCCTGAACTTTTTTGTTGAAAATTAATTTAAACTGCTTGATCTGATACGTTAAACTTTCAATGGTAAGGGTAAACCCTCTTTTTATAGAACCAAAGAAGTTGTATTCGTTATGAACCATAAATTTCTCAGCTTCCTTGAAAGAAAGAATTCCAATAGTTCCTTCTTTAGATACCGGGATTTTAAGGTCTTCAGTCTGATTGTTTCTTACTACCTGGAAATCTACTACTTTTCCTGCATTAGGAACTACCAAAGGCTTTACTTCATCATAATAGGAAACAGGAGTTCCATTGATGGCAACAATTTTATCACCTAGTTTTAAACCTGCGTCAATTGTAGATTGAGTAACAATGGTATCAATAATAGGATTCATTCTTGGGGTTAAGAATGATCTTGGTTCCGGATCATGAAATGCCATTACTTTTCCATCATCATTCGTTGGGAAAGTAACGTCTTTTCCATTTCTGGAAACAGTTATTTCATCACTTAATAAAACATCTAATGCCAGTTTTTTGAAGTCTTTCTGGACCTTTCCGTCTACTTTCAATATTTTATCTCCATCCTGGAATCCCATTTTCTTAGCCGCAGCAGTATAATGAAGAGGAGTTGTGATTTTATCAGCGTCAAAAATCGTTTCCCCATTTTTTCCAACTAAGGCTGAGAATATTAACCAGGCTAAGAAGAAGTTTACCGTAACTCCACCCAACATGATGATAAGTCTCTGCCAAGCCGGTTTAGATCTGAATTCCCATGATTCTGCCGGTTTTTTCATCTGAGCAGTATCCATACTTTCATCTACCATTCCGGCAATTTTTACATATCCACCGAAAGGAAGCCATCCGATACCATATTTGGTTTGCTCCGGATATTTTCTCCAATCATGATCAGAAAGTTTTGATATATCGATAGGAACTTCTTCCTTTTTTCCGTTTACCTCAGTTACTTCCGTATCAGGCAGATTCTGTGAGAAGAATTTATACTTCCATTTTCCGTTAATTTTCTTCATCGAGAATATGGAGAAGTAAGGATCAAAGAACAGGAAGAATTTTTCTGCTCTGGTCTTGAACCATATTGCCGGTAAGAAGTGCCCAAGCTCATGAAGAACTACAAGTATAGAGATACTCAGAATGAACTGGAAGAGTTTGATTGCTATTTCCATTAATAAATTTTAGATTTTAATTTGCAAAGGTAACAATTATCAAAACTATGCCAAATAAAAAAGCCCCTCGAAACGAGAAGCTTTGTCATATTTCAGGACTATTTGATTATAAATTGAAAGAAACTCCCAGACTTCCGTTATTACCTACCTCTGCAAATACCCCAATTCTTTCTGTAAAGAAGTAGCGTGCTCCGATATGAGCTCCTATTCCAAAGTCTTTTCCAACAACTCCTACGTCAACGCCAGGATAAATATCCAACTTTGGCGGAAGGCTTAAAGCTTCCTGAAGGTGGAAATTCAATCTGCCAAAAACAAACACCCGGTTATCCTTATCGTTGTTCTTATAATTACTGAAGTAACCATTAAGACCTGCTCCAACGGATATGAGTTTGTTCAGTCCGTAGTCGTAAGTTCCTGTTACCCCGGTTCCATATCCCCAGGCGCTCAGACCCAGTTGGATTTTTTGATCTCCTTTTCCAGTCCATGCCTGAGCATTAGCTGTGATTCCGAAAAAGAACATCATCACCATAAAAACCAATTTCTTCATAAGTTTTATAATTTTTAATGATATTAATAAAAATTACCTGCATCAAAAATGAAACCGAAAGATGTTGAATAGTACAAAAACAGAAGACTTTAATAAATATTAAGAATTATAGGCCTCCTTTCTTTATTCAACATAAAAGGCGTATTTTTATCCTTTAGATATTGAATTAATTTAAAATAAAAAAGATGAAGATTGTAGGGCTCAATTTGGATATCATCTGGAAAAATAAAGCTGAAAACTTTAAAACAATAGAGAACGAACTTGAAAACCTGGAAGCAGATCTGTTTTTACTTCCTGAAATGTTTTCAACAGGCTTTTGTATGGATGCATCAGAAGTTTCTGACAGAAATGAAGAATCTCTGAAGTTTTTAAAAAAGATCTCGAAGGAGAAAAATGCAGCATTCTGTGGAAGTGCTCCGGTAGAGGAACAGGGTAGTTTTTACAACAGAATGTATTTTGTACAACCGGATGGAGAAGTTGCTTTTTATGATAAAAGGCATTTGTTTTCTTTCTCAGGAGAAGATAAAGTGTATACTCCAGGGAAAAATAGGGTCATCGTAGAATATCAGGGGATACGGTTTTTGCTCCAGGTATGCTATGATCTTCGTTTCCCGGTGTTTGCACGGAATAATGATGATTATGATGCTGTTTTATATGTTGCGAATTGGCCTGAAAAAAGAGTAGGAGCCTGGGAGCATTTACTAAAAGCAAGGGCTATCGAAAATCTTTCTTTTGTATTTGGTTTAAACAGAATAGGAACGGATGGAAACAATCTGTTGTATCAGGAGAGCTCACATTGTTTCTTCGCTGATGGAAAAGAAATTTCAGATAAAAAAGGAAATATTGTCTCAGCAGAACTGGATATGAATGAATTGAAGGATTTCAGAACACACTTCCAGTTTTTAAATGACCGCGATCATTTTTCAATGGATTTATAAAAATAAGGCTGAGTTTTAGTGAACTCAGCCTTATTTTTAGTCTTAACTATATTGTTGCAGAAGATTGGTCAATGTATTGACATCATGCACTCCGCTTTCTTTCCAGAGAAGCTCTCCGTTTTTGAAAACAGCTAAAGTAGGCACACCTCTTACCCCATATTGTGCTGCTAGAGCAGGGTATTGGTCTACATCTACTTTGATGATTCTGGCTCCTTCGCCTATATTTTCTTTTACTGTATTTAAAACCGAAGACTGAACTTTGCATGGTTGGCACCAGGTGGCAAAAAAGTCAATAAGTACCGGTCTTTCGGAATTGATGATTTCCTGAAATTTTTGTGACATAGTTTGAGTTTTATGAATTACTTTTTATCAGCTTCGTTCTGGATGCCTTTCACATTTTTCCAGCTCGTTCCATCATAGGCTTCCACTCCGTTTTTCTTTAAAATTTCCATAGCCTGATCAGCCTGTACTCCTTTATTACAGAAAACAACCACTTTTTTACCCTTCAGGGTTTCAATATTGTTCTGAATTTCTGCCAAAGGAATATTGATAGCATTCTTTGCTGTTCCTGCAGCGTATTGCTCAGGAATTCTTACGTCTACCAATGTTACATCCGAACTGGTCACAACTTCCTTAATGTTAGCCTTGGGAGCTTCCGCATAATGAGTTGTTTTACAGCTGCTTAATGCTAAAAATGAAACTAAGGCAATTCCAAAAAAATTAACTTTCATGAGGTTATGATGTTTTGGATTGGCATACAAAGTCTGTTGTAGGAAGTTTTTCTGTTTTTTTAATACCGTTAAAACCTCCTTCTATTTCAGTGAAGTTTCTGATTCCGTGCGAATTAAGTATGCTTGCTGCAATCATGCTTCTATATCCTCCTGCACAATGAAGGAAGAAATGTTCCGAGCTGTCAAGATTTCGGGCCCAGTCGCTGATGGAATCCAAAGGTCTGTTATAAGCATTATCAATATGCTCAGCAGAATATTCCGTTAGTTTTCTGACATCAATTACTTTTGCATCAGTTGTAAACTGTTCTGCAAATTCAGAAGGGGAGATTCTTTTCACTTCGTCGATTTCTTGGCCCGCATTTTTCCAGGCTTCAAAACCTCCTTTCAGATATCCTACAACATTATCAAATCCCACTCTGCTTAATCTGATGATCACTTCCTCTTCAGTTCCTTCCTCCGTTATCAATAATAGAGGATGTTTTACATCTACGATTAATGTTCCTACCCAAGGGGCAAAATCACCTTTTAATCCTATATTAATGGAATTGGGCACAAAACCTTTATGGAAATCTGCAGCTCCTCTTGTATCCAGAATCAAAGCTCCCGTTTCTTCAGCCAATGCTTCGAAATCTTCAGGAGACACAGGTTGCAGTCCTTTGTCCATTATTGTATCCAGACTTTCATAACCTCCTTTGTTCATCGCTACATTCATTCCAAAATATTTTGGTGGTGCAGTCAGTCCGTCAAGTACTTCTCTGATAAAAGAAGCTTTATCCGGTTGATTAAGAGCGTAATTTGTTCTCTTTTGGTTCCCTAAAATATCAACTGTTTCCTTCTGCATATTTTTTCCACATGCGGAACCTGCTCCATGAGCCGGATAAACAGTTATGCTGTCATCCAATGGCATAATTTTGTTCTGAAGACTGTCATACAGAATACCTGCAAGATCTTCCTGAGTAAGATTGGTTGCTTTCTGTGCAAGATCTGGTCTTCCCACATCTCCTAAAAACAGAGTATCCCCTGTGAAGATTGCTGTCTCCTTACCATCTTCATCAATTAAAAGATAAGTAGTACTCTCCATAGTATGGCCTGGAGTATGAAGTACTTTTATTTTTATTTTTCCAATTTCAAAAACCTGGTTGTCTTCTGCGATAATGGCTTCAAATTCAGGAGCAGCAGTGGGGCCGTACACAATAGGAGCTCCGGTTTTTTTACTCAGATCCAGATGCCCTGAAACAAAGTCAGCATGGAAATGAGTTTCAAAAATATATTTTAAAGTGACATTATCTTTTTCCAGACGATCCAGATAAGGTTTTACCTCTCTTAATGGATCAATAATGACAGCTTCGTTTTCTGATACAATATAATAGGCACCCTGAGCCAGACAGCCCGTATATATTTGTTCAATTTTCATTGGGGTATTTTTTTAATAGTTAAAGATACAAAGTATTAGATAAATTCTAAATCAAATGTTAAATTCCATTGATAGTTTCTTTCAATACTTGTTAAACAAATGTTTAAGTTTCTTTGTTTTTTTCAGCAAAAAGAATGCCTTATATAAGGTTGAGTGATAAATGCTGTTTTTTATCATGTTCTTTCTGTGGTTAAAGGTTTGTATATGACTGTTTTATATTATAATACTACAGGATGTAATCACTCAGTTTTCAATTTTCACTATAATGTTTATACAATATTGAAATCCGGAGTATTCAATCAGCCCATACCGTAAAGCTACAAATAATATAAATTATTCTTGTTGATAGGTTTATTTGTCTAGTAATGAGAAGGTTTTTTCTAAACACACTGCGAGGTAAGATATTAATTTTCAAGAAAGAGTTATTTTAGATGAAAAGCTTAATCATATTATTAAAAATATTGAAATATCTGACAGTTCTCAAGTTGTTTATATCAAATTTTAAAACTAGATGCATAAAAAAACCAAAGCAATAATTTTATTGCTTTGGTCTAATTAATATTTTTAATTAAAAGTCTATTATAGACTTTTAGGACTTATCAGTGTTTTTTATTACAAACATCTGATTACGTGTTGCTTATTGCTTTATTTTTCTTTAAAGTCTTTAGGATTTGCGGGATCTTTAGGTTCCTTTGTTTCTGTTTCGTCATCCCATCCACCTGGTTTATCATTTTTAGGTTTAGGAGGAGGAGTAACGTCTGTATAAGAAGCTGGAGTATCATCCTTAACCTTATCAGAAGTTTCTCTCGCTTTACCCATAACCCCTGCTGCTGGACCGGTTACTGTTGCTGGGTTACCCATTGATGTCTCTACACTGTCATTAGATCCTTTAATATCAGAAGTCACAGATTTGATAAAATTGAATATAATATTGGACTGTGGTGATGTTTCTCTCACAATTTTTGGGTCTTGTTGTA
Source organism: Chryseobacterium sp. BIGb0232 (assembly GCF_024810195.1). NCBI lineage: Bacteria > Pseudomonadati > Bacteroidota > Flavobacteriia > Flavobacteriales > Weeksellaceae > Chryseobacterium > Chryseobacterium sp. BIGb0232. The sequence continues at coordinate 8,357 of NZ_JANUEH010000006.1, forward strand.
CTTTTTCTTGAGGCTTAAACGGATCATGAGGAGGAGTACTGATTGATTCATTTTCTTCTTTTGGTATGAATCCAGAAAGTTCCTGCTCTGATTTGCTACCTCCCGCAGCCGTACTGCGGCCAAAATTAAATATATCTTGAAATGCCATATTTTTGTTTATTAATAAGTTACTGAATTTATAAATTATGAGGACGAACCACAGAGAAAGTCTCTTTACTACTATCAATGTTAGGAATTTGCTTAGTCTCGAAAATAGTATGGTTGACATCCAGAGCGGATACTTTTTCTGCCATTCCTTTTGCTCTGTATTTATCATTCGCTGCCAACAGCTCTAAAGCGGATATATGAACAGGGAATGTTTTAATTCCAATATCCTTAGTAAACATAGGATGACGAGGTGGACTAGATTTCTTATATGGATTAACTAATTCCTCAAAATTCAATCCAATATATCCGTCAAATGTAATAGGTATTTCGTAAGTAAATTGTTTTACCTGACGTCTTTGTGTTGCTAAAGTTTCAACACGAGAGTTTTTCGGAATAGATCCTGAAACATTAGAATTTGATTTCCATGCTGTTGTTAGGGTACCAGAAATCGTTCCTGTTAAAGAAAGTCCTAAGTCTGCACTTAATTCTCCACGACCGATAGCCGTACCTGTTCCTGTATAACTTAATCTGTTTGAATTGGTGAAAGTAAAATTAGTTGTTTTAGTCGTTGCTGATTGAGCTGCAGCAGAAATTACGCTTTGGGTACCTTGGTTGTCTTTATGATTGTGCAAATGCTTGGTTTTCGTGATGGTATTGCTATCATATTTTGCTAAACTATTAGATAAGCTCTCTGTTAAAATGGTCTCTATAGTTTTTGAAATTTGTCCTTGTAACTCTCCAGCAATCAATCCTCCAAAGGTAGAGCTTCCCATACCTGCCAAAGTCCAATTGATGGTATTTCCTACGGTAAATTCAATATTGTCAGAAAATTGACGGTCGAGATCCGATCTGTTTTCATAGCTTCTCGTAGATAATATATCTGCCACGGGCTGAATAATGTTTGACCTTTCTTCAAACAAAGGAGCTCCAATCTCAAAAAAAGCCATCCATCCTCGTTTTGCCGCGTTTGGATCAGGAAAATTACCAAATTTTCTATCATTGATAGATATTCCTATTGGTGATAATTCGACAACCTTATCATTTACTTTAACCTCCTGTCCATTCTCATTTACTTGATTATAGGTTAAACCAATTAGTTTTTTATTCATGATTCCCTTAATCAATTCATCAGTTATTCCTAACTCTTCCATATTTTCAACCGTAAGGATGCGGCGTTTCGCAGGATCCACAGTATATGTTGGTATTTTTGCCATATTTTTTAAATTATAATTTGATATTCTAATAACCCTTGAAAGCGGGGAATTAGTTGTTAATGATTTGTTTTGTCGTATGCTCCCGACATAGAGTTTTATAATCAATTTATTTATATTCTGTACTGCGCACATACAAAATATAATATTGATGTATTGACTAATTTTTAAATGAAAAGACCAGCCTGGGATATCTTTTTAACTACTATTACGAAAATAGAGGTGGCTGGCATCAAAACTTGTAGTATAAAATAAAATTTCTGAATAAAATTTTAAGTGACGTTTCGCAAGAGTCAACAGTCTATATCGCTTGTAGTACTCTATTTTTATAATCAATTTATTCATATATGTTCTGTACTGCGCACATACAAAATATAATATTGATGTATTGACTAATTTTTAAATGGATAAGAACAGCCTAGGATCTCCTTTTAATTACTATTACAAACATAGAGGTGACTGTCATCAAAACTTGTAGTATAAAATAAAATTTCTGAATAAAATTTTAAGTGACGTTTCGCAAGAGCCAACAGTCTATATTGCTTGTTGTACTCTATTTTTATAATCAATTTATTTATATATATTCTGTACTGCGCACATACAAAATATAATATTGACGTATTGACTAATTTTTAAATGAAAAGACCAGCCTGGGATATCTTTTTAACTACTATTACGAAAATAGAGGTGGCTGGCATCAAAACTTGTAGTATAAAATAAAATTTCTGAATAAAATTTTAAGTGACGTTTCGCAAGAGTCAACAGTCTATATTGCTTGTTGTACTCTATTTTTACAATCAATTTATTTATATTCTGTACTGCGCACATACAAAATATAATATTGACGTATTGACTAATTTTTAAATGAAAAGACCAGCCTGGGATATCTTTTTAACTACTATTACGAAAATAGAGGTGGCTGGCATCAAAACTTGTAGTATAAAATAAAATTTCTGAATAAAATTTTAAGTGACGTTTCGCAAGAGTCAACAGTCTATATTGCTTGTTGTACTCTATTTTTACAATCAATTTATTTATATTCTGTACTGCGCACATACAAAATATAATATTGATGTATTGACTAATTTTTTAAATAAAAAGGACAGCCTAGGATCTCTTTTTAATTACTATTACAAACATAGAGGTGGCTGGCGTCAAAACTTGTCGTATTAAAAAAAAATCTGAATAAAATTTTAAGCGACGTTTCGCAAGAGTCGACAGTCTATATTGCTTGTTGTACTCTATTTTACAATCAATTTATTCATATATATTCTGTACTGCGCACATACAAAGTATAATATTGATGTATTAACTAATTTTTTAAATAAAAAGACCAGCCTAGGATCTCTTTTTAATTACTATTACAAACATAGAGGTGGCTGGCGTCAAAAATTGTCGTATAAAATAAAATTTTTAAATGCCGGTAGATTATTTAATGAATACAAGTTTTTAAAGTGCTAATATTTCTATTGTCCAACTTGTTAATATATTTTTTAATAGTTGTTTTCATGGTGTTGGATCATGTTTTGTTCTTGAATGCCTCAAAGAATTTAGCATAATTTCTCCTAATCATAAACTGATCATACGATTGCGAAAATAAGACATCGATACGCTTTCTGGATTTTCCGAAAATAATTATTCGAAAATTATCCAAAAAAAATTATATTTTTAAGCTTTAAAAGCGATCAAATGGCAGACAAAGCACAATTTATTGAAGAATTAAATGCTAGATACACTCCTAAGGGAGATCACATCATATTAGGAAAAGGAATGTTGGACGGAGAAGTAGTACCGGAAGTGAATGTAACGATTCCTCTAAAAACAATCAACCGTCACGGCCTTATTGCCGGAGCAACCGGAACTGGAAAGACCAAAACGTTACAGGTATTTGCAGAACAGCTTTCTCATCAGGGAATCCCATCACTGGTGCTGGATATTAAAGGTGATTTTTCAGGAATTGCAGAAGCTGGGCAGATGAATTCCATTATTGAAGAGAGATATGCAAAAACTCAGTTGCCTTATACACCACAAGGATTCCCGGTAGAATTGATGAGCATTTCCGGAGGAGAAGGGGTAAAGCTGAGAGCAACCGTAACGGAGTTCGGACCTGTTTTATTAAGTAAAATTCTTCAGCTTAATGATACCCAGCAAAGTATCATGTCTATTGTCTTTAAATATTGTGATGACAAAGGACTTCCTTTGATCGACCTTAAAGATTTAAAGAAAGTTCTGCAGTATGTTACAGATAATGCACAGGGAAAAGCTGAGCTTGCCGCTAACTACGGATCAATAGCACCAGCTTCTTTGGGGGCTATTCTAAGATCTATTGTAGCTTTAGAGCAGCAGGGAGCGGGAGATTTCTTTGGAGAATTAAGCTTTGATGTTCAGGATTTGCTGGAAACCAGAGATGGAAAAGGAGTTGTAAATATTTTAAGAGTATCAGATATTCAGAATAAGCCACAGCTGTTCTCTACCTTCATGCTTTCACTTTTTGCAGAGATCTATATGACTTTCCCTGAGGAAGGTGATAGCGGAAAGCCGAAACTGGTGCTCTTTATTGATGAAGCACACTTGCTTTTTGATGAAGCTTCAAAGACTCTCCTTTCACAGATTGAAACAATGGTAAAACTTATCCGTTCAAAAGGAGTGGGAATTTATTTTATTACCCAGATTCCTGGTGATGTACCGGAAAGTGTTTTGTCTCAATTAGGATTGAAGATACAGCATGCTTTGAGAGGCTTTACAGCAAAAGATAAAAAGGAAATTTCAAAAGCAGTTGAAAATTATCCAACCACAGAATTTTATAACGCTTCCAATCTGATTCAGAATATGGGAATTGGAGAAGCATTTGTAACCGCTTTAGATGAGAAAGGAATTCCTACACCATTAGTTCATACCTATCTTATTTCCCCGGAATCAAGAATGGATGTTCTGAGTGGAGCAGAAATTACAGAATTAACGTCCAGCTCAGCTATGGTAGCCAAATATGAACAGGCAATAGACCGGGAATCTGCTTATGAAATGCTAACCAACAGAATGGAGCAGGCCGCTCAGAATCCAGCACCAAATCAACGAACAAAGCCGGTAAAAGAAGAGCCGGGAATGTTTGAACAGGTACTGCAAAGCCAGGCAGGCAGAACATTCACCAATACATTAATGAGGGAGGGCGCAAAAGCTATTCTCGGGATGTTTGGTTTAGGAGGAAGGAAAAGATGACAAAAAATAAAATAGGGAAAAGAAATTTTCCCTATTTTTATATAAACTATAATAACACAAATTAAAACACATATGAGAATACAATTATTTATTGTGCTTATGTCGCTATCCCTATCAAAAGCGCATGGGCAGAACCAGTACCTGGACTCCAATTTTAACGGAGCAGGTTTTTTACAAACCGATTATAAATCTAAAAGTTACGACGAACTATCCAATATTAAGCTTTCCAATAATGGCTTGTATGCATTCGGGAGAGTAACAATAGAAGATTACAAGTCCTATGAAAGTGGTTTTGGAGTTCTGAAACACAACCTTACTTCAGGGTTGAATCCTACATTTGGCAACCAGGGAAAAGCAAATTATTATTTTGATTCCTATCACTATGCCGATTCCACAAGGGATGTATATCCTTATGCTGACGGATCATTTTTAATTCTTTCCGATTTGGGCTTAACTAAAATAGACCAAAACGGAGTACTGGACCCCAATTTTGCTTTTAATGGAAAACAGGAATTTGAATATGGACAAAAAACCTACACCAGGCTGTTGGTTCTACCCAACAATAAAATTTATGTTTTCGGGCAAAAAGGAGATGATCTGTATATTGAAAGATATAATCCGGATGGATTTTTTGATTTCTCGTTCGGAAATCAGGGAACCCTTACGATAGATGTAGGCTCACTAGATATCATTAACGATGCTAAATTGCTGAATGACGGCAGGATTTTGATTACAGGCTACAGCCAAAAACAGGTTAATAGTAACTCTTCAGGAAATACAAGGTACAATTTTATAAAAAAAATAAATCAGGACGGAACACTTGATCCCACTTTCAATTATGATGATATTCCAAGCATCTACGATAATCCGGGATATTTCAAAAAAATGCTTGTAGACGATTCTAATACTTACGCATATATTATCAATAAAGTAAGTGAATGTGACCATAGAGTTTTAAAAGTTAATTTACAGACATTAGCATCTTCTAAACTTTTTGTAAACCTTAGCGGAACCCCTTGGCTGTGTAGTAATTTAAATCCTAAATATATTGTAAATGATATTATTCTTGATGGAGATAGAATGTATATTGCCGGAACAGAAAAAGTAAACGCAAACAACTCTATGTGGGTGACCCGCTACAATTTAGACGGATTTATGGACACAACCTTTGCCAATCAGGGGAAGTTCAATTATTTTACTTATTCTGGTAATCCGAATTCTCCGGTAGATGACGTGGTAAATCTGGAAAGCATACAGCTGGCTCCAGACGGAAGCCTTTATGGCGGCGGAAGATTGAATAATGATTTTCTGGTTTTTAAAATTTTAAAGACTCTTACGTTGGAGGTAAATGAATCGAAATCAGATAAAACTCATATTTTGAACGTATATCCCAATCCTGTAAAAGATTTTTTATTTGCTGAAAATAAGAATCTTACAGGGAATATTCAGATTTCGGTTTATGATATGTCTGGAAAATTGGTGAAAAAACAAAATTCAGATTCCCGCAATGAAAAAGTTTCAATTGATCTTTCTGACCTGATGTCAGGAAATTATGTAATAAAATATGAGGCTAAAAACTTTTCTCAGTCTGTAAGGATTATAAAAAAATAACACAAAATGAAAAAAAATATACTATTACTTCTTTTTTCAGGGGTCTTTCAGCTGGGTTTTTCTCAACAGGGAGTTCTTGAAACTAATTTTGGTCTTGGAAAGTTCAGCTATGTTGAAAATGATAACGAAAAACAGATTCTGAATGCTATTGAATATACTAATGATACCGTTTTTGCCGCAGGATATTCGGGCCCTGTAACGGATGTATCTCTTCCTAATGCAGAAGGTCGTTTTGTATATAAAGACCGTTTCTTTTACTATAACAACAAAAATCATAATAAGGTAGCGGTCTCTATTGGTGATGAAGGCTCAAGAGCCAATGCCATTAAGTATAGTAAGGGTTATGTTTATCTGGCGGGCTATTCAAAGGATAAAAACAGGAAAAGCTTTGCAGTGGTAAAAATTCATGCAAGAACTGGAGCTTTAGTTGTTTCTCCAAGCTTTAACAGGGATTCTAAAGTTATTACAGATTTTACAGGAAATGATGAAGCCAATACCATTGATATCAAGAATAATAAAATCTGGGTGGCAGGTAAAGCCGGAGTCAATGCCGTAATTGTTCGGTATAATCTCACCAACGGTTACGTAGATAAAACTTTTAACCAAAAGGGATTCATGCTGTACCCGATTGGAACACAATCTGAAATTAAAAGTCTCAAAATTCTTCCTGATGATAAAATGCTGATTGCAGGAACTACAAACAATGGAGCGCAATCAGATTTTTTTATTGCAAGACTGAATCCTGACGGAACTTATGATTCTTCTTTTGGAACGAACGGGATTAAAACGATAGATTTTTTTGGCGGGAATGACCAGCTCAACGTGATGAAGATTTTATACAATGGCAAAATCATGCTGGGAGGCTCTTGTACAAGGATGGTTAACAATATTGATGCAGCATTGGTAAAGCTTAATGCTGACGGAAGTTATGATACTTCTTTTGGCGGAGCTGGAAAAGTTACTTATGATGAGGGAACTAAAGAAGATGTAGTGAATGATGTAGATGCTAAGGTAAATGCCAGTAGCCAGGAAATTATTTATGCTATAGGGTATAAAAAGCCAGGAGTATACAAAGATGTTTTATACAGGGAGTTCGATGCTGACGGAAGTACATTTGCCAGTGGACCAGCCGTTAATAACTTGAGTAACTACGATGATTATCTGGTTGCAGGAGCATTTGATGTTTTGCCTGTAGGGAATTTTACAAGTCCAATGACAATGTATGGTAATCTGTTTTGTAGGGAAGCTACGGGGAATTATATTCAATTTAATAAGCTTGGCAGTAGTATGACCATGTTACCTGTAGAATGTGGATCTTCTTATGCTACAGAAATCAATAATATTAAAGTAAGACAGGATGGTAAAATATATGTACTGTATCAGAATCAGCTGAAAAGATATCTGGACAACGGAACCCCGGATCTGTCTTTCGGAAATAATGGAACCTTTACCGGAATGGCTGCCAGTGAATTCGACCTGTTACCCAATAATAAAGTGGTAGCTAATGTTTTTATCTATGGAACCAATACGCAACGGTATAGTGTTATTTTAGACGATAATGGAAAAATTATAGATAATTTCGAGTTTAAAAACTTACCGGGAGCAGATCAGAGATATATTAATAAAATCATTTATTCTGCTACCAAGAATAAAATGTATGCGTATTATTCCTCATATGGTACTCAATTTTCAAGCCCTGTGATGTGCAGATATAATTTAGATGGCACTATTGATGATTCTTTTGCCAATAATAACAAATATATCCCTGTTATCCAGAAATATGGTTCATATGACGCTGATTTGACCAAATCAGATGTAAACAGCCAGAGAATTGTAACCATTGATTTTAAAACAGATAAAAAAATTATTAAACAATATGATCTTGATGGCAATCCTTCAGGAAGTTTCGGAACTATAGGGACTATGGAAATCCCTTATACTCCTGACACTAATTTTATATTTAAAAAAGTAGCTCTGGATAATTTGAATAATGTTTATATCATTACAGAGAAAACAGAAAACTTCAATACGACTCTGCTTGTAGAAAAATATAATTCAACAGGGACTTTGGATACATCTTATGGAAATGGAGGGATTTTCGAATATGCTTACAATTCTGCTGATTCAAATGCTCATTTTTATAACATTAATGTTCAGGGTGATAATAAATTGCTGATGGCTGGAAAACGCGGAAAGTTATTTGTAGATAATGACGGATATACAATAAGGGTAAATACTAATGGTACTTTAGATACCAGTTTCAGTATCCAGAATGATGGCGTGTTTTCTGATAGGGAAGATGGTAATCCCAATGACTTCTTTGAAAATATCAGTGCTATGGGAATCACTCCAAATAACGAGATAATTATAGGAGGACTTAATAAGAATAGAAGTACTGGAAATGCAATAACTTATACCGCAAAAATCAAAAAATTGAAATAATTTTATATATTAGTGAATAAGTGGTAAGCTTTTTGGGTAACTTATTTTGATATATTTTTTACTATTTTAGCAGGTTATCTTCACTGACGGTAAAAGAATATCAGATGAAAGAGTTAAAATTTTTAATAATAAACACAGCAGTTAAAGGGAAAATCAATGTATTCAATTATAGACATAGAAAGTAATGGTGCAGGTTATAGAAATGAATGCATTATAGATATTGCCATCTACAGATATGATGGGCAGAAAATTACAGATCAGTTTATATCGCTTGTCAACCCGGAAGGAGATATTACTCCTTTTGTTCAGAAGCTGACCAGTATTACACCAAAAATGGTGAAGACAGCGCCGAAATTCCATGAAATAGCCAAAAGAGTTATTGAAATTACCCAAAATACAACATTGGTGGGGCACAATATTGATTTCGATTACAGAATGCTTCGTCAATCATTTAAAAGGCTTGGTTATGATTTTAAAATCAATACTTTAGATACTATTCCATTAGCGAAAAAACTGATTCCTGATGAAGTGAGCTATTCTCTCGGTAAGCTGGTAAAGTCACTGGGAATCCCCTTGACTAATCATCACAGAGCTGATGGAGATGCCAGAGCAACCCTGGAACTGTTTAAACTTTTAGTATCAAAGGATACTGAAAATGAAATTATTCAGAAGCAACATGATGAAACCAATGCCAAGACCTATATCAATAGGATTAAGGTGCTTACACAGGATCTTCCGAATGAAAAAGGATTTGTTTATTTTCAGGATGAATCCGGAAGAATTATTTTTTCCGATTATGTTCAGGATATCAATAAATTTTCAAAAAAGTTATTCAATTCCAAATCAAAAAAATGGGAACAGGTTCAAAAGGATGCTGAACAGATTAATTTTGAGCTTACCGGAACAGATATTATTGCCAAATTAATCCTGAACTCTAAAAATAGTAAGAAAAAAGAAGTTCTGCCATTCGGACTTTATTTCAGAAACAAGAAATATGTTGTTGAAAAAAATACGCTCAATAAAACAGAAAAAGCAATTCTGAAATTCAGGTCATTTACTCAGGGTACAAAAGCCGTTCAGTTTATTGGTGCTCAGGAAGAATACAATGATGTAGCAGTGTTAAAGCAGAAGATAGAGTTTAGAAAAAGAAACGAGCTTTGGCTGGGTACCGGAAGAAAATTAGGTGAGAAGCTATTTTTAATTATTGAAAACGGAAAAGTAATATCCTTTGGTTTTTATGAGCTGTTTACACAGATACAGACATTAAGTAAGCTTGCCAAATTGAAAATTGATCTTCAGTTGTCTTCAGCAGATTTGAATAATGAACTGCAGCTTGCCCTTTTGCGTGGTGATTTTGAGACATTACCCTTGCCTAAATAATTAAAAAAATTAGATGTTAAATTTTGATTAGGAAGAAGATACTTTTTAAATCAATTATCTTAAAATAAAAAATAAATAGTATTTTTGCAAAAAATAAATCGAAGCAATGCAAAATTTTAAACAAATAAAAACTGGAAAAAAGGGAGCTGTTAAGTTCTCTAAGGTTTGGAATATTTAAAAGAGTTGTCTTGCATAAAAAATAATCAATGTGGCAGACTCTTTTTTTGAAGAATCTGCCTTTTTTTATGTTAAAATCAAATTATGAATTCACAAGAATTATTAAAGATTGCCAATGAGTTTGGCACACCAGTGTATGTTTATGATGCTGAATCCATCAAAGTTCAATACGAGAAGCTTACGTCTTCCTTTTTAAAACATACTAAGTTCTTCTATGCGGCGAAGGCGTTGACGAATATCAATATCCTTAAATATGTCAAGAAACTGGGTGCATCTTTGGATTGTGTATCTATTAATGAAGTCAAACTAGGGCTAAAAGCAGGATTTCCAAAAGAGAAAATATTGTTTACTCCCAATTGTGTTGACTTGGCGGAAATAGAAGAAGCAATGTCTTTCGGAGTTCATATTAACATTGATAACATTTCCATTCTTGAACAATTTGGGAATAAATACGGAAACTCTTACCCTATCTTTGTAAGAATCAACCCACATATCTTTGCCGGAGGGAACTACAAAATTTCAACAGGTCACATCGACAGCAAGTTTGGGATCTCTATCCATCAGCTTCGTCACATTGAAAGAGTGATGAAAAGTACCAACCTTAACGTTGAAGGACTTCACATGCACACAGGAAGTGAGATCAAAGATCCTGAAGTTTTCCTTCAGGCACTGGATATCATGCTTGAACTTTCTGAGCATTTCCCTAATCTGAAATATCTGGATATGGGAAGTGGCTTCAAAATCCCTTATCAGGACAATGAAGAAGAAACAGATGTTAAAACATTAGGGAGAAAAGTAGAAAAAGTTTTAGGCGAATTCTCAAAAACAACCGGAAGGAAATTCGAATTATGGTTTGAACCGGGTAAGTTCTTAGTAGGAAAAAGCGGATACCTTTTAGTGAAAGCAAATGTCATCAAGCAAACTACTGCTACTGTTTTCGTTGGAGTAAACTCTGGATTTAACCACCTGATTCGTCCAATGTTTTACGATTCTTACCACGCTATTGAAAACTTGTCTAATCCAAAAGGTGCAGAAAGAATTTATACGGTAGTAGGAAACATCTGCGAAACAGATACTTTTGCATGGGACAGAAAATTGCACGAAGTAAGAGAAGGTGATATTCTTGCATTCCACAACGCAGGAGCTTACGGTTTTGAAATGAGTTCAAATTTCAATTCAAGATTAAAACCTGCTGAGGTGTTATTCCTTGACGGGAAAGCCCACCTGATCCGTAAAAGAGATGAATTTGAAGATTTATTGAGAAACCAGATTGAAGTGGTGATATAAGTTAATAGAAAATAATAAATAAACGGCTGTCCTTTGGGATGGCCGTTTTGTTTTTATGCTAAGCCTCCGGATAAATAATATGAAACCTATATTCTACGTTTGCAAAGGTGCTGAGTAAAATATATTTACAACTTAAAAATCATCATACTTAAATTACAGACCTTAGCGACCGCTACGTTAAAATAAAAGTCATTGAGTTAAGATTTAAAGAAAAATTTACAAGTTTTTTAATATTTATGATGGCTGGGTTTATCAATTAATTAGCTAAATTTGATAGGCTTAGGTTCTTTTTATCCTAATCACACTACAGAAAAACAATACCAAATCTATTAATTATGGCCAAAAATATTGCAGAGCAAATTGTTGAAATGCTCGAAAATGCCAATGTGAAAAGAATTTATGCAGTTACCGGGGACAGTCTCAATCACCTAAATGTTGCGGTAAAGAAAAGCAGCATTCAATGGATTCATGTAAGACATGAAGAAGTTGGAGCTTATGCCGCCGCCGCAGAAGCTGAACTTGATGGGCTCGCAGTATGCGCAGGAAGCTGTGGTCCCGGCCATGTTCATCTGATTAACGGGGTATATGAAGCGCATAGATCTCATGTTCCGATGCTGGTAATTGCCTCTACGATTCCCAGTGATGAAATGGGCATGGATTATTTTCAGGAAACTAATACCATAAAGCTTTTTGACGATTGCAGCTATTATAATCAAATGATCACAAGGCCTGAACAGGTGCAGCGAACATTTCAGACCGCTATTCAACATGCAATTTCCAAAAAGGGAGTTGCGGTGATAGGCCTTCCGGGTGATGTTTCAGAATTGGAGGCACAGGAAACAACAACTTCCACCCAGATATTTAAGACCAATCCATTAATCAGACCATCGGATGATGAGTTGAAAAATTTGGCTACTCTCATCAATGAAAGTAAAAAAGTTACCCTTTATTGTGGAATCGGTGCTGCTGAAGCCAATGCTGAGGTTGTACAGTTGTCTCAAGTCTTAAAAGCACCTGTAGGATATTCATTTCGGGGAAAAATGGCTATTCAGCCTAATAATCCTAATGAAATCGGACTGACAGGGCTGTTGGGATTTCCTTCAGCTTATCATGCCATGCACGATGCAGATCTTGTTATTCTTCTCGGAACCGATTTCCCATATCAGAAGTTTATGCCTGTGAAAAATAAAATTGTTCAGATTGATGAAAGCCCGGAAAGGCTGGGAAGAAGAGCAAAGCTTGAATTGGGGCTTACAGGAGATGTTAAACAAACTATTATGGCCTTACTTCCAATGCTGAATGAGAAAAAAGATGTCGACTTTCTCAATGAGCAGTTAGCGTTTTATGATAAAGTAAAAGAGAACCAACTTGAATATGTAAGAGATTCAGGAAAAGAAGATGCCATTCAGCCGGAATATGTTGCCCATACATTAGATCAGTTAGCTAAAAAAGATGCCATTTTTACGGTAGATACAGGAATGTGCTGTGTTTGGGGAGCAAGATTCATTACAGGAACCGGAGAACGGAAGATGTTGGGATCATTTAATCATGGATCAATGGCTAATGCAATGCCTATGGCTATTGGAGCATCCTTGTCACATCCAGAAAAACAGGTGATTGCGATGTGTGGGGACGGAGGATTATCTATGCTGCTGGGAGATATGGCCACTATTTTCCAGTATAAACTTCCGGTAAAGCTGATCGTATTCAATAACAGAACCCTGGGGATGGTAAAACTGGAAATGGAAGTGGGTGGAATGCCGGATAATGAAACAGATATGATCAACCCGGATTTTGCATTAGTTGCTCAGGCGATGGGGTATCCCGGGAAAAATGTTCATAAGCCTGAAGAAGTAGAAAATGCTATTAAGGAATGTCTTGATCATGACGGACCCTATCTTCTTAATATCTTTACAAATCCTAATGCATTGGCACTACCACCGAAAATTGAACTGGATCAGGTGTTGGGGATGACCAAATCTATGGCTCAGCTAATGTTGGGTGGGAAAATGGATGAGGTGCTTGAAACAGTGAAAAGTAATTATAAACATATTAAAGGGCTGTTATAGAGATTATTTTAAATGTTTTAAACAAATACTATAGAAAACATTTTTTTAGAACTTCACACATTGTGTGAAGTTTTTCTTTTTTGTAAGACATTTAAATATTTACCTTTGTTTATTAATTTAATGAATAGATCAGGCTATGAGAACGATACTTTTATTTTTTGCTCTTTGTTTTACAAACTTAGTTTTTGCCCAGGAGCTTGAAGATAGAGATGAGTCTTTTATTATAGAAAATAATAAAAATCTTTTTAAAATAGACATCAAAGAACCTTTTATGCAGGTTGCTGTAAAGTGTAATGATTTTAAACCGGCTGCTTTCGAAGGAGGAGCTTCAGCATACAAAGATATCCTGAGCAAATATATGTATACCTATCTGAATGCAGATTTTTATACGCTGAGCGGGGACTTTACATTTACTTTGATTATAGATGAAACAGGGAAAGTAATTGATGCCGTTGGTAATCCAAAAGTTCTGCATAGCGAAGCTTTTTTTGATGATATGCAGTATGTAGTAAGAAGAATCAAAAGAAGTTGGAAGCCTGCAACCTGTAACGGACAACCCGTAAAATCTCAGATGAAAGTGAAAATGAATTTCTCTTCCTTATCAATAGACATGTAAATTCCACATGGATAAATATCAATCATTTTTCTTACTGTTTTAAGGTAAAATCAGGGATGATAGATTGTTCTCTGGGCAAGCTACCTTTTATTATTGGCAAACTATAACTATGAAACAAACCATTTTAATTGTACTTCTGTTTTTCGGATTTATGGGATATTCCCAGGAATCACAAGCTCCCAAAGAAAAAGTAATGACTTCACAAAATGTAGAATTTCCGGGAGGAGATGATGCTTTTGCTAAAGAGTTTTTGCAAATGGTTCATTCTTATATTGATTTGGGGAAATATGCAGTAAACGGACAGTTTGTTTTTGTTTTTGATGTGAATACAAGTGGTAAGATAGAGAACCTTGATGTGTTGCCAAAAGTAAAAAACAGCGAAATGTTTATTGATGATATGAAATTTGCGATTAAAAAAGTAAAGAAAAAATGGAAACCGGCAGTTAAAGATGGACAGCCTGTAGTTTCTAAGAAAATCATCAAAATTAACTTTACATCAGATCATTTTGATCACGGAGATTAATACTCATAAAGCAGAGGAAAATCACATCTTTTATGAGTTTAACAGATCATAATAATCCTCCTGCCATTCTGTCACAATATTTTGTATCTTTGCAGACTCATCTGTTCGTAGTTTAAAATTCACGGAACAAATCCCTGTGTTTTAATCCCGAACCTTTAAATTGATTATCGTGCAGGAAAAATATATAGACGAGACAAAACAGGGTGAAGCATTTGCTATTGCCGAAAGACCTGAAAACTCTAAAAAACTGTTTTTAGAAAGCTATGGCTGTCAGATGAACTTCTCTGATTCAGAAATTGTTGCCTCCATTCTTAACGAACAGGGATATAATACAACAATGAAAGTTGAAGAAGCTGACCTGATCCTGTTGAATACATGCTCTATCCGTGAAAAAGCTGAGCAGACGGTAAGAATGCGTCTTGCCCAGTTCAAAAAACTTAAGAAAGAAAAACCAAATATGACGGTAGGTGTTCTTGGGTGTATGGCGGAAAGATTGAAAACTAAATTTTTAGAAGAAGAACAGCTGGTTGACCTTGTAGTAGGACCGGATGCCTATAGAGATTTACCTAATCTATTGAAGGAAACTGATGATGGTAGAGATGCTATCAATGTAATTCTTTCCAAAGAGGAAACTTATGCAGATATCAATCCGGTTCGTTTAGGCGGAAACGGAGTAACAGCTTTTGTTACCATTACCAGAGGTTGTGATAATATGTGTACATTCTGCGTTGTTCCTTTTACAAGAGGTAGAGAAAGAAGCCGTGATCCACATTCCATTATTGAGGAATGTAAAGACCTAGCCAATAGCGGGTATAAAGAAATTACCCTTTTAGGACAGAATGTAGACTCTTACTTATGGTACGGGGGTGGTCCTAAAAAAGACTTTGCAAAAGCATCTGAAATGCAGAAGGCAACTGCAGTAAACTTCGCTCAATTACTTGATTTAGTAGCGAAAGCAGTTCCTGAAATGAGAATCAGATTCTCTACATCAAATCCTCAGGATATGAGCCTTGATGTATTCAGAACGATGGCAAAACACGATAACATCTGTAAATATGTACACCTTCCTGTTCAGAGTGGAAGCAATAATATGCTTGAAGCAATGAACAGACAGCATACCCGTGAAGAATATCTTGAACTGATCAGAAAAGCTAAGGAAATTGTTCCGGAAGTAGCCTTTTCTCAGGATATGATCGTAGGATTCTGTAATGAAACAGAAGAAGATCATCAGGATACATTAAGCCTGATGAAGGAAGTGGAATATGACTATGGGTATATGTTCGCTTATTCGGAAAGACCGGGAACCCCTGCCCACAAGAAAATGGAAGACAATATTCCTGCTGATGTGAAACAGAGACGTCTTGCAGAGATTATTGCCCTTCAGGGAGAGCTTTCCAGAATGAGAATGAAGTCTTATGTAGGAAGAATGCATAAGGTTCTGATTGAAGGAACTTCCAGAAAAAATGAAAACCAATGGAAAGGAAGAAATTCCCAGAATGCCGTTTGTGTCTTTGATAAACTTGAAGAACAGAAAATAGGTGACATTGTGGAAGTTTTTGTGTATGATAACACTCAGGGCACACTTTTAGGAAGAATCACAGAATAAATTTAAGTTTTTGAAAGCGGCTTTTCTTTTTACTCTGTTTTCTTTTGCATTGTTTTCCTGCCAGGCAGAGAAAACCATGAGCAAATATCCTGATATTGTAGGTGATATTACCTTTGATGAAAAACTGGATGAAACCGATTTTAAGAAATGTGGAGCAGGAAAGGACAAACCTTTCAGTTTTCAATATTATAATGTATCCCAGCAGTTCGATTATAAGGGAGAAAAGATTGCTATTGAAGAAAGGCTTAAAAAAGAAAATATTTCCTCAGAAAAAAAGATCAAGGGATATATTACCGTGAGATTTTTAGTAAATTGTGAAGGAAAGGCAGGATTGTTCAGAGTAAAGCATCTGGATTCAGATTTGAAAGATATTGCTTTGGATGGAGAATTTGAAAATAAGCTGCTAAAGTTTACAAAATCATTGAATGGCTGGAGGCCAAAAAAGATAGAAGGTTTAAAAATAGATTACTATCAGTATTTAACCTATAAAATTGAAGATGGACAAGTTTCAGAGGTATTACCTTAGCTTTTTGTTACTTATCGTGTACACCAATACTATTGCACAGGTCAACTGTAGTGCAATAGAGGGTGAGGACTGTAAAAAAGCTTGTGAACTTTATAATCAGGCTTCAGGTTTACAGGGGTTCAGAGCATCTCAGGAAGGTTTTGACAGAGCGATTGAGCTTTGTCCGGACTTCTCCAATGCTTATATGGAGAAAGCAGTGCCTTATCTCAAAAATGGAGATTTTGCATCCTGGAAAATATTGATCGATAAAGCCGTTGCTTTAGATCCTAAAAAACATTTGGGGTATAGAGGATGGTGTAAATTTCAGTTTTTAAGAGACTATAAAGGAGCTGTTCTGGATCTGGAAGAGCTTAAAAAATATTATCCCGAAGATCTAGGAAGATCACAAAACGGAGATTATAATCTGGATGTAGTGAAAGCTATGTCCTACAGTGCTTTAGGACAGAAGGGAAAGGCCGTCGGAATTATTGAAAAACTGCTGGTTACAAGAGGGTATGTAAAGGGAATGTTTGACCATTACCAGCTTGGAGTAACCTATTTTGAACAGGGAAAATATGATAAAGCCCTGGAAAATTTTGAAAAACAAAGCAAAGAATACGACTTTGCCGAGAATATATACTTTAAAAGTAAAGTTTCTAAAATCAGAAACAAAGATTATTTGGATTTAAAAATGTTAGCCTTAAAAACGTATGATGAGGGAAAGACCATGAAAGATGGCTATACACATCATTTTAACAAAGTCTACAGAAAGCAGATTGAAGAGCTGTAGAACAATAACATTAAATCAATAATCAAAAATTTACTTATGAGCAACGAGCTACAAAACATAAAAAACCGCTTCGGAATTATCGGGAATTTTCCGGCACTCAACAGAGCCCTGGAAAAATCGATACAGGTTGCACCTACAGACATTTCCGTCCTTGTTATCGGAGAAAGTGGAGTAGGAAAAGAATTTATTCCGAAGATCATTCATTCAGAATCCAGAAGAAAACACCAGCCTTATATTGTAGTCAACTGTGGAGCTATTCCTGAAGGAACCATAGATTCAGAACTTTTTGGACACGAAAAAGGAGCTTTTACAGGAGCTACAGCTACCAGAAAAGGATATTTTGAGGTGGCAGATGGCGGAACAATCTTTTTGGATGAGGTAGGTGAGCTTCCTTTGCAGACCCAGGTTCGTCTTTTAAGAGTCCTGGAAAGCGGTGAATTTATGAAGGTAGGATCTTCACAGGTACAAAAGACCAATGTAAGAATTGTAGCAGCTACCAATGTCAACATGATGAAGGCTATTCATGATGGAAGGTTCCGTGAGGATCTCTATTACCGTTTGAATACCGTTCAGATTGATATGCCGCCTTTAAGAGAAAGAAAAGGAGATACTCATCTGTTGTTCAGGAAATTTGCCATCGATTTTGCAGAAAAATACAGAATGCCTGAACTGGAACTGGAGCAAAGTGCCGTTCATTATATAGAAAATTACTCTTTCCCAGGGAATATCCGTCAGTTAAGAAACCTTGTTGAACAGATGACCGTTGTGGAAAGGAACAGAAATATCACTGCAGAAAAACTTGCAGAATATATTCCGATGGAAACCCATCTTCCAATGGTGGTCAGCAATCAGAGTACACCAAAACCAAATGATTTTGGAAGTGAAAGAGAAATCATGTATAAAATTCTCTTTGATATGCGGAATGATATTAATGATTTAAAATCCTTAACTTCGGAATTAATAAAGAACAGAGGAACAG
Source organism: Chryseobacterium sp. BIGb0232 (assembly GCF_024810195.1). Taxonomy (NCBI): domain Bacteria; kingdom Pseudomonadati; phylum Bacteroidota; class Flavobacteriia; order Flavobacteriales; family Weeksellaceae; genus Chryseobacterium; species Chryseobacterium sp. BIGb0232. The sequence continues at coordinate 26,916 of NZ_JANUEH010000006.1, forward strand.
CAGATCTCAGCAATCATGAAAAAAATCTGATTAACAGAATTTATACCCCTGAAGCTCAGCCACAAATCAACTCAGGATCATTGCTGTATTTTGAGAATAATGAGGCGCCGACAGTACAAAACCCGACCATTATTTCAAGCCCGGATGATAGTTACGAAGATATCGAGGACATTGAAGTAGAGGAAAACAGACCAGAATCCCTTTCTCTTCAAAATAACGAAAAAGATTTGATTATCAAAGCGTTGGAAAAACATAAAGGAAGAAGGAACAGGGCAGCGGATGAGCTGGGTATTTCACAAAGAACTTTATATAGAAAAATAAAACAGTATAATCTGGAAGATTAGAAAAGCGCAATCAATCATGGATATAAATTTAAAACCAAAGCCGATTAATTTTAAATTCGGGGAATATATTAACAAAGGATTCGAACTTTTGAAGAAAGATTTCGGAAACGTATTTACCGCATTTTTAGTGTGCGTTGTGATGTCGATTATTCCTTTTTGCGGGTTATTAGGAATGGGTAATATGTATAGATATCTTCATAAAATCAATAAAAATCAGCCAGCAAGCCCGGGAGATATTTTTGATTTTAAAGACTTTATGCCTTACTTTATTCTACAGTTAATTGTTTTTGGAGGAGTTTTACTCATTTACATTCCATTGGTGATTGTATTGGCTTTAACAGGAGCATTGTCTAATAATGGGAATGATGCTGGGCTACTTGCAATGATTTTTATAATTCCTTATGTAGTTTTTATTATGGTAGCGGTCTACTATTTTGCACTGAAAGCATTCTACATCGTTCCATTAATCAGCCTTAAAGGAATTAAAGATATCAAAACAGCCTGGAATATTTCAAAAGTAATGACTAAAGGGAATCTTATAGCAATTCTTCTTTTTTCATTTGTAGTAAGCCTTTTGGCTCAGATTGGGTTTCTTGCTTGTGGGATTGGGATTTTTCTTACCATTCCATTAGCATATACTGCTAATTATTTTGCTTACGAAGATGCTATTCAACAGATTGAGTATGATGAAATCACTGAAATTGGATCTAAAAATGAATTTTAAAATTAAAAACATCCGTCTGAAACAGCCATTTTTGGTAGTGATGCTCTTTGCTCTGCTGGGAGTATTAAAGTCATGCTACAGCTTTACCGGATCATCTCTTACAGACGAGAAAACCGTCCAGATCAATGAGTTTCCAAACAATGCACCTCTTGTAAACCCTGCATTGTCACAACAGTTCTCTACAGATATTCAGAACAGGTTTTTACAGAGAACCACATTGAAAGGAACAAAATCAAATCCTGATATTCTGATAGAAGGTGAGATTACAGATTACTCTATTTCGCCTACTACGATCAGTTCCAATACCCAGACCAATCCGTCTGGCGGAGTAATACAACAGGCTCAGAATAGACTTACAATTACTGTAAAAGTACACTATGAAAATAAAGTACACCCGGATTCCAGTTTTGACAGAACCTATACGGATGAGGCTGCTTTTAACAGTAACTTATCTCAGAGTGATATCGAAAGTCAGCAAGTAAAAATTGTGACTGAGAGAATTATTAACAAGATTTTTAACGACATTGTAGCGAATTGGTAAGATGAATCCCAGAGTTTTAGAATTAATAAAAAATCCAAAAAATATTCAGTCAGAAGACCTTGGCCTTTTGAAGGAAGAGATTCATGCATTTCCCTATATTCAAAATATCAGGGCGCTTCATCTGTATGGAGTACACCTGTATGAGAAAGAAAATTATCAGAAAGAACTTTCTATTACAGCGGCTTATACCACTGATAAAAAAATTCTTTATCAACTGATAAACGGGAAGATTCAGCAGGAAGTAACTGAAGAGAAACCCTCTGTAATAGTGGCTGATAAGCCTGTTAAATATAATTATAATGTCAAGGGTTTCCCAATAAAAAGAGAAGAAACGGAGCCTTCTGTAAAAGCAGCAGCAGAAAAGGAAACATGCATATTGCCAACAAACCAGGAGGTTCAGCATATCTATGTAAACGGAGAAAGAAACAGAATTCTGTTTGAAGGTGAGGAAAACTTCCTTGATGAGAAAAATGCTGAAATAATTGATCTTGAATCTACATTAGAGTCAGGAACATTGGTCACTCAAAAATCCGAACCTGAAGTAAAAGAGGCAATTCAACAGGAAGTAGAAGAGGTACAGCAGGGAGCAGAAGAGAATGCAGGAGAAAACTTTACACCGGAAACGGTTGTTGAGGAAAACGAGATTACCTCAGAAGCTATAGAAGAAAAAGTAGAAGAAGACAAGAGCCTAAGCTTTGAGGAGACAAAATCCTTATTGACCGAAGCAGAGGTTAAAGAAAATATAGCTGAAGTTTCAGAAGAGGACGCTGAAGCTGTTGCGGATGAAGAAATTCCAGTTTCTAAAACTGAAAAAGAAGAGCCGGATGCCGAATTAAGTTTCCACGGAACAGATGCATTCCTGCCGGATGTTAAGATCCAGGGCACTAATGATAACATCACTGAAACAGTTGAAGTTCCTTTGTCTAATGTAAATAAGCATGAGGAGGAAATGAGACGTCTGATTGAGGAGGTTGAGAAAAAGATGAAGGAAACCAAATCTGCTCCTCAGGAAGAAGAAACAGAACCGAAAGCTGCTGAAGATCACGGGATAAGTTTTGCGGAAACTCAAAATTTCCACTTCTGGTCAACAGGAGAAGACAGTCCTGAACAGGCAGAGGTTAAAGAAGAAGAAGAACCACATGAAGAAGCGATTGAACAGCCGGAACCGGAAATAGAAGCTGCAAGAGAAGTTGCAGAAGAGTCCGTTCCTGAAGTTCAGACAGCCTGGAAGCCTATGAGCCTGGAATCTCATATACCTGATTCTTTGATTAATAAACCGGTAGTAGCCGTTGTTCCTGCCACAGCTATCCCTGTAGCAGCAGAAGCCCCTGTGGTAGAGCCAGAAGCAAAAAATATAGAGTCTGTTGAAGAAACGGAAGAAATAATAGAGCCTTCTGCTGAAGATATTTTGCCGGCTGTAGAAGAAGCTCAGGAATTATCGGAAGAAAAATCTGAGGATAGTTCAGAGGAGGTACAGGAAGCTCCTGAAACGGTTTCGCAGGAAAAGAAAGAAGAAGTTCCGGTGATGAATGTTTCATTCTTTGGTACGGATATTTCGAGCCTGAAGGTTGGAGAAGGACAGAAGGAAAAGAAAGAAGAGCCTGCAAAAGGAGAATCAATGAAGGATACAGTAGCGGAAAATACAGCTCAATCTTCAATTAACAGTAATGTTCCGGGGTTTATCAATACCTGGCAAAGCTGGTTGAAAATAGACCGAGTAGATGAAGTTGTAAAAGAAAAAGAGGAGATCAAAGAAAAGGCAATTGAAAACTTTATTGAAAACAATCCTAGAATCAGCCAGTTAAAAGAAGAAAGCTCTTATGTGGTGAAAGAAAAGAATGATGATATTTCCCACCTGATGACTGAGACATTGGCGAATCTTTATGTTGAACAGAAACTATACTCCAAAGCAATTAAAGCATTTGGAATACTGATCAAAAAATATCCGGAGAAGAAAGAATATTTCGAAACTAAAATTAAAGAGATCAAAGACTTTAGAAGTAAAAACTAAAATATAAAAGGTACAGAAGTAAAAGCTGTACCTTTTGTTTTATATTAATTTGAGGGCACTTTTTTGTTCCTAAGTTTTCTCCATGCTTTCCTTCCATAGACAATTACCAAAAACAATAAGATAATAGCCAGAACGGCGGCTATAATAGGCGCTACCATGGCAAGGATGGTCATAATGCCAGCTCCTGCTGTTTCGGTAGTTCCTACTACAGAATTACCCAATCCACCGGTAGTTGCCGTAGAAGCAGCCCGTATTCCTGCGAAACCTGAGCTGATGGTAGCTGCCGTTCCTCCACCCGCAATTAAAGCCAGGGCCCATTGCGGAAATGTTCCCAGTTCGGCAAACTGACTGGCAAATAAAACAGAGCCGGCCACTGTAGCCATCGGAATGGAGACCGTATCCAGTAAATGATCAATAAAAGGAATATAGTACGCCAGAATTTCAACCACTGTCGCAATACCTGTGGTGATTAATGTGGGCAAGCCCGCAAGCCATTCAAAATTTTCATTCATTGGAATCCAGTGAAAATAAGACGCCAGACTAACGGCAAACATGGGAAGAAAAACCCTGAAGCCTGTGGCTGCTGACAATCCAATGCCAATGAATGCACTGATGACATACGAAAGATAGGGAACTTGATCTAACATATTAATTTTCAGATTTATTGTTTCCTATAAAAATACAAAAAGTATGCGAGATTTGAAGGATTGTAAGGGGAGATTTGGGAATGGGATTACGAAGTATAAACTTCAAACGCTTCACAAGAATAAATTTGAATAATCAGCAAAGTCTGTGAAATATAGACTTTATAGAAACTTGTATCCGTAATCATCTGTGCCAATCTGTGTTATCAGTGGTGAGAAAAAATAAAATGAAGAATGAAATCTGTGAGAAATATTAACTACAGATTTTCACAGATTTCTATTGTAGATAAGTAATTAAATGAATAATCTGTCAGATTAAAATTACTTTTTCTGCGTTTCACAAAGCCTGATAAATTGTGCTTCCACTTCCTGAAATTTTGGAGGCATCTCAGAAGAAACCCAAAACAGCATTGCCATAGTCTTTTCTCCAAAAGCTTCTTTAAATAAATCCTTATTCAATCGATAACATTCCCTCAGTAACCTCTTGATACGGTTTCTGTGAACAGCTTTTTTAAAATATCTTTTAGAAACAGAAACACCAAGCTTTCCGTTTTCTACCGGGAGAGTAGGTTTGTCTTTCAGAATAATAATTCTCAGATTTCCGGAAGTTTTCCACTTACCCTTTTCAAAAAGCAAGCTGATCTCTGTATTTTTTTTGAGCTTTTCCGCCCTGGGGTATCTGGAATTCTGCATTAATCTTGTTTCAGTAAATGATTAATCACTTCAGCGGCAGCATAAAGCCCAAAAATGGCAGGCATATAGCTGATTGTTCCATAAAAAGATCTTTTATAATTGGTTCCGTCTGTCATTTTCAGACTTTCCTCATCCTGAATATCGTTGGCAAAAACACAACGTACCCCTTTGTCGATTTTTACTTTTCTCAGCCTTTTTCTTATCTGTCTTGCAAGGTGGCAATGCTCGGTTTTGCTGATGTCTCTCACCAATACCTTACTTGGATCGGTCTTTCCACCAGCTCCCATTGAGCTTATTATTTTTATTTTTTTTCTTTTAGCAGCTATAATTAAGCTTAATTTTGGAGTCACACTGTCTATACAATCCAACACATAATCAAATGGAGAAGAATCCATTACTTCATCCATTCTTTCAGGATTCAGAAACTCATTGATTTTAGTTAATTTAAGATCTGGATTGATGTCTAACAGCCTTTCAGCAACAACTTCCACTTTATGTTTTCCAACAGTGGACCTTAGAGCAGGGAGCTGTCTGTTTACATTGGTAATATCTACAGTATCACCGTCTACTATTGTCATACTCCCTACGCCGGCTCTAGCCAGAAATTCAGCAGCAAAGGAACCAACACCTCCTAATCCTACAACAAGAACAGTTGCTTTGTTCAATTTTTCCAAACCTTCTTCCTTAATGAGAAGTTCTGTTCTTTCCAGCCAGTATTTATCCATTTTTTATCGTGTGTAAGTTTTCTAAAATTTGTTCGTTGAGATCATCCAAAGAAATTCCTTTTATTTCCGAAACTTTCAGGTACAATTCTTCGATCTCAAAATCTTCATTGTCAGTTTCTAAAAAGAATTTGTCTAAGGGAGTAGTTTTTAAAATATCCTGCAAAGATAAATTATACAAAACAGCTTTTCCAAAACTCAGATAAAAATTATTGGCCAGAAGATCCTCTGCAATTTGCCGTTTTTTATTAAAACCATGGATGATCATAGGTTGTTCCGCCTTTTTTTTAAAAGAAATCACTTCGTAAAATTTTCTGACACAGTGTACAATAACAGGTTTCTTTACTTCATTGGAAATCCTAATCTGTTGTAAAAAGACTTCCTCCTGAATTTTCTGATCAGTTGGTACCAAAGAATCCAGGCCACATTCACCAATGGCAAAACAATTCTGAAACATCATATCCTTCATCCATACCATCTGATGGTCTATATCCGCAATATCAATGTCATTCGGGTGAATTCCTATTGAATAAGGGAAGTCCGGTGGAATTTGTTCAATATCCAAATTGTAAATTCCATTTCTGATGTTTTTTTTATGGTGATGAAAATCAAAAAATTTCATATTCAAAAATACGACTATTTGGAATTAATATAAAATTATTAAACGATCGTTTATAAATGTGTTAAAAATTTCTTAACTTTACTCAAAGTACACTTCATGAAAAAAAAATTTACTGAAAAACAGATTCACATCCTGGACATTGCAGAAGAATTGATTGCAAAGAAAGGGTACGAGGGAACTTCTGTAAGGGATATTTGCTCTAAGGCTAATATCAATGTCGCTATGATCTCCTATTACTTCGGTTCCAAGGAGAAAATGATGTCTTATCTCTATCAGTATAGAGTATTGAAGACCAGGGAAAATTTTTCAGAATTTGCGGATACCATTAAGGAAGGAAAGCCCGAAATGCAGATGCGCGAAATGATAAAATATATTGTTTCCCAGCTGTTCAAATACAATTATTTTCATGGGTTTGTTACTCAGGAACTCCGTCATACAGAGAATTTAAAAGACGAATTGCTGGATTTTTACCAGCTGTTTGTAAAAAAACTGGATGAAGTCATTAAAAAAGGAGTAGCCTCCGGAGTGTTTACTTTTACCCCAAAGCCGGAAGATATTCTTACGATGATTATTGGTTCTACCTTATTTGTGATCCGGAATAAAAATTTTTATGAACTTTACGTACCAAGCAAAAACGAAGAAGCCTATGCAAAAGAGGCTGAAAAGAAAGTGAGAATGAATCTTTTATTAAGTGTTTTTGCAATTTTAGGATACGCTGCAGACTAAAATTACGTTAAATATTCATAAAAAAAAATCTATTGACAAAAAAGTTATATTTTTGCAAATTAGTAAATCGGCTGTATAATCCGAAAACTGTTGAACTTTTTATATGAAAAAATATATTTTAGGTCTTTTCGCTGTAGCAGTGATGGCATCATGTGCTAGCCAGCAGGAAAGAGCAATGAAGAGTGCTGATAAAGATTTTATCTTAAAAGCCGCCAATGAAAACTTCGCCAAGAAAAAGTGGAAAAATGCGTTGGCTCTTTATGACAGACTTGCGAACCTTGTAGCAGGAACGGATGATTTCCCTAACGTAGGTTTCAATACAGCTTATGCCAATTACTATGATAAAAGTTACAAACTGGCTGGGCATCAGTTTAAAAACTTTGCTGTTAACTTTCCAAAAGACCCAAGAGCTGAAGAAGCGGCTTATATGTCTGCATTATGTTACTATGAGGGATCTATGGATTACAACCTGGATCAGTCGAGTACAGAACTGGCGATCAATGAGCTTCAGGACTTCCTGAATAACTATCCGAATTCAGAAAGATCAAAAAATATTACTCAGCTTATCGATGAGCTTTCATACAAGTTAGAGTTCAAAGCTTATGAAAACGGAAGACAGTACTTTAAAATGGGAGAATACAAAGCTGCTAATGTTGCTTTGGAAAATGTATTGGAAGATTTCCCGGGTACAAAACTTCGTCCGAAAATTTATGATTATATCATGAAGTCACGTTATGAGTTGGCATTAAAGTCAGTTTATAGTCTTAAGGATGAGCGTATTGAAAGCGCATTGACTTACGTGAGAATGGTTGAAAAAGAAATTCCTAATACAGAATACTCTAAGACCGCAACTGATCTGAGAGTAAAACTGGAAAAAGAAAAGCAAAATTTTGTAGTTGTTAAAAAAGAAACAGAAGCAAGAATTGCAACTTTAACTGCCAAACAGAAAAAAGAGGTTGAAAAGCTTGAAAGCCAGAATAAAAAAGAGCAGCAGATTAAAGATCAGATTAGCAACGAAAAGCAGGCAAAGCAGATGCAGAGGGATAGTGCAGCACTTCAGACCCCTCCACCTGCAGCGACTTTCAAAATTAAAAGATAATTCGTAAATTTGCCATCTTAAAATAAAAATAATTTTCTCAAAATGAGTGTAAAAGATACAAAAGCAGAAGTAAATACTATCACTTACGATAAAGATAAGATTGAAGATAAAGTAGGTTCAATCTATGAAGCTATTGTTATCATGGGAAAGAGAGCAGAGCAGATCAATGCGGAGATCCGTACGGAACTTCACAACAAATTAGATGAATTTGCCGTTCACAATTCTACATTAGAAGAAGTTTTCGAAAACAGAGAACAGATTGAGATCTCTAAGCATTACGAAAAACTTCCTAAGCCAACTTCAATTGCTATTGAAGAGTGGCTAAATGAAGACGTGTATTTCAGAAAAACAGAAGAAAGAAAGTAATCATCATCTGTCTTTTTATAAACAAAGGTCATAAAGGAATTAAGTTCTTTTATGACCTTTGGTGTTTTAAAACCCTGATTGTGGTAAAAAATAAGTATTTTAGTATTTCAAAAAAATTAAAGCTAAATGAGTGTTTCCGGTAAAAAGATCCTGATCGCTGTTTCTGGAGGAATTGCGGCTTACAAAGCTCACTTTCTGATAAGAGACTTTGTGAAAAAAGGAGCTGAAGTACAGGTGATAATGACCCCCGATGCAGAACATTTTGTAACCAAACTCAGTTTGGCTACTCTATCGAAAAAACCTGTTTATTCCGATTTTTATGGGGATAACGGAGCCTGGAACAGCCATGTAGAACTGGCTTTATGGGCAGATGTGATGATCGTGGCTCCCTGTACAGCCAATACTTTATCCAAAATGATTCACGGAATGTGCGATAATCTTGTTATCGCCACCTACATGTCTGCAAAATGCCCGGTGTTTATTGCGCCGGCGATGGATCTGGATATGTATGCACATCCTTCCACAAAGAAAAACTTAGAACTGGCAGAAAATTATGGACATATTATCATTCCTGCTGAAAGCGGAGAGTTGGCAAGTGGCCTGATCGGGCAGGGAAGAATGGCAGAGCCGGCAACTATTTTTAGTACCCTGGAGAATTATTTTTCAGCTCATACCGTTGAGAAAAGTCTTGACGGAAAAACGGTTTTAATTACTGCTGGTCCTACTTATGAAGCCATAGACCCGGTAAGGTTCATCGGAAATCATTCTTCCGGAAAAATGGGATTCTCTTTAGCTGAAGAAGCTTCAAAAAGAGGGGCAAAGGTTATTCTGATCTCGGGACCAAGCTCTCAAACCCTTACCGATAAAAGCATAGAACTGCATAAAGTGACCTCTGCAAAAGAAATGCTTGCCAAAGTATTTGAATTTTATGATAAAATCGATATTGGTATTGCAAGTGCTGCGGTAGCAGATTATGCACCAAAGGATATTGCCAAAGAGAAGATTAAAAAAAATGATGAAAATCTTACAATCGAATTAGTGAAAAATCCTGATATTCTTAAAACGATGGGTGAGAATAAAACCCATCAGTTTCTGGTAGGTTTTGCTTTGGAGACACAGAATGAAGAAGAAAACGCCAAAGGAAAACTGGAAAAGAAAAATCTTGATATGATTGTACTGAACTCTTTGCGCGATGAAGGAGCAGGCTTTAAAAACGATACCAATAAAATCAAGATATTCACCAAAACAGAGAAAAGAGAATTTGACCTGAAGTCGAAAGGGGATGTGGCAAAAGATATTCTCAACTTTGTTGAATCTCAGCTTTTAAAATAATTTTAATAAATTTCCGTTCTCAATTTTTAATAGACAATGAAAAAAATTATAAGTTTATTTTTTCTGTTATTTATCTGTAATCTTGGTTTTTCCCAGGAGTTGTTAGCAACCGTTCAGGTGAACTCCCAGCAGATAGGAGGAAGTAACCAGCAGGCGTTTAAAGCGTTGGAAAAGAGCCTTAGAGATTTTATCAATAATACCAGCTGGACAGGAAAGAAATTACAGAATTTTGAAAAGATCAAATGTGGGTTTTCCATTGTCATTGCTGAAAGAGATGTAAACAAATTCAAGGGAACCATTGTAATACAGGCAGTACGGCCGGTGTATAATACAACATATGAATCTCCTTTACTGAATCTTCAGGATCAGAGGTTCAGTTTCGAATATATTGAAAATGAAAACCTTATTTTCAATGAGAGACAGTTTTCCGGGAAAAACCTTACCGATGTAATAAGCTTCTATATTTATCTTATTTTGGGCTATGATGCAGACAGCTTCCAGTCTATGGGAGGAACTCAATGGTTTTCAAAAGCTCAACAGATCGCTCAGAATTCTCAGAACAGAAATTATGATGGCTGGAATACCGTCAATGAACCTAGAAGCCGTACCATACTGATCAACGAAATTCTGAATCCAAACTGGAACCAGTTGAGATCTACTATGTACACTTATCACAGATCCGGAATGGATAATCTTTTCAGCCAGGACCAGACTCCTGCTAAAAAAGTGATCTTTGATGGTCTGATGCAGCTTAAAACATATGAAAACTCTTTCCAGCAAGGATTTTTCTTCAATCTTTTCATGGATACAAAGAGTGATGAGATCTTCAATGTTTTCAATTCCGGAAACAATGGTGGGCTTATTCTTAATGATCTGAAGCAGACCATGATTATTCTTTCACCAAAAAATATTGATGGTAAGTGGAATAAATGGAAGTCATAGAATTTCTGCTGTGCGAAGAGGGATGCATGAAATAGATTTATTGTTTTTATAGGGTAAATGTTTTGGTTTTTTTATGTGTATTTGATATTGTTTTCTATATTTGTTATTATAATACTTAATTGTTACCAAATCTTAATATTATGAAATCTAAAATCAAAGTACAAAAATTAACCAGAGATCAGCAAAAAAACATTCTAGGTAGTGGCCCAATCTCATATGGATGTAGTGGCTGCTGCATGTGGGCAACTCAAGACGGTGTAAGAACGTGTGTAGGGTATTATCCTCCTAACAGAGATTGTACCTGCATGGTTTAAAATCTTGTATTGAGATGCATGGACGTGATCTCAATCATGCTATATAAAGACAGGAATTGTATCCGTCGTTGGCTGTAATTCTTAAAAGTAATCCTCAAGGGCCTCAAATAGCTTTAAGGATTACTTTTTTTAATATGTTTATTAGGTAGGTGAGATTGTTGTTTCAGGATCTCTAATGGTAAGGTTTCTGGATCAACTGCAAAAGAAAGATGATTCAAACGTTTTATTTTAGGAAGCTAAGATGTTTCGTGGATATATATCTTTCCTTAAGAATATGAGCTAAGATGCTAAAAACTGTATGTCAAATTAAATTCCATAAATACAAACAATATTATCTCCGGACTTTTGAGACTGATTCAGGTTTTCCCTGTTTCAATATGGAGATTTAAAAATTTCACAGGATTTGCTATTCTTAGATATTGAATACTGACTTCTAAAGTTCTATATTTGCATTTAAAGTAACCCGTCGTTTATCCATGCTTTCAAGAATTTACATTAAGAATTTTGCCCTGATTGATACCCTTGATGTATCATTAAATAACGGTCTTCAGGTAATTACCGGAGAAACCGGAGCTGGAAAATCCATCATTCTGGGTGCACTGCGTCTTATTCTGGGAGAAAGAGCAGATGTGAAATCCATATCAAAAGCAGAAGAAAAAAGTGTTGTAGAAACGGAGTTTGCATTGAACAATCAATTCAAGAAATTCTTTATTGAGAACGATCTGGATTATGAACTGCAAACCATCATCAGAAGAGAAATATTGCCATCAGGGAAATCCCGGGCATTTATCAATGATGTACCGGTAACACTGGATATCCTGAAAGAGTTGTCTTCTCAGTTAATTGATATTCATTCCCAGTTTGAAACTTCCAATCTTTTTACTTCAGAATATCAGTTTAAAATTATAGACGGGCTTTCTGAAAATAAAAAAATTATCGATGATTATCAACAGGCATTTTCAGCATTCCAGAATCTTAATACCTTACTTAAAAAGCTGAAAACACAACTTTCAGAGACCAATAAAGAAAGTGACTATAAAGATTTCTTACTCAACGAGCTTGAAGAATTGAAGCTTGATGATGTAGACTATGAAGATATTCAAAATCAGTTATCCATTCAGGAAAATGCAGGGATGATTTCTGAAAATGTAGGCCAGATCCTTTCGAGGTTTCATCAGGAAGAAATAGGAATTCTTTCATTTTTCAATGAGGCAAAAGCTAAACTTTCCAGAATTGCAGGTATTTCCACCAGTTTTGCTGAGCTGGATCAAAGACTTGAAACTTCATTTGTAGACTTGAAAGATATCATTTCTGAACTTGAACATGAAGCAGAAAAACTGGAGATCAATCCGGAAAACCTTCTTGTTCTTACTGAACTGAATAATAAGATCAATGCTTTATTCCTTAAACATAATGTTTCAGATATCAATGAACTGATCGAAATCAGAAATGAACTGGCAGGAGATCAAAGAGGAGCTTCAGAGTTGGAAGCACAAATCATTGAAACCGAAGAAAATATTGCTGAGAAAGAAAAATCCCTTCAGGTTCTTGCTGAAAAGCTTTCCAAAAACAGAAAGAAAAATGTTCCTGTCTTCATCAAAAAAGCAGAAGGATTACTTAAAAAGCTGGGACTTGAAAAAGCCAGAGTTGATATAGAATTGCAGGATGCAGAAGAATTTAACCAATTTGGAAAGGAAAATATTCAGCTTTTATTCCAGGCGAACTCAGGATTTCCTTTAAAACCAATCCAAACAGCCATTTCCGGAGGAGAAAGATCAAGGGTAATGTTGGCGGTGAAAAAGATCATTGCAGAAAGTGATGAATTACCCACATTGATTTTGGACGAAATTGATACCGGAGTTTCGGGAAAAGTAGCCGAAGAAATTGGAAATCTTATGCGTGAAATGTCTGAAGATATGCAGCTGATCGTTATTTCTCACCTCGCACAGGTTGCAGCCAAAGGAAATGATAATTACAAAGTGGTAAAACAGGATATTGCAGGGAAAACCCAATCTACCATCATTTCTTTAAGTGATGAAGAAAAGCTGAATGAAATTGCTCAGTTGCTTTCAGGAAGCAAAATTACTGAAGCAGCTCTTGCCCAGGCAAAAGAATTAATAGGATAGCCTTAATCAAAATAAAGAAAACGCCCCGGAATTTTCCGGGGCGTTTTGGTATTTAATCTATGTTTCTAAAATTATTTCAAGCTTCCTACCATATCTTCAGGTTTTACCCATTCATCAAACTGTTCAGCAGTTAGAAGACCAAGATTAATAGCTTCTTCTTTTAAAGTTGTGCCGTTTTTATGAGCAGTCTTCGCAATTTTTGCAGCATTTTCGTATCCGATATGAGTATTTAAGGCCGTTACCAGCATTAAAGATTTATCTACAAGTTCTTTAATTCTTTCATGATTTGGCTCAATACCTACAGCACAGTGGTCATTGAATGAAATACATGCATCAGCAATAAGTTGTGCAGATTGTAAGAAGTTGTAAGCCATTACCGGTTTGAAAACATTCAGCTCATAATTCCCTTGAGTTCCGGCAAATGAAATGGCAGTGTCATTTCCTAGAACTTGAGCACAAACCATTGTCAGAGCCTCATTTTGAGTAGGGTTTACTTTTCCGGGCATGATGGATGATCCCGGCTCATTTTCAGGAATATGGATCTCTCCGATTCCGGAACGTGGCCCCGATGCTAATAGTCTGATATCCTGAGCTATCTTGAATAGAGAAACGGCAAGTTGTTTTAAAGCACCATGGCTTTCAACGATCGCATCATGTGCGGCTAATGCTTCAAATTTATTCTCTGCAGTGATAAAAGGATGATTGGTGAATTTTGCAATATATTCAGCAACCTTTACATCATAACCATTCGGGGTATTTAAACCTGTGCCTACTGCGGTACCTCCCAATGCAAGCTCAGAAAGGTGGGGCAGGGTATTTTTTAAAGCTCTTAATCCAAATTCCAATTGGGCAACATAACCGGAGAATTCCTGTCCCAATGTAAGTGGAGTCGCGTCCATCAGGTGAGTTCTTCCGATTTTTACCACATCTTTGAAGGCTTGGGATTTTTCAGCAAGGGTATTTTTTAATTTTTCAACCGCCGGAATGGTTGCCTCTACTACTTTTTTATAAGCAGCAATATGCATGGCTGTTGGGTAAGTGTCATTGGATGACTGAGATTTATTCACATCATCATTCGGGTGAATTTCAGATTTTTCTCCCAAAGTTCCGCCATTGTTAACATGGGCGCGGTTGGAAACCACTTCATTCACATTCATGTTGGACTGCGTTCCCGAACCGGTCTGCCAGATGACCAAAGGAAACTGATCATTCAGTTTTCCTTCAAGGATTTCGTCACAAACTTTAGCGATCATATCTCTTTTTTCGGAAGGAAGCACTCCCAGATCAGCATTGGTATAGGCTGCTGCTTTCTTTAAATAAGCAAAAGCTTCAATAATCTCGTGAGGCATAGATCCTTCAGGACCAATTTTAAAATTATTTCTTGAACGTTCTGTCTGTGCACCCCAAAGCTTATCTGCAGGTACCTGCACTTCTCCCATGGTGTCTTTTTCTATTCTGTAATTCATTGTGGTTGAAATTTTATAGTCTTTTTACTTCTGAAGCCATTTTTACCTTTTATGGATTCATTATTGGATTAGCATAAAGGTACTTATAAACTCAAAAACTCGCAATTTATAATCATTATAAATATCAATTTTAATGACTGATTTTGCTCATCTTTTTTTAAAGGAAGCCGTATTTTTGTACAAACAAAAAATTGAATGGACTTTAGATATCAGGATCCGTATCCAATTCAGAAAGATGATACGGTGTATAAAAAGCTTACATCAGATTATGTAAAGGTTGAAAAACTGGGTGACAGAGAAATTTTAACAGTTGACCCAAAAGGATTGGAACTATTGGCTGAAGAAGCTATGGCAGACGTTTCTTTCATGTTGCGTTCTTCCCATCTGGAAAGCCTTAAAAGAATCATTGATGATCCTGAAGCTACCGACAATGACCGATTCGTTGCGTATAACTTGTTACAAAATGCTGCAGTAGCGGCTGAAGGAGCACTTCCTTCTTGCCAGGATACAGGAACAGCAATTGTAATGGGTAAAAAAGGAGAAAATGTATACACAGGAGTGGATGATGGTGAATTCTTAAGCCGTGGAATCTACAATACTTACCAAAAAAGAAACTTAAGATATTCTCAGGTTGTTCCTTTAACGATGTTTGATGAGAAAAACTCAGGATCAAACCTTCCGGCACAGATCGATATCTATGCTAAAAAAGGAGATTATTACGAATTCTTATTCCTAACAAAAGGGGGAGGTTCTGCAAATAAAACTTTCTTGTATCAAAAGACTAAATCTTTACTGAACGAGAAATCTCTGGAAGAATTCGTCAAAGAAAAGATTTCAGATCTTGGAACAGCTGCCTGCCCGCCTTATCACCTAGCATTAGTAATTGGAGGGACATCTGCTGAAGCGAACCTAGCCGCTGTAAAAAAAGCTTCTGCAAAATATTTTGACAACCTTCCAACTGAAGGTAATGAAGCAGGTCAGGCATTCAGAGATCTTGAATGGGAAGCCAAAGTTCAGAAAATCTGCCAGGAAAGTGCTATCGGAGCACAGTTTGGTGGAAAGTATCTTACACATGATGTAAGAGTAATCAGACTTCCTAGACACGCTGCTTCTTGTCCGGTAGGAATGGGCGTTTCTTGTTCAGCAGATAGAAATATCAAAGGAAAAATTACAAAAGAGGGTATCTTCCTTGAGCAATTGGAGGAGGATCCAAAAAGATTTTTACCAGCTACACCACCACATCTTGAAGAAGCGGTTGAAGTTAATCTGAATAAGCCAATGCCTGAAATACTGGCTGAGCTTTCAAAATATCCTATTAAGACAAGATTAAAACTTAACGGAACTTTGATCGTAGCAAGAGATATTGCTCACGCTAAGATTAAAGAAATCCTCGACAGTGGGAAACCAATGCCCGAATATTTCAAAAACCACCCGATCTATTATGCAGGGCCGGCAAAAACACCGGAAGGAATGGCTTCAGGAAGTTTCGGGCCTACTACAGCAGGAAGAATGGATGTGTATGTGGATGAATTCCAGAGTCATGGAGGAAGTATGATTATGCTGGCAAAAGGAAACAGAAGCAAAGATGTTGCTGATGCCTGTAACAAATACGGAGGGTTTTACCTTGGATCTATCGGTGGACCTGCAGCTATCCTGGCAAAAGATAATATTGTATCTGTAGATGTAGTAGACTTCCCTGAACTGGGAATGGAAGCAGTAAGAAAAATCGAAGTAAAAGACTTCCCGGCGTTCATCATTACTGATGATAAAGGAAATGATTTCTTCGCTGACCTTGCCCATTAATCAGAATAAAAAGACCTTGAGAGTGGAGATATAAGATGTTGTATAAGTCTTAAATCTCCTGTCTCATAGGCTTGAAATCTATATAGAATTAAAATAAATTAAAAAATAGAGCCAGTATCTTTTGTGTAAAAAGGAAAAAAGCTTTATTTTTGCCTAAAATCTTTAAGAGAATGATAACTATTTTATCAGCATTTTGGCCGTTCTACCAGTTCCTTTGGACAGTATTTTTCATTACTATGTTTTTAGTAGGGTTCTGGTGTATTTTTATGTTCTTCGGATTAGTAATCCCAATGTGGCTAACTGAAGGTTTGAAAGAGTACTTCGGAAAAGTGAAGCCTTTCGATCCTGAAGATATCAGAAGAAAGCTTATTACTGAGCAGGAAGGTGTAGAGACTATCTATAGCCAGCCTAAAGGAAACGGACCTTTCCTTCACGATCACGGACATCATCATTAATTGATTGTCATTGCTTTTTCACCTGAATTCTGAAAAAGTAATATCAAAGCAAAACAACATATATAAACCGCTTAATTTTTTTAAGCGGTTTTTCTATTTATTGTTCCTAAGATGTTCCGGTGATATTCCAAACTTCTTTTTAAAGGCCCTGGTGAAATTCTGCAGGTATTCATAGCCGCATTCAATGGCAATCTCTTTTATCATAATGTCTTTGTCTGTAATAAGTTTTCGGGCTTTCAGCATTCTGAGTTCAGAAATGTAATGGGCAATCGTTGTGTGATATTCCGCTTTAAATTCCTTCCTGATAAGGTTTTGATTTATACCGATCAGCTTTCCGATTTCTTCTGCTTTTATATTCCGGTGATAATTTTCATCAATGAATCTTTTTATCATTTCGGGAGTTTTTGAAGTTGCCTCCATTCTGTTTTCTTCATTGAACTGTTCAAAAATGAGGATAAGGAGCTTGATGATCTTTGCTTCAATGAATAGTTTCTGCATCACTCCCTTTTTAGAATAGCTTAATATCTCCTTTACAATGATATGCATTTCAACAGTCATGGTAGGAGGTGTAGTTTCCTGAAGAAAGATAAAGTGATTATGGATCATGTTTTTCAGAATTTCCTCACCTTCTCTGTTAGATTTCGGGTTGATAAGATTTGAAATATATTGATATTGAAGCTGAATATGAAGGTATTTCAGTTGCTCATCACTATCTGTCCATATTTCTGCCTTACTTTTCTGAGGTGAATAGTAAAGAATATACTGATTCTTGTTAAATAAGAATGCTTCAGCACAGTTATGAGCCTTTAGATGAATATCCGGACTTAATAAAAAAAGGAGATTGAAACCTGATGTCCTTTCTAAAAGGTCCGTTTTTGAAAACCTTTCTGCATTTGGTGCGTTCTGAACGACGATTTCAATGTTTTCAGAACTGAACACAATTTCATTTTTCGGTTGATTCCCCATACAACACTCTTTTACAGCCATAGTACCACTTAAAGCACGCTTCATAGGATAACTAAAAGTTGGGAAATGATAACCCGGAATTAATTACGTAAGGTACTTTTGTGCAAAATTAAATTAAATTTAGAATAAATAAAAATAATATTAATGATTGAAGATTTATATTTTGCAGTGCGAAATCTGGGAATAGGGATATTGCTGTTGACAGGAAGTGCATTGAATGCCCAGCAAACCTGTACTAATACAAATCCTGGAGGTAATCCTGGTGATATTGGGTGTGTGAGCTTTACTTATCATGGGCAAGCAATCACTTATACTACAGTAAGGTCAGCGGATGGAAATATCTGGCTTCAGCAAAACTTAGGAAGTGAAAGAGTTGCAGAATCTATGGATGACGAAAAATCATACGGGGATCTGTTTCAATGGGGAAGATGGGATGACGGGCATCAATTGCGAACATCTTCCACAACCTCAGCTCCTTCTGTCAATTCTCCGGATGGCTTACAGGGAAGTTCTTTTATTACAGGATCTCCTGCGTGGTGGTCAACGAATGGACTTAGTGATCAATGGACAGGTACGGGGTTCTCAGAAATAACAGAGACTGTTGGAGTTGATCCATGTATGGCAATAGGTGATGGCTGGAGATTACCTACCCAGGCAGATTGGGCAGATATTGTTCAGGCAGAGGGAATTCACTCACCTTCAAAAGCCTATGATGGAAATTTGAAATTACCAATGGGAGGTTTTCGTGGTTCCTCAGATGGAGGTTTTACTTCTGCCGGGCAAAAAGGATACTTCTGGAGTTCTACTCCTACGGGAATTGGAGGGAAATATCTGTATATAGGAACTACGGTGACGAATGCCTCTGCAGGAGCTCCAAGAGGACAGGGGGCTTCAGTAAGATGTATGAAAGTAGCATCAGAATTAGGAACTTCAGATATCAATCTCAAGAAAAAGACTGTTGAGGTTTTCCCAAACCCGGTAAAAGGAATCCTTACCGTTAAAAGTGATTCTGTGATTGAAGGAATAAAGATAATCAATGCCGTTGGGCAGAGTTTAGGAAATTCGTTTTCAAATAATCAGATTGATATGAATAATCTTCCCTCAGGCTTATATATGATAGAATTAAAATTAAAGAACGGAGAATCTGTGGTAAAGAAAATTATGAAAAATTAATTTTTTTTAACATTTAAATCAATATATCTGATTGATTTCCGTTACATACAATAGTTCATTACAATTACTTTTATTGAAAGGCTCATGGAATTTTTTCATGGGCCTTTTTTATGATTTATTGATACTTCTTTCCTTAAAATAGAATAAATTCCTCATGGTGAAGAAAAATTAATATTATATTCGATAAAAATAAAGATATGAAAAATTTCTATTCCGTTGTTTTACTATTCATTACAATGGTTGTTTTTGGGCAGATTAACTATACGGTTTCACCCAATCCGTTTAATGAAACAGATACAGTTACCCTTACAGTTCCTGGTGATCAGATAGATGAATCAGCCTGGGGAGTAACCAATAATTCAATTTATATCTGGTCCTGGTCATTCGATACCAATTATCAGAACAGTCAGGATTGTCCAACCAACGGAAGCTGGAATAATTCTAATGATTTAAATAAGCTTACTTATAATGATGTAACAGATACCTATTCTCTGACATTGACGCCTACTGCTTTTTTTGGAAGAACAGGAATCGGAAGGTTTGGATTTTTATTAAAAGATAAAACCGGATTACATCAGACTTCACCCGATATTTTTGTCAATGTAGGAGTCCTGAACTTAAGTTTGACCAATCCTACAGCAAATAGCCTTACAACAGTTCCTGCAGGAAATTCAATCAATATCACTGCAACAACGAATGTGAATGCTACTTTCCAGCTTAAAGCCAACGGAGCAGTAGTCAACTCTACATCTACATCCTCTCAGTCTTATTCTTACAATTATATAGTTTCAGAGGATAGTAATATGGAACTTGTTGCTATGGAAGGAAGCCTTTCTAAAAATGCGACATTCATGTTGCAGGTTCCCAGAAATGTGGTTTCTGAAGCCATTCCGAACTGGATCAGACAGGGAATAAATTATGATCCGGCAGATCAGACTAAAGTTGGATTAGCTCTTTATGCACCTCACAAAAACTTTATTCACGTGATCGGAAGTTTCAATAATTGGGTGGTGAATGATACCTACCTGATGAAACGGGATACTGCCAACCCGGATCTTTACTGGATAGAGCTGAACGGATTGACTGCACAGCAGCTTTATACATTTCAGTACAGGACTAATGATTTGAGAAAAGTAGCTGATCCTTATTCTTCTCAGATTTTATCTTCTTATGATGATCAGTGGATTTCAGCTTCCACTTATCCTAATCTTCCTGCATTTCCAGCCGGACAGGGTTTTGAAGTTTCAACATTCAAAACAGGGCAGACTCCTTACAACTGGCAGGCGACCAATTTTCAAAGACCTGCAAAGGAAGATCTTGTGGTGTATGAACTGCTGCTAAGAGATTTTACACAGGAAAAAAACTGGCAGTCCCTGATCAACAAAATCTCTTATTTAAAAAACTTAAAGATCAATGCCATTGAATTGCTTCCGATTATGGAATTTGACGGAAACCTTTCATGGGGATACAATACTTCTTTTCATTATGCTTTAGATAAAGCTTATGGAACGCCGGAGAAATTCAAAGAATTTGTTGATCTGTGCCATCAGAATGGGATTGCTGTCATTCTTGATGTCGCTTTTAACCATGCAACAGGACGTTCTCCCTTGGCGAGACTTTGGAATATAGATCCGGACGGTGATGGTTACGGTGATGTGGCAGCTAATAACCCTTATTTTAATCAGGTTCCGAAACATTCTTATAATGTTTTTAATGATTTTAACCATACAAGTCCTTCAACTCAATATTACGTTGAAAGATGTCTTCAGCAGTGGCTCACAGAATATCATATTGATGGATTCCGTTGGGATTTAACGAAAGGTTTCACCCAAAACTGTTCTGAAAACGATGAAAACTGTACCAATGCCTATCAGCAGGATAGAGTGGATATTATGAAGAATTATGCGGATAAACAATGGGCAATTGACCCTAATTCTTATATGATATTTGAACATCTGGGAACAGATCAGGAAGAACAGCAATGGGCAAATTATAGAGTAGCAGAAGGAAAAGGAGTAATGCTTTGGAATAAACAGACAGAACCCTATAATCAGAATACAATGGGATATAAAGAAAACAGCAGTTACGACCGTATGAATCACAATCTTCATGGTTTTGCAGAAATGCGTGCAGTAGGATATGGTGAGAGTCATGATGAAGAAAGACTGATGTTTAAAAACCTGGCTTATGGAGCTGTTAATGGAAGTTACAGTGTGAAGAACTTGAATACGGCTTTAGAAAGAATGAAAACATTCGGAGCAACATTCTTTACCATTCCCGGTCCAAAAATGATCTGGCAGTTTGGAGAGCTGGGTTATGAATTCAGTATCAACAGGTGTGCGGATGGAAGCATCAACAACGGCTGTAGAACTGATGAAAAGCCTGTTGCGTTTACCTTAGGATATGATACTGATGCCAATAGAAAAGCAGTTTATGATACTTGGTCGAAGATTATCGATATCAGAAATACCAACCCTGTATTCAAATCAAAAACATACAGTATAGAATCAAATAATCTGGCCAACGATCCGGATGGATTGATCACGAGAATCTATGTCTATGACAACACTATTAACGGAATGAAAAATGTAGTAGTTCTTGCCAATTATTCCACTTCTGTACAAAATGTAATTCCTTATTTCCCTTACGTTGGGCAATGGAAAAATTTGATGGATGATACCTTTTCAAATATTAGCTCTACAATTGCTCCGATTACTTTACAGCCAGGAGAATTCAGAATTTTTGGAAATTCTGCCGGAACTTTATCTACTTCTGATGTGAATGCTACCAACAAACTATCTCTTCAGATTGCTGATAACCCCATTAAAAATGGCTCTGCAAAATTAATTTTTAATAAAGCTAAAAATGGAGAAATTCTTATTTTCGATATGAGTGGTAAAAAACTGGACGCATTCAAACTGGATAAAGAAAACGGAAACTATGAGCTGAAGGTTAATTATCCACGGGGAACCTATCTGGTTCATCTGAAATCAGAAACCGGAGTGGCTATTCAAAAGATGATTGTCAAATAAATACAAAGGCAAATTTGCAGACCTGCAGATTTGCCTTTTTTCTTTTGGGTGATTCTTCAATTTTTGCAGATTTGAAAAATTAGTCTACCTTTGCACTAGATTTATCAAGAAAGGTGGAGGGATTTGGCCCAATGAAACCTTAGCAACCTACACGATTCCAAAAGTGTAAAGGTGCTAATTCCAACCCGATGGGGAGATAAGTGAAGTCAATATTTCTTATATGAATTCCATTTCTTGAAGTCTTGTGTATCTGCAGTATAATCTGTGGAAGAATATTTTAATTGGCAAGAATAAAGATGAAAAAATTAAGCACCGCTGTATTACTGATAGGGACAATTTTGGTTGCTGGCCAGGAGCAGGAGGAAAAAGGAAAACAAATCGAAGACATTATCATCGTCGGAAACCGTAACGTCAAAAGAACAAAGCTGGAGACACCTGTTCCTGTAGATGTGATCAATATTGATAAAATTCAGAAATCATCTCCACAAATGACGGCTCAGGATCTCCTGAATTATGTGATCCCTTCATTTAATTCTGTGAGACAATCGGCTTCTGATGGGACGGAACATATTGATCCGGTAACATTAAGAGGTATGGGGCCGGATCAGGTTTTAGTATTGCTTAATGGGAAAAGAAGGCATACAACTTCCCTGGTCAATTATCAGAATACAGTAGGGAACGGATCTGTAGGAACGGACTTAAGTACTATTCCTGTCATTGCCATTGAAAAAATTGAAGTGTTAAGAGATGGTGCTGCAGCACAATATGGTTCTGATGCCATCGCAGGAGTAATTAATATTATTTTAAAAAAGAATGCAGGGGCTTCCGCAAGCTTAACCTATGGATTAAGTGGAAGAAATGATGGGGATACTTACCAGGCGGGAGTGAATTATGGAACTTCTTTGGGTAAAAATGATGGGTTTATCAATCTTTCATTGCAGCTAAGCCACAGAGGAAAAACTACGAGAACCCAAAATCATGATCTTGATATTTACGGGAATAATTTTGCCTATGAATTTGCAGATAATCCGGATGTTGCAAGACAAAATGATGATGATGAGATCAGAAAAAGAGGATTGACAAGAGATGACTTTAATTTCCAGATCGGAGACGCACAAATCAGACAGGGGCAATTGTTTTTCAATTCAGAATATCCTTTGAATGATAACTTTAAATTCTATTCCTTTGGTGGTTTCAGTATTAAAGAAGGAAAAGGATATGGCTTCAGAAGGCTTCCGAATGAAAGTTTTAATATTGTGAAAGAAATCTACCCCAACGGTTTTCAGGCAGTCCTGAATTCTCAGATTTATGATATTTCTTATGCTGTGGGTGCTAAATATAATGTCAACAGCTGGCTGATTGATCTGAGTAATACATTCGGAAGCAATACATTCAATTACAATGTTGGCAATACCAATAATGCTTCTCTGGGAATAAAATCTCCCACCCGTTTTTACGCAGGGGCACACAGTTTTCTGCAAAATACCGTTAATCTTGACGTTTCAAAGAAGATAAAGAACTTCAATATTGCCTTTGGGGGAGAATTCAGGTTTGAGCAGTATCAGATCAAAGCGGGAGATGAAGCTTCCTATACCCAATATGATGAGAGCGGAAATGTTGCCACAAAAGATTCTAAAGTGATCGGAGCAGGAGGTTCACAATCTTTTATTGGTTTTTCACCGGATAATGCTTTGAAAAAAGACAGGCACTCAACAGCAGTATATGCTGATGTTTCCTATGATTTGGATAAAAAACTGAATATTGATGCTGCTGCAAGGTTTGAAAACTATTCAGACTTCGGAAATACCCTGAATGGAAAGTTAGCAGTAAGATACGAGTTTGTGAAAAACTATGCGGTGCGGGCGGCAGTAGGAACAGGTTTCAGAGCTCCGTCACTTCAGCAGCAGTATTTTAATAATTCTTATGCCGATATCTCCACTTCAGGAGATGGTATTGTAAGAAAAGGGATTTTTAATAATGAAAGCATCGCTGCACAGGTTCTGGGATTTGATAAATTAAAACAGGAAACATCAGTAAACGGAAGTGTGGGATTCACCTTAAAACCTGCTAAAGGGCTTTTCATTACGGTAGACGGATATATCATTAAAGTTAAAGACAGAATAGTAATTACCAGTAACATTACAGACTCCAGATTATCTGATATTTCAGTGGTAGGAGAAGGAAATGCGGTAGAAAGTGGCAGATTCTTTGCGAACGCAGTTGATACCGAAACGAAAGGAGTAGATGTAGTTGTTTCCTATGACTGGAAACTTGGTGGCGGAAACTTAAATATCAATCTTGCCGGAAATTATACAGAGACAAAAATTACAGACTTTCACTTTCCTGATAAATTAGAAACTCCTCAGAATGAATTCTTTGGTCCGGATCAGATTAATATTATTGAAACCTTATCACCCAAGACAAAAGCTTCATTAGGACTTACCTATGGAATCGGAAAGCTCAATTTTCTCGTAAGAAATACCTACTTTGGTAAAGTAATAAGAGATGGCTTCCCTTTCGGAATCGTTCAGGAGTTTTCTCCAAAAGCGGTTACAGATGTGAGTGTGGGATATGATATCACAAAAAATATCAACCTTACTGTAGGTGCGAATAACGTATTTGATGTCTTCCCGGATCTTCAGACCTATAAAAATTCATACTATGGAGTATTCAAATATGCGCCGGTTCAGATGGGAACGCTGGGGAGTTATTTCTTCGGAAGGCTTAATTTTAATTTTTAATAAGTAAATGAGTACTGCTTCACATCAGATCGGCTGGAAAACAGCTGCTGCCATTGTCGTTTCTAATATGATAGGAACCGGGATTTTTACTACCCTGGGCTTTCAGTTATCCGATATTACCAATACCTACAGTATTTTTCTGTTATGGGCAATCGGAGGTGTTCTGGCTTTATTCGGGGCTTTCTGTTATGCGGAATTAGGATCTCATTTTAAAGGAAACGGTGGCGACTTTATTTATCTTAAAGAAACCTATCATCCTTTATTCGGGTATCTGATAAGCTGGATTTCCCTGATAATAGGATTTTCTTCACCTGTTGCGCTGGCAGCACTGGCCATGTCAAAATATCTTTCCGTATTTGATTATTCCTTTGGAAATGGCTTTGCTATTGGTGCTATATTTTTGGTTGCTATCACTTTGTCCTTTAGCTTAAAAACTTCAAGCAGGTTTCACAATTTTTTCACATTGATCA
This sequence comes from Chryseobacterium sp. BIGb0232, assembly GCF_024810195.1. Classification (NCBI taxonomy): domain Bacteria; kingdom Pseudomonadati; phylum Bacteroidota; class Flavobacteriia; order Flavobacteriales; family Weeksellaceae; genus Chryseobacterium; species Chryseobacterium sp. BIGb0232. The sequence goes on from NZ_JANUEH010000006.1 coordinate 52,228, forward strand.
AGATAGCTTTTATCATTGTGCTTGTGATTCTGGGTATTGGGTTATCAGAATCTCCTCAGACCGGTAACAGTCTTAACTTTAGTGAAAGCTGGCAGAATGAAATTATGCTTCCCGCCTTTGCAACCTCAATGGTTTTCGTTACCTATTCCTATACCGGATGGAACTCGGCATCCTATATTGCCGGGGAAATAAAAGATGTCCAGAAGAATCTTCCCAAATCACTGATTATAGGAACTGTCTTTGTCACAGTAAGTTATATTCTTGTCAATTATATTATGCTGAAACATGCTCCGGTAAATCAATTGGCAGGTAAGGAGGATGTAATGGGAGAAGTTGCCGTGAATATGCTTGGGATTTCCTTTGGTAAAATCGTCAATATTTTTATCGCATTACAGCTGATTGCAACTATTAGTGGATATTTATGGGTAGGATCAAGGCTTACGCAGGCTTTTGCAAAAGAAACCCGTATCTGGAAGCCTCTTTCAGTAGGAAATAAAAAAGGAATTCCGGTAAGAGCCATCTTTGCCCATGCAGTGATTGCTACGATCATTATCCTAACCGGGAGTTTCAAAGAAATTTTCGTTTATACTGCTTTTATCCTTCAATTATTTGCAAGTTTGGCGATTTCAACGGTGTACTTTCTTAAAAAGAAAGATAGAAAGATATTTAAATCCAATACCTTTTATATTTTTCCTACCGTTTTTCTTCTATTCAGTTTCTATATCCTTTATTTTACCTTTATTCATAACCCTAAAGAAAGTTTAATAGGGCTGGGAATTATTGCAGTAGGACTTATTTTATACTGGATAGACAGAAGACTTTCCAAAGGAATTTAAAGGAATATTGAAAACATACAGAAGCTGATAGACCCATTTGTAAATGTATCTTTTTGCCGTTTTGTTCCCTTGATCCCTAATGCTCAAAAATTTATACTTTAATTTTGAATTTTTAATTCTTATCTTTGCACCCACAAAAATTCGACAATGTCTAAATCATTAATTCCAAAATTAGAAGCTATAAAACAAAGATATAATGAGGTTGCAGACCTTATTATACAGCCTGATGTCATTTCAGACCAAAAAAGATATTCTTCTTTGAACAAAGAATACAGTGATTTGGGGAAAATTGTAAGAGTTTACGATCAGTATAAAGGTGCTTTAGACAGCATTGAAGAATCTGACGAAATTATTGCGGATGGCTCAGACAGAGATCTTGTAGATCTTGCCAAAGAAGAAAAGCTGGAAGCTCAGTCCAAAATTCCTGGTTTAGAAGAAGAACTTAAAGTTCTGTTGATCCCTAAAGATCCTGCAGATGACAAAAACGTTATCGTTGAATTACGTGCCGGAACTGGTGGTGACGAAGCAGCAATCTTTGTGGAAGATGTTTACAGGATGTATACCATGTATTTCAAAACAAAAGGATGGAGACATGAAGTGACAGATTCCAATGAAGCAGCAAAAGGATACAAGGAATTGATCATGAAAGTGGAAGGAGAAGGTGTGTACGGAATCATGAAATTCGAATCAGGAGTTCACCGTGTACAGCGTGTACCGGAAACAGAATCCCAGGGTAGAGTTCACACTTCTGCAATTACTATAGCCGTTTTACCGGAAGCAGAAGAAGTAGACTTCGAACTGAATCCTGCAGATATTGAAATGCAGACATCCCGTTCAGGAGGAGCCGGAGGTCAGAACGTAAACAAAGTTGAAACGAAAGTACAGCTGACTCACAAGCCTTCAGGAATGGTAGTAGTTTGTCAACAGGCTCGTTCTCAGCTGGCTAACCGTGAGTTGGCAATGGAAATGCTAAGAACCAAACTATACGATATTGAACTTCAAAAAGTACAGGGAGATATTGCAGCACAACGTAAATCTATGGTTTCTACAGGTGACCGTTCTGCAAAGATCAAAACATATAACTATCCACAGGGAAGAGTAACAGATCACAGAATCAACAAGTCTATGTATAATCTGGATGCCTACATGAATGGAGATATTTCTGAAATGATTGATGCCGTAATTATGGCAGAGAATGCAGAAAAAATGAAAGGAGAAGAAGAAAACTATTAAAAGTTTCAAAAAATAAAACGAAGCCTCTGATTTTTTCAGGGGCTTTTCTTTTAACCATAACAATGAATTCAAAATATAAACTATGAAAAATTACAAAATTATTTTTTTGCTGTTGCTTACCATGATGGGGCAGAACCTTATAGCACAGGCAGAAGTAAAGAAACCAAAAGAAGTATTTGAACTTTTCTTTGGATCTTTTTTGAATAATGATGAAGCCACACGTCTTAAACTGAATGATTATCTGAGACCTACCGTTGAAGGAAAAGATGCTTTTGATATCAACTTTAAAGAAAATGCAGAAGACATGGTAAAGACAAGTGCAGAGAGTTTTCTGTCTGTATTTCCAAAAGCAGCCGCTTCAGCCTGTCAGAAAGAAGCTGAAGATTATTTCAAAGTCTTATTTGCCAATTTCAGGAATGCTAAACTTACCATTAAGAGTATTAATGTTATTCAGAATGAATATATAGAAGATCAGAAAATTGCTGAGGTGAAGTATACTGTAAGTTTTAAGATACCTGCCACTCCAACACCGGAACCAAAGGTAGAACCTAAAAAAATAAAAGCTGATGATCTGAAAAAATATATACTTCAAATGACTCAGAATTTTAGCAATGCTGATAAAACAATCACTACAGATCAGGAATTTAGTTTATATGAACTGAAGGAAGGCGATAAAATCTATTACTGGAATGGAAGTCCGGATCAAATTGTAACGAATCTTACTGATTTCTATTTTGATAGCCTATAGTCAGTGATAAACTGATTAATAACTCATTAAATAAGTAAAAGTCTCGCGAAAACGGGACTTTTTTTATTTCACATACTTTATGTATTTTTGGTAAAAACTGTTCAGTATGAATTTTAAACCTATGTTATTAACGGCTGGAGTTCTGTTTTCAGCATCTTTTTACTCTCAAACAATGAATTATCCAAAAGCATTAAAGGGTGCTCAAACCGATACTTATTTTGGAACCGCAGTTTCTGATCCGTACAGAGATCTGGAAAATGATTCTGATGCCACTAAAAAATGGGTAGATGAAGAAGTGGCTTACAGCCAGAATTATCTTTCAAAAATTCCATTCAGGGATAAAATTAAGAACCAACTGAAAGAAATCTGGAATTATGAGAAAATTTCAGCCCCTTTCAAAGAAGGAGATTACACCTATTATTCTAAAAACGATGGTTTACAGGCTCAGTCTGTTTTATACAGAACCAACAATAAAACCAAAGCTACAGAAGTGTTCTTAGATCCGAATAAATTCTCAGAAAAAGGAACTACTTCATTGTCTAACCTTTCTTTTAACAAAAAAGGAACTCTTGCTGCTTATTCTATTTCTGAAGGTGGAAGTGACTGGAATAAGATCATCATCATCGATGCAGTTACCAAAAAACAGATCGATGAGACCTTGGTGGATGTGAAATTCAGTGGAATTGCATGGCAGAATGATGAAGGTTTCTATTATTCAAGCTATGACAAACCGAAGGAAGGGACCGTACTTTCCGGAATGACAGATAAGCATAAAGTGTATTTTCACAAGCTTGGAACAAAGCAGTCTGAAGATAAACTGATCTTTGGAGGAGAGAAAACACCAAGAAGATATTTGGGAGCCAGTGTTTCAGATGATCAGAGATATTTAATCATTTCAGCTGCCAATGCAACCAACGGAAATGAGTTATTTATCAAAGATTTGAAAAAAGGAGGAGACTTTGTACAGATTAATAAAGGATTTGATATCAATGCTCGTATTGTAGATACTCAGGGAGATGAGCTTTTTATTTCGACAGATAAAGATGCTCCGAATATGCGTCTTGTAAAAACTACAATCAGCAACCCGGCTCCGGAAACATGGAAAGATGTTATTCCGCAAACAGAAAATGTATTGGGGATATCTTCAGGGGGCGGATACTTCTTCGCAACTTATATGGTTGATGCTATTGATCAGGTAAAACAGTATGATAAAACCGGAAAATTAATCAGAGAAATTACACTTCCAGGGAAAGGGAATATATCAGGTTTTGGAGGAAAAGAAAAAGAGAAAGACATTTATTACTCTTTCAGCAACTATATTACACCAGGAACTACTTATAAATTCAATGTAGATTCAGGTAAATCCGAAGTATACCAAAAACCGAACGTGAAGTTCAACCCGGATGATTATGTTTCTGAACAGGTATTCTATACTTCTAAAGACGGAACTAAAGTTCCGATGATGATCAATTATAAAAAAGGAACTAAGCTTGATGGTAAAAACCCTACTATTTTATACTCTTACGGAGGATTTAATATCAGTTTACAGCCATCTTTCTCAGTAGTGAATGCTATCTGGATGGAAAATGGTGGAATCTATGCTGTTCCAAACATCCGTGGAGGAGGTGAATATGGTAAAAAGTGGCATGACGCAGGAACAAAGATGCAGAAAAAAAACGTTTTTGAAGACTTTATTGCTGCAGGAGAATATCTACAGAGTAAAGGCTATACGTCAAAAGAATATATGGCACTTTCCGGAAGATCAAACGGAGGTCTGTTGGTAGGTGCAACTATGACTTTACGTCCTGATCTGGCAAGAGTAGCATTTCCTGGAGTTGGAGTATTGGATATGTTAAGATATAACAAATTTACAGCTGGAGCCGGATGGTCTTATGACTATGGAACTGCGGAAGACAGCAAAGAAATGTTTAATTATCTGAAATCATATTCTCCGGTACACAATGTAAAGGCAAAAACATGTTATCCATCCACAATGATCATTACCAGTGACCATGATGACAGAGTAGTTCCGGCGCACTCTTTCAAATTTGGTGCTGAGCTTCAGGAAAAACAGGCTTGTAAGAACCCTATTCTGTTACGAATTGAGAAGAATGCAGGACACGGTGCCGGAAGATCAACAGATCAGGTAATTGGTGAAAATGCAGATCTGATATCATTTGCTTTATATGAGATGGGAATAAAGAAATAATGATTAAAAAGTAAAATATTTAATGTAACGGCTAATTTTATTGAAAATTAGCCGTTTTTTTAAATGTTATTCTGATTATAATTACTATTTTTATGGCGGATATTTAAAGTTTATTAATCTTGGATTAATTAAGTAATTATGAAAAAAAGAATTTTACTGGTTTGTGCATTGGCAGCAGGACTGTCTAGCTTTAATGCACAGAGGTGGACGCCGGCCTCACAAAAAACGTCTGAAGTAAGAAAAGAAGTGGAAGTTCAGTATTCTTACAGATTGGATTTACAATCTCTTAGAAGCTCTTTAAAAGAAGCCGTAGAGACAGGGAAAGGAGCTCAGGCTGTTATTATTTCCTTACCTACAGCAGAAGGGAAAATTGAAAAATTTGCTGTATATAGTGATCCTGTAATGGAAAAGTCCATGGCAGACAGGTATCAGTTAGGTTCTTATGTAGGAACAGGGATTGATGATCCATCTAAATATTTAAGATTCAGTACCTCTCCAAATGACATGCAATCCATGATTATTAAAGATGGTGTATTTCAATTCATAGAGCCGATTAGTGCAGACAAGCAAACATATGGTGTTTTCTATAAGACAAAAAGAACAGAAGGAATACATGGTTTTGAGTGTGGGACGGATGGAAAGGAGTTTGATATCAAAACATTAGAAGAACACGGAAAAAAAACTCTTTCTAATATTAATGCCGGGATTACCAATAGACCAGCAATTACAAAATTCAGAACCTATAGGTTAGCATTGGCTGTTACGGGTGAATATACAAAAAAGTTTGACCCAAGTGGAGGGACGACAAATACTGTAGCACAAATGAATGCTACTATGAACCGTGTAAATGGTATTTTCCAGAAAGATTTTGGAATTAAACTGATTATCCAGGATCTTCCTAATATTATATATACAGACCCTAATACGGACTTCTATACTCCGCCTGCAGTTCAAGGTGATCCTTCATTAAATCTTCAGCTTCAACGAACGCTGACTCAGAACGTTGGAAATGAAAATTATGATATAGGACACGTATTCAATGCAGCAGGAGGTAATGGAAATGCAGGAGGAATAGGAATAATATGTCTTAACCCTGCAAATAATAACTCTTTAGCAAAAGGAGCTGCATTTACTCAAATGGCGATGCCAACGGGTGATGCTTTTGATATTGATTATGTAGCTCATGAAATGGGGCACCAACTGGGCGGAAATCATACATTCTCTCATGCTTCAGAAGGATCTGGAGTTAATATTGAGCCAGGTGGAGGTACTACAATAATGGCTTATGCAGGAATTACACAGGACAATGTACAGATGGTCTCTAATCCTTACTTCCATTATGCTTCTATTAATCAGATTTTAAATAATCTGGATAATAAACCAACATGTGGAACTGCAGAAACCATAAGTGATAATACTGCTCCTGTAATTTCACCTCTTACATCATATACGATTCCGAAAGGAACAGCCTATTATTTAGAGGCATCAGCAACGGATGCACAAGGTGATGCCATTAATTATACATGGGAGCAATATGATACAGCAAGTAGTAAGAGCTCTATTTCAGGAGACAGTGGTTGGGGCTTTATTACTGAAGGTTCTATAGCAAGATCCTTTACAGGAAGTGCGAATGGAAAAAGATATTTCCCTAGCTTACCACTTGTAATGGCTGGTAACCTTACTAACAAAGCAACATGGGAGACCGTTTCGTACGTTCCTAGAGTGCTTCATTATGCTGTAACAACAAGAGATGCAAATGTAATAAGACCAATGCTTTCGTCTTTAGAAACAACAGTAACTGTAGGTAATGAAGGACCATTTAAATTCAATGGTATTACAGGTTCTACATCTCTTTATAATAATGCTGCCAATACCATTTTATGGGATGTTGCTAACACTAATACAGCACCATATAACACAGCAAATGTTAAAATCGAATATACTACAGACCTTGTAAATGGGGCAACATGGACAGACTTGGTCGCTTCTACTCCCAATACAGGAAGTTATACAGGGCAGATGCCGGTAGGTTTAACAGGAAATGTTAAACTAAGAATATCTGCTATAGGAAATGTATTTTATGCCGTATCTCCTACAGTGAAAATAGAAGCTGCTCCAACTTCTTCTACTACAGCCCCTACAGGTATTTCTGCATTAGATACAGAAGTTTTTAAAACTACAGCTAGATTATCTTGGAATAACTTCCCTGGAGCTACATACTCCATAAACTATAGAAAGGTAGGAGAGACAAACTGGCAGAATACTACAAGTACTACAAGTTCAGTAACATTAGCAAATCTTGAAGATGAAACTAATTATGAAGCTCAAGTAGCAGCTGTTGTAAATAGCGTTCCAGGTGCATTTTCTTCTAACTATGCCTTCAAAACAAAAGGTTTAAGAACAGGTTATGATTACTGTTTGATGACTACAGGAGGAAATAACATGAATGGATACTACTATAGTGGAATAATTGGGTTTAAAGTAGCTAATTTAAATTTTTCACAAACGAGTATAGCAGCATTGTCAAAAACTTATTTAGATTTGAGTGAAGATGCAACTAAACTAGTTAATTTAACAAAAGGAACCCAATATACTGTTACATACAGGACTTTAGGTAATGCTGCCGGATACCCAGACTATCTTGAGGTATGGATTGATTATAATAGAAATGGTATTTTTGAAGCTTCAGAGAAAATCATTTCTGATGGTGCTGTTCCTGTTTATGACCCTAGCTCAGAGTTTGATTATCATGATGGAACTAAAACATTTACAATACCAGCTACTGCATATTCAGGAGATAAAACACTTAGAATGAGAGTGGCAAGTACATTCTTTAATCCTGCATCATCACCATGCGGATTCCCTTCTGTTGCTTCAGGTCCTAATAGCATTGTATCAGCTGGAGGGTTCAGAGATTTCTCTGTGAAAATATCAGAAACATTAGGAACAGACGAAGTAAGAGGAACAAAAGCTTCATCAGAAATTTCTATCTATCCTAATCCTGCAGATACTTTCGTAGAAGTGAAAAACCTTAAAGGTAAAGCAGATTACAAAATCTACTCTGCAGATGGAAGATTAGTTCAGGAAGGTCAGATTGACGGACAAAGAATTAATGTTGCATCATTAATCAAAGGAATGTATGTTGTTACAATCAAAAATGATCAAAACACTTACAATACTAAGCTTATTAAAAAATAGTAGTATATAAACAACTATAATGTAAAAACCCCGGATGAATTTCATCCGGGGTTTTATTTATAAGTACTGAATTGATTAATTCTTCATAAACTTAGAACTCAAATCTCCAATCTTATAAACATACATTCCTTTTGGAAGACTTTCTACGTCCACTGAAATCTTACCTTCTGAAGATGAAAAAGATTTGTTGATAACCAGTTTTCCAGTGAAATCAAAAACCTCAATTTTATTGGCTCCGCTTCCCGGATTCATAACATTCAGGATTTTGTTAGCAGGAACGGGGAATGCAGATAACTTACTTCCAGCCTGAATTTCTTTTGCTGCTAAAACCGAAGTTGGTAAGGCATAAACTTCAGTTAATGGAACACTGCTGGTATTAAAAGTTGTGCCACTATGGACAGTTAATTTATTGGTGTTTGTTGGAGCATCATGAAAAACGTGAAATTCTCCTCCGTAAAATGTATTGGGATTTGTATGGAAATCTTTGATCAATGTTCCGTCTTCATTAATTAATAATAGTTTATAATAAGTTTGTGTGTCATTAAAAACTCCTACCATAAATTCAAATTTACTATCTGTATTAAAGATATTTCTGGATATTGAAAATTCTTCGCCCAAAAAATCTAGTCTACTAAAATTTGCTGGCATTGGAACTGTTACTGTTTTATAAAGTACATAGTTCGAATTATAAATTTTCAGCTTATTATCAGTGGTCTTTGAAATATAAAATGTTTCTGTAGATGTGGAATAAACAAAAGTATCTTCATTTGTGAACGAATGTTCAAGAGTTAATTGCCCAAAAGCAACATTTGCAGCCATTAAAGCTATGGCAGAGAATAATAATTTTTTCATGATATTAATTTAAAATTTGAACCGCCGAAGTTACTGAATTTTATATTAAAAATATGATTTAGAGATTCATTACTCATCTTTTGATAAAGTTTTTAAACAGAAATTAATGTAGGAAGATTGTAATTTAAAACTCACGTAATCATAAGATTATCAATACTTATTTATTATTCTAAAAATGCTTAAATTTAGCATCTAATAAATCCGTAAGTATGAGAAGAGAAGTTCAAAATAAAACTCCTCAATTTAATATAACTGAAAAAATAACTGAAATCTATCCTTTTGAAAAAGATGGGTTACAGTTGAAATCTTCCTATACAAAAGAAGATATTAAAAATGAATCTTTAACGGAAACTTCTCCTGGAATTGCCCCTTATTTAAGAGGACCATACTCTACAATGTATGTTCAGAAACCTTGGACAATCCGTCAGTATGCAGGATTCTCCACAGCTGAAGAATCCAATGCTTTTTACAGAAGAAATCTTGCAGCAGGACAAAAAGGACTATCTGTAGCTTTTGACCTTGCTACACACAGAGGCTATGATTCAGATCATTCAAGAGTTGTCGGGGATGTTGGAAAAGCAGGAGTTGCGATTGACTCTGTGGAAGATATGAAGATCCTGTTTAATGAAATTCCGTTAGATGAAATCTCGGTTTCCATGACAATGAATGGGGCCGTACTTCCAATTCTGTCTTTCTATATTGTAGCAGCAGAAGAGCAGGGCGTTTCTCAGAATTTACTTTCAGGAACCATTCAGAATGATATTTTGAAAGAGTTCATGGTAAGAAATACTTACATTTATCCACCCGCTCCTTCAATGAAGATCATTGCAGATATTTTTGAATACACTTCTCAAAATATTCCGAAATTCAATTCAATTTCAATTTCCGGATATCATATGCAGGAAGCAGGAGCCACTCCGGTATTGGAAATGGCTTATACACTGGCAGACGGTCTGGAATATGTAAGGACAGGAATAAAAGCAGGAATGAAAGTAGATGATTTTGCCCCCCGTTTATCATTCTTCTGGGCAATCGGGATGAATCACTTCATGGAAATTGCTAAAATGCGTGCCGCAAGATATATCTGGGCTAATCTTTTACAACAGTTTAATCCTCAGAATCCAAAATCTTTAGCATTAAGAACCCATTCACAGACTTCAGGATGGTCATTAACAGAACAGGAACCTTTCAATAATATCACCAGAACCGCCATTGAAGCATTGTCTTCAGCATTAGGAGGAACCCAATCGCTGCATACCAATGCATTGGATGAAGCTATTGCCCTTCCTACCGACTATTCAGCTAAAATTGCAAGAAATACACAGATCATTCTTCAGCAGGAAAGCGGAATTTGTGATGTGGTAGATCCAATGGGAGGAAGTAATCTCGTAGAAAGCCTTACCCAGCAGATGATAGAAGAAGCGATGAGATATATTGATGAGGTAGAACAGGAAGGTGGAATGACCAAAGCCATTGAAGCAGGAATTCCAAAAATGAGAATTGAAGAAGCTGCCGCTAAAAAGCAGGCTAAGATTGACAGTGGTGAAGAATTTATTATTGGAGTTAACTCATTCAAATCATCATTAAAACAAGACGCAATAGAAATTCTTGATATTGATAATACTGAAGTTCGCAGAAAACAAATTGAACGATTAAACAGCATTAAAGCAGAAAGAAGTTCTGAAGCGGTTACAGAAATCCTGAATGAGATCCGTGAAAGTGCAAAAACCGGAAAAGGAAACCTTCTGGCACTTTGTATAGAAGCGGCAAGAAGAAGAGTAACGCTTGGTGAAATGAGCGATGCTATGGAAGAAACCTTTGGAAGATATAAAGCAAACATTAAAACAATCTCTGGAGTATACGCGATGAACGCCGGTAAAAACGAATACTTTGAAAAAGCCCTTAATCTGACTCAAAAGTTTGAAGAGGAAGAAGGACGTCGTCCAAGAATCATGGTGGCTAAAATGGGTCAGGATGGGCACGACAGAGGCGCAAAAGTAGTAGCAACAGCATTTGCTGATATGGGATTTGATGTCGATGTAGCCCCATTATTCCAAACACCGGAAGAAGTAGCCAAACAGGCAGTAGAAAACGATATTCACATTCTTGGAGTATCTTCATTAGCTGCAGGGCACAAAACATTAGTTCCTCAGGTAGTAGGAGAATTAAAAAAGCTGGGGGCAGATGATATTACCATCGTAGTAGGTGGAGTTATCCCACAACAGGATTATGAATTCCTTTATGCTAACGGAGCAGATTTCATTTTCGGCCCAGGAACTAATCTTCCAAAATGCGCTGTAGAAATTTTAGAGAGATTTTTAGAAAACTAATCCTAAAAAGCTTTAATTTTCATCAGGAAATTAAAAGCACATCTATGGGTTTTAAAAATATACTGAAGCCTACGAAGAAAAAACTGATTTTCTTTGTAGGCTTTCTCTTTATAGCTATTGTATTATTCGTTTTAGAAGAAAAAAAGGATCGAACTGTACAAACTTCTCCTGTTCCTGCAGATAGTACGCAGGTTAAGAAACATTTGGTGGCACTTACCCAGACTCCACAGTTCAGAAACTATAAAAATGTAGATCAGCTTAATACCATTGCAGACTATATTCAGCAAACATTCAAAACATACAGTGACAGCACAGGCTTTCAGGAATATAAAGTAGACGGACAGTCGTATAAAAATGTAATCGGTTCATTTGGGACTGAAAACAGTAAAAGAATTATTATAGGAGCCCATTATGATGTTTGCGGAGATCAGCAGGGAGCAGATGATAATGCCACAGGAGTGACTGCTCTCTTGGAATTGGCAAGAATGCTTAAAGGACAAAAGCTTAATTATCGGATAGATCTTGTTGCTTATACATTAGAAGAACCGCCTTATTTCAGAACAGAAAATATGGGCAGCTATATCCATGCAAAATATTTAAAAGACAACGATATTGATGTATATGGAATGGCCAGTGTAGAAATGATTGGCTACTTTAAAGATGAAAAAGGATCACAGAGTTTTCCTATAGGTGCTCTTTCCTGGATTTATGGTGATAAAGGAGATTTTATTACTCTGGTGAAAAAGTTCAGCGGAGCAGGCCCATTCGTTGGAAACTTTATAGATCAATTTAAAGACACCAATCAGATAAAAACAGAAACATTTCCAGCACCGGGATTTGTACACGGAGTCGACTTTTCAGATCATTTAAACTATTGGAAATTTGATTTTCCTGCCCTTATGATTACTGATACTTCCTTCTTTAGAAACAAAAATTATCACAAATCTACAGACACTTTGGAAACGTTGGATATCCAACGGATGACAAAAGTTATTGATGCTATTTTTCTAAGCATTATTCACCTCAAGTGAAAAAATAAAGGCTGTTTCAACTTCAGAAACAGCCTTTATTTTATTTTTTCTGAACGATTTTACCATCGTCCATAATCTGATAATGAGTTTTAGTTATCTTTTGACTATTTCCATCAATCTTATGATCTGTTGTCACAGTGATTTCTCCTGCTTTATTGATTTCATAGCTGCTGAATTCCTCCTTCTTATCATCCTTTCCGGGATCAAACCAAATCCCTTCCACATAGGCCTCACCAACGATGCTGTTATTCACCACAGTAAGAAGATAATATCGGTAATCAAAATCTCCGCAATCCATCGGAACAAGAATCAGTTCAACATCCTTGTATCGAGCTAAAGGAAAATATCGGAATGCTGGCTCTCCACAGCTGTACTTCTCTGAACCTTCCACTGCAAAATCTGTTTCGATAAACTTTACATCTACCTGAGGAAGACTTTCAATAGGTAAGCTATAAAGACCTTGCTTCAACAAAGATTCCATTGCGGCAGGCTCATTTTTGCTTTTTCTCCATTGCTCAATAGAAATATATTCTCCGGATACGGGTTCTAAAATAGTTAAAATGTTACATTGAGTACTTGAAGCCTGAAAAATATGATATGTTTCAAAGCGATCCGGTCCATTATACCCTGCAGAAATAGAATAATCCCAGCCATTATTTACTTTTGTACTGTCTACAAGAAAGCCGATATGACCTTTTCCTTTAGTCTCTGATTCTAGAAACTTCGCCTGATCTTTCATCTCTTCCAAATCCAGAATTTTTTCCATGAAATGAGGAGAAAAACAACCTTTCTCCACTACTTTTACTTCTTCTTTTTTTACAGGTTCTTCTTTCTTACATCCTATAAAAAGTAATGGAAGTAAGGCCAATAAAAATCTATGCATAAAACTCATTTTTCACAAAAATAAGATTTAAATAATTGATGATTAAAAAAATAATTCTATATTTGCATCTGAAAATCAAGTTTAACCAATTAAAAACAACGAAGCAATGTTCAGAACTAATCAGAATTCTACAGTTGGATTACCCCTTATGGTGGTAAGGCTTCGCGGTTTGGTACATTCTTAGAATAATAGTACAATACAATATCAAAACCCGAAGTCGTAGAGATTTCGGGTTTTTTATTGCGCAATATTTCAAAACTCACATTCAGTTTCCCCGAAATCTTTTTAAGTGTTATTAAGAACAGAATAGGATGAGGTTTTACCCTCAAATGATAGCTGTTCATCATTATTAATTCATTCAACTAGTGTTTTAGTTGATTAAGAAAATAGATTAAGAGCAGGTTCAATATTTTGGATTTTGTATCTGATATCTTGTGTCTTACATGGAAAATGATAACCTTCTGTCTTACCGGTTGAGAAGCCTGAGAAGCAGAAAAAGAACAATAAAAAAAGATGTAGAAAAGCAGATAAGAAGAAAGTATCAACGTCGTAATAAACTTTGTGATATCAAAAGAAATATCCCATGGATACCCTTAGAGGAACCTTATCAGAGAGGATTTGTAAGATTCTTTGCCGTTAGGGAAGATGTAATGAAATCCAAAGATGGGGATTTCTTTGAAGGAATTTTGAAGAAGATCAATACCTATATGTATTCCGAAAGCCGCCAGTTTCTGAAGAAAAAGAAAAAATCCGGACGGAGAATATATGTTGAAAGAGCACAGAAGCTCAAGAATATCTCTTCCTATTCATGGACTGATCCAAAGTTGGGGCTCACTTCAAGAGAAAGAGAGTATTTCCTGAAGCAGGAAGAATACTGTCCTTTCCGGAAGACTTATGTGCCTTACTACGAATTCAAGGAACCCTGGAGATTTACCTTACGTACAAGACCCAATATGATTACCCACTATAAGCCTGTAGACTTTCAACTGGAAAAGGAAATAGCAGAGCTGAAGTCTTATTTGGGACAGCATAAAATTACTGGAATTGTTAACAAAACAATTTATGGTAGGGTGTTCTCATGGGATACGAAAACAGAACATACTGATCTTATTAAAAACAGGAAATATATTACCTGTACAATGTCTGCAACAGAGATTGCAGAAAGCTTTCTGGACGATGTGTCCACAATTATTTAAAACAAAAACAATGGGAAATTTAAAACTAAAAGGAAAAGATATATTAAAACTGGGCTATCCAAACAATCAAAGCGTAAACGTAGCCTTGGAAGTCATGAAGAGAAATTTTGCCACTAAAAATATCCATTATGTAAAATCTCTTTTAAAGGAAATCCTGATCCATCCGGAGAATTTTGAAAAAGATTTAACCTTCGGACAGATTGCAGAAACCTTGCTTTCATCTAAAAAAACAGAAAAAAGGATGTTGAATTCACAGCGTGCAGCCTTTGAGATCTTCGGGAATAATATTTCAGAAGAAGCAAAAAATCAGTTGTACACCGCATTGAAGCTGCCGGTTTCTGTTCAGGGTGCACTAATGCCTGATGCTCATAGCGGTTATGGCCTTCCGATTGGTGGAGTTTTAGCCGTAGAAAATGCTGTAATTCCTTACGGAGTAGGAATGGACATCGGCTGCAGAATGAGCCTCAGTATTTTGGATACACCCGTTTCATATCTGAACGGAGCAAGGGATAAATATGAAAAAGCCCTTGCCGAACATACAAAATTCGGAATGTATGAGACTCATAAATCTCATACAGATCACGAAATCTTCGATAGAGATACATTTGATCTGATTCCTATTTTAAGAAGGTTAAAAGGAAAAGCCATCAAACAGATGGGCTCTTCAGGAGGTGGGAACCACTTTGTAGAATTCGGAGAAGTGGAAATCACTGAAGAAGATGAACAAATTGGGTTGCCAAAAGGAAAATACCTTGGAATCCTTTCGCACAGCGGCTCAAGAGGAATGGGGGCTGAAATTGCTCAATATTATTCAAGAGTAGCAGTAGAACAATGTCCGTTGCCTAAAGAAGCACAGCAATTTGCATGGCTAGATTTAAGCACACACCTTGGTCTGGAATACTGGACTGCAATGAATCTTGCAGGAGATTACGCTTCAGCCTGTCACGATGATATTCACAGAAGACTGGTAAAAGCGGTAGGCGGAAGAGTGAAAGCCCGAATCGAGAACCATCACAATTTTGCATGGAAAGAAATCCATAACGGAAAAGAAGTGATTGTTCACAGAAAAGGAGCTACTCCGGCCAATGAAAATGAATTGGGTATGATACCGGGATCCATGACTGCTAAAGGATTTATCGTCCGCGGAAAAGGAAATCCTGATTCATTGAATTCAGCTTCACATGGCGCAGGCAGAGCTCATTCAAGAGGAGAATGCAGAAGTCTTTTTACTCAGAATGATATCAAAAAAGAATTGAAACTTAAAGATGTTACGCTGATGGGCGGAAATACAGAAGAAGCACCCATGGCTTATAAAAACATTCATGAAGTAATGAATGCACAAAGTGAATTGGTAGACATTCTGGGAACATTCCAACCGAGAATTGTGAGAATGGATAGATAATCAGTTAAATATTCAGGAGCTTAATCCCGCTTTCCGCACTCGCTATTTTTCTTTTACAAAAGAAAAATGAGCTCATACAATTGCTGCAATCGGGGCTAGTAATAAAGTTCCGTCATTCTGATACAGACTGAGAACAGTTGATAAACGAAGTGAAGAATCTTACAGAATAACAGAGATTCTTCCTTCGTCAGAATGACAAAGAAAAACTACAAATAACAATACAATGGGAGCACCTCATAATATAAAAAGATATGGAGAAGTCTGGCCGGAATTCAGAATCCGCTTGGGCCTTGAAATATTGGAAAAACTAAAAAATAAAATCATCATATCCGGTGGATGGGCATGGCACTTTATGTCTGAAAATGGACATACAGAATATAAACATGCTCATGATCACAAAGATATTGATGTCTTTGTACAGAAAGAAAACGTTGCTGAAGTAGTGATGATTCTTCAGCAGGAAGGGTTTCAAAAAGTTTGGACCCGCTACGATCATCTTCCTAGTGAAGAAAACTTCAGACGATATGAAAAAACAGTAGAATTGGAAAATGAAAAGTATCACAGGATTACTATCGATTTTTTTGAAAGAAATGATCTTAAAACCGTTGAAGTCAATGGTTTTACAGTAGTGAAGCCAGATCTTTTGCTTTCATTCTACAGAAATATTCATTCCAGCGATAAATGCTGGGCAGTAATGGCTGCAAAAGATTTATTACAAAAGGGAATAGATCCTGTTGGACATCCCTTATTAAGCAAAATGCCAAAATAACAATGGAAAAATTAATACAGATCACTTCCGGAAGAGGTCCTTTAGAATGCCAATGGGTCGTATCTAAAGTATTAAAGACCTTCTTAGAAGAAGTAAAAGAAAATAATATAGACTACGAAATTATTCATCGCGAAAACGGAGATGTAAATATGACTGTAAAATCTGCAACTGTACTTTTAAAAGGAAAGAACATCAAAGAATTTTTGAAAACATGGCTTGGAAGCATATGTTGGGAAGGAAAAAGTACATTCAGAAAGCTGCATAAAAGGAGTAAATGGTTTATCGGGATCTTTGAAATAGAAAATCTGGAAACAGTTAATTTCAATGAAAAGGATATCAGATTTCAGACCACCAGAAGCCAGGGGAGCGGAGGACAGAATGTTAATAAGGTGAGTACAGCTGTCCGTGCCACCCACATTCCAACCAATGAATCCGTATTTGTACAAGATACACGGTCACAGTTGAATAATAAAAAGCTATCCATTATCAGATTAAAAGAAAAAGTAATGGAAAGTTATAAGGATCAATTGGAAAATAGAATGAAGGAAACCTGGAATCAGCATCTTCAGGTAGAACGCGGAAATCCGGTCCGTACATTTTCCGGAACAGATTTTAAGAGTAATTATCAGGATAAATCCTATAAAAAACAAAGGAATAGCCTTAAACACAAATTAAAAAACTACAGCAATGACCTTAACTAAAAATAAATACTATTTTGAAGCCCTGGACTACTTTCCATACAATATGGCCGAGTGTCTGGATGCCCTGAACTATGCCCTTTCTTATGAACCTGAAGATGCAGACAGTTTATGTCTGATGGGAAGAGTCTATTCAGAAGTTTTGAAAGACTATGAAACCGGTAAGAAATACTTTGAAGAAGCCATGCAGAGTAATATTGGGAATGTGAATACCCCTAAATATTATATTGAATGCCTTTTAAGTAACGAAGACTATGAGGAAGCAGAGAAGCTTATAGGATATGCCTTAAAAATGAAGGGAATCGATAAAGCGGAAATTTTGAATGGAAAATCTCTTTTGTTCGAAAGAAAAGGAGAATATAAAGAGGCGCTGGAAGAACTTAAACAGGCGAAAAGATTCAGCTTTTGCAGAAGTACTCTTGAAATTCTGGAAGACAGAGAAAAGCTGATTCAGAATAAAATACCTAAAACGAGAACCAGAAAAAAAACAGTTTAATATAATCCGTTTAAATTATTTTAATGAATAAAACAAAAGCAATCTCTCCTGTGAAAGCTTGTTTTTTGTTTAATAAATAACTTGAAATATTTTGATTGTTTCAAATAATTAATAGATTTGTTGTAAATGAACAATTTTATGAATAGAAAATTATTTTTACTTCCGGTTTCGGTAGCTGTTTTTTTTGCCTTTGGGAAAATGAATGCACAAAATTCTACGAAACTTGTACAGGATTACTATCAAAAAAGCGGAAAACTGGCTCAGAAGAATAACTCCACAGGTAAGGTCGGTGTGATTATTTTGAACGAAGATCCTTCAAAAAGTTTAGGAGCTAATATTATCAATGTACAACAAACCTATGATGGTCTCAGAGTGTACAATGCACTGGGAAAAGTGATTATTAAGGGAGATGAGATCATCTCTGAAAAGAATGATTTCAGCAGCAATGTTGTCGTTGCCAATCAGAAAAAAATACAGGAAAGATTTTCTGAGGATTTACTGAAACAACAGTTGGGCTTTAGTCAAATTTCTGAAATCAGTTATTTGCCGGATGTTTACTTTGAGAAAAATGGAGTGCATGTTCTTTCAAAAGAGTTATTTGTTACGGATAAAAACTCTTCAGAAGTATGGCATGTTATTGCAGATGCCGGCAATGGGGAAATTCTCAGCAAAGATAATACTACGTTAAGCTGTAATTTTGAAAATAACAGAGACTCACAGGCTACAGACGCTGAGCCGTCTGTGAATGAAAATACGCAATATCAGTTCGCGGATTTACTGTCTCCCACCAATGCCTCCTACAATATTTTTCCACTTCCGGTAGAAGCACCTACTTTTGGGGGACGTACCATTGTTAATAATCCATGGGACTTAACTGCATCTCCTGAAGGGTGGCATTCTGACGGTACTAATAGCTATACCATTACAAGAGGAAATAATGTACATGCCTATTCAGACCAGGATAATGCCAATGTTCCGGGATATTCTCCTGACGGCGGAAGTACATTGAACTTTAATTTTCCTTTTGCGGATGGAAGATATGATAATCCTTTTACCCATAGAGATGCTGCAGTTACCAACCTGTTTTATTTAAACAATAAAATGCATGATATATTCTATAAATTTGGATTTACAGAATCTGCAAGAAATTATCAGACCAACAACTTTGGCAACGGAGGTATGGGCGATGATGCTGTAAGAGCAGAGGCCTTTGATGGAAGTGGTTTGAATAACGCCAATTTCAGTTCTGGATATGAAACCGTTATTTCAGGGACAACTTATCTTGCTGCTCCAAGGATGCAGATGTATCTTTATGACAGAACACAGACCAGTGCGGACCCTATTGTACGGTATCAGTATAACTCTCCTGCTACATTGGTTAACAGAACTAAGGTCTTGACCGGAGGTGCTGCATTTGGACCTATTTTTGGACCGCCAGTAACAGGAGATCTTGCAGTTTCTGTACCTGCTGATGCATGTGTTGAGCCCGCAGCCGGAAGTCTTGCCAATAAAATAGCCATTATAACCAGTACCAGTTGTGAATATGGTCTTAAAGTTCTGAATGCTCAAAATGCAGGAGCTATAGGTGTTATTGTTTACAGACCATCTGTTGACACTCCTGTAAGTATGGGTGCAGGTGTTTCTGGTCCTCAGGTAACCATTCCTTCCATCAATATCGGAAAGACAGAAGGAGAATTTATGGTGGCTCAGGTTAATGGTGGGACTACAGTGAATGCAACGTTAAATTTTGATTTTAGCGGATTTAAGCATTCCAGTTTTGATAACGGAATTATTGCCCACGAATATGGACACGGAATTTCAAACCGACTGACAGGTCAGGGATACAGCTGTCTTTCTGTAGCGAATACTGCAGAACAAATGGGAGAAGGATGGTCCGATTATTTTGCATTGATGCTTACTACGAACCCAGGAGATACTTCTGCATTGGCAAGAGGAATGGGAACCTATACTAAAGGAGAGCCCATTACAGGATTAGGAATCAGGCCAGCTAAATATTCTCCTGACTTTGGAGTAAACAGTTATACTTATGGAAAAACAAATACTGTTAGTGGTTCTCACTCCATAGGTTTTATTTGGGCAACCATGTTATGGGATCTTACATGGAAGTATGTTGAGAAGTATGGATATAATAGCGATGTACTGGCTAGTACAGCTTCCGGAAATGCAAAAGCTCTGCAAATTGTAGTAGATGGATTAAAACTTCAGCCCTGCAGCCCTACATTTATAGACGGAAGAGATGCCATTCTTAAAGCTGATCTTTTAGGAAATGGAGGAGCGGACAAATGTATGATCTGGAAAACCTTTGCAAAAAGAGGATTGGGAGTGAACGCTTCAGCAGGAAATAAAACGGTGGCTAATGATCAGGTAGAAGATTTTACAGTACCAGAGGAATGCAAAGCTGTGTTAGCGACTCAGGATATAAAAGCTGAGGGTACTAAGTTTATTGTATTCCCTAATCCTACGTATGATGAGTTTTTTGTTGGGAATATAGATAAATCCTCAAAAGAGGTACGTATTAAAATGTTTGATATGTCCGGAAAACTGGTATTTTCGGATTCAAGAGAAGCCGTTTCCAGAAAAGCTGTTTCTACGAAAGGATTTACCAAAGGAGTTTATATGGTTCATATTCAACAGGGAGATAAATCACAGGTTGAAAAGCTAATTGTAAGATAATCTGCAATCCAAACCAAATAAAAAAATAAGCTTTCCTTGGAAAGCTTATTTTTTATTTACAGAGATCAGATAATCATAGACCATTTGATGTTGATCATCCGTCAGCTTTGCTTTCGGAGCCATTCTGCTTAAGGTGTTGATCCAGCCCTGGTTGTCATGCTTGGTAGGTTCCGGCAGTTTATGGCATTTTGCACAGGAATTTTCAAAAACTGTTTTTCCTTGTGCCAACTGTTCGGATGAGGTATACTTTGGTCCTGTTACAGCTGTACTTTTAGGTCCGCAGGATACCAGAAATGCTGATGCTGCGATGCCGCTTAAGATTAATTTTTTCATACCTATATTATTTTGTTGGTGAATTACTTTTTCACAGAAACAATATAATCGTAAACCCATTTGTGCTGGTCATCTGTCAGCTTTGCTTTCGGAGCCATTGCATTCATAATACCTACCCACTGTACAGAATTGTGTGACGTGGGATCAGGTAGCTTATGGCACTTTCCACAGGAGTTTTCAAAAATTGTTTTTCCCTGAGCAATCTCTTCAGCAGTAGACGTTGAGGTTCCTGCAGTAGCCGCAGAAGTAGAAGCTTTAGGAGTACAGGAAACTAATAGGATAGCAATGAATGATGCCGCAGCAATAAGTTTTTTCATGTTTCTTATTTTGATATATAACAAATGTAATAAATTCCTAAACCCTTTGATACAGTGTGTTGTAGTTTTAATTTAGAAGAAATAAAAATCGAGATATTGCGAATAATGTAATCTTAAACCTTCTGTTGTCAGTCTTTTATTTTGCCTTTGACAAAACTATTGACCATTCACTTTTTAATTATTAATTTTGAATCAATGAAATTTTCTACAGAAGAACTTATTGAGGGAATACAGTCAGGAAACAAACGTCTGATTGCAAAGGCTATTACTTTAGTTGAAAGTAAAAAAGCTGAACATAGAGTACAGGCAGAAGACCTTCTGAAAAGAATTATGCCCTTTACAGGAAACTCCGTCAGAGTAGGAGTTACCGGTGTACCTGGTGCAGGAAAATCTACTTTTATCGAAAGTTTCGGCAGGTTAGCCATTGCTCAGGGAAAAAAAGTAGCTGTACTTGCTATTGATCCAAGTTCTTCTATCAATAAAGGAAGCATTCTGGGGGATAAAACCAGGATGGAAGAATTGGCAAAAGAAGAAAACGCATTCATACGGCCATCCCCAAGTTCCGGATTTTTAGGTGGGGTAGCCAATACCACTTTTGAAACAATGATGATCTGTGAAGCAGCAGGGTATGACTATATCCTGATAGAAACTGTTGGAGTAGGGCAATCAGAGGTTTTGGTAGCAGATATTACCGATGTTTTCTTATTTCTTAAGATTATTGGTGGCGGAGATGAGCTTCAGGGAATAAAACGAGGAATCATGGAAATGGTAGATGTTATTTTCATTAATAAAGTGGATCAGGATAATCTTCAGAAGGCTAAAAATACAAGACTTGAGCTGAAAAGAGCCTTGGATTTTATTCCACCAAAAGAAAAAGGATGGAAAATTCCGGTATTATTAGGTTCTGCTTTACACAATGAAGGACTGCAGGATATCTATGATAAAATCTCGGAATTTATAGATTTGAAAAAGAAAGCCGGACGTTTTGAAGAAATCCGCACCCAACAGGCAGAAAAGCGCTTTGAATATTGGGTTCAGGAGTATATTTTATCTCTTATGAAAAAGAGCAATGAGGTAGAGGAAGCCTATCAGACGCACAAAAAAAATGCTTCAGAGATGGTTTCCAATCCAAGTACTGAAGCAAAATTATTTGTTGAAAAATTTTTATTGGGTGAAAAGAGAATTTAAAGCTTTTCTTTTTCCTGCTTTACTTCACTTTTAGAGACATATCCGTCGTAGGTGATCGGTTGTCGGTCATTACTTCTCATTGAAACGAAAGCCTTGCCGTTTTTAAAGATCTCAATATTGATCTCATCTACTGTATTTACGTCCTTTGGTTTGATTTTTAGAGTCCAGTTTCCTTTTTTGTTCTGTGATTTATTGATGATAAAATCCTTTGAAGTAAATGTATAGCCGTTCTTATCCGCATTTCCATAACTCGGATTGAATACTCTTCCAAAATATGGCAGCTCTACATCTACACTATTTTTATTTACCACAATAGTATAATCTCCGTTTAGATTCAAAATTCTGGATGCCGTAGAATTGGGCATAGAATTCATAACGTTGATGACATCATAATTTGTAGGATTAGCCCTCTGTGCATAGAAGGTAAATTCCTGGGAATCCACTAAGGCATTCACTACTGCTGGATCTGATGAACCCTGTGAGGCACAGCTCTGAAAACTGAACAGAAAGCCAAAGATCATCAGAAGGGAAATATACTTTTTCATGATTGAAATAATTATTAAATTTAAACAGCAAAATGTATGCAAATATATTCCTTCTTTACTATTTTGGAATAAAAATTGTTAAGGTTGAATTATTAACACTCAAACTATGAAAGTTACACATCTATTAGGAATTGGAGCATTCGCTCTGTCGGTCGCTGCCTGTACTACAAATCCAATTACAGGAAGATCATCTTTACAGCTGGCCAATAATTCAGAAATTTTAACAATGTCTGCTCAGGAATATAAGACGACATTGTCTAAAGGTAAGGTAATTACCGGAACAGCAGATGCAAAGAGAGTGGTAAATGTAGGAAACAGAATTAAAAACGCAGCAGAAAGGTATTATCAAAGTATAGGAAGATCAGCAGATCTTTCCAGTTACAATTGGGAATTTAATCTTCTGCAGAGTAGTGAATTAAATGCATGGTGTATGCCGGGAGGTAAAGTAGCTGTTTATACAGGAATTTTACCGGTAACCAAAGATGATAACGGACTTGCAGTAGTAATGGGACATGAGGTTTCCCATGCATTAGCAGGTCATGGAAATGAAAGAATATCTCAGGCGATGATGGCTCAATATGGAGGTGCTATTCTTGGAGGAGCCATTTCCAATGCTCAATGGGCAAGTGTTTTCCAGAAAGCATATCCAATCGGCTCACAGGTAGCATTATTAAAGTATGGTAGAGGGCAGGAATCAGAAGCGGATGAAATGGGACTTTACCTGATGTCTATGGCAGGATATGATCCAAGAGCAGCGATTCCTTTCTGGAACAGAATGGAGGCAGCTTCTTCAGGAGCAAGACAGCCGGAGTTTTTATCTACTCACCCTAACCCTGAAACCAGAATTTCAGATATCAACAAAGATCTGCCGAAAGCTTTGGAATACTATAAGGCTGCAGGAGGAAAAATATAACCTGTTAGTTTATTATAAAAAAGGCGGACTGATTTTTAAAATGAGTCCGTTTTTTATTGGATAATATTTTTCTTTTCACCCGATTTGGAATAATTATAGCTGTATTGATCATTGGGAAAGACTATTTAAATAGTATTCCTGTATAAAGACTTATTAAATTTTTAG
This sequence comes from Chryseobacterium sp. BIGb0232, assembly GCF_024810195.1. Taxonomy (NCBI): domain Bacteria; kingdom Pseudomonadati; phylum Bacteroidota; class Flavobacteriia; order Flavobacteriales; family Weeksellaceae; genus Chryseobacterium; species Chryseobacterium sp. BIGb0232. The sequence goes on from NZ_JANUEH010000006.1 coordinate 76,264, forward strand.
TAAATTTGGTATAGTTTTTATAACATAATTACTTAAACACAATATTATGAAGAGTTTATCAATTACCGGACTTATCCTATTAGCCGTTTCAGCTTTACTTTTTTATCTTACTACTGATTTTGCTGTAGAGCAGATCAAGATTTCTCATATTATGGGAGTGATGGCTGGGGTAGGGATAGGGCTTATCATTGGCGGAATGGTAGGATATCTGAGTAAAGGAAGCGCTATAAAGGCTGAACAGAAGAAAAAAGAATTCAAGCAGCTACAGAAAGAGAAAGAAGAGCTTGAAAAACAGGCTGCCGATATTGCAAAACGCCAGGCCGAGCTTGAAAATCAAAATAAAAATCCTCAAATCTAAAATTTGAGGATTTAAAAGTTGTTATTTTCGATTGTTGATTAAAATTTATATCCCAAACCAACCATAAACAGGTTAGGTCTGTTATCATATCTGATCTCCGAACCGGAAACTTTGTTGATAAAGTTTCTTTCATCTTTACTGAAAGCACCTTCATATTTTGCATTTACAATAAGCTTTTTAATTTCAAGCTGTGCTCCGAACTGGTAGCCTACTGTAAAGTTATTTTTAGCATTTTCTTTAAAATCATTATAGGTGTTGTCTTTGCTTAGGTTAAAGCTTCCAACCGGACCTACAAAAACACCCAGCATATTCCCTAAAACGTTATATCCTAAAAGAACCGGAACATCAATACGGTTGCTTTTAACATCGAAAGTAGTATTCTCCGTCGTAAATTCATTCTTAAAATGAGTGTAATATACCTCAGGCATTAAGAATAATGACGTAGGTAATCCCACCTTTAATGAAAGTCCCACGTTGAAACCTACATTGTTTTTTCCTGTTCCTTCAATGGCATCATTCACTGTTCCTTTGATATTGGACCATGAAGGTGAGCCTGTAGGAAATATGATATTGGCCTTACCTGCCAGTGAGATCTGTGCAGAAGCCCACATTGAAAACCCTATTAACGCTATACTAAGTACCTTTTTCATTATCGTCTAATTTTGTATTCTCAATTGTTTTATTATTCTCAAGTAAATATTCTCTCAGCTCTTTAAACAGTTCTGAAGAGTAAACGAAGTCAATCAGATTTTTATTGCCTGCTGTAATCAGGATGTCCTTATTTCCTTCCCATTCTTTGATTCCTAATCTCAGGTATACAATTTTCTCGCCAATCGTCATTACAGAGTTCATATCGTGGGTATTGATAATCGTTGTCGTGTTGTATTCCTTGGTAATCTCGTAAAGGAGATCATCGATGACCTTTGAAGTATACGGATCAAGCCCTGAGTTGGGTTCATCACAGAATAAATATTTTGGATTGTTCACAATTGCTCTTGCAATGGCAACCCTTTTCTGCATTCCTCCGGAAATTTCAGAAGGATATTTTCTTCCTGCCTTATCAAGATGCACTCTTCCTATTACTTCAAAAACTCTTTTCTTCTTTTCTCTAAAAGTAAGGTTGGTAAACATATCCAGTGGAAACATAATATTCTCCTCTACCGTTAAAGAGTCAAATAAAGCACTTCCCTGGAATACCGTTCCGATTTCTGAACGAAGATGTTGCTTTTCATCACGGTTCATCGTATTGACATTCCGGCCATCAAATAAAATTTCTCCGGATGATGGCATATAGACATTCAGTAAACTTTTAAGAAAAACGGTTTTTCCCGAGCCACTCTGTCCGATGATAAGATTTACTTTTCCTTTATCAAATGATGTTGAAATTCCCTTAAGTACTTCAACATCTCCAAAACTTTTCTTAAGATCTTTTACCTCAATCATCAGCTTAATATTAATTGGGTTAAAATTAATTCGGAAATGATAATGAATACCATTGTCCATACTACAGCTTGTGTACTTGCTCTACCTACTTCCAAAGATCCTCCTTTCACAAAATATCCGAAATAAGAAGGTACTGTTGCAATGATGAATGCAAAAACTATGGTTTTGGAAAATGCATAATAGATAAACAGATTAGGCATATACATCTGGATTCCGATAATATAGTCGTTTTCTGTCCAGTTTCCTGTTAAAATCCCGGCAATATAACCTCCACCAATACCAAATACAATACTGATAGCAATAAGAAGAGGATTAAAAATCATACAGGCGATAATTTTTGGAAATATCAAAAAGTTGGGTGAGTTAACCCCCATGATATCTAAGGCATCAATCTGTTCAGAAACCCTCATTGTTCCAATACTGGAGGCAATATATGATCCTACTTTACCTGCTAAAATTAAACTGATGATGGTAGGTGCAAATTCCAAAACGAGTACTGCTTTTGTTGCATATCCTACAAATGAAGGAGGAATGGGAAATGATGATGCATCAAAGTTATTGAACATCTGAATAGCTACTACAGCCCCCACAAAGATTGATGTGAAGACCACAAGTCCGAAAGAATTTACTCCCAAATCATTAATTTCCCTCATGAGCAGCTTCCAAAAAACCCTCATTTTCTGGGGTTTTTGCAGGGATTTTCCTAGAAGGATAATATATTCCCCTACTGCTGTGAAAAACTTTTTTAACATACTGCTAAATTAGACTTTTTTATTGAATTAGGCTAAGGTTGAAATGAAGACTGATACCCCGATAATGTTAAAATTATCCTAACCTTAGCATAGCTTTATTTTGCATTTTTATCCCCGCCAATAACCAGTAAAATGGTTTTTAATATAATAACCAGATCCAGAACAAAACTCCAGTTCTTTACATAAAATGCATCTGCAAGAACTCTTTTTTTCATTTCTACTTCTACGTCTCCGGAATCCCCACGCAATCCGCTTACCTGTGCAAGACCTGTAATTCCTGGGTTTACCATGCTTCTTAAACTGTATCTTCCGATTTTGGGTTTGTAATAATTGTCAACAGCCAGCATATGAGGCCGTGGACCTACTACAGACATTTCTCCTTTCAGTACATTCATGAACTGGGGAAGCTCGTCAAGGCTGGTTTTTCTTAAAAATTTACCCACTTTGGTAATTCTTGTATCATTTTCCCGGGTAGTGCTTGTGGTAGACTCATCATTTACCACCATGGTCCTGAATTTTATACAGTTGAATACCTCCTCATGGAATCCATATCTTTTCTGAAAGAAAAAAACAGGTCCCTTGGAACTGGCTCTGATTAAAATCCCGATGATCGGAAATAACCATGAGCAAATGAAAGCCAATACAAAGATGGAAAAGAAGATATCAAATGTTCTCTTCATCAGGAAATTGGAATAATAATCTAACGGGTATCTTGCCTGATTTAAAACAGGCTGTGTCTGGATATAAGCGAGATCATACAGGAAAAAATCATTCTGGGTAATACTCGGAATGAGCGAAATATGAACCTTGTTTTCCTCTGCCAGCTTAAAAATTTCAGTTTCTGTACCTTCATTGTAGGCATTTTCAGTAGAGAAAAACAGTGTGTGAATCCCATTTTTTTTCCAGAAATCAACCAGGTTATCAGTGGTATTCGCTGAATTTTCATATTCAAATATTCTGTATCCGTAATCTTTACGGTCCTTAAATATGTTTTTAAGAATCTCAGTAGAATCATTATCTCCTAAGAACATGATATTTCTATAGTTGATCCCCAGTGAACGGAAGTACTTAATCGCAAAATAGATGAGTGATTTTGCCAGAAAGATAAATATCAACAGATAAAATGACAGCCAGTAAATGTCTGAATTGAAAAATACATTTTTACTGACCTTCCCAAGAAGCAGAACACCAAGTATGAACGATATAAAATGGATCAGAAGCCGTTCCAGAAACAGGGTATAGGTAAGGTTCCTCGGGATATTATATATTTTTGTTCTACCGCTGAGAAGGACCCAGAACAGAAACAGCAAAATCAGTGAAAAAGCGTTCTGATACCAGGTTTCCCTATGATATTTAAGGTCTTCGTTTCTGCTTATAAAAAAGAATATGAAGATAGATGCAATAACCATAAGGTCAAGCAAAATAATAATCGATTTCAGGTATCTGGAGTATCGAATTCTCTGCATCTATCGGTATTATAACAGGTACGGTCAGCTAATGTACGTATTTTTTAAGGTATATTAAGATATTTATGGGTCTGAACTGATGCCTGCCACTCCGGATGTTCCAGAATAAAATCTGTAATCTTTGGATAGATATCATCTCTCTTGCTCCATTCACTCTGAAGATAGAGCTTACAGTTTTCAGAAACTTTTGCAGCCTGCTCCTGTGCAAATGTAAAGTCATGATGGTTGAAAACGATCACTTTAAGCTCGTGTGCTTTTTGATAGATCTCTTCTTTCGGTAATCCTGTTTTCTTTGGAGAAAGGGTAATCCAGTCCAGTTGTCCGCTCATAGGATAAGCTCCTGAAGTTTCGATATGAATGGTACATCCAAGTTCCTTTAATTTTGATGTCAGGATTTCCAGGTTCCATGTCAAAGGTTCTCCTCCTGTAAGAACGATGGTTTTACAGTGTTTAGCTGCAGTTTCGGCAATTTCTACGGCATCCATTAACGGATGAAGCTTGGGATCCCAGCTTTCCTTTACATCACACCAGTGGCATCCTACATCGCAGCCTCCCAGCCTGATAAAGTAAGCGGCTTTTCCTGTGTGTGCTCCTTCTCCCTGTAAAGTGTAAAAATGCTCCATTACAGGGAGCATTTTACCTTCTTTTAATAAAATATCTTGTTCTTTATTCATTTTAAAATTAGTCGTTATAGACCGAAGTTTTATAGGCAATGATGGTGTTTTTCATCAACATTGCTCTTGTCATTGGGCCTACTCCTCCAGGTACCGGAGTAATCCAGCTTGCTTTTGCTGCACAGCTGTCAAAATCCACATCACCGGCAAGGTAGTATCCTTTTGGAGAATCATCGTCTACTCTCGTGATACCCACGTCAACGATTACCGCACCCTCCTTAATCATTTCTCCTTTTAAGAAGTGAGGATCTCCTAAGGCTGTAATAACGATGTCTGCCTTTTTAGTATATTCTTCAATATCTTTTGTGTATGAGTGGGTAAGAGTAACAGTTGAGTTTCCAGGGAAATCTTTTCTTCCCATTAAGATGCTCATTGGTCTTCCTACAATTTTACTTCTTCCAATGATAACACAGTCTTTTCCTTTAGTTTCGATATTGTATCTTTCCAGTAATGTTAAGATCCCGAAAGGTGTTGCCGGTAAGAAGGTGTCCATTTCAAGAGCCATTTTCCCGAAGTTTTCAGGGTGAAACCCATCCACATCTTTTCTTGGATCAATAGCGTTGATAATTTTCTCCTGATCAACCTGATCAGGTAAAGGTAGCTGAACGATAAATCCGTCTACTGCTTTAGATTTATTCAGTTCGTCAATAGTTTCCAATAATTCAGATTCCGAAACAGTGCTTGGGAATTTGATTAAGCTGGATTGGAACCCTACTTCTTCACAGTCTTTTACTTTAGCATTTACATAAGCCTTGCTTGCTCCGTTGTTTCCCACGAGAATTGCAACCAAATGAGGTGCTCTTCTTTTGCTTGCAAGGATTTTTTCCACTTCAACTTTGATCTCTGCTTTGATTTCCTTGGATACTTTAAGTCCGTCAAGAATTTCTGCCATTTTTACTTTTTTACTTTTATTTAGATTTAGATTTTTTCGAATACTACAATATCCTGAAATTCATCAGCACCTTCCTTTTCTACATCATTTCTCCAGAATCCTCCCTGTATGGTTTTTACTTTCAGACCTGCTTCATGAGCCATTTGATTCAGTAATGGAATACTTACGGCAATATTGGCAGCCGTTACTTTATCATCCATCAGCCGGTATCCTTCATACTGATGCGGGAAATGCATGCTTCCACTTTCCGCTTTAGAATCATCATACAGAAAGAATGTTGCAAGACATTGTCCGCCACTTTTCAGGACCCTGCTGATTTCATTCAGATATTGTTTGATCTCAGGGATCTGCATGTGGGTGAAAACAGAAAACAAAAATGCTTTATCAAACTGAGCTTTATCGTAAGGGAAGGTGAAGTTCTCCGCTTTCTGACTGAAAGTATTATACAGATCATTATAAATCGGTGTAAACTTAAAGTTGAAGTTCGGATATTTTCTGTGAATGTGTTTATCACACCACTTAATTCCTTTTTCTACGGCATCGAAACCATCATAAGCTCCCTTGTCTATGAATCCGGATAGGGCAACAGCTGTTCTGCCGATTCCACATCCTATATCCAGCACATGGTCTGTATTTTTAAGTGCTATATGTTTTTTCAGCGCATTCATCTGACGGATTCCGTGAGGAATAAAGTCGCTGCTTCCTACATAGATATCTCCCTTTTTAGGCTCGTTTTTGGCCCTTTTCCCGGTAATACCTTCATAGAAATCTATCGGAAAATAATATAGTTTTCTTCCTAAGAGTCTGAAGCCGGGAGGCAGTTTATAATAATATGATCGTAATGCAGACATCTGCTATTTATTTCCTTTATAATAATTAATTAATCCGTTGGTAGAACTGTCATGCGAAGTTACAGTTTCGTTGCTTTCAAGCTCTGGTAAGATTTTGTTAGCGAGAACTTTACCTAATTCTACTCCAAACTGGTCGAAGCTGAAAATATTCCAGATTACCCCCTGAACAAAGATTTTATGCTCATACATCGCAACTAACTGGCCTAATGAAAAAGGGGTTAATTCTTTGAATAGTATTGAGTTAGTAGGAGTGTTTCCGTGGAAGACCTTATAATTTAATAATTGGTCTATTTCCTCGTCAGATTTTCCTGCATTTTTAAGTTCTTCTTCAACTTCTTCTTCTGTTTTTCCGAAAGCAAGTGCTTCAGTCTGGGCAAAGAAGTTGGCTAATAATTTATCCTGATGGTCAGAGACTTTATTACAGCTTTTAGCATAAGCAATAAAGTCTGCAGGAATCAATTCTGTACCCTGGTGAATCAATTGGTAAAATGCGTGTTGACCATTAGTTCCTGGTTCTCCCCAAATGATGGGTCCTGTTTCATATTCTACAAATTCTCCGTTTCTGTCTACACATTTCCCGTTGCTTTCCATATCTCCCTGTTGAAGATATGCTGCAAATCTGTCCAGATATTGTGAGTATGGAAGAATTGCATAGCTTGTTGCTGCATAGAAATTACGGTACCATATTCCCAGAAGTCCCATTAATACAGGGGTGTTTTCAGAGAAGTCCTCCGTCTGGAATCGTTGGTCTGTGTCAAAGGCTCCTTTTAGAAGCTGCTCAAAGTTTTCATATCCTACAGCCAAAACAATACTTAATCCGATAGCACTCCATAGAGAGTATCTTCCGCCTACCCAATCCCAGAATTCAAAGATGTTTTCTTCTGCAATTCCAAATTGCTTAACAGCTTCAACATTAGTGGATAAAGCAACAAAATGTTTTGCAACATCTTCCTGTTTTCCAGCTTTCAGGAACCAGTCTTTTGCTGAGTTTGCATTGGTCATTGTTTCCTGCGTCGTAAATGTCTTGGAAGCAATGATGAATAAAGTAGTTTCCGGGTTTAGATCTTTAACAACCTCTGCAATATGATTTCCGTCCACATTGGAAACAAAGTGAACATTGAGTCTTGTTTTAAAATGTTTTAAAGCCGAACAAACCATTACAGGTCCTAAATCTGAACCTCCGATTCCTATGTTTACAACATCTGTAATTTCTTTTCCACTGAAACCTTTATGTTCTCCTGAAATGATTTTTTCAGAAAAAGCTTTCATATGATTCAGTACTCTTTTAATCTGCGGCTTAATATTTTCGCCATCAACAAGAATTTCACGGTCAGAGAAATCTCTCAAAGCCGTATGTAATACTGCTCTTCCCTCTGTCTCATTGATCTTATCTCCTGAGAACATTTTGGTAATAGCGTCTTTTAACTGACATTCTTCTGCCAGCTGTAATAAAAGAGTTTTTGTCTTTGCATCGATCAGATTTTTAGAATAATCAAAAAGGTAATTGTCCTTTTTCAGAGAAAACTCTTCAAAACGGTTCGGATTGTACTGGAAAAGACTTCTTAGTTCAAGATCATTCGATGCGAAATGTTCATCAAGGGCTTTCCAGCTGTTGGTTTGTAGGGGATTTATTTTTGATAGCATGTTGTCGAGAATTTATAGTTCACAGAATAATGTTTCGGATCAAAAAACTTTAGAAATCCATAACGATTTATTTCTGATCTGCAAATTTAAGGAAAAATAAAACCTCAAATAAATTTGAAGATGATAAATAACGATTTTTTAAAAAACAAAACCCCAGAAATGATCTGAGGTTTACTTTTTATAAGGTTAAAGATACTTTTTTGAATATTATTCATCTATTTCATTCAGAATATTTTCCAATTGCTTAGCATGGCGCCCGTAAATATACTTTGTCCATAAAACAATATTAACTATAATTGCGATGGTTCCAATAAGAACAGAAATAATAAGAGTCTGCTGATAAGAGTTGGTTACACTTTCAAAGGTCATCCCTTTTTTTGCTAATACCTTATAGAATTCGAGTCCTAATGTGATCATGAAGTGGGGGAGGAGCAGGAAACCGAAAGACTGATATCTTTCCATATTAAGTTTTAATTCGTGGTATATTTTCCAGAGGCTGTTTTTAGTATTGCCAGTATAAAGTTCAGTCTGCTTGTAAAATTTGTAAAAGCCAAATAAATAATAAGAAGATATAACGACAAGCATGGTATAAGAGGTATAATAAATAACATATTGTGAAATGGGAAATTTCAGTATTTGAGGAAAGAATGCTATAAGAATAATAGCAATGACCTGCATTGGGAATTCTTTTTTCATACTTTTCTGAATTTTTTCGATAGGATGCTTGCTTTCTTTTAATTGTTTTATGCTGTCAGGAATATGGACATTACTGTCTTCATTATTCCACTGTTCTTTTAATTGATCAAAATTCATAACCTGATTTTTTTATGATTTGCTGTATTTTTTCTTTAGTTCTGTTGAGTTTTACACGGGCATTTCCTTCACTAAGCCCTAGATTGTTTCCGATTTCCTTATGTGACATTCCTTCCATGAAATAGAATATAACAGCTTTTTCAAGAGCATTTAATTCCTGAACGGCAGTGTAAAAAATTTCAAGTTGTTGGTCTTTGTTAGGATTGTAGTCTTCTTGATGTACTTCAAAATGGTGCGGTGTGTCTGTATGATTTTTAGATCGTTGCTTTTCCTTTTTTAAATAAGTGATTGCTGTATTGATAGCAACACGGTACATCCATGTAGAAAACTCGCTGTTTCCCTTGAAGTTCTGATAAGATTTCCACAGCTGGATAAGGATTTCCTGTTGGAGGTCTTCCCGGTCTTCTATAGAATCGGCATAGATCCGGGAAGCTTTGTATAAAATGCCTTTGTGCTGATTAACAAGCTTTAAAAAGGCTGCTTCAGTTGGAGTACTCACAATAGTTTCATGGTTGGGTTATTGTTATAAGTTTGATACGGGTTTTACAGTGTATCCTTTTGCCTTCAGTAGATTAATTAATCCATTTTCTCCCCAAAGATGGCCACTTCCAACAGCAAAGAAAGAACTTTGATTTTTCATCATTTCCGGCATTTTTTCTGCCCATTTTTTATTTCTGTCAGTCAAAACCAATTTCTCCTGGCTCTTGTTCATGAACTTTGGATCTTTAATGAGTATATCCAGATTTTTCAGATTTTCATTTTTAAAGGCCTCAGTCATTTTTTCTGCTGCAATAGCATATTCATTACCTAATTTAAGCTGGCTGATCACTTCTTTCAGATTATATGCTTCACCAATTGCGTAGATCTGATCATCCACTTTTTCCAGGCCGTTTACACTTTTCTTGTTTTTTAAAGCGGTTTTAAGAAGTTCAATTTCATACATTTTCACTTCATTTGCAGGGCAAGGAATGGCTTTGGTAGCAACAAGAGCATATAAAGCTTGTGGGCTTTGACCGTCTACATTTTTTAGATTCGTACCATAGTCAGCAAGTGTTTTGTTTAATTCTGTGGCTTCTGCAGGAGTTAACTGTTCAGAAATTTTTTTATCAGCAGCCATCATTTTTTGCATGGCCATCATTTCATTCTGATCTGTATAGTTGATTTCCATAACAAAATTCTCTGATGCATTGAGAGCGTTCCAAATCTTAGGCTTTATATCAAAATCCTTGTTGCATAAGATATGAAATGTTCCGGTAATATAAGACGGCTTAGAGAGCCCGTTTCCAGATACCTCCCATAGCAGGCTGTTGTCATTGTCTGTGTTTTTGTTCTGTGCCGTAGCAGTCATGAAATTCATTGATAATAGTGCAGCGAATCCAAGTTTTATTACATTTTTCATAGTATTGATTTTTTTGATTTTCTGTTCTTTTAAACAGTAGGTAAGGGTACCGTTACAATCGTTACAGTTTTTTTCAAAAAAATAAAAACCTCCTGAAAACAGGAGGCTGTAAAATCTAAAATTATGATGATAACCATTTGGTTAGGAATTTTTATTCCTGGTTTTTAGGAAGCACAGGCTTTGCCATTTTTCTTTTTCTTAGAAAATAGATTACTCCACCTGCAATCAATACAATCGGCCAGATGTTGATAAGCCCTACAATAATTCTCTGAATCAAATAAAATCCATAGACAAATCCATCTTTTGCATCATATATAAAGTTATATCTATACTTATTATCAATGCTGTTTATATTGGTAACAGCGATTTCTGCGATGCGTAATTTGGGTTCTTTGATGAAAATATCAACGGTGCTGTATTTCAGATTATCAGCAATGTTCATATTGGTTAGCTTCTGAAGGTTTCCTTCAGACATATTTTCATCATCAAGAGTAACTTTATCCTTATTAGTCTTTATTTTTTCAATATTTTCAGACGTTTTCTGGTTTCTTTTTGTCTCCAGCTCAGAATATTTGATGTTAGCTGTTACGTCTTCCGCATTGATAGTTCTTGAGTTAAGAAAAAGCTTATTCGTATTAATGAATGTTAAAAGCTCTCCCAGTTTTTCAGTGGGTACTCTTACCTGCATCGTATTTTCGGTCTTATATTTTTTGATCAGCATAGCTTCAGTATCAGACGTATTATAAGTATCTTCAGAAACAACATTGCTCTGAAGATTGCTTTTGGTAACAAAACCTCCAAGGTCCTGGACAGACTTTTCAATAGCGATAGTAGCATTATACACATCTTTTACTTCCATATTGACATCTGCTGTTTTGATGAATTTTTTGTCCTTTACTTCCATGCTCGCAACAGACGAAACACTGTCTTCCGAAACAGCCGCAGAATCTGTTGTTGCTTCATAGCTTTTAAGTTCACTGCTGCTGGTTGCTTCTCCTTTTTTACATGAATAAATTCCCAGTAAAAGAACAGCTGATAATGATAATCTAATGTAAGTCGTTTTCATAGCGTAATATTTTTGAGGTTTTGCTTGAGTCAAAGTTCTGCAAGGATCCTTTGTAATGCTTGAAAATCGAAAGTAAAAAACTTGTAAAGAGAATATTCTGTTTTAAATTACTGAATATTAGTACTTTGTAAAATAACATGAAAGGGTGGGGTTTGCTTTCGGAGTAATTTTTGCTTATCTTTTTACAAACCAAAATCACAATATATCATTATGTCAAATACCTTTTCTAAAATCAGGAATGCAATAGGACTATTCACGTCTATAGATTTTGATCAGCTAAGTGCTATTTCCCAAAAAGTAGATCTACCGAAGTTGATGCACAATTTTTCGAAACTGGATGATAAACAGCTTTCCGGGCTCATGAAAATGCTTGATCCGGATAAGAAAAAGAAAGAACTTCCTCCCATTGATGGAGATTTTTACGATATCTACCATACTTTAACTCCTGAACAGAGGGAAATTCAGCTGAAAGTAAGAGCTTTTATGGAAAAAGAAGTTAAGCCTTTGGTCAACCACTACTGGCTTAGGGATGAGTTTCCTTTCGAACTGATTCCGAAATTTCAAAAGCTGGATATATGCGGAGTGACCTATGAAGGATATGGTTGTCCGGGAATGCCTTTTCTGATGGAAGGGGTTATTGCCATGGAAATGGCAAGGATTGATGCTTCTATTGCAACATTTTTTGGGGTGCAGTCAGGGTTGGCAATGGGTTCTATCTATATATGTGGCTCAGAAGAACAAAAACAAAAATGGCTTCCGCAGATGCAGAAGTTTGAAAAAATTGGTGCCTTTGGACTGACTGAACCTGAAGTGGGCTCCGGAGCTGCAGGCGGCCTTACCGTAACTTGTAAGAAAACAGATGAAGGTTGGGTTTTAAACGGTCAGAAAAAATGGATCGGAAATGCAACGTTTGCAGATCTTATCATTATTTGGGCAAGAGATTTGGATAGTGGAGAAGTAAAAGGATTTATTGTAGAGAAAGATAATCCGGGATATTCTGTAGAGAAGATCAAGGGAAAGATGGCATTACGTATTGTTCAGAATGGTTTGATTACCCTGAAAGACTGTATTGTTACTGAGGAAAACCGTTTACAGAATGCCAAATCTTTTAAAGATACCGGAAAAGTACTTCGGATGACAAGGGCCGGAGTAGCCTGGATGGCAACCGGATGTGCAAGAGGAGCTTATGAAAGTGCCTTAGCATATACCCGAACAAGAGAGCAGTTTGGGAAACCTATCGCTTCATTTCAGATGATTCAGGGGCATCTGGTGGAAATGTTATCCAATCTTACCGCCATGCAGACCATGGTCTTCAGGCTGTCTGAGATGCAGGATGAAGGAATTTTGAAAGATGAACATGCTTCATTAGCTAAAGTTTTCTGTACATTAAGAACGCGGGATATTGTTTCCAGGGCAAGAGAAGTGATGGGTGGAAACGGTATTCTCCTGGAATATGACGTTGCCCGTTTTGTAGCAGATGCCGAAGCTATTTACTCTTATGAAGGGACAAAAGAAATCAACTCGCTCATCGTGGGACGATCGATTACGGGATTCAGTGCTTTTATATAAAGTGACGGATAAAAGGCAATGGCTAATATCAACCGCTGTTATCCGTGAGCTTTCATTTACTATCCGACAAGGTTTTTATATTTCTCTCTGTTGTCAATCAATATCCAGATATTAATCAGGAATAGTATTCCGGAAATGCAAATGCCTGTAGTCGAAGGATCTCTGTATACATTATGAATCAAAATCCCCGTCAGTACAGGCAGAATAATGATGGCACCCAGAGCTCTTGTTTTTGGAAAAATAAATAATAGTCCCCCTATTATTTCTACAACTCCTACTAAAGGTAATAGCCAGCCAATTTCTCCGAATGCTGCATACAGCTTCATTTGTGTTTCAGTGAGTTGAGGAACTGGGTTGTAATGAAAGAACTTGTCTAATCCTGCATTGATAAACATGATCCCAAATAAAATACAGATGATGAGTTTAATGATTTTCATAATAAATATTTTATATCAAATGTAGAATAAAAATATAATTCTATTGTGATTTTGAGAATTAAAAATAATATTGTTTGTGTTAATGCTAGGTTAATGTGGGATTTTGCATCATTTTATTATTTATATTTGAGTATAATCCAAACTCATAATTATTATGTTGAAAAATCTTAAAAAATTAAACCGCACAGATTTAAAAGAAGTTCAGGGCGGGATTGGTATTGAAAAATGTGATATAGGACCAATAGGTTGTCCATGTAAAATTCCTCCTGGTGATCCGTGTTTAGGAGGAGGCTCCGGAGGAGGTCCGGTTAATCCTAGTTTAGGATACTGTCCGGATAATCAGTCTTATATTCCATGTGAAGAATCCTGTCCAAGTGGAATGAGGCCACTCTGCGCTCTTATTGTGTAAAGGAAACAAAAATAAACAAGGCTGCTTTTTAAAGCAGCCTTAGTTTTATTAAGTATTTGATTTTCTCTCACTCATTACTTATTACCAATATTTAATCCATCTCCTTCAAAGTAATATTCTTTGAAATCTTGTAGCTTTTCTTCTTTTTGTTCGGTTTTTCCTCCTCTCCGAGTAACCTTCCCCATGGTTTTAGGTCATCCACTCTTTCGCAGATGATTTTAATAATTGCAATAGCTGGGATACACAGAAACATTCCCGCAATTCCCCAAAGATGTTCCCCTAAAAGAATCCCTATAAAAGAGAATAAAGCATTAATCTTTACTTTTGAACCTACTACAAACGGTAAAACAATATTTCCGTCCACTGCATGCACTGCAATATATCCCATGGCTACGTAAATGCAGGTAGATGGAGTAGAAGTGGCAAATGCTATAAAGCAGGAAATTAAAAGGGAAATGAAAATTCCCAAATAAGGGATAACATTTAACAAACCGGTCAGAACAGCTAAAAGGATTGCATATTTTACTCCTAAAACGGTAAGAACAATAGAGGTAAGGACAGATACAATGATAACTTGAAGAAAAAGCCCGAAAATATACTTTTTGGTCATTACCCGGATCTCATTTACCGCTTCCTGAACACTTGCTTTATGTCTTTCACTGAAAACGGTAACAATAAAATTATTTAAAAGCCTTCTGTAATTTAAAATAAAGATAAAAAACAGGGTAAAGAATATAATAAATCCAAATCCCGTTGAAAAGATTCCAAAAGTAAAACCTAGGATCGCTCCCGAAGAAGATAAAAGCTTATTCAGTCCCTGATTGAAGTAATCTACCTGTTCATCCACTTTTACGTTGAATGTTTTTGAGATCCAATGCTGTAAATTATTAAAAACGGTGGTAAATTGTTCTCTTAGATGCGGAAGATCCTTGCTGAAATCAGACAATTGATTGGTGAAGAAATAGATGATTCCAGCCAAAATCATCAGCATAATGAAAACTGATGTCATGGTTGATATAGATCTTGGAAGCCTTAGTTTTCTTTCCATGAAAGTAGCTGCCGGTAAAAATAGCATAGCCATCAGGAATGCCAGAAAAAAAGGTGCTAAAATAGTTTGTCCCAATGCTAAAAGGTAACCAAGGCCAATGATGGAAATCACAACAAGGGTAAGCTTGACAAGGAAAGGAAGTCTAAGAAAGTTCATAATCTAAAATCTGCAGTGTGGAATAAAAATAAGAAAAACCCACCGAACTAAAGAACTTTTTATTCAAACAGTGTGGATTTTTCTTTCTGCGTATCAAATTTCATTCCCAAAAGCTGTCTGTAAAAGCAGGAACACGCTCTGGTTACCAGAACGTGTTCCTTATTGAGAAGTTGATATATTAATAAATTACTGTTTAATCTTCAATGGCGATGTCAATAACTTCTTCCATTCTGTTGACATAGTGTACTGTCAGATTCTTTAAATAATCTTTCTTGATTTCTTCTACATCTTTTCTGTTCGCTTCGCAAAGAATAACATCTTTTACCCCGGCTCTGGTTGCAGCAAGAAGCTTTTCCTTAATTCCGCCTACAGGAAGTACTTTTCCTCGTAAAGTAATTTCTCCTGTCATAGCCAAGTGAGGTTTTATCTTTTTGTTTTTAAAAGAAGAAACCATTGATGTCAGCATCGCAATACCGGCGGAAGGGCCATCCTTAGGAGTAGCTCCTTCAGGAACGTGAACGTGGATGTTTTTCTTATCCAGATCTTCCTGAGCAATTCCCAATTCATCATGTTTAGCCTTAATATATTCCAAAGCAATCGTTGCAGACTCTTTCATTACAGTTCCCAGATTTCCGGTCATTGTTAAAGCTCCCTTTCCGTTGCTCAGAATACTTTCAATATATAAAATGTCACCTCCTACACTCGTCCAGGCCAATCCTGTTACTACACCAGGAACCCCAGTGATTTCAGATAAGCTTTTCGGTCTCGGTACACCTAAAATCTCATCTACTTTTTCCAATGAAATCTTTGGATCATACTCTTTTACCAGAGCGGTCTGTAATGCTACCCATCTGGCAACAGAAGCAATTCTTTTTTCTAAAGTTCTTACACCGCTTTCAGAAGTATGTGTCTCAATAATATGTTTCAGTTCCGGATTTCCAAGTTTGAATGATTTGGTATCCAGACCGTTTTCTTCCTGCTGTTTCTTAATTAGGTGTCTTTTAGCGATCTCAATCTTTTCTTCCAGTGTATATCCTGCAATCTGAATGATTTCTGTTCTGTCCAGAAGCGGTGTCTGAATCGTTGAAAGTGAATTTGCTGTTGCGATAAACATTACTTTAGACAGGTCATACCCCATTTCAAGGAAGTTGTCATAGAAAGATTTATTCTGTTCAGGATCAAGGACTTCTAATAATGCAGAGCTTGGGTCTCCGTGAAGTCCCTGTGCGATTTTATCAATCTCATCCAGAACAATCACCGGATTAGAGGTTCCGGACTTTTTGATAGACTGAAGAATTCTCCCAGCCATGGCTCCGATATAGGTCTTTCTGTGCCCACGTATTTCACTTTCATCATGAAGACCACCCAAAGATAATCTTACATATTTTCTTCCTAAAGCATCAGCAATCGATTTACCTAAAGATGTTTTACCTACTCCCGGAGGACCTACCAATAAAAGGATAGGAGACTTCATGTTGTTTTTCAGCTTTAAAACAGCCATATGCTCCAGAATTCTTTTCTTAATATCTTCAAGCCCAAAATGTGCTTTATCAAGGACTTTTTCGGCCTTGGCAATATCAAAAACATCTTTGGTATAAGTTTCCCACGGAAGATCTGTAAAGAAATCAAGATAATTTCTCTGTACATTATAGTCCGGAGAATTAGGGTTCTGACGTTGTAATCTGCCTATTTCTTTCTGGAAATGATCTTCTACTTCCTGGTTCCACTTTTTTGTTCTTGCCTTAGCAATAAGATCTGCTATGTCACTTTCAGGTCCGCCTCCCAGCTCTTCCTGTATCGTTCTGATCTGTTGGTTCAGAAAATATTCTCTTTGTTGCTTGTCAAGATCTTTTGAAGTTTTCTGATGGATCTGATTTCTCAATTCCAGTTTTCTGAAATCCTCGTGCATCATTTCATAGCACTTGTTAGCTCTTTCCATTAGGCTTTTCTCCTCAAGTAGCTTTTGCTTTTCCAGGGATGGGAAACTTGCGTTGGTGCAGATGAAATTCAGCAGGTCATCATTATTATTGATGTTTTTGATTGCAAAATTAGCGGCATTGGGAATATTCGGATCCAGCTCAATAATCTTTAAAGCCAGTTCTTTAACGTTTTCTAATAATGCTTCATATTCCTCCTGATTTTTAGGCTTGTTGTCCTTTAATTTTGTTATTTCAGCTTTAAAATAAGGTTGATTATCAATGATTTTCTTGATTTTAAATCTGTGGAACCCTTTCGTAATTGCCGTAATGTTGCCTTCAGGAAGTTTTATAATTTTAATAATCTTCGCTAATGTACCGGTTGTATAAATATCCTTTTCTGTGGGCTGTTCCAGATCTGAATTCCTCTGGCTTACAATTCCAATGAAATCTCCGTTTTTCTGTGCCTCCTCAAGAAGTTGTATCGATGTTTTTCTCCCAGCAGTAATAGGAATTACCACATTAGGAAACATTACCATATTTCTTACAGGAAGTATCGGGAATATTTTCTGTTCGGAATTCTTTTCAGTCTCCCCAAAGTCGGAAAGATTGATTTCTTCAGTGACAATATCGAAACCGTCGCTGATCATTTCTTCTAAACTTATATCTTCAAATTCTGTCATAATGGATCGAATGACAAATTGTCATTTTCGTTTTTAATCGTTAAATGGATTTTTTATAATATGCGCTGAAAACGTGTGGTATATTATAATGTACTAGAATGCACAATACTTATGCCATTTGTTTTTTGCTAAAAAATATGGTCAAAATTTCCTTTTTTAGATAATCTTTTGGATTTAAAATTAAAATAAAGAACTTCTGCTTCTCTAATTTCTTAAAAATGTGTATTTTCGCAAACTGATAAAAAACTATAATTTATAAAATGGCAATTTTAGGACAGATTAGGAGTAAGCCTTGGCTTTTAATGGGAGTAATAGCCTTAGCGCTTTTGGCGTTCTTGGTGAACCCAGACAGTATCGATAAGGTTTTTGGTAAGAATCCTGACATTTTAGGAAAAGTAAATGGTGAGAAAATCACCCGCGAAGAGTTCAATGATCAGCTTTTCGTGTTGCAGCAACAGGCTGAACAACAGGGTCGTCCAAAGAACGGTCTTGAAGAACAGGCTTGGCAGTTACTTGTTCAATCTAAACTTATCAAGCAGCAGTTTGAGAAATTGGGCTTTGAAATGACTGATGATTATTTCTGGAATCAAATCCAGTATGATCAAATGTTCGCTCAAAATCAACAGTTCTTTGATGAGAAAGGGAACTTTAAAACTAAAGACCTTCAAAAACAAGTTGAAACAATACAGAACACTGACCCTCAGGGATATGCTCAATGGTTGAAAACCAGAAAATCAATTGAGTACAGACTGATGGCAAGACAGGTGTTTACCAATGTTTCAGCGGGTATTACTACCGGTAAGAAAGAAGCTGAAGAATTGATGAAAGAAAGAGATCAGCTTGCTGACATCGACTTTGTAAAGGTAGACTATGCAGCTTACCTTCAGAAAACAAAGATCAATGTTACTACTGAAGATCTTGCTAACTACATCAAGCAGCACCCGGTATTGTTCAAAGCTGAGCCTAGCAGAAACCTAGGTGTTGTGTTTTTCCCTTCTAAACCAAGTGCAGCAGATGATGCAGCCGCTTTAAAGGAAATTACAAAACTATACTCAGGAGGTACAGATGCTAGTGGAGGTACAGAAAACTTCCAGAATACAAAGAATGACTCTATGTTTGTAATGGCAAACTCAGATTCACCTTTCAATCCTCAGTATGTAAAACCTACACAATTGCCTGCTACGATACAAGGTCAGATTGCAACAGCTGCGGTAGGACAGACTTTCGGACCATATAAAGAACAAAATTTCTATGTAGTTTCTAAACTTGTAGGGAAGAAAACCTCAGATTCTACATTGTCAAGACATATTCTGATCGCTTTCAAAGGAAGCCCTGCAGGAGAAGGAGTAACAAGATCTAAAGAGCAGGCTAAAAAATTGGCAGACTCTATTGGAGCGATCGTAAAAGCAACACCAGCTAAATTTACAGAGTTCCTTAAGCTTTCTAATGATCCAAGCTCTGCTGCACAGGGAGGTAGCCTTGGTTGGACAACTCCGGAAACGCCTTTCGTTCCAGAATTCCTTACATATCTTGCAAACAATCCTAAAGGAGCAACAGGTGTTGTGGAAACTCAATTTGGGTACCATATCATCAATATTGAAGATAAAAAGTCCGGATCAATGGGATATAAGGTGGCAAATCTTGTAAAAGAGATCAAACCTTCAGATGCTACAGAAGCTGAAACAGATAAAAACTCTAGAAAATTCATTCAGCAGGTACAAGGGAAATCTTTCAATGATTTTGTGAACATTGCTAAGAAAGGAAACTTCCAGTTTACTAATCCTAAGGCTGCGAAGAGATTCGAAGGACAGCTTCAGGGCTTAGGTACTGAAAAAGACGGTGATATTCTTACTTGGGCTTTTGACAAGAAAAGATCTAAAGGAGATACAGAATTGTTCAATGTAGATGGAACAGGAGACAAAATCGTAGTATTCCTGAACGGAAAACAGGAGGCGGGTCTTGCCGATCCTGAATCTGTAAGAGACCAGATTGAAGTAATTGTTAAAAATAAACTGGCTGCAAAACAAATTTCTGATAAAATTGCAGCAGCAAAAGCATCAGGTTTAGATCAGATTGCTACTATGTTTGCTGCAACAAAACAATCTGCTCAGGTAAATATGCTGAATCCTTCAGTAGCTGGAGCTATGGAACCTAAAGTTGCCGGTGCTGCATTTGGTGTTGCAAAAGGTAAGCTTTCTAAACCAGTTGAAGGAGGAACAGGAGTTTATGTACTGATTAAAAAATCAGAAACAGTAAACAAACAACCTGGTGATGTTAAGCAGTTCACTGAGTCTATTTCTCAGAGAAATGCAGGAATGTTCGGACAGGCTTGGTTGAAGAGTCTTCAGGATAACGCAGATATCCAGGACTACAGAATTGAGATCTGGGGTAAGCTGGGAAATCAGCAACAATAAGAGATTCACATCTATCAATATAAAAGCGACAATTTTTTTGTCGCTTTTTTTGTATTTAACGCAGAATAATAAAGGAAAAGATTTATTTAAAATGTACTATATTTGCTTATTAGAAAAAAATTAGCAAGTGAAGTTCAGTAAAGAATTAAAAGCTGGTGTGATTGCACTTCTAGCTATCGTAGGCTTTGTGGTGTTGTTTCAATTTATGAAAGGGAAAAGCCTTTTTACTACCGACAATATATTTTATGCAAAATATGACAATGTAGAAGGTCTTGCACAGTCTTCGGCAGTGTCTATTAACGGTCTTAAAGTAGGACAGGTTGATAAGATTATACCTCAGACAGCGAAAGACGGTAAGATCAGTTTTGTTGTAAAGATTACGGTTGATAATAAATTTGAATTTTCAAAAAACTCAACCCTGGAAATTTTTGAACCGGGATTAATGTCCGGTAAAGAAATGAGAGTAAACCTAATGTATGGCGGAGTTACAGCAAAAGATGGAGATACTCTGAAAGGAGCTTTCAAGCTGGGAACGCTGGGAAGTCTTTCTTCTCAGGTAGGTCCGGTGAAAGATCAATTGCAGGTGGTTCTCCACAGAGTAGATTCTCTAATGGCGAATGCCAATCTGCTTGTTGATGCACAAAACAGAGCTGAAGTAAAAGCTCTACTATCCAACCTTAACAAAACAGTAGGCGCATTACAAACAACTGCAGGAAATGTAAATAATCTTGTAGGTCATAACGATCCAAAATTACAGAAAGTATTGGATGATGCCAGCCTTACTATGCAAAGTGGAAAGGTTACTCTGGATAAATACGGAAATCTTGCACAAAGCATTGACACGAAGCAATTGAACACAACGATTGCCAACCTGGATGCTACTGTAGGAAAACTGAATCAGGTGATTGGCGGAATAGATAAAGGAGAAGGTAGCTTAGGTAAGCTGATGAAGGATGAACAGCTGTACAATAATCTGAATTCAGCATCTTCTAATTTGAATTCTTTGATTGAAGATATGAAAGCGAATCCTAAGAGATATATCAATTTCTCAGTTTTCGGTAAAAATAATAAAGACTAATACGCCTTATGCAGTACATCGATAACATTATTTTCCTGATTTTATTAGTGGCCGGATTTGGATTGTTTGCCAAAAGCCTGCTGAAGATCTATAGAAATATCAGACTTGGTCACGAAATCAATAGAAACGACAGAAAATCTGAACGCTGGAGTACCATGGCTAGAGTAGCTATGGGACAGAGTAAGATGGTAAAACGCCCTGTAGCGGGTATTCTGCACCTTTTCGTGTATGTTGGTTTTGTTATTATCAATATAGAACTTATTGAGATTATTGTTGATGGACTGTTTGGAACGCACCGTTTCCTGGCTTCAGTTTTCGGGAATGGATTCTATAGTTTCTTTACGGCGACATTAGAAATTCTGGCACTTCTTGTTGTAATTGGGGTAGTCGTGTTTTTCATCAGAAGAAACTTTTATGGTGTGAAGAGATTAACCATGAAAGAACTTTTCGGATGGCCAAAGCAGGATGCCAACTGGATTCTTATCATTGAGTTTGCCTTAATGATGGCCTTCTTTAAAATGAATGCCGCTGATTGGGTACTACAACAGAGAGGTGTATTGGAAGAGCTTGGAAGCTTCCCGATCAGCTCAACGATTCTGGGACCTGTTTTCAGTAATTTCGGTGACGGATTTTTACATTTTACAGAAAAAGGGGCCTGGTGGTTCCACTTTGTAGGGATTCTTTTCTTCATGAATTATCTGTATTATTCAAAACATTTACACATTATTTTAGCTTTCCCAAGTACTTGGTATGCTAATCTTGATAAAAAAGGAAAATTCAATAACCTCGATTCAGTAACAAAGGAAATCAAATTGATGATGGATCCTAATGCTGACCCTTATGCTGCCCCGGCAGAAGGAGCTGAAGCTGATGTTCCTTCTAAATTTGGAGCTGAAGATATTTTTGACCTTAACCAGGTACAGTTACTGAACGCCTATTCCTGTACAGAATGCGGACGCTGTACTTCGGTTTGCCCTGCTAATGTTACAGGTAAAAAACTGTCTCCGAGACTGATCCTGATGAAGACCAGAGACAGATTGGAAGAAGTAGGAAAAAATATCGATAAAAACGGAAAATTTGTAGACGACGGCAAAAAGCTGTTGAATGACTATATCACTAAGGAGGAACTTTGGGCTTGTACCACATGTAATGCATGTACAGAAGCCTGTCCGGTATTATTGGATCCGCTTTCCATCATTTTTGAAATGAGGAGGTTCCTGGTAATGGAACAGTCTGCTGCTCCACAGGAACTGAATCTGATGATGACGAACGTTGAAAATAATGCTGCACCTTGGCAGTATAATCAGGCAGACCGTCTGAACTGGGCTTCAGAAAATTAAAAACTAATCAATTTGAAAATTTGAAAATTGGTTAAAGCTAACTCATTTTCAAATTTCCAGATTCTCACATTTTCAAATTGGAAGAAATGGATTTCAATATAAAAACAATGGCAGAATATGCTGCCGAAGGAAAATCCCCGGAAGTTTTATTTTGGGTTGGATGTGCCGGAAGTTTTGATGACCGTGCCAAAAAAATTACAAAAGCATTTTGCAAGATATTAAATAAAATAGGTGTTGAGTTTGCTGTTTTAGGACAGGAAGAAAGCTGCACCGGAGATCCTGCAAAAAGAGCTGGAAACGAATTCGTTTTTCAGATGATGGCGCTTACCAATATTGAAGTATTGAATGCTTACGAGGTAAAAAAGATCGTAACAGCATGTCCACATTGCTTTAATACTCTTAAAAATGAATACCCTAGTCTTGGAGGGCATTTTGATGTAGTTCACCACACTCAGTTCCTTAAAACTTTAATGGAAGAAGGAAGGCTGAAGATTGAAGGCGGAGCATTCAAAGGAAAGAAAATCACATTCCATGATCCTTGTTACCTTGGACGTGCCAATGATGAATATGAAGCGCCAAGAATGCTTCTTGAGAAACTGGATGCTGAGCTTGTAGAAATGAAGCGTTGTAAAACAAATGGCCTTTGTTGTGGAGCAGGTGGAGCACAGATGTTTAAGGAGCCGGAAAAAGGAAATAAAGATATCAATATTGAAAGAACAGAAGAAGCTTTGTCTTTTGAGCCTAAAGTAATTGCTACAGGATGTCCATTCTGTAATACAATGATGACGGATGGTGTGAAGCATTTCAATAAAAATACGGAAGTTGCCGTAAAAGATATTGTGGAACTTCTTGCAGAGGCAGAGGATTTATAAGCTTACATTTAAAATATAAATGAAAACTCAGGCTTTGGCCTGGGTTTTATGCTTTATAAACTCAGGAATATTTCTTAATTTTATACTTTAAATTGAGCAGCAATGAAAATTGAAGAATCAACCGTTGTAGAAACGAACGACTATAGAGTCATTATATACCCGGCATCAAGGCCATTTGAAACTAAAGAGGCAAAGGCTATCACAGAAAAACTATTTGATTTTCTGGCTACTTGGGCAGCCCATGGAAAGCCACTTTCATCATCCTTTAAAATTGAAAAAAATCAATTTATTATTATATGTGTGGATGAAGAGAAAGAAATGGCTTCAGGATGCAGCATTGATGCTTTAGGTAAGATCATGAGAGAACTTGATGAAGAGTATCAACTGGGATTATTCGATAGAATGAAAGCCAGTTTTGTGGAAAATGGAGAAGTGAAAACCTTGAAACTTCTCGATTTTAAGAACAAATTAAAAAATGGTGAATTGTCAAAAGACATTCAGGTTTTTGACTTTTCTAAAAATACTTATCTGGACTTTTTAAGCCATTTTCTTCTTCCATTGGAGAAAAGCTGGGCTGGAAGCTATATCAGCTAAATATTTTATCAGATTATTAAGGATGGCTTTTGTCATCCTTTTTTATTATTTCGAAAAGATAGATGATGATGTATTCCCTGCTAAGAAGAGAATTCTTCCGAATGAATTTTTACGTTGAAAACTTTTGAAGGAATAGCCATATCATCAAAAGGAGTTGTAGGAAATTTTCCTTTGATAAAAATAGCGCACATAGTATTCTGAGGATGGTAAAGATATCCGTGATTTTCCTTTCCCACCCCATCAAGAATAGCCTGGAAAACCTCATAACGGATTTTTCGCGGACTGTAGGCGTAGTCATGCCAGACAACGATAGAGTTTTCATGCAAAAGGTTTTCAAAAACTTTTTTTGTGTCATTTAAAACCATCTCATAGCTATGATCTCCATCAATAAAAACCAGGTCGTATTTTTTGTTTGAAGCACTGAAATCAAAAAATTTTGTATTGGCTTCAAGGTGGATTATTTGTGGATTCTTTTGTGAAAGAATACCATGTTGATCAGCATATTTTACATTGAGCCCCATTTCTTTCATCTCTTCTTTAGACAAATTGATAGTGGTACAGTCTTCCACATGTTTAGCCACATTATAGACACTTTCTCCACGCCATGTACCAATTTCAATATAAGAATTGATATCATCTCTCATGGAAAGTGTTTTAAGGAGTTGTAAATCAGTGATTAAAGAACCTCCGTCCAGAATGAAGGTGTCAATATCTCCGGCAATTTCTTTCCCAAGAAGTTTTAAATCTATCTGTGGTAAAGAAGAAATTTCTGTATATTTCTTTTTAAACTTTTTTTCTGATTCAAATGAGCTATCCAGAACAAGGTTGATTAAGCTTGGGGTTTCAAGAATAGTTCGGATAAAAGACAGAAATTTATTAACTTTAGCCATTTGTTTGCGGGGATGTAGATTACATTTAATGATCAAACAAAGATACAACTAAATAAAATTTTGGAAAGAAAAAGAATACTCTTCATCTCATCATGGTTTCCTAATAAAATAGAGCCTACCAACGGCAATTTTGTGCAAAGACATGCGGAAGCTGTTTCATTATCATGTGATGTTGAAATATTGCATGCAATCGGTAATTTTGAGCAGGAAGAGCAGTATGTTTATGATTACCGGGTCATTAATAATATCAGAACCTTAATTATTTATTATAAAAATTCAAAAAACCCGGTTCAGAATTTTGTAAGACGAATGAGAGCCTATTTAAAAGGCTTTGCAAAAGTGAGCAGACCTGATTTGGTTCATGCCAATGTTCTGCACAACAATATGCTTTTTGCGGTTTATCTGAAAAAGAAATATAAAATTCCATTCGTTGTTACGGAACACTGGACGGCTTTGCAAAAACAGAATCTATCCAAAACATCTGATAGTATTAAAAGGATCGCCAAGTATATTGCAAAAAATGCAGAATATATTTTACCGGTAAGCTATAATTTGAAAGACAGCTTGAAACAGTTAGGAATTACTACTTCAATGAAAGTGATTTCAAATGTTGTGGATACTGATGTTTTTACCATTAAACCTAAAACAGGAATAGCTGATCATGTGAAATTTCTCCATGTATCAAGTTTAATTCCGCGGAAAAGGCCTCAGGATATTATCAGGGCTGTTCATTTATTACACCAAAACGGCTTTCCGGTAAGTTTGGAAATAGGAGGTGATGGCGATTCTGAATCTTTGGATGCTTTGGTTAAAAATTTAGGGGCTGAAAAATATATCAATGTTTTTGATGCCATAAGCTATGCTGAAGTTGCTGAGAAAATGCAAAACTCTGATTACTTTATCTTATTCAGTGAAAATGAAACCCAGGGATGTGTTATTCTGGAATCGTATGCGTGTGGAAAGCCTGTAATTTCAACCCTAGTTGGAGGAGCTGCCGAATTTATTATAGAAGGTTTGGGGGTAGGAGTTGAAAAAGATAATACAGATCAGCTTTATCAGGTCTTGGAGAAAATATGCAGAAAGGGATATGCTTTTAAAAGTGAATCTGAGATCAGAGGCTTTTCTGTAGACAGATATTCCCGAAAGGCTATTGCTGAGCAGTTTACAGAAGTTTATAATGAAGTTCTTTCTAAAAACAAATTATCGTGAAAAGCCTGCAGGATTTTTTAAGGAATTTTTTCAGCAATAGTGGGCATCATGTTTTCTTTTCCTTCCTTATTGCGAAGGTCTGTAGTTTTCTGGGATCTTTGTTGATTATCAGGTTGTTGCCTGAGAATGAATTTGGGGTTTTAAGTATTGTTCTCTCCGTTGTTACGATTTTTACACCGTTTACAGGATTTGGAAGCAGTCAGAGTTTAATGAGGTTTGGATCCATATCATTGGATAAAGATGAGAAACTGAAAATCTCATCTTACTTTTTTTTCAAAGGGATCCTGTTTGAGCTGATCCTTATTATCCTGTTTTTATCTGTTTCTGTTTTCTATTTTAATAAATATGAAGATATCTTTATGATCTTCCTGTTTTGTGCTGTAAGACTTGGTGGATTTTATTTTCTGAATCATATTCAGGTTTTTTATCGGATTACAGGTCGAAATCAGACATTTGCAAAAATCAATAATGTCGTTAATATTGGTGGGTTGCTGTTGGTTTTGTTTCTGACTTATTTTTTTAAATTTTACGGTTATCTGATAGCCATCAGTATTACGCCGTATTTATCGTTATTATGGCTAAAGAAAGATATATATTCCCATCGGGATGTTATATCCGGAAATTATAAAGAGATGTGGAGATATGGGATATTTACAGCAATGACTTCCCTTACTTCCGATGCTCTGTACTCACTGGATATTTTACTACTAGGCTTTATGCTGAATGAAAATGCAGTAGCTAATTACAGGATCGCGATTCTTATCCCTTCTAACATTATTTTCCTGGCCACCAGTTTTCTGCAAAGTGATTTTCCAGTGCTTTCCAAGAATTTTAAGGATAAAAAGTTCCTTAAATCCTATGTTGTTAATTTTAATAAGTTCTTTTTCCCGATTTGCCTGGGAATACTTGTTTTCTTTTATGTATTCAAAAAGTATATTATTATTCTGTTCTTCGGGGAAACTTATGTGGAGAATACAACGTTATTAATGATCTTATCAATAGGTTTTACGTTGGGAATGCTTACCAGAAACCTCTATGGCAATCTTTTACCGGCAGTAGGGAAAATTGAAATTAATACGTGGCTCAGTATAGGTTCTTTACTATTTCTGGCTGTGCTTGCCTATATACTGGTTCCCGTTTACGGTGTGATCGGGATGGGAATTGCAATGACTGCCACACTGCTTATTTCAGGGCTAGGCTATCTGTTTTTTTTCTTTTCCTATTTAAGGAAATTGCCTTAATGATAAAATCTTTTTTATCTTTGTTAGAATGAAAAATATCTTTCTTTATATCTTATTGATAAGCTTTACGGTTGTCAGTTGTGGAAGTGATGAGGAATCTTTACAAAGGATTGATCAGGTTCTTAATATCTATGTGAAAGACACTAACCAACAGGACCTTTTGAACAGTAAGAAAGCAGGTTCCTATACTGGATATTC
Source organism: Chryseobacterium sp. BIGb0232 (assembly GCF_024810195.1). Taxonomy (NCBI): domain Bacteria; kingdom Pseudomonadati; phylum Bacteroidota; class Flavobacteriia; order Flavobacteriales; family Weeksellaceae; genus Chryseobacterium; species Chryseobacterium sp. BIGb0232. Next base: position 103,676 of record NZ_JANUEH010000006.1, read on the forward strand.
AGTAAATGATGTGTTTGGAAGCAAGGATATTTCTCCGGTAACCATTTCTTTGAGAATGAGAACAGATTCTGTATTTTATATGGAGTATATTGGAGGAGCGAAAAGAAGAAAACTGGATTCTACAGGACCTGCCAATCCGGGAAGTGGAAATGCCTATGTTTCTAAAATGGCAATTACTTTTACGAAGACAGTAAATAATACTGTGGAAAGAACCGTTGACCAGCTGGAAATTCATTATCGTAAGAGTCCAACATTATTTCAGGTTTCAGAGGTTTTATACAATGGGAAATCAGAATTTTCCAAAGAAGCTGATGCTCCTACTTCGATAAATAACGTAACTATCACAAAATAGTTTTAAATTTGTAAAATTGTTAGCCTATATTAGGCTAAATTTAATATCTAACATCTAAATAAAATGTTACAAGTCAATTTTTTACGCGACAACAAAGAACGCGTTTTAGAAGGTCTTAAAAAAAGACAATTCAAGAATCTTGAGTTGGTAGACAATGCTATTGCTACTGACGAAGAAAGAAAAAGAATCCAATTTGAATTAGATTCCCAGCTTTCCGAGATCAATAAAATCTCCAAGGAAATTGGACTTTTAATGAAGGAAGGAAAGAAAGAAGAAGCGGAATCAGCAAAATCTAAAACAGCACAGTACAAAGAGTCGAGTTCAGAATTGAAATCTCAGTTGGAAGTAAAAGAAACTGAATTATTGAACATTCTTTACCAACTTCCCAACATTCCGAATGAATTGGTGAAAAGTGGTTCTTCTGCTGATGATAACGAGAATATTTTCCAGTCTCATACTGTAGAAGGTCTAGGTGAAGGAGCTATTCCTCACTGGGAACTGGCTAAAAAATACAACCTGATTGATTTTGAATTGGGTGTAAAAATCGCTGGAGCAGGATTTCCTGTTTATTTAGGAAAAGGAGCAAGGTTACAAAGAGCCTTGGTTCAGTATTTCCTGGATAAAAACGTTGAGAAAGGATATACAGAAATAAACCCACCTCACGTAGTGAATGAAGCTTCAGGTTTTGGGACCGGACAGTTACCTGACAAAGAGGGACAAATGTACTATATCAATGAAGATAAATTATACCTGATTCCTACAGCGGAAGTTCCGGTAACGAATCTTTACCGGGATGTATTACTGGATGAAAAAGATCTTCCGATTAAACATACAGCCTTCTCTCAGTGTTACAGAAGAGAAGCTGGTAGTTATGGAGCTCACGTAAGAGGTCTGAACCGTCTTCACCAGTTTGAAAAAGTAGAAATCGTAAGAATTGAAAAACCAGAAAACTCTTATGCTGTTTTAGAAGAAATGGTAGAGCATATCAAGGAAATTCTTACAGATCTTGAACTTCCATTCAGAGTATTAAGACTTTGTGGTGGTGATACAGGTTTTGCTGCTGCGATGACATATGACTTTGAAGTATGGAGTGCTGCACAGGAAATGTGGCTGGAAGTAAGTTCTGTTTCAAACTTTGAAACTTTCCAGGCTAACAGATTAAAATGCCGTTACAAAGCAGATGGTAAATCTCAATTGGTACACACACTGAACGGATCTGCAATGGCATTGCCAAGAATAATGGCCGCTTTATTGGAGAACAATCAGACTGCAGAAGGAATTAAACTTCCTAAAAAGATTGCTGAGTATGCAAGATTTGATATCATCAACTAGAATATTTTACATATAAACAGGTCCCCTTTCAGTACTGAAAGGGGATTTTTATTTGTTGAGAGTTTCTTTATTTTTTATATATTCGTGATAAGTCTTGCAGAAAATGTGAACAGAAATAGGCATATACTGACCATTTTATTTGCGAATATTATGATAAAAGAAAATATACTTTGTAACTGTAATCTCTATACTAATGAATGGTTTACTTAAAATTATAGCCGTATTATCTCTGTTTTCACTGATAAGCTGTAAAAATTATTATTATTTCAAAGGACAGGAAAATGTGGAGACTGATCATCCGGACAAGTATAGTAAATTTGTTTTGACCTTTGATAATGGAAATCAGCATATACCATTCTATACTTATGGAGATTATCAGTTTAAAAAAATAAATAAGCAGTATATCTTTTTTAAAAATCCTGAAATGCATAAGCTGCTGCATGATAAGCTTCCTCAAATGAATGGAGAACAATTTCTATTCATGTATACTAACCAGCCTACATTTTCAAATATTTTAGGCTTTTTTTATAAAGATATGAGCATTGAGGACGTTAAAAAATTATATACGGCAGTCCAACATAGAGAAGATGAAACGCAACTTTTTTCCCGATATAATTTTGGAAAATTTCAAGTTTATGATTTCTACAAAACAATACAGGGGGGAGTTGTAAGATTTATATCTGTCAATAACCCTGACTATTCTAAAGATCCGGATTATAAATGGTTTAACAGAGAGATTAACACTGTTTTTTTTGATATTAATCGTTCTTTATGGGATGGTTATGTTGATCCTATTAATTAATATGATTGGATTATCAATGTCTTGAAACTAATACTTCAGATCATTTTTCGGGCTGTGCTTTAATAAATATCCCACCGTAATTCGGTGGGATAAGTTATTTTATTCAGTGACGATAACGATCTTTTTATCTGTATTTTTCAATTTTGCATCCTTATCATTCATCGCTTTCAAGTCATATACTATCCTTACCGAATAGTCGTCAATCTGTTTCAGCCAGTCATGTTTACCGGTGATCGATTTTATTTTATTTTCAAACTTTAAAGTCGTTCCGATATTTTTGAAAAACATCATCATCATCCCCTCCATTTTTTCTGTTTGTTCATCTGAACCTTTAGATTTAAGTACCTCTTCAATATTTTTAAGATTAAAAAAATCTGTGTTAATGGTCAGCGTTCTGCCATCCCAGATATTGAGTACATTTTGATCAAAGGGTAGTTTTTCGCCTTTATTGAAGTTTTTAATTATTTCATAATCATTGGGAGTGAAATGATCCATTTTAAAGGAAAATCCTGCAAGGATAGCATTTTTATCATCTTTTGTGGATTTTAAAAAGACCTTTTTCAGTATTCTGATAGTATCCTGATTTTCAGTTTTCAGTTTTCCTTCTTTCTTTATAAGATCATACATACTTGTCCAGACTGTTGGAAATCGATCTATATCCTTAAATTTTTCCTGTTTCAATGAATCGGGCGTCATAGCTTGCATTTCTGCCATAAATTCTCTGGTATCCACATCAGTAATCATAGATGTAGCTGAGTCTTTATGATAGAGTACTTCAGTATTGATGCTGCAGGATTGTAATGTAAACAGACTTATTAAAAATAAGACGATCGTTTTCTTCATGGTATAGTATAAATTCTAATTAGTGGCAGTTAACGGCTTCATTAGGATCTTTGGAAATAGTCATTGCTTCTGCTTTCGGAGAAACATAAGGAATACCTAGTTCCAAGCCTCTGAGAATGAAAAGTCCACCCAAAATAATCATGATAACAGGAACTGCTTTTAAAATCTTTGCTCTGAAAGCCTGATTCATGAGATTTCCGGCCAGAACGACAGCAAACATGAACGGAAGGGTTCCCAGACCAAATAAAGCCATATATAAGGCTCCCTGCCATATTCCTCCTCCTGCAAGACTTGCTGTAAGAGCCATATAAACCATCCCGCATGGTAAAAACCCGTTGAGAATACCTGTAGTAAATCTTGAACGGTAATCTGCCTTTTGGAGGATCTTTCCTAAATTTGATTTTACCGAATATAAAAATTTGGACAGGAATGGTATTTTTGAAGCAAAATCCTTTCCACCAAATGAAAATAAAGCCATAACAATTAACAGGACACCAGCTATGATAGTCAGATATTTCTGGAATCCTGCCATCTCAAATCCCTGTCCTATAATTCCAAGAAGTGCGCCTAATAATGAATAGGTAAAGATCCTTCCGAACTGATAGGTAAGGTTCTGAAGATAAAAATTGGCAGCCTGTTTTTTGGTTAATCCCATCGATAAAGCAATAGGACCGCACATTCCGATGCAATGAAAACCGGAAGCAAAGCCTAAGGCAATAGCCGATACCACAAGTCCTATTTCCATATTACATCATAATCCATTCTATAGTCTGTTTTGTCCTTCGTCCAACTTAGTCTTAAAGTATAATTACCCATTTTCAGTACCTGTGCAGGGATAATGAAAGTGTGGTTGGCATCAAGTTCTACAGATTTTTTGATATCTAAATTCTGGTCGTCGGTTCTGTTTAAAACAAATTTAACCGTAGTGTCAGAGTTATTATAATTTTGTGGGAATGTGATTTTAATTCCATTGGTATCCTGTGAGTATACAGGTTTTTCCTGGAGCTCATCCGCTCTTTTTTTAGAATCAATTACATCCTGATATTGTAGCTCTTCTTCATAATAATTATCGGTTACCATTTCTGAGTTTTTCTGCCCATTCGGGAAAAGAAACATCATGGATAATATAAAAACTATGAATGCAAATAATGCAATTACAACACCGTGTCCCCAACTAAAGTTCTTCATTTTGTCTAATTAAAATTGTAATTTGAATGGTCCTTCAAAATAAGTCTGATAAGAATCTACGAGTTTACCTTTCATATCATAAACCCCGATTGTAATGTTCTGCTTAGAAAGCTTCATTTCATCTTCAGGGAAGCTTATATTGATGGTTCCTTTGGTAATTTTATCTCTGTCTACCTGAATTTTACTTGATGCACTGTAAGTGATTTCACCATGTGCAGGATTCATTACTTTGATGGTAACGATTTTCTTATCATTGGTTTTATTCAGGAATGTATAATTATAAGTATTGATAATCTTTCCTTCTTTTACAAAGAATGTACTACCTGCCGGTTTAATGAATTTAGCTTCCATTTCACCACGGCTGTACAACAGATATCCTAAAAATCCTACCAGAAGGAATAAGAATATACTGAATCCTTTCATTCTTCCGGTAAACTTGAATTGAGTTTCTTTCTCAATTTCATTTTCAGAAGCATATCTTACCAGGCCTTTTGGAAGACCTACCTTTTCCATAACCTCGTCACAGGCATCAATACATGCGGTACAGTTGATGCATTCCAACTGCTGTCCGTCTCTGATATCAATTCCGGTAGGGCATACCACCACACACTGATGACAGTCAATACAGTCTCCTTTACCTGCTGCTTTTCTGTCTTCTCCTTTTCTCCATTTTGATCTGTTTTCCCCTCTTTTGAAGTCATAGAAAACGTTGATAGTATCTTTATCAATTAAAACTCCCTGAAGCCTGCCGTATGGACAAACCAATGTACATACCTGCTCTCTGAACCACGCAAATACAAAATAAAATGCAGCAGTAAGGAGAATCATTACAATGAAATTGGTAGGATGGGTAAACGGGCCTTCAGAAACAATTCTGAATACTTGCTCATACCCCACAATATACATAAACATAAAGTGGGTGATGATGAGTGAAATAATAATATAAACAGACCACTTTAAAGTTCTTTTCCAGATCTTCTCGCTGTTCCACTCCTGTCTGTCCAGCTTCATTTGCCTGTTTCGGTCACCTTCAATCAGATATTCGATTTTACGGAAGATGGATTCCATAAAAATTGTCTGAGGGCAAATCCACCCGCAGAAAATTCTTCCGAATGCAATCGTAAAAACGATAATAAATATTAAAGATGCGATGGCACCCAAAGTAAGGATAAAAAAGTCCTGTGGATAGAAAGGCTGTCCAAAAATGAAAAACTCTCTGTCTATTACATTGAATAATAGTAATGGATTACCATTGATTTTAATGAATGGTAATGAAAAATAAATAATTAATAAAAGATAGCTTACAATGTTTCTATAGTTGGTATATTTTCCTTTTGGTTTTCTTGGAAATACCCATCTTCTTTTACCGGATTGCTCCATTGTCCCGATAGAATCTCTGTAAGTCTCAGGGTCCAGAACCTGTCCCTGTCCGCCGCGTACTTCTATTTCTTCTATGTCTGACATATTGTAATGTGTTTAAAAAAGAAAAAACATAATTCGTTACTATTTTTAAGGTAATAACAAATTATGTTTTTTTCATATGTTTCTAATTTTCTAAATTATTCTTTTTCCCAGTGCGCTTCAGTTCCTTGAGGAGCAGCTCCTCCCTGAGCCTGAGTTACTGGTGGTAATTCCTGGTTGATGTGATATACATAGGCTGCAATTTTTTCAATTTCAGCTCCAGAAACTTCTCCGTTTTTACCAAATGCTCTCATCGCAGGGTTAGTAGGAGAACCATTCCAGTCCATATGGAATACGTTTTTGAATAACGTCTTCTCAGGCATGTTGATCCAGTGGTTATCCGTTAAGTTCGGACCAATACCTCCACTACCGTCTTCTTTGTGACAAGATGCACAGTTTGTTTTGAATAATTCTTTACCTTCTGCAATATTATCAGCTGAATATTTAGCTGTTTCAATTGTTACAGGAGGTTGGCCTGCTTCATAAATTGCAATACTTGCCAATTGTTCTTTGTATTCTTTTTCATATTCGCTCAAAGGGTGAGCGAAATCTGTAAATGCATACGCTGCAATATATACAATACAAAAAGCAGTCCCAAAATAGAATAAACCTACCCACCATTTTGGTAATTGGTTATCCAGCTCCATAATTCCATCGAAACCATGGTCAATAAGGATATCTTTTTCTTCTGTATCAGACTGCTTTTTGAAAGCCGCTTCATACATTCTTTTGAAGAAAGGGATTTTCTTTTCAGCTAAATAAGCCGCTTTTTCTTCCGGAGATAATTTTTTGAATTTGTTATTTTCAATCAAATCTCCAATAGCACTGTGGATAAAGGCAAGGATACCAGCTATCACAACAGTTCCCCAGAAGTAAGGCGAAGCTAGGAACGCGTAGCTCTGCACAAACAAATAATAAAAAACTATTAAAAGTCCAATTATTATCAAGATGTTTACAACAACAGGTGTTCTTTGTTTCATAAAAAATAGTTTAATTTTTTAAATTAAAATTATCATCTTCATCCTCTCCAAGGGGAGCTTCTTCTTCCTCTTTGTAATATTTCTTAGGTTTGCTAAAAACATAGATTACCAGAGCAACGAAGAACAGCATAAAGAAAATCAGAGCCAGTGTCTGGTAGAAGCCAGCATTTTCTGTATTGGATAATATATCTTTAAAATTCTGAGGAATCATACTGATCTTTTAATGTTTTTAGTTATTACTTGCTGTTTTAATTTCAGTTGTTTTAATATCTGTTCCTAATCTCTGAAGATAAGAAATAAGAGCAATAATTTCTTTTTTCTCTAATTCTCCCTGAGGTCTCTTAGCATAAGCCTCTTTCAAGTCATTTGCTTCAGAGAAGATATCTTTTACAATTTTCTTAGCCTGGTTGTCTGCCCATGCATTTGCAGAATCAATTTGAGGTTTTGTATAAGGTACATCAAACGTATTCTTCATAAGCTTTAATTTGTCTACCATTTTAGATCTGTCTAAATCAGTAGCAATTAACCAAGGATAACGAGGCATGATAGAACCTGCAGAAGTAGATCTTGGGTTATACATGTGTTTGTAGTGCCAAGAACTTGGGTTTTTACCTCCTTCTCTATGTAAATCCGGTCCGGTTCTCTTAGAACCCCACAGGAATGGTCTGTCATATACGAATTCCCCAGCTTTAGAGTACTGTCCATTTTTACCGTTGAATCTTGTAATCTCATCTCTGAACGGTCTGATCATCTGAGAGTGACAAGCGTTACAACCTTCACGGATATAGATATCTCTACCTTCAAGTTCAAGCGGAGAATAAGGCTTCACAGCTGAAATGGTAGGTACACTTTTCTTAAGAGATAGAGTAGGAATAATTTCTACCATACTTCCTATTGAAATTGTACATAATGATAATACTGTTAATAATAACGGCATTCTTTCCAGCCAAAGGTGGAATCCTTCTCCTTCTTTACGTTTGTTTCCGATGTTTGCTAATGCAGGTGCTTCAGCAGGAACTTCTTTCTGGAATGATCCTTTTCTTACCGTAGCAATAACGTTAACAATCATTAAGATTGCTCCTGAAATATAGAATATACCTCCTAAGAATCTCATTTTGAAGTAAGGAATGATCGCCGTTACAGTATCCAACCAGTTTTTCCATAATAATGTTCCATCCGGGTTGAATTGCTTCCACATTAATCCTTGTGTGAATCCAGAAATATACATTGGTACTGCATAGAAAATAATTCCTAATGTCCCTAACCAGAAATGCCAGTTAGCTAATTTTACAGACCAGATTTTTGTTCTCCACATGATTGGTACCAAATAATAGATAACCCCGAATGCCATGAAACCATTCCATCCAAGAGCTCCTAAGTGTACGTGACCGATAACCCAGTCTGTAAAGTGACCAATTTTGTTGATGTTTTTAGTTGCTAAAAGCGGACCTTCAAACGTTGCCATACCATAACAGGTAACAGCTACTACGAAGAACTTAAGGATAGGATTTTCTCTTACTTTATCCCAAGCTCCTCTTAAGGTAAGAAGACCATTTAACATTCCTCCCCATGATGGTGCGATAAGCATGATAGAGAAACCAGTTCCTACTGCCTGTGCCCATGCCGGAAGAGCGGTATACTGAAGGTGGTGAGGACCAGCCCAGATATATACGAAGATTAGTGACCAAAAGTGAATAATAGACAGTTTGTATGAGAATACAGGTCTGTCTGCAGCTTTTGGTAAGAAGTAATACATTAAACCTAGAACCGGAGTTGTCAATACGAATGCTACTGCATTGTGACCATACCACCATTGTACGATGGCATCTTTTGCTCCTGCATATGCAGAATAAGACTTCCAGCCAGAGAAAGATAATGGAACTTCAAGGTTGTTGAAGATGTGAAGCATTGCTACTGCTACCCAAGTTCCAAGATAGAACCAAATAGCAACATAAAGGTGTCTTACTCTTCTCTTTGAAATAGTGAGAATCATGTTTGCTCCGAAAATGATCCATGAGAATGCAATCAGAATATCGATCGGCCACTCATGTTCAGCATATTCTTTAGATGTATTAATACCCATAAAGAATGTAATGAACGTAGCAACAATCATAAATTGCCATGTCCAGAAGTGAATCCAAGATAATGTATCACTGTACATTCTTGTCTTCAATAATCTTTGCGTAGAGTAGTATACCCCTACATAAACAATATTACACACGAACGCAAAGATCACGGTGTTGGTGTGCAACATTCTGATTCTACCAAAACCAAACGCTCCATGAGTGTTTATTAACCCTTGAATATTACCCGATGCCAAACTATTAATGGTTGTATCATCTGTACCGAATAAGAATTCAGGTAATTCTGGGTAGAAAAGCATTAATGCCGCCGTAAGCCCGAACGTAAATCCTATGAAACCAAAGATAATGGTCGCATAGAGGAACGCACGGACAATACTATTGTCATAACTAAACTTTTGTGTTTCCATATCAACTATTCACTATTTTTCTCAATTTTTATTATTTTCTCCTATTTCTTTTTCGTCTTTATCCTTGTTGCCAGTTTCATTTTTTTCTTTGACTTCATCATCGAAAAGAATTCTAACAGCCGGAGATTCATCATCTTCGAACTGTCCTTTTCTGGCATACACTATAAATACGACCAGGAAGATCGCAGCTAAAGAAACACTGCAGACGATCATTAAATATAGAATATCCATTGGACAACAAAATTAACCTATTTTCGGGGTTCAAATTTAGTGAAAAATAATGACATTCATCACGAAATGCCGATTTCAGCTAATTTAAAATCAGTCTAAATAAGCGCGTTTAAGCCTGTTTTTTGAAGTATTTGCGACCCAGTATCCATGTTGAAACTGTTGTAAATGTAACTACCGTAATAGAACTTACAGGCATGATGATAGCTGCAAAAAGCGGATGCATGTGTCCTGTAACTGCGTAACTTAACCCAACGATATTATAAAGAAAACTGATTATAAATGTCATTTTCACAATGGTAATCGAACCCTTACAAACGTTCAGGTAGTTGTCTAAAGTAACCACTTTTTCACCGTTCATAATAACATCAGAAGATGGAGTAAAGCTATTGGTGTCATCCGCAATGGCAATCCCTACATTACTTTGTTTTAATGCTCCGGCATCATTCAGTCCATCACCAAGCATGGCTACTTTCATGTGCTGATCCTGAAGGTTTTTAATGTAATTCAGTTTGTCTTCAGGGTTTTGGTTAAAGGCCATTCCTTTGTAGTTTGGAATAAGCTCTTTAAGCTGGGTTTCCTCTGAGGAGTTATCTCCACTTAGGATAAATATTTTGTAGTGGGTGAGTTTGTTAAATAAGTCTTTAAGTTTTGGTCTGTATTCATTCTTAAAGATAAATTTTCCTAAAAATTCGTCGTTTTTGCTGATATAAACAGCTGTTTCAAGATTCTTAGGCTCTTGGTTGTTATAACGTGCAGAGCCGATCTTATAAGTGTTTCCTCTAATGTTGGCAACATATCCTTTTCCTGAAATTTCCTGAAAGTTTTCAACCGGGAAATAGTTGTCATTAAACTCAATGTATTCATAAAGAGATTTAGACAGCGGGTGGTTTGAGTTCTTTAATAAGGTTTTGATATTCAGTTGATCGAATTCATTGATTTCGGTTCCTTCGTATCTGATGTTTGATTTTTTCCGGTGGGTAATAGTTCCTGTTTTATCGAAAACAATCGTGTCTAATTTTGCGATTTTTTCAATCGTTAAAGTGTCTTTTACGTAAAACTTATTTCGGCCTAAAATTCTCATAATGTGTCCGAAAGTAAATGGTGCGGATAATGCAAGTGCACAAGGGCATGCAATAATCAGAATGGCTGAAATAACCTGGAACATCTTCTCTAAATCAATAAATGCCCAGTAAATTCCGGAAATAAGAGCGATGCCTAAAATAATGAATGTGAAATATTTACTGATGTTGTTGGTCAGAGTGTCAAGACCTGTTTCGTGTTTCTTGAAAGCTTCTTTATTCCAAAGTTGGGTAAGGTAGCTTTGATCTACATTCTTAATGACCTCCAGTTCTAAAGAGGATCCTATTTGTTTACCACCTGCGAAAATTTTATCACCTGGCTGTTTGCTGATGCTTTCGCTTTCTCCGGTAATGAAGCTGTTGTCAATATTTCCTTCTCCGTTGATAAGAATAGCATCTACCGGAATGATTTCCTGGTTTCTAACTAAAATTCTGTCACCTACTTTTACTTCAGAAAGAAGAATGTTGTCCTGTTTTCCTTCGAAGTCTACTTTTGTTACGGCAATAGGATAGAATGATTTGTAGTCTCTGTCATATGAAAGAGCACTATAGGTTCTCTTCTGGAAAAGTTTACCCATCAGCATGAAAAACAGAAGCCCGCAAAGGGTGTCGAAGTACCCGGGACCGTAATCTGTTGCCACTTCGTAGATGCTTCTTCCGAAAAGAACCAATATTCCTAAGACAATAGGGACGTCGATGTTGACGATTTTATTTTTTAATCCGTACCATGCGGATTTGTAATAGTCTGAAGCGGAATAAAATACAACCGGGCAGGCCAATAGAAACATCAATACTCTGAATAATCCTTTGTAATGTTCCATCCAGTAATCCTCACCTCCTACATATTCAGGGAATGCTAAAAACATCCCGTTTCCAAAAGCAAAACCTGCAATGGCGAATTTTACAAGAAGCGATTTGTCAAGATGATCAACGTTTTTTTCAGCAGTTTCAAGGCTGATAACAGGTTTATATCCTAAATTGGTTAGAAAATTAGCTAGTTCGCTTAATTTCAGATCTTTGTGATTGAATGAAATCTGTAGGGTCTTTCTTGTGAAGTTAACCTGGGAATATTTGATATAAGGATTCAGGGTATGAAGGCTTTCCAGTAACCAGATGCAAGAAGAACAATGTATTACAGGGATTTTGAAAGTGACAAGACTGGTGTTTCCTTCAGAAAAATCGGTCACTTTCTCGAAAATTTCAGGAGTGTCCAAATAATCGAACTGGGTAGAATTTTCATCGTTTGGACGAATTCCTGCCCCTTTATTAAGTTCATAGAAATTACTTAAATTATTCGTATTCAGAATTTCATAAACAGACTTACAGCCATTGCAGCAGAAAATCTTTTCATCAAACAAAATTCTCTCTTTTTCTATACCTTGACCACAATGAAAACAGTTCTCGCTCACCTCCCTAAAATATTGAACTACAAAATTATAACAATTTTTTTTGTTTATCGAGTTAAAAAGTTCTATTTTTGTGATAAATATCATATAAAATGCCGCAGGAACAACAGATAGCAATTGAAGAGAGGTTCGCCAGAGTTTTTAATGATAAATCTTTTAAGGAAAGACTTTCTAGCGCAGATTTTGAAAAATATATTAACGGTAAAAAAAGATTGAGTTTTCAGAAACACGATACTATTTTCGAAGATGGGGAAACTCCGAGAGGAGTGTTTGTCCTAGAAAAAGGAGCCGCTAAACTTTCAAAATCCGGAGCGTTCGGGAAAGATCAGATTTTAAGATTTATCAAAGAGGGGGATATCATCGGCTATCGTTCTTTGCTTTGCGGGGAAAATTTCCAGGCCAAAGCAGAAGCTATGACAGACATTGAATGTGTTTTCTTACCAGCAGATATCTTTATGTATCTTCTGGAAGTAGATCCGCAATTGTCTTTCGTAATGCTTCAGAAAATTTCTTACGAATTAGGAGAATCTTCCAATACCATTACCTTCCTTGCCCAAAAAACGGTAAGAGAAAGACTGGCGGAAATATTACTGCTTTTGGAGCAGAAATTAGGAGTAGATCCAGAAGGGTTTATCAAAATCTCATTAACAAGAGAAGAAATTGCCAACATTATTGGTACTGCCACAGAAAGTGCCATCCGTCTGATCTCAGAATTCAAACAGGATAGCCTGATAGAAGTGGATGGACGAAACATCAGGATTCTAAATCACGACAAACTCATGAAACTCGGTCACGTAGTTTTATAAAAATCATAAAAACTTAAGTCGGCTCAATGGCCGACTTTTTAACTTTTAAAAAATAGATAAATTATGTCTGTTCACTCTGAAATTAAAAAAGTTACGACTGAAACCTTGCGTAAAATGAAATTCGACAAGGAAAAAATAACAATGCTTACTGCTTATGATTTCACCACGGCAAAAATGGTGGATGCAGGTGGTGTAGACGCTATTTTGATTGGAGACTCTGCAGCCAATGTAATGGCAGGTTTTGAAACTACATTACCTATTACATTAGACCAAATGATTTACCACGCTCAAAGTGTAGTGAGAGGTACGGACAGGGCTTTGGTAGTAGCAGATTTGCCATTCGGAACTTATCAGAGTAATCCTGAGAAAGCATTGGAGTCAGCAGTAAGAATGATGAAAGAAGGAGGTGCTCATGCCGTAAAAATTGAAGGAGGGAAAGAGATCTCAAAATCTATTAAAAAAATTATCAACGCCGGAATTCCGGTAATGGGACACTTGGGGTTGACTCCACAGTCTATTTACAAATTCGGAACATATAAAGTAAGAGCAAAAGAAGAGGCTGAAGCTGAGAAACTGATTGCTGATGCCCAGCTTTTAGAGGAATTAGGATGTTTTTCTGTTGTATTGGAAAAAATTCCTGCAGAACTTGCTAAAAGAGTAACTGAAAGTATTTCTATCCCTACAATTGGAATTGGTGCTGGAGCAGACTGTGACGGTCAGGTCTTAGTATATCATGATATGGTGGGAATGAATAAAGGTTTCAGTCCGAAGTTCTTAAGAAGATATCTTGATCTTTACACAGAAATTACAGGAGCAGTATCTCAATATGTAAAAGATGTAAAAAGTGTAGATTTCCCCAACCAAAACGAAAGTTATTAAAATTAATTCATGCAAAATCAACAACAATCTATTCAGGGAATTTTATCTATTGCAGCATTGGTATGCCTGGCTATTGGCTGGTTTAACTTATTTTCTCCTGAGATCAATCATTTGCTTTCCAGAAAGGTGTTTTATGTTCTGATAGGAGCCAGTTTCTTTATTCAGGCACCTTTACTTACCAATAAAAACTTTATGTATGCCATGTATGCGGCGGCGGGAGTTTGTGTAATTGGAGCGTTTTTACCAGACAGTTCAAACCTGGCAATGCTTAAAACGATTGGTCTTTTGGCAGGAATTGTTCTTTCAATGACAAATAGAAACAGAAACAGATAGGCTGAATGAAGGAACAGATTGTATATGAAGATAACCATCTTCTGGTGATCAATAAAAAAGTCGGTCAGCTTGTACAGGGTGATAAGACTGGTGATGAGTCACTATTAGAATCTATAAAGAATTTTATCAAAGTAAGAGATACTAAGCCGGGAAATGTGTTTCTCGGCTTGGTTCATCGTATAGACCGTCCTACTTCTGGTTTGGTCATTTATGCTAAAACCTCGAAAGCACTTTCCCGTCTTACTCAGATGGTAAAGAATCGTGAGGTTAAAAAGACGTATTGGGCAGTAGTAGCCAAAGAAATGATCCCACAAAGCCAGCGGCTGGTTCATTATTTAAAAAAGAACGAAAAGAATAACAAGGCAATAGTTTTTCCAAAGGTTACGGAAGGAGCCAAGGAAGCTATTTTGACTTATCATGTTATTAAGACATTGGATAATTATCTTCTTCTTGAAATAGATCTTGAAACGGGAAGGCATCATCAGATCAGAGCACAGCTATCGAAAACAGGAGTTCCGATTAAAGGAGATCTAAAATATGGAGCCTCACGCTCCAATCCGGATGGTGGAATTAACCTTCATGCCAGAAAACTGGAGTTTATTCACCCTGTCACCAAAGAAAACATTGAAATTATAGCTTCGGTTCCGCAGAATGATGCTATTTGGAGGGCTTGTGAAGAATAAAAAACAATAATCAATGAAATTTAAATTAATATGTCTGGTAGGAATACTGGCGATTACCTCCTGTTCAAATAATAATGATGAAATCCAAACGGAAACAGAACAGAATTCTAAGCAGGCTATCACCAAAATATCTTGGGCTTTTCCTGAGTTGTTAAAATCAAACAACGAATATGATCCTAATTATTATTTTGAATACGACATATTGGGAAGAGTTACAAAAAAGATTGGAGGCAAATTATACCCGTCGTCATCAATTATATTTCCAGATCAGATTGTAAAATTTATTTATACTAAAGTATCTTATAATCAAAATACTGCCGTTGTAGGTACATATAGTTCTGACCCAATATTGACTGTACTGGCAGATGAGAGGAAATTTGAATTTGATACCAATGGTAGAATTATTAAATCAATTATTCCGGAAAGTAATGTTGTGATGGAAAAACATTTGAGATACAGCTATGATAATTCCGGAAAACTTGTAGAGATTTTGACAGAATTCCCTAACATGCCCTATAACCCTGCAGATCCAGAGGATTATATTTTTAGTTATTTAGAGACTTTTTCCTATGATGTTAATGGAAATTTACAGAAGGCTATAACTATGGAAAGGAGAAATAATATCGATTTTTCAATAAAAAAAGAAATGACATTTAGCAATTTTGATACGACTCAGAATCCTTTTAAAAAACTGAGGATATTTAATGAATATTTCTATCTTTCATTATCAAAAAATAATTATCAAAAAAGTACTACTAGAGAATTTGTTGGAACAAATGAATATTTTCATGAGTTTGAAGGGACTTACCAATATGATGCGGGAGGGAATATAAAACTTTTTTTCTAGCATTAAATTTTCTTAAAATTATTAGGACCACCTCTTAAAAGGTGGTTTTTTATTTCTTTCGTAGTTTTTGATTAATTGATGGTTAATTTGCTTTTTTTAATTGTTTATTGTAGGTATTCTGTATTGTTTTTTTAAATTTTAACAAATTATTATCAGAAAATACTATCTTAGCTAGGAAACAAAATTAACTAGCTATGATGGATTTTTACAAAATTTACAAAAAGTATTTGAAAGCTGTTTTCAGTCTTGCTCTGTTGGTAGGCTCTTCTTCCGCTTTTGCGCAGGTAAGTGCCTATAGTTTTGCACAGGAGACAGGTACTTATACCCCGATAACAGGAACCATCCTGGAGGCAGCTACAGATAATACTTCTACAACTAACCTTAACAGTAATGTATATCCTGTAACATTACCATTTAACTTTATATTTAACGGAACTTCATATAGTTCTCTGAATGTCTCAACGAATGGTTTTATTACATTTGGGACCACAGCTCCTTCTGCAACTAATACTTCACCTTTGTCTACAGCAGCAGCCTATGATGGGGTGATTTCTGTTTTTGGAAGAGACCTGAGCAGTGTGTTTGATGTTAATGGGGTTACCGGAGATATCAGCTGGACAACAACAGGATCAGCTCCCAACAGAGAAGTAGTTATCCAATGGAAGGATTTCAGGCCTAATAGTTCTATTTCTGCTACTGCAGCTTATACTTTTGGATTTCAGGCTCGTTTAAAAGAAACTTCTAATGTAGTTCAGATGGTATACAATAGCGGGTCTTACCTGGCTGGAAGTACAAATGTTACAGGAACAGCTCAGATAGGACTAAGAGGAGCTTCAATTATTGATTTTAATAACCGCCTGAACGCAACAACATTGGAGTTTGTAAATTCTACAGCGGGAACAGCAAACAACAGTTCACAGGCCTTTAATGTTAATAATTCTGTTCCGGGAATGCCGGCTGCCGGGTTAACCTATACCTGGACTCCTCCAATATGTTATATTCCATCAGGGTTAGTCGCAGGAGCCGCTACTCATAATAGTGTAGCACTATCATGGACGGCTTCTCCATCATCTCCTGCAGGATATGATATCTATTATAGTAATTCCAATACTGCTCCAACGGCTTCTACTCCTCCGACTATTTCTAATTTTTCAGGAACTTCCACTATATTGTCATCATTGTCTCCTGGTTCTGTATATTATATATGGATCAGATCAAATTGTGGCAGTGGAAATACCAGTGTATGGTCTTTTCAGCCTGTACGGGCTGCTACTTTATGTTTACCGCCAACAATTCTTACTACCGGTGCTACACTGTGCCCCAATACTACAGCTACATTATCTGCTACCACAGATTCAGGGGCTGTTATTACCTGGTATGATGCAGCTACAGGAGGAAATGTTGTAGGTACAGGAAATACTTTTACAACTCCTGTACTTAGTAATACAACGTCTTATTATGCGACCTCTTCAACAGGAGAAACAGCGGTAACGGGATTTTCTGATGCCACATCTGCCTCAGGATATACTTTAATTGCCGGTTTGTTTTTTGATGTTTATTCTACGATGACCATCAAAGGAGTATATGTGTATCCGATGGGAACAGGAAGTGGAACCGTCGAAATAGCTTTACAGGACGGAAGTGTTTCTCCTGCTGTAACATTGCAGACCATTACCGTTAACCTTACGGGGACTTCTGCACCATTTGTAAAGACCTACGTTCCGCTAAACTTTGTAGTAGGACCGGGGAGTAATTATAAGCTGATGATGCTAACCAGATCAGGGGAGGTTACAGGTTTGGTAAGAGAATCGGGTTCAACCTGGGGAACGTATCCATTTACAGTTCCTGGTATAGTTTCTATTACGGGAGGAAATCTTACGGGAAATTCAACAAGTTCATCCTATTATTATTTTTATGATTGGGAGGTAAGCAATAAATGTGAAAGTGAAAGAACTATGGTTACTGCAACGGTAAATTGCCTGGGAGCATCGGAAGTGGAGCTAAGAGATCAGATGAAGGTTTATCCGAATCCCTTTAAAGAGACCATTATCATTTCCGATATCGAGAAGGCAAAATCGCTTCAGGTGCTGGATGTGTCAGGAAGAATCATAAAAACAATGGATAACTTAACTAAAGAAATCCACTTAGGAGATCTGAAATCAGGGGTATACATTCTTAATCTGAATATGAAAGATGGAATGCAAAAGCAGACTAAAGTCATAAAACAGTAAATTATTTATTTTTCATTTCAAATATCCATGGCTGGAAACCTTAAGGTTTCCAGCCTTTTTTGTTCCTGTAAAATTTGATTTTGCCTATTCTTAAAAAATAACTAACTTCGTCCCATACTTTAGGGGTGTCTGTTTTTACAGACTGAGACTTTACCCTTTGAACCTGATCTGGATCATACCAGCGTAGGGAAAAGTAGGTGACTTTTGCTGTACATTCTATTGTACAATAATGGCCATTCCTAAAGTATATTTAAATAATTAGGAATGGAGCTTATAATCAACCACACCCGAAAAACATTTAATGTACTTCCCGAAAATCTGGAAGCATTACTGGCTATGGAATTACCCGGAAAAAAGAAAGGTATTGCCGTAGCACTCAACAACCGTATTATTCCGCTGTCTGCCTGGGCGGAAACTCTCCTTAACAATCTGGATTCAATTTTAATCATTACTGCCACTCAGGGCGGATAATTCTCATATTTAATACCAATATTTATGGCTCACTCCATTACATGTTCGCCATTTCCGAACTCAAAGAAAATGTATGTTGAAGGAAAAATTCATCCTATCAGCGTAGCAATGCGTGAAATACAGCTTAGCCCTACAAAGCTTAACAACGGAAATTTTGAAGAAAATGCTCCGGTAACCATTTATGATACTTCTGGTCCTTACACGGATGAAAATGCATCCATTGATATTCAGAAAGGACTTCCAAGAATCAGAGAACAATGGATTCTGGATAGAGAAGATGTCAATGTTCTGGAAGGAATTACGTCAGAATATGGGAAAGCCCGTCTGGCAGATCCTAAACTTGATGAATTGCGTTTTTCCTACGATCACAAACCTAAAGTAGCACAGGAAGGAAAGGAACTTACCCAGCTTTATTATGCAAAACAGGGAATCATTACTCCTGAAATGGAATATGTGGCGATCAGAGAAAATCAAAGGATAGAACAGCTTGAAACGGTCCCTAAAGAAATGGCTTGCCAGCATATTGGAAACAGCTTTGGTGCCAATACTCCCAAAAGCAAAATTACCCCGGAGTTTGTAAGAGATGAAATTGCTGCCGGAAGAGCGATTATCCCGAATAATATCAATCACCCGGAAAGTGAGCCCATGATTATAGGGCGAAACTTTTTGGTAAAAATCAATGCCAATATAGGAAACAGTGCAGTTTCATCAAGTATTGATGAAGAAGTGGAGAAAGCTGTTTGGGCTTGTCGATGGGGTGCAGATACCATTATGGATCTTTCTACGGGAAAAAATATTCATGAAACCAGAGAATGGATCATCAGAAATAGCCCGGTTCCTATTGGTACCGTTCCGATTTATCAAGCGCTTGAAAAGGTAAAAGGAGTACCGGAAGATTTAACATGGGAAGTTTTTAAAGATACCTTGATTGAGCAGGCCGAACAAGGAGTCTCTTACTTTACCATTCATGCTGGCGTTTTATTGAGATATATTCACCTTACAGCAAACAGAGTAACAGGAATTGTTTCCAGAGGAGGGTCTATTATGGCTAAATGGTGTCTTTATCATCATAAAGAAAACTTTTTATATACTCATTTTGATGAGATTTGCGAGATCATGAAGAAGTATGATGTGGCTTTCTCTTTAGGAGATGGTTTACGTCCGGGTTCTATTGCTGATGCCAATGATGCGGCTCAGTTTGCAGAACTGGAAACCTTAGGTGAACTGACTAAAATTGCTTGGAGGCACAATGTACAGGTGATGATTGAAGGACCGGGACACGTTCCGATGCATATGATCAAAGAAAATATGGAAAAGCAATTGGAAGTATGTGAAGAAGCACCTTTCTATACCTTAGGGCCCTTAACTACAGATATTGCACCGGGTTATGACCATATTACTTCAGGAATTGGGGCCGCAATGATCGGATGGTTCGGATGTGCAATGCTTTGTTATGTAACACCGAAGGAGCATTTAGGTCTTCCGAATAAAGATGATGTAAAAGTAGGAGTCATAACGTACAAACTGGCAGCCCACGCAGCAGACCTGGCAAAAGGGCATCCCGGAGCACAATACAGAGATAATGCATTAAGTAAAGCGAGATTTGAATTCAGATGGGAAGACCAGTTCAATCTTTCATTAGATCCGGATACCGCCAGAGCTTACCATGACGAAACGCTTCCTGCTGATGGAGCCAAAATTGCCCATTTCTGTTCTATGTGCGGGCCGAAATTCTGCTCTATGAAAATTACTCAGGAAATCCGTGAGTCTGCAGAGAAAGGAATGTTTGACAAATCGCAGGAGTTTATTGAAAACGGAAAGGAAATTTATATATGATTCTCGTCATCACTCCTGAAATAATAGTTCCTAACGAGTTAGAAATCATCAATCAGATGTTTCATGATGGACTGGATTTCCTTCATATCAGAAAACCATGGATCAGCCGGGAAGAAATGACTGAATTTATCAATAGTATTGATGCTTCATTCTATCCTCGGCTGGTACTCCACAGTCATTATGACCTTGGAAAAGATTATGGGATTTCCAGACTTCACTTTAGAGAAGAAGTTCGAAAGGAAGGGAAGTATAAATCTTTGATGAATGGCAATACAATTTCAACCTCTGTTCATGAGATTACCACTTATAATGCTTTAGAAAAAGAATGGGAATATGCTTTCATAAGCCCATTCTTTCCAAGTATTTCCAAAAAAGGGTATGGAGTTGATTCAACAGTAATTGAAAGTTTGATTCAAAGGAATAATCCACATGTAAAACTGATTGCTTTAGGTGGAATTGATTCCAGTCATATTCAGGAAGTTTTTGATCTTGGAGTAGATGGTGTGGCTTTGTTAGGAGCTATTTGGGAGAGTAATGAACCTTTACATGTTTTTAAAAAATGCAGAAAGAACATTCTTTTGTGATTTTATAAAGAGAATTTACAAAAAGAAACAGTCTGTAGAAATGAGAAATTAGATATAGAAATTTTTTTAAAAGTAATCCCTCTTTCTATTGGGAATACATTCCTAGTCAATATGGAAAAATTACAATACATCTCACAAGGAAATACAAAAAATGAACAAGAGCTGAATATCCGTAAAGCCTTGGATAATGGGATAAAATGGGTGCAGATCCGTTGGAAAAATGCCCCTGAAAATGAATTAATAAATCTTTGTGAAACTTCAAAACAGCTTTGCTCAGAATATCAGTCAATGTGTATTATTAATGATCATGTTCAATTGGCAAAAACAATAGATGCTGATGGAGTTCACTTAGGATTAAGTGATGGTTCTATTGAAGAAGCAAGAAGTATTTTAGGTGAAAATAAGATCATCGGTGGAACAGCCAATACGATTTCAGATGTTCTTCAAAGAATGAAGGAATCGTGTGATTATATTGGTTTGGGACCATTAAGATTCACTTTTACAAAAGAAAAACTCAGCCCTGTTCTTGGATTTGAAGGCTATCAGGAAATTATAAATCAGCTTAATGAAAAGTCGGTTGCTATTCCAAAAATATTTGCCATTGGAGGAGTTGGTCCTGAAGATATTCAGTCTTTACAGCAGATCGGAATTTACGGAGTAGCGGTTTCTGGGTGGATTACCAACCAGCCATCCATTATTAATGAGTTAAAAGCCTTGTCAAGGTTTTAAACCTTGACAAGGCTCAGACAATAACTTCGAAAAAAAATAAATAATTACCTATGCATAATCAAAAATTAATAATTGCAGGCAGAACCTTTGAATCCAGATTGTTTTTAGGAACAGGAAAGTTCGGAAGCCTTGAAGATATGGCAGCCTCTGTGGTAGCTTCAGAATCCAATATGGTAACGATGGCTTTAAAGAGAATTGATGCACAGTCGACAGGAGATGACCTATTAGATTCCTTAAAAAGCACAAATGTTCATCTTTTGCCCAATACTTCAGGAGCCAGAACAGCAAAAGAAGCGGTTTTAGCAGCACAGTTAGCCAGAGAAGCTTTAGAAACTAACTGGATAAAGCTTGAAATTCATCCTGATCCGAAATATTTATTGCCAGACCCCATTGAAACACTATATGCAACAGAAGAGCTGGCAAAATTAGGATTTGTCGTGATGCCTTACATCCATGCTGATCCGGTTTTATGCAAACGTCTTGAAGATGCAGGAACAGCAGTTGTAATGCCTTTAGGAGCACCTATTGGAACGAATAAAGGATTGAGAACATTGGATTTCTTAGAAATTATCATCAGCCAAAGCAATGTTCCTGTTGTTGTAGATGCAGGAATTGGAGCACCGTCTGATGCGGCAAAAGCAATGGAGATGGGAGCAGATGCTGTTTTGGTGAATACAGCCATTGCAGTAGCACGAAACCCTTTAAATATGGCTGTGGCCTTTAAAGAAGGAGTCATTGCCGGAAGAAGAGCCTTTGAATCAGGATTGGGAGCTATAGCGAATCATGCTGAAGCATCAAGTCCATTGACTTCATTTTTGTTTGAATAAAAATCAGAATCATGAATAGTTTTAAGGAGGTTTTCGAACTACACCAATGGGATGAGGTAAAAACCAAACTTGAAAAAGTAACCATTTCCGAGGTCCAAAATAGTCTTCAGAAAAGAAACAGGACACTGGATGATTTTTTGAATCTGCTTTCGCCGGCAGCTTCACAGGAGCTTGAACTCATGGCTAATATGACGAGAACGCTTACCCAGAAACGTTTCGGAAAGACCATTCAATTATACGCGCCATTATATCTCAGTAATGAATGCCAGAATATCTGTACTTACTGTGGATTCAGCCTGGATAATAATTTGAGGCGAAAAACACTTTCCGATACAGAATTGATAATAGAAACTTCAGTACTGAAGTCTATGGGGGTTAATCATGTTCTTTTGGTAAGCGGAGAAGCTAATAAAATAGTGGGAGTCCCTTATTTTCAGAATGCAGTTCGTTTACTGAGACCTCATTTTTCCAATATTTCCATTGAAGTACAGCCCTTAGAAGAGGAAGAGTATAAACTTCTTCATGAAGAGGGAGTTCATTCGGTGTTGGTATATCAGGAAACTTATCATCAGGAAGTCTATAAAGAATATCACCCGAAAGGTAAAAAATCCAATTTCCATTTTCGCTTAGATACTCCTGACAGAATTGGCAGGGCTGGAATTCATAAAATGGGACTGGGTGTTTTACTTGGACTGGAAGATTGGCGTGTAGACAGTTTTTTTAATGCTCTTCACATTGATTACCTGCAGAAACAATACTGGAAAAGTAAGTTTTCAGTATCATTTCCAAGGCTTAGACCAGCAGAAGGAATTATTGAACCTAACTTTATTATGGAAGATAAAGACTTGCTGCAGCTGATCTGTGCCTACAGAATATGGAATGAAGATCTTGAAATATCTGTATCTACTAGAGAAAACGAAACCTTTAGAAATCATATTGTTTCACTGGGGGCTACAACTATGAGTGCAGGTTCAAAAACAAATCCTGGGGGATATGCAGTAGATCAGGAATCTTTGGAGCAATTTGAAACCAGCGACGAAAGAAGTATGGAAGAAATTAAAAATATGATTAAAAAATCAGGGTATGATCCGGTGATGAAAGATTGGGATTCTGTTTATAGTGGTACTTAAGTTACAAGAATAAATGTTTACTATGCAAAGCGAAGATATTTTTAAAAGATACAGCCGTCAGATCTTTATTGAAGAAATAGGACTGGAAGGACAAAAGAAAATCATGGCTTCAAAAGTTCTTGTCATAGGTGCCGGAGGATTGGGAAGCCCTGTGATTCAATATCTGGCAGCAGCAGGTGTAGGAACTCTAGGCATCGCCGATTTCGATCATGTGGAACTTCACAATCTGAACCGTCAGGTTATTCATAATGAAGACAGAGTAGGGGAGTTGAAGGTGAAAAGTGCTGAAAAATTTGTAACCCATCTTAATTATCAGGTAAAAGTAGTTCCTATAGAAGAAAAGATTACGGCATCTAATGCTTTAGAAATCCTTTCCCAATACGATATTATGGTAGATGGTTCAGACAATTTCTCAACAAGATATCTGGTGAATGATACCTGTGTAACATTAGGGAAAACGTTGGTGTATGGAAGTATTTTAAGCTTTACTGGTCAGGTAGCCGTATTTAATCATCAGGGAAGTAAAAACTTACGGGATATCTTTCCTGAACCTCCTTTTGATGAAGAGATGCCGGATTGCGACAGCCTAGGTGTTTTAGGCGCTCTACCGGGAATTGTAGGCAGCATGATGGCGCTTCAGACTTTGAAACTCATTACAGATCTTCCTGTAAATCTGAATCAGTTAACATTAATTGATACACTGAACTGGAAGTTTCAGACTTTAGATTTTTAGCCTGCTAAGCGGATGGTTTTTGTTTCTCGCAGATCACACAGATTTCGCAGATCTTATGCAGCAGCTTTATTCTTTAAAAGAAAGAATCTGCGGTATCAGCTAAACCTGCGTGATATATAAATCAATAGAAATAAAAAATGAGGCAGTAATATTATTACGGCCTCATTTTCGGTTATTATATCATTTAAATCTATTGCTGTCCCTGCTGCATAACTCCACCGTTATCGTCTTTCTTGGTTTGGTTCAGGATATTTGGATCCTCTTTTGCCAGTTTATTTCTTGTTGGAATCTTATAATTAATGGAAATTCCAAAGTTTCTTGAATCATATTTCGTTCTAAGCATTACACTTTCTCCTAATGGTGGATTGGAACGTACCTGCATGATCTGGCCATTGAAAATATCATTCGCAAAAACCGACACTGTGAGACGATTGTTCATAAACTTTTTCGTCAGGGTAATATCTAAGTTATTGCTAAATGGTTTTTCCGCAGTGAAGTAAAAATACCCTGCTTTTGGCGTCAGGTAGCTGTAATTTGCTGTAAGCTTAATATCTTTTGGAAGGATCAGCTGAGTCATCAGGTTAAAAATCCAGAATCCTTTATTGTTGAGGTTATCAATCTCATGCTTCTGATATCCTGCATAAATGTACATGAAATTCATTTTGTCAGGATTGAAGTTCGACTTCATAATCTCACCTATGGACTTGGTAAAAATCTGGAACGGCACAGGAAGACCAATATTGAAATTATGAATTTTCATATTAGAGATATTAACCTGCTGATTGTAAAGATTTTTTCCTTCTTTTTTAATGATCTGTGCCACCTGGTTGCTGGCTGAGCTTACGCTATATCCAATGAACGCATAATCAAAAGCAGAAATTTTCAACTCATAGTTGTCAAAAATGGTGGGCTGAAGATTGGCATTACCTGTAATTTGAGTATTCGGGCCTCCAAATGTGGTATTATTGGGGTTTAGGGCAGAAATACTTGGTAAGCTGATCTTTTTGTTGTAATTCGCAGCCACATATACTTGGTTCATCAGGCTATACTGTATGCTGGCATTCGGAAAGAATTTAAACTTATTAAATGGAAGCAAATCATCCTGAACAAGTTTTCCGTCTTTATCAAAATATCTTGTGATTCCTGAAATGTCATAGTTTTCAAAACGTGATCCCAAAGTGAAATCAAACTTTTTCAATTTTGCCTGAAACTCCAGGTAAGTAGAGGCTGTCTGTCTTTGGTATTCTAGGTTGGTAAGCCCAAGGCTTTCTGTGTCATAATTTTGTTTTTCATATAATCCTCCGGCGCTTACTTTTCCTCCATCAAGAAGCTTGATGGGTTGAGAGTAATCAACCTTAAAGTTAGCAATTCTCATATCAGAATTATTACTTAACACATTTCCCAAGTTCGTTGTTGGAAGAGGTTCTATAGGATTTTCATAAGTCTTGTTAAAGAATATATTATCCTGTCCAAATTTAGTGTAGGCCTTTGTATAACCAAATTGGAAATCTAATTTCTGAGATTTATCAGAAAAGCGTTTCTGATAGGTTACTACAGCTTCCTGTCTTACCGTATTGGTTCTGGCTACATCTGAAGATCCGAAAGTATAGTCCCTTATATAAACCTTATTAGGTGAGTTCTCATCCCGGGTTCTGTCACCTATACCATCACTTAAAGTATAATTATCATTGTTATTGTGATAAATATCGTAGTTCAGTAATAATCTGTCCTGTCCAAGGTCAAAAGTTACTCCTGCCTTAGCAAAATAAGTACGGGCAAATCGATCCGTATTACCCTTCAATAAGTCATCCTGCTTTGTATTCATCATACTTTCACGATAATTCTGTCCCACATTAAGCTGCCATCCGAAATATTTATTTCTTGCATTTAAATTCACAGAGTTTGTGGTTCTGCTTCTGTATTTATCGTAATTGGTGAAGGTGTAATTTCCGGAATACGTGGCGCTTAAGTATTTATTGGCGTTTTTATTCGTAATAATATTCATTACAGCCCCTCCTGATGTAGCAGGAAACTCTGCTCCGGGCTGCGTAACAACTTCAATTCTCTCTACAGAATTGGCCGGCATGCTTTCAAGAAAAGAATTCAATTCATTGGACGTGATGTTGAGAGGCCTTCCGTTAAGATATACTTCCAGCATTTTTCCTTGATACATCATTCCTGCAATATCTGTAGCAACAAGACCCGGAAGCTTTTTAATTCCTTCAAGAACATTCCCGTTATTTAGCTGAGGTTGTTCAGAAAAATCAAAAACAGTACGGTCTGCTTTTTGTTCAACGGCTTTTTTAGTTTTAGTGATAACAATGCCGTCAATTTGTTTTTCTTTGTTGCTATTATTGCCTTTTTCCTGGGCAAAAGTAAGTATAGAACTTACCAGCGATATGGCGAATAGAGTTTTTTTCATAATGTTTTTTACTACTATCCGGTTAGACGCCCAAAAAAGAATTTTGTTACAATAGGTCTAATTTATAGTTGATATTTTATTTAAAAAAGAGTCTGCCCATCGACTATTAATGATTGAAAAAATATTTTGTTATTTAAAAAAATAAAAAAGAATAAAGTAAAATTAAATTGATTATCGTCTTGTACCATGTAAGAGGTTTTAGCGCTTAAACAATTGAAAATGAAAAAGTAAATTCGGATTTACTTCATCTTACATCAGAAGAAATTAACATTTAATAAGTAACAAAAATGAACAATAAAATAAAATTTATCCTGCCGAGATTACTAGGAATTACAATAGTAGTAGGTGCAGCAGTGTTAATCTTATCCATAGTTTTTAAACTATTGCTTGCGGGATTGGTATTAACAGGAATCGGAATGTTTGTAGCAAAAATGATGGGAAAAAGACATGAAAAACAAATCGCATATGGAAAAGAGACAATGGAGTTTCTTCCTTATTCAAATACCTTTCAAAAACAGCAAAAAACAGCCTATTCACATATGAGAAAAGAGGATTTAGCTATTATCCCAATTCAATAATTAATCATAACAACACCTAATCAAATAATTAAAATTATGTATACACAACACAACCATACACACAATCCATTTGGAAAACAAGGTCAATGCAATGCATTTGAAAGAAGCGGCTTTGGAAAGAAATTTAAAGAACATTTTATGGGAGGGAATGACCCTTTTAAAGAAATGTTCAATAAAAAGATCAATAACTATAAACCTGTAAATATTACTGAAAATGAAAATAATTTTACAGTACAGCTTTATGCAGCCGGTTTACATAAAGAATCTTTTAAAATAGCCATTAAGAATCAGGTTCTTACAATATCCTATACCCATGAAGAAAAAGATCCAGACTCTAAATTAATTTATCAGGAATTTTATGAAAGTTCTTTTGAGCGTCGCTTCCAATTAACAGATAAAGTTTTTGATGATCAGGTTTCGGCACTTTATGAAAATGGTATTTTAACGGTAACGTTGCCTAAAAATCCGGAAAAGAATAAACCGGAACAAAAAGTAGATATTAAATAATCTTTTTATCAAGTTAATCTCATAGGTTTTTAAAACCTATAAGATTTAGACGAGAGATATCTAAAAAAGCCATTGGGATTGTTATTGATTATGAAAGCGGACCAAAGTCTGCTCCTATTGAATTTTAAGTCTAATATTTCAAGAATAAAAGCCTCACAATCTTTGTGAGGCTTTTATTATATCCTGTATTATTTTTTGATTACTGGGCTCTTTGTTTCTCTTCAAAATTAACAGCTCTGGTATTGGATTTTACTTTCTGATTTCCAAAATTATAAGTCACACTTACATTCAGTCTTCTGGCATCCCAATAATTATTAAATGACTGGGTGTTATCAGCATAATAAGCGTCTCCTATGAATCTGCCCTGTTTAAAAATATCGGTTACAGAAAGATTAACCTGTAAAGCTTTTTCCATAAAGCTCATTTTCACTCCGGCATCCAGGCTACCCATGTTTTTTTGATAGGTATTTCCCTCTCTGGATGGTAATGTTTCCCAATAATTGACGAATAAGAAGAATGTTTTAGCCTTATTAAGCTGAAAAGTATTTTTCAAAGAATAATAAAATGATTGTCCGCTCTTTGGGATAAGGTTGAACTTTGTAATCTGCGTTTCATTATAACTGAAAGAAGTAGAAATATTACTTTCCCAGAATTTAAAAAACGTATCAGTATAGTTGAAGTTAATACCATAAGTATCCTGATTGTAATAATTATAATAGCTGCTGGTTACAGCTTCCTGATCCAGAAATAAAATCTGTCCAAAATTATTGGTTGTTCTTTGATAATATACGTTGGCAGAAAACTTATTTTTAAAAATATAATTAAGCTCAATATTGTCATTGAAAGAAGGCTGTAACTCGGGGTTTCCCGTAGAATAGCTGCGCGGATTGGAATACCATCTGAAAGGATTCAAGGAATGGAAATTCGGACGGTTAATCCTTCTGGAGTAGTTAATACTGAACTGATTGCTGCTATTGGCTTTATAAGACAGATATGCAGAAGGAAAGAACTTTCCATAATTGTTTTCAGTCTGGGATTGTGCAGTAGGAGAGATGCTGCTGGTCTGAACATATTCATAGCGGAGGCCTGCCTTAGCTGACCATTTTTCCCCAAAATCTTTACTGGCACTTATATAGGCAGCATAATTTTTTTCATCATATTCAAACTGATTGGTTTTACCCGGATCAATTTCATAATGATTATTTTTAAGATCAAAATATTGAATGTCTGAATTGTTGGAAAATTGGCTGTATTTTGCTCCGGTTTCCACCTGTGTTTTTTTGAAATTTAAGGTAAGGTCTGCCTGTGCAGATGAAATTTTATAATCTACAGCAGACAGATTTCGAACCGTTTCTTTAGACTGATCAGAAAGATCTGTGGTGATAAAGTTGACCTGAGTATCGGGCACATTTCCATAATAATTATACCCAAGGCTCAATTTATGATCGCCAAATTTATGATCGAAATAAGTATTCAACATTTGTGTGGTAAAAGCAGAACGGTGTTTGGAATCAGTTTCTGTAAATAAAGTTGGAGTATTTCCGCTGAAATAATTTTGTGTTGAATAGATATCCATATCAATATCACCTTTGGTAATATCATAGATGAATCCTATTGTAGATTGATCAGAAAGAGAATAATCAACATTGGCATTAAGCCCAAGACCTTTATACATATCTCTTCTTTCGTCTCTACTGAAAGCTGATTCTTTTCCCACAATCTGATAGTTTTCTACAGAACGTTTTGCAGTATCAAATCCCTGAAGCTTTAGAATGGCTTTTACTTTTTTATTCTGATAATTGATTCCCGTTGCCCCTCCAAAGCTGCCATAGGTTCTTTGGGTATAATAAGTATTTAAGTAACCGCTCCAGCCAAGATCTACATTCTTTTTTAATACAATGTTGATGATTCCGCTATTTCCCTGAGCATCGTATTTTGCCGGTGGAGTAGTGATTACCTCAATCTTCAGGATATTTTCAGAACGGAGATTCTTCAGATAATTAGTAAGTTCTGTTCCTGAAAGATTAAGCATTCTGTCATTTACCATCACTGAAACACCATTTTTTCCGGCAATTGAAATAATTCCTTTGTCTTCATCTATTTTAAGCAAGGGGGTGCTTGCCAATATTTCAGTTCCGCTGCTTCCGTTTGATAGCATAGAGTTTTGAACATTATAAACAAGACGGTCTACTTTACGTTCTACCAAAGTTTTTTTACCGTTTACGGTTACCGTTTCAATCGTTTTTACCTGGTTGGTAGAATCTTTCGTTTGTCCTGCTGCAAAAGAACTTAATAGTGCGGCGATAAGAAGAATATGCTGTTTCATTTGAGGATCAGGTTTTGTTTTTGTTATTTTTCTGAAGCAAAGGTATTAGCAATGTATTTTCTCCGAAACAGGCTTTAGATAAAGGGGAAATATTAACCTGTGAACTTATTTTCATCGATAAAATGACCCGGTTTATCGAAAATTGAACTTTTGATTGGGTGGATCAATTATTTTTGTGCTATGAAAAAAAAACAATTGCTTTTTCTGCATGTCTTTTATTGGGCTATGTTTTTAGTAGGAACAATCATTGTTCCTGCTTTTGTGTATAAGAAAGGATATATTGCATTTAAACTAACTTATCTTCTGACCAGTTTTGTGTGTTTCTATTTCAATTACTTTTTTATTGTTCCTAGGTTTTTTGATATCAAGAAATTGTATAAGGCTATTGTTGGTTTTTCTATTAGTGTAACCTGCTTTGTTGTGATTCGCTATTTTACAGAAGAGGTCTTTCTTCCCCTCTTTTTCGGGATCCGGAACTATCCTGAAGGAACAGAGTTTGGCTATTATTTTTTCGATAATATTTATAATAGTGTGACCTCTATTTTCATCAGTACGGTTTTCTGTTTATTTAAAATATACTCTTCTCTCGATGCAGAAAGGCTTCAGCTGGTAGAAGAAAAGAAAAATGCAGAACTGAAAGCCTTAAAAACCCAGATTAATCCTCATTTTATCTTCAATACATTAAATAATATTTATTCATTGGTATATCAGAAATCAGAAAAGGCATTGCCTGCTATAGAAGAGCTCGGACAGCTATTGAGATACAGTACAAAAGACCTTGAAGAAGATTTCATTTCTCTGGATAAGGAAATTGGATATATAGACAGTTTGATTGAACTGGAAAAGCTGAGACTCAGGAATCCGGAGCTTATTCTTGTAGAAAAAGATCTTCAGTATTCTCATTTGAATATTTCACCCATGTTGCTGGTACCATTCGTTGAAAATGCCTTTAAACATGGTGATCTTCGTGGTAAAGGATTTGAACTGAATATCTCCGATCAGAATAAAGTACTGCATTTTCGTCTTCTAAATTTTAAAAGAGAAAAGATGAAAGACTCCGGTTCAGGAATTGGGATTCAGAATGTGAAAAAAAGACTGGAAATATTATATCCAAAACATGAGCTAAGCATCAAAGATTCGGAAACAGAATTTATTGTAGATTTAAAAATTGATTTACGGGATGAATAAAATAAAATGTATCATCGTTGATGACGAGCCTCTGGCTATTTCACTTCTTGAACAGTATGTACAGAAAATTCCTTTTCTTGAGTTGGTCTTCTCTACAGAAAACCCTATTGAAGCGCTAGAATATATTCAGAATAATGATTCAGATCTTATCTTTCTGGACATTCAGATGCCGGAGCTTACAGGAATCAATTTCATGAAAATTGTAGGTGCCAAACAAAAATATATCTTAACAACGGCCTATTCAGAATATGCACTGGAAGGATATGAGCATAATATTGTTGATTATCTTCTGAAACCTGTCTCCTTTGAACGATTTCTGAAAAGTGCAATGAAGGCTCAGGAACGGTTTTCTTTCCAGGAAGAAGATGCTCATTTCTTCGTTAAATCATCAGGGCAGCAGCATCGCATCAACTTTAATGAAATCCTTTATATTGAAAGCATCAAAGACTATGTGAATATTCGAACCGCCGGAGAAGAATATATTGTGCTGGATACACTTAAATCTATGGAAAATCAGCTTTCTGAAAGCTTTGTAAGAATTCATAAATCCTTTATCGTTAATCTGGACAAGGTCAAAAGTATTGGAGCTAAAAAAGTAATCCTGCCTGAAATGGAGATTCCAATCGGGGACAGCTATAGGGCTAATTTGTTGGATAGGCTGAAATAAATCTGGAGAATTCAAACCTTATAGGGTTTTGAAGCCTATAAGGTTTAATATCTTGGAATAAGTCTATAGTTTCTACTTTTCTTTTGATATTTCTTTTCTGGTCGAAATTTTGTCAACAATGTACCATCTGCCTTCTGTATACATGAGATTAAAGTAATCTATGAAAATATATTTTGCTGTTTTTATCTCACATTTTGCAGCGGCTATATTTCCGGTGACATCAAGGTTCAATATTTTAGACTCTATGTTTTCGACAGTGGCTTTAGGCCTAAATCCACTTAAGTAGGTTTTTCTGTCAAAGACAACTACTTTATCTTCTTTTACATTTTTAAGTTTGCATGTACTGTGCATTGCTTTTCCCACCTTCAGGGTGTCTCCTTTCTTCCAGCCGTCAAAGTACATTTCTATCGTTTCTTTTATTAGGGCTTTAGAATCGTTTTGTGAATAAACATTCATAAAACAAAAAAGAGTTAATACGAAAATCAGGTTTTGTTTTTTCATTTTTATAGTTTGTTTAAATTCTATTCAAATATTGTCACATATATCATTTTCAGCTTCTTTTAATGATATTGAAATTCTGAATTGGGTATGAAATTATACTTTCTTCCCAAAGAAATATCCAGATATTAGGCTTTAGAGAAGAGTTTAAGTGATTGATGAAAATTTAAATTTTGGACAGGCTTACTACCCTCATAAGCTTAAATTTTATGAAGCCAAAAGTATAAGAGAATTATAGAAAAAAGGTTCTGAAATTGAAATTAAGAAGTACAGAATTATAAAATAAAACTTATTGGAAACCGGAATATAGCATTATGATCGTTTACAACGAATCTCCTCATTGTCCTGAAAAGCCTCACGGTAAAGGAGAGGGGTTGTATTTTTTATTTTTTTGAAAGTAGTGAAAAAAGTAGATTTGGAATTGAACCCAACTTCATACCCTATCTCTTCTATTTTAAGATGAGTACCATTTAATATTCTTTCACAAGCTTCATTGATCCTATACTCGTTAATATATATAGAAAAGTTCTTCCCCAGGTTATCGTTTAGCAGCTGTGAAAGTTGGTGGGATGAGATATTCATTTTAACCGCCAGATCACTCAGTTTTAGATCAGGATTCTTATAAAGCTCTTCGGTTTTCATTAAATTCTCCAGTTTTGAAACAGAACTGTCTGCCTGAGCTTCTGGAATTTTTTTATTAGCATATTTATTTACTTTTCCATTTTTCGATATAACTTCATTCTTCCTGTTGAAAAAGAATAAAAAATTGAGATACAATAAAAATGAAAAAGTGATACTTCCTGCAATATATGCACCTTTTACCCAGCCTATTAAAAAAAATAGATAGGCAAGAAAAATAATTACATTACTGAAATATATAGAAGAGACATGTGTTTGAGATGCCCATTGTTTATTTTTAATATATTTTACATACTCATATCCTGCCCATATAATGAATAATGCCCACTCAATATAGATGAGCTGTACTATATAATGGTTCCACAAATAAGGAAATTCAGCATATGAAATAAAATATCCACCTATAAGGATTATTCCTGTAAGGATTCCGAACACATATTTCCAACTCTGTAGATCAGATTTGTCTCGACTTTCCAATGAGCGGATATAATAATATAAGGCCGGACCTATCAGAAGACATGCTGACAAACCTATTTGCAGGTAAATTTTCGGAAGATCACGATCGAAATATATAAAAACAGATTTTCCGATTCTAATACTCAACATAAGCAAAAGTAGCCCTAAAAACAAATGAGACAGATCTTTCTGTTTTTTTACAAACAATAGATAAACCCCCAACAAAAGACCATTGAAAGCTCCTATTGCACTAAAGAAGAATAATAATTGTTGCCCGAAAGTCATTTGTTGTAAATTTATTACTTGGTGTAAAAATACTAATTTCTGGTTTTCATTTTTAGATGTTGATTTTTTTATTAAATCTTTTTTCAATACTTCATTAAATTATCAAAGTTTCAGTATTGTGGATCAGTATTAAAGACTTTATGAATATAACCGTATCAGAGAATATATTGTTCTTAAAATAGTATAGTGCAGAGTATTCAAACCTATAAGGTTTAGATTTGCCTTTCCATCATCAATCTGCGTAATCTGAAAAATCTGCGAGAAATCTTAACAAATTATTCTTATGCAGATTTCGGAGATTAAGCAGCTTTTTAAGTTTTGGCTAAAGCCATTGGAATTGTTATTGGTTTTAAGAGTTGACTAAAAGTCCGCTCCTATTGAATATAATAGTAATAAAAACAAAAAATACGGCTTCTACTGAAGCCGTATTTTTATCATTAATCGATCTAACAATTAATCTTATTTCTCTTGTTGTTTAATCAAGTTAAGGGCAGAACCTGCTTTGAACCAATCAATCTGTTGATCATTGTAAGTGTGGTTTGCGATAACAATGTCTTTAGTTCCGTCTTTGTGAACGAATTCTAAAGTCAATTGTTTTCCTGGAGCAAACTGGTCAAGATCTAAGAAGTTAACTGTATCATCTTCCAGGATTTTATCATAATCAGCCTCATTAGCAAAAGTGATTCCCAACATCCCTTGTTTTTTAAGGTTGGTTTCATGGATTCTCGCGAATGATTTTACCAATACTGCTTTCACACCAAGATGCCTAGGCTCCATAGCAGCATGCTCTCTTGAAGATCCTTCACCGTAGTTTTGGTCTCCTACAACAATGGTAGGAACACCTGCAGCTTTGTAAGCTCTTTGTACAGCAGGAACTTCACCGTATTCACCCGTTAATTCGCTTTTAACATGGTTAGTTTCCATATTGTAAGCATTTACGGCTCCAATCAACATGTTATTGGAAATATTGTCAAGGTGACCTCTGTATTTTAACCATGGTCCAGCCATAGAGATGTGGTCGGTAGTACATTTTCCGAAAGCTTTGATCAATACTTTAGCTCCGGTAATATTTTTACCATCCCAAGCCGGGAATTCTTCTAACAACTGAAGTCTGTCTGAAGTAGGGCTTACATTAACGACAACACTCGATCCGTCTGCAGATGGTGCTTGGTAACCATTGTCATCCACCGCAAAACCTTTTGCAGGAAGTTCAAATCCTTTAGGTTCGTTAAGTTTTACCTGTTCACCTGCTTGGTTCGTTAAAGTATCAGTAATCGGGTTGAAATCTAATCTTCCTGAGATTGCTACAGCAGCTACCATTTCAGGAGAAGCTACAAATGCATGGGTATTTGGGTTACCATCCGCTCTTTTTGCAAAGTTTCTGTTGAAAGAGTGGATAATAGAGTTTTTCTCTCCTTTTTCAGCACCTTCTCTGTCCCACTGTCCAATACATGGTCCACAAGCATTAGTGAAGATTCTTGCATTCTCAAATTTTCTGAAAGAATCTAAGAAACCGTCTCTTTCTGCTGTGAATTTCACTTGTTCAGAACCTGGGTTAATTCCTAGGATTGCTTTAGGTTTTACCCCTTTAGATACTGCATCTTCTACAATAGAAGCGGCTCTTGATAAATCTTCATAAGAAGAGTTAGTACAAGAACCAATAAGTGCCCATTCTACTTCTAATGGCCATCCGTTAGCCTCAGCTTTAGCTCTGAATTCAGCAACAGGAGTCGCTAAGTCCGGAGTGAATGGTCCGTTTAAGTGTGGAGTCAGTTCAGAAAGGTTAATTTCAATTAACTGGTCGAAATATTGTTCAGGGTTGGCATATACTTCAGTATCACCCGTTAAATGTTCAGCAATTGTATCAGCAGCATCCACTACATCCTGTCTTCCGGTAGCTGCAAGATATCTTCTCATGGAATCATCATATCCGAAAGTAGAAGTGGTCGCTCCGATTTCAGCACCCATGTTACAGATTGTTCCTTTACCTGTCGCGGAAAGAGATTCTGCCCCTTCACCGAAATATTCTACGATACATCCTGTACCTCCTTTTACAGTAAGAATTCCTGCTACTTTTAAGATAACATCTTTAGCAGAAGTCCATCCGTTCATTTTACCGGTTAATTTAACCCCGATAAGTTTTGGCATTTTAAGCTCCCAAGCCATTCCTGCCATTACATCTACGGCATCAGCACCCCCTACACCAATAGCAACCATTCCTAGTCCACCGGCGTTTACAGTGTGAGAGTCAGTACCAATCATCATTCCTCCAGGGAATGCATAATTTTCTAATACTACCTGGTGAATGATACCAGCTCCTGGTTTCCAGAATCCGATTCCATATTTATCACATACAGAACTTAAGAAGTTGAACACTTCGGAGTTTTTGTTAATACCTTCCTGTAAATCCTTATCAGCACCTACTTTCGCCTGGATCAGGTGATCTGCATGAGCTGTTGAAGGAACAGCTACTTTGGTTTTTCCAGCTTGCATGAACTGTAAAAGTGCCATTTGTGCTGTGGCATCCTGCATAGCGACTCTGTCCGGTGCAAAATCTACATAAGAGTTTCCTCTTTCATGTGCCTTTGTAGCGTTTCCTTCCCAAAGGTGGGTGTAAAGAATTTTTTCTGAAAGGGTAAGAGGTTTTCCCACGATTTGTCTTGCCGCAGCAATTCTTTCAGGGTAACGCTCATACACTTTTTTGATCATATCAATATCAAAAGTCATATCGTATTTAGTTTTGTTCTTTTTCCATTAATGTTTCCTTTTCTTCTGTCTGAAAAAGAAAAATCATTTTTTTATACATCAAAAAACGTTCCTATAATCTATGAATAGGCTGATTCTGAATGTAAAACCAAGAGATTTTATCACTTTCAATTTAAGAAAAAATAGATTCTATTTTCTCGGTTTTCTCGGAAAAAAAACGTATTTCACTTAAAATAGAATGATTCTAAACAAAAAAATGAAAGATTTTAGATCCCATAAAGGGCTAAAATCTTTCATTTATATAATTTGACTAGTCTTGCGACTAAAGATCAATGCTATTAATGAGCGCTTGTACTTGTTAATTCTTTGATAGAAGGTACAAAAGTTGTAAGGTCAATACCTTCAACTGCCGCTTTATATTCCTCAATGCTTGGAATTCTTCCGATGATCGCAGAAAGAACAACAACCGGAGTTGAAGCTAATAAAGATTCTCCTTTTTTACGTTCAGAATCTTCTACTACTCTTCCTTGGAAAAGACGAGTTGAAGTCGCTAAAACAGTATCTCCTTTAGCTGCTTTTTCCTGGTTACCCATACAAAGGTTACATCCAGGACGCTCAAGGTACATTACATTTTCATATTCTGTACGAGCTTCTCCTTTAGGTGCGTTGTCATTAAATTCGAATCCTGAGTATTTCTCTAATAATTCCCAGTCACCTTCAGCTTTTAACTCATCAATGATGTTGTAAGTAGGTGCAGCTACCACTAGAGGAGCGCTAAATTCTACTTTACCATTTTTCTTTTCAAGGTTTTTCAACATCTGAGAAACGATCTTAAGGTCTCCTTTGTGAACCATACAAGATCCTACGAAACCAAGATCTACTTTTTTCTCACCACCATAGTAAGAAAGATCTCTGATCGTATCGTGAGTATATCTCTTAGAAACATCGTCATTGTTTACATCTGGGTCAGCAATCATAGGTTCTACGATGACATCAAGATCTACAACAACTTCAGCATAATATTTAGCGTTAGCATCAGGAGTAAGAGCTGGTTTTTCACCAGATCTGATCTCTTCAATTCTCTTATTTGCTTTGTCAATTAATCCCTGAAGAACTTTGTTGTGGTTATCCATTCCTTTGTCGATCATGATCTGGATTCTGCCTTTAGCAATTTCCAATGATTCGATTAGGGTGTTGTCTTCAGAAATGTTGATAGACGCTTTAGCTTTCATTTCAGCTGTCCAGTCTGTAAATGTGAATGCCTGGTCAGCAGGAAGAGTTCCGATGTGAACCTCAATGATTCTACCTTGGAATACATTCTCTCCTCCGAATTGCTTCAACATCTGAGCCTGAGTTGCATGAACCACATCACGGAAATCCATGTGAGGTTTCATTTCACCTTTGAATGTTACTTTTACAGATTCAGGAATTGGCATAGAAGCCTCACCCGTAGCTAATGCAAGAGCAACTGTTCCTGAGTCAGCTCCGAAAGCAACACCTTTAGACATTCTTGTGTGAGAGTCACCACCAATGATGATCGCCCACTCGTCTACAGTGATATCGTTAAGAACTTTGTGAATAACGTCAGTCATAGAGTGGTATTCACCTTTCGGGTCACGAGCTGTGATCAATCCGAAATCGTTCATAAATTTCATTAGCTTAGGAATGTTAGCCTGAGCTTTTTTATCCCAAACTGAAGCAGTGTGACAACCTGATTGATAAGCACCGTCAACAACCGGAGAAATTACAGTTGCAGCCATTGATTCAAGCTCCTGAGAAGTCATCAGACCTGTCGTATCCTGTGAACCAACGATATTTACCTGTACACGTACATCAGAACCTGCATGTAATACTTTGCCTGGTGTAGTTCCTACAGCATTTCTGTTGAAGATTTTTTCAACAGCCGTAAGACCTTGCCCTTCGTGAGAGATTTCTTTTGATGGAGCAAAAACAACAGGAGCCTCAACACCTAAAACCTGAGCAGCAAATGTCTGTAGCTTCTTACCAAATACGATCGCATAAGATCCACCAGCCTT
Source organism: Chryseobacterium sp. BIGb0232 (assembly GCF_024810195.1). Classification (NCBI taxonomy): domain Bacteria; kingdom Pseudomonadati; phylum Bacteroidota; class Flavobacteriia; order Flavobacteriales; family Weeksellaceae; genus Chryseobacterium; species Chryseobacterium sp. BIGb0232. The sequence goes on from NZ_JANUEH010000006.1 coordinate 142,238, forward strand.
GATGAATTCCATCTTTTGTGGTGTGAAAGATTTGGTAAGGTCAATCAGTTCCTGATCTCCGTTATATAATTTCTTTTCTTTTGTATTAATAGTTAACACAGTTCCTGTAGCTACTGAATAAGCTTCTTCAAGAACGATATCACCATTTTCGTTACGAACAGGGTTTCCGTTTTCGTCTACTTTCTTCACCCAGTTCTTAAGGTCAACACCAATACCTCCGGTAACGTCTACTGTAGTAAGGAAGATTGGAGAAATACCGTTTGTCCCTCCAACAATCGGTGCAATATTTACGAATGGTACATAAGGGCTAGCCTGCTTACCTGTCCATAAAGCTACGTTGTTTACGCCTGACATTCTGGATGAACCTACACCCATTGTTCCTTTTTCAGCAATAAGCATAACGCTTGCATCAGGATGTTGTGCCTGTAAAGCTTTGATTTCTTCCTGAGCTGCAGGAGTGATCATACATTTACCGTGAAGTTCACGGTCTGATCTTGAGTGTGCCTGGTTACCCGGAGAAAGTAAATCGGTAGAGATATCTCCTTCACCAGCAATATAAGTAATCACTTTAATTTCTTCAGCCACTTCAGGAAGTTTAGTGAAGAATTCAGCCTGTGCGTAGCTTTCTAAAATTTCTTTAGCGATAGCATTTCCGCTGTTGTAAGCTTCCTTTAAACGCGTTGTATCCGCTTCATAAAGGAAAACCTGAGTTTTAAGAACGTCTGCAGCTTGTTGAGCAATGGCAGTATCGTTACCTAAAGCTAAGTCTAATAATACTTCGATGGATTTACCTCCTTTCATGTGAGATAATAATTCGAAAGCAAAAGCCTGAGAGATTTCTTCTACTATGGATTCACCCAGAATAATCTCCTTTAAAAATTTAGCTTTTACACCTGCTGCACTTGTTGTTCCCGGCAGGGTGTTATAGATGAAAAATTTAAGAGAATCCGTTCGATCTGCATTACCCAAATCCTTGATTTGTGCGATGATTTCGCTTAGTAATTCAGCACCATCAATTGGCTTTGGATGAAGCCCCTGGTCTTTTCTTTCTTCAATCTCTTTGATGTAATCCTTATAAATATTCATAATAGAAGGTCTTTCAATATTAAAGGTAGAGTATTTCGCTGCTTCTTTACTGGTCTGTATAAAATACAATTAATGACATTTTGAGATCTCGCATGTGATGCAACATTAACCAAAGAAGGTCAGCATAATCTACATTTTTTTAAAAGTTTTTTAAATTATTAAACAATTCAAAATGTTCCCCAAAATTACGAAATTTTACGATTTTATAAGAATGAAATTATTTAGATTCTTTATAAATATGAATTTGATAATTTCTATTTTTGGCCGTAATTTTGCAGACAAAAGGTGAATATGAAAAATATCCTGAATATTTTGTGCGTTTTTATTTCGATTTCTGTTTTTTCACAGACTAAATTTGTGAAGAAACCAACAGTGAAAAACGTTACGAAAACTACCATAAAAAAAGAGAAAAATGCTGTAGTCAAGCACAATCCTGACCTGGTAGTTGTTAACAAAGACCTTCCATTGTTGATCCCTAAAAAGAAGGGAGACAGCTTCGGGTACGTTAATCAAAATGGAAAATATATCATTCAGCCGGAATATCATATTGCCGTATTTTTTTATGAAGACTGTAATCTTTTGAATTCTCCTAATGAGAAAGTCAGAAAATTTGGAACCGGAGAGTATGCAACTGTAGAAAAGGATATGATTTCTTACCGTGTAAATCATTCAGGAAAAAGAGTTTATCAGTTTAAGGATTCTGATCTTGGAAAATGCAAGTTTGGAGAGTACAAGCAGCAGCTTTTTCAGGCGTATGTTCTTAATGGGTTCTATGGAATTATTGAAAAATCAAAATTCGTTAATGCAGCCGACTACCGTCAGTATCAGATTTATCCGCAATATCAGTACCTCTACATCATGGAAGGAGATGATGTGGCTGATCCGATGATTGTTGCTTCAAATAATGATAAATTTGGGGTTATTGATGTTAATAATAAAATCATTATTCCTTTCGAATATTCAAATATTAAAAGAAACTTCAGCTGGAAGCTGGGAAAAATGTTTGAAGTGACAAAAGATGGAAAGAACTATTATTACATTGATACCAATAACAAAACGTATTAGAAAATGAGTGATGAATGATGGTCATTCATTACCGATGAAGATTTTTTATAACTCTAATTTCTTCATACAACAAATCTTTTTATAATCACCTTTCCTGTAATCCTGTACCACGCAATCCCGAATCCCATTCATCTCATATATTTTTCGTAATTTTGCGGCTGAAATAAAGGGGTGCTTTAACAGGCTGAGATTATACCCACCGAACCTGGAACAGGTAATGCTGTTTAGGGACATCAACTCTACTGAGGGTTGAACCTGTATAATATCTTATCGATCCCCTTTTATTCATTAAATGTTAAAGATTTATAGAATGAAAGGATTATTTTTTTTAGGGCTTACCATAGGCTCTGTGGCCTTTATTCAGGCTCAAAACAAAGATTCTCTGAAAATCAGGGAAATAGAAGCGGTTAACTTTACCAAAAGACTTCCTGTTGCTAAGGAGATTATTAATGTTCAGAAAGATTTAGACGGAAAAAATATGGGGCAGGATCTTCCTATCCTGTTGAAAAATCAAACTTCGGTTATTTCCACTTCGGACGCCGGAAATGGGGTGGGCTACACTGGAATCAGAATTCGTGGAGTTGCGGGAAGAGGAATTAATGTAATGATGAACGGAGTTCCTTTTAATGACTCAGAAAGTCAGGGTGCTTTTTTTGTGAATGTCCCGGATTTAACGAGCTCAGCCTCCCAGATTGTTATTCAGAGAGGGGTTGGAACTTCAAATAACGGTGCTTCATCATTTGGAGCCAGCATTAATGTCATTTCAAAAGATCCTGAAGAGAAGTTTTACTTCAAAACAGATGACAGTTACGGGTCATTCAATACCTATAAATATTCAGCAGAAGTAGGCACTGGTAAGTTCTGGAAAAACAGGCTTTCTGTGATGGGAAGGTATTCCCATATTCATTCTGACGGTTATATTGACAGAGCATCATCCAATCTGGATTCTTATAACTTTACAGCTTTATTTGAAGAAGGGAAAACGAGATTACGTCTAATGGCATTCGGAGGAAAAGAAAGAACGTATCAGGCATGGAACGGAATCAGCAGAAAAACCTGGGAAACCGATCCGAAGTATAATCCTTCCGGAGAATATATAGATCTTTTTACCGGTGAAAAGAAGTTTTATGATGGTGAAACAGACAACTATCGCCAGAATCATTATCAATTTCTATGGGAACAAAAGTTCAATGATACCTGGAATTTGGAAACCACTCTGCATTATACAAGAGGGAAAGGATATTATGAGAATTATACCAGAGTGGATGAGAATGATAAGGAGGCAGTGCATTATTCTAATTATAATTTAGTTGTTCCAGTCGTAAATGGACTTCCTGTAGAAACTACAGACTTCATTAGAAAAAAATGGCTGGATAATCATTTTTATGGATTGGTTTCTACCCTTTATGGGAAATTTGAAAATGTAGATCTTAATTTCGGAATAGTAGCCAACCAGTATTATGGGAAGCATTACGGTACAGTAACCGGAGTGTACTTTCCACAAATTGATAACTATGAATATTATAGAGGACGCTCTGTGAAGAATGAAGTGGCAGGGTTTGCAAAAGCACTTGTAAGGGTAAATGATTTTGAATTTTTTGGAGATCTTCAGCTGAGAAATATCAATTATGATACTAAAATACTGCTGGATGGTGATGGCGAAGGAGGAAATATCAAAGAAAAATGGCTGTTTTTCAATCCTAAGGCAGGGGTGAATTATAGAATTGGAAACGGGAAAGTGTATTTGTCTTATGCTCATGCTCACCGTGAACCCAACAGAGATGATCTGATTGCTGATAATAGTGTTAAAGCTGAAAAACTTCATGATTTTGAAGCGGGACTGGAAAAGCAGTTTGGATTTTTATCCGTGACAGCAAATCTGTACTATATGTACTATGTGAATCAATTGGTATTAAACGGAGAACTGAATAATGTAGGAGCTTTTATCAGAACCAATTCAGGGAAAAGCTACAGAAGAGGAATCGAAATTGGTTTGTTGGCAAAACTTTCAAAGCAATGGGAGGTTTCCGGAAATATAAGTTTGAGCCAGAACAGAAATCTGGATTTCAATATGAAAAACAAAAAAGTGGTTAAGAATCTGGGCAATACCCAAATTTCATTCTCTCCGGATGTAGTTGCTAATTTAGGATTGACATTTAAGCCATCTAAAAGTTTCCAGTTTGCTTTAATGAATCAGTATGTAGGGAAACAATACCTTGATAATACAGAGGATAAGAATGTACAGCTAAAAGATTATATCCTGACTGATTTTAATGCACAGTATCAGTTTAAAATTGCTAACAACGATGTCGCTTTGAAATTATTGGTCAATAACCTGTTCAATAAAAAATATGTCAATAATGGAGCTGTATATAGTGGTGCTCCTTATTACTTCTCGCAGGCAGGAACAAATTTTATGTTTGGTATCAGTTGGAAAATTCAATAGATTGAAAGAAAGGAATGACTGTAAATAAGGGGATTGCAAATTTATTCCGAAAGGGATTCGAGATCATGAATAGTCAACCTGTTTTCATATGAAATACTCAAAAGTCTGCTTTGACAGTCTTTTTTTTATATGCGTTAAATATCTTCAAAAAGTCATGAAAAAGTTATAAATTTGCTGCCAAATGAATATTTCAGCATACATTTTAGAATATTTAAAACAATACGGAACTGTCACGGTTCCAGGCTTTGGTGTGTTTTCTCTGAAAAATTCTAAGGCAATTATCAATTCCGAAAACGGAAGTATCCTGCCTCCTGCAAGTCAGATTGAATTTACAATTGACTATGAAGTACAGGCAGGGGACCTTACCATTTTTATTGCCAAGGAAAAACAGATGTCTGTAGAAGCATCGAGAAGTGATCTGAAGATACAGACTGATTTTTGGAAGAAAAAACTTCAGGCAGAACAGGTTCTTGAAATTCAAAACCTGGGAACCATCTTTATTGAAGAAGGACATACACATTTCAAAGGAAAAAGAGTGGAAGCGGGACGTCCTGATTTTTTCGGATTAGAAGAAATCAGATTTTCTGACATCAATAATGGTGAAAATGTAAACACCTCAGTAAACCGTGAAAAGGATTATAAATTCAAGAAGACTATTCTTTGGTTCTTCCTGTTGATTATTCCGGTTCTTGGTATTGCATACTTTGCATTTACCCAAAAGGAACTTCTCTTTGGGAAGAAATCCTTTAATAAAGTATCTGTACAGACTTCTACCCACAGAATTGTAAAAGATACGGTGAAGGTAGTGGTACATGGTCCGGAAACTCCTGTTTCAGACTCCCTTAAGAAAGATTCATTGGTAAAACCTGCCGGGAAAGCTCCAAAAACAGTTCCGGCTGCTCCCAAAAACACTAAGAATAAATGGCAAAAATAAAAACCGCGTCAGAATCCCTGACGATTATGACCAATATCGTTCTTCCGAACGAAACAAACTCTCTAAGAAACCTTTTTGGTGGCGAACTTTTAGCAAAAATGGACAGATGTGCTTCTATTTCTGCAGCAAGACATTGTGAAAGAAGAGTCGTAACAGCATCTGTAAATCACGTTTCATTCAATCATCCGATTCCTGAAGGCGGAGTTGTGGTCTTGGAATCTAAAGTTTCCAGAGCATTCTCTACTTCTATGGAGGTTTATGTGGATGTGTGGTCAGACGACCCTATTAATCAGAAAAAAATTCATACCAATTCAGGGATCTATACCTTCGTTGCAGTAGATGAATTCAACCGCCCAATTCCAATTCCGGATATGGTTCCGGAAACAGAAGATGAAAAAGAAAGATATGCTGCAGCCTTCCGTAGAAAAGAACTTTCATTGATCCTTTCCGGAAGAATGAAGCCTTTGGAATCTGTAGAACTTAAGAAATTATTTCAGGAGCCGGAGGAGCCGCAAACTCCTAAGAAGGATAAAAAATAAAACTTGAAATGCTTTTAATACTGGGTCTCCAAATTAAAAGCATTTTATTTTTATACCCATATAATAAAATTACAAACACCTTTCTCTGAAAATAATGATGGTGTTATTTGTGAAACTCATTAGTATCATTTGTGTTTAAATTATGAAAATTCTCCTTTTAGATAAAAATCATCCGCTCATCACCGAACAGCTTTTAGCTAAAAACTTTATGTTGGAAGAAGACTTTACTTCCACTTATGATGAGGTTTGCCATAAGATCAAAAACTATGACGGTATTATCATTAGAAGCCGTATTCCTTTAGATAAAAACTTTCTTGAACAGGCTCAGAATCTGAAGTTTATTGCAAGAGTAGGGGCGGGGATGGAAAACATTGATATTCCTGTTGCCGAAAAACTGGGAATTCAATTGATCAACTCTCCGGAAGGGAATAGAGACTCTGTTGCAGAACATGTTGTAGGAATGTTGTTAGTCATTATGAACAGGCTTTTTATTGCTTCTCAGGAAGTGAAGAATGGGATCTGGAAACGTGAAGAAAACAGAGGAGATGAATTACTGGGAAAAACGGTAGGATTAATAGGATACGGAAATATGGGTAAAGCTACAGCTAAAAGACTCTCAGGCTTTGGATGTAAAGTGATCTTCCATGATCTTCTTCCGGGTCTTTCCGATGAATTTGCCACTCAGGTTACCTTAGATGAATTAAAGCAATCTGCAGAAGTATTGAGTCTGCATATTCCTCTGACTTCAGAAACTCTCTATCTTATCGATGAAACGTTTATTTCTGAGATGAAAAATGACTTCTATTTTGTGAATACTGCAAGAGGAAAAAATGTAAAAACTAAAAGTTTAGTAGAAGCATTGAAAGCAGGTAAGGCAAAAGGAGCTTGTTTAGATGTTTTAGAATATGAAAAGTCCTCTTTTGAGAATCTTGAAACAGAAAATGAAGACTTACAATATCTTCTGGAATCCGAAAAAGTAATGGTAACTCCGCATATTGCCGGATGGACACATCAGAGCAAAGAGAAATTGGCCCAGTTTATTGTAGATAAGATTATAGCCTCTTATTCCTGATTCGTTATGAATAAAGAATACTGATAAGGCTGAGGAAGCTGGTATAATGAAAGGATTTTCCTTCCTATATCTGCTTCCTCAGCCTTCTTTGATTTTATCCTTTTTTCTGATTTTATGTTAAATTATTCATAATGTTCCTTTCATATTTACAATTTAATTTTGACTTTTATTAAATTGCCGCTCATTTTTGAATCTTATGAAGATGCGTAATTTAGTACTTGCTACAGCTGTTGTTTTATCCCTTTTTTCCTGCAAAAATAAATCTGAATCCAAAGAGGCTTCAGCTGAAAATATGACCAACCTTCCGAACTATGGGAATGTGGATCTGGGAAATGTTTTTACAAAAGCTGATGGGCAGCTTTCTAATAAAGAGTCATTGACAGGCTATATAGATCAATACTATAAAAAAATATGGGAAGGAGGTGACCTTAGTGGCGGTATTTTAGTGGCCAAAGGAGATGAGATTTTATACGAAAACTATAGAGGCTTCGGTAGAGAAGGCAATCAGATGCCGATCGATAAGAATACACCATTACACGTAGCTTCAGTGTCAAAAACATTGACGGCTATGGCCATGATGAAGCTGATAGAAGCCGGTAAAATAAAGCTTACTGATCATCTTACCCAATTCTTTCCGGGATTTCCGTATCCGAATGTAACCGTTCAGACCTTGCTGGATCAAAGAAGCGGATTACCCAAATACGAATACTTTATCACTCAGATAAAGCCTGCCCCGGCAGAACTTTCCAAGCCGTTTATTACCAATCAGGATGTACTGAATATGATTATCAAATATAAACCGGATCTGGCAAGAGATACAGATACCGGATTTATGTACTGTAATACAAATTTTGCCTTATTGGCTCTGCTGATTGAAAAAGTAACCAAGACACCTTTTCCGCAGGCGATGAAAGAAATGGTTTTTATACCATTGAAGATGGATCATACTTATATTTTCCAGGAAAAAGATGTTCCAACAGCTTCTCAGTCTTTCTATTATGGTGCCAATAGATTATATCCTTTAGATCGTCTTGATCTTATCTATGGAGATAAAAATGTGTACACTACACCCAGAGATTTATACAATTTTTCCAAAGCAATGTTCTCTAAGGATTTCTTAAAGCCGGAGCTGATGCAGCTGGTATTTACTCCTTACAGCAATGAAAAGGCAGGAATGAACAATTATGGATTAGGTTTTAGAATGAAAATATTTGATAATGGTGAAAAGCTAACCTACCACAACGGATGGTGGCATGGATCCAATTCCGTATTTGCTCACCTTTTAAAATCTAAAGTAACCATCGTGGCAATCGGAAATAAATATTCAGGTAAAGTTTATACAGCACTTGCATTATCAGGATTATTTGAAAATTTCCCTTTGCAGCAGGAGAAACTTCAGACTGTAATGAATGACAGTAAAGATAGTTTGAATAGTGGACACGAAGTTTTTGGAGAATAATGTTTATTTTTGCTTAAACATTTTCATGAAAAGGTTTCTTTTATTATTCGTTATCTGTTTTCTTGTACACTCTTGTGCAAGAGTAGGATCTCCTGTGGGAGGACCTAAAGATACATTGGCACCCAAATTTTTAAGTTCAAATATTGATACCACAAGGATTAATGTAAAAAGAGATATCCACGAACTTCGACTGGATTTTGATGAATATGTGACCCTAAAGGATATTAATAAAAACCTTATCATTTCTCCGCCAATTAAAAATATCAAGCGAATTCTTCCATCGAATATTGCCAATAAATTTGTTCTTATCCAGTGGGCTGATACCCTTCAGGCCAATACCACTTATAATTTCAACTTTGGAAATTCAATTGCAGATAATAATGAGTCTAATATTCTTCGGTATTTTAATTTTGCTTTTTCTACAGGAGAAAAGTTGGATGATCTGTATATAAGTGGTGACATAAAAGATGCCATGCAGATTAAGAAGAAAACCGGAACCAATGAAAATAAAATGGTAGTAGGACTGTATCAGGTAAAAGATACTATGAACTATAAGCAAAAGCCCTATTACATTACCAAGGTAGATGATGACGGATACTATGAACTGAATTACCTTTCTCCCGGTAAATATAGAATTATAGCTTTCGAAGATGAAAACGGAAATTCCGTTTATGATCCCGGAAAAGAAAAAATAGGATTTAAAAAAGAAACCGTTGATGTTGAGAAATCCATTTCAGGACTGAATTTAAGTGTTTATCCATCGAAGAAAGCATTGAAGTATTCAGAGATGAAGGAAGCTCCCGGAGGAGTTCTTATGACTTTTGAGGGCCATCCGGATGTTGTAAAAGTAGAATCTCTCAATGATAAGCTTAAAGATATAAAAATAACTCACACCCCAAAATCTGATTCAGTTAGAATCTGGTTTGATGCCGTGAAGAATAATATTGGGCAGGAGACAACTGAGAAATTGATGTTCAGCCACAATATCGGACCCAAAAAAGATACTGTGTATTCAGTTTCATTGTTCTATAAGTACAATAAAAAAAATACAATGGACATCTTCAGCGACAACGGAGGAAGTTCACTGGATCCAAAATCTGATTTTAAAATCTCATCCAATTATTTTATTGATAAAATTGATCCATCAAAATGGAGACTGGCTACCAAGGGAGATTCTTTGTCTACTTTACCATTTACAGCTAAGATTTCAGGGGTAAATCCTTATCAGATTCTGGTACAGTCTGATTTTGTTAATGGAAAAGAGTATCAACTGACGATTCCTAAGGAAACCGTTTCCTCTTTCTATGCAAAAAATACTCAATCCAAACGTTTTGATTTCACTGTTGATAAAGTAGAGCAGTTTGGAAGTCTGGAGTTCACGCTCTCCAATGCACCTGCATCTAATTACTGGATCCAGTTATTAGATTCTTCTGATAAAGTAGTGTATCAAAAGTATACTAAAGGCGATCGTGTAAAATTTGATATTCTGAAACCTAATGAATACATTGTCCGGATATTGGTAGATAATAATAATGATAAATATTGGGATGAAGCAGACTTCGCGACTGAAACCTTTGCGGAAGATGCTTATGTCTTCTACAAAAAAGCTTTGGTAAAAGCATTATGGGAAACAAGAGAAGAATGGGATCTTACAGATACCAGAACACTTGATAATCCAAAAGGGATCAATACATCTGCAACGGCTGCGACTCCTCCTGCTTTGGAAGAAAAAGAAAAAACAGTAGTACAGGAAATCAAAAAAGAAGTAAAATCTGCTGATGCAGTCATAACTCCGGTTAAATAAAATTTATGAAGACGGCAAAGAAAATAATCTTCTGGACATTGGTAGCGTTTGCTCTTATACAGTTTTTCCCGATTGATACAGTAAATAAACCGGTTGATTCTAAACTGAATTTTATTCAGATGAAAAATGCTCCGGAAAAGGTAAGTACACTTCTTAAAAATGCTTGCTATGACTGTCATTCGAACGAAACAGTGTATCCAAAGTATGCTTACATAGCACCTATTTCATGGTCGGTAAAAAGCCATGTGAATGACGGGCGTCAGCATCTTAATTTTTCTGTTTGGGGAACCTATAATAAGGAATTAAAAGAGAATATGCTTGATAGGTCTATGGAGGCTCTTAAGCACAAGACAATGCCATTACCTGGTTATGTTGTTTATCACAAGGAAGCTAACCTGTCTGAGGCAGAAAGAACCTTGCTTATTCAGTATTTTGATGAAATGCTGAAATCAAAAACATACTAATTTAAAATACAATTCCCACAGATTTCACAAGTCATCCCAGAACTTATATTAAATGTATCTGTGTAAATTGTGAAATCTGTGGGAAAAGTTGTTTTTATTAATAAAAAAACTCCCGCAGATTTTACAAAATAAGCAGCTGGTAAAACCCAAATATATGCTGTATCTGCAAAATCTGCGGGAGAGTATAATACAAAAATTATTTCTTTAAATAACCTTCAAAAAATTTCTTCTGAGAATCAAAAGCGATCTCATTAAGGTCAAGTTCCTGTACAGGAATCCACACCGCTTCTGAAATTTCTGAAATCTCAAGGCTGACCTCAAACTTCTCCGAAACAGTATACTCATAAAACAGGTCGATCGTATTGTAATCAATCTCTTTATACTGATAAATGTTGGGAAGACTTGTCAGGTATTTCAGGCTGGAAATATCAATGTCAAGCTGAAGTTCTTCAAAAAGTTCTCTTTTACAGGTTTCCTCTGCACTTTCTTTGGGATCAACAAACCCTCCGGCAAGATCCAGTTTTCCTTTTTTAGGATCTCTGTTTCTTCTTGTAAGATAAATTTCATCACCACATCTGATAACAACCGCTACAGCGCCTGCTACATTGTTGTACAGGGTAAAACCACAGTCAGGGCAGCTCCATTTCTTTTCGCCATCCCAATGTAAAGACTCTTTGCCACAACTTGGACAATATTTCAATACTTTCATTCCTCAATAATTATTTTCTAAGGTGGATCTTCAGGTTCACTGAGCAATATTAATATTTCTCGGGTGATAAGTTAAGATAACATCCCTCAGCTCTTCTGTCTTCAGGTGAGTGTAAATTTCCGTTGTAGTAATGCTGGAGTGCCCCAGCATTTCCTGAATATAACGAAGATCTGCACCGTTCTGCAGCAAATGCGTTGCAAAAGAATGTCTGAAGGTATGTGGAGAAATTTTCTTATTAACTCCTGCCTTATCTGTAAGTTCCTTAATAATAAGAAATACGATTACTCTTGACATGGAAGTGCCACGGCTGTTCAAAAACAGAGTGTCTTCATATTTCTTATTGATTTTCCCTTTAGAGCGTACCTCTTTGATATAGCTTTCCAGCAGTTCAGCTGTGTAATCAGCCAAAGGCACAAAACGAGTTTTGTTCCCTTTTCCGTGTACTTTAATATATTGCTCCCTGAAGTTGATATTCGAAATCTTCAGATCGATCAGCTCAGATACACGGAGTCCGCAACCATAGAGTACCTCAATGATACACTGGTTTCTTTTTCCGAGATCTGTATTGACCTCAATGGCGGCAATAATTTTATTAATATCCGGCAGGCTTAAAGTATCCGGCAGATACAGTCCCAGTTTAGGGCCTTCAAGTAACGCTGCTGGGTTGTCTTCACGATATTCATCTTCCAGCAGAAATTTGAAGAAGGCTTTGATGGATGATATCCACCTTGCCTGTGATCGCTCACTGAATTTCTGTTTAGAAAGATTGAAAATGTATTCCTGCAGGTTTTCGTAACCGATAGAATCTGGACCGACGTTTGCCAGATCTTCTTCTGCGTAATCTTTTAGTTTCTTAATGTCCCGAACGTAAGCGTCGAGCGTGTTGTCTGAAAAATTTCTTTCGAAACGAAGAAATATTTCAAAATCTTTGATCTTTTCATCCCAAGTCATTTGTGCTTATTTTTTTAGTTCACAGTCCGATATTTGTTCTATTTCAATGTTATGGCCTCTCAGGAACGATATCCCATCGTCATCTGAATACTCATTAATATACACCAGTCTTGTAATACCTGCCTGAAGGATCAGCTTACTGCATTCCTTACAAGGGGACAATGTTAAATATAACGTTGCACCTTTTGCAGATTGTGTAGATGCTGCCAGCTTCAAAATAGCGTTGGCTTCCGCATGCAGTACATACCAGTGCGTTTTTCCCTCTCCATCTTCACAGCAGTTCTCGAATCCCATAGGAGTTCCGTTGTAGCCATCTGAAATAATCATCCTATCTTTTACGATAAGAGCCCCTACCTGTTTTCTCTTACAGTAGGAGAGTTGTGCCCATTCTTGGGCCATTTTTAGATAAGCTTTATCAAACTTATTCATACCGCAGCATTAGTTTTTTCGAAATAATTTGGATTAAAATCTTTTTGAAAGATTAGAAGTTTGGCTTTCTTTTCTCCAGGAAAGCTGTTACTCCTTCTTTCTTATCTTCCATTTCAAAAAGTTCTCCGAAATACTTGATTTCAGTCTCGAAACCTTTATCCGTGTCCGATAAATTCACGGCGTTAATCGCCTTCGATATTGCCATTGGTGAATTATAGGCAATAGCGTTCGCTAATTCTTTCGTTTTGGTTAATAATTCTTCAATAGGGTATACTTCATTTACCAATCCAATTTCTTTTGCTTTTTGAGCAGGAATCATTTTGGCAGAGAAGATCATTTCGTTGGCAATACCTTTTCCGACAAGTTTGGGAAGCCTTTGAGTTCCTCCGTAACCAGGAATAAGTCCTAAGGTTACTTCAGGAAGCCCCAGTCTGGCGTTCTCCGATGCATATCTGATGTGGCATGCCATAGCAAGCTCTAAACCTCCCCCTAATGCAAAACCATTTACGGCAGCAATGACAGGTTTAGATAGATTTTCAATTTTGTTGAACAATGTATTTTGTCCGTTTCTTGCAAGTTCCTCAGCTTTTTCCTGTCCGAAGTCACTGAATTCCTTGATGTCAGCTCCAGCTACAAATGATTTTTCTCCACTGCCTGTAAGGATAATTACCCTGCAGGAAGTGTCAGAATTAAGCTCATCCAATGCTGTACTGATCTCCTGAATAGTCTTTGCATTCAATGCATTTAAACTTTCAGGTCTGTTTATTGTAATGATAGATAATTTATCTTCCTTATTTAATAATATATTTTCGTAACTCATTTTTCCACTTTAAAATATCATCCCCTGCAAATTATGAATTTTTTACAAAAAAAAGGAAAAAATATTATTTTTTTTTCCTTTTTTTTAATTTATTGTTCAATATGATTATTTTGAATGATTCATCATATTTGCATCGATATTGATGTTTAGTTGTGAAGCTACTTTCATGCCAAGCTCAATATTGGCGCGGAAAAAGTGACATAATTGTCTGTTGATGATCTCCTCTCTTTTAGGTCCGTTAATTCCCTTCATGCTTTCTACAATGTTTTGGATCAGATTGTTCCTGTCTTCTGCGTTCATCGCTTTTGAATAAAGAAGTCCCGGCTGAGTATAATGATCGCTGTCGTTATCATTTCTGTTATAATTGGCAACATGAGCGCTATCTAATTCATACTCATAGTTTTTGTAAGAAACATCAGGTGTGATATCATCAAAACTATTAGGATGGTAATTCGGTTTATCCTGATATTGGCTGGAATCTGCCATATAGCCATCTCTCTGATAATTATTGACTGCAAAAGGACATCTGTTCACTTCCAGCTGATGAGCGTTTACGCCCACTCTGTATCGGTGTGCATCCGGATAAGAAAATAGTCTCCCCTGAAGCATTTTATCCGGAGAGAAACTGATTCCGTTAATTAAGCTGCTTGGTGAGAATGTAGATTGTTCAACATGTGCAAAATAATTGATAGGAACTTCATTCAGTTCCATTTCTCCTACCTCGATCAACGGATAGTCATCATGAAACCATACTTTTGTAACGTCAAAAGGATTCCATCTGAAATCTTTTGCCTGTTCCTCTGTCATTACCTGAATGTACATGGTCCATTTTGGGAAATCTCCATTTTCAATGGCATTACAAAGGTCTTCCTGAGCAAAGTCCGGATTTTTTCCAGCCATTTTTCCAGCTTCTTCATCTGTGAAGTTTTTTACTCCCTGCTTTGTTTTAAAGTGAAATTTCACCCATACTCTTTCATTTTTATCATTAATCATGGAGAAAGTATGAGATCCAAAGCCGTGCATATGTCGATAGCCATAAGGGGTTCCCCTGTCTGACATTAGTATAAGGACCTGATGAAGTGATTCAGGGTTTAAGCTCCAGAAATCCCACATCATAGTGGCACTTTTTAGATTCGTTCTTGGAAGTCGCTTTTGGGTATGAATAAAATCCGGGAATTTTTTAGCATCCTTAATAAAGAATACCGGTGTATTGTTTCCTACCAAATCCCAGTTTCCGTCTTCTGTATAAAATTTTAAGGCAAATCCTCTCGGATCTCTTGCCGTATCTGCGCTTCCTTTTTCACCGCCAACTGTAGAAAAACGGGCAAACATTCTGCATGAATTTCCTACTCTCGAAAATAATTTTGCCTTAGTGTATTGGCTGATATCATGCGTTACAGTGAAGGTTCCATAGGCTCCGCTTCCCTTAGCATGTACAATTCTTTCAGGAATTCTTTCCCTAACGAAGTGCGCAAGATTTTCCTGAAGAATAAAGTCTTGCAGCAATACCGGGCCTCTTGGTCCTACCGTCTGGGAATCCTGATGCTCAAAATAAGGTGCGCCGTTGCTTAACGTTAATTTTTTAGAATCCATATATTGATGATTTGAATAATTGTTCTCGTATTTTCTAAATCGAACTGTAAAGGTACTAATTATCAAATTTACTTGAATTTTTAATTGCTAATAACAAAAACGTTATATCTTTGTAATAGATAATATTAATCAAATGAACATTCAGCAACTGGAGTATCTTATCGCTGTTGATAAGTATAAACATTTTGGAAAAGCGGCTCAGGCGTGCTTCATTACCCAACCTACCTTAAGTGCCATGATACAGAAATTTGAGGATGAATTGGATGTGAAGGTTTTCGACAGAACTACCCATCCAATCCGTACTACAGATGTAGGTCTTCAGATCATCGATCAGGCCAAGGTGATTATAGAATCTGTCAATGAGCTGAAAAACAAAGCCAACCTGCTGAATAACATTTTAGGGGGAACCATCAACCTTGGAATTATCCCTACTGTTTCTTCATTTATTTTGCCTACTGAAATCTTTAAATTCTTAGAAACAAACCCTAAGATCCAGATGAATGTAAAGGAAATGACAACGGATAATATTATTAAAGCTTTGAAAGCTGGAGAGCTGGATGCGGGGATTATCTCTACTCCTTACGATACGGCAGATGAGTTCTATCAGGATTTCCTTTTCAATGAAGAGCTGATGATCTACAGTTCCAATACTGAAGCCAATAAAAAGAATGCTTACATCATTCCTGAAGAGCTGAATGTAGAAAAAGTATGGTTGCTTGAAGAAGGAAACTGTCTGAGAAATCAGTTTGAAAATATCTGTCACCTTAAAGAAAATACCCTGAAGCCTAAAAATTTAGATTTCTTAGCTTCCAATATCCAGACTTTGGTACACATGGTAGACAAAGTTGGGGGGATCAGTATCCTTCCGGAGCTTGCCTTAAGCCAGCTTTCTGAAGAGCAGAAAAAGAATGTTTTCAGATTCAAGAAGCCTTTCCCTTACAGAGAGATCAGTATTATTTACTATAAGCCAACCTTTAAGCAGAAGATTATTGATGAATTGGCACACTCTATCAAAAATTCTTTAGAACTGAAGCTGAATTACCACGTAAGTCCGAAAGAATTTGTAAGCATAAAGCCTCAGTAACCAACAGGCTTTACAATGATATAAATCATTAATTTAAAGAAAATTATAATTAATAAACAAAAATTTTGAGTATTACAAAAATAGTGCTTAAATTTGCTGACGTTTATTAACGAGGAAAAATTTGACCTGATTGCAACCTCTATAAAAAAATGCTAAAACAGTATTCTTTTTGGGCAATTTTATTCTTATTTTTCTTCAACACTATTTTTTAATCTAAAAAACAAAGAATAATATGTCTTATTTATTTACATCTGAATCAGTTTCAGAAGGACATCCGGATAAAATTGCCGACCAAATCTCCGATGCATTAATCGACCATTTTTTAGCATACGATAAAACATCAAAAGTAGCATGTGAAACTCTTGTAACTACCGGACAGGTGGTATTGGCAGGAGAAGTGAAATCTGATGCTTACCTTGATGTTCAGACGATTGCCAGAGAAGTAATCAATGGAATTGGGTATACAAAAGGCGAGTATATGTTCAATGGAGATTCATGTGGAGTAATCTCTGCAATTCATGAACAGTCTCCTGATATCAACCAAGGGGTTGACAGAGCGGTAAATGATGAGTCTTTTGAAGCTAAAGCAAACGCTCAGGGAGCTGGTGACCAGGGAATGATGTTTGGATATGCTACGAACGAGACGGCTAATTATATGCCTCTTGCTTTGGACTTAGCACACACGATCCTTAAAGAACTTTCTGCGATCAGAAGAGAAAATAAAGAGATTGCTTACTTACGTCCTGATGCGAAAAGCCAGGTTACGATTGAATACTCTGATGACCATAAGCCAATCAGAATTGATTCTATCGTAGTTTCTACTCAGCATGATGACTTCGGAGCAGAAGAAGAGATGCTGAATAAGATCCGTGAAGATATCAAGAATATCCTTGTTCCTAGAGTCGTTGCTCAGCAGACTGAAGAAATCAAAGCTCTTTTCAACGATCAGATCAAATATCACATCAACCCTACAGGTAAATTTGTAATCGGTGGTCCTCACGGAGATACTGGTCTTACAGGTAGAAAGATCATCGTAGATACTTATGGTGGTAAAGGGGCTCACGGTGGTGGTGCTTTCTCTGGAAAAGATCCTTCAAAAGTAGATAGAAGTGCTGCATATGCAACAAGACACATTGCTAAAAACCTTGTAGCAGCTGGTATTGCTGACGAGGTTCTAGTACAGGTTTCTTATGCGATTGGAGTGGCTGAACCATGTGGTTTATATATCAATACTTACGGAACTGCCAAAGTTGATCTTCACGATGGAGATATTGCTAAAAAAGTATCTACCATTTTCGATTTAAGACCTTATGCTATTGAGCAGAACTTAAAACTAAGAAATCCTATCTATCAGGAAACGGCTTCTTACGGACACATGGGGAAAGAACATTATGTGGCTGATAAAACCTTTAACAAAGGGCATAAGAATGAGCTTACATTGGAAGGTCTTGAGTTCTTTACTTGGGAAAAACTAGACAAAGTTGACGAAATTAAAGCCGCTTTCGGAATTTAATTTTTTCTATAAACTAAATATTATGAACTGCTTTATCTTCTGATAAGGCAGTTTTTTTTAATTTTACACCTTAATTAATTGAGAGATGATGAATTTTCGAACTGCAATTGCCATTCTATCCCTGTTTTTACTGAGTAATTTGGTAAAAGCACAATATACCATGCATAAAATGATCAGCGTAGGATATACCTACCAGAATCAAAGCTTTGGAGAAGTGGGAGGAAAGTTGCTTTTTCTTAAAAATGATGATGTAATTTACAGATTGGGTGGTTCTGCCCTGATGGGAGTGGCAGATTCAAAATTTGCTATCATGCCGAAGCTTCAGGCGGATGTTCTGCTTAATTTTGAGAAGAATGTAGATTTTTACCATTCTTATTACTTTTTAATGGGAGCGGAAGGAACCAATAAATATATTGCACCTAAAATTGGAGTTACCTTATTTGGGATGTTAGACCTTACCGGGGGCTATGCTTTCCCTATTGGAGATGCCCGATTAAACGGAAAAGAAATGAAAGGTCTGAATATTAATTTTACATTAAATATCCCTACTGTATTCATTCATGACATGTTTAAATGATTTTTTTTAAATTTTTATAGCGAAAATTTAATAATTGCTTAACAGTTATTAAAAAATTATTATATTTACGCCATAATATAATTGTACCGCCTATCGAAGAGACTCTACTCTGAAGAACTGTTTTGTATATACAGCAAAAACCAGATAATGTATCTGGGCGATAGCTGGGCTGCAAATATTATATTGAGAAGAGTTATGAAATCAAAATCGGATAGTTTACTAATTTCGCTTTACCAGAAAGGTGATGAAGAGGCGTTGTCAACCCTTATTCATCGTCACCAGAGAGAACTTTTTACATTCATTTTTTACAAAATTAATGATGAAGATTTAGCTAATGATGTTTTTCAGGATACTTTCATGAAAATTATTGTGATGCTAAAAGAAGGACGTTACAACGAAGAGGGTAAATTTATCCTTTGGGCGAAAAGAATCTCACACAACCTTATTATTGATCATTTCCGATCAAAATCCAAAAATATCAAAGTTTCAGAGACTACATTTGAAACGGATGAATATTCTATTTTTGACCTGATCAGAGAACCATCTGAAAATATTGAAGATCAGCTGGTAACTAATCAGATTCAGGAAGATCTGCTCAGAATGCTGCAATTTCTTCCCCTCAATCAGCAGGAAGTAATCAAATTGAGATTTTTTGACGGATTGAGTTTTAAGGAAATTGCCGATCATACTGATATGAGTATTAATACTACATTAGGTAGAGTAAGATATGCGCTTATAAACCTGAGAAAAATCATGGATGAAAATAACATAATATTAACCAGATAGATAATATTTTGTAAAATTTCACGTTTTAAGGAAAACATACTTCGCTTATGAAAAAAAATGACTCCTTAAAAGTGAAAACTTTGAAACCTAAAAAACAAACCATCGATTTTCTGCTCAATTTTTCTAAAAGCCTTGAAATTGTGAAAAGCAAGAGCAAGAATTATCCTATTACAAAAAATTAAAATTACTAACTTTGTGCTGTATGAAAATGCAGCATGTTTTTTTTGACCTGGACAATACGCTCTGGGATCATCGCAGAAATGCCTATCTGGCCATCAAAGAACTTTTCGAAAAGCAGGAAATTACTTCGAAGTATACTATCGACTTTGAAGAGTTTCACGCTGTTTACCATGATATCAATGAAGATTTATGGGAAAAGATCAGAGATGGAATTATAGGCAAAGAGTATTTGAGAGAACACCGTTTTTATGACTCCTTCATGCACTTTGGAGTAGACAATAAGGAACTTTCCCTTTATTTTGAAGAGAACTTTCTGGATAATATTGTAAGTCATAATGAATTGGTAGAAGGGGCAGAAGATGTCCTTGAATATCTGAAGTCGAAGAATTATACACTTCATATTATTTCTAACGGCTTTCAGGATGTAACGGAGAGAAAATGTACCTTGTCGGGAATTGCCCCTTATTTTGAAACCATTACCAGTGCAGATGCTGTAGGGGTAAGGAAACCTAATCCGAAGATTTTTGAATATTCCCTTGGGCTTTCTAATGCAAAGAAAGAAGAAAGCATTATGATTGGTGATGATTGGATCGCTGATGCACTGGGGGGAAGAGATTTCGGGATGGATGCAATTTTCTTTGATGTGTATAAGGAAGATAAAAAAGAAGCCGGATTAAAGGCCATTACTCATCTTCAGCAGATTAAAGAGTACTTATAAAATTTAGACAGTTAAGTCACATATGAAAGCCGTTAAGTTTATCTTAATGGCTTTTCTGTTTTAAAAAGATCATATCAACAAAAATGTAAACATCATTTTAAATCTGCTTATTTCTTTGCTCAAATAATTATTCCCAATTCTTTCCCAAATTGATTTGGACCTTTGCTCCATAATAATGACAGAAAAATTTAATATTATGAAAAATGTAAAGAAAATCACAGGAGTATTTGTTTTGATCTTCTTATTGATCGGTGGTCTGATCTCAGCACAGGACAGAGCTATTAGCTCCAATCAATTGCCTAGGGCTGCTAAAACCTTTCTTGCAGGGCATTTTAAAGGAGTTCCGGTATCATCTGCTATTGAGGACAGAGAAATCTATGGGGTAGATGAATATAAGGTATATCTGAACAATGGAATGAAAATGGAATTTGATAGTAATGGAAATTGGAAAGAAGTAGATGGGAACCACCAGAAGATTCCTTACGGTTTTATTCCTGCTTCTATTAAAAATTACAGCAGCAGAAATTTCCCCAATACCTATATCGTTAAGATAGAAAAGAAAAGATGGTCTTATAAAGCAGAGCTTTCCAATGGATTGGAACTGGAGTTTGACCGAAATGGAAATTTCAAAAAAATTGATGACTAACGCATTGAAGAATAACAATAAAATTTTAGTATTATGGTAAACTGGAGCTTAATAAACAGTGATGGAAGAAAATCATCTTCCAGTAAGATTAGAAAGAATATTGTGTCTTTTATGACCAAACATCATCCGTGCAGTGTTGTTCAGTCTATTGAAAAAAAATATGATGTCTACAAGATTCATCTGATGAATGGTCTATGTCTGATCTTTGATGCAGATGGACGCTACATAAAAACGAACTGATTTTTGAGATAAGGGAGCTGGGAGTTGGAAGAAGGAAGTTGTATAGGACGCCATTGAAATGGTCTGTTTCTTAAAAAGTAAACAGTTGTAGATGATAGAATAGCAACTTCCAGCCTCCTTCTTCCAGCTTCCCGCCTTATAATTTCTTATATTTGATATAACCTATCCAAACAGCAGAGCCTATGAAGATTTTAATAGTAGAAGATGAACCGGACCTAAAGGATACTGTCCAGAAATTTCTGGAAGCAGAGCATTTTATTGTAGAATATGCAGAAAACTACAGTTCCGGACTCGAAAAGATTATTTCCTATGAATACGACTGCATCCTGCTGGATATAATGCTTCCTGACGGTAATGGAATAGATCTCTTACGGGAAATCAAAAAAATGCATAAAAAAGATCCGGTTATTATTCTGTCTGCCAAAGATTCAGTGGATGATAAGGTAACCGGGTTGGAAATAGGAGCTGACGATTATCTGGCTAAACCTTTTCACCTGGCGGAGCTAATGGCTAGAATCCGGTCTGTAATAAGAAGAAAAAACCAGGATGGTGAGAATATCATCAGGTATAAAAATATTAGCATTGACCCGGAAAACAGATCTGTTAAAGTAGGAAATGAAGAGCTGGTTCTTAACCGAAAGGAATATGATCTTTTGTATTACTTTGTTATTCACCCTGAAAAAACATTGCAGAAAACGACTCTTGCAGAGGCCATCTGGGGAGATTATATCGATCAGGCAGACAGTCTTGATTTTATTTATTCACAAATTAAAAATCTTCGTAAAAAACTGAAAACACTTAATGCAGAAGCAGATTTTCAGGCAGTATACGGAATAGGATATAAATTTGTCTGATGAAGGTTTCCTTAAAATATTATACAATAAAGTACCTTATTATGATCCTGCTGGTGATTATTGCAGTCTGGGCCGGGCTGTTTTATGCCTATATTCTGGATGAGGTACACGATAACGTAGATGACGGACTGAAAGATAGAAAAATACAGATCATCAAGGCGGTATATCTGAATCCGGAACTCCTGAAGAATAACGATTTTGGATTTAACGAATTTAAGATCATGCCGATTACTGCCGGAGAATACAAAAACAGGAGCAGACTCTATAATAAGATGTATTATATGGAGTATGATGATAAAGACCAGCCTTACAGGGTTCTTGAAGCAGATTTTATCGACCAGTATAAAAATCGGCAAAGGCTTGTCATCAGAACTTCAACAGTAGAGGAGGATGAGCTTATCTATGACCTTACAACGGCATTGATTGTTCTTTATATTCTTTTGGTAATAAGCATCGTTGCAGTGAACGGCTATTTGCTGAATAAAGCAATGCGTCCGTTCTATCTGATTCTGGATAAATTGAAAAAATATCAGTTCGGCATTCCTTTTTCCCAGGAAGACCAAAACTATTCCATCAAGGAATTTGAAGAGCTGAACGTGGAAATTAACGAGATGATCGACCGTAATGAACTTGTTTTCTATCAGCAGAAACAGTTTATTGAAAATGCATCTCATGAGCTTCAGACGCCACTTGCAATTGTTATTAATAAAATAGATCTTCTTATTCAGAATGAGAATCCTGATAAAAAGAGTCTGACCTTTCTCACGGAAGTTAAAAATGATCTGAGAAGGATGGTAGGACTGAATAAATCTCTGTTGATGCTTTCCAAGATTGAAAACAGTCAGTTTAATACAACCTCACATGTTGACTTCAATAAGATGATTGATATACTGGTTCAGAATTATGAAGATTTTATAGCATTTAAAAAAGTAGAGGTCAATATTATTGAGAAAGGGCATTTTCAGGCAGATTTTAATCAGGATCTTGCCGATATATTACTGTCTAATCTTCTTAAAAATGCAGTTAAATATAATAATCAGGAAGGGACTTTAAATATTATCATTGAAAATGATAGGATCACTTTTCAAAACAGTGGAACACCTGCTTCATTGGATGAATCCAGAATTTTTAACCGTTTCTATAAACAAGGTTCGGATCATGGCTCCACAGGTTTAGGATTATCTATTATCAGGACCATTATCAAACAATATCCTGGCTGGGATATCCTTTACAAATTTGAAGACAGTATGCACTACTTTATTCTTATAAAAAATATGAGATAGACTCAAATAGAAAAAGCCCTTCAACTGAAGGGCTTTCGTATGTATAAAACTTAGAATTAAAATCCTAAGCTTGTTCTTACTCTTTTTAGAGTTTCCATTGCGATAGGTTTTGTCTTTTCTGCTCCCTGCTGAAGTTTTGCTTCCAATTCATCAAGGTTGTTCATATAATAATTGAACGTTTCTCTTTCTTTTTCAAAACGAACAAGAATCAGATCCAAAAGCTCTTTTTTAGCATGCCCGTATCCGAAGTTACCAGCAAGGTATTTCGTTCTTAATTCCTCGGTCTGTTCAGGAGTAGCAATCAATTCATAAATCTGGAATGTTTTATCTGTGGCAGGATCTTTAGGCTCTTCCAAAGACTTAGAGTCAGATTCAATGCTCATCACTTGTTTCTTCAGTTCTTTTTCAGGTAAGAAGATATTGATGATATTCCCCATAGATTTAGACATTTTACGTCCATCCGTTCCAGGAACATATTTTGTGTCTTCCTGAAGCTCAGATTGTGGCAATACAAAAACTTCGCCCATCTGATTGTTGAATCTTGAAGCAACATCTCTTGCAATTTCCAAATGCTGAAGCTGGTCTTTTCCTACTGGAACAATCTCCGCATCGTATAATAAAATATCTGCAGCCATCAGAATAGGATAGGTAAACAAACCGGCATTGATGTCCTGAAGACGATCAGCCTTATCCTTAAATGAATGTGCTAATGTTAATCTTTGATAAGGAAAAAAACATGATAAATGCCAAGATAATTCACAGGTTTCAGCGATATCACTCTGTCTGTAGAAAAATGTTTTTTCGGTATCTAATCCACAAGCAAGCCAAGCCGCAGCAATCTCGTAGGTATTCTGTCTTAAAGTCTGCGCATCTTTAATCTGGGTAAGCGTATGAAGATTCGCAATAAATAAAAATGATTCGTTTCCTTCCTGCTTAGAAAGTTCGATCGCAGGAATAATAGCCCCTAATAAATTTCCAAGATGGGGGGTTCCGGTGGCTTGAATGCCGGTAAGAATTCTTGACATTTGTTTAAAATTTATATTTAAAAATTAATGAATTACAAATTTACGCAAAATTACTTTCTAATTGCGTTATAGTAATGAATTCCGATTTTTTTCATTAATCCTGCCGGAATCATTTTCGATTGTTTTTTATCATGATCAGTAATCACAATGCCTGTCACATAGATAAAATAAGTATATTTTCCATCATTGACCAGGATAGAATGAAAAGTGGGGCCTCCTATGCTGTAAAGGTTTTGGATAGCTTTGATTTGGGATTCAGATATTCTGTAATGATGGTCTTTATAATAATCCAGACGATCCTGAATGGTATGAGTGGAAATGGAGGATAATATATTTATTGAATCTTTCCTGTGGGTATAAAGGGGTTTGTCATTTTCGGAAACGCTTTTAATGCTGAAAGGTTCCTTGTATACCCCATTTCGGTTATAGGTTTGAAATATTTTAATGGCATCCTGAAAAGAAAGAAAATTTAAATTGTAATGTTTTCTGTCCGGATGATCAATTTTGAACTTTGACAAAAAGTCCACCGCATTTTCCTTTATTTTACTGCTATCTGAAGGGACCACTGCAGATGCATAAGTATTAAGATAATCTTCAGGGATTTCTGCTTCAGGATTTGTATTCAAAATACTTCCCAACTTGATTAATTTTTTCATCCCTATCATATTGATCTCATCCCTGTCAAGCTTAACGTTTTTAAATGTGCTGTAGAATTTTACAACTTTTGCGGTTTTGTTATCAACCACTATTATTTTTTCTTTTATCCACTCATCAAAAAGAGATCTGTTTTTTGGAATGGAATGATCTTTTGAAGCCAGCTCAAAGACTTTTGTTCTTATGGTATCCAGATTTGTTTTGTAAGAAACAGAATCCAGGGTAGTGTAAATTTTTAAATTCCCTTTCTTGGGGTCAATATCCAGTTTTTTTAATTCTGTATCAACAAAGCGAATGACTGTACTGTCTTTAATTTCTTTATTGTTGGTGTAATAATAAATATTTTCCTTCTTGCAGGAAACAAGAATACAGATCAGTAAAAAAAGCTGAATCGTTTTCATAAGACCTAAATTAAGGAATTATTATCTTCTCTCCACCAAATTTAGGTTCTATTCCAAAGATTAAATCCCAATATACCTTAGCTTTGGCCAGATACTCCCGCAGATTGGTCTTTAAACCGGCGTACTTATTCACATCTTCTGCATTGTAGCCAAAGGCTTGTATTCCATTTTTCTGCGCAAGGAAGACTGCTCTTTCGTTGTGGAACTTTTGAGAAATGATGATCAGTTTCGTTTGTCCGAAGATATCTTTGGCTCTTACTACAGAATCCAAGGTCCTGAATCCTGCGTGGTCCAGAATGATTTTATTCTGAGGAATACCCTGTTGTACCAATGCCAACTGCATATCTTCCGGCTCATTGTAGTCTTTGCTGCTGTTGTCACCACTTACAATGATGTACTGTATTTTTCCGCTTTTATAAAGATCCGTGGCGGCTTTGATTCTATTGTAGAAATAAGCATTGGGCATACCATTGTTTAAGGTTTTCCCGGTTCCCAGCAATAAAGCGGTTTTTGCTGTCGGTACTTCAGCAATATTATAAGATAGAGAATCTGCGCTTTCTTTTTTGATGCTGTAATTTGCCCAGGCAATAAAAATAATTCCTGCGACCAGAAGAAGCAGGAAAAATTTAAAAA
Organism: Chryseobacterium sp. BIGb0232; assembly: GCF_024810195.1. Taxonomy (NCBI): domain Bacteria; kingdom Pseudomonadati; phylum Bacteroidota; class Flavobacteriia; order Flavobacteriales; family Weeksellaceae; genus Chryseobacterium; species Chryseobacterium sp. BIGb0232. Next base: position 168,203 of record NZ_JANUEH010000006.1, read on the forward strand.
TATTTTTGATTGTTTTTCTCATCTGAGATACATCTTTTAGAATTCAAGTCCGTTTGGAAATGCTTTTTTTCTGAAAATTAACAGGAAAGCAGCTCCTACGGTAATCGCTGAATCGGCAACATTGAAAATATATTTAAAGAATTCAATATGTTTTCCGCCAATGATAGGCCAACTGTCCGGAACATACCAGTCTACTAACGGGAAATGAAGCATATCTACTACACATCCTTTCATGAAGGTAGAATATCCCTGACCAAATGGGGTAAACTTGGAAATCCCACCGTAGCCAATCCATCGGTCGATGCGTGAATCATAAACAGTTCCGCTATCGAAGAGCATTCCGTAGAACATTCCGTCAATAAGATTTCCAATTGCTCCGGCAAAGATGATAGCCATTGGGATTAGCAGATAGTTAGAAGCTCCTTCCTTCAGCCATTTCTTAAACATATAGACCATTCCTCCAATCAGGAAAATTCTTAATATCACAAGTAAATACTTTCCGATAATTCCTCCGAAGTGAAACCCGTATGCCATTCCCGGATTTTCTACAAAAGTCAGTTTAAAACCTGGTAAAATGGTAATGCTGTCATCCAGATTAAAATGGGTTTTAATATAAATTTTTGAAGCCTGGTCTATCAATAATACCAAAAAGGTGATAGCTAAGATCTTTTTCATTACTCTCCTTTAGGTTTTGAAGGTTTTGAAGCAGGTCTTACATTTTTATTATCACTTGCTTTCTTAACCACTTTCTGTCCGTTATATGAACTTTTCACATGAGCTTTCTCAAACTTAATGTTCATTTCTTTTAAAACACCTTTTAGAGCGTTCAATTCCATAGAGTTTTTAGGATGTACTATGATAGATTCCATTTCTTAATATTTATTTTTTACATTTTGGACAATTCATCAAGCCTTTTTCTATCTTTTTCAGATAGATCGTTGATTCCGTTTTTGCCCATCTTACTCAACAGTCTGTCTATTTCTTTCTCCCTGTCACGTTTATCAGAATTAAACTGGTCATCAATGGTGTAGTAGGTATGCTTTTTTGGAGAGAATCTGTTTCTTATCCATTCTCTGTTGAAAAAAGCCAGCACTGCTGCCACAATGATTACCAAAATCAATACTTCGCTCATGGGTATACATTAAAAATTAGGTTTATAAAGTATCCGGAAATACTATATAAACCCAATATTATTTTACAAACCTTACGGCTATTTCTGCATGTTTTTCGCTTCAATGCTTAATGTAGCATGAGGAACGGCTAAAAGTCTTTCCTTAGGAATTAATTTTCCTGTTACTCTACAAACACCGTAAGTCTTGTTTTCGATTCTGATTAAAGCATTCTTAAGATCACGCACGAATTTTTCCTGTCTTCCTGCAAGAATAGAGTTCTGCTCTTTGCTCAAAGTCTCTGCACCTTCCTCAAATGCTTTGAAGGTAGGTGAAGTATCATCCGTCCCATTATTCTGGTCATTGATGAAACTTTCTCTGATAAGCTGAAGATCTTTCTCTGCCTTTTCTATTTTTTCTTTTATGATCGCTCTAAATTCCTGTAAATCAGCATCGCTGTATCTAACTCTTTCGTCTGACATATTCTTTCTCTTTTTTAATAAAATTATGAAATGGAATTTGAAATACTATAACTACATGTTAATTTTTTTCGACATTTATCTTAAAATTAACTTCATCTATTTCGATTTCGTTAAAATTTGAAAGTGAAGATACAATTTCTATTTTATTTGACAAGACCTCAGAAGAAATATATTCCTCATTTTTCTTAATATCTTCAAGGAATGGTGAGTTCTCTTCAATGGAGATATTAATTCTGTCTGTAAGTTCGAAATCTTTCTCTTTTCGCAGGTTTTGAATTCTGTTAATGAATTCTCTTGCAATACCTTCAGATTTTAATTCATCGGTTAACGTCAAATCTAATGCCACAGTTGTTTTACCATCGGAAGTTACGGTCCATCCCGGGATATCTTTAGTAGAGATTTCCACGTCGTCAAGCGTGATCTCATAGCCCTGAACATCCAGTTTTCCTTCTTTTTCAAGAGCCGCAATCTGTTCTGTGGTAAGATTTGTAATCTCTGCACCTACTACCTTCATGTCTTTTCCTAATTTAGGACCTAGCGCTTTGAAGTTTGGTTTTATTTGTTTTACAATTAAGTGAGAGGCTTCTTCAGCATTAATTAACTGTAATTCTTTCACGTTGACTTCCTGCTTGATCAGATCTGCCACAGCAAGAATCTGCTCTTCTGTCTTAGAATCCAATACAGGAACCAATACTTTTTGTAACGGCTGACGAACTTTCACGTTTTCTTTCTTTCTTAAAGAGAAAACCATACTCGTAATGTTCTGTGCCAGGTGAGTCTTTTCAACCAGATCCTGATCGATTAAGCTTTCATCAGCAACCGGGAAATCTGTTAAGTGTACAGATTCACAGTTTTCTTTACCTGTTACTTTATTTAAGTCCTGGTACAACTGATCCATAAAGAACGGAGCAATAGGAGCAGATAATTTTGCTACTACTTCAAGACAAGTATACAAAGTCTGGTAAGCAGAGATCTTATCATCAGAATAATCTCCTTTCCAGAAACGTCTTCTGCACAATCTTACGTACCAGTTGCTCAGGTTATCATTCACAAATGTACTGATCGCTCTCGCTACTCTTGTCGGTTCGTAATCTTCATAGAATGCTTTTACATCCTTGATTAATAAGTTCAGTTCAGAAAGAATCCATCTGTCGATTTCAGGACGGTTTTCAACTTCTTTTTCTGAATAATTGAATCCATCAACATTCGCATATAAAGAGAAGAATGAATAGGTATTGTAAAGAGTTCCGAAGAATTTTCTTCTTACCTCATCAATTCCTTCAATATCAAACTTCAGGTTTTCCCAAGGATTGGCATTGGAGATCATGTACCAACGTGTAGCATCCGGTCCGTATACAGAAAGTGTTTCGAACGGATCTACAGCATTTCCTAAACGTTTTGACATCTTCTGTCCGTTTTTATCCAAAACAAGACCGTTACTCATTACATTTTTATAAGCTACAGAGTCAAAAACAGCAGTTCCGATCGCATGAAGTGTATAGAACCATCCACGAGTCTGGTCAACACCTTCTGCGATGAAATCAGCAGGGAATGCTTTGTTACTGTCAATCATTTCCTTATTCTCAAAAGGATAATGTAATTGTGCATATGGCATAGAACCTGAATCGAACCAAACGTCGATCAAATCACTTTCACGCTTCATTGCTTTTCCGGAATCAGAAACCAATACCACTTTGTCTACCACATTTTTATGAAGATCAACCAGTTCATAGTTAGATTCAGACATATTTCCAATCACAAAATCTTTGAATGGGTTTTCTGTCATCACTCCTGCAGCAATTGATTTTTCAATCTCATTGTAAAGCTCTTCTACAGAACCGATGATCTTTTCTTCTTTCGTATCCTCTGTTCTCCAGATTGGCAATGGGATGCCCCAGTATCTTGAACGGGATAAGTTCCAGTCGTTTACATTTTCCAACCAGTTGGCAAAACGTCCTTCTCCGGTAGCTTTAGGTTTCCAGTTGATTTCTTTGTTCAGATTAACCAATCTGTCTTTTACAGCAGTCATCTTTACAAACCATGAATCCAAAGGATAATATAATACCGGCTTGTCAGTTCTCCAGCAGTGTGGATAAGAGTGGACATATTTCTCTACTTTGAAGGCTTTGTTCTCTGTTTTCAACAAGATTGCAAGCTCTACATCCCAAGATTTCTCAGGCGCAGTTCCTTCATCATAATATTCGTTTTTAATATACTTTCCTGAGAATACTTCCGGAACATTTTCTCCCTGGATGAATTTACCCTGTAAATCTACCAATGGAACAAGGTTATCGTTGTCATCCTTTACCAACATTGGCGGGATCTCAGGTTGAGCCATTTTAGACACTCTCGCATCATCGGCACCAAAAGTAGGCGCTGTATGTACGATACCTGTACCATCCTCAGTGGTTACGAAATCACCTAAGATCACTCTGAATGCATTTTCAGGATTATCGTTTGGCGTAAACCAAGGAACTAATTGCTCATATCTTGTATCAACAAGTTTTTCTCCAGTAAATTCTTTTAAAATTCTGAATGGAATTACTTTGGTTTCCGGAGTATAGTTGGCAAAATCCTCATCTGTACCTTCAGTATATTTCTTACCGAATACTTTAGGTAAAAGAGCGCTGGATAATACAACGGTTACCAGTTCAAATGTATATTGGTTGAATGTTTTAACTACAATATATTCAATATCTCTACCTACTGTCAGTGCAGTGTTGGAAGGCAACGTCCAGGGAGTTGTCGTCCATGCAAGGATATGTACATCTCCATCAACATCATTGAACAAAGCAGATGAATCTTTTTTCACTTTAAACTGAGCTACAACCGTAGTATCTGAAACATCACGATACGTTCCAGGCTGGTTCAACTCGTGAGAAGAAAGTCCTGTTCCTGCTTTTGGAGAGTAAGGCTGGATCGTATATCCCTTATACAACAAGCTTTTGTCATATAATTGCTTCAACAGCCACCAAACAGTTTCCATATATTTTGACTTGTACGTAATGTACGGATCATCAAGGTCTACCCAATATCCGATTTTCTCAGTAAGGTTATTCCATACATCGGTATAACGCATTACCGCTTCACGACAAGCTTTATTATAATCTTCAATAGAGATTTTTTTGCCAATATCTTCCTTCGTAATTCCTAATTCTTTTTCTACACCCAGCTCCACAGGAAGACCATGCGTATCCCAGCCTGCTTTACGGAAAACCTGTTTCCCATTTTGAGTCTGGTAACGGCAGAAAATATCCTTCAATGCTCTTGCCATTACGTGGTGAATTCCAGGCATACCGTTTGCTGAAGGTGGACCTTCATAAAAAACAAACTCAGGATTTCCCTGACGAATCTCAACACTCTTATTGAAAGTTTTATTTTGTTTCCAAAATTCCGCTACATTCTCTGCTACGTCAATAAGGTTGAGGTTTTTGTATTCTTTAAATTGGCTCATTGTAATATCTCAATATTCGTTGATTAATTAAGTCTGCAAATTTACTAAAATTTGTCGGTTTATAATATATGTTTTATGTAGGTTATTTCTATTAAAAACTTCAATCTCAGAAATATAAATAGAGAAACAGCTAAAAAGGGAATAATGAACCTTAAATAAGCGAGTATTTTACCTAATGTTATCTTCGATTTTGCTGAGTGTTTTCAATGAAAAATTCAATAGAAGCGCTTTAGCCCGCTTTAAAAATGAAAAAACATTCCATTGGCTTTAGCCAAAGCTTAATATAATCTCTCGAAGATCAGACAGATTTAGCAGATGTTAGAGCAATCATCTGTGAAAATCCGTGCCATCTGTGGTTAAACAAAAAGATCTTTCAACCGGGAGAAGCAAAATAGCACGATCATTGCTTGAAATCTCGTATATTTAAGTAGAACTAAACCCAAATGCTGTATGAAAATCTTCTCCAAACTGATGGTTGTTATTTGTTTTATCAATATCATCATCACACAGGCCCAAAATAACTATCCCCAAAATTATTTCCGTAACCCACTGAATATTCCCATGCAGTTGGCCGCTAATTTTGGGGCAGTAAGAACTAATCATTTTCACATGGGACTGGATCTGAGGACAAACAGTCAGGAGAATTTATCTGTATTGGCTGCCGCAGATGGCTATGTAAGCAGAATAAAAGTGGAGCGTTATGGTTTCGGAAATGCTGTATACATCACCCATCCGAATGGCTTTACAACAGTGTATGCCCATTTGAATAAGTATTTTGATAAACTTGATGAATATGTAAAGCAGCAGCAGTACAAAGACGAAAAATGGGAACAGGATATTACTTTCCAGCCGGGCCAGTTTCCGGTTACAAAGGGGCAGCTCATTGCTTTGAGTGGAAATACCGGCGGTTCAGCTGGGCCACACCTCCATTTTGAGATAAGAGATACCAAAACAGAAGAATGTCTTAATCCTTTATTGTTTGGTTTTAATATTCCGGATTCTGTAGCACCTATTATCAGTGGATTATATTGGAATGACCGTAGGTTCAGTACCTATGAGCCCGGGGCCAATGGGATTGCTGTCAGAAAAGTAGGGAATGCCTATACCACAGATGTTGTGAGAGTCAGCTCTCCGGTGATAAGTTTTGGAATTAAAGCAGTAGATAAAGCCAACCAGGGATTTAATCTTGGAATTTATAAAGCAGAATTACTGATGGATGGAAAACTGATCTATGGTTTTAGCATTGACAAAGTGAGCTATGATGATACTCGCTATCTGAATGGCTGTATAGATTACACCAAATTCATCAGAGATAAAGTGGGAATTCAGCATTTGTCTACATTGCCTGGAATGAAGTTGGCGAATTACAGTACTCCCAATCTGTCAGGAATTATCAATCTTCAGGATGAAGGTGTTCACAATATTGAAATTGTTTTAAAAGATGTAAAAGGAAATACCAGCAGGTTAACCACAAGAGTTCAGTTAGTTAGTGCAGGCAATGGAATTTCTCCTTCTGGAAAAGTGATTTTGCCTAGTGAAGGGAAAACGTTAACCACTGAAAGTGCAGAGATCAGCTTCAGTAAAAATGCTGTATATGATGCAGTGAACTTTAGTCTGTACGAAAAAAACAGCAGTGATGGAAACGCCGTTTCCAATACCATTGTTTTACAGAATCCATACCTTCCGGTTCAAGATAATTATACTTTGAAAGTAAAACCCAACAGAAAACTTAGCAAAGACGAGAAAGATAAAGTAGTGGTTTTGTTTAATTATGGAAGTGATAAGGATGCTGTAAAAGCAAAATGGAACGGCGATCAGGCAGAAGCACAGTTTAATAGACTGGGGACTGCAGAGCTTATACTGGATAACAGTTTACCATCAGTTTCTTCAGGTTGGAAAGAAGGAGCGGTTGTAAACAGTAGTGCTTTACGCTTGAAAGGCAGTACAAAAGTTGGCGATATTGTTTCTTTCCGCGCAGAACTGGATGGAAAATGGCTGCGATTTGCCCGTGTGAAAAATGATTTTGTCTATATTTTTGATGAAAAGTGTCCAAAAGGTTCAGGTTCGCATACTTTAAAAGTGACTACGATTAATAGTGCGGGAAATACCAATGTACAGACCTTTACATTTCAAAGATAAATGATTGGGAAGGTATAATCTTTTGGGCTTTTACTGTTTCAATCCTTTAATTTTAAATAAATTTGTCCTTTAAAAATTAAAATCATTGGAATTTCACCCGTTCATCGAAAAATCGAGCACACAGGAAATAAAGGCATTTCAGGAAGAAAAACTTCAACAGCTTCTGGTTTATCTTGAAGGAAATTCACCTTTTTATCAGAGGATGTTTAAGGAAAAAAAGATTAATGTTGGAGAGCTCCGTACATTGGAAGATCTGCAAAAAATTCCTGTCACAACCAAGAATGATCTGCAGCAGCACAATCATGATTTTTTCTGTATTTCACCCGATAAGATTGTAGACTACAGCACAACTTCCGGAACATTGGGAGATCCGGTAACCTTTGGCTTGTCTGATGGAGATCTTGAAAGACTTGCCTATAATGAAGCAATATCTTTTGCCTGTGCCGGAATTCAGAAAGGAGATGTAGTGCAGATGATTACTACCATTGATAAACGTTTCATGGCTGGGCTTGCTTATTTTTTAGGATTAAGAAAAATGGGTGCAAGTGTTGTCAGAATGGGTCCTGGAATTCCTGAATTGCAGTGGGATTCCATTTTCAGATACAAACCCAAATACCTCATTACAGTTCCGTCATTTTTACTGAAGATGATCGATTATGCTGAAAAACATGGTCTGGATTATAAAAATTCAAGTGTTTATGGAGCAGTATGTATCGGAGAGAGTATCAAAAATCAGGATTTTACAGATAATATTCTTTCCCAGAAAATCAAAGAGAAATGGGATATCAAACTTTTTTCTACTTATGCTTCTACAGAAATGAGCACCGCTTTTACAGAATGCGAGTTCCAGATCGGAGGGCATCATCACCCTGAGCTGATCATTACCGAAATTCTGGATGATGAAGGAAATATAGTAAAAGAAGGTGAAAGTGGAGAACTTACCATTACTACGTTAGGAGTAGAAGCCATTCCTTTGCTGAGGTTTAAAACCGGAGATATTGTAAAAGCACATTACGAGGCTTGTCAATGTGGAAGAAATACGATGCGGCTTGGACCGGTGATCGGAAGAAAGCAGCAGATGATCAAATATAAAGGGACAACATTGTATCCGCCAGCAATGAATGATATTCTGAACGATTTTAATAATATCCTCTGTTATCAGATCGTGATTCAGGCCAACGAAATCGGACTGGATGAGATCATCATCAAATTAAGTACAGATCAGGAACATGAAAGCTTCGTGAATGAAGTAAGAGACCATTTCCGTGCAAAACTAAGAGTAAGTCCGAAAATTGAAATCATCGATTTTGACATCTTGTCTAAAACTGTTTTTAATCCAAACAGCAGAAAACCAATCACCTTTATTGATTTAAGATAAAGTTATAAGCAAAAATGAATAAAAATCCCTTTTTATAATATCTTTGTGCACCTAAAAAAAACTAATAAATTATGAGAAAATTATTATTGTTGGTCTTCATGGTGATGATGACAACAGTTTTCGGACAGGAAAAGATGAAACTTGTTTCGGGAGATTTCGAAGTATTGAGGGATCAGGCGGATGTGAATGTGGAGGTCAAGTTTGAGGATGTGTTATTCATGAAGGAAAATATTACGGAAGCTCAATATCTTGAAAACAGAAAGAAGCAGGTAATGGATAATCCTAAAAGGGGAGAAGCTGCCTGGAATGAGTGGATTGGAGAATGGGAAAAGTATAAAAAGGAAAATTATGTAGACCGTCTTCTGAAAGGACTGAATGCATCCGGTAAAAAGGAAATATTCAAAAAAGACAGCTCCGCGAAGTATACACTAATCCTGAATACAAAATGGGTATTCCCGGGTTGGCATGCCGGATTGATTGCAATGCCTACGGAAATGAGTGGAAATATACAATTGGTAGAAACAAACAATCCTTCAGTGGTTTTGGCTACAGTGGAACTTAACAAATACGACAGGTTTTCTGGTATGGATGTAACTGTCATGGAATATGGAAGGCTTGCTGCAGCATATGAATCTATAGGGAAGGTTTTATCAAGACAAATCAAAAGAAATTTAAAATAAAATAACAAAAAACGGTCTGAATTTTCAGACCGTTTTTTTATTCTTGAGTTTGTTCTTTTTCCAGCTTGATGAGGTTGGCCAGATTCTTAATTACAGTATCATGCTTTCTCACAAAAGGATTGTCTTTATTCCAGACATATCCAGCCAATACAGCACATATCTTTTTCTTTACATCCGGGTTTTCCGGTTGGTGGAAGAATAATTCCTGAAGGTTTCCGGTGTACCATTCCTTTACATAAGTGGTGAAAACGTCTACACCATATAAGATATAATCTGTGTATTCTGTTTGCCAGTCAATTTTCTCGCCATTCAGCTGTCTTAATGCCAGTTTGGCAGCAAGCATTCCTGATTCTGTAGCGAAAGCCATTCCTGATGAAAAAACAGGGTCGAGGAATTCAGAAGCATTACCGGTTAAGGCAAATCCGTCCCCGAATAGTTTCTTTACAGAACATGAATAGTCTTTCAGATGTCTTGGGTCGAAAAGAAACTCCACGTCACCAAAACGTTTTACGTAATAATCAGAAAGGGAAATCGCTTTTCTTAAAGCTTCAGCAGTATCTCCGTTTTCAGATAGTTTTTCAATATATTCAGTAGGGCCTACAATTCCTAAGCTTGTATTTCCGTTGGAAAAAGGAATTACCCAAAGCCATACTTCTGTTTCAATGATATCAAAAGAAATTAAAGTTCCTTCTTCTCCAGGCTCTCTGTTAATATCATTTACATGAGAAAAAATGGCAGAATGCGGAGCTAATTTTGAAGGTTTTTCAAGATCTAAAAGACGAGGTAGTACCCTTCCATAGCCACTTGAATCAATTACGAACTTTGCATGGATTTCCTTAGTTTCTCCATCTTTCGTTTTTACTGTTGTGATAGAGTCTGTTCCATCGAATTTAATATCAATTACTTCCGTTTCAAATTCAAGGTCTACTCCTTTATTAATCACTTCCTGAGCCAGAGTATTATCAAAATCAGCTCTCGGAACCTGCCAGGTCCAGTTCCAGCCTTCTCCGAATTTGTTGCTGAAATCAAAGATGCAGACTTCGTCACCACGAAGGAAACGGGCACCCAGTTTTTTTTCAAAGCCCATTTTATCCAGTGCAGGGAAAAGTCCGGCTTCATCAAAGTGGTCCATTACCCTTGGGATTAAGCTTTCACCGACTACCAGTCTTGGGAATTTTGTCTTTTCGACAACTTTTACGCTGACATTATTCTTCTTTAAGTAGGAAGAAGACACGCATCCGGAAGGCCCGGCTCCGATTACAAGAACGTCAACAAATTCTTTGCTCATCTTTGATTTTTTATTTTAATAATAACTTTTATCTTTGCCGCAAAATTAGTGACAAATAATTAATATTTTACAAAATTATCAACTATTACTTTTAATTGATGAAAATAAATAACTTTTTAGAACTGAAAGACTTTCAAAAAATTATCATTGAAAATGAAAAAATAGAACTGGATGAATCACTTTTATCAAGAGTGAATACAAGTTTTCAGTTTTTAAAGGAATTTTCAAAAAATAAAGTAATATATGGCGTAAATACCGGCTTTGGGCCTATGGCGCAATTCAAAATCAGTGATGAAGATACACACCAGCTTCAGTATAACCTGATTAGAAGCCACTCTTCAGGAATCGGAAACCCTTTACCTGCTCAGGAAGTGAAAGCTTGCATGCTGGCAAGAATGAATACCTTGTCGCTAGGGAATTCCGGAGTGCATGAGTCTGTTATTTATCTTCTTCAGGAACTGATCAACAGAGATATTATCCCATTGATCTTTGAACATGGAGGAGTAGGAGCAAGCGGAGACCTTGTTCAGTTGGCTCACCTTGCTTTAGTCCTGATTGGAGAAGGGGAAGTTTTTTATAAAGGAGAAAGAAAGTCTACTAAAGACGTTTTTGAAATCGAAGGATTACAGCCAATACAGGTTGAGATCCGTGAAGGGCTTGCCTTAATGAACGGTACTTCTGTAATGTCAGGAATTGGTATTGTAAATGCTTATAAAGCGAATCAGTTAACAGATATTTCCATTAAGCTTTCCTGTGCTATCAACGAAATTGTTCAGGCTTATGACGATCATTTCTCAGAAACCTTAAATGGAACAAAAAGACACTATGGTCAACAGAAAGTGGCAGAAAGGATGCGTGTGCATCTTGCAGACAGTAAGCTGATCAGAAAAAGAGCAGACTATCTTTACACCCACTTTGAAGAACAGGAAAAAGTATTCAAAGAAAAAGTTCAGGAATATTATTCTTTACGATGTGTTCCTCAGATTTTAGGTCCGGTATTAGATACATTGGAGTATACAGAGAAGGTTCTTGAAAATGAAATCAACTCTGCGAATGATAACCCGATCATCAATGTTGAAGATCAGCATGTTTACCATGGCGGAAATTTCCATGGCGACTATATCTCTCTGGAAATGGACAAGCTGAAAATTGTAGTGACAAAGCTTACTATGCTTGCAGAAAGACAGCTGAACTATCTTTTAAATGCTAAAATCAATGAAATTTTGCCTCCTTTTGTGAATTTAGGTAAATTAGGTTTCAATTTCGGGATGCAGGGTGTACAGTTTACAGCAACTTCCACTACAGCGGAAAGCCAGATGTTGTCGAACCCTATGTATGTTCACAGTATTCCTAATAATAATGACAATCAGGATATTGTAAGCATGGGAACCAACGCTGCGGTAATCTGCAGAAAAGTCATTGAAAATGCTTTTGAAGTATTAGCGATTGAAGCCATTACCATCATTCAGGCTATTGAATATCTTGGTTTTCAGAATGAAATTTCATCATCTACAAAAGAACTGTATGATGAGATCAGAAAAATAATTCCTGCCTTCTCAGATGATATGGTAATGTATCCGTATCTGGAGGAAGTAAAGAAATATTTAAAGACAATGTAATTATATGCTCAGATAAATTGTCTTAAAAAAACAAGGTAACTTAAAAAAAACTAAAACAAAATAAACACTAACGCATGAAATGTGCAATTATAACAGGAGGCTCCAGAGGAATCGGGAGGGCAATCTGTATAAAACTGGCTGAAGAGAAGAACTATCATATACTGATCAATTACACTTCCAATGAAGCTGCCGCAAAGGAAACTTTGGCGAAAGTAGAAGAATTGGGCGCTACAGGAGAAATACTTAAATTTGATGTAGGAAATGCCGAAGAAGTACAGGAAGTATTAACCGCATGGCAGGAAAACAATCCTGAAGCTGTGGTTGAGGTTATTGTTAATAACGCCGGAATTACAAGAGACGGTCTATTTATGTGGATGCAGAAAGAAGACTGGAACAGTGTAATCAATACCAGTTTAGACGGTTTCTTCAATGTTACTAATTTCTTTATTCAAAAGCTGCTTCGTAACAAATATGGTAGAATCATTAATATGGTTTCTGTATCCGGAGTAAAAGGAACAGCAGGTCAGACCAATTATTCAGCAGCTAAAGGAGCGCTTGTAGGTGCTACAAAAGCCCTTGCTCAGGAAGTTGCCAAGAGAAATGTTACAGTGAATGCAGTAGCCCCTGGTTTTATCAGAACAGATATGACTCAGGAATTCAATGAGGATGAACTGAAGGCAATGATTCCTGCCAACAGGTTTGGAGAAGCAGAAGAAGTAGCAGATCTTGTAGCGTTCTTAGCTTCTAAAAAATCTTCATACATTACTGGAGAGGTGATTAATATTAACGGCGGAATTTACTCGTAAATAATGTAACAATATATCAATGTACCAATGCTGTAATAAAAGTTAGACTGCTACATTGTTAAATTCAATATATATAAATGGAAAATAGGGTTGTAATTACCGGAATGGGAATTTATTCCTGCATCGGGACATCTTTAGAAGAGGTCAGGGAATCCCTATATCAAGGAAAATCCGGTATTGTTTTAGATCAGGACAGGAAAGAATTCGGTTTCAGATCGGGTCTTACAGGAACAGTTCCAAAACCTGATTTAAAGAACCTTTTGAACAGACGCCAGCGTGTAAGCATGGGTGAAGAAAGTGAATATGCTTATCTTGCTACCCTTGATGCTCTGAAGCAGGCCAATCTTGATGAAACCTTTTTAGATACTCATGAAGTTGGGATCCTATACGGAAATGACAGTGTTTCTCAGGCAGTCGTAGAATCTATCGATATTGCAAGAGAAAAGAAAGATACTACATTGATGGGGTCGGGAGCGATCTTTAAATCAATGAATTCAACGGTTACCATGAACCTTTCTACCATATTTAAGCTGAAAGGTATTAATCTTACAATTAGTGCAGCCTGTGCAAGTGGCTCACATTCCTTAGGGCTTGCTTATATGATGATCAAAAACGGTTTTCAGGAGATGATTATCTGTGGTGGGGCTCAGGAAACTAATAAGTATTCCATGGCGAGTTTTGATGGATTAGGTGTTTTCTCTGCAAGAGAAGATGAACCTACCAAAGCATCAAGACCTTTTGACTCAGAACGGGATGGACTGATTCCAAGTGGAGGTGCAGCTTCTTTAATTGTAGAAAGTCTGGAATCCGCGCAAAGAAGAGGAGTTCCTATTATTGCTGAAATCATAGGGTATGGTTTCTCCTCCAACGGTGGGCATATTTCGACTCCGAATGTGGATGGACCCGCTTTGGCAATGGACCGAGCTTTGAAACAGTCAGGTTTGAAAGCTTCAGATATCGATTATATCAATGCTCACGCCACTTCTACTCCCATTGGAGATGCCAATGAAGCAAAAGCGATTCATGAGATCTTTGGAAGTGAGGTTCCGGTGAGTTCTACCAAATCCATGACCGGACACGAGTGCTGGATGGCTGGCGCAAGTGAAGTTATTTACTCAATTCTGATGATGCAGAATGATTTTGTAGCTCCGAATATTAATCTTGAAAATCCTGATAGTGAGGCACAAAAGATAAATTTAGTCTCTAAAACAAAAAATCAAAAAATTGATGTATTTTTGTCGAATTCTTTTGGGTTCGGGGGAACCAATTCTGCACTAATAGTTAAAAAATTTGATTAAAAACATGGAAAGGGAAAAAATTGTTGCTATTGTTAATGATTTTCTGGTTAACGAATTTGAAGTTGACGGAGATGAAATCAGTAATGATGCCAACCTTAAAAATACACTGGGGCTAGACAGTTTAGACTATATTGACATGGTCGTAGTAATCGAATCCAATTTCGGAGTGAAATTAGGAGAAGCAGACTTCAAGAAAATGGTGACATTTGATGATTTCTACACAACGATTGAAAATAAGATCGCTGAAAAAAACGCATAGTTATTAAGTAATCTATATTCCTTACAATGTACCAATGTAATAATAGAAGAGGATACTCAGAGATATTATTACATTGGTACACTCTTATATTGGTAAATTGTTATGAACAAATGGAAAGGTAAATCTAAAGGGACGGTTCTCGGTTACAGGATATTCGTCTGGTGTATTAGAAATATCGGAATCAGAAGTTCATATTGGGTACTATACTTTGTGGCTGCTTATTATGTTCTATTCCAAAAAAAAAGCAACCAATACATTCTAAACTATTTTCAGAAAAGGCTGAATTACAGCTACTGGAAAGCTAAACGTTCAATTTTCAAAAGCTATTTCACTTTTGGGCAGGTTCTGATCGATAAAACGGCTATTTCCGCAGGGCTGAGAGAAAAGTATACCTATGAATTTGATGGGATTGAAAATCTGAGAAACCTTTTGGCAGCCAAAAAAGGAGGAGTTCTGATCAGTGCCCATATCGGCAACTTTGAGGTAGCAGAGTATTTCTTTGCAGACATCGATTTTGACTGTCAGATCAATCTGGTGACAACAGATCAGGAAGTAACTGTGATCAAGGAATACCTGGAAAGTGTTTCTGTTAAAAAGAGCAATATCAAATTTATTTATGTAAAAGAAGATATGTCGCATATCTTTGAGATCAATCAGGCTTTGTCTAATAATGAGCTGATCTGCTTTACAGGTGACCGTTATTTTGAAGGTTCAAAATTTCTGGAAGCCAATTTACTGGGGAAAAGCGCCAAGTTTCCGGCAGGCCCGTTTCTTATTGCATCCCGATTGGGAGTACCTGTGGTATATGTCTATGTGATGAAGGAAAACAATCTTCATTATCATCTGTATGCAAGAGTAGCACAGAATATTAAAAACCGGGATTCTCAGGGACTTCTGCAATCTTATGTTCAGAATCTTGAAACGATGGTGAAAAAATATCCGCTCCAATGGTTTAATTATTTTGACTTTTGGGATGATATTGATTAATTTTTCTATTTTTATTCCTTCAAAAACTAATAAAAAAACCGGAACCTATTAAAATCTATTGAGAACCCGAATTTTTAAAAGGATATTGTTCAAATAGGACTTTCCTGTTTAGAAATGACAAAATAATATCTGAATTTCTTAATTTTCCAATCTCTAATTTAAAAAGCACATTCTCCTTTGAAAAAAGAATATGACATACTTGTTATCGGCAGTGGATTGGGAGGTCTTGTTTCGGCTCTTGTTTTGGCGAAAGAAGGCCTGAAAGTTTGCGTACTGGAGAAAAATAACCAGTATGGCGGAAATCTGCAGACTTTTTCAAGGGATAAACTTATTTTTGATACTGGTGTCCATTATTTGGGAGGTCTTTCAGAAGGGCAGAATCTAAACCGTTTTTTCTCTTATCTGGAGATTATGGATGAACTGGAGCTGCAGAAGATGGATGAAGATGGATATGATAGAATTTCCTTTGGAGATGGTACGGTTGAATATCCACATGCCCAGGGGTATCAGAATTTTGTAGAGCAATTATCCGCTTATTTTCCCGATGAAAAAGAAAATATTGAAAACTATTGTGAAGAGATCCAGTATGTATGCAGTCAGTTTCCGAGATATCATGTGGTGGGAAAGGAAAATTACAATGAAGAAATCCTGCATTTAAATACCAAGAGGTTTATAGAATCCGTAACGCAGAATAAGACCCTTCAATCCGTTTTATTAGGCTCTAATTTTCTGTATGCGGGGGATTCTGAAAACATTCCGTTTTACGTTCATGCTTTAACGGTAAATTCCTATATGCAAAGTGCTTATAAATGTGTGAAAGGAGGAAGTCAGATCTCTAAGCTATTGATCAGGAAGCTTCGGCAATATGGCGCTGAAGTTCACAAGCATTCAGAAGTTTCCGGGTTTATTTTTAATGAAAATAATATACTGACATCTGTAAAAACAAAGACGGGGAAAGAATATGCTGCCAAGCAGTTTATATCAAATATTGAAATACATTCTACGATTAAATTAATTGGAGATGAAAGACTGAAAAAATCTTTCCTGAACAGGGTTTTAAGTTGGCAGCCGGTTTCATCCTGCTTCAGCGTTTACCTTGTTTTACATCCTCAGTGTTTACCGAATTTTAATTATAATATTTATCATTATTCAACAGAAGAACAGGTCTGGAATGCCTACCGCTATAATAAAGAAAGCTGGCCGGAAACCTATATGCTGTCATCCACGCCTTCAAAGCATCATCCTGAGTTTGCAGAAAGTCTGACTGCGATTTCTTATATGGATTTTGATGAGGTTAAACAATGGGAAAGTACGGTAAATACAGTAACAGATGAGCATGAAAGAGGAGAGCAGTATGAAAAGTTCAAGCTGGTAAAGATTGAGAAAATGCTTAATGCCCTCGAGAAGAAGATTCCTAATCTGAGACATGCCATTAAAGGGATATATACCTCTTCACCTTTATCATATCGCGACTATATCGGAAGCTTTGAAGGAAATATGTACGGTTACATGAAAAACTCTGATAATCCACTTAAAACAATGGTCTCTCCCCGTACAAAAATTGACAATCTGTTTCTGACAGGTCAATCTGTAAATATGCATGGAGTTCTGGGGGTAACTATAGGCGCATTTAATACCTGTGCCGAAATTCTTGGGAAAGAAACTATTGACAGCCGTTTGGATTCAATGACTTAATAAAAACCAACAGTGAAAAAAGCTAATATCCAATATCTGTCATATAAAAGGCTCCTTATTTACTTCCTTTTTTCTTTTCTCCTTATTTCATGTGGAGTATCAAAATCTGTAAATCATATTCCTGATGTAAAACAATATGCTCTGGAAATCCCTAAGGTTCACAGGATTAATGATAGTACCTTTAGCTATAATCAGAATTTTCTCACCAAAAATAAACAGCAGCTTTGGGAACTTTATATTAAAGGAAACCCTTTGCAGCTGGGCTATAATAATGGTGCATTAACCCAGGATCTGATGCAGAAACAGGAAGGTATTTTCTTTTCCAAAATAGAGGGCTTTGTTCCCTCAAAGTTTAAACAGAAACTTTTAAATGCTTTCTTAAAGTGGTATAACCGTAAAATGTATCTCAATGTAAGAGAAGATTATCAGGCAGAATTATTGGGACTATCACAATATTCATCAGATCAGTATGATTTTATAGCACCAAAGTATTTGAGAAATCTTTATCTGCACGGAGCCCATGATATAGGACATGCGATGCAGGATCTGGCGATGGTTGGCTGTACTTCTTTGGCTGTTTGGAACGAAAATACGGAAGATGGTGACATGCTG
The DNA here is from genome assembly GCF_024810195.1 of Chryseobacterium sp. BIGb0232. Classification (NCBI taxonomy): domain Bacteria; kingdom Pseudomonadati; phylum Bacteroidota; class Flavobacteriia; order Flavobacteriales; family Weeksellaceae; genus Chryseobacterium; species Chryseobacterium sp. BIGb0232. Next base: position 186,009 of record NZ_JANUEH010000006.1, read on the forward strand.
ATCGGAAGAAACTTTGATTTCTATGTAGGAGATGACTTTGCCAGAAATAAACTGGTAGAGTTCGTAGAGCCGGAAGACGGAATTCCTTATATGTCTGTAAGCTGGCCGGGAATGATCGGAGTAGTTTCCGGGATGAACAAAGAAGGAGTTACAGTAACGATCAATGCCGGAAAATCCAGAATTCCTTTGACTGCAAAGACCCCAATTTCGCTGGTCACAAGAGAAATATTACAATACGCTAAAAATATTGAAGAAGCCATCGCTATTGCCAGGAAAAGGAATGTTTTTGTCTCAGAATCAATCTTAGTGGGAAGTGCTCATGACAAAAATGCAGTAATCATTGAAGTTTCACCGAAAAATTTCGGAGTGTACAGGATTCAGAATACAAGTAAAGTATTTTGTACAAATCATTTTCAGTCTGATGTGTATAAAGATGATGTAAGAAATCAGAAACAGATTGAAGAAAGTCATTCCGCTTATCGCTATGAAAAGCTTCAGGAACTTTTGCAGGAAGAGAAAAAATTAAATCCTGAGAAAATGGCTTCCATCTTAAGAAACCGTTCAGGGATAAAGGATAAAAGCATCGGCAATGGAAACGAAAAGGCATTAAACCAGCTCCTGGCTCACCATGCTGTTATTTTCTCACCCGAAAAGAAGCTGGCCTGGGTATCTTCCAATCCTTATCAACTGGGAGAATTTGTATGCTATGATCTCAATGAAATATTTTCCGGAAAGGGTTTACAACGCAATGATTTTTCAAAATCACAGCTGAATATTGGCAGAGATCCTTTTGCTGACTCACAGGAGTTTAAGGATTATGAAGAATACAGACATTTAAGTTTAAAGATCAGTAATGCTATTCATCAAAAAGAAGAACTTACAGACGGTTTTTTTGCTCATTATACATCTTTAAATCCTGATTTTTGGAAAGGATATTTCTTAGTTGGTAAATATTATTATCACAAAAGAGAATATTTAAAAGCGAAAATTCAGTTTGAAAAGACACTTACCAAAGAAATAACCACCGTTCCGGATCGAAAATCAGTTGAAAAATATCTTAATAAAACGGATAAAAAATTCAAAAAGTATTAGAAATTGTTTAAACAATTGATTGATTTTCATTTATTTAATCATTTTTTGTTTAGTGACAAAAGTGTATAAAAAACTAATTTGTCACGTGTTTTAACGAAAAAATTAAACTATACTTTGTTTACTGACTCTATTATTTAATTGTTTTTTTAATATATTAACGTTGTGTTGCGTTTTTTGTTGTGAATTTATAAGTTCGTTGCAATAAAAACGTGTAATATGATAAAAATTAAATTCTCTGTTAAATTCCTGCTTCTTTCTTCCTTTTTCAGTGCAGGGATGGTTTTCGCTCAAAATCAGGAGCAGGTTATAAAAGACTATATGAGTTCTTCAAAAGGACAGTTTCAAAGAATGAACTCTGACCTGAAATCTTTTAAAATTGTCAATATCGATCATTCAGAAAGCTTAAAAGGAGATGTTGTAGGAATACAGCAAACGATCAATGGTATTCCAATATTTGGCAGTTCTGCGAATGTTCTGATAAGGGAAGACAAAGTATTAAGTTTTGCGGATACATTTATGAAAATTTCGCCAGCCTCAATTAAAGGTAAGGAAGGTGCTAATAAAGAGAATCTTATTGCCGCTACTGCTAAAAAGTTCAATGGAAATACCATTTCAAAAAGCTCGGATGGAAAGGAGGAATCTATTAAAGCGACCACTGTTTATTTTGTAAAAAATGGAAGTCTGGTTCTCGGATATGAATTTACTATCGAAGAAAAAGAATCCAATAATACCTTGATGGTGATTATCAGTGCTGAAGACGGTTCTGTTTTATACAAGGAAAACCTTACGGTTTCTTGTAACTTCCATTCAGATGCTTATGAGCATTCTCATGCGGAACATTCGATGCTAAACTTATTTCCACAATTGCAGTATAGAATGCCGCAGAGTACCAATTTTGTTTTAGCTCCGGATAATGCCTCCTATAATGTATTTCCTTTACCTGTGGAAGCCCCCACTTTTGGAAGCAGATCATTGATTACGAATCCATGGGATTTGGTAGCCTCACCGGAAGGGTGGCATTCTGATGGAACCACTAACTATACAAACACAAGAGGAAATAATGTCTATGCCTATACAGATGAAAATGCAACCAATATTCCCCAATTTTCCCCTGATGGTGGAGCTCCCAGAGTTTTTGATTTTCCATTGGATATAACATTGCCTCCACAAAATTATACATCTGCATCAGTCACTAACTTATTTTATCTGAATAATAAGATTCATGATGTATTTTATAAGTTTGGATTTACAGAATCTGCTAAAAATTTTCAAACTAATAACTTTGGAAACGGAGGTTCTGGAAATGATGCTGTATTAGCTGAGGCGAGAGATGGCAAAGGATATAATAATGCTAATTTTGCAACGCCTAACGATGGTTTTGCACCAAGAATGCAGATGTATTTGTATGAACCTAAAAATATGCAGAACCTTTTTTATAATTCACCTTCCGCATTTGTATCAAGGACTCCTACTACTAGAACAGCCGTATTTGGCCCGGCATTAACATCAACAGGAGTTACTGCTGATATTGCTGTTACTACACCTATTGATGGATGTACTGCCATTTCGGAAGATCTTACTGGGAAAATAGCTTTGATACAACGAGGTGGGGCTAATAATTGTGGTTTTGCCCTAAAAGTTAAAAATGCTCAGTTAAAAGGAGCTGTAGGAGCGATTGTTTATAATGCACCAACTTCTGTGGTTCTTGCCGGTCAAATGGGAGGAACAGATGCTACGATTACCATTCCATCGGTTAATATAGAAAATCCTGAAGGGGTTGCTATCATCAATCAACTTGCATCTGCACCGGTTAATGCAACATTGAAGTATGATAAACTCAATTATATCTATAAGGACGGAAGTTTAGACAACGGTATTGTTACCCACGAATATGGACATGGTATTTCTTCGCGTCTTACCGGTACAAGTGTAGGTTGTTTAAATTATACAAATGATAATGAACAAATGGGCGAGGGATGGTCAGATTTCTTTGCTTTAATGTTAACTAACAGACCTGGTGATAACGCTTCTGTACCAAGAGGTATGGGAACTTTTGCTGAAGGAGATCCTACAGATGCTGTTGGAATAAGACCTAAGAGATATTCTCCGGACTTTGCAATCAATGATTATACGTATGGGAAAACCAACGGGATGAAATATAATGATACTGAAACCAATGGAACTCAGATTACCAGGGTTAATTCTCATAGTATGGGGTTTGTATGGGCTACTATGCTTTGGGATCTTCATTGGAATTATGTTGAAAAGTATGGGTATAGCAGTAATGTTTTGGATAATCCTAACAGCGGCAGTGCAAGGGTATTGCAGCTTGTTGTAGATGCTTTGAAATTGCAACCATGTCTTCCTACTTTTGTAACAGGCAGAAATGCAATCTTAGCTGCTGAACAGGCAAAGACAGAAGGTGCAGATAAATGTATGATCTGGAAAACATTTGCAAAAAGAGGATTGGGGGTCAATGCAGCCTCTGGTGGTTTGAAAGGAAGATGGGTTGGGTTTGACCAGCTAACACCGGATTTAAGTGACCAGGTAGAAGACTTTACAGTTCCAGCTGAATGTGCTACATTGGCCGTAAGTGAAGCTGCTGAAAATACAAAAGGAATTTCTATCTATCCGAACCCTGTAAAAAATGAGTTTACGATAAAAACTCCTTCAGGAATTAATTTATCAGGAATTACCACCGTGTCTATCTATGATTTGACAGGGAAGCTTATTTCCCAGGAAAATATTAATCTTAACAGGCAGACAACAGTTAATGCTAATCATCTGATCAACGGAGTGTATATTGTGAAGATTAAAAATAATTCTTCAATCGACTATAGCCAAAAGATCATTGTTTCCAAATAGAAATTTTTAAATAAATAAGTGTAATGCTCTGGAATAGCTTCCAGAGCATTATTTTTTTTCAATAATCGTTTTGTTTTTATGGTGTTTTGTGAATAAATATTCACTTTTTTTAAATTTTTACAATAAAATATGTAACATTTCTATTTATTTCCCTACTAACTGAATTGGATATTAATATTTGTTAAAAGAAAACTTATGAAGAAAATTCGACTTAGTGTTAAGCTATTGTTATTTTGTTCTCTTTTCAGTGCAGGGATTGTCTCTGCTCAAAAGTATGAACAAGTCATTAGAGATTATGTGAACTCTGCAGGATCTTTTCAAAGATCTAATTCTGAGTTAAAAGGTTTTAAAATTATCAACATAGACCCTTCAACAAGTTTAAAGGGAGATGTGGTAGGAATACAGCAAATCATTGATGGTATTCCGGTATTTGGTAGCTCTGCCAATGTTTTGATCAGAGATGGAAAAGTATTGAGTTTTGCTGATACATTTATTAAAACCTATCCTAATACCATTAAAGGGAAGGAAAGTGGCAGAAAAGATGCATTGGTTGCTCAAACTGTTAAAAGATTGAACGGTTTATCCACATCTAAGAATATTGATGGTCATGAGGAACCGATAAAAACGAACACCGTTTATTTTGCAAAGGGAGGAGATTTCATCCTTGGTTATCAGTTTAATATTGAAGAAAAAGAAACCAGCAACGTATGGAATACTATTGTAAGCACCGAGGATGGTTCTATTCTATATCAGGAAAATACAACACTTTCCTGTGATTTTCACCCTGAAAGTTACGAAAGATCTTCTGGAGAATTGTTAACAGGTCTGAATATTGAGCCTTCTGCTCTTCCTAATAATTTAGAAGTGGCAGACTTACATAAGAATACAAATTTTGTTCTATCTCCGGATAACGCTTCTTATAATGTTTTTGCATTTCCTGTAGAGGCCCCATCATTTGGAAGCAGAACACTGCTTACCAATCCTTGGGATCTGACAGCTTCACCTGAAGGCTGGCATTCTGACGGTACTACAAGCTATACCATAACAAGAGGAAATAATGCCTTTGCATATACTGATGAGGCTAATACCAATGTTGCACAATTCTCTCCCGATGGTGGTGCAAACAGAGTTTTTGATTTTCCTTTGGATGTGACACAAATGCAGCAAGCCTATACCTCGGCAGCTGTAACCAATTTATTCTATACAACGAATAAAATGCATGATGTGTTTTATAAATTCGGATTTACAGAATCTGCGAGGAACTATCAAAAAAATAATTTTGGCAAAGGCGGCGTAGAGAATGACCCTGTTCTTGCTGAATCAAGAGATGGAAGTGGTCTTAATAATGCTAATTTTAATCCTGGTGCTGATGGAACAAGCGGAAGAATGCAAATGTTCCTTTTTGTACCTAACGATGCAAGATATCTTTATTATAATGCTCCGTCAAATTATGTAGCAAGAGCTCCAAAAGCAGGAACTGCTAATTTCGGTCCACAACTTATTGGAGGAACTCCTGTCACAGGAGATCTGGCTCTTCCAACACCAGCTGATGCATGTACTGCTGTTGCTGCCGGAAGTCTTACCGGGAAAATAGCGGTATTAAATGCAGCAGGGCCTACAGGATGTGGTTTTGCTCTTAAAACCAAGAATCTTCAAAATGCCGGAGCTGTAGGAGTTATACAGTATCATCCGAATAGTGATATCCCAGTAGGACTTGGAGGAGCAGATGCTACGATTACCATTCCTACAATTATGGTTGGTAAATCAGAAGGAGAGTTCCTTGTAAGTGAATTAACCAATGGTGTTGTTGCAAATGCTACATTAAAAACTGAGGCTGTTTATAGAGATGCCAGCTTAGATAATGGTATTATAAGCCATGAATATGGGCACGGGATTTCTAATCGTCTTACCGGAACAGGAAGCTCTTGTTTATCCTACATCACATCTAATGAGCAAATGGGAGAAGGTTGGTCTGATTTCTTTGCTTTAATGCTGACTACCAGACCGGGAGATAATGCCTCTATTGCCAGAGGAATAGGAACTTTTGCTTCAGGGGAAGCTGCAACAGGAGCAGGAATTAGACCAGCAAAATATTCACCTGATTTTGGCGTAAATAATTTTACTTATGGTAGAACCAATGGAATGAAAGTAAATGCATCTATATCAGGAATTGCAGTTACTGTACCTGATGTTCACAGTATTGGTTTTATCTGGGCTTCAATGCTTTGGGATCTTAACTGGAAGTATGTAGAAAAATACGGTTATAGCAGTAATGTTTTGGATAATCCTAACAGCGGTAGTGCAAAAATTTTACAGCTGGTAATGGATGCTCTTAAATTACAGCCGTGTAATCCTACATTTGCACAGGGAAGAGATGCTATTCTTGCCGCTGATCAAGCTTCTACTAATGGAGAAAATAAGTGTATGATCTGGAAGACATTCGCTAAAAGAGGATTAGGGGTAAATGCAGCAGCAGGACAGCTTAATGGTTTGGCATTTGGGTCAAATCAGCCTTTACCAGGAATGAGTGACCAGGTAGAAGACTTTACAGTTCCGGCTGAATGTGCTACATTGGCAGTAAGTGAAGTTGCTGAAAATACAAAAGGAATTTCTATCTATCCGAACCCTGTGAAAAATGAGTTTACGATTAAGACACCTTCAGGAATGAACTTATCAGGAATTACCACCGTATCCATCTATGATTTTACCGGAAAGTTAATTTCTCAGGAAAGTATCAATCTTAACAGGCAAACGACAGTTAATGCAAGTAATCTGATCAACGGGACCTATATTGTAAAGATTAAGAACAATTCTTCAATCGACTATAGCCAAAAGATCATTGTTTCCAAATAGAAACATTAAAATAAATAAGTGTAAAAGCTTCGGGATTTTTTCCGGAGCTTTTCTTTTTAGTTATAATATCAGAGCGGGTTTAATTATTTTCAGGGTCAAGCTTATTCAGAAAAAGAAAGGTGCTTATTCCCGTAATAGCAGATAATGTGGTACTCAGGATAAAGCTTCCGATCACATATTGAAGCAGATTATTCTTGATCAGCTCAAAATTAAGATCCTGGCTAAGGAAATTACTGTCTCCATGTACAAATGGAGCACCCAGAAATAAGGAGGCTGCAATGATGAAAGGAATAAAAGGAGGTAAACTCACATTGGATGCCACAAAGGCAAGCACTTTATTCAGCTTAAAAAGAACGGATAAGCTGATGACAAGCAGGGTCTGGAATCCCCAAAAAGGAGAAAGACCGATAAAGACTCCAAGTGCAATGGAAAATGCTTTTGTCCGGTTGCTTCCGTCACTTTCCAGTACATCTTCCTTTATGAATCTTTTAAAGCTTTTTTTTTTAAAATTATTCACAAAGTTTCTCGGAATAATGTAGAAAAGGGTAATGGTCACCAAAATTGTGTTCAGAATACTGATTCTGGTGAAATCCTTGAATGGTCTGAAATGAGAAACGCGTTCTGCAGGATCATACAATACTTTTATCGGAATATTTTTTACAGGAACATGCCTCCAGGCAGTTCTTACAATGATCTCAATTTCAAATTCAAACTTAGGGGTAAAATATTTCTTTGGAATTTTATGTAAAGGGTAAAGTCTGTAACCGGACTGAGTATCTTCCAGCCTGATTCCGGTTTCAAACCAGAACCAAAAATTAGAAAACCGATTTCCGAAGCTGCTCTTTTTTGGAATTCCGTCCTGAGACATATTCCTGTTTCCAATCAGAAGAACATCTTTATTCTCCTGAAGAAGAGCTTCTACAAATACCGGGATATCATCCGGGTAATGTTGTCCATCGGAATCAATGGTTATAGCGTGGTTATATCCCAGTTCCTTTGCCTTTCTGAAGCCTGTTTTAAGTCCGTTTCCTTTTCCTTTATTCTGCGGTAAGGAAATGACTGTGATCTGAGGATATTGGTTCAGAATCTGAAGGGTGGAGTCTGTGGAACCATCATTGACCACAATAATACTTTCGGTGTAATTTAAAACACCGTCAATTACCCTTTTCAGAGTCTTTTCATTATTGTAGGTAGGTATTAAAACGCAGATCTTCCTTTCAGAAATTGCATTTTGTATTTCAGCAAGGGACATTGTTCTATTTTAAAGTGGCTCTTTCTGCCTCGGTAATGGTTTTAGACTGCCCTGCAAACCTTTTGATATAGTTTTTCAAAGCAGCATTCTGTTTACTGTAATTATTCAGGAGGAATGCTTTATCATCTTTTAAACTTCCTCTGTATCCCACGATTTTAGGAATGTTTTCCTGAACACTTAATCTGATCAGACGAAGTTCTGCATTATTAGGATTACTTTTGATAATACCCTCAAGGTTGGTGGCACCTGTTTTTACAAGCGCTTTTCTGTTTCCTTTGGATACTTTGGCTTCCATGATTTTGGCCGCTGCTTTATATCCTAAAGTTACAGGATCAGAACCGGATTGTTTTTCTGCAGCTTCAATAAAGTTTGTTGTATTAGTGCTGGAGTCATTAGCCTTGGCATAGCTGTTTCTCAGTATTTCAAGGTCAGACTGAAAGAAAAATAAAAATGCCGCTACGAAGGATAAAATAAGTTTCATGATGTTATTTTTTATAGCTTACAGACAATTTTAATGCAATAGTCTCGCCAAAGGAAGTTACATTTTTTACTTTAACATCTTCCTCGTTTTCAGTAATGTCCAGTTGAAGTTTCAGGTCAGGAGTCTCAAAAGGATTGATAATAGCCATAAATTTTACATTCGAAGCTGTTTTTAAAAATAATTTTGACCCTGTAAATTCTTCTGTAAGTTCTTTTATGATCTGCATCATACAAACTCCTGGCGTCACAGGATTTCCTGGGAAGTGGCCCTTGAAAATATCGTGATCTTTATTCAAATGGATATTAGCAATAAAGCTTCCGTTTTCTGTCTTTTCGTATGATGTTAAACTATAAAAATCTGTAAGAATGGTTTGCATGATCTTATTTTTTAAGATTAAATGTATAATATACTCCAGCCTGGAAAACTACATTGGCATGTTTTCCCTGGTAGTTATTTATGGTATGTAAAAAGCCGTGTTTTATTCTGGCTTCCACTCCAAAGTTCTTGGTAATGTCATAACCCGCCCCTGCAGTAATTCCTAAATCGAAATTATAGGATGGATCAAAGTCTTTTTCCACAACTACATCAATGGTAGGGCCTATAAGCACATTGAAATTTTTAAAATAAAACTTATTGACTAACTGGGTTCCAAAATAAGAAATTTTATATTCATCTCTGTCATTTCTTCCAATACTTTCTACTTTTGCACCTTGTCTTGAATAATTAAATTCAGGCTGCAAAGCATAAAATTTAGTAAGTCTTATATTTCCAAAAAAACCAATATAAAAATCTGTACGGGTCTTAAATTTATAAGATCCTTTTATTTCATCGTAGGAATGAGTGTTTTCATCATAAATTAAGTATTTTTCAACCCCATTGCCTTGTGTGAAATGTGAAAAATTGGCCCCTCCTCTTACTCCAAGGCTGAAAGTTACCTGTGCAAAAGACAGTCCGGAGATGAGAGCAAAAAGCAGAAAATATATTTTCTTCATGTATAAGTTATTCAGTTTCGGTTATTTGAAATAGTTTTATATTGATCTTAAAATCCTTATGATCTAAGTGTAAGCTGTCCGCGAAGATATGTTTTTTCGCATCAAAAGTAAAATCGATCTTTTCTCTGTTATTTTTAGTATAAATAATCTGTTTCAGTAGATTATTTTCTTTGTTAAAGAACAAATAATAGCTTTTATTGTCAATTTTGGAGAGATAGATGTTAGCATTTTCATTTTCAAAGCTTTCGCTCACCGGATATTGTCTTTTTAGAAGTTGCTGAAAGTCATTCTTCAGAAAATTGATGACAATTTTTTTATCCAGATCAGGAAGTACATAATTGAGTTTGAAGTTATTCTCCGAAATCTCAAAATCAATCAGTTTATTGCCAAAATCAGAAGTTAATGCGACCCGATGTGTCTTATCATTCAGTTTCTTGATGATGAGAATACCGCTTACATGATTTTTATAAATATCCATCTGGCATTTATAAACATAATCTTCGGCAGACGAAAAATAAAGATTTTCTACTGTCTTTTCATTTATCGGAACCGGTTTTACGTCTGTAAGCTGATAGGTTTTACAGGAAACAGCCGATAACAGGATTAGGCTATAAAGTAAATTCTGACGCAGGAATCGAAGCATTGATCTTTGTATTTTTAAAAACAATATTCGTAGTATCTCCGGAAGCTTCCGTCATATTTACCTGGGAAACGGTAGATTGATTTTTAGGGAAATAAAGTTCAATCTGTTTGATGTATTTTAAAAGCTGGGATGTCTTCGGTACAAATTTCGCCACATTGTAATTCCCATTTTTGAAATAGGTCACTGTAAACTCAGGGTCGTTGAACATCGTTCCGTTGGAGCTTCCGACAATCAGTTTATTGATCTTTTCAAAAGTTTTGCTTTTGGCATCTACGGAAGATTTTTTTCCCTGATCGTTGATGTAGATTTTATTGCTTTTGAAAACAATGCTGTACTGATAAGGTTTGGTATATTTCCAGCTCAGCATATTAGGGGTCTGCAATGACATTTTTCCGTAGGTAACAATACTTTTATCCAGAAAGTCCAGTTTCTTGGTTTGGGTAAAATCACTTTGCAGGGTCTTGATTTCTTTGGTGTCTGCCGAAACCTTAGATACGAATGCCTTAGCCTCCGCTCCTGACATTGCCGTATTTTGGGCAAAAAAGAAACCGGAAACCAGTAAAAATGCTCCGAAAGCAATATTTTTAATCATTTTTTTCTTGAATTTATAATAGAATCAACTGTAAAGGTTGAGTACTTTTTATCTGCCAAAAATACTAATAAATCCGCCAGCACACGATACGTTTTTTCTGAAGTGTCGTGAAGAAGGATAATGCTTCCTTTTTTCAGGCCTTTAGTTACTCTTTGATAGATTTTCTTTTCATCATCAATGATCGTGTCCAGAGAGCGGACATTCCAGCCAATACTTGTTTTATGAGTCCGTAGTATCGCTTTGGCAATACTGGGATTGGTAACTCCGAAAGGAGGTCTGTATAAGTCTGTTTGTATATTCCCAACTTTCTTTATAACCTCGTCACAGTTTTCGATCTCTGCGGTCATTTTTGAAGCAGATAAAAAACCTGTTGAATTGGAATGGGATAGGGTATGATTTCCGATGGAATGTCCTTCAGCAATGATTCTTTGAAAAGTTTCAGGATATTTCTCAATCTGTTTTCCGATGCAGAAAAAGGTAGCTTTTATTTCATGTTCTTTAAGCAGATCCAAAAACTTCGGTGTAAATTCAGTAGGGCCATCATCAAAAGTAAGGGCTACTTCCTTGATTTTTGTCCTCTTATGGGTAATACTTTTGATAAAATATCCCAGCTCAATAGCAAATGACCCCCAAACCATCACGGCAGAAAAAGCAAGAAAACAGGCGACATATACCCAAAGGCTTCCCTGAAACGCATAAATAAAAACGTTACAGAAAAGATAAAATAGGATAAATGAATAATGTCTCATAATTGAGTGTTTTTGAATTCTTGAATGACTATTTCCTTCCTTTATAGCCATAAAATGAATCCGAAATCTAAAGGTACAGATTCTTCCTTCACCAAAATGATAATCACGGCATTTTTATATCTGTTTATCTTTAAACGTTTTATGCTTTTTCCAGTAATACCAAGCTATGATCGCTACCTGCCAAATGATTGTAAAGAAGAATATTCTTTACTCTTTCTTTTCTCTCTGTATTAATCATCATTACTTCCGGGATCTGCTGATCCTTAAGAATATGACATGCTATAAATGTAGAAAAACCACTTGCAGTATTGAATTCCCCACTCAAATGTTTGTAATACAATAAAGCAGAGTCCTGAAAAAGATCCATAGCTTTAGTATAATAGGCATCAGAGTTTGCATCACCACTATAACCTAAAATGACAGCATCAATATCTTTTGCTGAAAGGTTGTTCTTCGTCAAAAATTTCTGTATAAAATCTGAAGTTTCTTCCAGATCTAATCCATTGCTGATTTTAATATCTGTAAGTTTTGCATAGGCATTTTCTGTTTTATCTTTCCCCAAAACAAAAAAGCTTGCGCCTTCGCCCCAAATAACTCCATTGGTTGTGGAATTCAAATAATCTGCGGGAAGGTCTGCCTCCTTTTTAACGGTATTATTCAGGCAGTAGAGTTCCATTGTTCTGTCAGTTTGTTCATCGGTAGAACCTACCAGAACATTTTCAGCTTCACCATCTTTGATCTGAAGCAGTGCATCCAGGAATGAAAATTCCAGCGATGAAGACGTATTTACATAGGTGAAGTTGTAGCCATGGCACTGTAATCCCAGCGCAATCTGACCTGCAACAGTATTATGGGTAGACTGAATGAAAAATGTAGGAGTTAGAAATTCCTCATGGTTATCAATCACATTTTTCAGAAACTTTTCAGAATCCTGTGAACATCCCATTCCGGTTCCTACAATAATAGCATCCGGCTGTTCTATTCCAGCTTCTTTTAAAGCATAGTGTGAAGCTACAGAACTCATTTTTACCGTTTTGGACATTCTCCTGATCATGGAAGGTGGAATGAATTCCTTGTAATTAGGTTCTATGGCTTTAATAATCTTTACCGAGTTTTCCGGCTTAAGATTCTGAAGAATATTTTCGCTTAAAGTGTCCTGAACGGAGATACAGGATGCACTGTTGATGTATACTGTACTCATGACTTTGAGAAAATTAAGGTTGAACAGTTTCCTCCAAACCCAAATGAATTGGAAAGAACATGATTGATATTCTTCTCCTTCAGCTCAGTAACCGGAGTTAAATCAAACTCTTCCATTTTTGTTTTAAAATTCAGGTTTGGGAAGATAAGGTTATGCTGCATTGCTAAAATTGAAAATACAGCTTCAATTCCGGCAGCGGCAGCCAGTGTATGTCCTGTAAATGCTTTTGTAGAGCTGAACTCAGGAACGTTATTTTCTCCAAATATCCTGATCATAGCAATTCCTTCCGATAAATCATTATTGGGAGTTGCTGTTCCATGAACATTGATATAGTCGATCTCTTCTTTTTTTAATCCTGAAGTTTTCAGTGCTTGCTGCATGGCTAAAAAGGCTCCCTCTCCGTTTTCAGAAGACGCAGTTTGGTGATGTGCATCGTTGGCATTTCCGTAACCGGAAAGATAGGCCAGCACCTTTTTGTTTTCCTTTTTTACAATTTCTTCAGACTCAAGAACTATGAAAGCAGCAGCTTCTCCAAGGTTCAGGCCTTTTCTGTCATTATCAAAAGGAGTATTGTAAGAATCGGTAAGGATCATCAGGGTATTGAAACCATTCAGGGTAAACTTTGAAAGAGAATCTGTTCCTCCAACGATCACACGGTCCAAAATTCCATTTTTAATCAGTTTTGCCCCCATCATGATGGCATTGGCTGCAGATGAACAAGCTGTGCTGATAGTGGAAACCATGCCTTTTAATCCCAAATGACCGGCTATCGCCAATGAGGAATTTCCGGCATCATGAGCATCAATATATTTTTGCTTTTCAGGAAAGTTTTCATAGGAATAGAAGTACTTTTCAGTAATATCCATTCCGCCAACGCTGGTGGAGGAGATCATTCCGGTTCTGTACCCGTTGATGTCTGATATTCCGGCACTTTCTACAGCTTCTTTGGCAGCAACCATACCTAATAAGGATGTTCTTGTGACATTGTTGTCTGCGTTAAGTTGAAGTTTTTGTACAAGTTCCTCGTTGGATAATTTTATTTCACCTGTTTTAATGGTTCCGGCATGGCGGGTTTCAAACATCTGAATATCTGAAATACCATGCTTTCCGGATTGCAATGAAATAAAATTTTCTTCCACATTGTTTCCGATGGAGGAAATGATGCCCATTCCTGTGATGGCAATTTTTTGACTCATTAATTAGTTTTCTATGAATTATTTAAACACAATGAGCGCAAAGCTTTATTTTTCAAACTGTTTTTAAGCTCGCAAGGGCGTTTCACTTAGCCAAGAAAATACAATTAGTGTTCATTGCTAAGTGAAGCGCCTTTACGACCGAAAATATTTCCGATGTTTAAAAAGCTCAGCGAACCTAGCGTTTGAAAAAAATTATTTTGTTCTGTTGTTTTCGATGAATTGAGCCATGGTATCGATAGATTGGAAAATTTCCTTTCCTTTTTTAGGATCAGCTAATTTTATTCCATAGTCTTTATCAAGAAGAACGATTAATTCTAAAGCATCAATAGAGTCTAATCCTAATCCACCTCCGAATAATGGATCAGTATCTTTGATTTCCTCTACAGAAACGTCTTCAAGGTTAAGGACTTCAATAATTTTGTGCTTCAATTCAGTTTTTAAGTTTTCCATAAAAAGTTTTAATTTAATAATGTACCGATATAACAGTTTATCAATGCGTTAATGATTTGTCATTGTTGCATTTTCAGATTGCCGGATGGTTACATTTTTATAAGGTTAGCAAATATACAAAAGCTTTATAATTTTCCTGAAATAATTCAACCCAGCCGCACAATACTTTATCAGCTTTTCCTGATTGAAGAATCTGTTCTGCATAATCATTTAAAAAATTTTCATCAAAATCATCGAGAACGAAGAAAGCATTCTCTGTCTGCATTTTGTTCTTAATGCTGATTTCACCTACACAGATGTTGGGTAAAGTGTAAACAAAGACTGCAGGACTCGGAAAGTAATTTTCCTGAGAATTGATGCTTTCCTGGTATTTGAAATCGGTATCCAGACTGGACGACCGGTTGGCAAAAACCAATGCGGTTCTGCTGTGATCTTTATCTTCTTCTAAAATCATTTCGGCAGAGAGAAAGGCCAGTTTGCTCAGGCTATCCATTTTATGAAACTTTGGATAGTTCAGCTCTGCGTTTTTATAGGCTTCTTTAGCAAACTCCGGGAATATATTGCTTTCGGATTCAAAAATAAGATTTCCGTCAACGGTTATCTTTGAATGTTCTATAGTACAGGTTTTTGTTTTCTTCATTAATGGTATTTCCATTTTTTACAAATATAAAATAATTTGAAATGACAGCGAGTTGTTATGGGGTGCATTCGAATTTTTAAATATTTATTTTTTTTATCCCTTATTGGTGAAAAAATAGTATATTCGAAAACTAAAAAACATCTATGAGAGGAAAAATTATTCTTCGGTTGGCCCTGTTATCAGTGCTGACAGTTTCTATCTATTCCTGCCGGACGGAAGATGAAGTACTTCCCCAAGAAGAGCAGTCCCAATTCAGGGCTCCTATTGAAATGTTCCTGAAATTTGAAGAGAAGGCTCAGGCTGATCCGGAATTCAAATCTCAGAACAGGCAGCAGACATCCGGTCAAACTAACCAAAAGAATGCCTCTTACAATACCTCCCCAGTAAATATTCCTATCTCTCAGGTGAGCTATAAACTGCCATTCAGAGAAACCATAGAATCATTTTTCCAAAACAATCCTGCTTTAGGGCTGGAATTTTATAAAGATTTTGGAAATCCTTTTTATAATGTATCTACCTATACTTATGGAGATAGTTCCAAGGCTATTGCCTTTCCTATTCTCCAGGGAGATCGGGTAACGGCTTTTATTCATGGTATTGTTACTCCCAACAGAGATTATGTACAGTTTACCATTGTCCAGAATAATGATCCTGTAACGCTGAGAGTATTAGCCATTCTTCAGGATGCGGTAGATAACTTATATCCCAAAAATCCTACTCCAATGGGGAAATTCGCTAAAGAGCAAAATATTAGGGTTAACGATATCGAGGAAATCACCATCATTAAATTCAATGTTTTTTCTGGTGGCGGTGGCGGTTTCGGATATATGTTCCCTGGAAGAGAGTGGTGGAAGGACTCTCCATGGAAAGAAGCTAATGGAGCACATTTGGGCAGTGGAGGAGGAAAAGCAATGTCCGGAGATGGTTCTAAACATAAGTTTCCGGATTATCTGGATCCTGAGGATGATCCCTGTGAGAAAGCAAAAAAAATGTTTAACAAACCTTATGTTCAAAAAGGGATAAACGATATAAAAGCACAGGCACTGAAAACACTTAGTGATATGAACACCGGAGAGATCGGTTTTAAGGAGAAAAAAGATGGTAGTTTAGCTCCTGCCGATGTTAATGGCAATCATAAAGTTGTATTTAATGATGTAACCGATTCATATGGCGGCTATCACAATCATACTGCAACCGGAACCCATATGTTTTCACCTCCGGATATTGTAGATGCTCTGTTTGGATTTGCGGCGGCACAAAGTGCACAAGATGGGGTCGGAAATGCCTATCTTGGCATGATTGCAGCAGAATGGTGCAATACCTGCCCTAATAATGCTCAATATATACATTATGTAATAAAGTATACAGGAACAGGGTCAGAATTGGGAGGCTACGTTTATACACCTGCACAAATGAATCAATTTGAAGATGATTATAGAAAGATTGTTAAAAACTTAAAAAACAAATACGTAAATGGAACAACATATATTAATGTTTCAGAGGATTTAAATGAAAAAGGTTTAGAAAAAATATTCTTTGAAACATTAAAAGTTATCGGAATAAATGGAAAAGTAAATTTACAACGAATAGAAGCTAATGGAAGTGTTAATAATATAACATTGAATAGTGATGGTATACCTATTGCGAAACCTTGTCCTAATTAATTATTAAAAAAATTAATATGAATACAATACAAACAAAAGCATTATTAATGTTAACATTGATAATAAACTTAATATCTTGTCAAGCTCAAATTTTACCAATAAATACAGCTTTAAATGAAATTCCTGCTGGTGCTCATTTGAAAGATATAAATAACGAATTCGTTCCATTTATAGGAACTTATAAAGCTAATTTCAATGGTAATGAAGTTACTTTATTCATTACCAAACAAGATGATAAATTAGAAGAAAGTACGCATAAAAATTATTACATGGATGCTTTAGTTATAAAATATATTGTTAAAAATTCCCTAGGAGTTATTTTACAAGACACTCAGAATAATAATAAAATTCGATTTTATAGTATTGATATACCAGCTCCAAATACAGTAGGTTTTCTTTATAGTGGGACCAACTGTAGTGTGGGATGGGGTGAAATTAATTTAAAAAAAATTAATTCAACGCAAATTTCTTGGGAATATCGTCCGGATGATATTGTAACAACTGCAAGTAAATGTCCTCCAACTTTGGATACAAAGATCTATTTACCGGAAACGAAGGATTTAATTTTCACCAAACAATAGTAGTGAGTAGATTACTTAAAATATTAGGAATATTTGCTGTGTTTTTTTGTAAATCACAACAAACTTATCCATTATTGACTTCTGTAGATAGTGTGCCTAATATGTCACATTTAAAAGATACAAATAATGAGCTTCAATCTTTTGTAGGAACATATGTATCAAATTATAATGGAAATCAAATTACTTTTTATATTACAAAAGAAAGTGATCAGTTTTTTGATTATGGGAATAAGCAAATTTATATGGATATTCTTTATGTGAGATATACAGTAAAAGATTCTTCTAGTAATATTCTTCAAACTACTCAAAATATGACATTTAAATCTGATAAATTAAATACAATTTTTAGCTTATGGGTTACTGAAAATGGAAATAAAGCATTATTAAACTATACGGGTACTAATTGTAGTGTAGGATGGGGAGATATTCGTTTAAAGAAAATCAATTCAACTCAGTTATCTTGGGAATATCGTCCGGATGATATTGTAACAACAGCAAGCAAATGTCCTCCAACTTTAGATACAAAGATCTATTTACCGGAAACGAAGGATTTAATTTTTACTAAGCAATAGTGAAATGTTTATTTAAAATATTAGGAATATTTGTTTCGTATTTTTGCCATGCGCAACAAACACTTCCTTTAAATACTGCTTTTTCAACTATTCCTAATGGTGCTCAACTAAAAGATACTAATAATGAGTTAAATCCCTATATAGGAATCTACAAAGCTAACTTTAATGGTAATGAAGTTACCATATTCATTACCAAACAAGAAAATAAATTAGAAGAAAGTGCTAAAAAAAATTACTATATGGATGCATTGATAGTAAAGTATATTGTTAAAAATTCAGCAGGAGCTACCTTACAGGATACACAAAATAATAATGTGTATAATATTGAATTATATAGCATTAGTACAAGACCTGATCAAAACTCAGTACATTTTTTTTATAGTGGAACTAATTGTAGTGTAGGATGGGGAGATATCCGCCTAAAAAAAATCAATTCAACTCAGCTATCTTGGGAGTATCGTCCTGACGATATTGTAACTACGGCCGCTAAATGTCCTCCAACTTTGGATACAAAAATCTATTTACCAGAGACAAAGGATTTAATTTTCACTAAGCAATAGTGAAATGTTTATTTAAAATATTAGGAATATTTGTTGCGTATTTTTGCCATGCGCAACAAACACTTCCTTTAAATACTGCTTTTTCAAGTATTCCTAATGGTGCTTACATAAAAGATACTAATAACGAATTAAATCCTTATGTAGGAATCTACAAAGCTAACTTTAATGGTAATAAAATTACCTTATTTATTACCAAACAAGAAAACAAATTAGAGAACACCGGCCAAAAAAGTTATTATGTAGATGCATTAATAGTAAAATACATTGTGAAAAACCCTACAGGTACCATTCTACAAGACACTCAAAATAATAATGTATATAATATTTCACTATATAGTACTAAGATAAGATCTGATAGAAATGTTGTACATTTAATCTACAGTGGAACAAATTGTAGTGTTGGATGGGGAGATATTTTCTTAAAGAAAATTAGCCCTACACAAGTCTCTTGGGAATATCGTCCGGATGATATTGTAACAACTGCAAGTAAATGTCCTCCAACTTTGGATACAAAGATCTATTTACCGGAAACGAAGGACTTAATTTTTACTAAGCAATAGTGAAATGTTTATTTAAAATACTAGGAATATTTGTTGCGTATTTTTGCCATGCGCAACAAACACTTCCTTTAAATACTTCTTTAGTAGATATTCCAAATAATGCTTATATAAAAGATACTAATAATGAATTAATTCCATATGTTGGAACTTATAAAGCTAATTTTAATGGTAATGAAATTATACTGTATATTAGTAAAGAGGACAATAAATTGGAAAAACGTTCAACAAAACAATTTTATAGAGATGCCTTAGTTGTAAAATATACTGTTAAAAATTCTTCTGGATCCATTTTGCAAGACACCCAGAATAATAATACATATAACATTGAATTATATAGTATTGATACTGACCCTACAGAAAATACAATAACTTTTTTTTACAGTGGAACGAATTGTAGTGTTGGTTGGGGAAGAATAATGTTAAAAAAAATTAGCCCAACTCAGCTATCTTGGAGTATCGTCCTGACGATATTGTAACTACAGCCGCTAAATGTCCTCCAACTTTAGATACCAAGATCTATTTACCGGAAACGAAGGATTTAATTTTTACTAGGCAATAAGAATAAGAGGCTGTCAAATGTAAGGCAGTCTCTGTTGTTCTAGAGTGTTTTATTTCCCTGCACAGAGGAAACAATTTATATCAAAAATGGGGCAGGGGATCTCAATGAAAAAGGATTAGAGAAACTATTTTTTGATTCTTTGAAAATATGGGATTGGATGAAAAAGTGAACTTACAACGGGTAGAAGCTAATGGAACAGTAAATAATATAATAATATTAAAGAGTAATGGTATGCCTGCCGTAACTCCATGCCCTAATTAATCAGTTTTAAAATGGAAATAATACAATCAAAAATAATATTAGCATTGACGTTAATTATAAATTTAATGTCTTGTAAAGCACAGACCTTGCCGCTTAACACCCCTTTTTTAAATATTCCCAATGGAGCACATATAAAAGACACCAATAATGAACTAGCTCCATATATTGGCATTTATAGAGCTATTTTTAATGGATTCGAAACTACATTATTCATTACTAAAGAAGAAAATAGGTTAGAAAAGCGTTCAACAAAGCAGTTTTACAGAGATGCTTTAGTAGTTAAATATACTATAAAAAATTCTGCAGGAGTTACTTTACAAAGCACCCAAGATAACAATCTTAATATTGCCTCTATATTTAGTATTAGTACTGAGCCTACTGAAAATACAATCAACTTTATTTTTAGAGGTACTAATTGTAACGTTGGTTTTGGAGAAATTAAATTAAAGAAGATCAACTCAACGCAAATCTCATGGGAATATAAGCCCAATGATATTGTAACAACAGCCAGTAAATGTCCTCCAACTTTGGATACAAAAATCTATTTACCGGAGACAAGGGATTTAATATTCACAAAGCAATAAGAATAATAGGCTGTCAAATGTAAGGCAGTCTCTGTTGTTCTAGAGTGTTTTATTTCCCTGCACAGAGGAAACAATTTATATCAAAAATGTGGCAGGGGGATCTCAATGAAAAAGGATTAGAGAAACTATTTTTTGATTCTTTGAAAATATGGGGTTGGACGGAAATGTGAATTTACAATGGGTAGAAGCTAATGGAACAGTTAATAATGTAACCTTAGATGGCAATGGGATACCTACTGGAACAACTTGCCCATAATATTATGATTCATCTTTAATTCGCATTGTATAATAATTTAAATTAAAAAAAATATGAAAAAGATAATAATAATTTCATGCATATTATTAAGCTTTATATCATGTAAAGCACAACAAACTTATCCTTTGTTAACTTCAGTAAATAATATTCCTACTATGTCTCACTTGAAAGATACAAACAATGAACTTCAAAAATTTGTAGGTATATACTCATCAGTTTATAATGGAGTTCAAATCATTCTATATATTACTAAAGAAAATGACAAGCTTTTTAATACTAAAGGAAAGCAAATCTACAGGGACGTTTTATCTGTAAAATACATTGCCAAAGATCCTTCTGGCGCTATATTACAAGATACTAAAAATATGGGATTACCAGACAATAGCCTTAAATATACAATTTACAGCTTATGGGTTACAGAAAATGGAAATAAAGCAGAGTTAATATATAATGGAACTAATTGTAACGTTGGTTTTGGAGAAATTAAATTAAAGAAGATCAACTCAACGCAAATCTCATGGGAATATAAGCCCAATGATATTGTAACAACAGCCAGTAAATGTCCTCCAACTTTAGATACAAAGATCTATTTACCGGAAACGAAGGATTTAATTTTTACTAAGCAATAGTGAAATGTTTATTTAAAATACTAGGAATATTTGTTGTGCTTTCTTGTGAAGCACAAACAATATATTCATTAAGACCTACCGAAATAAACCTTTTGAATAATTCTTATGAAAAAGATACTAATAATGAATTACAAGCATATGAAGGTATTTGGAGGGGAGAATGGAACAATAAAATATTTATTATTACTTTAAAAAAAATCACTAACAAATATGATAATGATGTTAAACGCTATAGAGATTATTTAGTCGGGCGGTTTATTGTAAAAGATTCTAATGAGCATACTTTATTTGATAATATTAAATCTTCAGATGATCAAGCTAAAATTCAGGGAATTAATTTTAGAAGATATGGCAATAAATATTCTTTGATTTATAATGATCCAGAGTTATGTCATATAACAGGAAATATTGCTATCAATTTTATAGATACAGTTAAAACAAAATTGGAATGGAAGTATTATCAAAATAGTGATTGGACAGATAATGATTGTTTTTATCATGGGTTGCCACAATCCCAACGTCCTGATCCTTTGCCACAAAATATAATACTTACCAAGCAATAATGAATGATCTATTTAAAATACTAGGAACTTTGGTTGCTAATTTTGGTGGAAAAACAATTACTTTCTTGATTACCAGACAAGAGCATAAAACATTTAAAATGCCTAAAACAACAGATTTTTATTATCAAAATGCATTGAATATCAATTATATTGTAAAGAACTCAAGTGGAGTGGAAGTGCAAAATAACAGTAATATTCAGTATGAGTGTGATAGGAAAGCAATAACGAGTATGTTTGTTAATAATGGTATTGTAAATTTTATTATATCAGAACTAATTGTGGCGCAGGTTGGGGTAGTATAAACCTTAAAAAAATAAGTAATACGGAGGTTTCATGGACTTATCTTCCTAATGATACAGTGTTAACAACCAAAAATTGTCCAGGAAATCCTGATATAACTATTTATCTGCCAGAAACAAAAAATCTGATTTTCACTAAACAGTAATTCAATAATTCAAAAGGTCGATATATTTAACAATGGAGAAAAAATCGTTTATATTATTTATACTCTATTTCTGTTTTTATTGTGCAGGACAAGAAATAAAGATTCCAGATAATTTTAGTGAGTATCCAATTCCTAAAGTAGAGTCTAAAGAATGGTATGATCTCATTAGTTCTAAGGATTGTTATGCTGTAAAAAAAGAGAATAATAGATTGGTAGTAGAAAAGACCAATTATTATAAAAAGAATTCTGAATTAGAAATCGAAGATGGAAAATTAATTGGAGAAAATAAAGGAGAATGGGGAGGGGAATTATATTTTGAGCCTAAAAAATACAAAGAAAAAATTGTAAAAATAAAATTTGGAAATATTGTTGATATCTTCAAATTTCAGAACAAAATTTATTTCACTGAAGGTTCAGGTATTTGGGGAAGTTTGTATGAATTAAACAAAGATTCAGTTTTTACATATAAAAAAATAGAATCATTTGGAGACGCCCTAGAAGCATTAACTGTATTTAATAATATTATTTATATTGTTTCTCATCATAGTTTTTATAAAGTAGTGAATCAAGAAGCAATACTTATTTTTAGGAATCAGTTTTGGAGAGGCCTATATCCAAATTCCGTAGCTGTATTCGATGAAGAACATATTTTTATTGGTATGCGGAGTGGAATTGCTAAGCTCAATATTGTCAAAAAAGAAGTTAGCTTTTATCGGGAAAAAAGATTTGATACTTACTAAACAATAATAAAAACCACCAGAATTGGGTGGTTTTTATTATTTATATGATAGGTAGAATTAACATTTTTCCAACACAATCGCCGCATTACAGCCTCCAAAACCAGAAGCCGTTTTCAGAATATACTTTACTGTTGCTGACTGGTTTTCTCTGATAATATTCAACGGCTGGGAAACCCCCATTTCTTCAAAATTCTTAGAAGGAAGTAAAGTGTTTTGAAGAGCACTTTCCATAGAAATGATGCTTTCCAATAATCCCGAAGCCCCTAAACAATGGCCATAGAATCCTTTCATGCTGTTAAGCGGGACGTTTTGAAGGTTCATTCTGCTGAATGCTATGCTTTCCATCTCATCGTTGTATACTGTTGCCGTTCCGTGGGCAGAAATAAAATCGATCTGTTCTGCGGAAACATTAGCTTCCACCATAGCATTTCTGATGCTTCCGTATAAGCCGTCTCCTGTTCTGGAAGGGCCGGAAATATGATTGGCATCATTGATGGCTGAATCTCCTGATACTTTAAATCTGAAATTTTCATTTTCAGAAGGGTCAGCAGTGATATAAACGGCGGCCGCTGCCTCACCAATATTGATCCCATTTCTGTTTTTATCGTACGGCTTGCAAGGCTCTGAACCAATAGCCTGAAATGAATTGAATCCGGAAATTACAAATTCAGAAATTTCATCTCCTGCGATTACAAAGGCATCTCTATATTTTCCTGCCTGAATCATATTCCTGGCAACAGCAACAGCCATTACCCCGGAAACACAGGCATTAGATACTACAATAGGCTTGGTTTTAAATCCGAAAAAATCAGCAATTTTCTGGGCTAATTGCGATAAATAGACACCTTCAGGCAGTTCAGTCTGATTTTTTAATAGACTGATATTCCCTTTTGTTGTAGATAGAATGAAAGCTGTCTCTTCAGAAATAGTATGTTTTTCAACAAGAGGTTTCATGCTTAAAAGCAGCATTTTTTCCAGTCTTGTGAAGTTTTGAGCAGTATTTCCGGTGAAGTTTCTGTCGAACTCTTCATCCAGTTTTTCAGAATTGATACAGGAAGCATAAAAAGCGTCCTGATTTTCTATAATCTGATGTAAAGCAACTCCTGATTGTCCTGCTAAAAGAGCTTCCCAATTAGAATCCACATCGAAGCCAAGGGGAGTTACGCAGTTGTAGTCTGTGATATAAATTTCCTTCTTCATGATAATCCCATTTCATCTTTCCAGGTTTGAAAAAACTCCGGGTTGTATAAACATAAACTTCCATTGCTGTCCAGGAATACCTGAATGGTTTCTCCACTGCATACTAGTTTATTTTCCTGGTTGAAAATTTCATACTTATAAATAAGCTTAGCAGAGACAGAATTGATAAAAGTCGTTACAACCCTGAATGTTTCTCCGTATTTTAAAGGAAGAAAATGTTCACAGGTGCTCTTTACAATAGGCGTTACATAGCCCGCGTTCTGAATGTCAAGATAGGTAAGACCATGCTGACGTCCAAAAGCTTCTCTTCCGTCTTCAAAATACACAATGTAATGCCCATGCCAGACAATTCCCAGCGGGTCTGTTTCATTGAATCGTACTCTTACTTCTTCGGTACAGGTTAATATATTTTCGTTAGACTGCATGTTGTTTTTTAGTTGTCAGGAAATTCCAGACAATATTAATAATAAAATCGATTAAATATTATGAAGTTTTCTTTCGTAAAAAATAGAAATGGATACTGTGGCAAGATAAAATAAAAACAGGAATACCAGTTCCTTGGCAATACCTCCGATTCCGCTGTTTCTTAGAATAATATCATAATAAGCATTCAATCCCCAGTTCATAGGTGAAAATTTGGCTACCGTCTGCATGAATTCAGGCATTAAGAATACCGGAACCCAGATTCCACCGATTGCTGCCAATACTACTACAGATGTTGCTCCAAAAGGTGCAGATTGTTCCTGTGTATCAGCAATCGTTCCCAATAATACTCCAAACCCAATGGCGGCAAGGCCGGAGAATAGAGTTACCGTAATAAGCTGGAACATTTTTCCGGATACATCAAATGCTGGGAGATCCATATAGGGAAAAAGATAAATACCTACAGCTACCATCAATAAAAACTGAATGATACAGATAATAAGATATGTAAATGTCTTTCCTAAAATATGAACGAAATAAGGGGTAGGGCTTATTCTTGCTCTTACACTTGTACCTTGGCTTTTTTCCTTTACCAGGTTGATGGATAGAGGAACTACGATGAAAAAGATTGCAAAAAGAGTCCAGGCAGGAACGTTATGCTGAACAGAATTCGGCA
Organism: Chryseobacterium sp. BIGb0232; assembly: GCF_024810195.1. Taxonomy (NCBI): domain Bacteria; kingdom Pseudomonadati; phylum Bacteroidota; class Flavobacteriia; order Flavobacteriales; family Weeksellaceae; genus Chryseobacterium; species Chryseobacterium sp. BIGb0232. The sequence continues at coordinate 211,288 of NZ_JANUEH010000006.1, forward strand.
TAATATCCATTTCCCCTTTTTTCGGGGTGATTTCCTTGAAGCTGATGAGGTTCTTATTCTCTTCAAGGTTTTCAGTTGTTCCCAGCTGATCCTGGAATGCTTTATAGATCTTTTTATTTTCGATCTCAAAAACCATTTTGTTCACTGAGTTCATCACCGAATTTTTGAATCCGGCATTAGTGGCAGGATCAAAATATAAATGAATCTCTTTAGCTTTCGGAGCTTCTATTTTTGTTTTTGCAGAATCACCTTCTAAACCAAATGAGCTTACAATAGCCTGAACTTTGGAATCGATATTAGAATTTAAATCCTTCGTAAGATCTTCAGGAATGACAATAGCCATCTGATAATCTCCTGCAAATACAGCATCCTGAGCCGATTTTTCGTTATAATTAGTCAGTAACTGGAATGTTTTACTGTTTTCCAGCTCCCCTTTTATATTTTTGGAAACCTCAGATTTGTCGTTATCAATAAAAATGATCGGAATTTTTGAACCTTCAAGATTTTTAAAGGTAGAATCCTGAATCAGGGTAATCGTTACAATCAAAAGTAATGGCATTACAAAAATAATGACAATTCCTCCGATATCTCTTTTTAGCAGAAGAATTTCCTTAATAAAGCTTCTCCACAGTTTATACAACAACATCTCTTAATTCTTTTCCGGTTAATGAAATGAAAACATCTTCAAGGTTTTCTGCATGGGCAATCTGAGAAACAAGCTCTTCGGGAGTTCCTACTGCGTGAATTCTTCCTTTATCAATAATAGCAATCTTGGTACAGAATTCTTCGGCCTCAGAAAGATGGTGGGAAGTATAAATGATGCACGTTCCGCTTTTATTCAGTTCTAAAAGGAAATCTATGATAACTTTTTTAGATTGTACATCTACTCCTACTGTAGGTTCATCCAAAAACAATACTTTCGGATTGTGAAGGGTTCCGGCGATGAGGTTGCAGCGACGCTTCATTCCTCCTGAGAATTGTCCTACCTGCTTATTGGCAAATTTTGAAAGCCCCATGATTTCCAGGGAATCATCAATGGCTCTGGTAAGTTGTTTATGCTTTAATCCGTATAAGCTACCAAAGAACATCAGGTTTTCTTTTGCGGTAAGGGTAGGATAGAGTGCATATTCCTGTGGAACAATTCCCATAATCTGTCTGATCTTGAAATTGTCTTTTTGTGGAGACATTCCATTGATGGTAAATTGTCCTGAAGTAGGTTTTATTAACCCTGAAAGCATAGAAATCAAAGTAGTTTTTCCAGCTCCGTTGGGCCCAAGAATTCCGTAGATCTCGTTTTTGTCGATATTCAAGGAGATATCATTCACAGAAAACTCGTCGGAATTTTTGTATTTTTTATATAGATTTTTAATCTCAATCATATTTTCTGCCATATCAGATCGCTTTTCTCAGTTTTTTATAGAAAGCTTCTTCTAAATCTGCAATATGAAGCATTGCTTTTGATAAAGTGTTGTAGATGTCGCTCTTAGCATTTCTGTTTTTGTACACTCTGGCAATATCTACTGCAAAATCTCTCCAAAGATCCCCAATAGAGGTAATTTCTTTTGAAAGTTCTTTTAGTTCATCATTTTTAAGGATAACAGCCGCTTCCTGAAGAAATGCTCCATAAATAAACCTGAAACCTCCGCCTCCGGTTCCAATTTCTTCCTGCATTCTGATCAACTGGCCGAGGTAATGGTTGGTTACTTTTGTTCCTTTCTTCTCTGCCCATTTCGGGATACTTTTAGCAACCCATCTCATAGCTTTTATTCCGATAAGTGGTACCGGAGCCAGCATATTTTTACAGGTATCCTTAATCCCTTTTTTAATAGCTTCTTCCAAATGAACATCTTCAGGAATATAAATAGGGTAGTACATATGTCCTTTTGGAGGAAGTGCTCCTTTGGCATATCTTACTTTTTCAAGTTCTGCTTCGGTAAGAGTTGTGGTATAATCCATCACCGGATCACTGATAAGAAATTTTCCATCTTCTTTCCCATATACAACCAGGTTGTGGGCATTGAAGTGGAATTTATATTCTTCAGGGAAATAGGTAAGGTTGAAAACTCCTACCTGAAGTCCTGTAGGGATATTTTGTGCTAAGTTTCTCTCCAGTGCTTTTTGAGCATCCTGGGGATTCGAGAATTTTTCTCTTTTGATTTTAATTCCTAATCTTTTCGCTGCTTTACTGAAAATAGCACCCGGCATCGGACGATAGCTGAAGCCCGGAGCAAAATTCACTTTTAAAAAAGGAAGATAGACAAAAAACAGTCCAGAACCGATTCCGAAGATCATAGGTTCGCTTAGTTTCAGTCCTCTGTTAAGCAGTAAATTAGAAGCAACACCGTTTTCGCAATGCGCAGTCTGATGGTGTTCAAAGTTTAATTTCATTTGCAGTTTATATCTTTTTCATAGGTGAATAAAATGGGGTATATGACCTTATTTATTTCCCGTCGAAGTTTTTTAGTTCATTCACTGAAATCCCAAATGCATCGGCATATTTTTTCAGTGCAGTTTCGCTCAGTGTTTTAAATACTTTGGGTTTGAAATGTCTTTTTACCCTCCATTGCCACATTCCTACATAAGAGGCCAATACTCCCAGATCCATTTTATTATGTTCCATAAAATAAACGATAGGGCTTACGATATTATTGGCAACGTTCTGTTTGGCTTCTTCAATTCTCTCATGTATCAGTTCCATGGACTCGTCCAAAGCTGCTTTTTTGGCATCCCAGCCCGTACTGTTGGCTGTTGTATAATTATCATTTTCATCCGTTACATACAGAACTTCTGTCATGTTAGCGGATTTCAGATTACTTTCGTCTTGAGGCAGGTCTTGTTTTTTCATCTGAATGTTTAATTTTTTAGATTCCAGATGAAATGAGATTCACCTGTTTTGATTCTTTTAATCAGGTGGCTAAAATAGTGAAAATACATAATATGAAAATTATGCCAAACCTGATCATGATATTGTTATGAAATAGAGGTGATATCAGTGTTTTGGTCAGGGCTTACACTTCAGTACTTATGAATTTATTTTCCCGTTTATATAAGGCATGAATTAATTTTATCTTCATCGTTCAGGCTCAGATAGTATAAAAAAAACTGTTTTTCTCAGTTTTTAAAACAAGGATGTTTAACTATCGGGATGTAATGAAATCTTAAGAAATACTGTTAATACTTATAATGGAAGCTGTAACAAGTACCCCATATTATAAGACTAATGGATTTGAAATTTGGATTAAAAAATAACGATTAAATACTAACTATGAAAAAAATTTTTATTTCTGTTTCGCTTTTCTGCATGCTTAGTGCTATGGCTCAGAAATTCGATACTCAGAAATTAACTGATGCTCAGGGTTATACTTATGAAACAGTAAAGAATGACCAGGCAGGAGTAAGAGTCTACACTCTGAAAAACGGATTGAAGGTTTATCTGGCAAAAAATGAAGATGCCCCAAGAATCCAGACTTATATTCCGGTAAGAACGGGATCTAATAATGACCCAAGTGATAATACGGGACTTGCTCACTACCTAGAGCATATGGTCTTCAAAGGAACTTCGCATCTTGGAACCCAGGATTGGGCAAAAGAAAAAGCTTTATTACAGCAGATTTCCGATCTTTATGAACAGCATAAAGCAGAGAAGGATCCGGCAAAGAAAAAAGAGCTCTATAAAAAGATAGATGAGGTATCTCAGGAAGCTTCAAAATTTGCCATTGCGAATGAATATGATAAAGCTATTTCTTCATTAGGTGCCACAGGAACCAATGCACATACCTGGCTGGATGAAACTGTTTACAAAAACAATATTCCATCCAATGAGCTGGAAAAATGGTTAAGGGTTGAAAAGGAACGTTTTTCAGAACTGGTACTTCGTCTTTTCCATACAGAATTGGAAGCCGTGTACGAGGAGTACAACAGAGCTCAGGATAATGACGGACGTTTGGTAAACTATGCTTTGATGGAAGCCCTTTTTCCAAAACATCCCAACGGACAGCAAACCACTATCGGTACTTCTGAACACCTGAAAAGCCCTTCAATGGTTGCTATACACAAGTATTTTGATACCTACTATGTGCCTAATAATATGGCGGTAGTATTGGTTGGAGATATAGATTTCGATAAAACTATAAAGTTAGTTGACCAATATTTCGGATCTTTCAAATACAAGGATATTCCGATGAAAAAGATGGTGACGGAAGCTCCAATGAATCAGGTTGTTTCCAGAACAGTAAAAAGCCCCTCTACTCCAAGAATGACAATGGCATGGAGAACGGATTCTTATGGAACGCAGGAGGCTAGACTTGCAGATGTAGTCGCTGAAATTCTAAGCAATAGAGGAGATGCAGGGTTGATCGACCTTAATATCAATCAAAAGCAAAAAACTTTAGGTGCAGGTGCTTATGAATCTCCATTCAAAATGTATGGAATGTTTGCATTATCTGTTACACCTAAGGACGGGCAAAGTTTTGATGAAGCTAAAAAATTGTTATTGGACCAGCTTGATCTGGTTAAAAAAGGACAATTCCCGGATTGGCTTCTTAAAGCTATTGTAAATGATAAGAAAGTTCAGCGTATGAAAGGTTTTGAAACAGCTGACGGCCTGGCTACTGAGCTTTACGACTCTTATATTAAGGGGAGAACCTGGGAGCAGGAGCTGGATGAGATCAATCAATACGAAAAGATTACTAAGGCTGATGTTGTAAAGTTTGCCAATGATTTCTTTAAGGATAACTATGTGGTTGTTTACAAAGAAAAGGGTGTGAATGATAAGCTTGTTCGTGTAGAAAATCCGGGAATTACACCTATTAAACTGAACAGGGAAGCTCAATCGCCTTTCCTTAAAGATATTTTAAATACTAAAGTTGCTGAAATTAAGCCTGAATTCATCGATTATAAAACTGCGATTCAGACTTCAAAGATAAAAGACAAAACGGTAAATTTTGTAAAGAATAAATACAATGAAATTGCTCAGATAAGTTATGTTTTCCCTTTCGGAACAGATAATGATAAAGAACTTTCGCTGGCAGGTACTGTTTTCGAATACCTTGGAACGGATAAATATACTCCGGAGCAACTGAAGGAAGAGTTCTATAAGCTGGGGGTTTCTTATAGATTCATAACATCGAATGATCAAACGACTATTACTTTATCCGGGCTTGAAAGCAATATGAAGAAAGGCGTAGAATTAATGAATCATTGGTTATCAAATGTAAAGGCAGATAAAGCTGTTTACAGCCAGACGGTAAAAACAATTCTTGAGGCGAGAGAAGCAGGTAAGAAAGATAAGGTGAGAATTATGGGAGCACTTTCCAACTATGCAAAATATGGAAAGGAGTCCAGAATGATAGATGTTATCTCCAAAGCACGCCTTGAGAGCATTGATGCTACAGAATTAATGAAAAAGGTAAAAACGCTGAACCAATATCCTTACCAGATACTGCTTTACGGAAAAGATCAGGCAGGTATGGAAAATGCTGTAAAACCTTATATCACCAATACAAGTCTGCAGCCTGCAAAAGCTAAGGAATATGCAGAACCTGCTACAACAGGAAAAGTATACTTCACAAACTATGATATGGTACAGATGGAAATGGCTAAAGTAGCAAAAGCAAGCCCTGTAAACCTAAACAATTTCGGAAAAGCAAATGTGTTCAATGAATACTTCGGAAGAGGCTTATCTTCTATTGTTTTCCAGGAGATCAGAGAAAGTAAATCTTTAGCTTATTCTGCTTATGTTTCTTATGCTAACGCTTCAGAAAAAGGGCATGCTAACTATATTACCAACTATATTGGAACACAGTCTAACAAACTTCCTTTAGCTGTAAATGCAATGAGTGAGCTAATGGCTGAATTACCACAGATTCCAACACAGTTTGAAAATGCAAAAGGGTCAGCATTGAAACAGATTGCATCCAACAGAATCAACAGAACGAATATTTTCTTTAGTCAGTTGGCACTTAAAAAGCTAGGTGTTGATTATGATATCAGAAAAGATACATACGCTGAAATTCAGGGGCTGACATTGCCTCAGCTTACAGGATTCTACAACACTGAGGTGAAACCTGTACAATACAATACGGCGATCATCGGTAAAAAAGAAAACCTGAATATGGAATCCATCAACAAGATGGGAGAGTTCCAGGAATTGTCTCTTGAAGAGATTTTCGGATACTAATATTTTAGTTTTAATAATAGGTGAAGTGGAGCAGAAATGCTCCACTTTTTTGTTTGAATATGGTATTTGTCTGATAGTGAATGTTCCACAGAATTGTAGAATGTTTCACGTGAAATATAAGGCTGTTTAAGCATAAATGTTACGAATAATTCCACAAATAGGTGCAATCATTTATAAGGTGTTGGGTTATTGTTTTTAACTCAAGAGCTTGCAAAAGGATTATCCATTGTGGATATTTTCGATCGCAAAGGCGTTTCACTTAGCAAGGGAAGAAAGAAATATCTTTGATCAGTTTGTTGGGTTTTAATTCAATAGAGGAGGGCTAAAAGCTTTCCTAAATAAAAAATAAAATTACTTTGGCTTTAACCAAAACCTATTTACCGGGGACACAATACTCTCTCTCTCAAAAATAGTCAGGAATCTTGGCTGGGTGAAACGCCCTTGCGAACTTAAAAAAATAGAAATAAGCACTTTCTTTGCGACCGTAGCGTTAAAACAATAAAGAAAAAATATCAATCATTGTAAAACAAAAAGCTGCACAAAACGTACAGCTTTTAAAGTCTTTTTCTTTCTTTTTATGATTTTACCTCCTGAATAAACAGGTTAATCTCCGCTCTTATCAACAATTCATCATTGTTGAACGTTTCGCAGAAGATATGGCAGATATTTTCAAACTGGGAAATCAGTGATGCTTTTGAAATGATCTTGTCATTTACTTTGGGAAGCCCGAAAACCTCAATCTTTTTAATATTAGTAATAAAACCTATCACCTTGGTATTGGCTTCAGGATTTTCAAAGAAGCTTTGTCCAAGGATGGATGAACAGGTCTGTGCCAGGTTTTCAATTAAACCTGCTTCTACAAATTCATTATTATGAACAAATATATTGTTTTCTTTTATTTCAAAGGAAGTCACTACTTTTTCCTTGGTCAGTTCCAGAATATAGTCTGCCATAAGCATCGGTTCACGATGCGGTAAAAAGTTGTGAATATTGATGATATTTTCTTCCCTGATTTCCATTAAAAGTTATTTTACAGCAGTTTTCATTTGAGATTTTGCAATTACTTCATCATTTAATTTCGTAACGATGTCTACCAGAGTTACTCCCATTACTTCATTGAGGATGGTTACCTCCGATTTCAGCTGATCTCCAACTTTAGGCAATATTTCAGCTTCAAAAGATTTGATGGCTCCAATGTATCCTGTAGGAGCGTCTTTTCCAAGCAGATAATACTTGTACCCTGTATGAAGTGCTACACTCTGTGCCTGATGCTCAATCAGCCCGGAAGCCTGAAAAAATCCGTCTTGAACAAATAGATTACTGTCTTTAATTTCAAATCCGGAAATAAGATGGTTTTCAGAATATTCCGAAAGCTCATGGACCATGACAAATGGGGCACGTTGTGGAATAAGGCTTTCTACAAAATTTTTATCGGATGTTGGCAGTCTGTTTTCCATTAGCAAACGGTTAATAAAGAGCAAGAATAGGCAAATCTTCCGCTTTCAGGAACGCAAAGAAGAATTTTTTCTCCTTTTTTCAATGTTCCGGAGTTCATCAGTTGCTCTAAGGCGATAAAGATAGATCCGGCTCCGATATTTCCTACCTCAGAAAGGTTGTAGAACCATTTTTCAGCAGGGAAATCCATTCCTTTTTTAGCAAATTCTTCTTTTAACCCGTCTTTGAAATACCCCGAAGAGATATGAGCCAATACGTGGTCAATTTTTTCAGGATCCAGATTATGTTTATCGAAAGAGGCCCTTAAGCTTTCAGCACCTTTTACAAGAATGTATTTATCCAGAATCTTTGTATCCTGTTTGATAGCGAAAATAGATTGCTTCAGCCATTCGTCAGACGGATAATCTGCCCATGATTTTAAGCTTCCGTCTTCCTGTTTGTCACATCCTGCATACATACATGCTTCAATCTCATGAGCGTAAGAATAGAAATCGATAAATTCCACTCTTAAAGAAATTCCGTTTTCTCTGGGTTTATTTTCTAATAAAAAAGCACCTGCTCCGTCAGAAAGCATCCATCTAAGGAATTCTCTTTTGAAGGCAATGATAGGCCTTTCTTCTAATAATATTAAATTTTCAGCTTCATGATTGAATTTATCTGCCGTCATCCATGCAGACATTCTTTCAGAACCTGCACATACTGCGCTTTCCTGTACTCCGGCTCTTACCGAAAGGAATCCGTAGTTAAGGGCATTCATCCCTGAGTTGCAAAGTCCGGTAGCTGTGTTGATCTCAATAGATTTTCCGATGTTCAGCTCACCATGAACCATAGAAGCATGTGAAGGCTGGATCTGATCCGGAGACGTAGTTCCTACGGATAAGAGCTTCATATCTTCTTTTTTGAAATTTTCATCAAAAAGTCCTTCGATTGCATTTGCGGTAAGCTGTGCATTGGAATGCGTAGGGTTTCCTTCTGTATCTAAAGCGTAGTATCTGGTAGTAATTTTATTATTTCTTAAAATAAGTGATTTGGCTTTAGAAGGTGCGTCATTGATAAGCCCAAGATATGTCTCCATTTCATCATTTGATACCGGTTCATTGGGTAAATATTTTGAAGCTTTTGTTATAAATACGTCGTACATTCTATTTTAAATTAATTCCTTGTAAATATCTTTTTTGTTTTTGTCTTTTAAACCAAAATATAGGGGTTGTAAGCAGGTGTAACACCAAAACGACAGGTGAGATGATCCATATCGCAGCCATCAAATATACCTTAAAGAATTTTATCAGCAATGGGCGTTTCTCTTTTTTCTTGATAATCAGATTAGACCACACCGTGAAAATCTTGTTTCCTACCTTTTCTACACGTACTAAAAACGGGCGGATTTCAATGGCTCCGTTTTTTACAAGATCAGGTTGCAGATTTTCGAAATCATTGTTTTTGAAATGTCTTTCAATGATCGTTCCGTATTTTACTGATCCTGTAATTTCTTCATCTGAAACTCCTGCTGCCGGAAGCATTCCTGATTTTTCCTTTTGTCCTGTAGTCAGCCAGCGGAGAATAGTAAGTACACTGGTGTAATTATCATGTCTGTCTACCAATGCGATGTTTCCTACAAGTTTGGCTTTCAGGTCTCTGAGGTATACTTTCAGTTTTTCCTGAGAAAGCATCCACATATTCCGGGTTCCGGAAATAGTGACTATAGGAGTGTCTTTAAGGATGCGTTCTGCATAGCCACTCTTCAAAAATGAAATGATCGGAATAGAGGGTGTGAGATACCATACCTGATATCCGAACAGGATGAGGTCATACCTCTTGTTCAGTATTTCTTCTGAAGGGGGTACAATTTCTTTAGGGATTTGTAAATAAGATTCCGGGAAAGTGTTGAAAAAAACATCACCTGGCCAGGGAAAAGGAAAATCTTCCTTTAGCTGAATATTATAATAGGTAATATCATATTCCTCCTTTTGAACTTCAAAAGGCTTGGCTATATTTCTCACGATATCTTCCAACTGGCCGGTTTGGGAATAATATATGACAAGTATATTTTTTTTCATGGAATCTTTTTAGTGTTTACAAAAATATGTTTTTCATATTTATTATTTAGTTTTAAATATTTTTAATGATTCAGAACTAAATTTTAATGTATAATTTTCATTTTCTATCCCCGAGTTTTTGCTGTTGATAAAAATGATGGTTTCAGGAAGAACCTGAATTTCATTAAGATCAAAACTATCATCTGAAATCAGAAGGATATCAATGCTTTTATTTACTTCAGACAAATCTTTTATATAATGTATCTTTCTTCTTTTTACAAGATAATTATGGGCTGCTGTTGCTCTTTTTTCATCATTCCTGATCCAGGAAAAAACTCGTCTGCTTGCCTGGTAAAGAGTAAGTAATATATCTTTTTGACCAAAATCATCTGAAATATGCAGGATATTGGCATCTGTGGCAATATGTTTATTCAGTTCAAAGTAAACCGATTTATTAGCCTTAAAATCTTTCTTTACTTCTGTTACCACTTCATTATCCTTATATAAATAGCTTAAGAACAACTGCTTTTTAAAATAATTTTCATCCTCAATCTCTTCTCTCAGTTTAGCAAATTCATCTCTGTAATAAGCATTGATCTTTTTTGTTCTTTCAGAATAGTTTTTACCAAAAGCTACATCATCTTTACTGATTCTGTCACCCACTTTTACAGTGATGCTTCCATCGTAGATAATGAAATCCCCTTTTGGGAGAACTTCAGAATTTCCGTGGATATATAAAGGAAGAACATCCAATTCAAACTGTTCTGCAAGATAGAAGGCTCCTTTATGAAATCTTTTAACATCATTGGTGTAGGAACGTTCCGCTTCAGGGAAAACAACAAGAGAATAGCCCTGTGCAATTTTTTCCTTCAGTTTATCCATCCCATTTTCAATGCCCTGAGAAACCGGATAGAAGCCTAATGCCCTAACCAGTTTACCAAACACCGGAGATTTGTACACCCAGTCATTCACTAAATAAATGATTTTATGAGTGGCCATTGCAATCGCCAGTGTATCTAAAAAAGAAGTATGGTTAGCAATAATGACAGCTGGTTTACTAAAATCTTCATTGGGATTTTTAATGACCTTCTTCTTTACAAATGGATTCGAATATAGCACGGAAGTTAAAAACTTAGCTAAAATAAGTTTGATGATATCCAGAGTTTTCCCATTTGAGTTTTTCACAAAGAAACTTCCCACAGCAGAAAATAGCATTCCTCCAAGCCCATAATATAAAAAGCTGATGACTGACACGATCAATAATCTGAATGTAATTGGAGAAAGTCCTTTTTTTGCCCTGTTGGTAATCAATAATCTGAACCAGAACGGATATAGAGTAGAAGTAATGATAATCACAGAGAACATTCCAATCAATGCTACCAAAGCTAATGAATGTAAAGCCGGATGTTTGGCAAAAATCAGAGATCCGATAGACAAAATGGTTGTAAATACTGCCAGAATAATAGATGTTCTATACGTTGGAAGTTCATTTTTTCCTGTTGTATGCTCTTTTTGCATAGCCTGGGTAAGGAAAATACTGAAGTCATCTCCAACTCCAAAGACCAATGTACATACTACAGTACTGAAAATATTCAGTTCCAGTCCCATAAAATATAGAAGCCCGGCTGTCACTACCCCAGTTAGAACAATAGGAAACATGGTAAGAACCGTTAGTTCAAAATTTCTGAAGAAAACGATAATTGTTAAAACAATAGCCAGAAGAGAATAATTGATCAGTGTATTGAAATCTCTTTTTAATAAACCTAAAAAGTTTTCATTCATCTGCTGACGGTCAATTGCCAGGGCATTATGCTTCTTTTCAATATCCTTGATAAAGGCATCTCTTTTATTCTCGTCAACCTTTACCACATTCGAAACCGTATAAAAATCTTTTTCATGGCTCATAAACTCTGAAATCTGGAGTGCCTTCACCTTTTCATAGTCCCTGATGGTTAACGTAGAGTAGTTTTTATTTAAAATTTCATTGAAATTGTCAAAAGCCGAACTGTTGAACCCGAATTTATTTCCGTTACTGACTAATTCAGAGACTGTCTGGCTCTTTTTGCTGTCATTCCAGAAGTTTTTCCATTCAGTAATTTTCTTTTGCTGATCTTTTTCAGACAGAACAATACCTCCAATTGAATTGTAACTTAATATTTTACCTTCTTTTTTCTCTTGCTCAAGGAATGTATTTAACTGGGAATTTCTTGCCAAAGCCTGCTCTTCAGAATTTCCGTAAGAGATCGTATAGATAGATTTTGAAGTAATATCCGAAAGCTTTTGCAGTTTTGCCTCACTGATCTTCATTTCCTTCGGAATATAATTCAGGTCACCAATATCTTCATTAAACCCAACATGCCTGAATCCAAATAAACATGCTAAGATGACTATAGAACATCCTATAATCAAAGGTTTATTTTTTTCGTACGGATAAGATCCGATCTTATCAATGAAATTGGTGTTATGATTTTCTTCAGTATGCTTAGGCTGATAAAGTTGGGGAACAATAATTAATGCGGTAACAGAAGATAAAATAACTGTAATGGCTGCAAAAAGTCCCAGATCCTTTAATGCTTCTGACCGTACAAATACCAGACACAAAAAAGAAACTGCAGTTGTCGCACTACTCAATATTATGGGTTGGGTAATTTCCTTATAGAGTTCTTCAATATTGTTATTGTGCTTGTAATGGGTAAGAATGTGCAGGGCATAATCTATGGTAATTCCGATAAGAATAGCTCCCACACTTAATGAAATGGCCGAGATTTTATCCTTAATAAAATACAATACCATTAAAGCCAGCAGAACTGAGAAGACTGTCGGAAGGAATACAATGATAGGGGTAAAGAAGTTCCTGAAATAATAAATCAGCAGGACCAAAAGTACTGTCATTGAAATGACAACTGTATTCTGAATGTCTTTTTTGATCTGTTTGGCATTGGCTACAGCAATCACCGGAGATCCGAAATAGCTGATCTCTGTTTTTCCTTTGAACTGTTTATTAAGATTATCTTTTATTGTATCAAGTTCATCAACGAAGGTTTCATTAGCCTTGGTATCATTGCTTTTGTTTTTAGGATCTATAAACAGCAAAAGGTTTTTTCCATCCTTGGTTACAATATAGCTGTCTTCCAGTTTAAAATCCTTGCTGATGTTTAAGGCATTTAATTTTTTGATTCCTAAAAAGGTCAGCCCAAGAGGGTCTTTTTTGATAAATTCCTTAGTGACAAGGCTGGTAGGTGAAGCCAATGAAATATAATTATCTTCTATTCGCCTGGCAATACTATCCTTCCCAAGCTTTTCCTGAATCTCTTTGTAGTCGTTTTCATTGAGAAATAAAGGCAGATTCTGACTGACGAAGTCAAAGGTTTCTGAAATTTCATTATCATTTACTTTCCCCTGAACAGTACCTATGTATCTTTGTAAAGGCTCTATTTTCCGTAAAAAAGTATCAGCAGTTTCAGAAAGCTGGAAGCTGTCTTCGCTGGATTTATTTTCTATGATAACGATGATCTTATCCGAAAAGTTAAGCTGCTTAAGCACTTTTGCTGTAAGATCCGATTTTTCATTTTTAGGGATGATCTGATTGATGTCCTCTTCAAAATTAATCTTTGAAGCAAAAAAAAGACATAAAGCGGCAATTCCTAAGGCTGTAAATACAGAAAGGATTTTATTTCTGGAAATCAGATAATATAAAAATATAAAAAAGCGATGCATTGCATTTGGATCAAGTCTGCAAATTTAAATTTTTAAGAGTTACATCAAAATAGTTAGGGATAAGTTTTGTCTGAAAATCAATAAAATATTCTAGGCAGAATGAAAAATTATTCTACTTTTGCAAAAGTTCCCTTTTGATGAAATGTATTTTAAACCACAATTATTATTCAAAAAATAAGAATCTGTTTTTGATATGTTGACAAAAAATGATGAAAAAATAAACGGATTCCTATTTGTTGCAGTACTCCCGTTTCTGCTGTTTGCGATGTCTTACTATGGCTTTGAATCTTCCTATGTAAGATTGAAGACTATGGATAAGGCTCCAGACTTTATGTTTGCTTCGGTATATGCTTACAGAGTAATACCCAATTATCTGAGTGTACATGTTACAGAAGCAGTAACATTCTTTGTAAACAATTATCTTCCCTTTCTTAAGAGTTTTCTTTTAAAGCAGGGAACACTCTTTTATCATAGCATTTTTCTGATCAACAGTTTCTTTTTTGTGCTGTCTTCGATCATTTTACATATGATTTTTAAACTAAAATCTGTAGGAACTCTTTTGTCTTTGAATATCAGGAGACTGATCCATTTGCTGGCCATATTCTTTATCGTTATCGTGCAGTATGTGCCTACCAATTGTGATTCTATTGCCATTTTCTTTTATCTCTGGGGAGCATTGCTTACCCTGAAATATTTGCAGAACAGGAATATTTCGGACTTTATCCTTTTATGTGCAGTTGTATGTATTTCAACATTGGCAAGAGAGACTTCATGCCTGAATATTTCTTTTTTTGCTGCAGTCTGCATTGATTTTAAAAAACTTAAAAATCGTGATTTTACATTCATCAGAGAACTTGTGTTTTTGGTGATTGCCTTTATCATTCCTTATGCCGGGCTTAGAATGATGATCCATCAGGACGTATCTTTTGTGGAAGGAATTTATTTTCTGGATAACTTCAGCAGTCCTTTTAATATAAGCGGGCTTTTATTTGGGATGATAAGTGTATATTTCAGTTATATATTGTGTAATAACGAAGGAAAAATACTGATCAGAAAGTACCTTTTCTTTTCCCTGCCTTATCTGATAATGATTGCGATGGTGGGACTCTTCTGGGAAGTAAGGTTATTTATTCCTTTAATTCTCACAGGGTTTATATTTACTTCGTATCAATTTAAAAACACCATAACCGCCTAATGAATTTATTACACCCTTATTATATCATTGCAGTCATTTATATGCTGATTTTCAGTTTTCAGGAAGTGTATTCCGGGAAAACGAATAAAAAGGCGCTTTATATTTTGGCGGTATTTCTTGTCATTATTGCAGGATTTCGTGATGATGTGGGGCCGGATTATGGAAGTTATGTGGGAATCTATGTCTATTCTGATACGAAAGATTATCTGAGTATTTTTCTTGCAGCTCTTTCAATAAAGGGGCCTCAGGTGATGGAGCAGGAGTGGCTCTATGTGTTGATCAATAAGATTCTGATCAATATTTTTGATGCTCCTTTCTACATGCTGACCTTTGTAATAGCAGCATTGGTAACTTTTTTTAAAACAAAATTTGTTGAAGAAAATACCCATTATCCTTTTACCTTTTTGGTTTTTGTCTTTATTCCTGGCTTCTTTATTGGAGAGAGTGGACAGATCAGGCAAAACTTAGGGTGTTTCATGGCATATTGGGCAATACGGTATATTAAAGAACGGAATTTATGGATGTATCTTTTATGGATCTATCTTGCAGCAGGTATTCACAATGTTTGTTATCTGATGCTTCCAATGTATTGGATCGCCAGAGTTCCGTTGAATAAGTTCTGGATGCTTCTTTTTATTCTGGTATCAGTATTTCTTTCTCCGTTTGAAGTATACCGATACTTTGGGGATATACTAGGGAATTTTGCCTCCGAAAGTACCCTGGTGGAAGGGTTCAATGGTTATGTGGATGAATCTGTAGAGCGACTGAACGGAGGTTTCGGAATTCCGGAGGCGATGCTGGCTATCTGTACCGCTTTCCTGTTTATTTTTGATACAAAAATGAAAGAAAAATATCCCTATTACGAGTATCATCGGAATTATACCGTAATAGGAATCTGTTTCTATTTTATTTTTAGAAATAACCCGATTTTCTCGTCCAGATTAACGGGGACTTTCCTTGCATTTTCCTATATTTTAATTCCCAATACGATGTTTGTGGTTTCTAAAGGGATGAGAGCCGCTATACACAGCTTCATTGTAGCTTTGGTCATTTTTAACTTTGTGGTATTCTCCAGCTTTAAAAATATTACAGCAGGTAGATTTACAATAGATCTCTATCACAACCATATTCTTCCGTAAGAAGTTTTATATTTTATGATTTATGGCTGAACAGAAAAATAGAATATTAGTTTTAGACGGTTTAAGAGGACTTGCAATTTTGTTGGTTTTTCTTTTTCATGGATATTATATTTGGAGCAAACATTATCCTTTCGGGGATTTGTTCAAAGACAATCTGCTGGTAAAATATGGAGATCTGGGTGTGCAGTTGTTCTTTCTGATATCCGGGTTTGTCATTCTGATGTCTATGGAAAAAACAACAGGCTTTATTCAGTTTATCAAAAACAGATGGGTGAGGCTTTTCCCCAGCATGCTGATATGCTCCTTAATTATCTATATTACGGCTGGATTCTTTTATGAAAGACCTTTGGGGATTCCTGAGCTTAAATCTTTGCTTCCCGGAATTCTATTCGTAGATGAGGGATTGCTGGAGCGTATTTTTAAAACCGACTTTCCTGTTCTGGAATCATCATTCTGGTCCTTGTATATTGAAGTAAAGTTTTATGTGATTTTTGGTGCGCTTTATTATATGTTTAAAAGGAACCTGGCATTGTTAGGGATCTTTATCATTTATTTGGTGGCTGTGTCATATCAGATCCTGGAATTCCATCACTTGCTTCCTCCGGAATTGTTGAAATGTAAAGCCTATATTGGAAATTTCGTCTATTTTGGATGGTTTGTATCTGGTGCACTCATGTATATTTACTATAAAGAAAGAGATAAAAGATATCTGTATGCTTTTGTAATTGCCACAATATGTGCTATGTTTTATATGTACAGGCTTCAGGATATGACCAGAAACGTGTATCTTATTATTTTGGTTCTTGTTTTTGTAGGAGCGTTATTCTGGAAGCGAATGGAGCGTTTCTTTTCTATGAGGCTGTTTACTTTTGTGGGGTTTGTGAGTTATCCTGTTTATTTATTGCATGAAAATATGATGATTTCATGGATGCTGAAAATAGATAGATTTATTACGGTCCCTTACTGGCTTTTACCCATTATTTCATTTTCACTTGTAATTCCTGTAGCATATGTGGTTGCAGAATATCTTGAGCCTCCGATTCAGAAAAAATTAAAATCAATGCTTAAAAATATTAAATAAGAAACGGTATCATTACCGTTTTTTTTATTTCTTTTGGATTTAAAAAGAGTAAATTTTATATTCCTGAAAGGTTTGTTTTACTATTGGATTATTTCTCAGATAAAATATTCTTATTTGGATGTTAAACGGTTGTTTAATAGATTATTGTCGATTTATGTCACCTGAATCTGTTTTTTCATATATTTGTGAAAATTCTTTCCCTAGCTGAACAGATTTTTTAAACTAAAAACACAAATAAACCATGATGAACACCAATTCAAGTGAATTTATTCACACTTACTTTTCCTATTGTATCCGATACCATCTTTTCGGAAAAAAATAATCAAGTTTTAACACATTTATTCAAACAACAACGTTATGAAAGCAAAATTTATTTCCAAAATTTTGGCAACAGCATTCTGCGTGGTGTCAACTCATGCTTTTTCGCGGGAATTTTCGCCTCCGGAAACGTATGGGAAATCTTTAAATTCCAGGCTTTACCCCCCTGTTACTCCTTTTACTTATGATCTGGATCCGCTGATCGTTATCAATCAGAATATCAATCAGAAAGGGTTGGTTGTGATGAGCGGAAAGCTTACAAAACCCTTTACCAGTGATCATATAAAACTGTCGATCCGATATCAGGATGCACAGGGCAATTGGGTTACCGGATGGTGTAAGACTTTGTATTCCTATAACCAGTACAATGAAATTCTCACGGCGCGTTTTGAACTTCCTGCTTCTGCTCAAAGTTCTTATAAGGTAAAAGTGGAACTGAGTTCGGATACTAATCTTAGCAATTTCAATAGTGTTGTATGGGACAAAAGTATAAGCCATTATAAGCTTAGTGATTATGTTGCTTCTAACTGTGATCTGGATGAAAATGAATATACAATGCTCTTAACGCCTAAGAAGGATGGGTCACTGATTACAAACAGCAGTGGAAAAGTGGTTGGAGTGAAAGACAGGGTGACATCTGCTTATTCCTGGAATAAACTGAGTAATGTCCTGATGGATAATAAAAAAAATGATGTTGTATTTGCACCCACTCATCCATCAGATCTGATTGCAGATGCAAATGGCAGTAAAGCTGTAAAATTGGTCAATACAGGAGCGGTTAGTGATACATTAGGGGCTACTCCTGAATTTATATACAATGAAGCTGCAGGGCATCCTATACCTTATCTGTATAGTTATGATGATCCTGTGTATATGTTTGCCGGTAAATTCTCAGCTAACGGACTCTTTGTGAAATTTAGCCAATGGCCAGGAGAACCTAATGGTCCGGGATATTTTAACTGGAAAAGTCCAACCTTTATAGAAAGCAGGTATTTTAACATGTACAACAGGACGTGGAAGAATTTGGCTGAATTTATTCCAGATCAGGAACCTGTTGTGATTGTTTCGAGTATTACAACCGGATTAAGAATTTATAAAAATGATGGGACTTATATAGATCTTACTCCCAACAGTACAAGCAATTATGGAGCTCCTTATTTCGGATATACAAACAATGTGGCAAGAAGGGGACCTGGATCTGAAAACCTTATTATTTCTAATACTTCAGAGATGACTTTATACGGTGTGGGAGCGTTAAGAAATGATGTTACTACATCATATCAGCCTAAAAGGACTATGCAGGATGTTGAAAAAGAAGTATTCAAATTCATTAAATATACTGGTGTTTTTGGCTCTACTACGGCTTATGATGATACTTCGGAGTGCTCACTGGGTTGTTTTACGGTAAATACAGGAGCTGTTTCAGATTATAGTGTTGCAGACTGGACTAAAGCTCCTAACAGTTATATTTTTACTGGAAAAGATAAGACAGGAAATAGTGCTGACGGTCTTTATATTCCGGTTAAAAAGGCATTTGCTATGTGGCAGAAGGATAAATACATTGGTGGGTCCGATATTCCTGCAGGACAGGTTACAGCCGATGTTTTATGGGAGGACGCCCATGGTTTGATCAAATCAGGCATTAATTATAGCCTTGAGATGATTGGCTCTGGAGAAGATACTATGATAAAAGTTCCTGTTAATAAGGCTAAAAAAGGAAATGCTGTTATTGCATTAAAAGTTGGTGGTGAGGTTTATTGGTCGTGGCATATCTGGGTTACAGATGATCCTACTAATGGTTCTGCTTATAAGAGTTTCGCAGGGCTAAAAAGACAAAAGAAAGATGGAACTGTAGAGTTGATTCCGGATTCAGATTGGGGATGGATGGATAGAAACTTAGGGGCAATGAGTAATTCTTTAACTTCAGGAAACTGGAATAAAAATGGTGGATTGCTCTATCAGTGGGGTAGAAAAGATCCGATTCCTCCTTTAACAGCTAAGGGAAATGATTCTTATGAAGTGTCAGGTTCAATAGGACGAATAAGACATAGAAATGCCCAATATACGGCAAACTCAGTTAAAATTGACGCACTTAGAAAATTTGTTCCATTGGCCAGTGCGAATGTGAAAAATAACCTGTCACTTGCCGTTAAAAATCCTTTAAGCCTAATCTATGTGGGGAATAATAGTGCAGATATCGCATATTATGACAGTGCTAAGACGCTCATGTTAAATTGGTTTGGAAAATCACCTGATTTTGGTAGCAATCGCCTTTCCGAGCTTAATTTATGGTCTGATAATTCCGAAGGAAAATATAGAGACAATTACTTGGGAGATGATGATGCACAGCCCTATAAAAATAAATCGTCTTATGACCCGTGTCCTAATGGCTGGAGGGTTCCTTCTGTTTTAGTAGCTAATGGAGGATCAAAGACTTATATTGATGATATTAGAATTGATTTCTCTCCTCTTGGGGTGAAAACCAATATGGGTAAGAATGCCTTTGAAGCAAACTCTTATCAGATTATCAAGCCTACAGATGCGGGGGCACCTAACTTTATGAAAGGATTTAAACTGTATACGAATGTAGGATATGACCTTTCCAGTATAGGTGGATTTAATATGGGTAAATTTCCGGGTACCGGACAGTTGCTTATTAACAGACATGAAGGGCAGTATACAGACCAGCATCACACAGCTTTATGGACTGCAACGATGACCAGACATTTCGATGCCTCTCCATCCATCGTAGCCAGAGCTCTGTTTCTGGTTCCTGATAAAGAACAACCTGATATTCCAGATCCAAACTATCCGAATATTAACGGAAGGTATTTCTATCAGCCGTTATCTATGGGGGAAACTTCTGGGGCCAATGGTTGCAGATGTATCAAAGATCCTTTATATGTGGTTAACGATTATGATTTCCCTACAGACTACTTTGCAGAAGGACAGTACATGGATGGATTGGATAATCCAAACACCTATACAATGGTAAAATCTACTGCAGAATCTACAATTGAAATTCCAATCAGTAAAGCTTTTTCTACCCAGAGTCAATTATTAAATAATCCTGATGTATTAAATGCTTCAGGTTTTGATAATTTAAAAACAAATGTTCTGTGGACAACAGATACAGGTTTGATTAAACAGGTTTCTGTAGATCAGCCAGGTTCTTTATCAGCAATCAGTAGTTCAAAAATAAAAGTTATCATCAATCCAAATAAAAGTGGTAATGCAGTTGTTACATTGCATAATGGAAGTATCACAAATCCGGTTTACTGGAGCTGGCATATTTGGGTAACCAATACGGCTATCGGGTCCAATCGTCATATAACAGATCAGCCGGATGCCAATGCTGTGAACTATATAAACTTTGCAAAAAGAAGTGAAGTTTTGGATACTGAAATCATGGATAGAAATTTAGGAGCTGTAGAAGTATTCCCTACCATTTATGGGGATAACCTAAACCCCGAAACAGCATTACCCGGCTCTCCGGAGCAGATTATGCTTTCTGGTGGTCTTCATTATCAATGGGGAAGGAAAGATCCAATTCCAACCTATAGAACGGCATCAGATATTGATTATGGCCAGTATCGCTATAAAACAGATGCTGTAAAGTACTGGACAGGAACTACTGCAGCAAACGGAATAATTACCTATGCACCTTTAGTTGAATCGAATTATAATACTAATTATATCAGACCGTATGCAACCTATAGTAATTCTGCCAATGCCAATGTTGTTGTTACAGACAAACCTTCTGAAAAAATAGCAAAAGTATTGTCGTATTCGGTGAAAAATCCATTGGCTTTTATGGTGCCAAGTACTTTGGATGCTACCGGAAAAGGTTCAGACTGGTTGGCTGCAGAGCCTAATTTAGGTGCTGATCGCTGGGGGAGAGGTGATAAAAAATCCCCTTTTGATCCTTGCCCGGAAGGATGGAGAATCCCTGACGTAACTACGGTATCTGTTATCTCAGTTCCTTCAAATCCTGTAGCACAGGAAGATTTCGGTCTTAGCCCGTGGTATAGAAAATCATACAGAGCTGCAAGTGCCTATAGGATTATAACAGATAATTTTGGAATTCAGGTGAGAGTTGGAAAAAGAAGAACTGCAGGATTTATGTTCCCAAATAGTGATTACACCATTGGTAACTATGCAATATTTACAGGAATGAGAGGGTACAGAAGTGTAACCACTAATACAGTTCCTAATTTTGCGTCTTCTGAAGGAGATGTCAATGGAAGTCTTTATACAGGTTTCTGGACATCGGGTTTAAGCTCCAATTTCAATGGCAGACCAATCAACCTGCTTCTCAAAAAATATGACAGCAATGTTACTCAGAACTTTATTCAGGCATTTCATGATAATAACGACCCTTACTTTGGTGCAAGTTGTCGTTGTGTAAAAGTCAAAACAGATGGAACAAATGAAGCCGGACCAATACCAAGATTACAGGTAACCACTGTTTCAGCAGCCAGAGCGACAAATGTTTTTGCGAAAAAAGCTGTTGAAGAAAAGATTGTTCAGAATAAACTTGAAGTATTCCCTAATCCGGTAAAGAGTATATTATATATCAAAGGAAATGATAAAGTAAAAGAATATTATTATCAGATCTATACTATGTCCGGACAGTTAATCAAATCAGGCAAATTTGAAAATGAACAGACGGATCTTTCTGGTTTAATTTCAGGTGCATACCTGATAAGGATTAATAATTCCGACAGTATCGTTAAGATTATCATGGAATAATTAAATTATTCCATAAATATCAGCCGGGAGATTTTTTCTCCCGGTTTTTTTATGCCCCTGTTTCTTTTTGAATGCAGGATATGACGTTTGTTTTATGGAATTGTTGCTAAAATATTAAAGTATTGTTCATACCATGTTTTATACTTTTGGTGTATTTTTTGATTATCTGATTTTGTATTGATTATTTTACATTAATAAAATAATTATGTTGAATTATTTGTTTAATAATTTATTTATTAGATTGTAATTTATGTATCATATGACTTTTTTATATCAAAAGTATAGGGGTGTACTTATGTTTATATAAAATCAGTGACATGGAAAAATCAGTATTAAAAAAAATAACGGCAATCATTTGCCTGGTGTTGATATGTATCTGTTCTATGAATGGTGTAATGCTAAAAAAGCGGATCGTTCACATAGAAAAATCTCAAAAAAGTAATCAGGATACTATTATTGAGTCCTCAGGAAGAGTAAAGAAAACTAATGGCAAAAATCGAAATACAGATAAGAAAGCCAATAATGAGGATGTAAGAGACTGGACCAAGGCTCCAAACAGCTATCTATTTGACCCAAGCCAGAATAATGAAGGTTTATATGTTCCTGTAAAAAAGGCCTATGCGATGTGGCAGCAGGATAAAATTTTGGGCACTTCAGGAATTCCTGCAGGGCAGATAACGGCAGATGTTCTTTGGGAAGACAATCCTGGATTGATAAAATCAGGAGCAGGATATCTCCTTGAAATGGTAGGATCAGGTGAAAATGCTAAAATAAAAGTTCCCATCAATAAAACCAAAGAAGGAAATGCTGTTGTTGCTTTAAAGGTTAATGGTGAAATTTTCTGGTCATGGCATATCTGGGTGACTGATACTCCTGAAAATGGATCGACCTATAAAAGTTTTAAAGGAGTCTCAAGACAGAAAAACGATGGAACTGTAGAGCTGATCTCAGATTCAGAATGGAGATGGATGGACAGAAACCTGGGAGCAGTTGGAAATTCAATCACAGCAACAGAATGGAATAAAAACGGCGGCCTGCTGTACCAGTGGGGAAGAAAAGACCCTATTCCGCCATTGGTGCTAAAAGGAGATGATTTTTATGAAGTTTCAGGGTCAATAGGGCGGGTAAGGCACAGAGGAGCAAAGAACTTTACGGGAGCAGTGAAAATTGATGATCTTAGAAAATTCGTTCTCCTTTCCAATGCTGAAGTAAGTAACAATATTAAGCTTTCCGTCAAAAATCCATTAAGTCTTATATACGTTAATAAGGATGATAATTCAGGACCGGCTTACTATAATAACAATGCTGCTTTAATGGTAAACTGGTTCGGGAAATCCACTTCCATTCCGGATGCACAGCTTTCCGAATTAAATTTATGGTCAGACAATTCTCAGGGAAAAGTGGGTGCGAATTACAATGATGACAGCAGCGCAAAACCTTATCATGATAAATCTTCCTATGACCCTTGTCCGAATGGATGGCGAATTCCTTCTGTGTTGGTTGCAAATTTAGCCTCTCAGACTTATATAGACGATGTGAGGGTAGACTTTTCCCCCTTTGGAGTAAGAACGAATATGGGTAAAAATACTTTTGAAGGCAATAAATACCATGTGATAAAACCAACGGATATCAATACTCCAGACTATATGAAAGGGTTTAAATTATATGCAAATACAGGATTTGACTTATCCAATGTGAATGGTTTTAATATGGGGATTTTTCCAGGAACTGGACAATTGGCGCTTACAGTTCACTTAGGACAATATACAGACCAGCATCATACAGCTTTATGGACGGCAACTATGGCTAAACATTTTGATAATACTCCTGTTGTAGGGGCCCGGGCATTGTTTATGGTTCCTGATAAAGGTCAGCCGGATATTCCGGATGCCTCTTTTCCTGGTGTCAAAGGAAGGTATTGGTATATGCCACTGGCAGCTGGGGAAACTTCGGGAGCGAATGCATGCAGATGTATAAAAGACCCTTTGTATATAGTAGACAGATATGAATTCCCTACAGAATATTTACCTGTTGTTGTTGAATTTAAAGAAGGAATTGATAATCCAAACACTTATCAGACTGTAAAAAGTACAACATTAACTACCCTTGAAATTCCTGTAAGTAAAGCATTTTCTGTTCAAAGTACAATGTTGAATAATAAAGACATTCTTTCCACATCAGGTTTCAATAATTTAAAAGCTAATGTACTCTGGAGTACAAATACAGGCCTTATAAGCAAGGTAACCATTCCTAATGGGTCACCAAATTCCCTGGAAGGGATTTCAAATACTAAAATTGCCGTTACGATTAATCCAAACCAAAGCGGAAATGCAGTGATTACTTTACATAACGGAAGTATTACCAATCCTGTATACTGGAGTTGGCACGTCTGGGTAACAGATACTCCCATTGCTTCCACTTCCTATACAACAGAATTACCCAATTCAGCTGTAATAAATTATGTAAATTATATTGATAAGGGATCAACCCCACTGCAGACAGAATTTATGGATAGAAATTTGGGCGCTACAGATGCTTTTCCTGTGGTTGCAAATCCTTTGACACCTACTGCTGCGGAATTGGCAAAAATCAGGGCATCAACAGGTATGCATTATCAATGGGGAAGGAAAGACCCGATCCCAACTTTTCAATACGCTGATAATAGAGCTTCCTTTAGCGTGTTTTTAGGAGCTGCGGGAACGGACGGGACAGTGGCTTATACTCCTTTGACTGTAGCTGCTTATAATAATCTGGCCGGAAATTATATTGTACCTTTCAATACCTATATAAATGCAGCCAATGCGAACATATCTCCCACAGATAAAATAGCAGATAAAATTTCAAAAGTTTTAACCTATTCTGTAAGAAATCCGTTAGTGTATATGGTTCCAAGTACTTTTGCTCCATACAATAGTGCTACACCTAACTTTACAAACGGAACAGACTGGCTGGCTGATGAACCCAATTTAGCACCAGACAGATGGGGAAGGGGAACAAAAAAATCACCTTTTGATCCATGTCCGGAAGGATGGCGGATTCCAGATCTTACAGGAACTTCCATCACAACAAATCTTGATTTCGGGATTTCTCCCTGGTATAAAAAAGACAAAAACGTGGCAACAGCATTTAGTGTGATTGTCGATTATTTGGGAGCAAGAGTTAGAAACCCAAGCACAACATCCACCATCGGATATGCTTTTAATGATCAGTCATACCGTGTCGGAATTTATCCGAACTCAGGTTCAAGGGGCTTTCGAAGTGTTATAACCAATCAAAGTGCAGCGGGGAGTTATAATATGATCAATTTTCAATATCCGGGAATCTGGACGGGGGCCTTGCTTTCCAACTATATAGGAAGACCTGTGAATATTCTTTGGGATGCTGCTTCTACAGCCAACCGTATGATTGCCTTTCATGATAATAATGATCCTTATTTCGGAATGAACTGCAGGTGTGTAAAAATGAAGTTTGATGTTAACGGAAATGAATCAGGTCCCATTCCTAAAGAACAGGTCCCAGCTTTACCCACAATAGAAAAAGAAATCCCTAAAGACCTGATTACTGTTAATAAATAGCCTGCTGAGGTAAAAAGTAAACTTTATAGTTTGAATCTTAAAGATAGCCGGTTTACTATAGAGCCGGCTTTATTGTTTGTTTTCCAGCTTTAAAATAGGGGTTACCTCTTAATCATATTAAAAAAAAGAAATATATGCCTATGGATAAGTCTAAATTCATAATTTTAGCACTTGTAAAAAATTGAGAAAAGCTTAGTACCGTTTGCTCTTTTCTTTTTTACAGATTTTAAAAATAGACTATGAGGTTAGAGAAATTTGTACAACATTTTAATATTAAGATCTTTATTTATTTTCTTATCGCCGTTACGGCAATTTATACCCTCGCATTTACCCTCGCATTTAATCTTAAAGATGATGGTTATATTCTTGCAGACTGGCTCATTAACTATGAAGACGGAGGGTTCAAAAGAAGAGGGTTGTCCGGAAGTTTCTTTTTTATTATTCAGGATGTAACAGGGCTTAGCCTGAATTATATTGTTTACTTCTTTCAGTTTATAATTATTTCACTGTTCTTCTGGTGCTATACAAAGCTTATCAGATATAAAATAACAGACCTGCTTTACCTGTCTCTTCTATTGTCATCTATAGGGTTTATAGGGCTTTTGAATACGGTGACTTATGTAGGAAAGAAAGAATTTATTGTATTTCTCCTGTTTACTTATTTCGTATACCTTTTAGATCATGATAAGCTTTCAAAACAGAAAGAATATATTTTCTGTTTTCTGCTTTTTATAAGCACTCTTTTACATGAAGTTACACTCTTTTATATCCCTTATTTTGCGATTGCCTTATATGTGAAAAACGGAAAACTGGAGATCAGAAGATATATTAAATTCTTCCTTGCCGTGATTATTCCTGCTGCTGCCATTATGTTATTTGGGAAAAATGTAAATGAAGGAATGTCACTGGAAATTCTGAGCAGAAGAGGAGTGCATCCTACCTATGGGATTTTTTACTGGAATATTGATGAAAGACAATACATTAAAGAACACCTTAATGAATATCTGCTCTACTTTATCAGTTTAGGAATAAGTATATTTCATATCGGGTATTATTTAAAATATCTAAATGGCCGAAAGATTTTATATATTTTATTGATTGGAGCCTTTATCTTCTCTCTTCCATTGTTTTATCTGGCCATAGACTGGGGAAGATGGATGTATATTCATATGATGCTGATGATTATTCTTTTTGCGATGATGCTCAAAAAAGGGAACTCAATTGATGCCTATGAACCAATCGTTATCGACAGGAAATTCTATATTACAATGGCTATTATCCTGCTGTCTCTGCTGTATAGGGTGGAAATGTCCGGAAAAGGTTTCACTTTCGAGGGAATACTCTACAGACTCTTTGTTGCTCCCCTTGAATTATTAAATAAAATGTGATTTCAAAAAGTATATAATAAAAAAGGTTTACTTTTGCAAAAAAATTTTTTTTAGAATGTCGAAAAATTTAGTAATCGTAGAGTCCCCGGCAAAGGCAAAAACTATTCAGAAATATTTAGGTAAGGATTTTGAAGTGAAATCCAGTTTCGGGCATATCCGGGATCTGCCTAAAAAAGGTATGGGAATAGATCTTGCCACCTTTAGTCCTGATTACGAAGTTTCAGCAGACAAGAAGAAATTGGTGACAGAATTAAAGGCTGCAGTAAAGAAAGCTGATATGGTTTGGCTTGCTTCCGATGAAGACCGTGAGGGAGAAGCTATTGCATGGCACTTAGCAGATGAATTGAAACTGAAGCCCGAAAACAGGAAAAGAATTGTTTTCCACGAGATTACTAAAAATGCCATTCTAAAAGCAATTGAAAATCCAAGAGATATTGATCAGAACCTGGTGAATGCCCAGCAGGCAAGAAGAGTGCTGGACAGAATTGTCGGTTTCGAAATGTCTCCGGTTTTATGGAAGAAAGTAAAACCAGGACTATCTGCGGGAAGAGTACAGTCGGTAGCCGTAAGACTGATTGTTGAAAGAGAAAAAGAAATCCGTGAATTCGTACCAAAAGCAAGCTTTAAACTTGACGGAATTTTCTTAAACAATACTGAGCAGGAAATCGCTGCCAAACTCAAAAAAGACTTCGAAAAAGAAGCCGAAGCCGAAAAATTCCTTGAGCAGGCAAAAACTACAGAATTTAAAGTTCTGAATGTTGAAACAAAGCCGGGAACACGTTCCGCATCCGCTCCCTTTACTACTTCTACATTACAGCAGGAAGCTTCATCAAGGTTAGGATACAATGTGACCAATACCATGCGTCTTGCTCAGAGGTTATATGAAGAAGGATTCATTACCTATATGAGAACAGACTCCGTGAATCTATCTCAGGAAGCGATTGAAGGAGCAAAAAAACAGATTATTTCAGAATATGGAGCAGAATATTCTTCTCCAAGAAATTATACCACAAAATCATCTTCTGCACAGGAAGCCCACGAAGCCATCCGTCCTACGGATTTCGGAGTGAAAAACATTGGAGATGCACAGTTGAGTAAGTTGTACCAATTGATTTACAGAAGAACATTAGCATCCCAGATGGCGAATGCTAAAATTGAAAAAACTGTTATTGAGATCGGAAATGCATCATTGCCACATCATTTTGAAGCGCAGGGAGAAGTAATCATCTTTGATGGTTTCCTGAAAGCTTATGGTATTGTAAAAACGGAAGATGATGATGATGAAAACAATGACAAGCTATTGCCAAAAGTAAAAATTGGTGAAGTATTAAGCTATAAATCCATCACAGCTACAGAAAAGTTTACAAGACCAAGTGCAAGATATACTGAAGCCGGATTGGTGAGAAAACTTGAAGAATTAGGGATTGGTAGACCATCTACTTACGCTCCAACCATTCAGACCATTCAGAACAGGGAATATGTGGATAAAAGAGAAATCGAACCACAGACCCGTGAAGTGATCAAAATGTCTTTAGTAAAAGATAAGATCAAAAAAGTGGTGCTGGATGAAAAATTCGGTGGTGATAAAAATAAATTCTTACCTACAGATATAGGAGAAGTTGTGAATGACTTCTTAACAGATAATTTCAAGGAAATCCTTGATTATGGCTTTACTGCAAGAGTAGAGGAAAGTTTCGACGAAATTGCCAGTGGAGATCAGAAATGGAAGGAAATGATGACGAATTTCTACTCGAAATTTCACCCGAGAATTGAAGATGTAGAAGAAAATGCAGACCGTGCAACAGGAGACAGACTTCTGGGAGTGGATCCAAAGACCGGTAAAAATGTCCATGCAAGAATTGGTAGATTTGGAGCAATGATCCAGATCGGGGAGACAGATGATGAAGAAAAACCAATCTTTGCATCATTAATGACAGGACAGAATATTGCGACCATTACTTTTGAAGAAGCATTGGAACTGTTCAAATTACCTTTCGAACTGAATGAATTTGAAGGGAATGCCGTTTCTGTAGGAGTAGGAAGATTCGGACCTTATGTGAAATGGGGTGAAACATTCATCAGTATTCCAAAAGGAGAAGATCCTCTTTCTGTAGATCAAAACCGTGCAGAACAGATCATCAATGAAAAGAAAAAGGCTGATGCTCCTATTGCAACTTATAAAGGAGAGCCTGTAACTAAAGGAAGCGGAAGATTCGGCCCATTTATCAAGTACAAAGATATTTTTATAAATGTTCCGAAGAAATACAACTTTGATAATCTTTCTCAAAGCGACATCAACGAACTGATTGATGCTAAGCTGGAAAAAGAAGCCAACAGATATATCCAGCAATGGGAAAAAGAAAAAATATCTCTTGAAAACGGAAGATGGGGACCATTCATCAAGTTTGGAAAAGCCATGTTCAAGATCCCGAAGAAAAACGATGATACCAAATACGATGCAGAAGAATTGAAAGAAATTTCTCTGGATGAGGTTAAAAAATGGATCACCGATCAGGATAAAAATGCCTTTGCAGAAAAGAAAAAACCAGCTGCGAAAAAGGCAACCACTGCTAAGAAAACCACAGCTGTAAAAAAACCGGCTGCCAAGAAAAAATAATAGCAAAGAGAGTGTATTACAATTATTAAACGATATAGGTTAAGAATAATTAATGAAAGTCCTCTCATATAATCTAAGAATAAAGGAAAGAGGCCATTTTCACGAGTTGTGAGATGGCCTCTTTTTTAGTTTGAATATAATAGATATAAAGTATCTATAAAGTTATCCTGAGAAATGATATCAGCTTCTTTTCCTTCAAAAGAAAAATATTGATATTGAGGATTTTCTTTTTTTAATTTTTCAAATTTTTCCTTGCTAATTTTTTTTCCATCGAAATAGTAATAATTTGGCGGAGGGTTTTCGACAACTACCACAGCTCCAATTTCAAATCCTTTATAATCAATTTGAAATTTCTTATTTTCAACTTTCTCTTTTCTTGAAAAGACTATTGTTTGATCTCCATAATTGATGTCACTTATAGTATCTTTTATATTTTTTTCTTTCCTTTTTTCATTTAATTTATCAAAATTGAAGTATAAAACATTTTCTTCTTCTATAAGATTGTTTGGAACATCTAACTGAAAATAGCCATTCTCATTAGTTGTAGATTTCAAAAAAATGTTCTGGGTTATAAAGAAAATTTCTGCATTTGGAATAGCTTTTTGCGTTTCTTTGAATATTAATCTACCAGATACCTTTGTAATATCTGTTGTTTGTTGTTCAGTAGTATCTCTGAAATTATTTTTACTTTGTACTTGAGCGAAACTCAGATTAGTTACTAAAATAATTCCTGCAGCAGCCAAAGCCAAAGACCTTGTTGATGTTCTTCCGCAAATTTCTCTTCCGCTAGCAGCTGTTAGAATATCCTGAATCTGTTCATCTGTTTTATTTGTAAAGTCTATTATACATTTGGAACATTTCTCACAGAATTTTCCTGAAGAAAGATCTTGCATATTATCCCAGTTTTCAGGACATGGATTATGGATTTTGATTTGATTTTTCATAGTATGTTGTAAATAAAATAAAATGCTGTTTCAAATGGAAAGACATTTTATATTTTATTGCTTGGTGAGTAAAGTATCCTTAGGGAAATAAAGTTCTGAAAACATCCTTTAGGCTATTGTTTGGTAAAGACTAGATCCTTCGTTTCCGGTAAATAAATATTGATATCCGTTCCTGGTGGGCATTTAGTATCATCAATAATCATATCATTTGGACGATACTCCCATGAGATTTGAATGGCACTATTTTTTTTCAATTTTACACTTCCCCATCCTACACTACAATTGGTACCTCCATAATATAACAAAAGACTATTTCCATTATCTTCAGCCCATCGACTATAGAGTGTATGTGTTAATTGATTTGCTTGAAAGGTCATATTTTGGGTGTTTTGAAGAACTATTCCAGAAGAGTTTTTCACAACATATTTTACCGATAATATATCTTTATAATATTTATAGCCACTTTTATTGAAAAACTTTTGTGTCTCTTTAGTGATGAAAAGAGTAATTAAGTTGCCATTATAGCTTCCCTGCCAGTTTCCTACAAAAGAATCTAATTCATTATTAATATCCTTTAGATATGAGTTTTGAGGTATCTCTGTATAGTCTGTTTTTAAAGGATAAACTTGTTGTGATTTACAAGAAAACACAACGAATATTCCTAATATTTTAATTAATCTACTCACTATTATTGTTTGGTGAAAATTAAATCCTTCGTTTCTGGTAAATAAATTTTGATATCCGTTCCTGGTGGGCATTTAGTATCATCAATAATCATATCATTTGGGCGATATTCCCATGATATTTGAGTCGCATTATTTTTTTTCAATTTTACACTTCCCCATCCTACACTACAATTGGTACCTCCATAATATAACAAAAGACTGTTTCCATTATCTTCTACCCATTGACTATAGAGTGTATGTCTTAATTGATTTGCTTGAAAGTTCATATTTTGGGTATTTTGAAGAACTATTCCAGAAGAGTTTTTTACAACATATTTTATCGATACTATATCTTTATAATATTTATTGTCATTTTCATTGAAAAATTTTTGTGTCTCTTTAGTGATGAAAAGAGTAATTGAGTTACCATTATAACTTCCCTGCCAGTTTCCTATAAAAGAATCTAGTTCATTATTGGTATCCTTTAGATATGATTTTTGAGGTATCTCTGTATAGTCTGTTTTTAAAGGATAAACTTGTTGTGCTTTGCAAGAAAACACAACAAATATTCCTAATATTTTAATTAATTTACTCACTATTATTGTTTGGTGAAAATTAAATCCTTCGTTTCCGGTAAATAAATATTAATATCTGTTCCTGGGGGACACTTGCTACTGTCAAGAACAATGTCATTGGGTTTATATTGCCATGACAGTTGTGTGGGATTTATTCTTTTTAAATAAATATCACCCCATCCAACTCCACAATTAGTACCACCATAATAGAAAATTACTGCATTTTGTGAAGGTCTAGTCTTAGTACTATATATTGTAAAACGAAGTTGATTTCCTGGTAAATTCATATTCTGCGTATCTTGAAGAACTACTCCAGAAGAATTTTTCACAATATATTTTATTGATAAAACATCCTGATAATACTTCTTTACTTTTAAATCAAAAAATTTATGATTTTGCAAACTAATCAATAAAGTAATTTCATGATCACCAAAATTTGCTTTATAAGTTCCAACATAGGGAGGAAGCTCATTATTTAAGTCTTTTAAATACGAATTATCAGATAGCTTCATATAAGAAGAGTTTAGTGGATATTCTTGTGCTTTGCAAGATAAAAAGCTTATAAAAAGACTAAAAAGCATTATTGTTTTGATATTTATTGTTTTCATATTTTATTATTTGATTTATTATGAACAAGCTGTTGAAGTTGGTTGATTGTTGTTGTCTAGCTTAATATTTTTTACAGAACCACTACTTTCAATTCTTTGTAGATTGACTTTTCCTTCTAATCCCATATTCTTTAATGTTTCAAAAAAAAGTTTTTCCACGCCTAAATTATTTATTGAACCGTCACCATTCATATAAGTCATTCCATTTTTTGATTCATCGGTTAAATCACTTTCTGTATCTTTATAAATTTTCACATACACATCTATTTCCTGTTGTGAAAATGTTTTTAAGGC
The DNA here is from genome assembly GCF_024810195.1 of Chryseobacterium sp. BIGb0232. Classification (NCBI taxonomy): domain Bacteria; kingdom Pseudomonadati; phylum Bacteroidota; class Flavobacteriia; order Flavobacteriales; family Weeksellaceae; genus Chryseobacterium; species Chryseobacterium sp. BIGb0232. The sequence continues at coordinate 243,825 of NZ_JANUEH010000006.1, forward strand.
ATCATTATAACCACCATTAAATCGTGCTACATAATGCATGCCATTAGGAGCAACCATACCAATATAAGCATTGTTAGGATCTCCTTGGTTTCCCTGAGCCAGTGCAAATTGTAAAAGTTGATCGATATCTGGTGGAGATAACATTGGAATTCCTGTAGGGGTATGATTATGGTATCCTCCTGCATAGCCTGTCTTATCTCCAAAGTTTACGCTGTGAGCATTCCCAGGTATCTCATTTGATGGAGTTCCGTCTATTTTAATTTTGTAACCATTTTCTCCTCCTTTTGTAGATTTTGTTTTTAAAGCATTTATAGCTTTCATAGTTAATGGGTTCTCTATAAGCTTCTTTGCTTTCTTACACGGATCATCCTCAGGATCCAGATAATCCGGAAACTTATGTTTAGAACCATCTCCGGACATTGCTTTTCCTCCTCCACTTCCCAGATGTGCTCCATTAGCTTCTTTCCATGGAGAGTCCTTCCACCACTCTCTTCCAGGGAACATATATCCAAAACCGCCCCCGCCACCAGAAAAAACATTGAATTTAATGATGGTGATTTCCTCGATATCGTTAACCCTAATATTTTGCTCTTTAGCAAATTTCCCCATTGGAGTAGGATTTTTGGGATATAGATTATCTACCGCATCCTGAAGAATGGCTAATACTCTCAGCGTTACAGGATCATTATTCTGGACAATGGTAAACTGTACATAATCTCTGTTGGGGGTAACAATACCATGAATAAAAGCCGTTACCCGATCTCCCTGGAGAATAGGAAAGGCAATAGCCTTGGAACTATCTCCATAAGTATAGGTAGATACATTATAAAAAGGATTTCCAAAATCTTTATAAAATTCCAGTCCTAAAGCAGGATTGTTTTGGAAAAATGATTCTATGGTTTCTCTGAATGGCAGTTTATAGCTCACCTGAGAGATAGGAATATTTACTGGGGAGGTATTGTAAGAGGCATTCTTTTGGTTAGTTTGACCGGATGCCTGCTGCCTGTTCTGAGATCTGAATTCAGGATCAGCCTGAGCCTTCTCTTCAAATTTCAGGAACATTTCAATAGGAGCCCTGAATTGAGCCTGCTCTTCTTTGGGAAGTACTTCATCTTCCGTCCGGCAGGAATAGATAAAAAGTGTCAGCACTGATAACAGGGCCAACCGAAGAATAATTTTTCCTCTCATAGATGTTTTTTAGTTTTCGAATATACTATTTTTTTTCACCAATGTGTGATAATGTATTATATTTTATTTGAAATTTAAATTATATAGAACAACAGGGATTTTAAAATAGAAAACAAAAAAATAAGATAATGGTTTATTGAATGAACTAAGCATTATATCTGCTAAGAATAAGTAATATTAATCATATAATACAAAGCCGTTAACAAATAGTGTTAGCGGCTTTTTTTATGAATAAAAGTCTCCGCAGGATTCTCAGTTGCGGTGTTTTTTTGTATGTTTGTTAGATCAAGCAATTATTAAACTATTATATTTTCAGGTTAAAATATGGATTTTGAAGACTTTATCATTTCACCAAGAAATTTTAAAACAGAAAGCTGGCAGATCGGGAATAGGATCACAAAAGATATAAGAGAAGACAGTATTGTTCTTTTGTTTGTCTCAGATTATAGAGGAGCAGGCGGCGATGCAGAGGTACAGGATTTTACGGCGGTCAGAAAAGAATTTTATAAACTTTCACAATTGGATTTTGAAATTCCGATAGTGGATCTTGGCGATCTGGTTTCAGGAAAATCTGTTCAGGATACCCATTATATTTTACAGGAAGTTTTGTCTGCCTGTCATTATAAAAGAGCACTTCCGGTAATTATCGGAGGTTCCAATGATTTTGCATTTTCACTGTTTTCAGCCTTGAATTTCCACCAGAAAAGCATCAATTATACCCAGATTAGTAATATTATTTCCCTTAAACAGGGAGAAGAGATCAATGAATATACATTTTTAGGGAAAATTTTAGGTGCTAAGAGTTTTTCCATTAAAAATTATCATCATTTAGGGTATCAGAAACATTTGAATGAAATGGATTCTGTACGACTCATCAAAGAAGTGGAGTTTGATATCATCCGCTTAGCCGAAATGATGAATTCTACAGAGAAAACAGAACCTTTCTTCAGAAAAGCAGATCTGGTTACAGTAAATTGTGATGCTATTGAAAGCTTTAGTGAGCCTTTTTCTATGAATCCGCAAGTAAATGGATTGAACAGAAGAGAGATTTGTGCCTATATGAAAGAAATTGGTCTGAGTGAAGACCTGAAGACGGTAGGGATCTTTAATTATAATATTTATTCAGAAAATCAGCTGAACCATCAGCTACTGGCACAGATGCTGTGGTATCTGATCGAAGGAATCAATATCCAGCACTCACATCCCAAAGAAAGGCAATATGAAATGTTCTATGTTCTGATAGATGACAGACAATTTGCATTTAAGCGTGATACTTTCAGTAATTTGTGGTATTTTGGTGACGATGAAAATATAGAAAACTGCATTCCCTGCTCAAGAAAGGATTTTGATGATGCTAAAAAAGGCTGGCTGAATGCAAGACTGACGAAATTTTAATGTATGACAAACGTTCCCTCAAGAATTTCCATCATTGTACCTGTTTATAATGTCGAAAGTTATTTGACAAAATGCCTCGATTCCCTGGTGAATCAGAGTCATCAGAATATTGAAATTCTTGTGATAGATGATGGAAGTAAAGACAATTCCGGGAAGATCATTAAAGAATATGCTGAAAAATATCCCAACAAAATAAGAGCTTTTACCAAGGAAAACGGCGGATTAAGTGATGCCAGAAATTTTGGTTTGGACAAGGTGACAGGAGATTATATCGGCTTTGTGGACAGTGATGATTATGTTGCAGAAACAATGTTTGAAGAAATGATCCTGCTGGCTGAAAAGCATCAGTCGGAAATTGTGATCTGCAATATTCAAAAAGTAGATGAAAACGGACAGGTAACCCAAAAGCTGACGCAGATTCCCCATATGCCGGAAAAAATAAAACTGGAAGATCATTTTTCTGTTTTTTCGGATATCAGCTATTTTGCCTGCAATAAATTGTTTAAAAAAGAACTTTTTAATCAGAAAAGATTTAAAAAAGGAGTTCATTTTGAAGATATTCAGCTTATTCCACAGCTGCTTCTGGAAAGTGAAACGATTGCCCAGACTCAGAACTTTCATTATCAATACCTTGAACGTACAGATTCTATAACAAAGACTCATACGGAAAAAGGACTTGATATACTGAAGGCAGTACAGGATGTGGAAAATGTTTTTGGGAAATCAAAATACGCTCATAAGAAAAAAGAGCTGAAAAACTTTCAGATTTTTGAAGGAGTGTATTCTTTTCTGGCCTATCTGGCTTTTGTAAAAGAAGAACAGGCGTTTTACAGCATGTCTGATAAGCTGTCTGTTTTCATAAGAGAGAGACAAATAAAAATTCAAGATATATTGAACTATAGTCGTTTTGGTACAAATTATCTTTTATCTTTGCCGGTGAAAAAAAAGATTTTTTATCTGTTATTTTTTGCCGGACAGAAAAAATTGATAAGAAAATTGATATAAACACAAATGACGTACTATTGTTTCGAATAGTAGAATATAATGAAGCATATCAGCATCATTAATTTTTTAATTGAAGAGACAATGTGTACAGGATAAGAAAAGAATGAAAAACTTTGAATTGTTCTTAAGCGGATCGGGGATACCTATTTTCTATGTAAAAATAGGATTAGGTTTCGTATTCTCCTTTTTAATTACTTTTTTCTCCATACCTACCATTGTGAAGATCTCCAGAAGGAAGAACCTGATGGATGAACCGGGTATAAGGAGTTCACATCTTAGAAAAATTCCAAATCTTGGAGGGATTGCTATCTTTTATTCCATTGGGATATGTGCTTCCATTTTTGCGTATGAGCTGTTTGATCTGTATAAATTCCTTTTTGCTTCACTTATTATCCTACTGTACATTGGAGTAATGGATGATATTGTGGTGATGAGAGCATACAAAAAACTCGTTGCACAGATCTTGGTGTCCTCATTAATTGTCATTGGTTCAGATATCAGAATCCGAAGCTTATTCGGAATATTCGGAGTATATGAACTGGGTTATTTTGTGAGTGTCCTATTCAGTATTGTAACTTTTATTATTCTTATCAATGCCTTTAATCTGATTGACGGGATTGATGGACTGGCAGGCGGATATTCTGTGATCTGCAGTGCATTGTTCGGAATAAGCTATTATAGATTAGGAGAGTACAACTATCCACTGGTTGTTCTGTCAGTAGTGATTATAGGTACTGTTTTGGCATTTTTATACTATAATTTATCGAATTACAGAACGAATAAAGTATTCATGGGAGATACAGGGTCCATGCTTTTGGGCTTTCTGCTGGCATTCACGTCCATTTGTTTTATTGATATTTTTATTGATAAAAAGCTTGTTGATGTACCAAAATATCATCTTCAGTCTGCTCCGGTAGTGGCTGTAGCCATTCTGATCCTTCCGATTGTGGATACCCTGAATGTGATCTTTGTAAGACTTTATAACAAAAAGTCACCTTTTGACGCTGATAAGAATCATATCCATCACAAACTTCTGAAGCTAGATCTTACTCATAGAAGGTCCACATTCTATATTATTCTATACTATTTAATGATCGTAGCAGTTGCTTATTATCTGAGACATATCAACGTGAATCTCTTGCTGTTGGTTATTATATCATTAGGTTTCATAGGTGCATATTTGCCGGATCTGATATATAAATTAAGAAATAAGAAAAATTAACAATTAAATATTACTTTTGTAAACAATATTCAAATATGATGAAGAACTTTAAGTATTTATTTTTAATATTATTGCCTTTTTTAGTTACCTCGTGTATCACAACAAAAGATGTAAGATACTTACAGCCTAGTGAGAGCCTTGTAGTTAATGAAGAAGGTCTTGTTCCCTACAATATCCCTATCTACAGGATTACCAAAAATGATATGCTTAACCTTAATATTTTGACCACTCCCAAAGGAGATGCAGCACAGTTTTACTCTGCTTATAACGTTTCAGGCGGAACGGGGGGCGGAGCTATAAACAGTTCAGCGGCAAGTGGTGGAAGAGCAGGTGGAGTAGGTTCAACGATCGGAGGAAATGTCAATTTCTATTTTAATGGATTGAAAGTGGATAACAACGGAGATATTAATATTTTCGGAATAGGCTACATTAAAGCAGAAGGAAGAACACTTGACGATGTAGCAAAAGAAATTCAGGGCAAAGTAAATGAAAACTTCCAGGAAGGGAAATCCGAGGTGAGACTGAATACAGACGGAATTACCTATTATATTCTTGGTGACGTGGAAACTACAGGAATGTCAGGTGAAAAAGTTGCCCATAAGAATACCCTTACCATTACTGAAGCGCTGGCTATTAATGGTGGACTGAACAGAACAATTGATAAAAAAGAAATTGTTATCCATAGAAAACTTCCGGAAGGAATTAAAATTGCTAAAATTGATCTTACCCGTGAAGATCTGATGAACTCTCCTTATTACTATCTACAGAACGGAGATGAAATTTATCTTAACACCAGAAGAAAAAGCTTGAACGGATTCGGTAAAGATCCTATTCAGACCCTGCTTACCGGTGTTACAGCAATTACAACAGCGTTAACCCTATATACAATCCTACAAAGACTTTAATCCCATGATTCCAGGAAAAGATACCGCAGTAGGAAAAAGCGAAGCTCCAAAAGAGAAGTATGGGACTTTTGCGTTGTTTAATTTTGAACATTTTTTAAGAAGATTACTTAAAAACTGGTATTGGTTTGCTTTTATGTTCCTTATTGGCTATGCCATATCTTGGGTATATAGTAAATATTATGCACAGAATGTATATTCTTCAGACCTGTCTTTGAGTATATCGAATAGTACTTCAAGTTATTTTAGTCCTAATCAGTCTATTAACTTCATTTGGGGACAAAGCGGAAATCAGGATGGAGTTTATTTAAAGAAAATGCTCTTTTCAAGATCTCATAACGAGTATTTAGTTAAAGAATTAAGCCTTTTTTTAAATTACTCTACCAAAGGACTTGTAAAATCTACTTATCTGGACAAGTATGACTCCCCGGTTTTTATTGAAATTGATAAAAAGCATCTTCAGCAGATTAACTACGCTATTACATTATTACCCAAAGGAAATGGTACTTATGAAGTAGTATTACCGGAAGAAGGGCAATCTACCAGTTTATATAGTTATGAATCAGAAAGCTATCATAATATTAATACCTATAACAGGCCTGCCAATAAGATTATCAGAATCAATGAATGGTATACTTCTCCAAATCTGAGATTTAAGTTGGTTCATAATCCGGTTACTCCTAATATCAAACTTGATAATATTATCGTCAACTTAATGACAATAAACCAGGGCGTTAATGATATTGTATCTACCATTGGTGTTGGCTTTGATAAAGAGATTAGTACGATTATGATTATCAGTAAAAAAGGCTATAATCTTAACAGTACAGTTAGCTTCCTGAATAAATCCGTAACTGAACTCCAGAAAAAAAGACTTGAAGATAAAAATATCGTTAACAAAAATACAACGGTTTATCTGCAGGGGAGCCTTGATGGAATACGCAAAAAACTGGATTCAGCCGCCACAGTTCTGAACTACCTGAAAACATCGGAAAAACTCTATAACATTAAAAATAGAGATGAGAAGTCCCTTGAAGAAATTAAAGAGCTTGAAGCCAAAAAAGCTGATATCGTAAGCAAGATCACTTCTCTGAATAATATTAGAAATACCCTTCAGTCACAAAATTTTGATAAAATGATTGCTACCAATGCAGCAGGATTTGAAGACGGGTTTTTCTCTGCTTCTGTGACTGAGCTTAAAGCACTGTATACAAAAAGATCAGAACTCGCTTTGATCTATAAACCTACTTCTGAACCAATGAAAGAGGTCAATAGGTTGATTAGCGAAGCTAAAACAGGTTCCTTTAACAGTCTTAAGAATTATTATACCAAATATTATGATGAGATCAATAAAATTGACCGTCAGGTTGCAGATGCTAATTCTGATTTACAGTCTTATCCTGAAAAAGAAAGAAAATATCTGGATGCTGAAAGAGGGTATAATATGATTGAAGCTACCTACAGTAGCCTTCTAAACAGACAGAATGAAGCGAGACTGAACGTAGCAACCAATCAGTCTGATATCAGTGTGATCGACCCAGCTAAGAACATCGGGCAGGGACCTGTAAGTCCAAATATTAAAATGGCAAAAGCAGGAATAATTGGAGGAATGTTATTGCTTCCCATACTATTTATCCTGATCGGTGAACTGCTGGATAATAAAATCAGAAACATCAAAGAATTACTTGGTGCTACGAAGATTCCGCTTCTTGGAGTGATCGGGAATAACAATAGTGAAAATATGCTTACTGTTTTGGAGCAGCCGAAATCATCTGTTTCAGAGGCGTTTAGGGGTATTAGAGCCAATATGAGGTTCCTGATGCATAATGAACAGGAAAATGGTAAAGTAATCCTAGTAACCTCCTCCGTAGGTGGAGAAGGAAAGACTTATGTTTCCATTAATCTGGCCTCTGTATTAGGATTAAGTGATAAGAAAACAATCCTTTTGGGAATGGACCTTAGAAAACCTAAAATATTCGGAGACTTTAAGATTGATAACAAATATGGTATTTCAAATTACCTTACAGGAGAAGTAAATATTGATCAGATTATTAATACCACAAAAATTCCTAATCTGGACGTTGCCACTTCAGGACCTATCCCTCCGAATCCTTCAGAATTGCTGATGAGCCAGAAGAATGTGAAATTTATAGAGGAACTGAAAGAAAAATATGACTACATTATTATAGATTCACCACCGGTAGGTCTTGTAGCAGATTCCTATGAACTGATGAAATATTCTGATGCCAATATCTATGTAGTACGTCATGAATATACAGAGAAGTATATGATGAAACTTATTACAGAGAAATATCAGAATAATGAAATTGAACATTTAGGACTTGTTTACAATGACTATAATACCAAACAGGGTTATGGTTACGGATATGGTTATGGCTACGGATATGGCTATGGCTATGGTTATTTTGATGAAGATAAAAATTATAAAGAACCGTTATTGATTAGAATACGGAACAAAGTACAGGCAATGTTTAATAAAAAATAGAGCCTTAAACCCTCATTTGATGGGGGTTTTTTCATACTTTGTGAATTTTCATTCTATGAAAAAAAGAATATTTTTGCCAGTTTGCCGTTTACTTTATAACAAATTATGTTTTTTTGTTTATTTTTAACTAAACATTAAGATTATCATTAATATAAAAATGTTTTATATTTGCAAAAATTAAATTTTAAAATAACCATAAATCCATATTCTTTTATGAATAAAAAATTATTGTTTAGCTTCCTTGCCTTCCTTGGAGTGGTAAGTGTTAAAGCACAAAGAAACGAATTGGGGGTTCGTCTAGGTATGAGTAGCCTAGTGGGTGATGTAGGGAGCACAAGTTATATTTTACAAAAGCCGTTGGATTTAAATAGAATGTCGGATTGGGGGATCCCGTTTTATGGAGGAATTTTATACAGATTTAATTTTAACCCGCATCAGACTGTTAGATTGGATTTAGGGTATAACCAGATTCAGTTTAGCGATAAAGCTGCGAAAGAAGAATATAGAAGAAATAGAAATGCGTACGGGAAAAATAACGTATATGAAGCAAGCTTAATGTTTGAATATAATTTTTTCCCTGTAAATAATGAACAGATAAGTATGGTGAGTCCATATATTTTTGGAGGTCTGGGTGCGCTGATGTTTGATGCCCCTAAAGCTGATCTTTCACATGATTTCAGAAGAGATCCTGACGGTGTGGCATTAGCTCCTATCAATGAAACGGACTTTAAAACTTCTACCGAATATACGTTAGGAAAAAAAGTTACCATGCATATCCCTTTTGGAGTAGGTTTAAAATACAAATTTAACCATACTTGGGCTATATTTGCAGAAGCAACCTTTAGATATACTTTAACTGATCAGCTTGATCATAGTAAAATTCTTTCTGAAGATGTGAAAAGTTCCTTTAATGCCGATATCCTTGATCCGGTTACAGGAGGTTCTTTATTACAGTCTGGTAACTATTATGCTGTTGCCAAAGAAAGAGAAGAAGAGTTTATTAAAAAGAGAAATATTGGAGATAGTAGATCTAATGACTGGATCAATACATTCAGTTTAGGATTAACGTTTTCGTTTGGAAGACCTCCATGTTATTGTGATTAATTAATATGTCGTTGATTAAAGATAAAATAAATTCTGAGAATTTACCAAAACACGTAGCCATCATTATGGATGGTAATGGAAGATGGGCGAAATCTCGTGGCGAAGAAAGATCCTTCGGTCACAAAAATGCCATTAATGCAGTAAGAAATGCCATTAATGCATGTAATGAGATCAATATCCCCTATTTAACACTGTACACATTTTCTTCAGAAAACTGGAATCGTCCCAGTGAAGAAGTAAATACACTCATGAACTTGCTTGTAGAAACTTTACTGCTGGAAGCAGAAGAGATCTTTAGCAAAGGATTGAGAATGCATGTTATAGGGAATCTTGGAAAACTGCCTGCCTTAGTAAGAGAACAACTGGAACGTGTGGTAGAACTTACAAAAGAAAACACAAAAGGTAACCTTGTACTGGCTATTAGCTATGGCTCACAAAATGAAATACTGAATGCCGTAAAAAATATCAGTTCAGACGTAAAAGAAGGAAAAGTAGACGTAGAGAATATAGATGAAAAATTATTCGAAAACTATCTCTATACCAAAGATTTTCCTCCTGTAGATCTGCTGATAAGAACCAGCGGTGAAATAAGAATAAGCAACTTCCTTCTTTGGCAGATTGCTTATGCTGAACTACAGTTTTTAAATGTTCTGTGGCCAGATTTCTCCAAAGATATTTTCTTTCAATGTATTGTTGATTATCAAAACAAAGAAAGAAGATACGGATTAACCGGAGAGCAGATACAAGGCCAATAATTTTAAAGAAAAGAAAGACTCGATAAAATGAAGTTTAGACTATTACCCATCATTATGTTTGCTGCTTCTGCACATTTTTATGGACAAGTAACTCCACAAGACAGCACAAAAGTAAACAATGCTGTGCATGCAGACAATGAGGTAGGTACTTATACACTTAAAGACATTGTTGTAGATGGGGTAAAAAAATATACGCCAGCTCAGATCCTGAGGTTTACAGGCTTATCCAAAGGAGAAAGCGTAGATATTCCAGGACAGAAAATCAGTAATGCTGTTAAAAAGCTTTGGGATACCCAATCTTTTTCTGAAGTGGAAGTATACGTTCAAAGTATTGAAGGACAAACTGTAGTTCTTAAATTCTATCTTCAGGATCTGAAAGAACTTGGAGAAGTGAAATTCAAGGGCAAAGGAATTGGGAAATCAAAAAGTGAAAAACTGGCTAAAGATAACAACCTGAAGCCAGGTACAAAGATTACTCAAAACCTGGTGTCAGGTCTTAAGACAAACATCCCGAAAGACTATATCAAAAAAGGTTTTGCCGATGCTAAAATCAGTATTGAGGATAGAGTAAATGCCGGGGATCCTGCTTTGGTAGACTGGACGATTACCGTAGATAAGGGTAAAAAAATTAAAATCGACCATATTGAATTTGAAGGAAACCAAAGTGTGACCGACAGAAAACTTAGAAATAAAGCCTTTAAAGAGACAAAACAGAAACGTTTTAGTATTGGGGGGATTTTGAAGTCTTCTAAATTCATTGAAGATAAATATCAGGAAGATAAACAGAACCTTGTCAATTATTATAACTCCTTAGGATATAGAGATGCTAAAATCGTTTCTGATTCAGTATGGAGAAATAAGAAAAACAACTATGAGATCAATGTAAAGCTTAATGAAGGTAAAAAGTATTATATCGGTGACATTACTTTCACCGGGAATACGGTTTATTCTACAGAATATTTACAAAGATTATTAGGATATAAAAAAGGAGATATCTACGATGCTGTAGGATTCAACAAAAAAGTTGGAGAAGACGGAGGTAAAGAAGATGATTCAGATATTAAATCCGTTTATATGAATAACGGATATCTTTTCTCAAATGTAACCCCTGTTGAAAAATCGGTGAATGGTGATGCCGTGAACCTTGAGATCAGGATTAATGAAGGAGAACAGGCTACATGGAATAAAGTAACATGGCAAGGGAATGTTACAACCCATGACCACGTAATTCTTAGAGCATTAAGAACAAAACCGGGAGAATTATTTAAAAAGACTGAGATCAAAAGAACCTATTTTGACTTGGCAGGAATGTCATTCTTTGATCCACAACAGATCGGACAGGATATTCAGCCTAACCAGGCAGATAATACTGTAGATGTAAACTGGAAACTTGTAGAAAAAGGATCTTCTCAGGTTCAGCTACAGGCAGGTTATGGAGGAAATAGCTTTATTGGTACCCTTGGATTGACGTTTAATAACTTCTCCTTAAGAAACTTCCTTAAGTTCAAAGACTTTAAACCGGTGCCACAGGGAGATGGTCAGACTTTCTCCATCCAGGTACAGGCAGGACAGTATTTCCAGAACTATGGAGTGTCATTCGTGGAGCCTTGGTTGTTCGGAACAAGACCTACAGCACTTTCTGTGAGTTTGAATAGCTCAAGAGTAAAATATAGCGATCAATACGGAGCTGCTCAGAAGCTTAATATCTTCTCGGCATCAGTAGGTCTGAACAGACTTCTGAACTGGCCGGATGACTATTTCTCTTTGTATACAGGATTACAGTTCCAGAGATATGACTTTAATAACTATCAATTCCTGTTTGGTAATGAAATAGAAAGCAACGGATCAGCTAATAACTTTAGTATTAACTTAGGTTTAAGCAGAAACTCTGCCGGGGTAGATCCTATCTTCCCGACAATGGGTTCCAATATTGAACTTTCTGCAAAACTGACACCACCATATTCATTATTCGGTAATAAAGATTACTCTACAATGAAAGCTGCTGATAAATATAATTGGATGGAATTCTATAAAATCAAGTTTAAAGCAGACGTCTATAATGAAGTTGCTGGTAAACTGGTTTTAAGATCTTCTGCTGAAATGGGATTCATGGATGGATATAACAAAACTCTTGGAGCTCCACCATTTGAAAGATTCTATGTAGGAGGTACAGGATTATTCGGAGGTAGATATGACGGTCGAGAACTGATTCCTTTAAGAGGATATGATACACAGAGTAATAACGGTGGTGAGGCGAATGATATTACACAAAGAGGAGGAGGAACAATCTATAACAGATTTACACTGGAATTAAGATATCCAATCTCATTGAATCAAACAGCTAAAATTTATGCTTTGACATTTGCTGAAGGAGGTAACGTTTGGAATTCATGGAGTAACTATAACCCATTCCAGCTGAAGAGATCAGTAGGGGTCGGAGTTAGAGTGTATATGGGTGCGTTCGGATTGATCGGGTTTGATTTTGCTTATGGATTTGATAAGACAATATCAGGAAACCCATCAGGATGGCAACAGCACTTCTTGATGAACCAATCATTATAATTATAAATATGAAGAACTTTAAAATAACCATCACTTTTGTATTGCTCTTGCTTTTCGGGTTGGGAAATGCCCAGAAAATAGGAGTAGTAGATACTAATGAGATTTTAAATAAATTACCTCAGTATAAAGAAGCCGAAGCGAGATTGAATTCTCAGATCGATACCTGGCAGTCTGAACTTCAGAATATGCAGTCAGAGTATGAAAGAAAAAAAGCGGCTTTTGAAAGTGAAAAAGTGTTATTGATAGGTGACCAGCTAAAGCTTAGAGAAAAAGAAGTTGTAGATCTTGATAAAAATATCAAAACCACTACAAGTTTACGTTTCGGATCCAATGGGGAAATAACAAAACTGAGAACAAACCTCGTTTTACCATTCCAGGATCAGATCTGGGGAGCCATCAAAACAATGTCCGAAAAAAATGGGTTGGGCATAGTTCTTGATAAAAGCAATAACATTAGTGTTATTTTTCTTCAGGGAAAATATGATTATACAGAAAAAGTATTAACTATTTTACTGAAAGGATCAGATAAAAAAGAGAAAACTACAAGTAAAAGTAAAAAGTAAAATTTTAAATTAACTTTTACGTAAATTTGAAATCTAAAAACAAATTAAATTATTTATTTACCAATTATGAAAAAATTAAGTGTATTATTTGCAGCAGTAATGATGGTTGTTTCTGTAGGTATGGCAAAAGCTCAAAAAATGGCTACTTTAGATGTATTGGGAGTTCTTAATGCAATGCCTGAAAAGAAAAAAGCAGATGCTGACCTTAAAACATTCTACGATACTAAACAAGCTGAGATCAAGAAAAAATACGATGCTGGGCAAGCTAAATTGAAGCAATATAGCGAAGAAGCTCCTAAGAAATCTGCAGACGAAAACAAAGCTAGAGAAGGTGAATTACAAAAAATTCAGGAAGAAATAGCTCAAATGCAGGATAAAGCTCAAAAAGATCTTCAGGCTAAGCAAGAAGTAGCTTTCGGACCAATTGAGAAAAAATTGAACGACGCTGTAGAAAAAGTATCTAAAGCTAACGGTTATGAGTATGTAATGGATGGAAATTCACCTGCATTCCTTTATAAAGCTGGAGCTGATGCTACGGCTGCTGTAAAGAAAGAATTAGGAATTCAATAATTTCAGCAAATTAACAAAGATTTATAAGACAAACCGCCTCCAAAAGAGGCGGTTTGTTTATTTTTGCGAAATGGAAAAAGAAGTATCAACTATCGTAAAAGTAAGGTTTAGTGATTGCGACCCGATTGGTCATTTGAATAATGTAAAATATCTTGATTATATGTTCAATGCCAGAGAAGATCATGTAGAGACATTTTACGGATTTACTTATGAAGAATATACCAAACAGACAGGCTGTACCTGGATTGCCATTCAGAACGAAATAGCTTACCTGAAGGAAGTAAGATACAATACCCAGGTAGTCATCAGTAGCAAAACCATCGACATACAGGATAGAACAGCCAAAGTTGAAATTCTAATGAAAAGCTTAGACGAAAAGACAGTTCATGCCGTCCTTTGGGTAACCGTTATTTATTTCAACATAAAAACGAGAAAGTCAGAAATTCATCCGGAAGATATAAAAGAAACTTTTCATAAGTTTTATGTAGACCTTCCACAAAAAGACTTCCAGGCAAGAGTTAAGTTTTTAAGATCCCAGAATGCAAAAAATTCTTAGTCGTATTTCTATTGAGAATTTTTTAATTGTTTAAATTAATAATATATGAAAAAAATAGCAGTAATAGGTAGTAATGGCCAATTAGGAAACTGTATCAGAAAAATAGCTCCCGATTTTGAAAATCAATATGAATTTCTTTTTACAGATTCTGCAACCTTAGATGTGACCAGTGAAGAACAGGTTAATGATTTTTTCTATGATAATAAACCGGATTACTGTATCAATGCTTCCGCATATACAGCTGTAGATTTGGCGGAAAAAGAAAAAGAAAGAGCATTTGCTGTAAACGCAGATGGTGTAGCCAACCTTGCTCAGGCATGTATTGAGTATAAAACCATTCTGATCCATGTGTCTACAGACTATGTTTTTGATGGAGATACAAACCTGCCTTATTCAGAAGATGATTTTACCAATCCGATAGGAGTGTATGGGGAATCAAAGAGACAAGGAGAAGAACTTGCATTGGAAATTAACCCTAAAACAATTATTCTGAGAACTTCATGGTTGTATTCTGAGTTTAATAAGAACTTTGTGAAAACAATGTTGAATCTCTTTTCCCAGAAAACCGAATTGGGAATCGTAGCAGATCAGTTTGGGCAGCCTACAAATGCTAATGACCTTGCAGCAGCCATCATGGAAATTATTGAAGCTCCTCATAAAACCTTTGGAATTTTCCACTTTTCAAACTATCCGGAAACTACTTGGTTTGAGTTCGCAAAGAAAATTGCAGAGTTTTCAAAATCTTCAGTACAGTTGAACCCATTAACCACCGAGCAATATCCAACTCCAGCCAAAAGACCTGTAAGAAGTACAATGTCTCTGGATAAAATAGAGGAGGTTTATAAAATTGAACCAAAACACTGGGAATATAGCCTTGAAGAATGTGTTGACTTACTTATACAACAATAATTTTATGAAAAATATAGCCATCATCTTTTCCGTATTGTGTATTCAGCTTTGGAATGCACAAAATGTTTATCTGAGTAAGGTTGAGAAAACCAGTGATAATGCAGATAAGTTTCTCTATAAAAAAGATAATGCAGAAAATGAAGCAATTTATTTAGGAGAAGCAGAAGTACAGGGGTTCTCAAAAGATGATGCAACAGTTTTTTCATTAGTATATAAAAAAGCAAAAGAAATTGGTGCCAATACTTTTGTTATAAAACCTTTTGAAAATATTGACGGATCACCTCAGGCTTTCAATCCTTCCAATTATAAGATAGCATTATATTATACCCCGAAAGAAAAATTGAAAATTCTGGATGGTTCTCTCTATATATTTGCTTCCTCTGAAAAAGATCAGAAGATTAATGTTAATAAGAAGGACTATACCATAACACCAAGGTCATTTTTAAAATTTAAAATTGTTCCTGGAGAAGTTTATACTATCTCAACCAAGAAACTTTTAGGGTCAACGGTGAAAGTACAGCCTAAGACCAATGATGACAATCTGTATTTCCAGATCTCATCTTTAAAAATTAAGCCGGACACTTCTGGAGTTGGAGGCTTAAACCTGAAATCAGGAGATGTTATTGGTTTGGAAAAATCATTTGCGGAGTTTTTAAGCGCTATTTATACTGAAAAGACTCCATAAAATTGTCATTAGAAGTATCAATGTATCTTTTACCTATATTAAGATACCGGATTAATTAAAATTTGTTTAAAATTTTTCTCTCAACTAATCAGAACTTTAAGGGTAGTATGTTACTTTAATGTAAACTTTATGTTAAATAAAGTTGCGTGGTAAAGGAGAAGACTCTATCTTTGCCCCACTGAAAAACGAGAGAGATTCGGTAAGCGCAGGAGAGCTTTTAGATAAGCAGAAACATTATATACTACGAAAGATAAAGA
>NZ_JANUEH010000007.1:0-246556 GCF_024810195.1 Chryseobacterium sp. BIGb0232
GATGACGACGTTGATAGGCTACAGGTGTAAAGACAGTAATGTCATAGCCGAGTAGTACTAATTACCCGTAGATTTATAGCCTGATATGGCGCACGGAAGTGCAGCAAGGTTAGCTCTTTGTGAAAGTTTTTATCGAAAATAAACCAGGTAGCAGATGTTAGCTATTAGGAAGCAGGGAAAACCTGCAACCTTTTACCTATGAGCTGCAACCTTATATACAACCTTTAGGGTGGTTTTAGCGGTGGGGCTCACCTGTTCCCATTCCGAACACAGAAGTTAAGCCCACCAGCGCCGATGGTACTGCTAACGCGGGAGAGTAGGCCGCCGCCAGTTTTTATTTTATTTTTAAAAATCCTTTATCGAAAGATAAAGGATTTTTTTTTGCTCTATACTCAGGGATCAAAATACTCAGAGACTCCAATACCCCAATACCCCAATACCCCAATACCCCAATACCCCAATACAATGGGTGATAAGCAATAAGTATTGAGTATTATCTATTATCTATGTTTTGGCTAAAGCCCGTTTCTATTGAATGCTGAGCCTGTAGAATCCCTGCTGCTTATTTTCTTTTTACTTTTATCCCTCCATCCTTTCTTTTTATCAAGTTCTATTTCTGATATCATTGGACTCGTCTGTATTACCGTATTCTGTCATCCTGTAAGGATTATACCCTGTAAATAATATTCATTTTAATGAGTTGCAAGAAAGTTACAATGTAGCAGATCTTCAACGTCTTTGATCTCTACAGGATGCCTAAGGATTACTTGTGAACTAAAGTCTCCACATCTATTCTTCATTGGTGATTGTACAGAAATTACCTATTTTTTAAAATACTCATCAAATTCTTTTATTTATTTCTTTGCACATCGTTGGTAAACATTTTTTCATTCAAAAATTTTGTATTTCTATTAAAATTGTAATTCTTTTTTAATTTATAATATCATAACTTTCATTGTTTCAATGATATTTTTGAATTTTACGCTTGTTTTTTATTAGTGTGTTGTTAAATACTGCTAAAATATTATATTTGATTGCAAAATATTAAATATAATTATGAATAAAACAATAATTAAGGTGGGGCTTCTTTCAGCTTTATTCTTCTGCTTTACTGAATTGTCTGCACAAAATACAGACTCCACTAAAGTTGGGAAAATTGATGAAGTTGTTGTAACAGCCTACGGAGTTAAAAAGGAAAAAAAGAGCTTGGGATATTCTTTCCAGGATGTTAAAGGTCAAACACTGGTTGATGCCAAAGAAACTAATGTGACCAATGCTTTAGCTGGTAAAGTCGCGGGGCTTCAAGTTGTAAAAGGAGGTTTTGGACCTGCTTCTTCATCAAAGATAAATCTTAGAGGGTTTAATTCGCTTAAAGGAGATAATCAGCCTCTTATTGTTGTTGACGGTGTACCATTGAGTAATAGTGCGGGTTCAAAAGCCAAGCAGAATGATGGTTACTATAATAATGATTTCTGGAATCCGGATTTAGATATGGGAAATGGATTAGCTGATATTAATGCGGATGATATAGAGAGTATCTCTGTTCTTAAAGGAGGTGCAGCTTCTGCATTGTATGGATCCAGAGGGGGGAACGGGGTTATCCTGATCACTACCAAAACCGGGAAGAGAAAAGGAGGACTAGGGATTACTTACTCTACAAGTTTAGGCTTTGAAACTCTTTTTATGAAGCCTGATATGCAGCATAGTTTTGGTTTAGGGCTGAATGGGGTAGTAAATTCTGCAACTAGTGATAATTCCAGTTCTTGGGGGCCTGCTTTGGAAGGAGCCAATATGAAAAGTTATGATAATCTGAAAAATTTCTTTAAGACAGGAATAAGCTCACAACACACGTTAAGTTTTCAGGAAAATTTGGGAGAAGGTACCAGCTTATATACTTCAGCTAATTATTTAAATGATAACAGCCAGGTTCCTAACTCTACATTTGAGAGATTCAATTTTATGGCTAAAATGAACTCAAATTTTGGAGTGAATAAAAGATGGACTTCTGAAGTAAAGGTTCAATACATAAGCACAAAAGCCAATAACAGACCTTCAGGAGGTAAAGGAGAAGGTAATTATTATCCTAATATTCTTCTCATGCCCCAAAATATTGATATAAGGGATTATCGGGAAGGGCAAACTCAAAATGATATAAAGTCGCGCTGGATTACTCCTAATGGAATCAATCCTTATTGGTCTGCCTATAACAGCCTTAATGCAGATAAGAAGGATCGTTTCCTTTTGAATGGATATCTCAAGTATCAATTTAATGATTGGCTAAGTGGAGATGTAAGAGTAGGTACAGATTTCTATGCTTTAAATGCAGATGCAAGAGTCTGGACTGGATCTTCAAGAAGAAATTCTTATGCAACCAGTGAAGAAAAGTTTTATGAGAATAATTATATAGCAAGTCTTACAGCCAAAAAAGATAATTTATTTGGGAAATGGGGAGGATCACTTTCAGTCTATGGACAAATGATGGAAAGCAGAACAAAAGCCATGTATTTCAGTACCCAAAATCTAATTGTACCCAATGTATTTAGTGTAAATAATACAAGTGATATTGCGGGTATTGCTAATAACGAGATCGATTTCTGGAAGAAGATCAACTCTGTGTTTGCCTCTGCAGAAATTAATTATGATGGGTATTGGTTTATCAATGCAACAGCAAGGAATGATTGGTCTTCTACACTTATTCTTGAAAACAGATCTTATTTTTATCCTTCTATCAGTACCTCTTTGGTCTTAACTGAAATGTTGAATAAGTTGAATGGAACTACTTCTAAAGTATTAACTTTTGCGAAGCTTCGTGCAGCTTATGCGGTAACCGGAAATTCTCTGAATCCTTACGAGTTGTATAATACCTATAAGCTTGGGGCAGATCCAAGTGGTCATGCTATTCTAGGCCGTAAGAAAATTCTTTATGATCCTAATCTACATGCTGAAAAGCTTAAAACGTTTGAAGTGGGAGCAGATCTTAAATTCTTCAACAGAGTTTCGTTAGACGTAAGTTATTTCAGAAATACTGCCACGAATCAATTAATAGATTTACCTATGAATCCACTTTCCGGATATGAGTACAAGAAAATAAGTTCGGGAGGGCTTAGTAATAGCGGAATTGAAATCGTTGTCAATACAGATATTTTTAAAAAGGAGAATTTTACATGGAACGTAAATGCAAACTTTTCTAAATTAAAGAGTGTGATTGACCGGATTGACGGAGAAGTTGTAAAATATCCTTTGGGAGGTTTTGATAATGTTGGTTTTTTTGCAGAAGTAGGTCAACCTTATGGGTCTATTTATGGGACAAAGTTTTTAAGAGTAGAAGATCCCAACAGCCCTCACTATGGAAAACTTATTGTAGATCTAAATGGTTTACCTAGGGCTACTGCTGAACAATATTATTTAGGTGATCAGACACCGAGAGCTTTGTTTGGAATTACCAATAGTTTTGTATATAAGAATTTCGGAGTTTCGTTCCTTATTGACGGAAGAATCGGAGGAAAATTCTATTCGTCTACCCAATCGGCATTACAGAAAGTTGGGCTTGCTTCTGACACAGCTCCTGGAGGAAGAAGAGATAATTTTGTTCTTGACGCAGTAGTACAGGAAAACGGAGTGTATACAGGTAATACAAAAGAGATTACACAGCAGGATTACTGGACAGCCGTGACGATTGGAAACTTAGGAATTACAGAACAGAATATTTACGATGCCACCAATATCAGGTTAAGAAATATTCAGGTGTCTTATAATTTCCCTAAAAGCATTTTTCAAAAGCTTGCATTGCAAAGTGCCAAAGTTTCCTTTACAGCAAATAATGTATGGATGATCTACAGTAAGGCGAAAGGAATAGATCCTGAATCTGTATTTGCGATCAATTCTAATGCTGTAGGATTTGAAAATCTGGCATTCCCTACTACAAGATCTTACTTATTTTCGATTACATTAGGCTTTTAACATCAATAATAACATTATGAAAAAATATATTTTATCCCTCATTGCATTAGCTGTAATCTGTACATCATGTAATGATTTTGAAGACATCAATAATGATCCGTTTTCCGTAGATATTAATAAGGCAGAACCAGAGTATTTTTTAAACAATTCTATTTTAGGAGCTCAACAGGATCCCAATATTGCAGAACGTACTTTTGTCCTTTATTGGAAAACTGCAGCGAGACAACATCTGACAACAGGAATAGCAGGTGGATCATATGATGATTCCTGGACTGTAGAATACTGGAAGGGAATTTCAGAATGGTTAAATAATGCCAATGCAACTATTGAAATTGCCAATGAAAAGAAAGCAATAGGTCAGGGCAAGCCTCACTATGATAATCTTATTCAGGTGGCCAGAATTTGGAGAGCTTATTTAATGAGTGAGTTTTCTGATAATTTTGGACCACAGCCTATTCAGGCATTTAAAGGAGTAAATCCTGGGTTTAATTCTGAAAAAGAGGTTTACTATTTTATATTAGATGAACTAAAAGATGCAGTAGCTAAACTGGATGTAAACCAACCTGTTCCTTCCAATCCAAATGCTTATGATATGGTATATGGATTTAAATGGGGGCAATGGGTAAAGTATGCCAATTCCTTGAGAATGAGAGTTGCCATGAGAATTTCAGAAGTAGATCCGGCGAAAGCAAAAACAGAGTTTGAGGCGGCAGCAAATTCTAATATGTTCATCAGTACCAGTGATGATAATTTTAAAGTTAAAGAAGATACCGGATGGAATCCTTTATCAGGGGTAATGTCCAGGGAATGGAATTCACAGATTTTATCAGCTACTCTTAATAATATGTATATCGGTTTAGGGGGAATTAACTCTACAGATCAATTACCGGCTGCACAGCATACAGCTGTGAAAAATGCTGATTATATTGGTATAAGATATGATGAACAATTCTCCACAATGACCAATGACCCAAGTGCCGGATATTGGCTGGATGGGCTTCCAAACAAAATAGATCCGAGAGCTTATAAAACATTCTATATTCCAGGTGACTTCAACAATCCAATTTATTCCCTTTATCCCACGTATACCAATCAAGCTTCTACTAATAGTGGAGATCTTACATTTGCCAACGGTTCTAAACTAACAATCAATACGGTAAATACCTGGAATACGACGACAATAGGGAGCTGGGGAGTAAAAGGCCAGAGAAATGGGCTAAGAGGAGTTATTGGATGCATGCCGGCTTTAGGAAAGCAATATAGAGAAGGTAAAAACTTTAGAATTTTCTTTGCAAGCTGGGAAACTTATTTCCTGATGGCTGAAGCGGCACTGAAAGGATGGGCAGTTCCAATGAGTGATGATGCAGCCTATAATAAAGGAATCCAGGATAGCTTTGCCTATAATGGAGTATCCCAATTTTATACTCAGTATATTACCTCAACGGATTATAATCGTGATGGAACTTCTGTTGCTTATACTCACATTACAGAACCGGGAACCTTCCATACCATGAATTATAAAGATCCTTCCACAGGAAATATGGTTTCTGTTGATATTAAATATCCGGTAAATACTATTTACAAAAACGGGTCGGTGAAAAATGATAAGCTTACGAAAATCATTACCCAAAAGTATATTGCCAATATGCCATGGCTTCCATTGGAATCCTGGAGTGATCAAAGAAGACTGGGATTACCTTTCTTTGAAAATCCTGCGGTAGAAACGCCGTTGGTTAATTTACCTAACTTGAATTCAGGAAATTATATGACAAACTCTATTCAGAATTTTCCGCAACGGTTAAGATATCCAAGTACCTTCCGAAATACCGATCAGGACGGGTATACGAAAGCAGTACAGCTATTGGGTGGACAAGATGCTGTACTTACGCCTCTTTGGTGGGCGAAGCACTAATTTGACTATATTAAAAAAATACCCCTTTCTGAATATTGGAAAGGGTTATTTTTTTAATATAATGATAAACTCTAAGGTTATTATCCTCAATGATCTGTTGCATCAGTTGGCAACTATCGTGAAAACTACTCGTGCACTATAGGTGCTGGCGGGAATTGTAACAGAAACACCGGATATCTGGGTATTTACTACAATTCCTGAATATGTGATGTGATTACCAATACCTAAAAGCCCGCTGAAAGTTATTGTTGATAAGGTGACATCTGTTGCCGATGATATGGGTATATAGGTAGTACCTCCATTAATATTAACCGTACAACCAAGACAAAGACCAGATATACTGGCAGTTCCACCAACTCTTTTGGCAGAAAGCCCCAGAGAACTGTGCCAGGGATTGGAAACATAGCGCATCGTGATTTTTGCTCCTGAACTTGAAAGTAATTTAATAACGGAGTCAGGTATTGAACCGGATAATACTATTTGATTCGGTGCAGTATTGGCACTATTATCATAAGTTCCTGAATAGTTATTACCCGCTTCAGTAATAGCAGGTATACTGGCAGTCCAGTTTCCGGTGACATTTACTACCTGTCCCTTTACATAGCAACTGATTATTAAAAGAGAAATATATAAATATCTTTTTAAGATAATTTTTTTAAGAGAGTGATTATTCATGTTCATGGTTCAGGTTTTACTCCGTGATGGTATAGACAATGGTAAGCGCTGTACTGGGCCGTGCAGATAAATCTGTATAGGTACTGGGAACTAGGGAAATGGTAAGTCTATGCCCGTTATTGGCTCCGTTACCAGTATAAGCCCCTCCAATACCACTAATGATGGTAACAGGTGTATTGGTAAGAGTAACCTGAGCAGAAGGAGTTCCTAAGGTGCCACCACCAGCTCCGGATGCTGCCGCTGCCTGCAGTCTGATATTGACTCCCTGAATGAGGGTGCCACTAATGGCTGCTGTAATTCTCCTGGTAAGTCCTCCCGAAGTAATAGCAGAAGTATAGTTAATCCATTTTGAGGTATTTGGCGTTGGATTACCAATAGGGTTTCCGGCTTCAGTAGGTGCTGTAAAGTTTAATGTAATATTTCCTATTGGCTCTACATCCATTAAGGTCACAACAGGTAAAGTTAAAGTCACATTCGCCTGAGAATACAATAAACCAGAAAAAATAAAAGAAGTTAATAATAAGGAGCGTTTCAAAATCATTTCTTATTTTTTATTTGATTATATCCTACTTTTAAGGATTCCTGCTGATACTTAATTTCTATCTGTTGTTTAACAATCTGGATGCTGAGTTTTTTTGTTTCTGAAGGGTTTAAAGTAAATTGAAATTTATCATTTGAAATTTTATAACGTTTGTCAAGACCATTTCTGTACAGTTTGATAATCCACTCTCCCGGTCGCAGATAAGTGAAATCAAAATCTTCTCCTATAAAACAAATTTTACGATAGGTCTGCTCATTGCTGATTGCTTCTACAATGATGCTTTCTCTTTTGTTTCTGCCTTTCTTAGCTTGGAATGTTTCAATATCCGTTTGATTTTTTTCTTCTGTTTCAGAAAGTTGAATAGATCCCTGTATGTTCGCTGCTGTAGTTAACCCAAAGTTAAAGATGTTTTCTTTGTTATTGAGAGGCAGTGCTGCAGGAAGAATAACTGTCGGGATGTCATTAATCTCTGTGGTAGAACGGTCTATTTCGAGGAAATAATTACCAGGAATAACGTTTTTAAAAATATAATTTCCTTCTTTGTCCGTAACAGATAAATAACTGCCCATCATTAATCTTATCCCTTCCGTTTTTTTGATACCAAGATTACTTACATTTCCGGATAACGAGACATACTCGGCTGTTCTTTGTACGGGGATATTAGGTCTCCATGTATACCGAATTGAGAATATGAAATCCTTGTCTCCTATTTGCCCTCTTTGTAATGCATATCTTCCCGAAAGATCAAGCTCATTTCCCGGAAATAACTGCTGGTGAAACAGGAGCTCAAATAAATTCCGGTCCTTAAAGTATTCTTCGGGAATATAATTGTTTTGATAAAATATACTTAAACTGGTTTTATCAGAGAATTTACTGAAAACCCTTGCACCGTAATAGAATTGTTTTTGATTTAGTAATTGATATCTGGAAGTGATGGCATAGCTCCCAAAAAGGCTGAAAGAGGTTTTGAATTTTTCAAATGATAAATTGGCTGAGTATAAACTTGAATTCCCACTGAAATCTGTCAGATAATTATCCGTTTTTCCGAATTGTCCTTCAACGTTAATCTGAAATATCCCGATCCGCTGATCTACAGAAACTCTGAAAAAGCGTTCATAATAATCAAACTGTTTAGGTTCTAAACGATCCTGATATTTTTGGTATCCATTATTAAATATTATAAAACCGTTGGACAGATATTTATACTGTATTCCATATTGGAAATATTTTCTGTAGGGAGCGGCCAGAAATAAGGTATCTCTCTGAAAATTTTTGGCATCCTGCATATAGTTGGCAAAAACATTGATCTTCTTCGATAGCTTGTACTGGATACTTCCGCTGAAGGTGTTGGTATTGGTAAAGTAACCGGCAAATTCAGGGCTTGCTTTCATATACATCAAATTCCCGTTGAACTTTGTAAAATTGATTTCAGCCTGTGCCATATAAGCTGTTCCCTCATTTTTCTTGGTTGTACTGTAAGCAAATTCCCCGGAAAGGTTGATATTCTTCGAAATTTTAAATTTTCCTTTAGTATAAGGTAGGTGAGCTTCAGTGTCTAATCTTGTGCTTCCAAAATCAACGTTTTCCGTTATAGGAGTTTTGTAAAGATATCCGACTGAAATTTCAGACTCCTTGCGGATTTTAAATGCTGAGTAGATATTAAATTCATCTTTAATATCTCTGAAAAATCGGGGATGATTATAAAAACCACCCAGACTTACCTTATTAAAATCATACCGGATTTCTGCGCCACGGCCATATCTTGCAAATTCAGTTAAGTACGAGGAAGAATATGTTTTATCACCCAAATGAATGAATAAATTATCTCTTTTATAATTCACAAAATACTCCTCATACTGAGTGAAAGTATTTAGCTCTATTGGATTATGTGTGACAGCATGAAATTCAATCTGATTTTTATTTTCCTTATCCAAACTTCCTTTACCATAAATCTCACCCTGAAAACCATCATGATAGATCCCCATATTCTTCATCCCGATAAAGGATAGGGAAGCAGCAATAGGAAGCCTGTGGTATATATCCATATTGGCAGGCTTCACAGATATAACCTGAGTACTGATATAGGCAGTCTGGTTTTCTTTAGGGTTTTCTTTAGAATATACCGAAAGATTTAGATTTTGAAATTCATTTTGACCCAGTTCCGGACTGGTTTTTTTATAGATGGAAATCACTTTGGATTCATTAGGTCCCAGAATGATGGAGGAGGCATGATCAATGGCTGCATTTTTACTTTCCAGAATAAGATTTTCCGTTACATTTCCATTATTTTTTACAAGAAAAGAAGCATGAATGGTTTCTCCTGACCTTGTAAACTCAGGTGAATCCAGTACGGTAAGGGAAAGATTTCTATTTGCAGAAACTGTAATTTGTGAAACCTTTGTAAGAGATATTCCATTGGAACGATCAGTCATATTTAAAATGACAGAATAGTTACCTTGCGTAGCTTCTGCTGAAATACGTAAAGGAACAAGATATACAGAAACTTCATGGGGCGGGATCTGAGATTCTCCTTTTACCAGGATGGGAGAGATAAGCGGACTTGAAGTGGTAACTGAAATATCATATACTTTATTTTCAGATGAATTATTTTGAAGACTAAAGGGAATAGAAGTAGACATCCCCGGCATTAAGCTATCTTTTTTACTGGCCAATCGGTGAGATTGCTGTTGAGAAAAAGCAAATAGCGGGAATAATATAATAATAAATTGTGTCCAGGTTTTAATCATTTTTTACTTCTAATTCCACATTGAGCGCAAATGCGTTCTCATCTTCATCCGTTGCTATTACAGTAGCCTTGTACTGAGCAGAGGGTACTTTACTGATATCAATGTAAAATGTTTTGGAAGTAGAAGGCAGCAATCCCATCGTTAAACTTGAAAAAGTTCCTATCTTTTCTCCTGATTTACGATTATAAATTTCAATAGATGCTGTGGGCTTACAATAAAGATTTCCATGATTGGCTATTGCAATTTTTACAGTTTGCTTTCCTTCTTCTTTTTCTACTTTGATATTTTCGAATGTAAGGTCCGGTTTGGCCTTTTCTGTGTCATAATCTGTAATCACCTGAATAGCATACCGTATAACAGAGGTGATGCTTACTCCAGGCTGTTTATCACTGGGTTTTATATCATCTACAGGTTCTACAATGATCACACTCCAGTAGCTGCCTGGATCTATTACCTGATTGGGAATGGTAATTTCATAAAAAACTTCTGTTTTTTCTTTACCTTTCAGTGTTACTAAATTTGTATTGAGTTTTATCCAGTCGCCATTGGTTCTTTTTTGGGTATGCAATGCCGCGTAATTAATCGTTCCGTCAGCGTGATAAGTAAAATCCTGTAAAAATAATTTTACATTCTGAGGATTGGCCCCTGTATTTTCAATGGCTATTTTTCCTTTGTAAACTTGTCCGTTTTCTACTTTATAGGAATGCGTAAGCCCGTTAAGAACCACAATGCCGGCATGTAAAATACTGAACTGCAAAATCATAGTGATTAAAAAAAGAATACGCTTTATCATTATGTAGGTGGGGAGTTTTATAATTAATCATACAAAAACAGGAAGAAACTGAGATCCAATTTCTTCTTGTCTTTGAAATATAGAATTGAATTTTATTTAAATACTAGTTATCTGATATTGTATAGGTAACAGTAGCTACAGTAGTTGCTGTTGCCTGAAGATCAGCATAAGCGGCAACACCGCCAGGTCCACTTCCTGCAGCAAGAGCATAAGTCAGGTTATGACCGTTATTTGCCCCATTTCCTGTATAGGCACTTCCGATACCGGAAATAATAGTCTGATCAGCAGCGCTTAACGTTAAAAGACCTGCAGATGTTCCCAAAGTACCACCTCCTGAGCCAGTAGCTGCAGCAGCAGTTACGTGAATATCTACTCCAGGAATGATAGCATTAACCTTTACACTTACGTTACGGGTAGGATCTGCAACAGATTTTATAGAAGAATAGTTAAGCCATAAAGTGTTATTGGCGGCACTTGCTACAACAGGGTTTCCTGCTTCTGTAGGGGCTGCGAATCCTAATGTTATATTTTTCGTAGCAGCAGGTTCAATGTCTACCAGGGCAACTTCAGGGATAGAAATAGTAATTGTATGGCCATCCGTATTTGTGTCCTGAGCACTTAAGTTGCCGGATATAGCAGCTGCAATAAAAGACATTGCAATAGTTAATTTTAATTTAGTCATGATCTTAATATTAGTTAAGTGAAAATAATAAAAATCAACAAATTATGAAATAAATATATAATAATTTTTATATTGTTGATTATTTTTCTTTCGTAATGCAATATTTTTGAAAAATATTTCACTTTTCATCTGTAAAAAATCCTGTACAAACGTACAGGATTTATAATGCTTTATAGGAAAAATAATTTATGCCCAGTGTGGATCTGAAACAGAGACCTTTCCTGTTTCTAGTCTTCCTGCAAAATGCCAGATATGTTCGTTTAGGGTCACTTTTAGATCATACCAGCCTTTAAATCGATTAAGATCAATGACTATTTTCTCCTCCTGTTTCCGGATAGATCCTGTTTTTTTATTTTTTTCATATAGATTTTCCAGAATAATATTTCTTTTATTACCGTTTTTGATAATCAGTTCAATCTGACCCTTTGAAGGATTATTAATTAAAATAACCTCTGATTCCGAAACTCCATTCCCTTTAAATTTCCGGAAGAAACCGTTTGGACCGAAAACTTCATAATCATAACCTCCTGATTGTACAGTAGAGTGAGATAATTCCTGACCGGAATATAATGCATAAGAAAAATAGTAATGACTGCTATTGAATTGGGTTCTGTCATAAAGATGAAGAGGAACACCATTTTCCTTTAAGTTAACCATTGTAATCTTGCCATCTTCAAGATTTACGTGGAAGTTATAAGGAAGTGGGTTAGAAGGTTTCAACCCTTTTTCCTGGATTTCCAGTAATTCATTCTTCAGTTCATTCTCAGAATACCATTTTAGTTGGGGAACAGGCTTATTTTTGGCAGCATTAATGGTTTTAGCATAATCTTTCTGATCCAGATAATCCATTTGCGGGGCAGCCTTGATATCAGGAGAATTAAAGGCGGAAATAAGATCACCACAAACGGCTCTTCTCCATTCGCTGATATTGTCTACATGAACATTTTTATTGAATTTCTTCATAACGAATTTCTCGAGAAACTGTAGAACAGAAGTATGGTCTGAGACTTCAGAATTTACAAAACCACCTTTCGTCCACGGAGAAGCAATAAGCATAGGAACCCTGTAGCCAAGCCCTACTGTTCCTTCTGCTTTTTCATAATCCTTTAAGGTAGGATCAGACATATATTCCTGGGCTTTATCCACATATTCCACACCGCTTTTTCCGTTGATATCAACCGGCTGGCTTGGATTCAGCGGAGGAGCAAAAGGAATAACGTGGTCGAAATAACCGTCATTTTCATCATAATTGATAATGAAGATCGTTTTTTTCCACATTTCCGGGTCTTTGGTCAGAATATTCAGAACTTCAGAAATATACCACGCTCCATACCATGGTGAACCGGGATGATCTGAGAAGTGTTCAGGGGCTATCAGCCAGGAAACCAACGGAAGCTTTTTCTCCTCCACATCTTTACGGAACTGAAACAGAACATCCCCTTTGGGAACAACCAGTCTTTCTCCGTTTTCGTCCTTTCCGATTTCCAGATTATGATAATCCGGATCATTTGAATTGGTGGTAAAAGCCTTTTCATGAAGGTTTTTCTCCATTGGAGAAAGCTTTGAATAATTATCCGGATGATATTTTACCTGATCTTCCTGAAGCTCTGCAATGATTTCTTCCAGCCTTTCTTTCTGAGCAGGCTTTTTCAGAATTTCCTGTTTCAGGGAAGCAATCATGTCAGGAATATGCTGATAATATCCTTTTGAAAATTTGACATTATATTTTGAAAACCATTCAATCGGATTATCTGTAAAGTTACTCAGCCATGCTTCCTGCTCACCGGATAAACCTTTGGGAAGACTTATTTCATTCTGATAAATACGCCACGATACATTTTGTTCCTCTAAAATTTCAGGGAAGCTTTTCCATTTTGCCTGTCTGGCTTTATCATAATCAATATCATCATTTACAACATTTGCTTTAGATTTACCGTTTTGCTGTTCTCTAAGAGTTCCTGACCAATGGAAAAGCCTGTTAGGCGTAGTTCCTGTCATTGAAGAGCAGAAATATTGGTCAAATATGGTAAAAGCATCCGCAAGCTGGTAGTAAAACGGAAGGTCTTCGCGATTGTAGTATCCCAGGGTAAGAGGAATATTTTTATAATTTTCATTACCTGAAGCTTTAGCCTGAAGCCATTGGTCATACTTCCCTTTATTGAATGCCAGTTGCTGATTTTCCCATGAATGGGGCAGTGAACTCATCCAGGTTGATTTGGTATTTCTCAGATCCAGACGGGCTGGAGCGGCATATTTTCCGGTATTTTCCTTTTGGAAAAAAGCAGAGTGCCCATCCTGTTTGATGAAAGTTCTTTTATCCAGAAATCCCCGAACCCCTTTAAGAGTTCCAAAGGCGTGATCAAACGAACGGTTCTCCTGCATCAGAATAACAACATGTTCTGCGTCATAAAAGGTAGACTGTGCAGCCGGTTCTATCGCTAAAGCCTTTATGATAGCAGGGTGTAAGATACCGGAGGTTCCTAATCCTGCTAATAAAATACTTGATTTTTCTAAAAATTCTCTTCTGTCCATGATCAATCGTAATAAGAAAGAAACCGCAAGTTAATAGGATTTTCCTGCGATTTCTTTGTTGGATATAAAAATAAATAAGATTTCTATTGTAGCCACCAGGGTTTGGAGTCGATATTATCATTTCCTCCATACTGAGCTGTAAGGGCAGCCTTTAAATTTGTGCTGTTATAGCTGTATTCAGATTGAGGATACCTGAATCTGAAAGGCGCGGGAACACCAGGTTTTAAAGGGTAATTGGGATATCCTGTTCTCAAATAATCATAATAAGAAGTCCATTGTGACTGATGGAACATGGTCATGTATTTCTGAGTGATGATTTTTTCTACCTGTTCCTGTAATGGTGCAGAATCATTGTATACGACCAGAGGAGTGGCCAGATACTGGTTCACATTAAAACCTGTGAAATATTGTCCCGGATTTTTCACATACGTCTGATAGAAACTGAAACTTGCCTTGATGGCATTATCATAATGATTTTTTGCAGATCCCGAGATCCATCCTCTGGCGGTTGCTTCTGCCAGGATAAACTCCAGCTCAGAATAGCTCAAAATTGAAGATGGTTCGTTAGTAGCATCTTTATAGAAACGGTCATTTACTTTGGAGATATTTTTTGCCGTGATCAATTTTGCATTATCAGAATAAGGAGAAACAGGATCTCCTCCATTGTATCCGGTAAAATCTGTAATTGCTTTTCCTGCTTCTTTAGCTCCGGTAGTTTGGGCTGCAAAAGTAAACAAACGAGGATCCTGTCTGTCTTTAAACAAATTAATGAAGTAATCTGCCATATATAAGCTGGATCCATATCCACTGTTGTTGAACATTGTATAGCGGCTGTCTGCAGCATCTGCAAATTTAAGTTCACCATTGTCTGAGATAGAAGTCATCAAAGGCTGGCTCCCTGCAATAGATGCAAATTCTGTTGCAATATTATAACTTCCAACTGTTGTTTTTTTAGATAATGTGATCAGGATTTTCAGACGGAATGAATTGATCAGTTTTTTCCATTTTGAAACATCACCGTTGAAGACAATATCACCTTCAATTTTATCATTGGTATTGATCAGATCATTAGCTTCTTTTAATTCTGATAAAATTCCGGACATTACAACATCCTGGCTGTCATACTTTGGCTGTGTAATTCCTGATTCTCCTTTTATAGCTTCAGAATAAGGAATACTTCCCACTTTTAAGCTTGTATTAAAGAAATGATAGGCCCTTAAGAATTTACCGATAGCCACATAGTTTTTATTCTTGATTTTCTCCGCTTCCTGCATCATTTTTACAGTGTTCAAAAGCGCTTTAGAGTACACTTCGAAAGAGGTTTCGTTCCATTTCATGTACTGGTATTTATTTTCCCCGTCTGTACCGATCATCATTCTGGAAGCATACATGTTGTCACCATCCACCTGGAAGGTAGCTTTGGCAGCATAGGTTAAAAGATATTTTGGATCAACACTGGCCTGGTCATTCGGGTTGTCATTGATCTTATCAAGATTAGATTCACATGAAGCTAATGTCAGGAGACCTGCGGCGAATACAGATTGTATCAGTCTTCTGACCTTTATATTATTTTTCATTGTATTGACGTACTTTTAATTAAAACTTAAGATTAAATCCGATTCCGAACCATCTGCTGGAAGGATCCTGAATGTCATTCGTAATGTCATCTTTTCTGCCTGTTTTGATTTGGAAATCAGGATCAGAATAAAGATTTTTGGATTTTTTCCACATTGCAAGATTATAAGCAGAAATATTGGCGGTAAATCCTTTGATCATTCCTTTTGGATTAAGCAAAGAAGAGAAATCATATTCCAGAACTACTGATCTCAGCTTGATAAAAGTTCTGTCGAAAACATTTGCAAACTCTTTACTTTCATCCTGCGTAACCCTTGCCTGGTAAGGATAGTTCTGTGCCCAGTCCTGGAAACTGATAGGTTTGGTATGTGAAGTATAAAGACCTGTTTCCGGATTATAGTTTACCCCGTCCGGTACAAAATAATAAGTTCCCGGCTTAGCATATTCAAGATCTCTGTAGGCTACAGAATTCGGATGTTTTCCTCCCCACCACATTTTTTCGACCACCTGAGATCTCATAATACCGCCAATACTTCCATCAATTCCGATGTTCAAGGATAATTTTTTATACTTGAAGGTGTTGTTGAAACCAAAAGTCCAGTCCGGATTGAAGTGGCCCAGGTTACTTGGAGCATTAGCTCTGGTTGGCATTCCTGATTTAGCATCGAGAATTACATGTCCGTCCGGAGATTTCTGCCATGTATAATCATAATAGCTGTCCATTCTTTCTCCTAACTTGATATTGTTATAGTTAGGCATGTTATCATAAATAGAAGTCAGCTTTTGCTCATAAGTACTCCAGTTGATTAACGTCTTCCACATGAAATCCGAAGTCTTTATAGGAACCATTCCCAGGGAAATTTCGAATCCTTTTGTTGTGTATTCGTTACCATTCACATACTGAGAGCTGAAACCTGATGATTCAGCACTTGGGAACTCGAGAATATTATTGTAATCCAGAGTTCTGAAGTAAGTAGCATCTAAAGTAATCCTGTTTTTGAATAAACCGGCACTTAATCCCAATTCGTAAGACTTTGTCTGTTCAGGTTTTAAACTGTTTTCAATATTCAGGATGGTAGGATAAAGATAGGTTGGGTTACCGTTAAAACTGATCCCTTTATTATTCGCATAGTAATTTTTGATCGAGTAAGGCTGGAAATCATAGGCTACTTTTGCCCATGAAGCGGAAAGTTTCAGCATATTGACTGCTTCCGGCATTTTAACAAGATTGGAGATTACTGCACTGATGGATGCAGAAGGATAGAAGTAAGATCTGTTAGCCTTAGGCAGAGTAGAAGACCAGTCATTACGTCCGGAAAAGTTGATGAAGAAAGCATTGTATAATCCAATATCAATCGTAGAATAAACACTGTAGATCAGCTTTTCCTTCAGGTAAGTATATTTTTTAATTGCTCCGATGGAGTTTTCAAAGTTGTAGAGTTCCGGAACTTTTAAGCCATCAGTAGACGTTTCATTGTTATTGTTTTTGTAGTAAAATGTTGAACCTCCGGCATTGACTGTAAAGTCAAAATTCTCAGATATTTTTTTCTTGTAAGTTGCCAATACATCATAGTTCAGATTCCATGTTTTCAGATCTTTTACAATATATCCGCCACTTCTTGGGGCGCTGTAATTGAAATAAGAATAGGGGCTGAATATTTCGGTTTTGCTATGATTTTCAACCAGGGAAATTCTGCCTTTTACAGAGAAATCCTTTGTTGCCTTATATTCTAATCCTGTTTGGGCATTAATGATGCTGGTTCTGTTTTGATTTTTATAATATTCAGCTCCGAACCACGGATTGTTGTACCATGCATAATTCCAGTTAGCCTGTGCTACACCTTCTTTTCCCGGAACCCACATGTGATTCTTTAAAGCTCTGCCGTCTACGTCACCTCCCATCCAGATCAGGATAGTATACATGTGTCCGCTTGGGTTATATTCGTAATTGGGAACGTTAGGAGTGAAAGCCTGATTGTAGTTGAATTTTGTATCAAAGATGAGTTTATCTCCCAAGTGATTTTCAGATGAGAAATTGATTCCATATTTCTGCAGATAAGAATTAGGGACTCTGTCATCATAATTCATGAAGTTCCCCGAAAACCTATATACATCTTTATTATTTCTATAACTGATTGCAAAATTATTGTTATTGATAATAGATGGCTTTAAAAAAGTATCCAGGTTATCATGGAATTTCCAGTCGATTGGGACTCTTTCGTATCTTGCTTTATCATTATACTGAGTGTCGGTTACTGCACCATACCAGGGGATAATCTGGCCGGTTGTTTTATCTCTGATGGGGCTGTTCCATTGAGCAATCTGCAGGCCAGGGACGAATTTTGGTCCCCAGATCATATCTCCGTCATTAACGCCACCGTCAGCACCATCCCAGAATTCATATTTTCCATGAGAACCGTTTCCATATTCGGTCTGAGTTTTTGGAAGATTGGTAAAGCCTCCGGTAATCATTGTATTTTGAGAAAATTCTACTGAGAAACCTTTCTTCTTCGCATTTTTTGTAGTAATCAAAATGGCGCCGTATCTTCCTCTTGAACCATACAGAGCAGATGCTGTTGCCCCTTTCAGTACATTGATATTTTCAATATTATTAGGATCTAAATTCTGAAAAACTTCCTTTTCTACAATTACTCCATCAATTACAAATACCAGATTGGAATTCCCTCTCAATGTAAACTGAGGTGCCTGTTGCATTCCCGTAGGGTTGGAAACATTCAGACCAGCTACCTGTCCTGAAAATAAATTTCCAATGCTTGGAGTGGTAATTGTTTCAAACTGTTTAGTTCCAACCTCCTGTGTAGAATATCCGATCTTTTCTTTTTTCTTAGCGATTCCCAGAGCAGTAATAACTACCCCTTCAATCTGTTTTTCATTGGTTTTCCTTAAAACAACAGAATATTGTTTTTTTGAGGAAACTTCCATAGTATAAACCGGAAAATCGGGTGAAAAGAATTCAAGAATATCTTTAGGATTAGCAGAAATGGTAAAATTCCCATTTTCATCTGTTGTAGCGGTTTTTCCTGTGTTCTTATCGGTAATATTTACCCCTGAAACACTGCTGCCATTTTCAGATTTTACATTTCCGGAGATGCTAATTTCCTGAGCTGTAATATATAAGGGAAGTAAAAAAACAGCAAACGTAGCTAGAGTTTTCTTCATTTTTTTTGAAAGCAAATTTAGCAGTGCACTATTACCTGAATTTTACGGCCATATTAAAATAAAAATACGATTTATATATGTTTAAACAGAAATAATTAATAAAATGGTAAAATAAGAAGAGTCTGTCGTATAGCTGTTTTTGCTTTATTATTGGGGCTGGAAGCTGGGAGTCAGAGGCTGGGGGTTATTCACGTTTTCAAAATAACTGAAACACTTTCTATTAGCTTTTGGTAATGGAGGAATTTTTAAATTATAGTGCTGGAAGCTGGGAGTCAGAGGCTGGGGGTTATTCATGTTTTCAAAATAACTGAAACACTTTCTATTAGTTTTTGGTAATGGAGGAATTTTTAAATTATAGTGCTATAAGCTGGGAGTCAGAGGGTGTGACTTTTTTGAGCTCAGAAAATAATTGGAACATATTCCATTAGCTTTTTATCACAAAGCTGCTACTCAAAATAGTAACCTTACAGTCACTTCAAGCTTCCCGGATCCCGCTTCCATTCTCTGTTAAAATCTACTCAGAATTCCCCAGTGGATTTTTATATCATTGAATTTGAAAGGATTTCCAAACTCATTACCATTCGACAGCTGAAAGCTCATCAGCCCGATCGGGATGAAGAAATTAAAACCGAGTCCCACACTATAAAGCTTAGGCTTTACATTCAAAGATTTATTATTGAGCTGGCCATACTGTCCAAAGAGATCAAAGAAAGCCTGATTTCCTATGAGATACCGGTATTCTAAACTTCCGTAATAATAAAAATCGGCGGCAAGGGAATTTTCATTAAACCCCCGCATAGAATTCCATCCTCCGAAGCGGTAAAGTTCATTGGCAGAAAACTCTATCTTAGAATCCATCATGGCACCTTCCCCTTTGATATTGAGGAAGTGGTTTCCTGAAATATGGTAATTATGCTCACCGGAGAAATAGAACTGATTTTGGGCAGCCTTTATATTTCCTTTGGTATAGGTCGTTGTCAGATAATCATATCCGGCAGTGATCTTTGTTTTGTGAAGAAAAAGATCAATATCGGTAGGTTCAGTCATTTCAAACCAGATCCCGATCCCTTTTTTGTTGTAGTCTTTCCCTATGGCGTACAAAGAATCTATAACGGTAGAAGTTTCCAATGTTGCACGAAGACCAAGTTTATTACGGTTATTGATGTGGTAGTAAAAAGCAGGAAGGAATTTTACGTTGGCAAAGGTAGAATCCTGTCTGTAGATATTCACCTTTGTATTCATTCCGATATTAGATTTAAAAAGATAAGGAATGTCTACCTGAAGATCAAAAGTCTGCCCTTTATCAGGGTTTCTCTGCCAATACAGATTGATCGCCTCAAATCCATTGAACATATTTCTGAAATTCACATTCATCGTCCCGTTTAAAGTGAATTTTTCAGACTTATCATTTCCAAAACCGATCACCCCATCAAAGGTATTGGTCTTTTTCTTCTGCAAAAACAGATATATATTGGTAGAATCTTTGGTAAATAAGGTCTGAGGCTGCCGGTCAAGCATAACAAAAGGATGACTCTGAAAGCTTTTGTTGATAGCTAAGAGGTTTTTGTCATCATAGTTTTTGCCTTTGAATTCTTTTTCAAGATTTTTAATGAACCTTTGTGGAACCTTATCATACCCTTTTACAACAAATCCGTTGATCGTTCTTTTATCATTTTTATTGATATCAAGTTCTACAACCGGATATCCGTTTTTCTGTCCTTTGTATTTTGATTTGATCCTGCTGAAAGAATATCCCTCATCAATATAATTTTTATTGATGCTCTTCTTGGTGGAATCTAAATTTTTAGTAAAAAAATCTTTCTGAATTTTAAGTTTCTGAACAATAGAGTCGGAAAGATTTACATAGCTTTGATTAAAGTTTTTTCCTTTGTCAAAGAAAATTTCTGTACTGTCGCCTTTTATTTTTACCTCCTTCAGTTGGGTGAAAAAATAATTGTTTTGAGCCAGAGAGTCCAGAAATTTTACTGCAGACGTGGAATCCTTTACTTTTTTTCTGACCTTGGTTTCCGTATCGATCAGCCAATACTGTTTTTTCTGCGCTTGTATAAAAACGCAGAACAGAACAAAAAATATTTTTAAAAGTAACTTCAAATTGCCATTCTGAATATAAATTGAAGGCTTGTGAACATCGTTCAAAAGCGAATAAAGAACCGCATAAAAATACAAAAAGATTCTTCACCGCATTTCATTCCGTTCAGAATGACAATGCGTTCTATCAATCAACTAATTTTTATCCAGTTTATTATATTTCTTCATTAAATTCTCATAAACACCCTGCGGAAGAATCCATTTTAGCGGAACTCCGATTTTCTGCCCGAATTTACCAAAATAATAATGAGCTTTCCATTTATTCTTTCCTAAAAGTTTCTCAATATATTCTGCTACTTCCAATGGTTCAGTTCCTTCATCCACATGGGAGTTCATCAGAGCATAGACTTTATCAAAAACATTTTTATATGGCTGAGAAACCTGAGCAATCACTCTGTTTTCTGCAATATTAGTTTTAATATCACCCAAATGCAGAGAGCATACCTCAATATTCCAAGGGTAAACTTCGTATCTCATGGCTTCGGTTACTTTATCCAAAGCTGATTTTGAAGCGGAGTAAAATCCACGGAACGGCAGTCCCATTTCACTTCCGATGCTGGATACATTAATAATTTTTCCGAATTGGTGTTCACGCATCTTCGGAAGAACGGCACTCATCATCTGAACAGGGCCGGCAAGATTTAAGCTGAAAAGCTTTAGAATATCTTCTTTGGTAGAATCTTCTACAGCCCCTACCATGCCCATTCCTGCATTGTTGATGAGAACGTCTATTCTGGTTTCAGTTTTCAAAACTTCTGCCATGGCATTCTGTACAGCGGAATTATCAGTAACGTCCGTAGGGATAGATTTGAAGTATTGGCTTTCTGTATATTTTCGGCTCAAACCATATACGTTGTGCCCTTTTTTACCAAAGTATTCGGCCAAAGCAAATCCAATTCCTGAAGAGGTTCCTGTGATGATAATGGTCATTTAATTCGTATGATTTTTTATTGTTTCATTTTTCTTACCCATCAATCACTGTTTTTCGATTGTCTGTGAGTACGAAAATCTATTTTCAGCAAATGTAAAAAAAGAAAAGGGAAGTCTGTAATTTATTAATCCCGAATACTTCTGTAGGAAAGAGGTCAACCTGTTCTTTCGTCTGGGTCTGATGGGTTCTAAACTTAAGGTAAAGTTAATCTTAGCTATGTATAGAATATCAATAGAATAATTACTTTAATAGTTTATCGTATTGGAAATAAACAAGTTAATTTTTTGCTATAAAATCCAATATTCATGAGAAACTAAAATTTCTTAATAAAAACATAAGGAAATATTAATCTAACGGGAGGTAGGGCTGTTCTAATTTTGCATCTAATTAAAAAGGATGTCATGAATGTATTTAAAATCCCTGTCTCAGTAACATATTTAACGGGTAGGGTATTACTTATTGGTGCAATTTCAGCTTCACCGATGTTCCTCTCCCAAAAAAAAGACAGTTTAAAAGAAAAATCCATCGACGAGATTGTCGTTGTTGGATACGGAACACAGAAAAAAAGTAAGGTTTCCGGTGCTGTTTCGGAGGCTTCATTGGATAAGCTTACTTCCAGATCTCTGTCTGGAGTAGGTGAAGTTCTTCAGGGAAAAGCTCCCGGAGTAACTGTAGTGAACGAAGGTGGTGATCCTAATGGCTCCCCTAAAGTAAATATCCGTGGTCTGGGTGGGGTGAATGGTGAAACCCCTCTTTATGTTGTGGATGGAGTTGTTTTTAACGGAACTCCTGCTATTAATCCTAACGATATTCAGGATATTTCTGTGCTTAAGGATGCTTCTGCTGCTATTTACGGAGCGAGGTCTTCCGGAGGGGTGATCCTGATTACGACAAAAAGAGGAAAAAAAGGAATACTGACTGTGGATTTTGATGTTAAATATGGAATTAATCAGGCATGGAAATTAAGAGAATCCTTAAATGCTGCAGAGTTCCAGGATGTAATGCGTCAGGCATATGAGAATGCAGGAAAACTGAGCAGTCTTCCACTGGCCTTCAATGCTGAGAAATATGCTGATGGAGGTATTACTAGAACCAACTGGATGAAAGATATCTTCCGTACAGGAACCATCCAGGAATACAATGTAAATCTTAGCGGAGGAAGTGATAAATCCAAATTCTTCGTAGGAATGAACCATAGAAGTCTTGAAGGAATTTTATTGAACACTCAGGCAAAACGATATAACTTCAGGGTAAACTCTGAACACAAAGTAAAAGACTGGCTGACGATTGGAGAGAATATGTATTATAATTACTCTGACGGAAATACAGCCAACACAAAGAATGGATATACAGGAGCTTTGGTTGCTGCTATGTATTACCCACCTAACGTTCCGATATATACACCATCAGGAGCCTTTTCAGGATTACCCATTGATGTGGCAGGAGGATATGGAGATATGATTAACCCGGTTGCTTATCTTAAAAGAATCAGCATTCAGAATCCTACCCATGAGATATTGATTAATCCTTATATCGAAGTTGCGTTAGCTAAAGATTTGAAATTCCGATCCAACTTTGCTCAAACATTTAAAATAGGAAATGTGAAAGAATTTACTTCCAGAGTGTTGGAGGTAGGGAAGATCTTCGATACCAACAGTTTAGAATATCAGAACAACAATGTATCTACTTCTCTTGCTGAGCAGCTCCTTACTTATAAATTCACAACGGGTAAACATAGTTTTGACTTTCTTGCAGGTTTAACGTTCCAGAAAACAACAGAAGATGGGTTCCGGGCAAAAACTTTTGATTTCAGAAGTGAAGCGGAAGCCTTCCGATATCTTCAGAATGCTGCGGATACTTATAGAGAAGCAGAAAGTTACAAATACAGAAGTGCTTTAACTTCTTATCTGGCAAGGGTAAACTATGACTATGCCGGAAAATATATGATCAGTTTACTGGGAAGGAGAGATGGAACATCTTTAGTCTCTAAAGAAAAACATTTTGCAGACTATTATTCCATTTCAGGAGCATGGATGGTATCCAAAGAAAATTTCATGAAAGATATTGTATGGCTCTCCAACCTGAAATTAAGAGGAAGTCATGGTATTTTAGGAAACCTTGGCGGGGTTTCTTACCAGGCAGTAAATCCGCAGATGATTCGTGATAATAACATTATTTTCGGACAGGATCCAACACAGAATATTGCTTACTATGCGAAGACAAGGCCTAATCCGGATTTAAAATGGGGGAAATCAGAACAAACCAACTTTGGGGTAGATGCTTCCTTCTTCCGTAACAGGCTTTCTATGCAATTTGATTACTTCGTGAAGAATTCAACTGATCAAATCTTCAATGTGAACCTTCCGAGTACAGCAACCTATGTAGATCAGTATGTAAATGCAGGGTTGTTTCAGGATAAAGGATATGAAATAGGAATTAATTTTAATGGTAAAAATACCGGAGATTTTACCTATTCAATCGGAGCAACTCTTAGTCAACTAAAAAATACGGTGAAGCAGTTGGCCGATGTGGATGAGATTTTTGTCAACAGTAATAACGTACGTGGAGTTCTGAAGCCTACCCGTATAAAAGTGGGCGAATCTCTTTATTCTTATTATGGTTATAAGACCGATGGGATTTTCCAGAGCCAGGCAGAAATTAACAATTATAAAGATGCTAACGGTAATCTTATTCAGCCTAATGCGAAACCCGGAGATATTAAATTCCTGAAAAAAGAAGGCAATACAGGAGCATTGAATAATAATGATTTTGTAAACCTTGGAAATCCATATCCAAAATTCTCTTACGGATTCTCTTATAACATGACCTGGAAAAACTTTGACCTTAACTTATTCTTTCAGGGTGTTTATGGAAACAAAATCTTCAACGGATTGAAATTTATTTCATTAAACCCAGGAGGAACAGGGCAGAATTATAATATGGACAGAGATATCCTGAATGCATGGACGCCTCAGAATACCAATACCAATATTCCAAGAGTGGTGCAGGGTGACCCAAGCGGTAATTACTCCAAAGTATCAGATTTCTATGTAGAAGACGGTTCTTATTTGAGGCTTAAAAACCTTACAGTCGGATATTCATTACCACGTGAACTTTACAAAAAACTTGATGTGAATAAAATCAGAGTGTATGTTACCAGCAATAACCTGTTTACCATTACCAAATATACAGGTTTTGACCCTGAAGTGGGAATGGAAACGTATGGCGTAGATACCGGGAGATATCCTCAGGCCCGTTCATTTATTTTCGGACTGGAAGTCGGGTTTTAATCTAAAACAAATTTAAAAGTAAAAAAATGAAGATTTTCAATACAATCATTTTAATAACAGGGCTGTCAGCATCAGTATTGTCATGTACCAATGAACTGAACATAGAGCCGGAAGGTACTCCAACAGAAGCTAACTTCTGGAAAAGTGAAAATGACCTTATTACAGGAGCCAA
This sequence comes from Chryseobacterium sp. BIGb0232, assembly GCF_024810195.1. Lineage (NCBI taxonomy): Bacteria > Pseudomonadati > Bacteroidota > Flavobacteriia > Flavobacteriales > Weeksellaceae > Chryseobacterium > Chryseobacterium sp. BIGb0232. The sequence continues at coordinate 25,100 of NZ_JANUEH010000007.1, forward strand.
TGCCATGTATAAACCGCTTTCTGACAGTGAATTCTATGGAAGAGGTTTTTTCTGGTTTATCAATGCCAGTGACGATATGGTAACAGGAAGATCGAAGAGTGAGGCAGATAATGTGAAGAATTTTAGCAGCAACTATATCGCAGCAGGAGATCTGGAGACTCAATGGAATAAAAGATATACAGTGATAGGGGTTGCTAACCGTGTGATCCGTAATGTGAATAATATTCAGGCTTCACAGGCCGTGAAAAACAAATATTTGGGAGAAGCATTGTTTATGAGCAGCAGAATGTATTTTGAACTTGCCTACAGTTATGGAAATGAAAAAGCAGGTATTCCTATCATAGACCGTACAAAAGAGCCGGATCCTAATCCAATTCCAAGAACTGCCAATGTAATGGAAAACTACAATTACATTGTAAATGACCTGAAAAAAGCAGCAGAAATATTGCCTAGCCAGGAAGAACTTCCAGCTAAAGATTATGGAAGACCCCATAAAGCAGCAGCTTGGGCATTGTTGGCTAAAGTATATCTGTTTATGAAAGATTGGAAGAATGCAGAATATTGGGCAAATGAAGTAATGACCAAAGGAAACAGAAATTTACTGAATAATTTTGGAGATGTTTTTAAAGCTGAAAATAATTACAGTTCAGAATATATCTGGTCAGTACCAAGTACTACTAAATTTAATGGAGTAGGAAGTATCCTTCCGGGAGTAATGTTAGAAAACAAAGGTTGGGGAAAATATAACGGCTGGGGATACTTCCAGCCCACAAAAGAACTGTATGATGAATATGAAACAGGGGATCTTAGAAGAAGTGTAACCATCCTTAAAGAAGGAGATCAGTTTACTTTTGATGGGGCAGTAAGAACATATGCCAGCTCAAACTCCCTTACAAAATGCCAGTTCAATAAATATATGGATGCTTTCAAATATCCATTTAAAGATGGGCACGTAAATGCCAACGGAGATTATCCTTGTACAGATCTTTCTGTTCCCATTATGCGTTATGCTGAGGTAATCCTTATTAAAGCAGAAGCATTACTGATGCAAAATAAACCTGCAGATCAGGAAATCAATATGATCAGAAAACGTGCTGGTCTTACCTCAAAAAGTGGCTGTACTATGGCTGATCTGAAACACGAAAGACGTTGCGAGCTTGCTGGTGAATGGGCAGACAGACACAGAGACCTTGTGCGTTGGGGAGATGCACAGGCAACCTATGCTAAACCACTTCATGGTATGGATGGAAAAGAAGCTTGGGCAGCCAGAAACTTTAATCCGGCAGTTCATAATGTTTGGGCGGTACCACAGGTTGAGATTGTCAACAGCCACGGTATTATTAAACAAAATGAAGGTTGGTAAAATTTTAATCTTATATATCAGTCACGATATCATTGCAGGAACTCTGTGATGATATCGTGTTTTAAAAGGAAATATAGAATAACGATGTTAATGATATGAGTGATATTCTATTTTAACCTACAAAAACCATAAAAATTTACGAATGAAACTATCAAAAATATTGGGTTTGCTGGCCCTGGCAGTTTTCTCTGAAAGCCAGGCGCAGAATTATTTGAATTATAATGTAGGAAATGCCCATTCTCACAATGATTATATGCAGGAGATTCCTTTTTGGCAGGCATATTATGCCAACTTCGGTTCTATTGAAGCAGATGTTTTTCTGGTGAAAGACAAGCTTTGGGTGGCCCATACAGAAAAAGAACTTTCTGCAGACAGAACGCTGGAAAATTTATATCTGGATAATATTTCAAAACAGATCAAACTAAATAAAGGGACCATTTATCCGGATGCGAATAAAAAATTACAATTGCTGATCGATATTAAACAGGATTATAAAACGACTCTGGCTGCATTGATTAATACATTGAAAAAATATCCGGAAATTACTGGAAATTCCGGAGTGAAAATAGTGATCACAGGAGGGAGACCTAAGCCTGTAGATTTTAAAAATTATCCAAATTATCTTTATTTTGATGGTGATCTGGATAGAACATATTCTGGAGACCAATTAAATAGAATCGGCATGTTCAGTGCAGATCTACCCGGGCTTGTAAAATGGAATGGAAAAGGAATTCCGAGGGATGAAGAAATGGAAAAGATCAGAAAAGCTGTAGACAAAGCACATACCCAGCAAAAGCCGATGCGGTTCTATGGTGCTCCGGATTTCCCTAATGCCTGGGTGAATCTGATGGATATGGGAGTGGATTATATCAATACCGATCATATTCCGGATCTTAAAAAATTTATGAACGGCATTCCGAAGAATTATTATAAAAATACGAAGGAATATGCAACTTATACACCCACTTATAGAACAGACGGAATCAGTAAAAAGGTAAAAAATGTAATCCTTTTGATTCCGGACGGAACTTCCTTACCACAATATTATGCTGCGTTTACTGCCAATAAAGGAAAACTGAATGTTTTTAATATGAAAGCTACAGGTTTGTCTAAAACCAATTCATCCAATGCCTACGTTACCGATTCTGCACCGGGATCTACAGCATTTGCTACGGGTGTAAAGACTAAAAATACATTTGTTGGGGTTGATGCTATGGGAAAAGCGCTGGCTCAGATTCCTGATATTATTGCTTCTAAAGGACTAGTATCCGGATTGATCTCTACAGGGGATGTAACTGATGCAACTCCAGCAGATTTCTATGCCCATTCTGACAACAGAAACAGTTCAGAACCTATTCTGAAAGACTTTGCTACCTCCAAAGCCAAAATTCTGATTGGCGGCCCTACGAGCGGATTGACACAGGAAACGGAACAGAAACTTAAAGAGGCAAAAGTAGACCTGTATCATAACCTTAAATCGGCCGGAAAAATAAATAATAAAACCCTGATTATTGATCCTCTGGCTTCACAAAGAATCACCAACGGAAGAGGAAACTGGCTGGCTGAGGCTTTTGATCTGACCTTAAATGATCTGAAGAATAATAAAAAAGGATTCTTTATGATGGTGGAAGCTTCCCAAACCGATGGCGGTGGACACAGCAATAATATAGAACAACTTGTCACCGAATTGCTGGATTTTGACCATGTGGTAGGAAAAGCAATGAAGTTTGCAGATGAAAATAAAGAAACATTGGTTATTGTGGTAGGAGATCATGAAACCGGTGGCCTAACCCTTCTGGACGGAAGCCTGAAAGATGGTTGGATATTCGGAAACTTCAGTACCAACGACCATACCTCTATTCCTTCAAGTGTTTTTGCCTATGGCCCGAATTCTAAAGAGTTTACAGGACTGTTTGAAAATACAGAAATTTTCAACAAGATCATGGCCGCATACGGAATTGAAAAATAACTGAACTTATTCAATGTATACTTTTAATAGAAATGTAGTCTTTAACAGCTAAAGACTGCATTTTTTATTTGTTGTAAATGTTGCTTCATTGAATACCCATAAAATAAAAATCCTTGTAATCTTCTCAAGCTGCAAGTATAAAAAAGCTGCCTCCAATAAGAGGCAGCTTCACGACTACAATTTATATTTAATTACACTAAAAATTAGTTTTTACAATCAGTTCAGCCAGTTCAGTGTTTACAAAATCAACAGGCATGATTCCATAAGAACCTTTTGTATTGCTTTGGAAGAATGTTTTAAGTTTAGGATTAATCGCATTGGAAACCGTAGGAATACTTGGGATTCCGAAGATTCCGGGCTTATAACCACTGGTGAAATTGATGAATAGTCTGTTACTGCTGCTGCTTTTGGCTTCATTGAAAAGATTGGAAATTCCGTTCCATTTATCATCATTATTGGACACCTTATAATAATCCTGAACCTTAAGCTGAGCCCCGGGATTATTGATTTCAAAGGTGGTATTATCTGCCCATGAAGTAGCATTGATTCCTTTAGATGTTCCGGATGAAAACCGTCTGAGTAATTTAATCTTTCCTCTTACTTCTCCAAGAGTAGGAATAGTTGTTCCAAGATCCCATTTTGAAGGATTTTTCTGAATGTATGAATCAAAAGTGCTCTCAAAACTTCTTGTGGTATTGGAGGCATCATGTTCTTCTTTTACAGACATGATAATGGTTTCTGATGGATGGCTTGCCAGGAAAGCATAACAAGCATTAAGAACATCATCAAAATTTAAATTCTGGTAAATAGCACCATGATGGATCGTAAATGAATTATCAATATGTCTGCAACGGATATCCAGGAATCGAACTCCTGCATTCAGCTGTTCAGCAATACTGAGGTTTTGTGTCTTTGCTGTACCTGTTACTACAGGGGCATCTATACGCGCTCCGGAATCATGGGTGCCGGGAATGGAAATTTTTGAAATTGAAATATTATCCTGCAATCCAGCCATCCAGCTGTTCATTTCTACAGGAACAAGAGCCATTTTATAGCTCGATTTGTTGAGAGGATTAAGACCTGTTTCATTGGAATCCCTTTCTACTACTCCTTCTGAGCAGGAAAAGAAAACTGTTGCAGTGGCAATGCTAAAGGTAAAAATTTTTACATATTTCATGTGGTGCTTGAACATAGTTTACATTTTAATTAGAGTTAAAATTAAGAATATGTCAAGCAGGCAGGAGTTAATTTAACTTTAAAAGATGATTAAATTGTTGTATGGAAGGTAGGAAGCTGGAAGAGGGAAGTACTTTGATTCGAGGATGAGGTATTTTCTTTTTTATATACTGAAATAGCAGATCAAAAGTCTGCTATAGCTTTTCCAGGATAGATAACCTCCATCTTCAAGCATGCTGGTTCCATCTTAAAATACAAAATCTTCCTTCAATCCCGGAATTTTGAACCTGTGTTCACCCATTTTGAAATCATCCATTTTAATAAGGGTCTTAAGCTTATAATTAAATTCCTTGTTGAAGCTTTCCGGTACTTTGGTCTCATCATCACATGACGAATACTCTCTGTCCACAATGACTTTTCCTGTAGAAAAATTGATTTCATTGGTAAAATCAAACTCACAGTTATCTGCAAAATTATCATAGGAACCTATGAGATAAAAATCTCCGTTCTGGAATCTGAAAGTATGTTTATTAGTCAGGGTATGTCTTGAATTGCTGGAGAAATGCTGTTCGACAATCAGGCAGTTGTTTTTAATCTGAATGTCAAGAATATTACCATCAGGATAAAAGCCCATCCTACTTGAATAAAGCAGAGTAGAATTTTCTTTCCAGATCTTAAGATTTCCCTGATCATTTTTCAGAATATAGAAAACTCTTTTATAATCTTTTTCTTCGGCAGATGCTGGTTTATCAGTATCGAATACAAGAACAGTTTCATTCTTGCCATCCTTATCCAGATCTCCTTTGATCTCCTTCACTTTTTTATAACCTTTTGGGACAGAAAAATTTTTCAGGTTTTGAGCAAAAGACAGAGTTGCAAGTATAATGGCAATACAAGAAAATAACTTTTTCATAGGAAAAATATTCAGGAATTATAATCCTGTATTCTCTTTTACAATCAATGTGGATTCGTCCAAACTGTTTAGATTGCCCTTTATCGATTTGTATATCCCCGGAATATCAGTTTCTTTCCCTTTGCTATCTGTTACAGTAACTCCTGTGGAATGGGATGCGTCTTCCGCATAATAAGAATTGTATACCTGATACTGATAGTTATTATTAGTGAATGACAAGTAACTCAGATCCATTCCTGCATTTTGCTTCCCTCCGCCTCTGTGATAAGATCTGTAGCTAAACTGTTTCCAGCTATCTTTAGTTCTTGCTGCAGGAAACTCCATTTCTACTTTAGTTTTATTTCCGAAACGATATTGAATGTATTCATCTTTTTTATCTTTTACCAATGTCATTTTCTTTCCGTTTTTTGTTTCAAAAGAAAAGATGATTTCTTCATTGGGAAGAAGGTACTGTGCCCATATTGATAACGGAAGTGTCAAGGCAAATAAGATCAGATATTTTTTCATGATTGGGTGTGGTTTTTAATGGATGCAGTAATTTGAGAATACTCAATGATTCATTCTCAAACTACTACATTTTCAGATTTTCAAATTAATTTGACATAATGCTTGAAAGGTTTTCCCAGAACATCGGGTAAGATTTTTCCACAACATTTTCATCTTCAATAGTAAGTTCCCCGATCAGGCAGTAAGGGGCAAAGCTCATGGCCATTCTGTGATCTTGGTATGTTTTGATTGAAATAGATTTTTCAGGTTCTCCAAAACTTACCGATTCAATGGTTAAATCTGTAATTTCGGTTTCTGTACCCAGCTTCTTCAGTTCATTATATAAAGCCTGAAGCCTGTCTGTTTCTTTTACTCTTAATGTCCCCAATCCTGAAATTTCAAAAGGAATTTTCAATGCAGCAGCCGTTACACAAAGTGTTTGTGCAATATCCGGACAGTTGTTCATGTCAAGGATAATTTTTTCAGGGAAAGAAAAATCAGGTTGAGGTTCCAGCGTAAGTTGATGTTCAGCTTCAGAATAGGTTGTTGTAATTCCGAAGAAATTCTCATAAATTTTTGCAATAGCTGAATCTCCTTGGGTAGATTCTTTGTAGAAACTTTTCAGATGAATGGTTTCTCTTCCCAACGCACAGATCGAGTAGAAGTAGGATGCAGAGCTCCAGTCACTTTCCACTTCGTAGCTTTTGGTGGAAGCGTCATTATTTTGAGTGAAAGGTTCTACTTTAATGGTATTTCCTTCAAAGCTGTTTTTAATTCCGAATCTTGTCAGAATATCAAGGGTCATTTCAATATAAGATCTTGAAGTCACTTCTCCCACAAGACGAATTTCCAGTCCGTTTTCAAGTTTTCCTGCAATAAGAAGCAGAGAAGTAATAAACTGGCTGGAAATATTAGCAGGGACATTTACAGAAGTCTGTGTAATCTTTTTTCCTGTGATTTTTAAAGGGGGAAACCCTTCGTTTTCCATATATTCGATCTCAGCACCAAGATCTTTCAGGGCACTTACCAGATTTTTGATCGGCCTTTCCTTCATTCTTCCGGAGCCGGTAAGTATTGTAGTTTTTCCCTCCTGAATAGAGTAGTAGGATGTAAGGAAACGCATCGCTGTTCCTGCATGGTGAATATCTACTACATCCGTAACTTCAGACAATGCCTTTTTCAGCAATTGCGTATCCTGAGAATTAGATAAATTCCCGATTTTTATATTACTAAACAGACTTTCCAGAATCAATAAACGATTCGAAATACTTTTCGAACCGCTGATCTGTACTGTTTTATTTCCTATTAATGTTGATTTTTCTAGCTTCTTCATTATTTCTTCAGATTTCAGAATCCGAATGCCGTATTTCAAGTGTGATTGTATTTGAGATCTAGCATCTGGAGTCTTATTTTAATTTCTCATTATTCTGATGACGATCTTTATCACGATCGGTTTTTATTTTCATTTTTCTGTCAAAAGCATCCTGCAGATTAACACCGGTTTGGTTAGCCAGACATAATGTGACAAACAGTACATCTGCCAGCTCCTCGCCAAGATCTTTGCTTTTATCACTTTCCTTTTCACTCTGTTCACCATATCTTCTGGCAATGATTCTGGCTACTTCACCCACTTCTTCAGTAAGCATGGCCATATTGGTCAGTTCATTAAAATATCTTACACCGATGGTTTTGATCCATTCGTCAACCTGCTGTTGTAATTGCGTAATTTCCATTATTGATAAGCTCCGAGTGTAGGGTTAGTGGTTCTTGATTCATTTACAATATCAAAAGGTACGTTGCCTGCTACAGTTACATTTCCTTTTCCTTTTGCCGGAGATGTCGTTTTTACTCTTAGATTCATTTTTGCAGCAAAATAATTCATAAACTGAGGATCCTCATTTTTGATTGTCTGTACTACATTTACATTATTATCAAAAGTAAACCCAGCTTCTGAAGTACCGGAATATTTCAATAAACAGTTTTGAATCAGGTAGTCAAACTGTTGTCCGGGTGTTGCTTCAAACTGTAATGCATTATCCCTGTCAGAATAAACGATGCTGTTTCTGAGGTTAAATTGCTGTAAAGCACCTTGCTCTGACTGTCCTTTTTCATTCTTCCATTCATTCGTTACGAAGATCCCATTTCTGTTAAAAGTTCCCATCGATTTAGAATAGTTGGCAACGGTAACATGAGTATAATTATGGCTTCCGCCTTTGAAAATCCCGATACATGATGAACCACAGTTATTCATCACTAAGTTGCTTGCTGTAACTTTAGAATTGACGGCATAAATTCCATATTCGAAGAAAGTATGTATAAATGAATTGGTAATATTGGCAGTGGTCTGTTTCATATCCAGACCTTTTGTTCCTCCGAATAATCTGGCGTGATTCATATTAAGAATAGATGCAGGTTCCATTTTAATAGAATTCCAGTTTTTGGATATCGTATCATAATAAGGATCATTCCTGTCACCACGAAGGATAACCTGCTTGTCTAAAGTGCCATTAATATTTAAAACAGCATTCGACGAAACTTTCATTCCGCTGTTTTTGTGGAAATATACCTTGGTGCCAGGATCTATATCCAACGTTACGTTCTTATCCAGGGTAAGATCTCCATAGATGATCTTCGCCTTATTATTGGTCCAGGTCGTAGAACTGGTAATTACATTAGGATTCGTAGGAGTCTGAATAAAGAATTCTGCATCCTGAACCACAGAGAACAGGGTTACATGCTGCTGCCCGGCAGGTCCTGTGAAAATTACCTTGTCTTCAGCAATGGCTTCCGGGCCTGTTGCCTGTGGAGCAATCTCTACATATATATATAGGCTGTCTTTTTTTCTCAGAGGAACATCTTTAAAATCATATCCCGGTTTTCCATCCACATTGATTCTGTATAATGATGATACCCCATTCTCAAGATTCACCCTTGGGATCAGAATATCTTTATCCTCATTATTATATACTTTTACTACATAGGTTTCAGAACGTACCTGATTATAAACGGTATCACAGAATACGGTATCTCTTGAAAATCTTAACTGTTGTGAAGGCGCATCAAACGTAATGTCATCCTTATTACACGATACTGCGACAAGGAGCATCCAGAAAGAAAAAGCCAGTAATAATTTGAATTTCATCGAAATTAAAGTTTAAGTAAGTTCCAAATTTAACGAAAATACTTTGAATTTCTTATCAATAAAAAAATATTGAATTCACTATTTGGATATTAGAAAAAAAGTTGTACTTTTGCAACCTAAAATTAGCAGAGAAATATCCATTACTATTTCGAAAGCAAACTTTAATTTTTTAAAAATAGCATTATGAAAAACGGAATCCACCCAGAAAATTATAGACTTGTTGTTTTCAAAGATATGAGTAACGACGAGGTGTTTCTTTGCAAATCTACTGCAGAAACAAAAGATACTATCGAGTTCGAAGGACAAGAGTATCCATTAATCAAAATGGAAATCTCTTCAACTTCTCACCCTTTCTACACAGGTAAAGTTAAGTTAGTTGACACAGCTGGTAGAGTTGATAAGTTCATGAACAAATACAAAAAATTCGCTAAGTAATTTTTGTATACTCAAAATATTAAAGCCTTTCAATTTTTTGGAAGGCTTTTTTGTTGTAAAAAATAAATGACAGAACTTATGAACAAGATAGGATATGCCAAAGGTATCATCCATCTCTCATCTCTTTGTCTATTATCTATCCATCTATTATCTTCTGTCTTCTCTCCCAACTTCTCTCATCTTTTTGTATTTTTGTTTTTAGACAGTAAAAGTTCGGCCTTAGTCTTTACCTTCTGTCTTGTAACCTTTAACATCTAAAAAATGCAATTAGTATTTTCAGACGCACAATATTGGGAAGATTTTCTTCCGCTTACCTTTACAAGACCGGTTGCAGCGATGCGATGCGGAATCCTTACTTTCTCTGAAAGATGGCAGAGAATTCTGGAGAATACAGAAGTTTCTTTTTTTACAGAAATGTACCTTCAGGATAAATTTAAAGTTCCGGAAGAAAAAGAGAGCCTTTTTATCGTTCCGAACTTTATTCCCACAGAATCTGTTATTCAGCAGATCAAAGACCTTAAGCAGGGAGAGGCATTGGTATATGAAGATGAATTGGTAGCAGCGAAGATTAATATGAAAGGGTTTTCCCTTCATCAGATCGAAAAAATGACTGATATTAAGGAAGAACTGATCTTTTTTAAAAAGCCGGCCGATCTGTTTACTTACAATCATCATGCGATTGATTTTGACTTTGCTCTGCTTACCCATGGAAGAACTTCACAGGAATTGTCTTCTACCAATGGGTTTTTAGGTGATCAAAAAGACCTTTTCATCGAAGAGGGTGCTTCTGTTGAATTTTCAACGATCAATACGAAAACAGGAAAAATCTATATCGGGAAAAATACAGAAGTAATGGAAGGGTGTCACCTTCGCGGGCCTATTGCACTTTGTGACGATTCTAAATTTAATCTTGGTGCTAAAATCTATGGTGCTACCACTGTGGGACCACACTGTAAAGTAGGAGGAGAAGTAAACAATATTATTATTTTTGGATATTCCAGCAAAGGCCATGAAGGCTTTGTCGGAAATTCTGTGATTGGCGAATGGTGCAACTTTGGAGCCGATACCAATTCATCCAATATGAAAAATAACTACGGACATGTAAAATTCTGGAGTTACAGAACCAAAGCTTTTGAAGATACAGGTTTACAATTTGCCGGGATGATTATGGGTGACCATTCTAAAACTGCTATCAATACTCAGTTAAATACAGGAACCGTTGTAGGAGTGGCATCCAATATTTTCAAACCGGGTTTTCCACCGAACCTTGTGGAAAATTTCTCATGGGGAGGTTTAAAAGATGATGAGAAATTCAGATTGGATAAAGTGTATGAAGTGGCAGAAAGGGCGATGGCGAGAAGAAAAGTAGCTTTAACGGAAGAAGATAAGGCAATTCTGAAGCATGTTTTTGATACCTATTAAAAAACTAAAATAAAATAGAGAACCCTCAGTATTTCTGAGGGTTTGTTTTTTAGTTTGAATATAATAATCTTAGACTATCTAAATAACTTTTTCCGGAAATAATCTCCGCTTCTTTGTCTTTGAAAAAAAAGAATTGATACGCTGGGTTTTCTTTTTGTAATTTCTCAAATTTTCTTTCACTAATGCTTTTTCCATTGAAATAATAGTAGTCCGGAGGGGTTTCCTGAGAAATATAAACTCCGCCTACAGTATATGTCCTGGAATCAATGCTGAATTCTTTATTCTCTAATCTTTCGTTTTTCTCAAAAATAATAGCTTCATTTTTAAAATCATTTGAACTGATCATATTTTCATTTCTTGAAGCTGCATTAATTTTATCAAAATCAAAGTATAAAACATTTTTCTTCTCAATCAATTCATTGGGGATCTCCAGGGTAAAAGTTCCATCTTCATTGGTTATGGTTTTAATGTATTTTGATTTAGAGATAAAGAAAACTTGAGCACCGGATACTTCCTTTTTTGTTATTTTAGAAATTAGTTTTCCGGATACTTTTGTGATGTCTGCTGTTTTTTGCTCTGTAGCGGCTCTGAAATAATCTTTAGCTTGACCCTGAGCAAAAGTGAGGTTCGTAATTAAGATAATTCCCGCAGCAGCTAACGCCAATGATCTTGTTGAAATTCTTCCGCAAATTTCTTTTCCATCAGCTGTTTTAATAATATCCTGAATTTGTTCATCAGTATTATCCGTAAAATCTACAACACATTTGGAGCATTTCTCACAAAACTTTCCTGTAGGAAAGTCTTGCATTTTATCCCAGTTTTCAGAACAGGGATTGTGGATTTTGATCGTATTCTTCATATTTATATTTTATCCTCTACAGTTATGTTGTTTAATAAATTAAATATAGTATTTTTCTAAAAGAAAGCAATGTGCTTAATTGTTTATCTTAGCCGAAAACTCGATAGAAAATAAAAAAAATATTTTTTTCAAAGTTTTTTTATTTTTGATGTAATAGATTGTAAAGACCAATTGTCTTACCTATAAGAAACAAAACTCATGACCCAAGAAACTTTCAAGAATACGGTGTTTATTCTCAAAGACGAGATGTATCGTTTTGCGAAGCGATTCGTCATGAGTAGTGATGAGGCAGAAGATGTAGTGCAGGATATTATGATGAAATTCTGGCAGAAACGGGATGAACTGGAGCAGTTTGGAAATTTAAAATCCTATGCGCTGAAGTCTGTCCGGAACGAATGCCTGAACCGTCTGAAGCATCACGATGTGAAGATAGGCTTTGCGGATATGCAACTTCACCGGTCGGAACTTTACAGTATGGAAGTTGATAATCTTAAAGAATATATTATAGGATTTATCAATCAGCTTCCCGAAAAACAGAAACTGGTGATCCACTTGAAAGATGTAGAAGAGTACGATGTTTCTGAAATTTCCGAAATGCTGGAAATGGAGGAAAATGCAGTAAGGGTAAACCTTATGCGGGCAAGACAAAAAGTAAAAGAACAAATCTCACAACTGATGAGCTATGAAAAAAGATCAATTACAAGATAAATACGATGAAATCTTCCAGGATATAAAGGAAGAAAAAATGGAATGGAGCTTTGATGATTTTCTTCAACAGGCAGAAAATACGAAGCCTGAAGAGAATGCAACTCCTGTTATTCCGTTGGAAGAAAAGAGAAAGCCCTCCTTTCCCAAATGGTTCTGGATGGCCGCCAGTATAATGCTGGTCTTTGGTGTCGGACTTTTCCTTAAAAACAATTCCGGAACAGAAGTTCATGATAAGGAAAGTCTGGTGAAAAATGAAGTATTAAGGCAAAAATCCGGCTTCATTGAAGAAAATAATAATCACCAGGAGCAGGTGGCAGTAAATCATACCGATTCTATTTCAGGAACAAAAAAAGATTCTATCTTTCAGGATAATCATGTGGCTGAAAAAGATGTAATGGATGAGATATTGCCGAAAAGAGGAAGGCTTAAAAAAGAAAGAAAACCAAGGTATGCAGACAACTCCTCTTTACAAAATAATAAGTCTAAAGATTCTACAGGATATGAAAATTCTTATGTCATTGTAAATGGTAAAAGAATAGACAATGTAGAAGAAGCAATCAATGTAACAAAGTACTCATTCCAGATATTTGCAAACAACGTTAGTGAAAAACTGGCACAGCCTACGGTGGTAGATGATGATTATTAATCGGAAAAAGAATTGCCATCATTAACCTTAAGAAAATAAAAATTGACTCATGAAAAAACTATTCATAATATTCGCTCTCGCTTTTTCCCATTTCTTTAATGTATATGGACAAAAAGATAAATTTGACCAGCTCTTTGACAAATATCAGGAAGTGGAAGGAGTAACCTCTATTAAGATTGCAAAACCAATGTTTGGTATGCTGAGCAGTCTCAATATAGATGATTCCCAGCTGGATCAGATTAAACCGTTATTATCAAAAATCAACGGATTAAAAATTCTTATTACTGAAAATCAGGAAAAAGGAAATACTGTTGATGGCCGCAAGGTTCAGACTAATATGTCTCAGCTGGGTAAAGATATTTCATCTTATTTGAAAAATCTGAACTATAGCGAAATCATGTCGGTGAATAACGCCGGGGCTAAAGTGAAATTTCTTTCCGCAGAAGCTAAGAACGGTATTTTAGAAGACCTGTTGCTGAGTATTGACGGAGGAAACGGGGAAAACATTTTTGTAATGCTTGACGGAAAACTTTCCATGGATGATGTAAGCAAGATCATCAACTCCAGCGAAACGAAAAAGAATCCGGTAACCAGCACAAGAAATAGCCTGACTTCAGAGAATAATTCATCTTACCTGAACGGAGAAGCAAGGAATGTAGGCGATTTTTCAGGAATCCAGGTGAGTACAGGAGTAAACGTAATCTTTAAACAGGAAAAACAAACCAGTGTAAAAGTGATTGCTGATGCAGATAAGCTGCAATATATTATTACAAAAGTGGAGAATGGAGTTTTGAAAGTTTATATCGATAATAAAGGGGTAAGAAATCTGAGATTTAAAAATTTGAGTATCAATGTATCTTCCCCAAGAATGGAAAATATTGATGTATCATCAGGATCTAACTTTACAGTAGTGCAGTCTATTCAGGAGAAAAATATGAAAATTGATGCTTCATCCGGTTCCAACCTAACAGGAGATTTCAAGATTTCAAATACTACAAACATTTCAGCTTCTTCCGGATCAAATATCAGAGCAGGAATTACATCGGGGAATATCGGTGTCAAAATTTCAAGCGGGTCCAATATCAGCCTGCGCGGAAAAGCAGACTCCGGAACTATTGATATCAGTAGTGGAGCACTGTGTAAAGCAGATGATCTGGAATTTACTTATCTTGAAACAGAAGCTACTTCCGGAGGTAACCTTAGTGTAAATGTATCAGGAAAACTGAAAGTAAGGGCCTCTTCAGGAGGATCGGTAAGATATAAAGGAAGACCTGAAATAGATGCTAACATCAGTAAAACATCAGGAGGATTATTAAAAGCAATAGACTAAAATCATCACCATGAAAACTCTTAAAACTATTTTATTTTCGCTTTTGGTAATAGGTACACTTCAATCCTGTATTGTTTCCAGTAAACCAAAGATGGATTTCTTCTCAGATTCCGGATATGATTTTAAAGGTGCCAGGTTTACAAGTTTTAATGTGCCACTAATGCTGGCCAAACCCTATATCAAGAAAGCTCTGAGAAAAGATGGGGAAAGTGAAGAACTCATCAGCCTTATCAAAAAGATCTCTAAAATAAAGATTCTTACAGTAGAAAACGGCAGTAAAGAAATGCTGAACGATTATGCTAAATTTCTAAATAATAATCATTTTGAAGAGTGGGCGACTATAAAACATAATGGAGAAAATGTAAATCTACGCGTGAAACAGGAAGGAGAGGCCATTAAAAATATGCTTATTACTGTAAATTCACATAAAGAATTGGTTTTTGTGGATGTAAAAGGAAGTTTTACCCCGGATGATATTTCAAAAATGATCAATGCCGTTGCAGACAAATAATCTTATAAAGAATTTTGTTTAAAAACAGCAGATTAATCATGAGAGAAAATTAATTGTTGCAAGTAGTTTCAGACATACTCAATTTATTTTGTAAAGGAAAACCGTTCTTAAAAAGAGCGGTTTTTCGATTTAAGTTATTGATTATTAATTTTTATTTAAACTATTAAAAATGATTTTCATATGTCGTTAAAATAACCTAATTTTGCACAGAAAGTAAAGATGTCTATTCATAACAAAATTGTAGAGACAGCCATCACTTTCGATGACGTTCTTCTAGTCCCTTCTTATTCAGAAGTTTTACCTAATCAGGTTTCATTAAAATCAAGACTTACCGACAAAATCACGCTGAATGTTCCGATAGTTTCCGCTGCAATGGACACTGTTACTGAAGGTGATTTAGCAATTGCCCTGGCAAGAGTTGGAGGTTTAGGCTTTATCCACAAAAACATGACGATTGCCGAGCAGGCAGCACAGGTAAACCGTGTGAAACGTTCCGAAAACGGAATGATTTCAGATCCGGTTACCCTATCAAAAGACTACACTTTAGGACAGGCTAAAGAGATGATGGCTAAGTTCAAAATCTCAGGACTTCCTGTAGTGGATACTAATAATGTTCTTATCGGAATTATTACCAACAGAGATGTAAAGTATCAGGAAAATCTTGATGTGAAAGTAGAGGAGATCATGACAAAAGAAAACCTGATCACTTCAGACAAAGATACCAATCTTGAAAAAGCAAAAGAAATCCTTCTTAGAAGCAGAGTTGAGAAATTACCTATTGTAGATAAGGATAACAAGCTTGTAGGTTTAATTACCATTAAAGATATCGATAATCAACTAGAATATCCAAATGCCAATAAAGACCAGAACGGACGCCTTATCGTAGGAGCCGGAGTGGGAGTGGGAGAAGATACTTTAGACAGAATTGAAGCTTTGGTACAGGCTGGAGTGGATATTATTGCTATTGATTCTGCACACGGACATTCTAAGGGAGTTTTAGATAAAATTTCTGAAATCAGAAAAGCTTATCCGAACTTAGATATCGTAGGTGGAAATATTGTAACTGCTGAAGCGGCTGCAGATCTTATCAAAGCAGGGGCTAATGTCCTTAAAGTAGGTGTTGGACCAGGTTCTATCTGTACAACAAGAGTAGTTGCCGGAGTTGGGGTACCTCAGCTATCTGCAATCTATAATGTATACGAATATGCTAAATCTCAGAACGTAACTGTAATTGCAGATGGTGGGATCAAGCTTTCCGGAGATATTGTAAAAGCTATTGCAAGTGGAGCAGGAGCAGTAATGCTGGGTTCTCTTTTAGCAGGTACAGACGAAGCGCCAGGAGAAGAAATTATCTTCCAGGGAAGAAAATTCAAGTCTTACCAGGGAATGGGAAGCCTTTCTGCCATGAAGAGAGGAGGAAAAGAAAGATATTTCCAGAGTGAAGCTAAAAAATTCGTTCCGGAAGGAATTGAAGGAAGAGTACCACACAAAGGAAAATTAGAAGATGTGATCTTCCAGTTAACCGGAGGTTTAAGAGCTGGTATGGGATATTGTGGGGCTAAAGATATTGAAGTTTTACAAAAAGATTCCAAACTGGTAATGATTACAGGAAGTGGATTGAAAGAATCACACCCACATGATGTGATCATCACGCAGGAAGCTCCTAACTATTCTTTATAAAGAATTTTAATAATATAGAAAAGACTGTCTCATCATAAAGACAGTCTTTTTTTATTTCACTTTTTTATATCTGAATCTGGGTTTGATAACCTTGTTTAAATATTTAGCTCTGGATGAAGCCTTACCAAAGTTCTCAATAATATGAAGCGGGACTTTAAAATAATCATATACGGCTCCAGACTGATATATAATTCTTAATATTTCAGTTTCCGGAAAATAAATGAAATTATTGACAACACTGGATGGCATATTCAGTTTCCGGCAAAAAATATTCCCTAAAAATAAAACAAAGACTTTCGGAGTCTCCAAAAGCCTTCATTAGTTTTATGAAGAAAATTATTTTATTTTTTCACGAATTTAAATTCATGAGACTGTAGATTCCTCATTATAATTTTTAAGATATACATTCCCGGAGTAAGTTTTGACACATCAACCTTTGAATCGAAGACTTCGGACTTAATAAGTCGTCCATCAATATTGTAGATCTGCATAACCTGTGCATTATTAATTCCTGAAACCTGAATGAAATCAGAAACAGGATTGGGGAAGATCTGAATTTTACTTTTGGAAATTTCCTGTATTCCTAATGTCCCGCCCTGTACATCGCCCATCATGGTAGAATTGGCAGCCGTAAGATTTCCGTTACAGTCTCCATTGGTTACAGTTGTATTTTCAATCCATGTTCCTATTGCATTACCCGGAGGTATCGAAAGGGAATTATTTCCTGTTGAATTGTAATAAATTAAATAAGGAGTGGTGAAAGTGCCGTTTCCTTCATCACCAAGGAATTCCCATCTGGTAAGCGCATTGTTCCATTGAATTTTAAATTCACAGTTTCCCAACCCTCCACAGGGTTGTTGATCATTAATAGGAGTTGTCATGTAGATGTTTTTATTGAAGGTATCCACTCCTGTTTTATTAAAAATAAAATTCTGATTTTCAAACAGGTTATGACATCCATTAAAGGTAATCGTCTGGGCTGAAGCTGAGCCTGCAAGTACCAGACATAGTAAGTAAAGGTATTTCATAACAATTAATTATGGGAAGGGAAAATACCATTTAGCGCAATAATACATTTTAATGTAATAAATGGTTGTCTGTTTTCGTGAGGTTGGTTTCCTCCGGTATTGCCTATCATACTACTTTTCATGGTAGTATCTGTTGCTGCGTCTGAATATTCTTTATCCAGAACTTTTGTATTAGCCGGAAGGCTTCCGGTGGGTACATTCTGATTTCCTTCTGCTGTTACAGCACTTACTGAATGGCTGTGGGCTGGCATTTGGGTAACTGTTAATGTTACTCCTTCAGCACCGCCAACTTCTCCTAAAGTGTAAGTGGTTCCACTTGAAGGGCTTGTCCCGTTATGAATAAGTACCCGGCCTCTCATATCCGGTAATGCGAAATTGGTGGTCCCATTTCCACCATAAGTTGTTCCCAACAGTGAAAAAAGAGCTTGGTTTTGAGCAATTGGTAAAATTTGTCCGTTACATTCGGCCCAGCCATTCGGGGCAAAATTATAGGGTACGAATGCAATTTGTCCTAAGAAAGGATCTGACCCTTGAGCTTTTAATGCAGGGGAAAATGCACTGCAGATAAGCAGTGTGCATACGAAAAGTAAATTTTTCATGATAATTGATTTTTACTAGTATAAAGTTAAAAAGAAAAAACCTTTCAGATTGAACTAAAAGGTTTGAATTTATTAATGGTTTTGGTGATTTCTATAGATGTTTTCTCTAGGAATTTAATAAATCATGATAATTTATTATATGCAAATATCCCTCTTCTCTAATGCTTACTACTAATTGATGTTTAATAGCTATATCATAAATTTCTTTTGGAGACATGCTTCCTTTCTCGCTAAGTATTTTGCTCATATTTTTAAGCAGATCCAGATGAAGGATCAGATCTTCCCGTGTTTTTTGTACAAGATCCTGCATCAGTTTTTCAACTCTTTCATCTGTAATATGCTGCTGCATTCGGTGAGCATAGTCCTCCAGATTATAAGTGGCCTGATAATCTTCTTCAAAACCGTATTTCCTGATGAAATCAATGGCTAAACCTGTAGCCTGTTCCCGATCATGACTTCTTCCGATACTTGCATGCTGATCACCAAAAATAATTTCTTCAGCGATACCACCTGCCAGATAGATTTTGATCCTGTCCAGAAGGCTTCCTTTGGTATCATGAATCTGATGTGGGAAAGTAAAACCGGCTGCATAGCTGCTTGCCACCTTGCTTTTAAGCTGTAATGGAGCGAAACCTGTATAGAGCATATAAGAAATGGCATGTCCGCATTCATGAACACTGATGTTGGCTACAGCATCTTGTTGGTTGGCTTGTCGTATGCTGTCGATTCTTCCCAGATAAGGAATTTCAATAGTTCTGCTGCCAACCTTTCCGATAATGATCTTTTTATCCTGAAGATAATCGATTTCAATGCTGTTATCTTCATGAATAATGGCTTCAAAAAGAAACTTGCTGAGGTTAGTATCTAAAATATCCACTACACTGCTGAATACAGGACGCACTCCCTGAACCGGAAATACACCGTTTCTGTAGATCAGCTCATTGATTGCCTTGCTTGTTTTTAAAGAAATACCAAATTTGTTTTTTGTTTTATGCTTCAGATTATTGATCTCCCGTTGGATAAGCTTATGAAAATCTTCGGTTTTTAACGAAAAATAGATTAGATGAATATTTCCGAATCTGGCAACCTGCTCAGGGCGGAATTTTCTGGCTAATGCATTTTTTATATCAACTACAGTTATTTTTTTAGTAAACGCGTGGTAAATATTGGCATCCACATCTGCTTCACTGGTTTCTTTTGACATCTGAAAAGCTTCATCCAGGTTCCCGCTGATGATGATCAGCATTTTGCTGTAATCTACCGGCTCATAGATTTTCTTTTCTTTCTGCTTCTTGCGGATCAGCTTAATCATATCTTCCTCTTTCATTTCAATAATGCTCATGACATCATCATCCATGCTGAGGTATTTTTTTAATTCTTTGGCATCCCAGAGGTTCAGATAAGGGTTTTCATCCAGTTCCGTTTCTCCGTTCAGTTTTCTTCTGTCATTTTCTTTTTTACGGAATAGATAAGAGAATAAATAATGTTCAAGATCTTCCCGTTCTCTTTTGCTGAGACGTCCGTCACTTAAAAGTTCCCAGAAATCTGTGAATTTGGTCTGTGGAACCGGCATCCCATCCGGATCAATCGTATTAAAACGCTGGATTTCATCGAAGAGAGCAATACTGGGTTTTTCATCGCTTAATCCATTACTTTGTAATATATCAGACACACTTTTGCTCCATGATGTTTCATCCGAATTACTTAGTTCAATTTCTACAAAACGGTTTTGAAAATCAAGAAAACGGACCATTTTTCTCACCAGATCTGTTTTTCCTACGCCGGTCATTCCCCATAGGTTAATTACTACAGGGCGGGTCAGGATCTCAGGCATCAGATACCAGATCTGGATGTATTCCATGATATCATCGATGATCTTATCTATACCGATGAATTCTTTTTTAAGGTAAGCTTTACAGTCGTCCAGCTTTTTCTTTTTCTTCCGGATTTCTTCTTTATCAATAATCATGGATGAAAAATACATTATTTTTTTAGATTATCCTTGAAATCATCAACTCTGAAATCGGTTAGCGCATTTCCTTTTTCAATTTTTTCCTTAGAATAAAGCCTGAAGTCGTTTTCGGTTTTTTCTAAAAGATAGTCATAAGGACCTACGTGAGAGATCAGTTTTACCAGCACCGGAGAAATTTCAAGACAGATGAATAATCCCATAATAAAGGTAGCTGCCAATCCTATAATGGCAGAATTTTTACCCAATTCATCCAAAGCCTGAAGCCGTGCTGCAAATCCATTGAATTTATCTTCAAAAGTTTCGGTAGACTTTCTTTCAGTTTCAAGATTCGTATATACTTTTGAAATCTCTTTATCAAGATATTCTAATCTTGGAGCTACCTGTTTCTGATAGTTTTCAAGATCCTGTCTGCGTTGCTCCTTCAATTGCTGTTTACGTTTGGCATTAGACCCGAATCCTTCTTTTCCACTGGTTAGTCCGGATTCTTTTCCCAAAATTTCCTTTTCAAGTTCTACAGAGGCAGAATCATAGGATTGCTGATAGAGGGCTGTTTTTTCTGCGATCTGTTTCTTTTCCGTTTCAAAAGGCCCGCTTTGCTGAAGAATTCTTCCTGTCATTTCACCCTGAAGCTGTTTTTTATTCCTTTGAATAATGGTATTTAATTGTTTATTCACCTCCTTTTCAAAGATTTTCAGTTCTAAAGGTTTTGAAATAATAATCCCTAGAAATGTGGCAAGAATCAAACGTGGAATAGACATCAGGATCTGATTCCACCATGTACCGGTTTTCTTAATGGAAGAAACAATATAGCGGTCGAGGTTAAAGATCATTAATCCCCATAGAATTCCAAATCCCACTGCTGCCCAGATATCGTCGAATACGGTATACATAGCATAACCTGCAGATAGGGTGGCGAACACTGCCGTAAAAAGTACAATTCCTCCAATTCCGGAAAATTTATTCCATTCACTTGGAGTTTTTCTTAAAATATGGATGTTCCCGCCGGAGCATACCATCAGGAACTTCTGGAACCAATTTATTTTATGATTCGTTTGATTTATAGTTTGTTGGTTTGTTTTCATCATAGAAAATTTATACAAAGGTAGTATTAAAAATTATACCAATGTAAAAGATAGTATTATGTTTTACCAAGTAATTTAAACTTTAGCTTTAAATAGTTTATTAACACTATGTTTTTCATTATTGATAAAAATGATTAACTTTAACTCTCTTTGCTAAGATTTGTAATGAAAATAATAGTATTCCTTTTCTTACTTGCGTCAGAATTTATATATGCTCAGGCAGTTATTTCTGATGAGTATAATAAAATTCCCGATTCATTGCATTTTAAAGATGATTTGTATAAATCTATCATTCCGGATAAAAAATACGAGAATTGGAAAGTTATGCGAAAATATGATTCGCTGCGTGAAGAGTTATTGTATGAGAATAAAAGTTGGCTGGATGAAAAGAATATTAGAATCCATTCTCCAGATCAAGGATTTTTTGTTGAATGCATGCCTGACTGGTGCTTTACCTATATCAGGATACTTGATAATAAAAAGTTCCGAGATATTGACAGTGAAGAAGAATTAAGAAGCTTTATTGGTTATGTAGATAATATACAGGAAGCTTTGCTTATCGCAAAGACCTATGGCTTTTGGTTTGATCAGAAAGATCCGGTTGGAGGCTCTTTCAAGCAGGACGAAGATTATTTTTATCTTTATCTTGCAAAGTTTGAAAACTGCCCGGTTAGTAGGGAATCATTTTTTATTAAACTGAATAGAAAAACTAGAGCTTTTGAATCTCAGACAAAAGGAGTGTATTACAAAACCGATAAATGTTTTGTCTCTTAAGGATTTTCTCAACCTTTATTAAAATCTCTACTTCAGCCTATCAGGATTCTGCTTCAAAAAACTATCCCACCCAGAATACGACTTTGTATCCGTAATCGTTCCAGAGTTAAAGTGATGACACACTGCCACAGCAAGACCATCAGAAGCATCTAAATATTTGGTAGGAAATTCCTTTAGCTTAAAAAGATTCTGAAGCATTCCTGCTACCTGTTCTTTGCTGGCATTCCCATTTCCGGTGATGGCCATTTTGATCTTTTTAGGAGAATACTCTGTGATGGGAACATTTCTGTATAAGCTCGCAGCCATGGCTACACCCTGTGCACGTCCCAATTTCAGCATACTTTGTACATTTTTACCAAAGAAGGGAGCTTCAAGAGCGACTTCGTCCGGATGATACTCGTCAATTAAAGCTAATGTCTTTTCGAAAATATATTTTAGTTTGGTCTCATGGTTGGGATATTTTTTTAGAATCAGTTCATGAACGGCAACCATCTCCATTTTACCTTTTTTAACGGAAATAAGACCAAAGCCCATAACGGCTGTTCCGGGATCAATACCTAAAATTATCTTCTCTGCAATCATTGGGTCAAAGATAGGACTTTATAAAATAATATTGAGATAAGACGAAAAGATAAGAGGCTAATAGATGATAGATAAATTGATAATAGAAAAATAAAAGCTAAGGAAAAAACAGGTGGGTTTACATTGTTTCTGTAAAGAGTTTCTCTGCAATAGAAACCCATTTTCCGTCATGACGCAACAATAGGATTTTGTCAACTAAGAATTTCGTTTTGTATTCTTTGTGCTCATATTTTTCCCAGGCTTTAAGATAATTTTCCCAAGTCAGATCCCTGTATCCTACCGTCATATGAGGGGTAAAGGAATATTTAGCAAAGTTAAACTGCTGTTTTACTCTGTTGTGAAGATCTGTTAAATGAACATTGTCTTCAGGATGTACAAAGATCACCGGATTTTTGGGATTGGCAAAACTTCCGAAACCGTTCAGTTCAATTTCAAATGGAGAAAGGATAGTATTAATCTTTTGAAAAGCAATGTGAATATCTTCTTCCAATTCCAGTTCCCTGGAGAAAGGTGGAAAAAGAGTGATATGTGCTTCATTTTTTAATGCCTTAGAGTTTCCATAAGAAACAGCAAGGTCTTTTTTAAAAGCTCCTATCTCTTTGATGATTTCTTCTGATGGGTAAATGGCAATGAAGTACATTTTTTTCATAAGGCAAATTAATAAATAAACTTGAATGCATAAAAAAAGCCTGCCCAAAATGCAGACTCTTTATATTTGCGATTGATCTTCGGAAAGGAATAGAAAGACTAATTTCCTGATCTAAGCTGATTAAGGGTGTTTTCAAGATGATCGGTAATCTTTTTTACTTCAATATGCGGTTTGAATACTAAGCCTTTTCCTTTTTCTTCATCTGCAATATTAGAAAGGATAATAACAGAAGTTTTCGTTTCAGGATAATAGATGTTCAGGGAAGGAGACCCTTTTACATACCCACTGTGAAAATACGAATTGGGCTTGCCGATGTTCAGCATGATTCCATAGGCATAGCCCATTTTTCCAAAGATAGCATGTCGTCTTTCTGAGCTTTTTGCCATAAAGAGCTTGAGGGTTTCCGGTTTCAGGATTTTTCCGCCATAAAGAGCACTGTTCCAGGTGTGAAGATCATCAATGGTAGAAAGGATTCCCCCTGCAGGAGTTCCTATTTCTTTTCCCCCCAATCTTTTGGGCATATTCGGTACTTCTTCAGGTTTATTTGCATTTCCAAGGTAAGCGGATGCAAAATGGGTTCCTTTAAAAATATCGCCGGTTGAGGAATGAGCCATGCCTGCCTTTTTAAACAGTTCCAGCGCATTGTCATTATATGATTTTCCCGAGACTGTTTCTACGATTTTTCCCAGTGCATTAAACCCATCGTTGGAGTAGTTGAAATCTGTTCCGCTTTTAAACATTAGCTTACCTCCCATCATATTCAGTCCTGAAGTATGATTCAGCAGTTGATGAATCGTAATGTTTTCATATTCTTTGATTTGGAATTCCTTTAAATATTTAGAAACTTTATCCGTCATATTTAATTTTCCCTGCTCCATCTGAAGTAAAGTCATAACGGCAGTGAACTGTTTGCTTACAGATCCGATGGCAAAGATGGTATTACTGTCAATTTTTGTTTTTCTTTTAAAATCAGAATATCCGTTTTCTTTTCTGTAAAGAGGAAGGGAATCCTTGAAAACTGCAATACTTCCATTGAAATGATATTTTTTGAATACAGAATCAATCTGCTGTTCCAAAAGTGTTTTCTGAAAAGCGGTGATAGTGGAATCAATAATGGCTTTTTTATCAACAGGAGGAGCCGAGGGTTCTGTTTTACATGAAAATAAAAAACACAGAGGCAGAAGGAACATTAAATTTTTGATCACGGGTGTTTATTTTTTTAGATTAACATTGATATTCTTAAAGATACTGAAATTTTTAAGAGCAGTGTAGGATGCAAAATACGTGCTAAGAAGGGAATTTTGAGGGATTTAATGCGTATTTAATGATTCTTTGTCTGGTATTCAATACATTTGAATAGAATATCTCTAACCCCAACATCATGGAAGAACATTTGAAAAATGATTCAGTAAACATAAGCCATCTATTGGATATTATAAAAAAGCAAGGCACCGAATACCTGAATACCCTTGCAGACAGACCTACATCAATAAATAATGCCCTTATACCAGAGTCGGTAGATCTTCCGGAATATGGCTATGGAACGGAAGAAGTTTTAAAGATATTCAATAAAAGATTTGAACCTATTATGGTGGGATCAGCAGGTCCAAGGTATCTGGGATTTGTTACCGGTGGTGCTACTCCAGCTTCTATGGCAGGAGACTGGCTCTCTACCATTTATGACCAGAATCCCCAATCAACAAAAGGACAGGGAGATATTTCAGCGAATGTAGAAATTGAGACTATTAGATTTATGCTGGAACTTCTGGAACTCCCGGACAGTTTTCTGGGTGGTTTTGTAACCGGAGCTACCATGTCTAATTTTACCTGTCTTGCAGTAGCCCGTCAATGGCTGGGAAAAGCAAAAGGCAGAGATATTGCCAAAGAAGGAATTTCTGAACCCATCAAAATTCTGACTGCAACTCCGCATTCATCATCTATTAAGTCATTATCTCTTTTGGGAATCGGAAGTAATAGTATCATCAGGATTAAAACTGAAGGGAGTGATCGTGAATCTATCTGTATTAAGGATCTGGAAGAGCAGATTATACATCTGAATAATGAGCCGTTCATCTTGATTTCCAGTGGTGGAACAGTAAATACCGTTGACTTTGATGATTTTACAGAGATCAGAAAACTGAAGGGAAAATATAATTTCTGGTGGCATATTGATGCTGCATTCGGAGGCTTTGCTGCTTGCTCAGATCATTATAAACACCTTGTCAAAGACTGGGAATATGCAGACAGTATTACCGTAGACTGTCATAAATGGTTGAATGTACCGTATGAAAGTGCTGTATTCCTGGTAAAAGAAGAACACAAAGTTTTACAGGTAGAAACCTTCCAGAACTCAAATGCTCCTTATTTAGGTGATCCTTTGGAAAATTTTGGCTATTTAAATTTTCTTCCTGAGAATTCAAGACGTTTAAAAGCACTTCCTGCCTGGTTTTCTATAATGGCGTATGGTAAGAAAGGGTATCAGTATATTGTAGAAAATAATGTTGCGCTGGCAAGAAACTTCGGAAAACTTATTGAAAACAGTGATGATTTTAAACTCTTGGCGCCAGTACGTCTTAATACAGTCTGTTTCACTTTAAGGGATGATGAAAAACAGGATAGAGTAGGAAAATTCCTTGAAATGCTTAATGCTACAGGAAAAGTCTTTATGACTCCTACTGTTTATAATCAGCAAAAAGGAATCAGAGCAGCTTTTGTAAATTGGAAAACTACAGAAACAGATGTACAGCTGATATTTGATACAATGAATGACATTATTACACAATTAAAGTAAATTTTTAATGCCACGAATACACGAATATTTTAATTGTGCTTTCATCACTAAGCCATCCTTCCGAGTAATTTAATTATTATTCTCCATTAATAATAATCAAAATATTCTAAGCCTATTTATCCGTGTATCCGTGGCAAAAAATATTGCTGTTTTATTTTGCAATCAGATCACAAAACCAGAAAATATATTCTTCATCCTCATCTTCCGGATTAGATTTCGGTTTGGGATAAGTCTTTTTTACCGTTTCTCCGGTTTCAAACTGAACAGGACTTTTAAAAACAGGTCCATCAAAAGTAAATGTATGAAATTCCCCATTTTCTCCACACGGATCTACATTTTCAGGAAGATCATCAAGAAACTGCTGGTCAATAATTCTTCCTGCAAAACTTTTATCTAGGTAAGCTCCGTTTACACAGGTTACAATCGTTTTGAATCCTGATTTTAAAAACTCCTGAATCAGGTCTGAAGTATTTTGTTTCCAGAGAGGAAATACTGCCTGCATTCCGATGGTGTTTAATTGCTTCTCCCTGTATTGACGAATATCTTCCAGGAAAATATCCCCGAAAATAGAATGAGTAATTCCCTGAGCCTGTATTTCAGCCATTGTTTTATTCATGATCTTCTGATATTCTTCCATGGATGGTTCTCTGGGAAGTTCCATCTTAATAAGAGGAATACCAAGAAGAGAAGTTTGCTGTTCCAAAAGATTAACATGTACACCGTGCATGGAAATTCTTTGAAACTCTTTATTGATACTGGTTAAAAGAGTCGCAATCTCATACTGATCTTCCTGTAATATTTTATAAAGAGCCAATGCAGAATCTTTTCCGCTGCTCCAGTTGAATAAGGCTTTAGGCTTCATGGATGAACACGTTTATTAATCCTGCAATTTTATGACAAAATTTGTAACATTTGGGCGATTTATACTGTCTAATTATTATAATACATTTGAAAACTTTCTAAATTAAACAGATTTAAAAATAAAACACATGAAAAATCTATTGGTTGGGACAGCTGTCCTGTTTTTTACGGGAATTGCCACACCCTTATTTTCGCAGAAAGCAGACACCCCAAAATTTGTAAGTAACACGGAAGGAGTAAAAGAATATACTCTGAATAACGGGATGAAAGTCCTTTTGATTCCGGATCCTTCCCAAAGTAATATGGTGGTGAATATCATTTATAATGTAGGATCCAAACATGAAGGCTATGGAGAAAAAGGAATGGCACATTTACTGGAGCATATGTTGTTTAAAAGCACTAAAAAATTAGGTGATATTAAAAAACAATTGTCAGATAAAGGAGGAGATGCCAATGGAACAACCTGGTATGACAGAACAAATTATTACGAAATCTTTCCTTCAAGTGATGAAAACCTGAAATGGGCCTTAGAAATGGAAGCCGACAGGATGATCAATGCTACGATTCTTCAATCTGACCTGGATAAAGAGTTTTCTGTAGTGAGAAACGAGTTTGAGATCGGTGAAAATAATCCAGGATCCGTTTTAATGGAACGTATTGTATCCACAGCCTATTTATGGCATAATTACGGAAACAGCACCATCGGAAGTAAAGAAGATATTGAAAGGGTAAAAGCTCCAATACTTAGAAAATTCTATGAGAAACATTATCAGCCAGATAATGCAACCCTTGTTGTAGCAGGTAAATTTGATGAAAAACAGGCTTTAAACTATATTTCTCAATATTTCTCTGTTATTCCCAAACCTTCAAGAGTTTTAGACCAGACCTATACCGTTGAACCTGCTCAGGACGGAGAACGCTTTGTAGAGCTGAAACGTTCAGGAGATAGCAAAATTGTAGGAGCATTGTATCACACAGCACCTTATGCGGATAAAGACTATGCGGCTTTGGATGCTTTATCAGAAATTTTAACGGCAGATCCTTCAGGCTATTTATATAAAGCTATGATTGATTCTCATAAAGCAGCTTCTATCTATTCGTACCAGCCAACAGTAAGAGATGCGGCATTTATGTACTTTGGTCTGGAAGTGCCTGCAGATAAGGATGTAAAAGCTGTAGAAAGTGAATTCAGAACAGAACTGGATAAAGTTTCAGGCATTAAGTACACAGAACAGGATGTTGCAAGAGCCAAAGCTAAGATTTTAAAGCAAATTGAGAATACAAAAAACAATACGATTAATTTTGCTATTGAGCTGACAGAAATTGTAGGAGCTGGAAATTATAAATTAGGAATGTTATATCGTGATAATATCGAAAAACTGACCTTGGCTGATGTTCAGAGAGTTTCCGATAAATATTTTAAAACGAATAACAGAACGGTAGGGATATTTGTGCCTTCTAAAGATGAGGTAAGAGTTAAGAATATTGAATATTCTGACAATCAGATTGCTACTTTAACAAACAGTTATAAAGGAAAAGCTCTTGAAAAAGAAGTGGCTCCTTTTGAAGCAAGTATTAAAAACCTAAAAGCTAATCTGTCTGAAGGCAAACTAAGCAACGGGATGAAGTATGGGGTGATCAGAAAAGAAATCAAAGGTGGAAAAGTATTGGGAAGCTTCCGTTTTCCTGTAGGTAATGCTAAAGACTTAAGCGGAAAAGCTCAGATTGGAGCTTTAATGGCTCAGGTGATGAAAACAGGGACTAAGACTCATACAAAAGAACAGATTCAGGATATGCTGGATCAGTGGAAATCTTCCATCAGTTTCTCATTCAGAGGACAAACATTATCTGCCAATGTAAGCACATACAAAGAGCATTTGCCAAAAGTAATGGATCTGATGAAAGAAATCCTTACAGAGTCTAACTTCCCTGAAGCAGAATTGGTAAAAACAGTCAATGAATATAATACTTCCCTTGAAGGCTCTTTAAATGATCCGCAGGCATTGGCATTTACTGAGATTGGAAAAATTACGGAAAACTATCCTAAAGAAAGCATCTTCTATACTCCATCTTTCAAAGAGCAAATTGAAGCTAATAAAACCATTAAAAGACAGGAGCTTGTAGACTTTTATAGTAAAATTATAGGAAGTAATAATGGGGTAGGAACCATGATCGGAGACCTGGATTCCAAGACAGCCTCTTCATTAATGGAAGGTGCCTTTGGGAAATGGAACTCAAAATCGAATTACGAACAGATTAAGCCTGAACTTTTTGCCACTAAAAAAGAAGATAAGATCTATTTGACTCCGGATAAAGAAAACGGTGCTGCAGTTGGAAAAATCAGCTTCTCTATGGATAGAAAAAGCTCTGATTATCCGGCACTTCTTATAGCGAACGAAATATTGGGAAGCGGAGGTTTTATGACCGCGAGAATTCCTATGAGACTTCGTGAAAAAGAAGGAATCAGCTATGGAGCAGGTTCGTATATGAATGTTCCGGCAGATAATGCCGTTGCCTCATGGGGTTGGTATGCATTCTTTAATCCAACGAAAAAAGATGCTGTGAATTCGGCATTAAAAGAAGAAGTGAATAAAGCAGTGAAAGAAGGATTTACCGAGGAAGAATTTAAATCCAATCTAACTTCCTGGCTGACCTCAAGAAAAACAAGCCTAGGAAATGAAAGTACCCTGATGGGGCTTGTAAACTCTCAGCTTCAGTATGGTATTCCTTTGGAGGATTATGATACACTGGAAGCAAAAGTTTCTGGCTTAAAAGTAGGACAGGTGAATGATGCCCTTAAAAAGTATATCAGTGAAGATAAACTGACTTCTGTTTTTGCAGGGGATTTCAACAAGAAATAATTGAAGATACATAACAAATAAAACCGCAGGTAACTCTGCGGTTTTTGTTTTTAAAACATTGATGTAACAATCAGTAATTCTATGACGAAAATAAATTCCATCCTCATACTTCCAGCTTCTGTTCTATAACTTATCTTTTGTTCTCAATTTCTCTGATCGGAATAAAATCTCCATTGAAATAATCAATTTTCATTTCAAAGGGAAGAACAGGGCTGCTCATGAAAGAAACCCCAATAGATGCATAGGTGTATGCAGGTGCAACAGTTATACTGGGTGAATTTGTATTTGATTTTATTTTCCCAACGAAATAATAGTCATTTTCTCTCTTTTCAGCCTTTGTAAACAGGTTTTCTATGGAGAGATAGGGATAAAGTTCTCCTTTGTATACTATCGCATAGATATTGTCTTTTTTTATCTCTTTTTCTTTGCCATCAAGAGTTTCATAGATTCTTACTATTTTCGGAGCATTACCATAAAATTTCACATTGGTAATTTCTTTGTTGGGCTGCTGATTTTTTAGAGATTGATAATCATTATATACCCCGTCTTTCAATTCAGAGGAACTGAAAATACTGATAGAACTTTTAGCGGTTCCCTCAAAATCATTAATTTGCTGATAAGTATAATGATGACCGGATACCGGTTTTTTAGAAGCGTTGACAGTGATAAAATCTACCAGGAATTCACTTCCTTTCTGAAGAAGTTCTTTGGTAACATCCGATTTGGCCTTGTGATCAATAACATGATTTACCTGCTCCAGTAAAGAATAGGTGCCGTCTTCATTTTTTGAAAATAAAAAGCCCTGGAAATAGCAATAGCCATGAACTGCCACTTCAGCAAAAAATAACTGTCTAAGATATAAAACTAAAGTTCCGTTTTCTGTATGCTCTCCGTTGAGGCTGTTTAAAACATTTTGAAATTGGTCAGAAAGAGGGGCCGCTGCAAACAAATTGGCTGGATTATTTAAAAGTCCCTTTCGGATCGTTCCTAATGAGGTTGTATCAATCCTACGATCAATAAGTTTAATAGTCTTATAATAACTCTTATCTAACTTTTTCGTGGGAAGGCTGATGCTGAATTGATCAGGTTGCTTCTGTGCCGATATTATTGCTATGAAACAGAAGATAAGTAATGATGAAAATTTCTCAAGATAACTTTTCATAAGCATTGTTTTAGTGATAGGGTAGGCTGGAAGTATTATTTCCTGTAAGATACAACAGCTCCGTTTTCAAGGTAATAGTCGTCTCCAAAAAGTTCCTCCGCATAGATTTCCGGCAGAAAATAGGACTCTATCTTATTTTCTTTCTGATAGTGTTCAAATTCTCTTTTTGTAATTTCTTCACCATCAAGAAAATAGATGAACTCTTTATTTTTGGGATTGAAAAGGACCCTTTTCGCCTGATCCAGATTAAGATTCAGTATGTTATTATCCTTAATGTGCCTTTTATTTACAAAAAGAAAATATTTATTAGCATTAAGCTCTCCGTTTTTGGGATCTACTCCTTCAATAACGAATACATTACTCATTTTGATGAGATCAGCGGGAACGTGGATATAGTTTCCGGAGCTGAATCTTTTAAAAGGAGTAAGAAGGGTAATAGACTGATATTGGATGAGGTTTCCGGGATCTCCGGATATTTTTATTTCCAGTGTCCTGTTAATTACAGGTTGAGGAATATCATAATCGTCATCCTCTGATTTGGGAGCGATCCAGACCATTCCCTGAATTTCAACGGCCTCTAAAGTATCGATTTTCATTTTTTGAGCGTTGAGATTTGAGGTAAATAAAATTGACAGAAAAATTCCACCGGCTATTTTTCTAAAAGGAAACTGGAAAAAATTGTATTGGGTTTCCGGTTTTTCTTTCGGAATGAATAAGCGATCGGTTTGAATTCTTCCACAAACAGAGGAATTGGATTTTAATAATGTTTTAATTTCCTCATCTGTTTTATCTGCAAGGTCATATACTTTCTTTGAGCAAAGGTCACAAAAGCTCCCGCCAGATACTTTCCGCATGTCCTCACGGGCAACGGGGCAAGGTTCTTTAATTTGAAATTCCTTTTTCATGATCATCAGTTTTCTTACTTAAAAGTACAAAAAAACCTCAAGAAAATTTCTTAAGGTTTTGATTTATTATTTTTTTATAACCGGTTATATTTCTCCTGTACTACCTGCTTCATAAATAAAAAACCTAACAGGATTCAGAATCCTGTTAGGTTTTGTTATATTATATTAAGATGAATATCGTCTTACATATTTCTTCTGTACTTCCCACCCACTTCAAATAAAGCATTGGTGATCTGCCCTAAAGAACAGAATTTAACAGCATCAATCATCACTTCAAATAAGTTTTGCTGGTTGATCGCAGCATGCTGAAGTTTACTTAAAGCTTCTTCAGATTTATCTTCATTGGCTTTCTGGAAGTTATGAAGAGATTCAATCTGTGCTTGTTTTTCCTCTTCAGTAGAACGGATAACCTCTCCCGGAAGTACCGTTGGTGAACCGTCTTTTCCAAGGAATGTATTCACCCCAATGATAGGATACTCTCCAGTGTGTTTCAACCATTCATAATGCATAGATTCTTCCTGGATCTTGGAACGCTGATACATCGTTTCCATGGCCCCCAGTACACCACCTCTTTCAGTAATTCTGTCGAATTCTGCATACACAGCTTCTTCCACAAGATCGGTAAGCTCTTCGATAATAAATGATCCCTGAAGCGGGTTCTCATTTTTAGCAAGACCTAATTCTTTGTTAATGATCAGCTGAATGGCCATAGCTCTTCTTACAGACTGTTCAGTAGGAGTTGTAATCGCTTCATCATAAGCATTTGTGTGAAGTGAGTTACAGTTATCGTAGATCGCATAAAGTGCCTGAAGGGTAGTTCTGATATCGTTGAAATCAATTTCCTGAGCGTGAAGCGAACGTCCTGAAGTCTGGATATGGTATTTCAGCATCTGGCTTCTTTCGTCAGCTCCATATTTCAGTTTCATGGCTTTTGCCCAGATTCTTCTTGCTACACGTCCGATCACTGAATACTCAGGGTCAATACCGTTAGAGAAGAAGAAAGATAAGTTTGGAGCAAAATCATTGATGTCCATTCCTCTGGACAGGTAGTATTCCACATAAGTGAAACCGTTTGCCAATGTAAATGCCAGCTGAGAAACAGGGTTAGCTCCCGCTTCAGCAATGTGATATCCTGAAATGGAAACAGAGTAGAAGTTTCTTACTTTCTCCTTGATGAAATATTCCTGAACGTCACCCATTAATCTTAGGGCAAATTCAGTAGAGAAGATACAGGTATTCTGAGCCTGGTCTTCCTTTAAAATATCAGCCTGAACGGTACCACGAACAGTAGCAATCGTTTTAGCTTTAATTTCAGCATATACCTCTGCAGGGATAATTTCGTCACCTGTTAATCCTAAAAGCTGTAATCCCAATCCGTTGTTGGATGGTGGAAGTTCTCCTTTATATTTTGGTCTTTCTAACCCTTTATCATCGAATTTTTCTTTAAGCTTAGCCTCAACTTTAGCCTCTAATCCGTTTTCCTTGATGTATTTTTCAACATTCTGGTCGATAGCAGCATTCATGAAGAAAGCCAGTAGCATTGGAGCAGGTCCGTTGATTGTCATAGAAACCGAAGTCAATGCATTGACTAAATCAAATCCTGAATATAGCTTTTTAGCATCATCCAATGTAGCAATAGAAACTCCGGCATTACCGATTTTACCGTAAATATCCGGTGGTAAAGCTGGATCCTGTCCATATAAAGTTACCGAGTCAAACGCTGTAGACAGACGTTTTGCAGGCATTTCTGCAGATACATAATGGAATCTTCTGTTGGTTCTTTCCGGACCTCCTTCTCCTGCAAACATCCTTGTAGGATCTTCACCTGTTCTTTTGAACGGATAAATTCCTGCAGTATAAGGGAAGCTTCCCGGAAGGTTTTCCTGGCCTTTCCATTGAATAAGATCTCCCCAGTCGTTATATTTTGGTAAGGCAATTTTTGGAATTCTTAAATGTGATAAAGATTCTGTAGACGTTTCTACTTTGATCTCTTTTCCTCTTACAAAATATGAATAGAATTCTGCCTGAAAAGCTTTCTTTGTATCATCCCAGGTTCTCAGGAAGTCGATGTTTTCCTGTTGAAGTTCTTTTTCAGCCTTTTGATATTCAGTATCTAAAGCTTCATTGGAAATAATATTTTTTACGCCTTCAATATGATACAGTTTTCTTGCAAGTTCAGCCTGTTTTTCAACACTAGCATCATACTGTTTGTTATTTTCAACAATTTCAGAAAGGTAACGGACTCTTTTTGGAGGGATAATCGTTACTTCCTCCGTAATTTCCTGTTCAACGAAAGTTTTAAGTCCTAAATCAGCAAATTTTTCGTTTACTTTTAAAACCAGTCTGTTATAAAGTTCTGTTGTTCCGTGATCATTGAACTGAGATGCTTTTGTAGCATATACAGGCATATCTTCCAATGGGTTTTCCCATAAAAGGTGGTTTCTCTGGAACTGCTTTCTTACGGCCTGAAGAGCATCAAGAGCACCACGTTTGTCAGATTTGTTTAACGCAACCAGATCCGCATAATCTAGCATGTCGATTTTTTCCAGCTGAGTAGAAGCACCATATTCAGGAGTCATTACATACATGGAAACATCTGCAAAATCTGAAACCTCCGATCCTGATTGTCCGATCCCTGAAGTTTCAAGAATGATCACATCCGGATGAGCCAATTTTAAGACATTTAATGCAGAATGAATGAACGGAGAAACAGAAACGTTGTTCTCTCTGGTAGCCATTGAACGCATATACACTCTAGGATCATTAATCGCGTTCATACGGATTCTGTCACCAAGAAGTGCACCTCCTGTTTTCTTTTTAGAAGGGTCAATAGAAATGATTGCAATTTTTTTATCTGTATTGGAACGCAGGAAACGTCTTACCAATTCATCCGTTAAAGATGATTTTCCGGCACCTCCTGTTCCTGTAATCCCAATGATCGGAATATTTAAATCTTTTGATTTTTCATCAATAGCCTTTACCAATTCAGGTTTTTCATCTGAAAAGTTCTCCACTGCGGAAATAATTCTGGCAATACTTGTTGAGTTTTCAAAACTGATTGAGTCCAGATCGTTGGCTGTTACATCTTTTCCGGTAGCAAAGTCTGAACGGTGTACCAGGTCATCAATCATTCCCTGAAGGCCAAGTTCACGGCCATCATCCGGAGAATAGATTCTGTCGATTCCGTAAGACATCAGATCTTTAATCTCTTCCGGAAGGATAACACCACCACCACCGCCAAAAATTTTGATCTGTGGTGAATTTTTTTCTCTTAAAAGATCATAGATATATTTGAAATATTCATTGTGACCTCCCTGATATGAAGTTAGTGCAATGGCATTGGCATCTTCCTGGATCGCTGTATTTACAACTTCCTCTGCTGATTTGTCATGTCCTAAGTGAATCACTTCACATCCAGTTCCCTGAATGACACGACGCATAATATTGATCGCAGCATCATGGCCGTCAAATAATGAGGCAGCCGTTACGATTCTTACCTTGTTGGTTGGAGTATATTTTTGGGTTTCCATAAAAATTCTAGAAAGTTTCTAAGTTTTCAAATATAATAATAAAAAAACAACCCTGTGTTTGATTTTATTAAATTGATTATCATTTGTTTATATTGCCTTATTTAATAAAATATCTCCAATTTTAGGTTTGAGAATTTGAAAGTCTAAAGGTTCGGTAGTTACAGAATTAAAAATGACTTCCGGATTTTATTTAGAAATTGACAGATCCTGAATTACTCAAATTAAAATCTTTACTTTTGCACCATATTTTACAGACATGCAGAAAGCCTTAATATATTTCGCGTTGGGAACAGTAGTAAGCTTCCTTATCAATTATTTCTTTTTAAGTTCAGATAATATTGGCCTGGAACTTTATTATGCCGTTGCCTTTGGGGCAGCATGGGGCATTGCTTATTATTTGGATACTCCGGATTTTACATTGCCTAAAAAATTGGGCCTGTCATTTGTTGTGATGGGAATTTTAGTTTTGATAGGAACTTTAATTTTTAAACTTGAACTGGCTATTCCATCCATTCTAAAATTTTCCATGGTGTTTGTAGCCTATTATGTAATTGCAAGTTTTAGGGCAACCAAGTCATTAAGAAAATAAACTAATATAAATAAGGCTGTCACATTGGACAGCCTTATTTATATTAGTGAATCATCAGGAAGCTTATCAAAGCAAGACCGACAACTAAAAACATAAATGCAATAAAATTAATGGTGAATAATATCATTCCGATGATAAGACTGACCAATCCATGTGAGTGATAAACGCGTCTGTGAGCAATAAAGAAATATCCCATACTGTATAAGGTCAGCAATGACATTATTAAATACAAAAGAGCATTGATCATCTTGAAGCCCGATAATCCTGTCAGTTTGGATATTAAGAATATAAGTAATATTATTAGCAATAGGAATGAGAAATAATGCAGAGTGAAAATTCCATGATCAAAATACCACCATTTTTTCTTATTGTGGAAAATCCATAAAAAGAAGGCAAAGATTGGGAGATAGATAAAAAGTGCTTTGGGTAGATTATGAAATGATTTTTCTACCATGCTGGTTACAATTTCTTCTTTTTTTACCCCATTATCTTTAAGTTCAAAGAATTTATGAGCGATTGGAATTTGAATGAAATCCAAAAATGAAGGGTTTTTGGCCATCGCTGAATCATAAGATTTTCTGGTTTTGTAGTTTCCAAAGCCGCTATTCGAATCTATTTTTTTATCCATCTCCAGAATTTTGGCGAAATCCTCTATTTTGGCTGAATCAGGAAGTACCTGTAGGCTTTTGATGGCAAGGGAATCTTCTTTTGTTAGATTTTTTCTAGCTTTTATACTATCTATTAATTTTTGGGTATCAGCAGGCTTTATATTCTTAATAATGGCTGCTTTGTCCAGGGTTCCTCCTTTATTGCTATCACTATTAAAAAGAACCATAGGAAAAAGGGCAAACATGAAAAATGTAATAAAACTGACAAAAATATAGAGCTTTACGGGAGGAACAAAGGTCTGTCTTTTACCCTCCAAGTAAATATTGGTAAGTTTTCCAGGTTTGAATATCAGATTCTTAACGGTTCCCCAAAATTGTCCGTCATAATGAGTAAAGTCTTCAACGAAGTGAGTGAATAGAAAATAGAAAGGCTGCCGTCTCTCAGTATTTTCCTGTCCGCAGTGAGGACAGAATCTTTCCTCTACTTGATGCCCGCAATTCAGGCAGGTTTTATCTTCTCGTATCTTTCCGTGGCTCATAGTATTTATTTGTGCGACAAAGATAATTATTTCAGTAAATAAGCAATGATATCACTAGACTTTTAAAGAAATCTTTAAATAAAATTAAAATTAGAGTCAATAATGATGCTTTAAAGAAAAAGGAGTCAATATATAAATGAACTACAATATTAATAGGTTGAGTTGAAATATCTGCTTTATAGAATATAATAGATTCTCTTAAGATTAGAACTTAAAGGTCAGGAAAAGTACCTTACTTGAATTTTAGAAGAAAAGTAATAAAGAAAGAGTTGAGGGAAAGAACTCTTGCTTTATCATAATTTGTGTTTTTAGAACCTTCTAAACGTTTTTTTTCATCGCCACAACATTTAACAAGTTTTGTGCCAAAAGTATAAATAGTGTTAAAATCTATTGCTATAGAGTTGAATAGCAGATATTCTATAGATTAAATGAAATATGTTTTTGGGATATAAAAATAATTTGTACCTTTGCACACCCTTTTAGGGGTAAATTATGTTTAATCTTTAACTAAAACGTGTGAATACATTAAGTTACAAAACTGTTTCAGCGAACAAAGCTACTGCTAATAAAGAATGGGTTGTGGTAGACGCTGAAGGACAGCCGTTAGGAAGACTAGCTTCTACGGTTGCAAAGATTTTGAGAGGTAAGCACAAAACGAATTTTACACCTCACGTAGATTGTGGTGATAACGTAATCGTTTTGAATGCTGGGAAAATTACGCTTTCCGGAAACAAGTGGGCTGATAAGACTTATATCTGGCATACAGGATATCCTGGAGGACAGAAGTCTATGACTGCGGCTGAACTTCAAAAGAAAGATTCTTTAAAGGTATTAGAGAAGTCTGTAAAAGGTATGTTACCTAAAAACAGATTAGGATCTGCTATCCTTAAGAACCTTTATTTATATGAAGGAACTGAGCACAAACATGAAGCTCAACAGCCTAAAACAATTAATGTTAACGAATTTAAATAATTAATTATGTCTATAGTTCACAAAATCGGAAGAAGAAAAACTTCTGTAGCTAGAGTTTATGTAAGACCAGGTTCTGGTGTTATTACAGTAAACGGTAAAGATGCTGCAACTTATTTCTCTACAGACGTGATGGTTTACAAATTAAACCAACCGTTTATCCTTTCTGAGACTGTTGGTCAGTATGACGTTACCGTAAATGTTTTCGGTGGTGGTAATACAGGTCAGGCAGAAGCTATCAGATTAGGTATTTCAAGAGCTTTATGCGAAATCAACGCTGAGTTCAGATTAGCATTAAAGCCAGCTGGTTTACTTACAAGAGACGCAAGAATGGTGGAAAGAAAGAAGCCAGGTCAGAAAAAAGCAAGAAAGAGATTCCAATTCTCAAAACGTTAAGATTTCTTGTTGGCGAATGGCTATTGGCTATTGGCTACAGAAATGTACTACATTTTATTTAAACTTAATCTCGGCGAAAAGCCTGCTGCCAAAAGCAAAAAGCAAAGCGCCCATTGCCCGTTATGTTTAGCATCCAAACGCTTCTCCCATCTAAAGAAGTTGTTGATTGTTTAAAAGACGGAAAGTAAACTAACAAAAACAGAAAACATGGCAAAAGCAAATGTAAAAGACCTTTTAGAGGCTGGCGTACACTTCGGTCACATGACTAGAAAGTGGAACCCAAATATGGCTCCATACATTTTTATGGAGAAGAACGGTATTCACATTGTAGACTTACATAAAACAGCAGTTAAATTAGATGAAGCGTGCAGCGCTTTAGAAAAATTAACTTCTGCAGGTAAAAAAGTTCTTTTCGTAGCTACTAAGAAGCAAGCGAAAGAAGTGGTTGCAAAACACGCTTCTGAACTTAATATGCCTTATATTACAGAAAGATGGCCAGGGGGTATGTTAACGAACTTCGTTACTATCAGAAAGGCGGTAAAGAAGATGAACTCTATCGACAAAATGAAAAAAGACGGTACGTTCGAAACTTTATCTAAAAAAGAAAGATTACAAGTTGACAGACAAAGAGCTAACTTAGAGAAAAACTTAGGTTCTATCTCTGACATGGTTAGACTTCCTTCTGCAATCTTTGTAGTTGATATCTTAAGAGAACACATCGCGGTAACTGAAGCTAAGAAATTAGGTATTCCAGTTTTCGGTATCGTTGATACAAACTCTGATCCTAGAAAAGTAGACTTCGTTATCCCAGGAAACGATGATGCTTCTAAATCTATCGATATGATCTTGAGCATTGTTTCTGATTCTATCAAAGAAGGTCAGTCTCAAAGAAAAGCTGATAAAGAAAAATCTAAAGAAGAAGGAGAAAAGGTATCTGCTGATACAGATGCTGATTTCGATGCAGAATAATTAAAGATTTTCTTTAATATAGGAAAAACGCTGGATTTCGATCCAGCGTTTTTTGTTTTTATATGTACTCACAGATTTTGCAGATAATGCAGATTTATATAAGCGTTTATAATCCTATACAAGTCTCAATAAGAACTTTAAATGATATATTGATTACTTCCTACGGAATAATTAGGGGATTTGAAAAAATGGCATAAGAAAGCAGAAATCGACTGCCTTTAGAATATCTGAAAAATATTTATAAAATAGAAACCCCACAGTAATCTGCGGGGTTTATTTAATTTGAAATTTTTATAGCATAAGAAGTGGTGATAAACTTTGTAGACTGATAAGAAGAGTTACAAAGCATTCCGGATAATCTGTAGTTCTGATTCTTCGTCACCATTGTATATCCTATTTTTCCGGCACCTATTGGAATTTTTTTAAAAAATCCGTTTCCGCTTACTGTAAGAACCATATTGCATGGAGATTTGTTTTCTACAGAAATGGAAGTCTTAGGATTACCGGGGTCATCATTATTGAGAAGATCATTCAGAACTTCAGCTGTTTCAGGCTTATAGGTTTTTATCAGTTCATTGTATTCCCTTTCCGCATTAGCTGCACTGCTGCCTCCACCAGTATTGGTAGGGTAGGGGTTTCTTATGGGATAACCACCGTAATTTACACTACAGCTGGTAAGGATCATTGAAACCCCGGTAAGAACTAATAACTTTTTCATACCCGTTTATTTTTTTGCTTTTCTTTTTTTTAATGGTTTTTCAGGCGGAGCTTTTGTTGTTGAAACCGGTTGAGCTCCTGGCTGACCTGGATTGTCTATGGTTACAAAGATACTTCTTTTTATATCTTTTTGAGAAAAGTACTTCATGTCACAAACATTGCTGCTTAGTGTATAAGAGCCTTTATTAACTATAATGAAGTTTTCTCCGTGAGCGGGAACTGCAAGATTGTAATAATCTTTTCCTTCTATCCGGAGAACAATATTACAATCCGAATTATTCTTAAATAAAAGAATAGATTCTTTTTTAGTAATGTCCTCATTAAGCATTGTATTTAAAAGCTGTGCGGTTTTCTCTTTATGTTCGGCAGATGTTTCGGCAAGTAACCGCTTGAATTCTTCTGCTTCATTAGAGTTGGGATCTTTCATTGCATTTTTGGGGATATCTGCAATGACGGGCCTGGCTTCCATAGGTTTGGCAGCACGTGATCCCTTCGTCCACTCAGAGTTTTTTAAAGCAATGAGCTTAGGTTTCAGCACACTTTTTTTAGGATCGTCAGGGTGTGCGGTCTTAAGATATTCTTCAATTTCCTTGATATTTGTGCTTTTTAGGATGTCTTTACTACCTTTTTGTGAATAGATAAAGACAGGGGTAAGGAAAGAGAAAAATAAAATCGTCAAAAATTTTTTTTTCATCAATAGTGTTTGTTTATTTCATCAGTGTATCCGGAATTTTATATAGGTTATCGTTTTTCCTTTTGCTGAGAACAGTTGCTCATAATACGTCTGGATGTCTCTCAAATGCGGCGTATTAGGATCGTATTCAGGAGCTCCGTAGATATCGTGGTGAGCGGTAATGATTTCATATCCTGCTCCCTGTAAATATCCAAGCGTATATCCGTGAAGAAACTCTGAGTCCGTCTTCAGGTGGATGATCCCTCCTGGCTTCAGGAATTTTTTATAACGGGCTAAAAAGTCCG
Source organism: Chryseobacterium sp. BIGb0232 (assembly GCF_024810195.1). Lineage (NCBI taxonomy): Bacteria > Pseudomonadati > Bacteroidota > Flavobacteriia > Flavobacteriales > Weeksellaceae > Chryseobacterium > Chryseobacterium sp. BIGb0232. The sequence continues at coordinate 66,301 of NZ_JANUEH010000007.1, forward strand.
GATGTGTTAATCTATGTTTTGTTCTTTTGTATTTGATTTGTGGGTCCGGGAAGGTAATCCAGATTTCATCCACTTCATTTTCGGCAAAGAAATAATCTACAAGTTCAATCTGTGTTCTTAAGAAAGCCACATTAGTCATTCCGTTTTCCACTGCTTCTTTGGCACCGAACCAGAATCTAGCCCCTTTAATATCAATCCCGATAAAGTTTTTTTCAGGAAATGTTTTGGCTAATCCTACAGAGTATTCTCCTTTTCCACAGCCTAGCTCAAGAACAATAGGGTTGTCATTTTTAAAGAAGTTTTCTCTCCATTTTCCCTTTAGTTCAAAGCCTTCTAAAGCGTTTTCTCTTGTAGGTTGAATTACATTCGGTAATATCTTATTTTCTGCAAATCTTGCTAATTTATTCTTGCCCATTAAGTCATTTATAAAATGAGTGCAAAAATAGTAAAATTTAGACAGAATTGAGGTCTTTTAATGCTAAAAGACCTATGGGGAAACTATTATATTGTTTTGATTATTTTGATGTTGCGCTGCCTAATGCAACCATGATGGGTCTTTGGATGGTTTTTTGCGATGCGTACTCTGCACCACAGACTAAACTTGTGAAAAGATACTGGCCTTTTTCCACTACAATTGAGTTGTCTTTATGAGCCGGAACAGCAAGTCTATATTTTGTAGTTCCTACCCCTTCCATTCTTACGATAATGTTACAGTCAGATTGATTTTGGATAAGGACAATACATTCCTTGGCATTGGGATCATTATCAAACAGAGAGTTAAGGATCTTCACTGTTTTATTTTGATGTTCGATAGGAGAAATATTCATCAGCATATTAAACTCTTCTGCTTCTGCATTAGGAATGGCTGCATTGGCTGATGTATTAACAACAAAAGCATTCTGAGCGCTGCTTGGAGTATAGGTTTCTGTAGATTTTTTAGCGGCAAGTTCAGCTTTATATTTAGCAATCTGTTTCTGTTTGATGATTGCATTCATTTCATCAAAAGTAATCTTCGTAGAAGGTCGCCTCCTTAACAAAGCCAGCATTTCCTGCATGTCTTTTACTTTTTGATCTTCCGGATGGGCATTTTTAATGTATTCTTTCATCATTTCCATAACCCGGGGTTTCAGTACTGACCTTCGGGGATCATCAGGATGAGCGTCCCTTAAGAAAGCATTGATTTCGTAAATATTATTGCTTTTCAGAATTTCGCTGTAGTCTTTTCCTTTCTTTTGGGCAGACATACTGAAAAACAAGACCGAGGCAAGAAGTAAAAGTATTTTTTTCATTAATAAATATTAAGTTAAAAATGGGTTACTTTTTCTTAATTTGGTTTTTGGGCAATTAGTATTTAATAGGATAACGAAATAGTATTGTTTTTATTTTAAACACATTATTGTGACATAAAATTAAACATATTTTTAAATATGAATGAAATATATTCAATAAAAAATAAATGATTAATAATGGAGTGTTCTGCTTGTTATAAAAAAAACCATGTAAAAATTACATGGTTTGTATAGATCTGAATGGCTATTTATCAGCCTGTTGAGGACTGATTACTTCCTGAAGATGCGAGTTCTTTAGTCGTTTCTGGTAAATAGGCATGTATTTTTCAATAGGAATTTTTATAGCTTCGTAATTTCCTGCCAGTACATAAGGTTGTATATTTTCAGAAGTATAAACGAATTGCAGGAAGTTATCGATCAGATTTTCAGGAATTTTAAATTTCGCAAAATAATCTTTACCTAAGTAATTTTTGATCTGGGTGATAGAAGTATTCATGCTCTCATAAGCCTTATAACGTTGTTTTTTCTTTCTCTCTCCGGAAAGCATATCATAGATGCTTTCAATGCTGAAGGTCAATCCGCCATCTCTTAATCCGGCAACCGGAAGCTCTGGTGGTGTTCCGTCTCCTTTAGGCTCAGGAAGCCCTATCACTTTTTTGATCGCCAGTGCTTTATCTTCTTTTCTTAGTGAGTTTACATCATACCTTAAGTTACCTGTAGGTTTAAACCTGCTGAGTACAATTTCCTGGATTTCATAATAGGCAATTTTCAGCTCTACCAGGTTTTTTTGTTCCATAAGCTGAGGAGTAAGCTTAATATCCTTCCGTTCAGTAACAATTGAGGTAAAACGGATGACATCTCCAGAATTGGCAGGAACACTGAAGTTACCGTTATAGTCAGCAAGTACAGTCTTTTGAGTATTTAAATTGGTAACATATACCTGATTAAGATAAAGGATCGAGTTGTCTCTCAGAAATACCTCTCCGGAATATATTTGAGCATTGATTTTTGCCAGAAAAATCAACAGCAACAGAGTAAACAGTTTCTTCATATAATTGGCAAAATTACATAGAAATCCAGCAATTTCTGCTTAATTAGATAACGAATAGTGGTTAAAGTTATATTAAACTTTAGTATTCAATTGTTAATGAATGTTATAAATATATTTCCAGGCTGAATTGTGTCCTGATATACTTAAGATACAAAGGTTGAAGGAGTATTGTTTTCTTTCAACCTTTTATGATTTTATCGATGTTTTACCAATAACCAGCTTGAGTATTTTATTGAAACTGTGGAACCAAATTCTGTCCAGCTGATGAAATACCAATAGGTAGCTGTAGGGACATATCTGCCTCCAACCCTTCCATCCCAGGTATACCGGTTTTCATGAGTACCCCTGAAGAGCTCTGCACCATACCGGTCAAAGATTCTGAATACAAGATTATCGTGAGACATCAGCGCAGAATAGTCTATGGACTCATTGCGCCCGTCTCCGTTAGGCGTAATGGTGTTGATTAGATTGATGATGGCAAATTCCTTTTTAGCTTCTCCACATGCTTTAGAGTCTCTTACCATAGCATAATGTGCACCTCTGGGTACATTATAGAAAATATTTGAAGTCTGCCAGATCACTCCGTCCAATGAATATTCGTAAGGTGGAGTACCACCACTAGCTCCAATCTTCACTGTTGTTCCTTCAATTTCAATAGACGTAATAATCGGGATCTGATATTCAGTAACGTTGACATTCTGTTTGTACACACATCCTTTAAAGGTAAGCTCTACCCAATAGCTGCCGGCAGATACATTGTTAATTGAAGAGCTGGTTGCTCCAGTGCTCCACAGGTATTTTTCGAATCCCGGACCTGCATCCAATGTAGTTGTTGTTTTTGGGCAGATAATCTGGTCTTTAAGAAGTTCTGAGGTTTTAGGAATTTTGATGGTTATTTTAATAGAAGCAACTTCCGGACATACTCCATTTTTTTCAAAACGGATATAAAATGTTTGAGATGCAGTAATATTTACAGTAGTTGCTAATGGAGATACATTGTTCTGGGCATCAGCTAAACTTGCATGAAAAGTAAAAGTAACATTCGGATCTAGTGTGAATTGTGGAATAAACTGAGCTAGGTTTACGCTCTTTACTCCATCCAGGTCGTCATCACATACATTTTCTTCTACTGCCTGGCTTGCCAATTGTATTTTTGCTCCGATACTGAACTGTAAAGGCTTAATGACAGATGGGCACCCGTCAGGTGAATCTACTCTGATATAGATGGTGGTAGCTGCGGTATAGCTCCAGTTATTAGGCAGGGTATTTGTATTTCCTGCATTGGCGTCAATTAATTTTTCATAATATCTTACGGTGAAATAAGTAGGATTATTAAGGACTGTAGCAGTAACATTAGAAAGAATGATATTGACGGTTCCATCGAAATTATCATCACAGAATTCTCCTTTGTAATTATCTACTAATGTTATTTTGTTGTAAAAAAACAAAGTGATTTGGGCGATGCTTTTACATCCGAGTGTATTTTTAACTACAACATAAACGATTGTACCGTTTGTTGCCGAATAAGCATTAGGTACTGTGATTCTGGTAGCTGGGTTTTCCACTTGGGCATCTGCCAGTGTTGGGTAATAAGTTATGGTAACGGGAGAATTTGTGGTTACACTGGCTGTTGTAAGGTTAAATGTTCCTTTTCCATTTATGTCACAGGCAAATAATACTGAATTGGTGACCGTAATTGCTTTAATATTAATGGTTACTGTTACCGTTTCACAATCCGGAAAGTCAGGATCATTTCCACAGAAAGTATAAGTGAATGTATCAGTTCCTGCTGTGCCGGGAGTATTGACAGTATAGGTAATTTTACCGGTAGCCGGATCTACGACTGCCGCGCCCAATGCAGGAGGCGTAGTCACTGCTACTGTAGCTGGTACAGGATTTTGTGAAGAGGTACTGAAGGTGGGAATTATCGTCTGTGTGGTACACACGTCGTAAGCTGTAACGGTCAGTTTTGTACAGTTGGTAACTTTAAATTTTTCGGTAACCAAAGGAGCACAGCTTCCCATTGTTACAGAGCAAGTATAATACCCGGATTGTGTAGGATTGATAGAAGAACTGTTAGCTCCTGAAATTGCTATTCCGTTTCTGTACCACTGATAGGTATCATAAATAATAGGGTCTACCGTAAGTACAAGTCCTGGAATACAGTTTCCCCCGGATTTTAAAATAACAGGCTGTGTAGGAAAGCCTGCAAAGAAACCTCCGTATCCTACAGCATCACTTCCTGCCGTAATTCCTGCTGTAATGGCTTTACTTGAAACTACGGTGATTGTTCCGGTTACATCAGGAATTCCATAAGTAACCCAGTTAGTGGTACCGGTCATATTATAAGGCCCCGTTGATGCAGGCGGAGTTCCGCCATTTACCGTAACCACAGCTCCTCTTTCTGTAACCAGGTTCAGCTTAGTGGGGATATTGAGAACCCCAGACGGGTTTACATTGGAGTGAACAAAATTTTCATCAATAAACCCCAGCTCATTGATCTGCTTGGGAAGATAACAATTTAAAGCCGGAATAAAATTAAATCCTCCGGTGGCCACTTCATTCGATGTTTTTGAATCTCCTGCTAAGATCTGGTAAACATAAGCATTTTTAGAGGTTTTAATGAATAAGTTATAATGGTTGCCTCCCTGAAGACTGTATTTAGTGTCGGGAATTACAAAATATTTTCCGGTATTCAGTGTGGTGATAGGTGTTAAGTCATTATTTACATAGACTTGGGTATTGTCTTCCGTGGCAATAATCAAAGCTCCCTCCATATTGGCGCCAATACTTCCATTACCTTTTACGAGAGCAAATTCACTTCCGAGCCTGTCAACAGGTACAGCCTGGTCCATTAAAATGTCAGAGCTGGTAGGGTAGTTTCCGGCATATTGGCCATTGAAGTTTCCATTGGTAACATTGATTGGCCTGTTCGAAGTGATTTTAGCACCGATAAACCCATCGAAATTTCCTGTATTATTTCCGATTCCGTCAATAATATAAGACTGTCCTTTATTTAGAGTGATGTTTATAGTGGGGTTGGTGGCTCCCGTGGTCCCGTTTGAGAATTGTACAAGTGGACTGTAACCGGTAATGGTAACAGTGGTGTTATTTTCTGTTGCCAGAATACTGGTCATAAAGTTCAGGATATCATTATTTACGCTGATGGGAGCTGAAGCAGCAAAAAAACTTTTCCCGGTTGATGGGATTCCTTTAGAAGTGATGATTTCGGCGTGGTTAAATACTGAAAACCTTAAGTTTGCATAAAACGGAAATTCAGCTTTCAGGTATAGTCCTTTTGTGGTAGGAGTAAAAAGATCTGTCTGTTGGGTGGTAATGATAAAGTTTCTTAAAACATCAAACTTCTGCGGATTGTTCTTGCTGATATCCACGGTTCCTATCAGAACGTTATTATTATAGATACTTACCGGAAAAGATGAGGTGCGGTTGGTAGATAAATAGAGCTTCTGATAGGGAAAGGAAGCGCCTGACCGATCTATCATAGGGGCAAACCAATGCTCTCTGTCTAATTGTGCAAAGGTGGAATTGAATATATAAAGTATAAATAAAAAAGATAGAATTTTCTTCATTCAGTGATGGTATTTATCACAAATTTAACAATAAAATGTATTAAAGTGTTGAAAATGAAATAAAAAAACCACGATTTTGAAATCGTGGTTTTGAAAGTTATAAAGGTGTATGGTTATTCTCTGTTTTTTACCATAATCCAACCTGTGTATTTAATTTCGGTTTTTTCTTTGTTTGATTCATTCCATGAAACATGATACCAGTATGTACCTGTTATCAGTTTCTTGTCGAAGTGTCTTCCGTCCCACTTGTAATTATTGAATTTATTTCCTGTAAATATCATATTTCCGTATCTGTCATACACTACAAAGTTAAGGTTGTCTTTGTATGAAAGATCACTGTAATCGATATAGTCATTGATGTTATCTCCATTAGGAGTAATGGCATTCAATAAATTAGGAACTGTTACTTCTGCTGAGTTAGGAGTACAATTGTAAGCATCTTTTACATAGAATTTATGCTGTCCTCTGCTTAACCCTGTGAAAGTATTTGAATCCTGCCAGTTCGTAGTTCCGTCAACAGCATATTTGTAAGGGGCTTTACCTCCTACCACAACTACGGTAGCTGTAGTATTGTTGATTTCAATTTGCTGGATAACTGGTTCAACTGCTTTTTTCACTCTTACTACCTGTGTAAGAAGGCATCCGTTTTTCTCAAGAATTACAGAATATTCACCTACACCTACACCTCTGATTCCTGAAGATGTTGCTCCGTTGTTCCATAAATAAGAATCATATCCAGGTCCAGCATCCAGGTCAGTTGTAGCATCAATACAGATGTATTTATCTACAAGGACTGGAGATTTTTTGATTGGAAGAGGGATCAGTTCAATTTTCGCAGTTGCACTACATCCTTGTTCAGTAGTAATCTTCACATAAACAAAACCTCCTGTAGCAGGATAGTTGTTCGCTGGTTTTATTTCATTCAAACCTGAAGTAAGGTCTTTTAATGTACGGTAATATTTTTTTATTGCTAATCCATAGTCTGTAACGTTTGCTGTTGTCAGATCAAAATAAGCATAAGGTGCTACATCGTACCAACAAGCTTTAATAGAAGCATCTTTCACAATGAAAGGGATAACCGTAAGTTTTAAGGTAACTTCTTCACAATCCATAAAATCCGGGGAGTCTCCACAGAATGTATAAACGATTGTATCAGTTCCTTCATAATTAGGTTTCGGTGTATAGGTAATTGTACCATCTGGATTTATCACTGCCGTTCCGTTAGTAGGAGGGGTAAGGATTTTTAAAGTACTGAATACCGGAGTCTGAGTCGAAGAGGAGAAGGCTGGAGTAATGATCTTAGTAGAACATGCTGGTTCTTCTTTAGTAGTCAGCTTCAGACAGTTCGTTACTTTATATGGAGCTGTTGTTATTGATTGGCATGCTCCCATTGTAACCTTTACAGAATAATAGCCAGGTTGTGTAGGAGAATACTTATAAGCATTTGCTCCGGAAATGGCTACATCATTAAGAAACCACTGATACGTATCATAAGTATCAGCCACATCTAAAACAATTCCAGGAACACAGTCACCTGTCTTAGAAATTCCAGGAACAGATGAGAATCCTGCAAAATATCCACCATATCCGGCAGAGCTGTATCCTCCGTTGATACCAGCTGTTACCGCTTTTGTAGAGGTAATGGTAAGGTTAGGAGGGAAAGTTCCCACTGAATAGGTTACCCACTGAGAATTTCCTGTTAAAGGATATGGTCCATCAGCTGCAGAAGGTGCTACACCATTGACCAGTACAGTTGCTCCTACCTCAGTTAATATATTAAGTTTTAACTTAATATCACTAGTAGCAATGCCCGGCATTTCATTGATCTTACCAATTTCATCAATTTTTCGGGGTAAGAAACAGTTCAACGGTGGTATATAATTATAGCCGTTGGTTGCACCACTTGATCCAACTCCAACGAATTGATATAGGTATACATTCTTAGAGGTAGAAATGAACATATTAGAATGGGTTCCTCCAGGCTGAGCCACATAGTTGGTCTCGTTGATTCTATACCAACCTCCTGCATTTCTGGTAGCAACAGGAGTGGTTGAGCCATTAAGATATATTTCAGTATTGTCTTCAGTGGCAATAATAAGACCTCCTTCCATATTTAGAGAAGGATCTGTAGATATGGTTTTCACCATAGCAAATGTATTCCCTAATCTTTCTACAGGGACAGACTGGTCAAGAACGGCATCAGAACCGCCACTTCCGCCGGTTGAAAAGTTACCATTACAGCTACCATTGGTAAGGGTCACTGGTTTGTTGGTAACAATCTTAGCACCAATGAAGCCTTCCTGATTAGCTTTTGTGTTTCCTCTTCCTGCAAAAATAAAAGACTGCCCTTTGTTTAAAACAAACGAATGGTTTTTGCCAGGTGGAGTACCATTAACAAATTTTAAGTCGTTAGTAGTCCAGCTTACAGTAACGGTTGTGTTGTCCTCAGTAGCCAGGATTCCTGCTGTAAAGCCATCTAGTGTAGAATCACCTGGGTTTCTTTGGTTAGGGCTGGTAGCTACATAAAATAGGTTACCGATTCCAGCTCTTCCCTTGCTGGTAATAATTTCACCATGGGCATCCTGTGCTAATCGTAAACTGCAATAGAATGGTTTGTCCGCTTTTAAATAAAGCCCTTTTGAACCTACAACAAATGCATCGGTAGCTCCATTAGCTGTAATAAGAGATTCTTCGACATCAAATGTTTTAGGGTCTCCTTTGGCAATAGTAACGGTACCTATAAGGGTGTTTGCGCTGAATATTTTTACGTCAAAGGGAGTCGTAGAATCAGTGGATAGATATACCTTATTTTCATAGCTGTTAAACGTTGATGGTGTCAACACACTATAATAAGGTGCAATCCAGTGCTCGGTATCCCTTTGCGCGAAGAGGGTATTAATTGTTAAAAAAGTTAATACCAGACTGAGTAGAAATCTTTTCATGTGTATGGAATTAGGATTTCTACAAAATTAAAATAAAAAATCAAATACTTTTAATAAAATGTAAATAAATGTTGAAAATTATTCCCGATTTTTAATTAAAATCCATCCTGAATGTGAAACTGGTAATTGAGTGTCTGGTTCAACCCATTTTATAACATACCAGTAAGTTCCCGTAGGAAGACTTCTGCCATTGGATTTTCCATCCCAGATATAATTTTTGTCAGAAGACTTATATACAGGATTTCCATATCGGTCTGATACCTCTATTGATACATTCTGTTTTATTCTTAATTCGGAATAGTTCAGGACATCATTGATTCCATCTCCATTGGGCGTGATGGTATTGATAAGATTAATAATCAGGAACTCTTTGGTTACATGTCGGCATCCGTCTGAGCCCAATACATACACTGTATGCATTCCTCTTGATAATCCTGTAAATACATTGGAATTCTGATAATCAAAACCATTTAATGAATATCGGTAAGGAGGCGTTCCACCGGTTACCTGTACAGTAGCTGTGGTACCGGAAACATCTATTCTTGAAATAACAGGTGACTGTGCGGTGGTTACCTTTACATATTGACGGTATACACAACCGTTAAACCCAAGATCTACATAATAGTTTCCTGCAGAAGCACTAATGGTTTGGCTGGTTGCTCCATTACTCCATAAATAGGACGAAAATCCTGGGCCTGCATCCAAAAGAATTTTTTCATTAGAACAGATCATCTGGTCATAGAGTGTAGTAGACTTTTTAGGAGTTTTTAAAACAAGTGTTAAGACACCTGTAGTAGGACATGCTGTACTGCTTTGGAATCTTACGTGATAAATACTTCCTGTAGAAGTAATAATCTGTGATGCTAAGACAGGATTAGTTCCCGCCTGCGCATCGGCAGCAGAGGCATAGAATGTTAAGATCACATTAGGATCAACTGTAAATAAACCTTTGTAATCATTCAGGTTTACAGATTCGGAACCACTGATATCATTATCACAGACATCAGCTTTAGCATTATTTGTAATTAAAGAAACCTTATTTCCGATTGTGAAATTAATCTGTCCGAAGACTGCGGGACAGCTTCCGGTATTACCTGTCGCTCTTACATATACCGTAGTATTCGCTGTATAAGTCCAGTTATCAGGAAGAGTATTACTGTTTCCTGCAGTGGCATCAGCCTGGTTAAGGTAATATTTTACTGTAAAGATGGCTGAGTTGGCAACAATCTGCGGAGTAACATTGTTAAAGTTGATCACTACACTTCCGTCAAGATCACTTCCACAGCTATTGGCATTGAAATTACTGGTATTAATAACGGGAACAGGGAATGTGTTTAAAGTAATGGTAGCTACTTTAGAGCATCCATAAGAGGTTACATTGGCATACACAACTCCTGCCGGACCTGTGTAACTGAGCGGATTAGCAATAGGCCCTGTTAGATTAGCATTGGTGAAGTAAGTTATCGTAGCTCCCGGAGTTGGGCTTACACTGGCTGTTTTCAGATTGTATGTTCCATTTCCATTAGTGTCAGCACAGGAAAACATGACATCATTAGTAACCTGAAGTGTGTGAATATTCACTTCTATCTTAAAATATTCAAAAGCTGCAGGGTCTCCATTTCCCTGAATATAATAGGTGAAGGTATCTGTGAAATCTGTAGGTGTACCTGCATTAGGAGTATAAGTGATTTGTCCTGTTGTCGGATTGATGGTAACCGTTCCGTTGGCAGGCTGTGCCATAATGCTAGTCTTGGAAGGATCTACTGTCTGACTAGAGCTTGTAAATACAGGAATAATTACCTTAGGGTTACATGAACCAATATCATAGGTTGTTGTAGTAATAGGTGGGCATACTGTATAATTGTACTCTGCGGTAAGTCTGGTCTCACAGCTGTTCTTAGTAATCTTGCAGGTGTAGATTCCGGATCCGTATGTGTCCGGATTAATTGAAGGAGTTGTTGCCCCTGTGATTTCAGTGCCATTAAGGTACCATTTGTAGTTATCATAGCCTGATTCTACCTCTAAAAGAACTCCATTATAACAGTCTCCGGTTTTCTTGATCACCGGAATTGAAGAGAATCCTGCAAAATATCCTCCGTATCCTACAGCTCCGTTTCCGGCAGCAATTCCAGCGGTTACAGGCTTGGTTGAGTTTACTGTAATATTCCCTGTCACTCCCAATATGGAATAAGTTTCCCAATCTGGATTTCCCGTTACGGAATAAGGACCGTTTCCTGCAGCAATCGGATTTCCGCTTACTGTTACAATGGCTCCTTTCTGTGTAATGATATTCAGTCTCGTGGTGAAAGAATCACTTCCGATTTTGTTGATAATTCCTATCTCGTCTATTTTTGTTGGCATGAAACAGCTCACAGGAGGGATAAAATTCATTCCTCCGGAGGCAAATTCATTTCCACTTACTGCTCCTGATAACAACTGATATACATAAACGTTCTTGGTAGCAGAAATATTCATGTTATAATGACCATTTCCCTGATTGATATATTTATTACTGGGAACAAGATAGTACTTCCCTGTATTAAGGATCACAGGTGACCCGGTTCCGTTGAAAGTAATCTGTGTATTGTCTTCTGTAGCAACAATTACTGCACTTTCCATTTGAGAAGTGACCCCTCCGTTACCTTTTACCATTACAAAGCTCTTCCCCAGTCTGTCTACCGGAACAGACTGATCCATCAATACATCATTATTGGTTACATTTACGTAAGCCCCGTTAAAATTTCCATTCGTAACTGTGATGGGTTTAGTAGATGTAATCTTAGCTCCAATCAGACCCGTTTTATTTATATTCTTTTGAGAACTTACTACATCAAGAATATAAGACTGGCCCTTATTGAGGGTAAAAGTTTTCGTTGAGGAAGTCGTTCCATTTGAAAAAAGAAGAGAAGGATCATAACCTGAAATTTCCACTACTGTATTGTTTTCGGTTGCGGTAACACCAATAGAAGAATTCATATAGGTGGCAGAGCCTGCAATAGGAGCCATGCCGGCATAGAAGGTAGTTCCCAAAGCTGCTGCTCCTTTGGAAGTAAGGATTTCAGCCTGATTTTGAAGTGAGAATCTGTAATTAGCAAAGAACTTCTTAGCTCCCTTCACATGAAGTCCCATAGAATTTGGGGTGAATAGCTGAGACTGAGAAGTGGCAATTAAAAAATTATTAGGTACTGATACCGATATAGGGTTGTTTTTGCTTACCTGTACTGTAGTGTAAAGCATATTATTATTGAAAACCTGTACGGAAAATGGAGTGGATTCGTCTGTAGACAGATACAAAAATCCTTGAAGTTGGCTAACATTAGCTTTCGCAGCCATTGGAGCAAACCAGTGTTCTGTATCCAATTGGGCATTCACTAATAGACAAAAAAAAGTGCAAAAAGCTAGTAGATATTTTTTCATGCGTTATTATAAGGGCCGCAAATTTAAGCATTAATAATCAAAATTTTATATAAAAAAAATCTTTGAATTCCGGATTATTCCATAATTATTAAATATTTAAAATTTACTTCATTTTACGTTCATGTTTGTTGATTTTATTCCATAAAAAAATCCCGATGAAAAAATCATCGGGATTCAATATTTTAAAAAGTGGGATTATAAGCTTACTCTTACAAATCCTGTTACTTTTAGATCAGCGTTTACAGATTTTACATAATCAGCAACTGACATACTAGAATCTTTAATAAAATCCTGGTGTACCAAAGTGTTGTCTTTGTAGAATCTCTGCATTTTACCTTTCAAGATATTATCGATAATGTTTGCAGGCTTACCTTCTTCAGTAAGTTTGTGTCTTTCAATCTCTAATTCTTTGTCGATAGTTTCCTGAGAAACTTTAGTTTCGTCAAGAGCGATAGGGTTCATCGCAGCAGCTTGCATAGAAACAGATTTAGCAACTTCGTCAGCTCCGTCTACTTTTGCAGAAAGAGAAGTGATTGCAGCAATTTTGTTTCCAGCGTGGATATAAGCTCCTAGGAATGGTCCTTCGATTCTTTCGAATGTACCGATTTCGATTTTTTCACCGATAACACCTGTCTGCTCAATTAGTTTTTCAGCAACAGTCATTCCGTGGAAATCTGTAGCTAATAATTCTTCTTTAGTAGCAGCAAAGATTGCCATTTCAGCTAATTCATAAGCTAGCTCGATGAAAGCTTCGTTTTTACCAACGAAGTCAGTCTCACAATTTAAAGAGATAATAGCACCTAAAGTGTTATCTTCATTTACTCTTGCGATTACAGCACCTTCAGTAGATTCTCTGTCAGCTCTGTTAGCAGCTACTTTTTGTCCTTTTTTTCTAAGGATATCTACTGCTTTTTCGAAGTCTCCTTCAGCTTCAACTAGAGCTTTTTTGCAGTCCATCATACCTGCACCTGTTTGGTTTCTTAATTTAGCTACGTCTGCAGCAACTGGTGTATAAGACATAATATCTATTATTTTTTATTTAAGATTAGTATTAATTTTTAGCTTAATTTTAAAGCAGTGCAAAGATAATGATTTTAATGATAAACTAAAAAATGACTTTTCACGTTATTAATATATTTAATACTATTTTAAAGATTTGATTAATGAAAAAAATCTTCCTTCTCCTTTTTGTATGCATTTTTGCTCTTGGTTTTTCTCAAAAAAAGAAAAAGACAAAATCCAAGGCCGTAGTGGAAAAAGAAACTGTGATCATTTACACGGAGCAGGAAGCTGAAACTTCAAAAGAGACGAGGGTGATTGCTGGTTTCATCAAGCAAAATCCCGGGCATGCACGAACCGATTACTTTAAAAAAAGACTGATGGAAATTATCATGGCAGATAATTCTCCTGAAGCAAAACCTACTATAAAGCCAATCAGTAAAGAGAAAATTGAAAACATTGTTAAAAATAATGAACTGAACAGCGGTAAAGTAATTGCCGCTAATAAGGCATCTACTACAAATAATACGAAGAATACAGATAAAGTAAATAATGCTATCAATGCATTGAAAGAAGAAAGGTTGGCAACGTATGCTTCAGCAGGTTCTGTAAAAAGTGCAGGTTCTTCGGCTAAATCCGAACCTAGCGAAGCGAATAAGAAAACAGCAGCTATGCTTACCCATCTTTTTAATAATGATATTAATAAAAATGAAGCTTATATCAATATTAAAAACAGGTCAAGCTGTAACCTGATCGTGAAAATAAGTGGTAAAAAATATTATAATTTGAGTGTTCCTGCTAAAGGGGAAAACTTTATTCTGATTGATAAAGGAGAATACGTGCTCACCACGATGGTATGTGATGCAAAGTATTCTTCACTGAAGAAAATTACTCAGGATGTTGAGATCGCTCTCAATGTAGCTGATTAACGAAGAAGAAAACTAAAGTAAAAAGGTTAAGAAATATTTCTTAACCTTTTTTATTTTTTATCCTTTAAACTGACCCATCGCGATAAATTTATCCTGTCTCTGGGTTTCAAGCTCCTGTCCTGTAAATTTGGAAAAAGCTTTGATATTCTGTAAAATTGAATTTTTCAAGTTCAGATAAGTGGTCTCCTGATCGTAGTGAGCACCTCCAAGTGGTTCTTCAATAATTCCGTCAATGAATTTTTCTCTTAGAGCATCGTTTGGAGTAAGGTTTAATGCATTGGCAGCATCTTCTTTATGATCCCAGTTTCTCCATAGGATAGAAGAGCAGCTTTCCGGTGCAATTACAGTATACCAAGTGTTTTCCAACATATATACTTTGTTACCTACACCTATTCCTAATGCTCCACCACTAGCTCCTTCCCCGATGATGTAAGTGAAGATCGGAGTTTTCAGCTGAACCATTTCAAAAATATTTCTTGCAATTGCTTCTCCTTGTCCTCTTTCTTCAGCTTCCAGTCCTGGGTAAGCTCCCGGTGTATCCACTAAAGTCACTACAGGGATGTTGAATTTCTCAGCAAGCTTCATTAGTCTTAAAGCTTTTCTGTATCCTTCCGGATTGGGCATTCCAAATCTTCTGTGCTGTCTTTCCTTAGTCGTTCTTCCTTTTTGAGTCCCGATGATCATTACTCTCTGACCATCCAGGGTAATCAATCCTCCAATCATTGCCGGGTCATCAGCGAAATTTCTGTCTCCGTGAAGTTCTAAGAAACTGCCTTTGTCTGCCATTCCGTTAATATAGTCCAAAGTATAAGGACGATCCGGATGACGGGACAGTTGTACTCTTTGCCAAGGTGTAAGATTTGAATAGATTTCTTTTTTCTTTTCTAAAATCTTATCCTCAATCTGGCTGCATGCTAATTTTACATCAACACCACTTTCTTCTCCTACTAAAGAACATGTCTGGTATTGATCCATCAATTCTTTGATAGGAAGTTCGAAACTTAAATATTCCATTTCTTGAAGTAAATTAAATCTTTCAAATGTATGAAAAATTATGGTAATTTTATTTAAAATTATTTATAGCATTGCTTATTCTGGCGATACTTTCCTCTTTTCCAATGATTTCCAGAATATCCGGAACATCTGGTCCTTTCAGTTCTCCTACTAAAGCTAATCGCAATGGCATCATTACTTTACCCATTCCCAATCCTTTGTTTTCTGCGAAATCATGCATCATCTGCTTTAGTGTTTCTGCAGCAAAGTCTGTAGACTCAAGGGTTGTAGATAATTCTCCTAAAATAGCAGATGTTTCATCATTCCATGCTTTTTTAGAAGCTTTTTCATCATAAGAAGTAGGGGCTTCAAAGAAAAATTTTCCGTTTTCATAGATGTCTTTCGGGAAAGTAGCTCTTTCTTTCATCAGAGGAATTACTTTCAATAATTTTTCGTCGGTAACACCTGAAAAATCAAGATCTGAGCTTTTAAGCATCTGAAGAAGTTCCTCATCTGATCTCATCTGAATATACTGGTGGTTGAACCATTCTGATTTTTCTTTGCTGAATCTTGCGCCTGCCTTATGTACTTTATGAAGGTCAAATTCTTTAGCCATGTCATCCAAAGAAAGAATTTCCTTATCATCTGCCGGAGACCAGCCTAATAACGCAACCATATTGATGAAGGCATCAGGAAGATATCCGTTTTCTCTGTATCCTTTAGAAACAGCACCTGTTGCAGGATCTTTGAAATCAAGTGGGAATACCGGGAATCCGAATTTATCACCATCTCTTTTGCTTAGTTTTCCTGAAAGTCCTTTCTTTAAAAATTGCTTTACAGCAGCAGTTAACGGATTGTCATTATCATTTTCACCCAGCATTGATTTGAATCTAGGGCTCTTTACTTCTGCAAAGAATGATTTGATGATCGGGGCAGATTCGTCAAAAGAAAACTGACTGTTCTTTGTTATAAATTCATCCGTAAAAGATTTTGTGATCCCGTCAATATTATCTTTACTGATTAATGCTGAAACATCAGGTTTTAGAATCAAAGAAAGGTGAGCAAATTGTGGAGCTTCCCACTCCATTGCTTCATATAATAAAGTGTGTAATCCTAAAGATGGTAGCCATTCTTCACCACGAATTACATGGGAGATTTCCATTTCATGATCATCGATAATGTTGGCAAAATGGTAAGTTGGCATTCCGTCATTTTTTACCAGCACTTTATCATCTAATGTATTGGTGTTAACCGATGATTTTCCACGGATGATGTCTTCAAGATTCAATACTCTGTCTACAGGCATTTTGAATCTTACCACATATGGAGTTTTTGCATCCAATAATTTCTGAACTTCCTCTTCAGAAAGGGAAAGGTTGTTTTTTAAACGGTTTCTTGTTTTATTATCATAAGAAAAAACCTCTCCGTTTGCTTCAAATTCTGCACGTACAGCATCCAATTCTTCCGGAGTGTCAAAAGCCATATAAGCATAATCCGTTTTTAAGATCTGCTCTGTATATCTGTTATAGATGTCTCTTCTTTCAGATTGTCTGTAAGGGGCAAATTTTCCTCCTTTCTTAGGACTTTCATCAGGGATGATTCCACACCATTCTAAAGCTTCTTCAATGTATTCTTCAGCTCCTTCTACATATCTTGCGGTATCTGTATCTTCAATTCTCAATACAAATTCTCCCCCTTGATTTTTTGCAAAAAGGTAATCATATAATGCAGTTCTTACGCCTCCCAAATGTAAAGGTCCGGTAGGACTTGGAGCAAAACGTACTCTTACTTTCTCCATTTCAATTAAAATTTTTGCAAATTTACTTAAAATTATACGGTTGCGATACAATTATAACTGATTGTTGTTCTTTTGATCCCAAATTCTCCTTCACAGCTATTCTGGTTGAGGAATAAAAAAAGTACATTAAATTTCCTTAGGTAAATTACAGGAAACTTAATGTACTCTTATGATATAATGTGCTTAAGCTAGTTTAGAAAATAGATCTTATAGCACGCTCCAGCTTATAAATAGTTTTATAAGTGAAGGTTTTTTTTACCTGTTTCATCGTCTGTCTGGTTTGAAATGCATTTTGTATATCAGCCAGAGACAGATCAGAGTCTAAAACCTGAGCATAAAGATCACGGTGTTTGTTGAAAATATATGCCTCCATTTGGTTTTGCTTTGCTTTACTTTCCTGTAAAGATTTTAACATGGAACTTTGTCTCTGTCTGTAAAAAAACTGTACAGAGTTCAATTGTACAACATCATCATCTTTCTTTAGAAGCTGAATCCAGAATTCCCAGTCCTCATATCCAAATTTCATATGAGTATCATAACCACTGGTCTTCAGGTAATCTTCTTTCCTGAAAATCCCGGAACAGAAGATATGATTGGCAAATAATAAAGCTTCGTAATCATATTTCGGTAGATCCCAAGGCTCATTTTTAGCATCAAAAAATACGGCTTTACAGTAAACTAATCTGAGCTTTGGATTTTTTTCAAATTCTTTTTTGGCAAGCTCTATATACTGAGTTCCGATTTTATCATCACCATCCAAAGGAAGGATATATTTCCCTTTGGCCATTTTTATTCCATTATTTCTGCTGGCGGCAAGCCCCTGATTTTCCTGATTAAGTTTGGTAAATCTTGGATCTTTAGCACAATAGTCATCTATTATAGCTTCAGAATGATCTGTAGAGCCATCATTTACGATGATACATTCCCAAGAATCTGAGGTTTGGGCAATAACAGAATCTAAAGTTTCAGCCAGATATTTTTCCTGATTGTAGCAGGGAACTACAATAGACACAATTTCATTCATAATTTTCCTGTTTTTCCGATTAACCCATGAACTATTCCTTTGAGAATATTCCTGGAAAATAATATATTTTCTTTAAAGTTTCCTTTAGATGAGAAGAATTTTTTACGGGCTACAATCAAACGTTCCCGGATTACAAAAAATAAACTTCCTGAATGTTTTTTCGTTAACCAGATCCTGTTTCTGGTCATATAGTATTCATATACTTTTCCTCTGGAGCTGTCAGACTGATATGCTACAAGTTCCGTATCAACTGCAATTTTCCATCGGTTGCTCTTTTTGATTCTGTAACACCATTCAGATTCTTCATAATACATAAACAGATCTGCTTCCATATATCCCATGTCATCCAGAACTTCCTTTTTAAACATCATAGCACTTCCATTGATATAGGCCATATCATAAGTCATTCCCTGAGATCCTGCATCTTTTACGTTTTTCAGGAAATTGATATGGTTTCCTTCAAATCCCTTTTTAGGAAATAGGAGCCCTCCGTCAGAAAAAATAAAATCAGGATTGTTATGGTACAGTAATCTTGGGCCAATTACTCCCAATGATGCGTCGGATTTTAATTTTAAATACAGCTGTTCAATAGTAGTGGAGTCGATATGAATATCAGGGTTAAGAATAAAAAAATATTTCTTTCCCCATTCAATAGCTTGCCTGATTGCCCAGTTATTGGCATATGCATACCCAAGATTGTTTCCCATCTGATGAAAGAAAAAATGATGAACTTTGCAATAGGTTTCCAGCTCTTTTCCATCATTAGAGTTATTATCAAGAATAATAAAAGAATCATTGCTTATTTCTCCTTTATCGGTGAGCATTGACAGCTGTCTGATGATCTCTTTAGAGGAGTTATAATTTAATATTATTATAATTAATTCTTTTATATCTCTCATTAAATAGTCATATTTGTAGCCGCAAAAATAAATAAATATAATGAAAAAGAAAGTTCTTTATTTTATGCCTGATAATCCGATGTCTGGAAAGGCCGGAAATACTACCAGGCTTAATTATATGCTTTCTTATTTTAACGAAAACAAGGCGCTTGATGTTACTTTTGTTTCATTGAGAGACTGGGGAATGTGGAAAAAGGAAGAAGAAATCCTGTTTCATGAGAAATTCCCGAATATTCAGTTGCATCTTTTGGATAAGAAATATAAAAAGAGTTTTTTTAAGTATCTTTTTTTATATAAAATACCTTATTTATTTAAAATAAACTCGATAGATACAACAAGTTATATTCTTAGAAAAGAATTTTCGGAAATTATTAAAAAATCTGCTTTTGATATTGTATTAATAAGCTATGCAACATGGGGAAGACTGGTTAACGAAGTTTCTGCCGGGACCTGTAAAATTATTGATACCCATGATTTTATTACTGCACAGAGCCGTCATAAACGTAATGTCGGAAAGCTATTTCAGGATGAGATATCCATTTTAAAACAGTATGATAATATCTGGACTTATTCGGTAGAGGAGGAGTATATATTTGATCAGTTTACCAATAAGAAGGTCACTTTGATGCCTGTTTCATTTCCTGAGAACTTTAGTGAAAAAAAACAGGAGTTTAAATATGATATTATTTACGTTGCCAGTGATAATCCACACAATATAAACGGAATTCAATGGTTTTTAAAAGAAGTATTACCTTTGCTGAATAATGTTAAAATTCATATCATTGGTAAGATTGGTAAGGCAATTGCAGAAGATTATCCAAATGTAGTTAAATATGGTATGGTAGATGACTTACAGGAATTCTACAGCCATGCAAGAGTTGCCATTTGCCCAATGATGAGCGGAACAGGTGTGAAAATTAAAGTACTGGAAGCCTTATCTTATGGATTACCGGTAGTAACAAACAGAAGAGGAGTAGATGGGCTCATTAATAAAAAAAATAACGGATGCTTGGTAAGCCAGGACCCTGTAGAATTTTCAGAATCCATTCATCAGCTTATGAATGATGATGTTTTTTATGAAAAGGTAAAAAAACAGGCAATTTGTTATTTTAAAGAAAACCACAACTCAAAAATAGAAAAAGAAATTCTTGATTCTATTTTTTTATAAAATTTATGAAGAAAAAAATCTTAATTGACCTCGAACGTCTAAGATACCCCAATTCAGGAATAGCTAATGTGTTTAGAAACCTCGCAAAAGGATTACAAGAGGGGAATTCTAAGTTTGAAATATTTTTTTTCGGTAAGAAAGAACAGCTCGAAAAATTTGAGCCTATACCGAATTGTGTGCT
Source organism: Chryseobacterium sp. BIGb0232 (assembly GCF_024810195.1). Lineage (NCBI taxonomy): Bacteria > Pseudomonadati > Bacteroidota > Flavobacteriia > Flavobacteriales > Weeksellaceae > Chryseobacterium > Chryseobacterium sp. BIGb0232. The sequence continues at coordinate 86,581 of NZ_JANUEH010000007.1, forward strand.
CTGGAACAAAACACATCGTTTTTTTGAGCGTTTTAGTGGTGAGTTTGATCTGATTCATGTAAGCCATCAGCTTTCTTCTTATTTTCATAGAAATTACAAAGACACAATTAAAATCATTACCCTTCATGATCTGAATTTTTTGCATGAAAACCTTACCGATTTCAAAAAGAAAAAAATGCTTGGTAAAGTGAGAAGCAATGTAAAAAATGCAGATTATATTGTCTGTATCTCAGAACATGCCAAGCAGGATTTTATTCAGAATAAAAAGCTTTTTACTTTTACTAAACTTAAAGATATTGTTGTTATTCACAATGGAATTCAGCTTCCTGAGCAAAGGGAATATCAATTGGGAAAATACAGTTATTTAAAAAATAAAAAATATATTCTAAATATCGGGGTTCTTTTTAATAAAAAAAATCAGCTGACTTTAGTTGAAATGCTACCTTATATAAAGGAGGATCTTGTGCTTATTGCATCAGATGAGAAGTCATCTTATGCCGCTGAAGTGAAACAGAGAATCAAAGAGTTACATTTAGAACAAAGAGTTTATTTTCTTAAAAATCTTTCGGAAGAGGAGAAGTATGCTGTCATTCAGCATTCGGAAGCAATGTGCCACCCTTCTATTGCAGAAGGTTTTGGGATACCTCCTATTGAAGCTATGGCTTTTGGTAAACCTGTTTTTCTTTCGAAATATACAAGCCTTCCGGAAATAGGCGGGGATGCGGCTTTTTATTTTGAAAGTTTTGAACCGAAATTAATGGCTCAGTTATTTCAGGACAAAATGAATCTTTATCGCAGTCATGAGAAAGAAATGAGCCAGGAAATAAAAAATTGGACAGAGCAATATAGTTATACCGCAATGTCCAATAATTATCTTAAATTTTATGAATCTGTTCTGAATAAGAACTAAGCTTTATATTCCAGAATAGTTTTTTCAATAATTTTTACACAATCCAATAATTGCTCTTCAGTAATTACCAATGGTGGTGCTAATCTGATGATGTTCCCGTGGGTTGGTTTAGCAAGCAATCCGTTTTCTTTTAATAATAAACAAAGATTCCATGCTGTAGAACTGTCTGGAGTATCGTTGATCAGGATAGCATTTAAAAGTCCTTTTCCTCTTACTTTGGTAATCAGATCTGTCTTTTCAATAAGTTTATCGATCTCAGCTCTGAAAAGCTGTCCAAGCTCTTCTGCTCTTTCAGATAATTTTTCATCAGCTACTACATCTAATGCTGCTACAGCTACCGCACAGGCAATTGGATTTCCACCGAATGTAGAACCATGTTGTCCTGGCTTAATCACATTCATAATCTCATCATTAGCTAATACTGCAGATACAGGATACATTCCTCCTGAAAGTGCTTTTCCAAGGATTAAGATATCCGGCTGTACATTTTCATGATGACAGGCGATCAGTTTTCCTGTTCTTGCAATCCCTGTCTGTACTTCATCGGCAATGAAAAGTACATTATGTTTTTTACACAGCTCAGAAGCATTTTTAAGGAAGTTTTCATCCGGAACATATACTCCGGCTTCTCCCTGGATAGGTTCTACAAGGAATGCTGCAATATTTCCAGCTTCTCTGCTTAATACTTCTTCTAATGCTGTAATATCATTGTAAGGAATCTTGATAAATCCTGGGGTAAAAGGACCATAGTTTTGGTTGGCATCCGGATCATTAGAGAAAGAAACGATAGTGGTTGTTCTTCCGTGGAAGTTATTTTCACAAACTACGATCTTTGCTGCATTTTCTGAAATTCCTTTTACTTCATAGCTCCATTTTCTGGCTAATTTTACAGCTGTCTCTACTGCTTCAGCTCCAGAGTTCATAGGTAATACTTTATCAAACCCAAAAAGAGTTGTGATTTTTTGTTCGTACTCTCCTAATTTAGAGTTGTAGAATGCTCTTGAAGTTAAAGCTAATTTCTGGGCCTGCTCTACCAAAGCTCCTACGATTTTCGGGTGCGAGTGCCCTTGGTTTACAGCAGAATATGCTGAAAGAAAATCATAATACCTTTTGCCCTCTACATCCCACACGAAAACACCTTCTCCACGATCCAGAACTACTGGTAGAGGGTGATAATTGTGCGCTCCATGTTTGTCTTCAAGGTCAATAAAATACTGTGAGTTTTTTGTTTGTTCTGCTGTTGACATATTGTTGGTTTTTTACAAATTTACATAATATTAATGAGATCAATAAACAAATACCCTATGCAGTAAAAGATCAGAACTGAAGTAAATTTTGAGGCGGAATAAAGCTGTATCAGAGAATATTTTCTTTGCTGATCGTCCGTAGTAGGTATTATATCTTTACGAGAACAGTTTTTTTCAGATTAATTTTTATTAATCTGGAAATGAGTTGGGAGTCAGGAAATTATTTTAAACAGAGATCAAATCCATCAGGTTTTTTTGATTTCCAGGCCAGGTTCAGATATATTCTTATTATTTTTATAAATAGTAAGCGAAAAACTCTCTGAAAACTGAATAGAAGTCTCTTATTTCAAAATAGAGCGGACTTGAACTTTCAATATTTTTTAAATAGTGTTCCCTGAATAATTTTTTGATTCTGGTCTGATGATAAAATTGTGATACAGAAATAATACGGCTATACTTTAAGCTATCAGCAATTTTTATAGTATTGATAACAGTCTTCTCTGTGTTATCCCCAAAGTTATCCACAAGTATCTTATTGGCAGGGATTTTATTTCTTATCAGATATTTTTTCATCTCCGTACCTTCCCAATAGCCTTCTTTTCCAAGGCCTCCACTAACCAGGATTTCTTTGATTTGTTTTTTCTGATAGAGCTCAATACTTTTGTCTAATCTTGCTTTCAATCTTGAAGAAAGGCTTCCATCTTCATTTACCTTATTTCCGAAGACCACAGCAATATCGGCTTTCTGATTAGGGTTTGTAAGGCCATCATAAGTGATATATAGGGAATGAATAACAAACCAGGAGAAGGCAGTTAAGAGGGCGAATTTAATAATATTTTTAAGCATACTGTAGAGGTACAAATAATTAAATTTGGATTTTTTTGTAAATATATTTCAACAGTTTAATAAATGATTTTGATAACATTCATATAAGGATCAATATATGTTTTAGAAGTTGTTTCTCCATCATAATCATCATGTACAAACATTCCTCCTTCTGAATAACCTTGAAGCGTTGATTTGAATTTTAATTGCATCGCAGGCTTCCATGTATCTTTATTAAGAAGTGTGTAGCTTTTTTCTGTGCCAATAATTAAATAATCCTCGCCTATAGATCCATTAATGTAATCATTATATTGATTCTTCGTAGAACCATTGACTGTTTGTACTATTTTCCCATTAGTATTATAGATTTCTGTTTTCTCAGGTGAAATTATAATATAATTGAGAGTATTTCTTATTTGTTCGCTGGTCAAGAGTTTTTCTTTATAAATAGGATTGTAGTCTTTATCTAAGGGGTATTTATTGCTATTCTCTTCAGTAAAAGGTTTTTTCATAAAGGTATAATATGTCTGCCCTTTTTTTGCTGTTTTTAAAATATTTCCTTTGGTATCAGTAATTATATGGGTGTAGGCGCCTGTCTTTTCATTTCTATTGGCGCCGATAAGAAATTTGTTTTTAGAAAATGTGGCAAAATAATAGGTTGGGCCTTTAATACGATACATGGTCTTGCCGTTTTTTTTCTGAATAAATATACTTTCTGAGTTATTTTGATCATTACTATCGTTGATTCGTAGTATAAAAATATCTTCCAAATACATTACCCGTTGTGTTATGGTTTGTTTTGACCATAAAGGGTGATATTTAAGAATGTTTTTTTCTAAGTTTTCTTTGTTTTGATATCCCGGACTATCTAAAGACATATAATTGATAGATTCTTCGCGAGTATATTCGTGTAAAATTTCTCCCTTAGAATTTAAAATTGCAAGACCATGATTTTCGGGATTTTCTGCAATTATCTGGCCCTCGGAATATCTAAGATTAGATTCTGAATAAATTTTATTCTGAATGATTTCAAGACCTTTGTTGATGTAGATTGTGGATTTTATTTTTGGATAAATATGATCAACATAGTTGGTTCCAACCAACATAATTTCCTTATCATATTCTTCATCTTCATCGTTCAATGGACCTAAGCTATCAAACTGATTTTCAAAATACCTTTTTCCTGTAATCAGGTTCTCCACATAAGTTTTTCTGTAATCTTGAATAATTGCCAGATCACCGGTAATATAAATAGTGGTGCTTTCTACTGTTTTTACTTTTTTACCTGTCTGATCATAGATTACAGTATGCCGTTGAGGGGCTTCTTTTAGAGCTTGAAAATATTTCCCGGAAAAGGTTATTTCTGAATATTCGGCAGGGATAATCTGTTCTCCTTTTTCATTATAAACGCTTGTTAAATTATCGATGCGGACTTTGATAAATCCATCAGCGAGTTGAGAGGTGTTTTTAACCCGAAGCCTTGAAAATCCATCTTTTTTATCCGAGATAAAGTAATCATTGGTTGGAAAGCATTTTGGAGTGATCATCTTTCCCTGAGCATTGATTACAGCATGGCATTTAGATCCTTGAGACTGTCCGGGCTTTGGCGGAATATAAAGAATAATGTCTGCCAGGCCATTCTTAAAATCTGATATGCTGTAATATTGGGTAGGGAGAATAAATTTACCTTTTTCATCAATCAATCCCCATCCTGTCGCTGTAAGAACTTTTGCAAGTTTAATGTCAGAGTTTCTTTTTATCGGTAGAAATTGGCCCACCAGTAAAAATTTTCCTTCAAAAGGATTGGTTTTTAGAGGAGTGTCGGGGCTTAAGATACTGTCTCTATGAATAGTTAGAATTTGTTTGAATTGAGAATAAGCAAGGGCATAAAAGGTCAATAAAAAAAATAAAGCGATTTTTTTCATATAAATCATGGTTTAACCAAATATACCAAGAAAAAATAATCCGTCACACTATAAGTATGACGGACTATTAAAAGTTGTATTATAAATAATCTTAGTGATTATCATATTTTCTGTCCATTACAAAATCCTCCATGAATTTCGTAGTGTAGTTTCCTGCAAGATAATCTTCATTATCCATCAGCTGTCTGTGGAAAGGAATCGTTGTTTTTACTCCTTCAATATAGAATTCCTCAAGAGCACGTCTCATTTTTGCAATAGCTTCTTCACGGGTTTGAGCCGTAGTGATAAGCTTAGCAATCATAGAGTCGTAGTTAGAAGGGATGCTGTATCCGGAATATACGTGAGTATCTACTCTGATTCCGTGTCCGCCAGGGATGTTTAATCCTGTGATTTTTCCTGGAGACGGTCTGAAGTCTGCATAAGGATCTTCAGCGTTGATTCTACATTCGATTGAATGTAATTTCGGGTAATAGTTGATTCCTGAAATAGGAGTTCCTGCAGCAAGAAGAATCTGTTCTCTGATCAGGTCATAATCAATTACCTGCTCAGTAATAGGGTGCTCTACCTGGATTCTTGTATTCATCTCCATGAAATAGAAATTTCTGTGTTTGTCTACAAGGAATTCGATAGTTCCCACTCCTTCGTATCCAATGAATTCAGCAGCTTTTACAGCAGCATCACCCATTTTCTCACGAAGTTCATCAGTCATAAACGGAGAAGGTGTTTCTTCCGTTAATTTTTGGTTTCTTCTCTGTACAGAACAGTCTCTTTCAGAAAGGTGGCAAGCTTTACCGAATTGATCACCTGCAACCTGAATTTCGATGTGTCTAGGCTCCTCGATCAGTTTCTCCATATACATACCTCCGTTTCCAAAAGCAGCTACAGCTTCCTGAATTGCAGATTCCCAGTGATCTTTAAGGTCTTCAGCTTTCCATACTGCTCTCATTCCTTTACCACCACCACCGGCAGTTGCTTTAATCATTACAGGGTATCCTGTTTCTTCAGCAACCTTTATAGCGTGCTCATAAGATTCAATAAGTCCGTCAGAACCTGGTACACATGGTACACCTGCAGCTTTCATGGTAGCCTTAGCGTTAGCTTTGTCTCCCATTTTTTCAATCTGCTCAGGAGATGCTCCAATGAACTTGATTCCGTTTTTCTCACAAATTCTTGAGAAGTTAGCATTTTCAGATAAGAATCCGTAACCTGGGTGAATGGCGTCTGCGTTCGTAATTTCCGCAGCGGCAATAATGTTAGGGATTTTAAGATATGAGTCTTTGCTCATTGCAGGACCAATACAAACCGCTTCATCAGCAAATCTTACGTGAAGACTGTCTTTATCAGCAGTAGAGTATACTGCAACGGTTTTGATCCCCATTTCTTTACAAGTACGTAAAATACGCATTGCAATTTCGCCACGATTGGCAATTAATATTTTTTTGAACATCTCTCCGAAATTTTAAATTATAAATTTTGAATTTTAAATTATTTTAAATGAAACAGTTTCATCTAAAATTTATAATCTTTAATCTAAAATTCCTTAAGATGGATCTACTAAGAATAATGGTTGGTCATATTCTACCGGAGTTGCATCATCAACTAAGATTTTAACAATTTTTCCGCTAACTTCAGATTCAATCTGGTTGAATAACTTCATTGCTTCAATTACGCAAACTACTTTACCAACAGAAACATCATCACCTACATTTGCAAATACATCTTTATCCGGAGATGGTTTTCTGTAGAAAGTACCGATCATTGGAGACTTGATCGTTATATATTTACTGTCATCAGATGCAGTCTCAGCTTTTTCAGCAGCAGGAGCAGGAGCAGAAGTTGCAACAGGAGCTTGAGCAGCTACCGCTTGTGGAGCAGTGTGGTATACTGCAGGCTGTGCATAAACAGCGTCACTTCCAGCTAATGGAGTTTTAATAGTGATTTCGAAATCTTTAGTTTTGTACTTCACTTCTGAAACTTCAGCCTTAGATACAAACTTAATAAGATTCTGTATGTCTTTAATGTCCATAAATTTGATATTTGATTTTGATCCAAAGATACCAAAAAAACGTAAAAAACAACAAAAAACCGCCAAATTTTATCAAAATTGGGCGGTTTTTGTATTAAAATGAGGCTTTTTCAATGAAAAGCGACTCTTAGTTTTCTTCAGTAGTAGCTACTTCTTTTTCCAATACTACTTTACCTCTGTAGTAAAGTTTTCCTTCATGCCAGTGAGCTCTGTGGTATAGGTGAAGCTCTCCTGTTGTTGCATCTTTAGCTAATTGAGGAACTACAGCTTTGTAGTGAGTTCTTCTCTTATCTCTTCTTGTGGACGATTGTCTTCTCTTTGGATGTGCCATTTTCTAATAACTTTTTTAATTGATGAGCGATGAGATTCATCATCTCATCATATTTAAATTATTCTATTTAATTATTGTCTCTTAATTTTCTTAAAGCGTCCCATCTGGGATCACTCTCATGTTCTTCCTCTTCAGCTTCTTCAATTTCTTTCGGACTGAACTGGTCAAGAATTTTTATATCTTCATCACTTACATTCGGTGATATTTTTTTCATTGGAATAGAAAGCATTACGTTTTCGTAGATCAGATGAGCAACATTAAAAGCGTGCTCTGTGGTAGGAATAGTGATAACATCTTCATTGCTGTCATCATATTCTTCCCCAAAATTCACCAGAATTTTGATTTCATTCTCAATAGGGTAGTCAAAATTTTCATTTGTGATATCACAAACCAGTTCAACTAAACCTTGTATTTTAATCTCAAACTCCAGAAATGTAGTATGCTTATCTAAAAATACATTTACTTCTATTCTGGGATTTGTAAATTCCTGCTCAGTGTCAAATAATTGAAAGAACGTTTTATCTATCTCAAACTTGAACTCGTGTTTTCCGTTTTTAAGTCCGGAAAAGCTTACATCGTAGTTTCTTAACTTGTCCATAAAATGAGTGTGCAAAAATATGCATTTTTTTTTATAATAACAAACAAAATCTAAAACAAATTAATTTAAAATTTGTTTTAACAATTTATGCTTCAGTTTCCTCAGGAAGATCTTCGTCTATTCCGTTATCAACAGCTATTTTTCTCGGCTGAAGGCGGCTGCTCATCAATTCACCATATTCACTTCTGTTCTTAAAAATCTTAATAGCAGTGAAAATTGCTTCCATAAAACTCTGCTCATCAGCAATATTTTTTCCCGCAATATCATATGCTACCCCATGATCCGGAGAGGTTCTGATAAAAGGAAGTCCTGCGGTATAATTTACCCCTTCTTCATAAGCAAGTGTTTTGAACGGAGCTAATCCCTGATCGTGGTACATTGCTAAAACTGCATCAAAGTTCCTGTATTTGTTAGGCTGGAAGAAGCTGTCTGCGGGGAAAGGACCAAATGCGAGAATTCCGTTATCTGAAAGTTCCTGAATAGCCGGGCTTATGATCTCAATTTCTTCACTTCCGATAACACCGCCATCACCAGCATGAGGATTTAATCCCAATATCGCAATTTTAGGTTTCTGAATACAGAAATCTTCAATAAGAGTCTGGTTCAGGACCTTAATCTGTTTTTTGATTTTTTCTTTGGAAATATTCTCAGCTATCTGAGCAATAGGAATATGATGGGTGGAAACAGCTACTTTAAGATCTTCAGTTACCAGAAACATTAATCCTTTTTTACTGAACTTTTCTTCAAAATATCCAGTATGTCCGGTATGTTTAAAGCCCATTTTTACCATTTCATCCTTGTTGATAGGAGCTGTTACAAGAACGTCGATATCTCCATTCATTAAAGCTTCAGTGGCTGCTTCTAAAGAATCAATTGCCATTTTGGTGGATTCTTCTGTAGGAACTCCCAGTTCTACATTTACATTTTCTTTGGTAAGATTCAGCATATTCAGCTTGCCGGGCTGGGCCTGGGAAGCTTCATTGATATAATTGAAATTAAGATTCAGCTTGAAAATATTTTTCTGATAAGTAAATAATTTTCCCGAACCAAAAATCACAGGAGTGAAAAAATCCGTAATGGTTTTGTCTGTCAGAGACTTCATGATGATCTCCGGACCGATGCCATTGAAATCACCGATTGAAATTCCTACTCGTACTTTATGGTTTTTTGGGCTCATTTTGATTATCTTTGAAGATTATAATTTACAAATTTAGCAAAAAATAATATGTTCACAGGAATTATTGAAGCAGTTGGTGTTATTGAAAAGATTGAAGAGAAAGGAAGCAACATAGATTTCACCCTGACATGCCCTTTTACAAACGAGCTTAAAATTGATCAGAGCCTTGCTCACAACGGTTGTTGTCTGACGGTGGTTGAGATTAAGGAAAACCAATATGTAGTTACAGCAATCAACGAAACACTGGAGAAAACAAATCTTGGAAAATGGGATTTAGGAACTGTAGTGAATCTGGAACGTTGTATGAAAATGGATGGAAGACTGGATGGTCATATTGTTCAGGGTCACGTAGATAAAACAGGAGAAGTGGTAGGGATCGAAAATAAAGACGGGAGTTATTTCATTACCATGAAATATGATGCAGACGGAAATTTTGTAACCGTACCTCAGGGTTCTATTACAGTAAATGGAATTAGTTTAACTGTTGCGAAAAGTGAAGATACACAGTTTTCTGTAGCCATTATTCCCTACACCTGGGAGTTTACCAATATGAAACACCTGAAAATTGGTGATAAAGTAAACCTGGAATTTGATATCATTGGTAAGTATATTGCTAGGTTAATTAAAAAGTAGGATGTCATTAAATAAATATAAAGGATATAGCTTAAGGAATCGTGTGTTTTTCGGTTTCTTACTGGTATGCTTTTTAAGTGTTGTGGCAACATCACTGGTTCCTTATTTTGTATTGAGAAATAATTCCCTGCAGCAGAGTAATATCGATATGCAGGAAAAAACCAATGCGGTAATGAGATATCTGGATTATGCTGTAAGCCGTACGTTGGTAGAGACAAAAGATCTGCCGAAGGTTCTGGGGAATAAGATCTTTGAGATCGCAGATATTAATCAGCATGATATTGTCATTTATGATCTGCAGGGGAACTATGTACTTTCCAATAAAGATGAAAGCCTGATTGATCAGAAAAGACTTTCTATAGAAATTATCAACAAGATTCTGTCTACGGATGCAAGAGTTGATATGACCAGATATGATGCAGCCAAAGATGCTAAGCTTACTTCTTCCTATCTTTTACTGAAGAACAATGAACTGGAGCCTATCGGTATTGTTTATATTCCTTTATATCATAATGAATCAGCCTACCTTGATGTATTGCATCAGTATGTCAAATACATTCTTTTAGTCGATATATTCCTTATCCTGTTCAGTATCTGGATAAGTTGGGTGACCTCTAACAGCCTGGCAAAAACGATTACAAAATTCTCTGATATGATTACCCGTATTACATTGTTTGAAAATGAAATGCGTCCTATCAGATATTATAAAAATGATGAGTTGAATGCCTTGGCAAGAGCATATAACAGGATGATTCTCCAGATTCAGGACCAAAAAGAAAGGTTAAGGTTTAAAGCATCTGAAGAAGCATGGCGAGAAATGGCAAAACAGGTGGCCCATGAAGTGAAAAACCCACTTACTCCGATGAAGCTTACCATTCAGAATTTTGAAAGAAAATTTGATCCGGAAGATCCAAACATCAGAGAGAGGGTAAAGCTGATGAGTAAAACAATGGTAGATCAGATCGATCTGATTGCTACCGTAGCTTCTGCATTCTCAGAATTTGCCAAGCTTCCTGAAAAAAATAACGAAGTAATCAATTTGAATACTGAAGTGGAAGATATTCTTCGTGTATTCAATGATGACAGTATCTTTATGCATGCTAACAAGAGTGATATTATGATTAATATGGATAGGATTTATCTTTCCAGGATCATTACTAATCTTGTGACCAATGCTAAGCAGGCTGAAAGTGATGAAAGAAAGCTGATTATCAATGTAGATGTGGAGCAGCATCAGCGAAGGGTGATTATCTCTATTCAGGATAACGGAATTGGAATTCCTGAAAATATGTACGAAAGAATTTTTGAACCTAATTTCACTTCCAAAAGTAGTGGAATGGGGCTTGGTCTGTCTATGGTAAGAAAAATGATTGAAGACTATAAAGGAGAGATCTCCGTGAAATCGGAAGTAGGGAAGGGGTCTACGTTCATCATTACATTACCTACCAATTTATAGTGAAATCTTTTAAGTTTAAACAATTTGAGATCCAGCAATCCAAAGACGTCTTCCGTGTAGGAACAGACGGTGTTCTGCTTGGCGCTTTAGCAAATATAGAATCGGCTTTTCGTGTTTTGGAAGTAGGAACCGGAACGGGGTTGATCTCATTGATGCTGGCACAAAGAAATTTGCATGCTGATTTTTTAGGATTGGATATTAATGCAGATGCTGTAGCCCTGACAAAACTTAATTTTGAAAATGCACCTTTCAGCGCAAGGTTAAAGAATCTGTATCAGGATTTTAAAACCTTTGAAACGGAAGAAAAATATGATCTGATTGTTTCAAACCCTCCTTATTTTGAAGAATCCGGATCCGATAAAGATAAAATTGCCCGCCAGACAGTAGAATTGAATTTTAAGCAGCTTATCGCTCAGTCTGCTGGTTTTTTGTCTGAAGATGGTTTTCTTTCTGTTATTATTCCGGTTGAGGGCGGAGAAGTCTTTGTCTCAATGGCAGAAGACTGTAATCTGTTTCTCAACAGAAAGGTTAATATCAAAGGAATTGAAAATGCCAAAACAAAAAGATTGGTCTTAGAATTTTCTCCAACTGAAAAAAAACTTCTGGAATCTGAGTTTATTATAGAAAAAAGTCCGAGAATATACTCGGACCAATATCTTGAACTCACTAAAGAGTTTCATATCTTTAAAAAAGAAGCCAGAGGTTAGAATTTTATAATTTCTTATTCTCTGTATTTCTTAATTTTTTATTCAAATAATTCTGCTGTATCCAATACTGATACTTTTCCATCTTCACATCTGATAGCTTCACCAGGGAAGTTTTGGATCATATGGTAATCGTGTGTTGCCATTACTACAGCGGCTCCATTTTCAAGGGCAACCTGCTTCAATAGGGTCATAATTTCGTTGGAAGTTTCAGGGTCAAGGTTTCCTGTTGGCTCATCTGCCAGGATCAGGTCCGGGTGGTTAAGCAGGGCTCTTGCGATGGCGATACGTTGTTGTTCACCTCCTGAAAGTTCGTGTGGCATTTTGTGCTTTTTGCTCTTCATGTTCACACTTCCCAATACTTCATTGATTCTGTCTTCTATTTTTACATTATCACTCCATCCTGTGGCTTCCAAAACGAATTTAAGATTCTTTTCAACAGTTCTGTCGGAAAGCAACTGGAAATCCTGGAATACAATTCCTAGTTTTCTTCTTAGATTGGGGATATCAGACGGTTTTAATTTAGCCAGGTCAAATCCTACCACAGATCCGTGTCCTGATGCTAATGGAATGTGTCCATAAAGCGTTTTCAGAAGGGAACTTTTTCCGGAGCCTGTTTTTCCAATAAGATAGCAGAATCTGCCTTTTTTAATGTTAAGATTGACATCAGAAAGAACAGTGAAGCTTTTTTGAGCAATTTTAGCGTGCTGTAAACTTATAATATTGTCTCCGGAGATATTTGTATGTGGCATAATTTAATTTTAAAGGCTATTTCTAACAAAAAATTTTCAATCTTTAAAAATAGAAAAAAGAAGTCTATTTGAGTCTAATTTTAATAAATTTTAACAACAAAAAATGCCTGAAAAGGAAATTTTCAAGCATTTTTTGTATATGATAATAAAAGATTATCTCTTAGCGCGTGTTGCACTGATCGTTAAACTCTTTCTGCCTTTAGCTCTTCTCGCAGCCAAAACTCTTCTTCCATTTGGCGTAGACATTCTTTCTCTGAAACCGTGTTTGTTTCTTCTTTTTCTTTCTGATGGCTGGAATGTTCTTTTACTCATTACTATATGTTTAAATCGTAATTAATCTATTAATTTTCAGGTTGCAAAGATATATAAAATTTTATAAGATACAAACTTTAATTATCTTTTTTTAAAATTATCTATTGTGTTTTTTTTATCAGACATTTACAAACCCTTATGGAGACCTGAATTTATCTGTGCAAAAATAATATTTAAATGATTTATATAAAAGCTTTATCTTTGAAAACTTAAATTTTAACGAAAATAAACACAAGATGTTTACACCAGCAGAACTTTTAGAGATCAATACATTACTTACACCTGAAAACAAAATAGTTATTCTTACCCACTATAATCCGGATGGTGATGCTATTGGTTCCAGTCTGGGATTGAAACATTATTTAAAGGCAAAAGGAATTCATGCAGAGGTTATCGTTCCCAACGATTTTCCAAAATTTCTGAAATGGATGCCGGAGTCCAAAAAAGTGATTATTGCAGAATACAAAAGAAAGCTGGCTGCTGATATGATTGCTGCTGCAGATGTTATTTTCTGTCTAGATTTTAACTCTCCTTCCAGAATCGGTTTATTGGGAGACTGGCTGGTAAAGGCTCAGGGAAAGAAAATTCTTATTGACCACCACCAACAGCCGGAACAATTTGACTTTGTTTACTCAGATACGGTAATTCCTGCTACTTCACAGATGATTTATCATTTCATTGAAGCGCTGGAAGATGAAAAACTGGTTAATCAGGATATGGCAGAATGTATGTATACCGGAATTATGACTGATACAGGTGGTTTCCGTTTCCGTTCTACCAGTGCTACTACCCATAGAATTATTGCGAATCTGATTGAAAAAGGAGCAGATCCGGCGATGATTACTTCCAATACCTGGGATACTAATACTGTTTCACGCCTTCATTTGCTTGCTTTGGTTTTAGGAAGAATAGAAGTGGTGAATAATGGTACCGTAGCTATTTTAAGCCTTACAAGAAATGAGCTTAAAGAATTTGGCTTCCAGAAAGGTGATACAGAAGGCTTTGTAAATTATGGTTTAAGTATTGCCGGAGTGAAAATGTCTGCCTTCTTTATGGAAGATCTTTATGAAGACTTTATCAAAATCTCATTTAGAAGTAAAGATGATGTGGATGTAAACCAATTCTCAAGAAAATACTTCAATGGTGGCGGTCACATTAATGCTGCCGGAGGAAAATCATATGGTTCTCTGAACAATACGATTGGAAATTTTAAAGATGTTTTAGATAAAGACGACTTTATTAAATCCTAAAGTTATTTTGTAATTGCTTGTTTATATGATGGCTTTTTGTTAGTTTTGATGTAAAACCTACTAAAAAACGAGACATTATGAAAACAAGATTACTCGCGATGCTGTTTGCATTGCCATTGGCTGCAAATGCGCAATTTACCCAAAACTTTGATGCCGGAACAACCACTCCTGCCGGCTGGACTGTCATTAACGGAGGGGATGCCGCTGGATTTATCTTTAGTGCCGGGGCTCCGAGAAGTGTGTATTCATTACCCAATGCCGCTCAGATTAATTATTCAGCTACAGCACATGATGATTATTTGGTAACTCCCGCTATTACTGTGACTGCAGGTGTTAATACCAGATTAACTTATTTTGTAAAGAATCAGGACCCTAATTATGTGGAAAATTATGAAATTAAACTGTCCACAACAACAGCTACGGCTGCAGCTTTTACTACTGTATTAACTCCGGAGGCACCAGCTCCTAACAAGTGGACGTTCTTTTCCGTAGATCTTTCTGCTTATGTAGGACAAACAGTGTATGTAGGGTTTCATGCAGTTTCGGCAGATAAATTCAGATTGCTGTTTGACAGTATTAACAATGATGTTGCTCCTACTACAGCTCCTGGTTGTAGTACATTGGTATCACCAGCTAATGGAGCTACCAACGTAAATCCAAATTCAATGACGCTTACATGGTCTGCTCCTGCAGCTGGAGCGACGGTAGATAGTTATGATGTATATATGGATACCAATCCTAATCCTACAACTTTAGTTTCAAGCAGTTATTTATTTGCTGATTTTAGTAATTTACAAGGAAATACTACTTATTATTGGAAGGTTGTTCCTAAAAATGTTGTGGGGGCAGCTGCAAGTTGTCAGGTTTATAGTTTTACAACAAGAGATGCATTTGCTCCTTATTGTGCAGGTAATTTACTATTTGGTCCGGGAGCTACGGGTACAAGTGGTGGGATTGAACCTATTACATCGGTACAGCTAGCTAATATGACCAATACTTCTTCAGAAGTTTTAACGAGTCTTCCTCATGAAAATTTTACAGATAAAATTGCGTCTGTAGAACAAGGGGGAACCTATCCAATTACTTTAAAAGGGAATACAGATGGGAATGCTACAGATAAATTTACAGTATTTATAGACTGGAATCAGAATGGAAACTTCCTAGATGCAGGTGAGGTTTATTTTGGAACAGCAGCTACTGCAGTAACAATAACAAATTCAACGGGCCTAGATGCAGTAACAGCTACTGGAAATATTGTTGTTCCAGCTACAGCAACATTAGGGAAAACAAGAATGAGAATTAAGAAGAATTATGCTTCAGCAGCAAACTTTTATTTAAGTCCATGCTATTCTTCAGGAGCTGCTCTTACTGCTGCTGCTGGTGCTGTAGGTTGGGGACAGGCTGAGGATTATAGTATTATGGTGTCTGCTGCAGGAACCCTTGGAGTAAATGAAAGTAAAGCTAAACCTACAGTAGGAGTGTATCCAAACCCAATGAAAGATATTCTCAATATTTCTACTGCAGATAAAAAAATAACAGAAGTTTCATTCTATTCTGCCGACGGAAGATTAGTGAAATCTGTTAAAGAAAACATCTCTACTATTAATACAGATGGTCTGAATTCAGGAGTGTATATCGTAAAAGTAAAAACATCAGATTCTGAACAGACATTCAAAGTAATAAAAGAATAATGGAAAGTATCCGTTAGTTTTATAGGAAGCTCTCAATTTGAGAGCTTTTTTTATGCCCTTTTTCTTCCAGTTCCTGACAGGTGTATTCGTAGACCTGCTGGAACATTTCATCCATATATTTCTTATTGAAAAGACTGTACTTTGTCATTTTAGGCGGATCTAAAAATATATTACAGTGTTTCACTTTAGAATATACTGATTTTGCGATGGCCAAATGGAGAATACGGTCAAACTCTTTCATCAGGCTCATCTTGTTTAATTCATCATAGCTTATTGAATTCACATGGGAAGCAATCAGAAAATCGCATTTATCCATAATAGGTTCAATGGGAAGGTTATCCAGAACTCCACCATCTACATATATTTTATCACCCATTCTTACTGGCGGCAGGATGAAAGGGACACTTGATGAAGCCAAAAGAGGAGTGAATAGTTCACCTTCAGAAAAGAAGTCAACAATACCGTGAGTCATTTCTGTGGTGGCGATGTAAACAGGGATCTTCAGAATGTTAAAATTGTCTTCAGGGAAATAATCCTTGAATAGTTTTAAGATGAAATTAGAGCTGAAAATTCCATTTTTTGATAACTTCAGGGCAGACCGTGAAAAAAAAGAAGTTTGCCTTACAATTTCCATCATTTCGTCCGGTGTTTTTCCAAATGAATAAAAAGCGGCAATGATAGAACCTGCGCTGGTCCCGGAAATAATATGAGGTTTAAGATTGTATTCTTCCAGCGCTTTTAAAACGGCAATATGTGCAATTCCACGCATTCCTCCGCCTGAAAGTGTAAGTCCGATAACCGGAGGTTTCGGGGGTGTCTTTTTTTTGAACGAGAATATTCCCATTGAGAAAATTATACCTTACTAATATACAGGATTTTTTGTGAATGTTTATGGCTCGTCACATTCAGAATCGATCTTGATGAATAAAGCATTGAATTCATTATTTATTTTTTCATCATGAGAAATCCTCTGTATTTTATCGTTGGCACAATTTCCCCAGCCAAAAGTAATCAGATCAAGAAGAGCATAGTCTCTATTGTCTGATGAACTCAGTTGTTCATTGAATTCATCCATGATACGTTGCGGATTCCCGTTTGTTTTACTCATTTCCTCCCTGAGCTTTTTCCATTCTGCAAACATTTGATCATCAGTTGAATTTAAAGCCTTTGAAAAGTTTTTACATTTATCATTTTTGAGCAGAACTGAAGGGTCGGAATAGGCAAGAGTCTGGGTTTTCAATTTCTCATAAGTTTGAACAAGTTCTTCATAAGTTTTCTTTTTGATATCCTGCCAGTATGGGGTATTTACAACCTTCAGGTTTTGAATCTGAGCTTTTCTTTCTGCAAAATCTTTATCCAGCTTTGCCAGAATTTTATCTTTATTATTTCTTACTTCTGTAAGGTCTTTAAGGTTGTGAACAAATGGGGAATCAAGTAAAGAACCGCTCAGTTCAAACCAAAGTTTATAAGTTCCTTTAATTTCTTCTTTTGAGTATTTATTGCTGTCAAAATATCCTTTGTTGTCACATAATTCTGTTACAAATTGAAAAACTTCCTGCTTAGGCTGAACAGCCGTTAAAGTATCTGCTTTTTGAGATAATGCCTGAGCTGAATCTGCAGGCTCAGTACTGGATGTTGGCTGTTTTTCCTTTTTGCAACTTAGAAATACAAGAAGAAAGATAGACATTATAGCAATTCTCATGATTTTTATAATACTAATTTTTTAGGTAAATTATGTAAAAGCTCTGTATTGATAATCTCTGCACAAATGCCTGGTTTTTCCCAATGTCCGTTGTGTCCGCAGTCTAATATGTAGGATTTGATATTCGTTCTGTCCGGAAGATTTTTGATGGTAAGATCTGTCTTTACAGCAGTGTCATGCTTGCCTGCCAGTACAAGGATCTTGGCTTCCAGATTTTGCATGACATGCTTTTTATCAGTCCTTTCTACCATTCCTTTTACACAGGCAAGAGCTCCCATATTATTGGTGGAAAGTGCTGTTTCCAGTGCCGTTTCAATTTTTCCTTCCAGAATATCTCTCTCATTAGGATTGAACAGGTTGGGGATTCCGGCTCTGACATAATGGGCAAAAGCATCTTTGATGATCCTGTAACTTTTGATGCGTTGTTGTTTCTTCTCTTCATCATCTGCAAAATAAGTGGAGAAGAAAAGAGTTAAGCTCTTCAGTGTGTCAGGATATTTTTCAGCAAAAGCCAGAGAAGTGTAGCCACCCATGGAATGTCCCAGTACATGTACTTTCTCTATATTCTGATTATCTAAAACTTTTTTTACTTCATCAGCCATTAGTTCCATAGTATGGATTTCTCCAAAGGTCTCCGATTGTCCGTGACCCGGTAGATCAATTTTTAAAAGGGAGAAGTCTTTGGATAGATGAGTCTCCATATCACTCCAGATAGACAGGTTTTCCATAAAACCGTGGAGGAGTACTAAGGTTTCTTTTCCATTTCCTTTTCTTTCAAAGTTCAGCATGATTTCAAAATTAGAGAGGTTAAAATAATATAGCAGATCTACTGCTGACCAGTTTTACTTTCAAATGTAAACAAAAAAGAGCATTTTAAAAATGCTCTTCCCTGTTTTATTGAGTTAATTCTTTGTAAACCTTTGTTTCCCAAGGTTTGATATCAGTTACTCCGTAACGTTCTTTTTTAGAAATAGCCAGATCGTCCAATATGTCTACAAAGTTTTTGTAGTTAGCTTCATCAGTAGGTTTGATAATTACGGTGAAGTTTTTTTGGTTAGGAGCGTTTTTATAAGCTTCAGAAATGATTTTTGAAACATTTATTCCACTAAAGTCTGTTTCTTTAAGGTTTGAGGTGTTTAAATCTGTTGCATTGCTTTGGTGGTAAAACACTCTGTTATCTTTTCCCAGAATGAATGTAACCTGATTTTTATCTCCAATAACATAGTCGTTAATAGGTGGTTTGGGGTTGTGGTCTTTTGCGGGAAGTCCAAGATCCATCACGTTGGGTTTGGTAAAATTAGTCGTAAACATGAAAAACATCAACAGTAGGAAATTGAGATCTACCATTGGAGTCATGTCAATTTTTATTAATTTCTTTTTCTGCTTGCCGCCTTGTTGTTCTTGTGCAATTACTTCAGCCATAATTCATATTTTAAAATGTTAAACGGTATTTGGTGAAAACTTTAAAAATCTGATCGTGATTTTGAAAAGTTGATACAAAGTTGATGCCTAACTATTTAAATATGTAATAAATTATTGTTTTTATTAAATAATTATACTTAAATTGTGTTAAAAAGTATGCTTGGATATAGGTGATCTGCCTGGGTTTCAAGGATAAAAAAAACTCACACTGAAAAGTGTGAGTTTAGAATATATGTAAAATGTTTATTTACTTGTTTTTCTTGAAGTAATTCACTCCGCATTCCAGAAACTTTTTGAAGTCTTCCTTCGGCATATACCCTGAAACAGGTGTATTGATTACTTTTCCATCCGGAGTTATTAAGACATAGTGTGGCTGGGAGTTGTTATTAAAGTTAACCTGCTGGAATAAGCTCCAACGGTCTCCAATAGTTTTCACTTTTTTGATCTGTCCCTCCCCAAGGTCAATTTTTGTTTTTTGATCTTCAGGAAGCTCTTCCTTGTCATCTACGTATAAAGAAGCCAGAACAATATCATTTTGAAGGATCGGTAAAATGTCCGGTTCGCTCCATACAAACTCTTCCATTTTTCTACAGTTTTCACAACCATACCCTGTAAAGTCAATTAAGATCGGTTTATTTTCCTTTTTAGCAAGCTCTATGGCTTTAAAGAAATCATGTTCAGGGTGCATGCCTAAAATACCGTCTTTTTCATCATGGAAGTAGCTCACGTTCAATGGAGGCAGGATTCCACTTAATAACTGAAGTTTCGGACGGTCGGACGGAATCAATCCCTGAATCAGATAGATCACAAATCCGATTCCTAATGCACCTAATATTTTTCTTGTAATTGAAATCTTAGGTTTTTTATCATCATGCGGGAATTTGATTAATCCAAACAGATATAAAGCTAATCCTAAAGCAACAATGATCCATATGGCGATGAAAAGTTCTCTTTTTAAGAAGAAAGTCTTCGATACAAGGTCTGCTTTTGATAAGAATTTTAAAGCTAAAGCCAGTTCTACGAAACCTAAAACCACTTTCACAGTATTCATCCATCCTCCTGATTTCGGAAGACTTTGTAATGCTTGCGGGAATAAAGCCAATAATCCGAAAACAATAGCCCAAGCCAATCCGAATCCTGCCAGGGCAAACGTTAACAGCATCGGGACATTAGAAGAACCGGTTACAGCACTTCCCAATAGACTTCCCAGAATTGGACCGGTACAAGAGAAAGAAACGATTACCAGTGTTAATGCCATAAAGAAAATACCGATGATACCACCTGCTTCTTCAGCTTTTGAAGACTTGTTGGCAATAGAGCTAGGCAACGTAATATCATAATATCCGAAGAAACTTCCGGCAAAGAAGATGAATATGATAAAGAAAGCAATATTCAGCCATACACTTGTGGAAATCTCATTGAAAATATTTCCTGCAATCCCATCAATAATATGGAAAGGAATACTTAATAAAATGAAAATAAGAAGGATGAAAAATCCGTAGATCAAAGCATCTCTTTTCCCTTTAGCCTTATCCTTACTTCCTTTCGTAAAGAAAGAAACCGTTAAAGGGATCATAGGGAATACACATGGAGTCAATAAGGCGATTAGGCCTCCAATGAAACCTAAAAACAGATAAGTCCAATAGTTTTCCTCTACTTTTGTAGTGGCTGTACCACAATCCGTTAATGGATTTTTGAAATCAAGGGTTTCAATTTTTAACTGTTTAGGATCCAGTACAGAGGTTTCGGCCACGGTAACTTCTGTTTTGGTTGGATTTTCAGTTACTGTCTCCACTGTTTTTACAGAATCTTTTACAGGCTCTGTAGTTTCTTCAGGAGTAGCTGCCTCAGTTGCCCCTTTTGGAGTCACCTTCTGATTGAATTCTAAAGTATTGGGAGCAAGACAAACCCTGTCATCACAGGTCTGATAAGTAATTTCAGACGTTACATCAGCAGGTTTTGCAGGATCTTTTAATTTGAATTTCTGCTTGAATCCAGCGGTATTGGAATAGAAAACAATAGTTCCTCCGAAAGCTTCAGAGAATTCTTCATGTTTTTTACCCACTTCAGTAAATTTTCCGATAAGTTCAATATTCTTTCCTGAAACCTTATATTCGGTAGGAATTCCCGTATCTTCAGGAAGATCTTTGGAGTAGATATGCCAGCCTTTTTCCATGGTAGCATTCAAAACCGCCTCATACTGGTTGTTGCCCAGATCGTTGATGGTAAACTTAAACTTTACAGGATTTTTAATCTGTGCATTAATTCCTGTTGCTAAAAAGAGTAGAATTAATAAAAACCAATTTCTAAATTTCATTTTTCGTTTCATTAAAAATTTTGAGAATACGTTCTGTTTTCTCATCCTTTGCATATCTTCTATCCTGTCTGAAAGGTATGATTCCAAGTACGGAATTGTTACTGTCAGACAATATCCAAATTTTTTGCCTCGCTAAAATAGATAATTTTTCGTCCCTAAAAAATTTAGAAACTTTCTTTTTCCCCGAAAATCCCATCGGATAAAATTCATCACCATCCTGCTGTTTTCTTAAATACAGTGGGAACTGAAGTTTTTCAGCATCAAAATCCCATTCTATATTTTTATTGAATCCATCAATGTCTGCAATAGAAACCTGAAGATTGATCCTGATTGGGTTTTCTGATAAATCAAAATGATCAATCAGAAGAATTTCGTTTTCGCTTTCAGTGTCTTTATTTCTTCCAATAAAGACTAATTCATTTCTGTTGACAATCAGCTGATATTCTTTAGAGAAAAAAGAACTGTTGTTTTCTGCTTTAAAAATTTTAGGAATTTCCTCTTCCTGATTGAACCCGTATTTTTTTAAAATTTCAAACTTGACAAAATCACTTTCCTGATCCAGCTTTTCCTTTGATAGGATTTTATGGTCTGAGTTAAATATACTAAGCTTATTTTCTATCTCCTGGATCTGTTTTTGAACAAAATCTCTGGTTTGGTTCAGGTATGAGGAGCTTTTTTTAAAGTTTTCCAGAAAATGCTCATTGGTTTCCAGCAATTTTGGGACAATCTCATTTCTGATCTTGTTTCTCAAATAATCACTTTTTTTATTGGAGAGATCTTCCCGGAATTCAATCGTATTGTCTTCTGCAAATCTATAGATTTCCTGTTTTGAAAACTGTAAAAGCGGGCGAAGAATATTATTGTCATTGGAAGGGATACCACTCAGACCATTAATTCCGGCAGCTTTAGACAGATTGATAATAAAAGTTTCCAGCTGGTCGTTCAGGTGATGGGCGGTAACCAGAAATTCCAGTTTTTCCTTTTCCTGAATTTCCTTAAAAAAAGCATACCGGAGTTCTCTTGCCCAAAGCTGAATAGAATTTTCCGGTTTTTTATCCTTTTCAGAAACTTCGTACAGGTGAAACATAATATGATTTTTCTCACAAAAATCCTGTACCACTTTCTGATCAAGAGCTGAATCTTCCCCGCGAAGTTTGTAATTGATATGGGCAATCTGAAATGAACATCCCGGACGTTGTTTTTTATCTCTTAAATCCCTGAATAAAGAGGCTAAAACCATAGAATCAGCACCTCCACTCACTGCTAAAAGATAGCTGTGGTTTTCAGGTTGCTGAATAAGATTTTCTAATTGTTTTCTGAAGCTTGATTTTTTCAACATAGATGTTGAGAATTTCTTTTATGCAAAGATAAACCATATAATTCAATTGAATTTCCCTAACTTTGAGTAGTCTAAAAATGATTACTTATGAAGATTTTTAAAATTTTAGCGGTTTCTGCAATGGCGTTGGGAATGACATCTTGTGTAAGCAAGAAGCAGTATGATGCCTTAAGCACAAACTATAAGCAGTGTATTGAAAATATCGGAGAAAGACAAAGAGAAATTCAGGATTTGAAATCTCAGAACTCTGCATTGACAGGTGAAAATAATTTATTAAAAAGCCAACATGATGCTTTAAAATCATCATTGGATGCATGTCTTTCCAATACAGGAAAAAGCTCTGCTAATATTGACAAACTTGTGGGAGAGATCAATGCTTCCAATTCATATATCAAGCAGTTGATTTCTAGCAATGCTAAAAACGACAGCTTAAATCTTGCTTTGTCTAATAAGCTGAAGAGATCTTTAGATAATGTATCTGATGAAGACGTACAGGTGAAAGTCTTGAAAGGAGTGGTAATGATTTCCCTTTCAGACAAAATGTTATACAAAACAGGAGATTACAATATCTTGCCTGCTGCCCAGGAAGTGTTGGGTAAGGTAGCTAAAGTAATCAATGATTATGATAAATATTCAGTATTGATCGAAGGTAATACAGATAACGCTCCGTTAAATTCTGTAAACTTACCAAGAGACAACTGGGATCTTTCTGCATTAAGAGGTACATCTGTTGCTAAGGTTCTTCAGACTCAGTTTGGAGTAGATCCGGCGAGAATTACTGCAGGAGGTCGTTCTGAATACAACCCGAAAGCGACGAATATGAGTGTTTCCGGAAGATCAGAAAACAGAAGAACGGAAATTATCATCATGCCTAAACTGGATGAATTCATGAAGCTGATGGATATTGCTCCTAAAAAATAATTACTGAATAATACAGTACACAAGATCCCGATTTTTCGGGATCTTTTTTTATGCAATGAAATGTCTGTTTTGGATGTAACTTTTAAATCAATAGTTCTACTTATTGAAAATAAATTGATATGATCTTTGGAAATCAAGGAGATGTTTTACTGCTGAGAAGGGAGGTTGCCACCGCTTATCATGAATTTACCCATAAAAATAATAATCATATGAAAAGAATTATTCTATCGGTAAGCTTATTAGTTTTCTCTTTATCCGGAACGGCTTTTGCCCAAACAGAGACTTCAGGAAGAGAAAAAATATATAAAGCAACCCATACAAAAAAAACAGAACTGAAGCATACCAAACTGAAAGTAAATTTTGATTACCAGAAGGAGGAAATGAACGGAGAAGAATGGCTTACGGCATCACCTTATTTCTATCCGTCAGATTCATTGGTGCTGGATGCAAAAGGAATGCTGATTCACGAAGTGGCAATGGATAGAGGAGGAAGTAAGCTTCCATTAAAGTATCAGTACAGTAATAACCTTCTTACAATCAACCTGGATAAAACATACAGCCAAAATCAGGATTATACGGTTTATATCAAATATACTTCCCGGCCTAATGTAGTGGACCAACAGGGAAGTCCGGCAAAGGGGTTGTATTTCATTAATTCCGATGGCAAGGATTCTGATAAACCTACCCAAATCTGGACAGATGGTGAATCTGAATTTTCATCTGTATGGTTTCCTACTATTGATAAACCCAATCAAAAAACTACCCAGGAAATTTATATGACCGTTCCGGATAAATACATAACCCTTTCTAATGGCATTTTAAAAGAGTCGCAAAAAGAATCCGGTAATATGAGAACGGATCATTGGGTAATGGAGAAAAGGCATGCGGTATATCTTTTCTTTATGGGAGTTGGAGAATATAGTGTTGTAAAAGATAGATGGAAGGATGTTCCAATAGATTATTATATAGAAAAGGAATATGAACCTTATGCCAGACAGATCTTCGGAAATACCCCTGAAATGATGGAGTTTTTCTCTAAAAAGCTAAACTATGACTATCCCTGGCCGAAATATTCACAAATAACCGGAAGAGATTATCCAAGCGTAGCCATGGAAAACACAACTGCTACCCTTCATAATATGGGAGTATTGCAGAAACCAGGACAATTAATTGATGAAAATAGATGGGAAGAATATATTGCTCATGAGCTGTTTCATCATTGGTTCGGAGACCTGGTAACTGCAGAGAGCTGGAGTAATCTTACGTTGAATGAATCATTTGCTAACTATTCCCAATATCTCTGGAACGAATACAAATATGGAAAAGATCAGGCAGATTATCATTTAATGTCTAATATCAATAAGTATATCAGCAACCCTTCGGAATTTAAGAAAGATCTTGTAAGATTCAGTTATGATTCTCCCGAAGATGTTTTTGATGTGGTATCCTATGAGAAAGGAGGTGGCATTCTTCACATGTTGAGAAACTATTTAGGGGATGATGCTTTTTTTGCAGGAACAACTGATTTCTTAAAAACCTATGAATATAAAAATGCAGAGGCCCAGCAATTAAGATTATCATTTGAAAAAATATCAGGAAAAGACCTGAATTGGTTTTTTAACCAATGGTATTACGGAAACGGGAATCCCAAATTAGAGTATTCATATACTTTCGAGCCTGTTAAAAAACAGGTGGAAGTAGTTATTAATCAATCACAGGAAGTCCCTTTTGAGTTTCCTTTGGCAATAGATGTCTATGATAATGGAAAACCTACAAGGTATAATGTTTGGGTAAATGCCAGGGCGAAAAATACTTTTAGTTTTAATGCTTCCGGGAAACCTGACCTGATCAATATCAATGCAGACGGAATATTACTTTCCGAAATCACAGAGAAGAAAACAGCAGAACAAAATTTAATACAGTTTACCCATTCTAAAGAATTTTTAAGCCGCCTTAAAGCATTGGTAGCAATTAAAGATGATCTGAGTAATCCGGCATCTGTTAAACTGTTGTCTGCTGCCTTAAAGGACCCTTTCTTCAGAATAAGAATTAAAGCGTTGGAGATATTAGATCTTACCAATACATATCAGAATAAAAATCTGGCAACAGAGGTTGAAAAATTGGCAGTTAATGATCCAAGAACGTTAGTGCAGGCTGCGGCTATCTCTGCTTTGGTAAAGACAAAAAATAAAAAATATCTGCCGGTATTTGAAAAAGGAATAGGAGCGGTATCTAATGCCGTAAAAACAAATTCACTACTAGCCATCATTGCTACTGATCCCTCAAAAACGAAAACTCTTACTGATAAGATTGATCTTTCAGAGGCTTCTAAGGATGTGCTTATCAAAATGCTTCCTATTGTTGTTCAAAATAAAATAGACTCCCAGATGAAGTATACTGTTCCCATTGTAGCTTTTTATCCATTAATAAAACCCAATAATCCGGAATTGGGGAAAGCTGCAGAAGAAGGATTCAACATGATTATGGAGTCTGATAATATTGCTGCTACGGAGGGGATTACCAGGATTTTAGATAATGCAAAAGCTCAAATGGTAAAAACTCCAGAGATTAAAAAAGCAATTTATAATATGTTGGAAAGCGGATTGAATAAAAAGAACGAACTTTTGAAAAACAATCCACAGAAAAAGGAGAGTATTAATAAGCAGATCACTGCTCTGAAACAAATACTTGAAATGTATAAATAGATATTTCGTTATAAAAATATTCCAAAAATAAATCCCGAAGAAATTCGGGATTTATTTTTTAATCAAATTAATTCTTCTTTTTTCAAAAGGGAAATAATTCGCTTCAAAAAAGGATTGGATATTTCAGTCTTGTTTTTTCTTGCAGAAGACTGTGTACTTCTTTTCAGAGGTACTTTTTTTTGATTCTCATGGTTAGTTTGTAGTTGGTCTTCTGCAATCATTTTGTTTTCCAGTGTTTTTACCCCTTCGTTCTCTTTGCAAACTTATCATTAATGCCTCATAAAAAACATCCGTATTTTCCCGGTATTTTGTACGGTGTTTTTCCCGGAATTTAGAGAGATAAATTCTATAAAATATTTTATTCTAAATATAATTACTTGATTAATAAAAGAATGCGTATATTTAAATCTCCATAATAGGAAATAAATATAGAGGTGTCCGAAAATCTTAAAGAGTAGGAAATTAATACTAAACAAAATAATTATGAAAAATTCAAAAAAACTTTCAAGAGGAGAAATGAAAACTGTACAAGGTGCTATTAAAGGATGTAATCCACAGATATTTTGTACCAGTCCACAGACAAAGTGTTGCCCAGGATGGGTCTGTGCCGGTATAAGACAATATTGTATAGCCATATAATGATTTTTTACTTAAAAGTTAGATACACCTAAGAAAAAGAGAGGAATTAATTCCTCTCTTTTTTTATCTTATACTGACCAGAGGCGGTTTGTTTAAAAAGAATTTTAAAATCCTTAAATTTGTTTAAATTAAAATTGTATGAGTTTTTTTGAAGAAAAGAATCCTGAAATGGATAGATATTTGGAAGCACACGCTTCCTCAGAATCAGAAATTCTGAAAAAACTGAGAAGAGAAACTTATCAGAAAACAACACAGCCGCACATGATTTCAGGCTATCAGCAGGGAAGGTTGCTGACTATCATTTCCCAAATGCTGCAACCTAAAAGTATTCTTGAAATAGGTACGTTTACAGGATATGCTACTCTGTGCCTGGCCTCAGGATTAGCAAAGGACGGTAAGATCACTACATTGGATGTGAATGAAGATCTGGCTTATCTGCCAAAGAAATATTTTGAATCCAGTGAATATGCTGCTCAGATTGATTTTAAACTTCAGGATGCTAAAGAATTTTTAAAAGAAACAGATGAATTTTTTGATTTGATTTTTGTAGATGCAGACAAAGAAAACTATGCAGATTATTTCAGACTGATAAAGCCTCATACCCGATCCGGATCAGTAGTGATGTTTGATAATGTTTTGTGGTATGGAAAAGTACTTGAGGAAAATCCAAAACTTAAATCTACTCAGTCTATTCAGGAGCTGAATGATTTAGTGGCAAAAGATGAAGATTTTGAAAATCTTATTTTACCTTTGCGTGATGGAGTAAATTTTCTGAGAAGAAAATAATTAAAAGACAGGAGAAATACATGCAATGTAATTTCCACATTTTTTAATTTCCTAATTTCTAAATGAATAAAATGAATAAAGGGATTTGTATCGTAACAGTAGCGCCGGTTCGTGCAGAAGGTTCTGACAGGGCAGAGATTGTTACAGAAATATTGTTTGGGGAAAGTGCAGATATTTTGGAGGTCGATAAAAACTGGACCAGAATAAAAATGCACTATGACGGCTATGAAGGATGGATAGATACCAAGCAGCTAAGGCCTGTAACAGACGAAGAACTGGCGAAGAGAAAAGTTACTGTAGTTACAGAAGACTTTTCCTCCGTATTGATGAAAGATGGGAAAACCCTTCTTTCTATAGGTTCTGAAGTGGAGTTTCCTGTTGTTGCTTCAAGAAGAAGCCATGATGTGAGGGAGAGCATTGCACTTACAGCCAAAGAATTTCTTAACGTTCCTTATTTATGGGGTGGCAAAAGCTTTTTTGCAGTAGACTGCTCAGGGTTTACGCAGTTGGTGTACAAAGTACATAATATTAAAATTCCCAGAGATGCTTCCCAGCAGGCTGAGGTGGGGGAGGCTCTCACTTTTGTGGAAGAAACACAGCCAGGTGACCTTGCCTTCTTTGAAAACGCTGAAGGAAAAATTATCCACGTTGGAATCATGCTGGAAAACCAGAAGATTATTCATGCCTCAGGAAAAGTGAGAATTGATACGTTAGATTCTACCGGAATCTTTAACGAGGAAATGAATAAACATACCCATAAGCTGAGAGTACTTAAAAGTATTATTTAAAATATGAAAACTTCTAGCATATTATTAATCGTGAATACTCTGCTACTGGTTGTAATCTGGGTTTTTACAGGAGTTAAATATGCTGAGCTACCGGATATCATTCCTACCCATTTTAATTTTCAGGGAAAGGTAGATGGGGAATCCGGGAAAGCAACAATTTGGTTTTTAGTAGGTATTGCTACTTTTATTCACCTTCTTTTTCTTAGAATATCCGGAAATCCGAATTCTCCGTTACTGAATGTTCCCCAAAGCTTTCGTAATACACAAACATTGAAACTATATCTGTTTTCTCTGGAGCTTCCAGTGATGATTTTATTTCTTGATATTATTGTTGAGAGTATCAGGGTGGCAGAAGGAAAGCAGACAGAGCTTAGTGATGCTGTTTTGTTTATTTTAGGGTTAATGTTTGCTGTGATTGGAATTGGACTTATAAAATCGGTTCGGGAAAGTAAAATAAAATCTAACAACTAGATCCATCAAAATTGAAATTACTTTATAACATATTTATCAGCCTTCTTATCTTTGGAATGAAGGTTTTTGCTTTATTTCACGATAAAACTAAAAAGGGCGTTGATGGAAGGAAGGAGTCTTTGAATAAAGTGAAGTCTGCTTTCACCAAAACAGATAAGGTGATCTGGATGCATGCCGCGAGTTTAGGAGAGTATGAACAGGGATTGCCTGTTCTGGAAAAGCTTAAAGAACAATTTCCTGATTATAAGATTCTGATAACCTTCTTTTCACCATCAGGATATGATAATGTTGTTAAGAAGAAACATATTGCGGATGTGATCTGTTATCTGCCGTTTGATAAAAAAAGCATGGTAAGAGAGTTTATATCGCAATTTGATGTTAAACTATTTTTTACGGTGAAGTATGATTACTGGTATAACCTGCTGGCAGAACTTAAAGGAAAAAATACTAAGATCTATGTAATTTCAGCATTGTTCTACGAAAGACAATCGTTTTTCACTTCTTATGGAAAGTGGCTGGTAAAACAGCTTAAAGAAAATGTAGATTGGTTTTTTCATCAGACCCAATTCTCACTTGCACTAGCTAAGAGTGTTGGGTTGGTAAGGTCCTCAGTAACAGGAGATACAAGATTTGATAGAGTGAAGCAACTTCGGAACCGTGATAATCATGTGGATCATATTACAGATTTTATAGGGAGTAATAAAGCGGTTGTTTTTGGTAGTTCGTGGCAGTCGGAAGAGAAAATTGCAGAAATGGTTTCCCTTAAAAATAATTCCCTTAAAATGATTATTGCTCCTCATGACCTTAAAAGAGTAGAGCACCTGAAAAATACCTTTTCTGATGCTTTATTGTACAGTGAAATCAAAGATACCCAACATACAGTTTTCAATGCTCAAATTTTGATTATTGACAGTATTGGCTTATTGTCAAAGCTTTATTCCTATGCCGATATAGCCGTTGTAGGAGGAGGTTTTCATGATGCCGGTCTTCATAATATTCTGGAAGCGGCCACATTCGGCGTTCCGGTGATCTTTGGAAATCATTATAAAAAGAATCCTGAGGCAGATGATCTACTCTCTGTGAATGGAGGAAAGTCTTTCGCAGACGAACATGCCGCTGCAGAATTTGTTTTATTTCTTGCCGGTGAAGACAATGAAGAAGAACTTGCAGAAATGTCCGGAAATGCAGAAAAATTCGTTAGCGAAAAACCCGATTCCACCCAGATGATTATGCAAAAGATTCTATCGTAAAAACCCCTGACTTTTTATCTCTTTCATAATCTGATCGATATTCTCGGGAATATTGTCTGATTCAAACCAATTAAGATCAAGTCCGTTATTAATACATAGTTTTTGAAGATAATTGTTCTCCAGTATTTTTTGATAAATGCTTCTTAGGAGCTCATCAAATTCCATCCAATAATCTTCATCCAGTTTCTTTATCAGAATCAAGGATTTAAATAGTTTATTAATGATATAAAGGTAGAATTTATAGACGTTGTCAAATCTTTGTCTGCTAAGGTCGTTATTGTAATCCAAAACTTTGTCGATCATCAATAAATTCAAAGAAACTTCTCCGAATTTATCTGTTGTTATCTTAACATGTTCTGTAATTTCTGCACTTAGTTTCCGGATAATGGTCAGAAAATATTTTGCATTACCAATATATTTGGAGGCTAAAAAAATTTTTTCTTCCACATCCGCTTCCTTGGCATTTCTTTTATCATCAGTGGTTTCCGGATCGATAAGTTCGAAATACAGTTTTTTAGATAATAATTTATCCTTTCTCAGAAGTCTGAAAATAAGTTTATCCTTCTCTGTGCCGGTAAAAGCACTCAATGCTGCTTTAAACTCTTTTGAATACTCCATTTTAGTTGAATATTTTTGAATATTTCATAAACCCATTTAAGGCCCAGTTTGCCGTATAATACAAAGATTTTAATGTAGAGAATCCCATAAAATCTTTGTACACCAGATACTGATCCTTAATGATATTCTTTTTCTTTCTGGAAACACTGTTCTCCCGCATTCTGTACTTTGCCATTGTTTTATTGATAGGAATTCCTTCCGGGATTACTTTTAGCAGATTTAGCCACATCACATGATCTTCACGCTTACTTTTTACAGGGAATAAAAATTTCCCTACTCTTTTGGTATCATACATCGTGGAAACCGGAGCCAATCGGCATGTTTTCAGTAAATTTGAAAAAGTAACCACCTTATCAGCTAGAAAATCTTTTAATATAGGGCGAAGCTGCTCGTCACATCTTGAGTAATTACAGTATACAAGCTCTGCGTTGTGCTCCTGCATATAATCTGTCATGGTCTCAAGATATTCAGGATGCCAGAAATCATCGGAATCTAGGAAAGCAATATATCTTCCCTGAGCTCTTTCAAGGCTGTTGTTTCTAGCATTTCCTGCACCTCCGTTTTTCTCCAAAACCTTAAGTTTGATTCTTGGATCATTGTGTTTTCTGATCATCTCAACAGTGCTGTCCTTAGAAAGATCATCCGTAATAAGCCATTCCCAGTTTTCATTGGTTTGGTTCAGAACAGATTGTATTGTTTCTTCTATAAATTCAGCTGAATTATAGCAGGGAGTGATAATGGAGACAAGGTCTTTCATTCGCGTTTTAAAATAGGTGTAAAATTATAAAAATCTTTTTTCATAAAAGTGCCATGAGGCAATTCCCACTCCGATGACTGTAAACATACATACAATACTCATAAGGTAAGGATTGTAGTTGGCAAAAAGTCCCAATGTGGCAAATACCCTGATGATAGGGAAGTGGAAAATATAAATTCCATAAGTGAAATCCCCGTATTTTCCAAAATTATTCAGGAAGCTGAAGGAATAAGCAATATACAGAACAATAATACTGATCATTATCGGGGAAAAAAGTTTTATTTTAAAAATAAGATCAATCCAGACTGTAATGATAGCAATGATAAAAAGTAAATGCTTATGCTTGATAAATTTGTCGAAATGAAAATAAACAAGCATTCCTCCGATAAAATAACATAATGAACCCGGAAGCTGTCTTGAAAGTGCTGCTTTTCCTGTCATTTCAAAATAATTGAGATAGACCAGAGAAAGGAAATAAAGAACGATCAGGCTGATGGTTCGGTATTTATTATTCTTTCCAAACAGTAAGAACATCAGTGGAACTGCTATATAAAAACACATTTCAATCTTAAGAGTCCATAATGCCCCGTTTACAGCCTGGTTGCCAAATACACCCGGAAGCCATGGAGCTTTGAAATTGAGGAATAATGAATTCCAGAAAAGGTATTTATAAACCTGTGTATTGCTGAAATATTCAGTAAAAGATAAAGTACTGACCAGACTCAGGAGTATAGCACAAAGAAATACAACAAGCAGATAAGCAGGGACAATCCTGTTGAACCTTTTCTTGGCGTAGCTTTTTAGGCTTGATGCCCTTTCATAGCTTCTTGCAATCAGAAAACCACTCACAATGAAAAACGAGAAAACAGCAACTTCAACAGGGCTATGTGTTAAGAATAATAGCTTTTCAGAAGCACTTAAAGCGCCCAGATGTCCTACGAAGACAATAAAAGCGAGGAGAACACGAATGAAGTCAAAATTGTTTTTCGTTATAGCTTGCATTTTTTTTCTTTGTTACAAAAATAACTTTTTTAATAAAACAGAGGAGTTTTCGGATGTTCAATATTTGTTAAATAAAGGCAATATAGCCTCTCAATGTTTTAAAATATGTATAAATAAAAGCTGATAAAATAATTTTTCACAAAAAATAGTAATATAAATCAAAAAAAGTATAATTTTAGCGCTTGAAAAAATTGATCTATGAAGAAATTAGCACTACTATTTTTAGGTTTATCATTATTGGTAACTACCGGATGTAATAATAGCAACGAAATTGTTATAGAAGAACCGATTATTGGATTCTGGCAACCGATAAAAGAGGTGGTTACTACCGTTGAGGTAGGTGAGCAACCGATTTCAGATGTGATTACTTATACCGAATGTCAGAAAATGTCCAGATGGTGGTTCAGTACTGAGACAAGCGGGAAAAGAATAGATGTGCAGGATCCTACTACAGGAACCGCTTGTAACATTTTGCCTGATAAAAATTTTACCTATTCATATGATAAGAGCAGCAAAGCCCTTCAGATGAAATACCAGGGAGTGGTAGCACCGGTAAATACAAAAGTGGTAACATTGGATGCCACTACCCTCAATTTATCAGTAAGAGAAGAAACCGAAGATCCTACAATTTATAAAACAAGAACTATTACTTTTAAAAGGGTAAGCGCTAAGCCTTAATAGTGTATTTCAAGATATAATAAAGGTCTCATCTTCGGATGGGACCTTTTTGTTGAACAGAGAATTACAATTCATCATAATTTAAATTTCTATTTCCTTTAAAATCATTATTTTTGTGAATCTTGTTTAAAAGAAAACAATCCAATTATTTAAAGTCTAACATATAACATCTATATAAAGTGTTTTACGATCATCAGCAGATAGAAAAAAAGTGGCAGAAATATTGGGAGGAAAATCAAACCTATAAAACCTCCAACAATACCGATAAACCTAAATTTTATGTACTCGATATGTTTCCGTACCCATCCGGAGCAGGACTTCACGTAGGGCATCCACTGGGATACATTGCGTCAGATATCTATGCGAGATACAAAAGACATCAGGGGTTTAACGTTCTCCACCCGGTAGGATATGACAGCTTCGGGCTTCCTGCTGAGCAGTATGCGATCCAGACAGGTCAGCATCCGGCAATCACAACAGAACAAAACATCAACAGATACGAAGAGCAGTTAAGAAAAATCGGATTTTCATTCGATTGGAGCAGAGAAGTAAGAACTTCCGATGCATCTTATTATAAATGGACACAATGGATTTTTATCCAATTGTACCACTCCTGGTATAATAAAAATACTGATAAGGCCGAAGCTATTGATACCCTGATCAAACATTTTGAAGAAAAGGGAACAGAAGGATTAAGTGCCAATCAGAACGATGAATTGAATTTCACTGCAGAAGAATGGGCAAACGCTTCAGCTATTGATAAAGAAGATATCTTACTAAATTATCGTCTTGCTTACAGAGCAGAGACTACGGTAAACTGGTGTCCTGCATTGGGTACAGTTTTAGCCAATGATGAGGTAAAAGACGGGAAATCTGAAAGAGGAGGATTTCCTGTATTCCAAAAGAAGATGATGCAGTGGAGTATGAGAATTTCTGCATACTCTGAAAGATTATTGCAGGGTCTCTCTACTTTGGACTGGCCACAGCCGTTGAAAGATTCTCAGGAATACTGGATCGGGAAATCTCAGGGAGCACAGGTTAAGTTTAATGTAGAAGGACATGAAGAAATTGTTGAGGTTTTTACCACAAGACCTGATACCATCTTTGGAGCAACCTTTATGGTATTGGCTCCGGAAAACCCTTTAGTAGATACGATTACTACCGATGCTCAGAAAGTAGAAGTAGATACTTATATAGAAGAAACTTCCAAAAAGACGGAAAGAGACAGAATGTCTGACGTGAAAAACGTGAGCGGAGCTTTCACAGGAAGTTATGCTGTCAATCCATTCAGTGGAGAAAAAATGCCAATCTATATTTCAGATTATGTATTGATGGGCTATGGAACAGGAGCCGTGATGGCTGTTCCTGCACATGATGAGCGTGACCACAGGTTTGCAAAGAAATTTAATTTAGAGATTAAAAAAGTAGTTGAAACAGAAGAAGACGTTCAGGAGAACTCTTTTGATTCTAAAGACTCTGTTTGTGTAAACTCTGATTTTTTAAACGGACTACATTATAATGATGCCAAGTCAAAAATAATTGCAGAAATTGAGACGAAAGATATCGGTCACGGAACTACAAACTACAGACAGCGTGATGCGATTTTCTCAAGACAGCGTTATTGGGGAGAACCGGTTCCTATATATTATAAAGAAGGAATGCCATATACCTTACCAGTTTCTGCTTTACCATTGGAACTTCCTGAAGTTGAAA
This sequence comes from Chryseobacterium sp. BIGb0232, assembly GCF_024810195.1. Taxonomy (NCBI): domain Bacteria; kingdom Pseudomonadati; phylum Bacteroidota; class Flavobacteriia; order Flavobacteriales; family Weeksellaceae; genus Chryseobacterium; species Chryseobacterium sp. BIGb0232. The sequence goes on from NZ_JANUEH010000007.1 coordinate 121,526, forward strand.
AATATTTGCCAACCGAAGATGGAGATCCACCACTAGGAAATGCTAAAACATTTGCGTGGGATGAAGAGAACCAGAAATTAGTTGCTACAGATTTAATTGATGACAAAACAATATTCCCGTTAGAATTATCTACAATGCCAGGGTGGGCTGGAAGCTCATGGTATTTCCTTAGATATATGGATACTCAGAACGATGGTGAATTCTGTGCTAAGAATTTTTCAGATTATTGGGGACAGGTAGATTTATATATAGGAGGTAGTGAGCATGCAACCGGTCACTTATTGTATTCCCGTTTCTGGAATATGTTCTTAAAAGACAGAGGGTACATTAACAGTGATGAGCCTTTCCAGAAATTAATCAATCAGGGGATGATTTTGGGAATGAGTGCATTTGTGTACAGAATTGATGGTACTAATCAATACGTATCTAAAAATTTAGCCAACGAATACCAGACCCAGCAGATCCACGTAGATGTATCCTTATTAAAAGGAACATCTGATGAATTGGATACTGAAGCATTCAAAGCATGGAGGCCAGACTATGCCGATGCAGAGTTTATTTTGGAAGACGGAAAATACATCACAGGCCGTGAAGTAGAAAAAATGTCCAAGTCTAAATATAATGTGGTAAATCCTGATGACATCTGTGAAGAGTACGGAGCAGACGGTTTAAGATTATATGAAATGTTCTTGGGTCCATTAGAGCAATCCAAGCCCTGGAATACACAAGGTTTGAGTGGAGTATACGGTTTCCTTAAAAAATTCTGGAATCTTTATTTCAACGGGGATGTATTTGAAGTTTCTGATGAAGAGCCTACGAAAGCAGAATATAAAGTTCTACATACCTTAATTAAAAAGGTAGTTTATGATATTGAAAACTTCTCTTTCAATACTTCGGTATCTTCATTTATGATCGCTGTAAACGAGTTGCAGAAAATTAAATGTAACAAGCGCAATATTTTAGAACCGTTATCCGTTATCATCTCTCCGTATGCACCTCACATTTGTGAAGAATTGTGGAATTTACTAGGAAACGGTACATCAATAGAATTTGAACAATTCCCGGTATTGAATGAAGATTATCTGGTTGAGGATGAAATTGAGTATCCGGTAAGCGTAAACGGTAAAATGAAGTTCAAAATTTCTCTTTCAGCTCAATTATCTGCAAAGGAAGTGGAAGATTTGGTGATTTCAAATGAGAAAATGCAACAGATTTTGGAAGGTAAAACCCCTAAAAAAATCATTGTAGTCCCTCACCGTATTGTGAATATCGTAATTTAAAAAAAAATTAACATTGGGAAATTAAAAAAAATGGAGTCCTTATTTTTTAGATTTTTTAACTCAAATGTTAAATTTGAGGAAAATAAATAAAATATTTGCGAATAATTATAATATCAAAATCGTATTAAATTTTCTTTATTAAAAAATATCAAAATGTTTAATTAAGACTCTTGCATTTTAATTAATTTTGCCTTTAATTTACACCCTGTAAAATTTTAAAACAATATAATTTAGTTAAATATGGAAATGAATGTTTCAAAAAATGATGAGCAAGTAGTTGCTAGAAAAGCGGGAGGTTTAAATCCAGCTGTTATTATTCCTATTCTATTAGTTATAGGGATTTGTATTTGGTTATTCGTTTTAGGTAGTCCAAGTAATTTTAAAGCTGATCCAAGATTAGCAGGTGCATCAGTCGCTTTTTCTGATGTAGAAGGTAAAGAGATGCATCCAGAAGGATTCTTAGGGATGATCTACATGGGAGGTGTTATTGTACCATTACTTGTAACATTCATGATTACTGTAATTGTTTTCTCATTTGAAAGATACTTTGTATTAAGCAAAGCTTCAGGTTCAGGTAATGTAGACAACTTTGTAGTAAAAGTAAGAAGCTTACTAAACGGAAACAAAATTGACGAAGCTTTAGAAGAGTGCGACAGACAACAAGGTTCTGTAGGGAACGTTGTAAAAGAAGGTCTTACTACTTACAAAGCACTTGCTCACGATACTACTTTAAATAAAGAGCAGAAAATGGTAGCGCTTAACAAAGCTATCGAAGAAGCTACAACTCTTGAGATGCCAATGCTTGAGAAAAACATGATGATCCTTTCTACATTAGGTACTGTTGCAACGTTAGTAGCACTACTAGGAACGGTAATCGGGATGATTAGAGCATTCTTCGCTTTAGGTGCTAGTGGAGGTACTCCTGATGCAGCAGCTTTATCAATCGGTATTTCTGAAGCCTTGATCAACACGGCATTAGGTATTGGTACTTCTGCAGTAGCAATTATTCTTTATAACTTCTTTACTTCTAAAATTGACGGGTTAACTTATAAGATCGACGAGATCGCAATGAGCATCCAACAGTCTTTTGCTGAATTCCACTAAGATGGAACTGTGTTTTGCACAATAAAAGAAGTTTAAAAAATAATTTATAAAAATAATGGCGAGAATTAAACCAAAAAGACATGGAGTAGTTACGGACATGACCGCGATGTGCGACGTTACGTTCCTATTACTTACGTTCTTTATTATGACCACGCAGTTTAAAAAACCTGATGTGGAGCAGATCAAACCGCCATCTTCAATTTCGGAAAAATTACTTCCTGATGGTAGTTTAATGACTATTAATGCTACACCGGACGGGAAATTTTATTTCCAGCCAGTAGAAAATGCATCAGAAAGACTTGCACTTTTAGATAAAATGGGTCAAAAGTATGGCGTTACTTTTGATAATAATCAAAAAGCAGCTTTCCAGAAAGTTCAGGCTATTGGAGTTCCAATGAACCAATTAAAAGGGTATTTGGATTTGCCTGAAGATGAGCAGAAAAATTACAAGAGTCCTGCAGGGATTCCTATGGATAGTACAAATAAGCAATTAATTGACTGGGTAAAAGAAAGTTTAAGCGTTAATCCTGACTACAAGTTAGCCATCAAAGGTGACGTTACAACAAAATACCCTAAAGTTAAAAGCCTATTTGAGGGTTTAAGAGATATCGATTTTCTTAAATTTTGGTTGATTACATCACAAGAAGGTAAACCTAATGAATAATTAAGAAGAAATGGCAGAAGTACAAGTACAGGATAAGAGTGCCAAGGGTGGCAAGGTTCGATCCAAGAAAAACAACCCCAGAGTCGATATGACTCCGATGGTTGACCTTAATTTCTTACTATTGATGTTCTTTATGTTTACGTCAACGTTTAGTAAACCGAATGTAATGGACTTAGGTCTTCCGGCTAAACCAAAGCCTACAGATCCTAAACCGGAACCAACAGAAATTAAACTTGCTAACTCTATCTCTTTATTACTAGGAAAAGATAATAAAGTGTTTTGGCACCAACAGGATGCAACATCCTTGAATGACCAAACCCTTATGGAAACTAGTTTTGACAGAGAAGGAATTAGAAAAGTAATTGAGCAAGCAAAATCTAGAGCGGTAGATCCAGCCAAATTTACGGTGATCATTAAGCCAACTGACGATGCTGTATATAAAAACTTTGTTGATATTCTAGACGAAATGGCAATTACCAAAAGTGAACAGTACGGTGTTACTGATATCAAACCTTGGGAGAAAGCTATTTATGAGAAAAAAGTAGGTGGTGCAGCTGCACCGGCTGCTACAAAGTAATTTAACCATAAAATTGTTATATTATCTATGGCAGATGAAAATGTATACGGTCAGAATCTTACTTTAGACGAAATCGTATTTGAAAATAGAAACAAGGAATATGGTGCCTATGATCTTAGACATCAGTATCCTAGACTTCTGACAAAATCTTTTATTGTTGGAACATCTATATTTCTTTTGGTAGCTTTATCTCCGTTCATCTATCTTACAATTAAGAACCTTACAGCTCCGCCTAAAACAGAAGTGAAGGCAGATCTTGTAAATATTGTTGAAGATGACCCGATTATTGAGCAGCCTAAAGAAGAAGAACCACCTCCACCACCTCCACCTCCAAAAGAGGAACCAAAAATTGAGGTGATCCAAAATGTGGTTCCTGAGCCTGTAAAAGCTCCGAAAATTGAAACTCCACCTCCACCAATTTCTAAGCAGTTGGAAACTACAACTGGTTTGAATAATCAGGAGGGAGTAAAAGCTCCGGCTTATACACCACCACCGCCACCACCATCTACAGGAACAAAAACTGCAACTGTAGAAGTGAAAGCGAATAACCCTAACGAAATCTACAAAGATGTAGACCAGTCTGCAGAATATCCTGGAGGTATGGGAGCATTAAGAAAATACTTAGGTGAAAATTTCGATACTTCATTAATGGAAGGAGGTGAAGGTACCCTTAAAGCTAAGCTTAAGTTCGTTGTAGAAAGAGACGGAACTGTTTCTGCAGTTACTATTGAAGAGAAATCTCCAAATGGCGACTTCAACAATGAAGCAATTCGTGTAGTTAAGAAACTTAAAAAATGGACTCCTGCGAAGAGAAACGGGGAGAGCGTTAGATCTTACTATAGCGTACCATTTACTATGAACTTTGAATAATTAAATTTATTCATTCAGAATATAAATAAAAAGAGAGGCTTATGCTTCTCTTTTTATTTTTTTCGTATTTTTGTTACATGATGTTCAAGTGGTTATCCCTTATTGCGGGATTGTTTTATATTGTCTTAGGAATTGTAGTAATGATCTACAGATTCTTTTTTACTATTTTAGACCCTATTATTGCCTATGCTTTAGGCGGGGTGTTTGCGCTTTATGGTGTATTCAGAATCTATAGAGCCATTTCACAAATCAAAAAATCCAAAGATGAAGAATAGCTTTTTTAAAGCTGCAGCTGTTGTTGCCCTTACTGTAATGGTAGCAGGCTGCAAAAAAAAGGATGATAATGCTCCTTCCTATAATAAAGGCAATCTAACAATTTTTACGGACGGTTCTTTTCAAAGTGTCACAGAAGCATTAGCTGATGGGTATATGATCAGTTATCCTGAAACGCATATTAAAGTAGAAACAAAAAAAGAAGATTTAGGTTTTCTGGACTTATTGAATAATAAGGCAAAGATTATTGTAATGTCCCGAAATCTTAATGCAGAAGAGATAAAAACTTACGAAGAAAGAACCGAATTAAAATTTACTCCTGCAAGATTTGCAGCAGATGCCGTGGTTTTTGTAGTTCCAAAGAATTCTCCTAGAGAAAGTATTTCAATGGATGAAATTAATAGCGGACTGCTTTCAGATAAGAAGGATTTTATTTTTGATGGAACGAACTCTAGTAATCTGAATTTTGTAGCTGAAAAATTAAAAAAACAGCCGAAAGACCTTAAATTTTCGATTATTCCGGGAAACCAGAAGGTCATTGAGGAGTTAGGAAAATATCCGAATAAAATAGGCGTTATAGGACTTAATACTTTCAGCCGACCTTATGATAAAACTTCTGAGAATTTGAGAGATATGGTGAAAGTTCTTCCGGTAGTTAATAATGGAAAAACTTACAATGCCGATTCTGAAGGGCTTCGTTCTATGGATTATCCATTTACCAGAGTTCTTTATTTTCTGGCTAACGAAGGCGGATTCAATATTGCAAGTGGATTCATAAGATTTTCATGTACTCATTTGGGACAGAAAATTGTTCAGAAAGAGGGCTTACAACCTTATAACCTGTACAAAAGAGAGGTACAGATGCGTTAAAAATTATTAAATTCACAATTTAGCCATAATAAATAATATATTTTGGTCTGAAAATTGTGTAGAATATAACTCAATTGATTAGAAAATATAAAATGAAAGATATAATGATTATGAATGTAAAGAAGATTGCTTTTGGAGCAGCCGTGGTATTTTTTACCGGTTTTGCCACTGCACAGACGTTGCAGGATGGTATTAACAGTATTGACAGTGATAAATTTGCTCAGGCAAAAACAAATTTCACTGATATGATCGCTAAAGAGCCTACCGCTGAAAACTACTTCTATTTAGGGAATACTTTCTTAAAGCAAGGAGAACCTGATTATGCAAAGGCTACTGAAAACTTTAACAAAGGGCTGGCTGCCGATGGTAAAAGCTTTCTTAATAAAATCGGTTTAGCTACTGTAAAATTAGGAAAAGGAGACAAAAGCGCTATTGCTGAAATTCAGAAAGTAGTAACTGATTCTAAAGAAAAAGATGCTGATGTATTATTCAGAGCAGCAGAAGCTTTAACTTTATTTGAAAAGAACAGTTCTCCGGATCTTGCGATTCAATTCCTTACTAAAGCAATTGAAAAAGCTGAAAAGAAAGGAGTTCCTGCACATTATTATTATACTTTAGGAGATGCTTACAGATTGAAAAGATCACCAGGTGAAGCAATGTCTGCTTATGACAAAGCGTTACCTTTAGCTAAAAATAAAGCTTCCGTTTATACAAGAATGGCAACTTTATGGATGGCTGCTCAACAATGGCAACAAGCAAAACAAAATATTGATAAAGCAATTGGAGTAGACGCTACCTATGCTCCTGCATATAAGGCTATGGCTGGATATGATATCAGATACCAGCAAAATGCAAAGGCTACACAAGATCTTATCAATTATACAAAATATGCTGATGAAGATCCATATACTCAATTAGAAATTTCTAAATTATACTTCACGAACGAAGATTACACAAACTCTAAAACAGTTTTAGATAAGATCTTTGATAAAATTGAAGACCCTATCAAGTTCAAACTAAGAGCTTATCAGGACTACGCTGATAAAAACTATGCAGGGGCTAAACAAAACATGGATACTTTTGTATCTCAGGCAGAGAAAACAAGAATATTACCAGCTGACCAAGGTCTACAAGGACTTATCGCTGCTGGATTAGCAAAAGATGAGAAAGATGCTGCTAAGAAATCTGCTTTAACAACAGAATCTCAACAGAAAATTGCTATTGCTAAAGCTGCAAAAGATGAAACAATGAAGTGGGATTTAGAATTGGCAAATATCGCTGGAGGTGGTGGTGCTTCTCAGGCTGACGTTGATAAAGGGCCTACAAACCCTGCAATCGAAGCATTGAAGAAGCAAGTGGCTGCTAACAGCCAGGATTCTGATGCACTATTTAAATTAGCAACAGCTTACCAGGATGCTAAAAACTGGAACGGAGCGATCCTTACATGGCAGAAAATGTCAGCGCTTCTTCCTGATTGGGCACCGGCTTACTACAGCCAGGGGTATTCTTACCAACAGGCAGGAAACAACGACGCTGCAAAGATTGCTTATGAAAAATTCATCAGTACTGTAAAACCAGCTGATCAGGAAGCAAACAAACAGACTCTTGCTTATGCTTACTTTGCAGTAGCTTATATGAGCAAAGAATCTGATATGGCAAAAGCTAAAGACTATGTAGCGAAGTCACTACAGTTAGATCCTACTTATCAGGATGCTGTAAAACTTAATGCAGAGATCAATAAATAATTTAAAATTTAAATTATAGATATTAAAACTTCCCATTCGTAATGTTTGGGAAGTTTTTATTTTAAACCTTATCTTTGATTATATGAAAACTGATATACTTGCTTTTGGAGCACATCCTGATGATGTAGAACTAGGGTGTGGCGGAACTATTGCCAAAATGGTTTCTGAAGGAAAAAAATGTGTTGTGGTAGATCTTACCAGAGGAGAACTCGGAACAAGAGGTACTGATGAAACTAGAAAAGCAGAGGCAGCAGATGCTGCCAAAATTCTGGGGCTCTCTGCACGAGAGAATCTGGGAATGAAAGATGGCTTTTTGGTGAATTCCGAAGAATACCAAATGAGGATCGTAAAAATGATTCGCAAATACAGACCGGAAATCGTCTTAGCGAATGCAATTGATGACAGACATCCGGATCATGCAAAAGGAGCGAAATTAGTATCGGATGCGTGCTTTTTGTCCGGATTGAGAAAAATAGAGACGGTAGAGGAAGGAGAAGCTCAGGAAGTATGGAGACCCAAGCATGTTTTTCATTATATTCAGTGGAAAGATATCAAACCGGAATTTGTTATTGACATTTCAGAATTCCTGGATAAAAAAATTGCTTCATGTATGGCTTATAAAACTCAGTTTTATGACCCAACTTCTAAAGAGCCTGAGACGCCTATTACCACAAAAGACTTTTTTGAGAGTTTAACATACCGTGCACAGGATTTAGGCCGATTATCGGGAGTTACTTATGCTGAGGGATTTACATCTGAAAGATTAATTTCTTTGAAAAATTTTGACGGAATTGTTTGGTAGTTGAGGAAATTGTCCTATATTTGCACTCAGAAAACGGTGATTGTAGCTCAGTTGGTTAGAGCGTCGGATTGTGGTTCCGAAGGTCGGGGGTTCGAGACCCCTCATTCACCCAAAGAAAGTACACTTTTTGAAAGTGTACTTTTTTATTTTACACCTGTTTCTAAGGTGAAATAATGTCTATTTTTTATCTTTTTTCCGGAAGCTTTTTCCCGGAATTCGCTCATACTCCTCACGTCGACACTTAAAAATGGCATTGCTTGTTGAGGGTAACCATTTCTATCGGAGCTAATTCATGAATAATGAGTAATAATCCCTGTTTCTCTTTATTTATAATTCACTTGCCTGAAAAATTCACTACTGACTTTCTTTTTTCTTGATATTCGTCATAAAACCTCAATTTGATACAATATGGGTTTTAAATTTTACTATATTTAAGCACACTAAGTTCAAATATGAATATAAAAGTCACTGTAAAGCAGTTGGGCAGGAAGCATCCTGTTCTTTCGGAACAAAAAATTGAAATCGCTTACGAAGATTCAGTTATTTCTTTAAAAAACTTATTAAAGCTCATCGTTCAGCAACAGGTAGAAGAATTTAACGCTCAATCTTTTGAACTCGAAGATGAAGATTCTACGAAGATCCCAACAGATAACTATCTGAACATTCTTACCGATACAGGTAAGGTGGGCTTTGGAAGTATTTATAATCTAAAAAAAGCTGATGTACAAAAAGCTCAGGATAATGCTATTCAGGCATTTGAAGACGGGATGTTCGCTATATTTTACAATGATGAGCAGTTTTCAGACCTTGGCCAAACCATAGATTTGAGTTTACAACATACATTTACTTTTATCAGGCTTACTTTTCTTGCAGGAAGCTATTGGTAATCTAATTCTATTAACAACTAACATACATGGAAATCACAAAAAAATTAGAATCGAAAAAACTTATTAAAAACTTTTATGAAAAGCAAAGAAAAGATCTCTTAGAACATTCTGAACAAGGTGTTCCTTCTTCGCTTTTTCCAGATAGACCCATCCTTACCAAAGAAGTTGCGGAATTAGGTAAATTATTAAAAGGTAAACCTAATTATTTTGATAGAGTAAACTTAGGGTCAAAAGAAGCCGGAATATTCAAAGAATATATCAAACCTGATATTTGGGAGGATCAGGATCATTATAATTTATTAATTTATCTTTTTGGGGAAAATGCGGAGCTTGTAAAAGATTCATGGAATAAGATGCCATACAAAATGTATCAGAATAGCTATTTCAGGCGCTCTTTCCGTGCTCCTCATCGTGAAGATTATATATTGCTTAATCAGGTTAATTTCATCAGAGAGTTAATGATATTCCCTTGTGTTTATTCTTATAATGGTGATGAGAATTTTGATTTATCTTTAGAAGAACAGATTATTTATGATAATGAATTTGTCCATAATTCAAGTCGCTTTTACATTTGGTCTGCAGCGATAGATACTGGAAATACAGCAATCTATCAATTGATTGAAGATATTATTTTCAATAAACATCCGGAAGGAAAAATTTCTCTGAATATTATCAAAGCATTGCTTAATAGTAACCAGAAGAAATGCTGGGAATTAGTAGAAAAACTTTTACTGGCTGCCCAAAGGCAGGAAGGTTTACGTCAGACAATTCTGGAAGCTTTGGATGAAACGAGCATCGGAGCGTTAGAATATATGACGAGCGTAATTATTGAACAAAAACTAACCCGTTTTTCATCGGTTGTAAGAGCTGTAGATACTTGGACCGGTTTAGGCTGGGAATCAGAGAAAGAATCTGTAGTAAAGAATATCCTTTCATTAGCAGATCATTACTTCAAGCATCCTGAGGAAATTCCGGAGGCTGTGAAAAGCAAGAATAATAATGAAGTGTATATGGCACTTTGGGTACAGGGCGTTTGGGATGTTGAAAAAACGGTTCCCTATCTGCATCAGCTGTTTGAAAAAGGAGATGTGGAAAAGAAATGTCTTGCCATTAAATTTGCGGCAGAAACTGCTGATCCTTACATTCAGATGCCATTGTATTATAAAGCGGTATTGGATGGGAAGGTAGAAGTATTAGCTTTTGCCGGTGATCATATGTCCACATTACTCAGCACTAATACTGAGACGAAATTTTTCATCAATAATGCAGACTATCCGGATTTCTTTGAAAAACTCCATGAACTGACTCAAAAGATTGAAATCAGGGAAAAGAAATTTGAAGGAAAGATATTTTCTTGGCTAAATGCTACTTTCAAAAAAAGCGATCTGTATGCTTCCATGTTTTATCTGGTAGGGGAAGATCGTGATAAATTGGATTTGCTACTTTCTTATTTCGACCAATTTGATCTTTCATTACGTGAATTATTGGCCCGGAATATATTACGCGAGTTTTACTGTTACTCCTTATCCTATGCAACAGGAAAAAAGAAGCTGAAAGTAACGGCTTCCCAAAAAGAATTTGCTTTTAAAATTTTAAAAGACAGAGGTGAAGCATTGGTGGCCTCAGGAATCAATGTATTGTTGCAGGATCCTTTAAACAAAGAAGAAATCATGGTTTTCTTTGATCTATTTAAAAGAAAGGGTGGTGTACTTCGTAAAAAGCTTATAGAATTGGTTATTCAGCAGGAAGATGTTGTGGTTACTCCATTGGTTGAGGAATTGATGAATAAAGGAGACCTGGAACAGCGTGCAGCATCTCTGGATATCATGCTTCAGCTTCAAAAGGAAAAAAGAGTATCTGCTCAGATTACCAATTGGACTCTACAATATGCTGAAAGATCAAAAATAACAGAAAGAGAACATAGTTTATTGGATCAGATTAATCCATCCGGAGATCAGACGATTCTTTCTGAAGACAATGGATATGGTTTTTATAATCCTGGCGTGGTATCAAAGTTTACTTTGCCAAAGGTAGAACCAGGCTCGTTATATGCACAGGCTACTAAAAAAGATAAATATGGGTTTACAAAACCTATGGATGATATAAAAGCAGAAATAAAGAAACTTAATGATCTATTTCTCCAGCATAAAGATCATGAATATGAATCTGATGAATGGGATGGCTCTGTAAACACTTTGCTGATGGGGAATACTTTCCGCCAGATTAAAAGAAATACGGATGGTTTTACTTCTGTACAATTAGCAGAAAATTATCCCTTGCATGAGGTTTGGGAGAAATGGTATCTGGATTCAGGTTTACAGCCGAGAGATTTATTTTTATTAACATTGGCTGAGAGCTGTGACAGAAAAATCTTCAGAGATTTTATGGAGAATTATGTATTCTATTACAAAGATCTTTTAATAAATCCACTAAAAGGAAGATATGCATGGGAAAATCCGATCATCATGATTCTGCAATTGTTAAAGGATAAATTCGTCTTCGAAGAGCGTGTAGATTTTGCATTAGATGCTGCCAGTACAGTCTTTGCCAATCTTCCTGAAAGTGTGATTACTTATAAAGGAAAAGATAGCAATGATTATTATTACCAGGACCAGGGAAATGGCTGGCAGAAACTTGATTTTTTTAAGCCTTTCTTATGGGCAATTCCCAAAGCGAATCTTACCGATGAACAGCATATCAAACAATGGAATTTATACCGATGGATGCAGCATAGCGGTTTGAAAGAAAATATAAGCAAATCTGTTCCTGACTTCTATTTCTTCTGTAAAGCTTATGAATTAAAACTCATTACCAAAGAAGAACTTTACGAAGGAATACTTACTGCAGATTCTGCAATAGGAGATCTTACAAGAGGTAAACTGATCAATAGTAATCAGAATACTCTGGAAGAATTTCCTTTCCTGAAACCTATGATTGCGGAAATACAGGATAAATTCCTTGATGTAGAGGTTATCCGCGGTGATGCTAATACTGCAGTTTCTCACTTTGTGCAGGAGTTTCATACGATATATGGAGCGCAACGTTTGGTTCAGCTTCTGAAAGGGTTGGGGAAATCAGGATTGTATGCCAACTATATTTATGCTTACAGGAATGAAAATATGACCAAGCAAAAGCTCTTTTCTAAATTGATTTCAGATTGTTATCCTTCAGAAGCTGATACACAGAAGGCTTTTGATGAAATGATGAAGAAAGAGAAAATCTCAGAGCTTCGTTTGATTCAGGCAGCAGTGTACGCGCCGCAATGGCAATCACTCGTCAGCAGTTATTTAGGTTGGAAAGGTCTGGATTCAGCAATATGGTGGATGCATGCTCATACCAAGACCAGTGTTTATGAAGATCAGAACGCAAAACTTGAAAGTGAGGTGGCAAAATACTCATCCGTAGATATTCAGGAGTTTAAAGATGGAGCTGTAGATAAAGACTGGTTTACAAAAGCCTATAAAGAGCTGGGTAAAGCCCGTTGGGAGATGTTATACGAATCTGCAAAATACATATCAGACGGTAATGGACACAGAAGAGCAAGGCTTTATTCCGATACCTTAGCCGGAATCTTAAAGATTAAAGAGGTTACGGCTAAAGTAAAAGATAAACGGGATCAGGATTATCTACGTGTTTATGGATTAGTGCCATTAAGCAAAACAAATCCGGAAAAAGATGTATTGAACAGATATGAATACATTCAGCAGTTTAAAAAAGAAAGCAGAGAGTTTGGTTCAATGAAGCAGGCAAGTGAAGCACTGGCAATTCGTGTAGCTTTGGAGAATTTGGCAAGAAATGCCGGGTATCCCGATCCGATAAGATTGACATGGGCTATGGAAACTAAACAAATTCAATCACTTCTGTCAAAAGAAACGCAAGTAACCCTTGATGGTGTAACAGTAGGTTTAATCATAGAAGATAATGGGAAAGCAGAATTGGTGGTATTCAGAGATGATAAACAGCTGAAATCTATTCCGCCGAAAATTAAAAAAGATAAAGCCATTGTGGAATTAACCAATAACCGCAAGATCATGCGGGAACAGTGGACACGCTCCAGAAAAGGATTGGAAGAAGCTATGGTAAGAGGAGATGAATTCTTCCTGAAAGAAATTAAAACTCTTTTTGAACATCCTGTTATTGTCAAGCATTTAGAGAAGCTAGTGTTTATTTCCAATGATCATACAATAGGTTTCTATCATGATGGAAGTCTTATCAATGCTCATGGTGAGATCCAGGAGTTAAATGATGAAAACACTTTACGTATTGCGCATTGTGTAGATCTGCATGAACATTCCGTTTGGAGTGATTATCAGCATTATTGTTTTAAAGAAAAACTGATTCAGCCTTTCAAGCAGATTTTCAGAGAACTTTATGTTCCTACGCCTGATGAATTGAAAGAGAAATCTATTTCCCGCAGATATGCAGGTCATCAGATTCAGCCAAAGCAGGCACTGGCATTGCTTAAAACAAGAGGCTGGAAGGTAGATTATGAGGAAGGATTGCAGAAAGTATATCATAAAGAAGGCTTTCAGGTAAAATTATATGCCATGGCAGATTGGTTTTCCCCAGCAGATATAGAAAGCCCGACTCTGGAAACGATAGAATTCCATTCATTGAAGGATTATAAGAATATTCCTTTTAAAAATATTAATCCAAGACTGTTCTCGGAAGTAATGCGGGATGTGGATTTGGTGGTTTCGGTGGCACATGTAGGAAGTGTAGATCCTGAAGCCAGTCATTCATCCATTGAAATGAGAGCTGTACTGATGACAGAAACAGCACGCCTATTTAAATTAGATAATGTAAGAATTGAAGGCTCGCATGTATTAATAAAAGGGCAGTTGGCGGAGTATAGTGTGCATTTGGGAAGTGCTGTTGTTCATCAGACTCCGGGGATGTACTTGTCAATTCTGCCAGTTCATTCCCAGCATAGAGGAAGATTATTCCTGCCTTTTGCAGACGATGATCCGAAATCAGCAGAAGTATTGTCAAAAGTACTATTGCTGGCTAAAGACAATGAAATACAGGATCCAACCATATTGTCGCAGATTAAACGAGAGTATGTATAAATGAAAACAAAAAGGTATGCTTTTTTAAAGTGTACCTTTTATTTTTGCCATAAGCCCATTTCAGGGCATAAAAAAAGCATCTTTTTCAGATGCTTGTGTTTTTAGATATTCTTTTTTAAACTTCGTCGTCAGAATCAATTGTGAATGATTTGCTTTTGAAATCTTTATCATGTTTTTCTGAAATTACATCCTCACCTTTTTCATTAATGATGAAATCTGTGGACTCATTAAACATCTCCTGAAAACTCTTAAAATCTTCCTTGTAAAGGTAAATTTTATGCTTCTCGAATGTAGCTTCCCCATTCTCTCCGAAATTTTTCTTACTCTCAGTGATTGTAAGATAATAATCTCCTGCTTTCGTCTCGCGCACATCAAAGAAATAAGTTCTTCTCCCTGCTTTTAACACCTTCGTGAAAATCTCATTTTCATGGCGTTCCTTGTATTCACTCATTGTTAGATATTTTTTAATCTTGTTAAGAACAAATATAAAAGAATTCTTTTAATCACAAAATTTTTTTTATGATTTATTTAACAATTAGGAATGAAACAGCTATGCGGTTACAGAATTGGCAATTTCGGTAAGGTTAATAATCTGGTCTGCTTTTTGAGCGCTAGACTCTCTGTGTGTGATAATTATGGAAGTTGCATTGCTGATTTTTCTATCAATATTTTCAAGAATATTCTGCTCTGTTTCAGTGTCTAAAGCAGATAAAGAATCGTCAAAAATAATGATATTTGGATCCTTAATCAGAGCTCTTGCAATACAAATTCTTTGCTTTTGTCCCCCCGAAAGCATGACCCCGCGTTCACCTACAAGTGTTTTATATTGCTCTTTAAAGTCCACAATATTTTTATGAACATCTGCAATCTGAGCGTACTCAATTACTTTTTCATGGGACGGATGATCAATCGCAAATCCAATGTTATTTTCAATGGAATCAGAGAATAAATAGCTCTCCTGAGGAATGTATCCGATAAAGTTTCTATAGTTCTCAAGATTATGTTCTTTAAGGTTTTTCCCATCAACCAGGATTTCTCCTTCAGTAGGATCAATCAGCCTGCATAAAAGCAGTGCAATAGTAGATTTTCCACTTCCGGTTTTTCCCATAATAGCCAGGGATTCCCCGGCTTTGATTTTAAAACTTAAATTTTCAAGTGCTTTAATACCTGTATTGGGATAAACGTAAGATACATTTTTGAATTCTATATCTCCTTTAATAGGATAAGTCTCAAAGTTGGTATTGACGATCTCCGACTTTTTATCCATAAATTCATTGATCCTTTGCATGGAAGCTTCAGCTCTCTGATTGACGGACGTTACCCAGCCTACCATAGAGAATGGGAAGATCAGGGTGTTAATATACATGAAGAAATCAGCAATTTTACCGATGCTTAATTCTCCTGCAATATATTTTGTCCCGCCAATCCAGATAATGGCAACATTCAACAGGCCAATCACAAACAGAATAATCGTAAAGAAATAAGCTTCTGTTTTGGCCAGATCCAGAGCCTTATTTTGGTAATCAGTGACTTTTATTCCATAGTTTTTTTGAATATATTTTTCTCTTGCGAAAAACTTCACAACACGGATTCCTGAAAAACTGTCCTGTACAAAAGTTGAAATTGCAGACTGACTTTTCTGCATTATCTTCGACTTCTTATTGATAATTGAACTTACCTTATAAATAGCAAATGATAATATAGGGAGCGGCAATAAAGTCCATAATGTCATGGAAGCATCCGTTTTTACCATATAAATTGCCGTAATCAGGACAAGAACAATAAGGTTAGCCACATACATTACTCCGGGACCAAGATACATTCTTACGGCTACCACGTCCTCACTCAATCGGTTCATTAAATCTCCGGTAGTCGTTTGCTTATAATCCGTTAAAGATAAATCCTGATAATGTCTGTAAATTTTATTCTTCAGTTCATATTCAATTCTTCTGGAGGCAACGATGATGGTCTGCCGCATCATAAAAGTAAAAACTCCTGTTAAAAGTGAACAGCCTACAATGATCCCAACATAGACTAAAACCTGTTGATTGAAACCGAGGTTACCGCTTTTAGTAAGCTCATCTACAGATTTTCCTACAAACTGAACTTTATATATATTGAAAAAATTACTGGCAATGATGAAGAGTACCCCCCAAAACAATAGTATTTTGTGTTTCCAAAAATAGGGGTTTAAGGTTTTTAGCGCTTTCATATAGTTTTACAAAATTACAAAAATGTCCTCACTCTACGAATTTCATCAATTTTAAATTTTGTATCTTTGCACTCATTAAAAAGCTCTTTGAATGTTAGGAAGACGACAAATTCGTGAAAAAGTAGTACAGGCGGTGTATTCATACTATCAGAACCCTGTAAAATTTGATGTTTTAGAGAAAAACATGTTCGCTGGAATAGAAAAAATCTATTATCTCTATATCTATCAGCTTAATTTTTTAGTAGGTCTAAAAGAATTAGCCGAGCATCAAATTGAAATCGGAAAGAATAAATATCTTAAAACCGATGCTGATATTAATCCTAACCAAAAATTCATCAACAATCAGATATTGCTTAAGCTGGAAGAAAATCCGGAAAGATTATTCTTTACAGGTCAGCATAAGCAGCTGAAGTGGGATATGCATGATGATTTATTGGTAAAGACTTTCCAAAGAATTACTGCAGGGAAACGTTATCAGGATTTCATGAAAGAAGAAGGATTTTCTTTTGAAGATGATCAGAAGTTTATCGGGAAATTATTTTTAAGATATATTGCTGAAAATGATGATTTCCATGATTATCTTGGAGATAAAGAACTTTCATGGTATGATGATATCCATATTGCCAATTCAATGGTACAGAAAACAATCGGATTCCTAAGAGAAGATGAAGAAAGCAGAACTTTAATCAAAATGATTAAAGATGAAGAGGACAAGAACTTCGCAGCTAAGTTATTGAAAGATACCCTGAACAACTGGGAAAACAACGAGAAAAAGCTGGAAGAAAGATTAGAAAACTGGGATCTTGATAGAGTTTCCCTGATGGATAAAGTGATCTTGTCAACCGCTATTTCAGAGCTAGATAACTTCGCCTTAACGCCTTCAAGAGTTATTATTAATGAATATATCGAGATTGCAAAAGTATTTGCTACAGACCGTTCGAATATCTTCATTAATGGTATTTTAGATAAATATTGTAAAGATCAAAATAGAATATAAAATGAAAAAGACGTTATCAATTATCGCCTTGTCAATTATAGGCTTTGGATTAGTTTCATGTAAAAAAGAAAACAAAGAAACTCAAAGTGCTGAAGCTGTAGTTACTGATTCAACAGCTGCAGGAACTCCGGTAACAGCTGACTCTGCTGCTACATCCGTAACAGAAGCGCCTGCTGCAGCCCCTGTTTCTAACGCGCCATCTACCTCTATCGCTTTATCTGAAAGCAACTTCGACTTTGGAAAAATCAAGAAAGGAGACAAAGTAGAGCACGTGTATGAAGTGACTAATACAGGAAAAAATCCATTAGTTATTTCTGAAGTAAAACCTGGATGCGGATGTACTGCTCCTGATTTTACAAAAGAGCCTATCATGCCAGGTAAAAAAGGAAAAATTACATTGCATTTTGACTCTTCAAACTTTGACGGAAACGTTCAGAAGTATGCAGATGTTTTTGCAAACGTAGAAAAAGCTCCAATCAAATTAACGTTCACTGCGAACATTCAACCATAATTTATAAAATATGTTGACATTATTTTTACAGGCACAGCCACAGGGATCTTCATCAATGATGCTGATCATGATGGGTGTGATGTTTGTAGGGTTTTATTTCCTGATGATCAGACCTCAAATGAAAAAGCAAAAGCAGGAAAAAAACTTTCAGGAAGAACTTAAAGTAGGAACCAGAGTAGTACTTACATCCGGTCTTCACGGAAGAATTGCCCAGGTTCAGGATGACGGTTTTGTTATTGAAACATTATCCGGAAAATTAAAGTTTGAAAAAGCTGCTGTTTCTAGAGAAATGACACAAACTCGTTTCGGAGATAAAGCAAAAACTACTGAGAAATCAGCAGATAACAAAGAAACAGTAACTGAAGAGAAGAAATAATTTAATTCAGTCTGAAAATATTAGCTGCGGCGGGTGAACAAAGTTCACCCGCCGCATTTTTTTATATAAATAGTAAGCCAAAAAGTATTGACTTCTATAGCAAAATTCTCTGTTGACTTCAAATAAAAGATTCGTGAGATTTGTGGAATCTGTGCGAAAAACAATTCAAAAACTATAAAAATATCCTGCGGATTTCACGGATTACACTGCTGGATGAAAATAAAGGGTAGTTTCTAGGATACTACAATATAAAGATTGGTATCTGTATGTTCTATAATCATTGAATCCATTTGTGAAATTAATGTTTAATAAAAAATTATCTTTGCCTTATGAATCAAAACACAGACAAAACTGTTCTTATTTTAGGAGCCAATTCAGATGTAGCAAAGCAATGTATCATTCAATACCTTGAAAAAGGTTTTTCTGTAATGGCAGCTTCCAGAAATACAAAATCACTGGAAGATTTTATCTCCTCAAATAATCTGGATCAGAAAAGAACTAAGGTTTTGTATTTCGATGCTGCAGATTTTGATTCTCATCATCAATTTTATCAGGAGTTACCTGTAAAACCTCATATTGTTGTGTATTCAGCCGGTTTCCTGGTTGATAACCAAAAGGCATTGAGAGATTTTAAAGGAGCAAAACAAATGATGGAGGTTAATTATATGGGGGGCGTTTCTATTCTGAACATGATTGCCATGGATGAAAGCAATAAAAACCTGGAAAGGATTATTGGACTTTCTTCATTATCAGGAGTAAGAGGAAGAAAAAGTAATTTTGTCTACGGAAGTACCAAGGCTGCATTTACCCAATATCTGGCAGGATTAAGACAGGAACTGGCTTCCAGAAAAATAATAGTCAATGCCTTAGTGATAGGCTATATCAGAACAAAAATTAATGAAGGGTTAGAACTCAATGAGTCTTTGATCATGGAACCGGATTATGTTGCAAAATTTATTGTCAATGCCGGAAACTCCTTTACCATTGTTCCGAATTTTAAATGGAAAATCATTTATCATATTCTGAGACTTTTACCGGAAAGCCTGGCTGCAAAACTTCCTTAATTTTAAATCTTATCTTTTTAAAGGGTTTACATGAAAAAATATGATATTTTTCATTGAATAAGTGATTTTATTCCTTAAAAAAACAACTTCGGTATTTTTTTTGTAATTGTAGACACTGATTATTCTTCCCGTAAGATTTCAATTTCTAAATGACCATTGAGTAAGCTGAAAACATCCATTCAGTAATCAATCTGTTTTAATGCAAATACTATTGATTTTAACTTTAAAAGTTAAGATCAGCCTTCTTTTGAAAACAGGGCATGCTTTCTATTCAGATCCACTTTGAAATCTTACTGCTATAAGGGCAGATAACGAATATAATAAAAAAATAAGTAGTATAAAATGGACGATTTACAATTGAACAACATTCAGAAACATTGGGATACCTTAATATCTTCAGCGATTTCATGGGCACCGAGAATTTTTACTGCAGTGATTTCTGCATTACTGATTTATCTGATCGGATCATGGATGATCAGAATGATTAAGAAACTTGTAGCAAAAGGTTTCAAAAAACGTGGTATGGAAGCTTCTTTACAGCATTTCCTACTTAATATTATCAATTGGGGACTTAATATTCTTCTCTTCATTGTAGTAGTTACCCAATTAGGAGTACAGACTTCAGCTTTTGTGGCTATGATTGGTGCTGCAGGTTTGGCTATAGGTCTGGCATTACAGGGATCTTTAACCAACTTTGCAGGAGGAATTCTTATTCTGTTATTAAAACCATTTAAAATAGGAGA
This sequence comes from Chryseobacterium sp. BIGb0232, assembly GCF_024810195.1. Taxonomy (NCBI): domain Bacteria; kingdom Pseudomonadati; phylum Bacteroidota; class Flavobacteriia; order Flavobacteriales; family Weeksellaceae; genus Chryseobacterium; species Chryseobacterium sp. BIGb0232. Next base: position 141,570 of record NZ_JANUEH010000007.1, read on the forward strand.
TTTTATTTCTACTAATTCCGGTGTTTCAGGGACAGTACAGGCGATTGATATCTTCCACACAAAGCTGATTACGCCACAAAATCAATTAATTATTATTCCTAATGGAGTAGTTTCCAATAACAGTATTACGAACTTTACTCAGTTAGGAACCAGAAGAACCTCTCTGGATATCGGAGTTGCTTATGATGCTGATCTTAGACAGACAAAGGAAATATTAATGAACATGATCAAAAAGAATGAATTTGCTCTTGCAGAACCCGCTCCACAGGTAGTCGTAACAACACTAGGCGATAGTGCTGTCAACCTATCGATCAGAGTGAGCTCTTCTACTGAAAATTTTTGGAAAATGAATGAGGAACTTATTATTGACTGTAAAGAAGTTTTAGATCAGGCTGGAATAGGAATTCCTTTTCCACAAAGAGATATCCACATTTATAATAAGTAATGATTATTTACAATGATGATAAAAAAATCCTGCGTTCAATAATGCAGGATTTTTTTATGTAATAGCTATTCTTTATTTTTCTTTGAGTATTGTTCAAGAAAATTTGTAAAAGTTTTATAATCATTTTCCTTAAAGTCATGTTCAGTAAATACAAAATTAAGATTGTTGTTAAGAATACTCAGAATAAGATATTGGTCTACAAATTTATAGTTGGTTTTACTCCAAACAGAAACTATGGTATTAAATGGATTTTCTAAAGTAATATCATCCTTATTAAGAATTATAAAACTAAATTTTTCATCTTTCTGTTTAAAGTCACTGATTTGCTCTTCAATTGATTTATAAAACTTCTTTTTACTGGTAAAGAATTGATAAAGAAGTAAAAAAATATAGGCAATAAAAATAAATCCTGCATATCTGAAAACAACGGAAGCAGGACTGTTATTAATAAACTTTGATTGAGAAAAAAAGCCAAGAAACAGAAATATGAGAGCATAGATGATTGCTTTCTTAAGTTCTGTAAAGCCTTTTTTCCATTGATAACGAAAGAAAAACTGTTGGTGTTCTCGTTCCGTCTTCTCATTAAAAGCAATTTCTAATGTAATAGATTCGTTCATGGATAGTTTTTGCAGGTAAAAGTATAGAAATTAATCAATATTCTGAAGTAATTCCAAAGCCTTCATCATATCAATTCCTTTTCCTAGAACTGGTTTAAATAAATCTCCTTTGTCTTTAATTCTCTCCAAAGCATTGTCAATATTATAATCTGTAGGCAGTATTCCCGGTTTCAGTTCATCCCAATCCAAAGGCATAGAGACTGAAGCTCCCTGTTTTGGGCGTAAACTATAAGCACTTGCTAATGTCTGACCTGTTCGGTTTTGTAAATAGTCTAAATAGATTTTTTTACTGTCTCTTTTTTGAAGGCTTCTTTCTAAAGTAGTTATTTTGGGAAGATTTTCATGAACCTGTTTCATCAGAATATGCGCAAAGTCTTTTACCTGGTCAAAATCATACTTGCCACCCATCGCAACATAAATATGGATACCTGTACTTCCGGAAGTCTTACAATATCCTTTAATTTTAATGGATTGTAACACTTCATTCACCTGAAGAGCTGTCTCAATTACCTCATCAAAAGTATTTTGTTTGGATGGGTCAAGGTCCAGAACCAGATAATCCGGATGTTCAAGATCCGGAAGTGAGCTGTTCCATGGATTAAAGTCAATGCATCCGAGATTGTTCAGATAAGCCAGGGTTGCTTTATCGTTGCAGTAGATATAATCAATGTATTTATCATTAGATTCAGAGTATACTTGTGTGGTTTTGATCCAATCAGGAATATGCTCTCCGGCATCTTTCTGATAAAAACTCTGTTCTTCAATGCCATTGGGGAAGCGGTTGAGGGATAAGGGACGGTTTTTTAAATAAGGCAGAATATATCCTGCTACAGACTGATAATATTCTATCACATCACCTTTGGTAATATCATCTTTTGGAAAATAAATTTTATCCTGATTGGTCAGCTTTACAATATGTTTGTTTAGGGTAATTTCTTTTTCCTTTTCCGAAGTTTCTGTTCTTTTTGTTGATGCTTTAGCTTTCATTGTTCTTGATTTTTTAGGTTGAATATCCGAATCTGCTGCATCCTTTACTTCTTCCGGTTCCTTATCTTCACGAATACCCATAAAAACCGGATGACGGAAGATTCCGTTTTCTGTGATTTGAGAATATTTGATTTCACAAACGAGCTCAGGCTTTGTCCATGTTACAGGTGTATTGGTTTTAGGAATGGTTTCAAAGGGCGAAGATTTTACTATTAATTTCTGAAGCCTTTGATAAAGATCTTTTAAAGAAGTATTGTTGAATCCCGTTCCCGTATGACCACAATAAACCAAATCATGACTGATATATTTTCCCAGAATAAGAGCACCAAAACTTTCCCGGGAACCTCTGGGTTCTGTAAAACCACAGATAATAGCCTCTTCTGTATTGGAAAATTTGATTTTAAGCCAGTCAGCAGTCCGGTAATTTTCTACATAATGGCTGGCTGCCAGTTTAGCAATCATACCTTCAAGCTTCATTTTTTTCATCTGTTCAAAAAAGGCAATGCCTTTTTCAGGGATATGGTCACAATATTTGATTGTATCCGTTTCAATGAGTGCTTCTTTTAAAAGTTCTTTCCTTTGAACCAGCGGAAGTTCTTTTGTAGAATGGCCATTCAGCCAGAGAAGGTCAAAAACCTGATAAACCAAAGCTAAGCTGGGATTATCCTCTATTTGCTGTAAAAGCTGAAAACTAGGCTTTCCATGATCATCATATGCAACAATTTCACCATCCAGAATCATTTGATATTTCTGTTGGTCAAAATCCTGAGCTACCTGATCAAACTTTGATAAAAATGAAATCCCGTTTCTGGAATAGAAAAGAGGATCATCATGACTGAGATCAGCAATAGCTCTGTAGCCATCCCATTTTATTTCGAAAAGCCAGTTTTTATCATCAAATGCTTTATCAAAAGGTTTGGCAAGCATAGGTTTGATGAATGATTTAAGCTTTTTTTCGTTGGTTAAAGTATTAAAATTCCTGAATCTTTTTTCTGAAGCTATGACTTCTTTTTTGCGTTTGTTTTTAGGCTTTTTTTTTCCTCGAGGAATTTGGTAACCAAAGATTTTGGTGAAGTATTTTCTTCAGCATTATAAGGGCTCTCCGCAAATTCGTCTTTATGTTTAATAAGCAGCCATGCATTGTCTTCCGTATTTTTCATTTTCACGAGGGCAAATTCACCTTTCAGTTTTTTACCGTGTAAAATAAACTTTAAGGAACCGGCATGGAGCTCCTTCAACAATTCTTTTTCATCAGATGTTTTGCTGTTTTCTTCTAAAGGTTCATAAGTTCCACTGTCCCAGACTTCCACCTGTCCTGCTCCGTAATTGCCTTCAGGAATGTTACCTTCAAAATCTTTATAATCATAAGGATGATCTTCTACCATCATGGCCAATCGTTTATCCTGCGGATCCAATGAAGGTCCTTTTGGAACGGCCCAACTCTTTAGTACACCTTCCATTTCAAGGCGGAAATCATAATGAAGACGTGTTGCAGCATGCCTTTGAATAACAAAAATCAGTTTGTTTTTACTCTTTTTTGCTTTCCCTTTAGGTTCACTGGTTTCATCGAACTTACGTTTCTGTTGATAATCTTTGAGAGCCATTATGATGCAGATTTAGATTTGGAAGTATTTAAACTGGCCTTTAATTGAGCCATAAGGTCAATCACTTTACCTTCTTTTGCAGCAGGTACTTTTTGGGTTTTAATATTTTTACCTTTTGCTTTCTGCCTGATGATTTTAAGTAGATCATCAGAATAGGTATCTTTATATATCGCCGGATCAAAATCCTGGGAAAGCTGTTCAATAAGATTGACCGCCATTTTCAGCTCTGCAGGTTTTGGGACTTTATGAGCAGGGATTTTTAAATCTGTATAATCCCTTATTTCCTGGTCAAATCTCAGGCGGTTCAGAATTAATATATCATCATTGTAAGGACGTATCATTCCGATTGCTTCACTTTCCCGAAGAACAAAAGTTCCGATTCCTACCATGCCTGTTTTTTCAAGGGCTTTTAATAGAAGTCTGTAGGCACTTTCCCCATTTTTCTGCGGTTCGAGATAATAAGGGGTTTCAAAATAGATACTGTCTACTTCTTTCTCTTTTACAAACTGATCAATAGAAAGGATTTTTGTCTTTTCAGGGCTTGCTGCTTCATAATCCTGCTCATCAAGAACAATATATTTATCATCCATGAGATAGCCTTTGACAATGTTTTCCCACTTTACTTCTTTTCCTGTATTTTCATTGACTCGCTTAAACCGAATATTGGAAAAATCGGATTTGTCGAGCATATCAAGGTCCAGTTTGCTGGTCTCCGTTGCTGAGTAAATCTTAACAGGGATATTTACTAAACCGAAGCCAATGGCACCATTCCAGATTGCTTTCATTGCCTTACATTTTTAAAAATCAAGCAATTAACATGCCGGTGGGGAGTTGTGTGGTATGTGTGATGAAGCTTTTTGTCAAATGACAATTGTTTTTATGGGTTACTTTTATACCTTTATATTTCCGCAATCTGTGGATACAATAATATGGAAGAACTTTTTAGCTACATCAAAAAATTTGGATTACTGAATGCTCAGGATGAATTTCTGATTGGAGAAGGAATTCAGGAAACTTTGGTGAAGAAAGGTGAAATTTTTGTAGAGGCTGGAAAAGTAAGCCAAAAGATTGCCTTTGTAAAGCAAGGTGTATTCCGTTCTCTCTATTACAACAAAGAAGGAGATGATTTTACCCGTTATTTTATTTATGAGGGCCGGTTTATTGGAGATTTTCAAGGATTTACCGATCAGCTTCCTGCTCATGAATATATAGAAGCCATTACAGATGCTGTTTTACTTGTTATAGATCTTAACCATTTTAAAATATTAGAGGAAAAGATTGCAATATGGCCCGTGTTATTTGCCAGAATTCATGGGTTTGTTGCAGAAAACAAACTTAAGGTTGCAAGCATTATGCTCAACCAGGATGCGAAATCCAGATATATACATTTCCTTACTCATTATCCGGGACTTGCCAACCGGGTTCCGCAATCTATGCTGGCCTCTTATCTTGGAGTGACACCTTCATCGTTGAGCAGAATTAGGAGAACTATCAATGAGTAATGAAGTCTTTTTATAGTAAAATATGAGGTAAAGATCAAAATACAATGTCTCTGATCTTCTTATTTTTTACCTAAATATACATACGGATTATAAATTCAATAGGAACGGACTTTAGCCCGTTCTCTCATTTTATAAAAATTCCATTGGCTTTCGCCAAAACCTATAACAAAAGTAAAGATGAAGTTAAATCCCGATTTCGGATTCATAAATATTTGTACCCTATATTGATAAAAACCGTTTTTGCCAAATGACAATGGTCTCTTTTTCAAACTGTCATAGCTTTGTTCCATAAAAAAATAATTATATGGACATTGTATTAGGACTTCAATGGGGAGATGAAGGAAAAGGAAAGTTTATTGACCTTATCAGTGAAAATTATGATATTGCTGCCCGTTTCAACGGCGGTTCAAATGCTGGGCACAGTATCGAAAGAAATGGAAAAAGAATTACTCTTAAAATGATTCCTTCAGGAATTTTTATGCAGGGAGTACAGAATGTTATCGGAACGGGAACTGTTCTTGATCCCGTAAGTTTTAAAAATGAAATTCTTAATTTAAAGAAATTTGACGAAACGCTTCAGCCAGAGAACAACCTGATTATTTCTAGAAAGGCTCATTTTGTATTGCCTACTTACAGGCTGATGGATGTTTTCATGGAAGAAAACCCTGCTTACACAACTATTGGAACAACAAAGAACGGAATTGCTCAGGCCTATTCAAATAAAATTTTAAGACAAAACGTGAGAATCGGGGATATGTATGCTCCGGATTTTCAGGAGAGAGTACAACATATTTTAGAGAGAGATTACAGCTTTATGGCAGGGGAGGATATGCTTCTTCCACCTTTGGAAGAGATTAGCAAAGAATTTTTCGAAGCTGTAGAGTTTTTAAAACAATTCAACTGCACAGAAACCGAACTGCTCCTGAATAAAGCCTTGATCGAAGGAAAAACAATATTGGGAGAAGGATCTCAGGCAACATTATTAGATATAGATCATGGAACTTATCCTTATGTAACCTCTTCTTCCACCATTGCATCAGGAGCTTGCAGCGGACTGGGGATTTCCCCGAAAAAGATAGGTGAGATCTATGGTATTGCCAAAGCATACTGTACAAGAGTAGGAAACGGAATATTTCCAACAGAGCTTTTTGATGAAATGGGAGAAGAAATCAGGATAAAAGGTAATGAATTTGGCTCGAATACTGGACGCCCGAGAAGAACAGGCTGGCTGGATCTTCCTGCGTTACGATATGCAGTAATGATCAATGGCATTACCCAATTGGTTCTGACTAAAGCAGATGTTTTAAGCGGATTAAAATCAGTAGCAGTCTGTATCCATTATGAACTGGAAGACGGATCTGTTGAAGCTACGGCCGGAACTCTTCCTGAAAATGCCAAGCCTATATTTAAATGGCTGGAGGGCTGGAATGCTGATTTCTCTGTGATTAAAGATCCTTCTGCACTTCCGGAGGAACTGATGAACTTCCTTTCCTTTTTGGAGCAAGAAGTGGGTGTTCCGGTAACATACCTTTCTATAGGGCCGGGAAGAGAAGAGATTTTAAAAATGAAATAAGGTTTTATAAAGATAAAGCGGGATTATTTCCCGCTTTTATTTTGTATTTCCCAGCTCTGTAAGAAGCTTAAGTCAATATAATAATCACTTGGGATGTACTTATCAAAATACACTGTAGTGGAAGGTTGTTGCTGAATAATATCCCTTAAAGTTATTGTATCAATATTGGTATAGGCTATAAGAAGTAATGGAGAATCACCATTGATATATTCAACGGTCATTTTGGTCTTTACAAATTCAATATCATTTTTATTATAAAAAATATTCACATAATCATTCTGGGTTTTTCCCACTCCAAAAATGAAGCTTTCTATTATGGCTGTACTTAAGTCTATTGTACCAGAAATATGATATCTTTTAATGTCATCAACGATAAGATTTCTGTTGAAGTTCTTTAAAGAAAAACCTTCTTCCTCTTCATCGCTGCCTTGTGTAAAAATAAAAAAATAGACAAGAGCCAGAATAGAAATTCCACCGATAAAGTATTCAACTTTAAAAGATTCTGTTCTGTTTGTTCCTTTTATTTTTCCACCGATCCCATGAATGAACATGAATAGCCCAATTAATCCGGCAATGGTAATAGGGATTTCCCAAATTTTGAGTTTTCGTTTTTCTTTCATTAATCTAAAATATATACTCTTTTTTTAGCGAGCTCTTACACTGTCGTTCTTAAATCTGATCAAATAATTTTTATCAAAGAAATTATAGCCAAAATCAACTGTTTTGAACGTTTTATCTTCTAATTGGATTTTAAATATTTTACCATCAGTATTGATGCTGCGTTCATATAAGTAGAACTTTTTATAATCTTCATTGGTAGGAACAGGAAGGAGATATTTTCCAGTAAAAGGAAGATTTCCGGAATATTGACTGATTGTTTTTGCTTTTAATAACTCACTGAATAAATAAAATGTTTCAGATTCCTGTAAATCAACAGCCTTTGTACCGGAATTGAAATCGTAAACCAATACAGGATCAGTAATAAGGGACTGTAATGGAATACGCTGATAAAGATAGCTGATGTTTCTGATCAGCCTTCTTAATTCAAAAGCGGACTGTTCTCCATAATCATGTACTGTTTTTATAATCTTTCCTTTTGATATAAAAGTAATGGTTGAAGAAGCCTGATCTGTTATATATGTTGAATACATCGGTTTTAAAGAATAGAAATCAATATATTTCATTTCATCAAAAATTTCTTTTGTAATATGGGAGGAAATTTTAGAACTGAAAAATCCATTCTTAAGATTGTATAAGTCTCCATAGAATAAAAAATTGCCTTTATTGTCTATAACCGTAGAATTGGAGGGACAGGTACCAAAACACAATGATTTTGAAACAATAATTTTATCAATTTGTGGATTCAGGTTATCGTAAGTTTTGCTTTTAAATGGAATTAAAGTTGTTAAAGTTTTTTTCTTGGTTTCTAAAACAATCTTATTCTTACTTAGTTCCACAATTTTTTGTGAATCAAACTTTTTTGTTGCAGGGTTAAAAATAAGCAACGAATCACCTTTTATCTTAAATTGAGTCTTTTCTCCATAATAGCGTATAGAATCTCGATCAAAATTGAACATTCCATTTTTGTAGATGTAAGTGCCATCATTATTAAAAACAATAATCTGTGGATCACGTTGAAAAGGTACTGGTGGCTGGTCATCTTGCTTTTTTTCTTCTTTTTCCTCAATAGTCCATTCACCTAATAAATCTTTTTTATCAAAGGAATTGCAGGAAGAAATCAGTAAGGTCAATAAAATAAATGGAATTAGTTTTTTCATAATAAAAAAGCGGGGCAAATACCCCGCTTTAAATTTATGCTTTTAAATTTAATTTTAACTCTAGCTCATCGAGCTGTGCATCAGCAATGGAAGCCGGTGCATCGATCATTACATCACGCCCGGAGTTGTTCTTAGGGAATGCAATATAATCCCTGATCACTTCATTTCCATCCAGGATTGCTACCAAACGGTCAAATCCGAATGCTAAACCACCGTGTGGCGGTGCTCCATATTTAAATGCGTTCATCAGGAATCCAAACTGAGCTTCCGCTTCTTCTTTTGAGAACCCTAGCAAGTCAAACATTTTAGACTGAAGATCTCTGTCGAAAATTCTGATAGATCCGCCTCCGATTTCATTTCCGTTAAGAACCATATCATAAGCGTTGGCTCTTGCTTTACCGGGATCTGTTTCCAATAAATGGATATCTTCTGGTTTTGGAGACGTGAAAGGGTGGTGCATTGCATGGTATCTTTCAGAGTCTTCATCCCATTCCAACAGAGGGAAGTCAACAACCCAAAGAGGAGCAAATACATTTCCTTTTCTTAATCCTAAACGGTTTCCAAGTTCCATTCTCAATGCAGAAAGCTGAGCTCTTACCTTATTTTCATTCCCGGAAAGAATCAACATTAAGTCTCCTTCTTTTGCTCCGAATTTTTCAATGATCTTCGCTAGATCTTCCTCGTTGTAGAATTTGTTTACTGATGAAGTTTTCACTCCGTCATTCTGGAATTTAGCCCAAACCATTCCTGAAGCTCCGATTTGTGGACGTTTTACCCAATCCACAAGCTCATCAATCTGCTTTCTTGTATAGTCTGCACATCCTTCCACATTGATTCCTACAACAAGTTCTGCCTCATCAAATATTTTAAAGTCTTTTCCTTTTACAAGCTCGTTAAGTTCTACGAATTCCATTCCAAAACGGATGTCCGGTTTATCATTTCCGTATTTCTGCATTGCTTCTGCGAATGTCATTCTTGGGAAATCCCCGAATTCCTGACCTGTAATATCTTTGATAAGGGTTTTAGTCATTCCTTCAAATACATTCATTACATCTTCCTGCTCTACAAAAGCCATCTCACAGTCGATCTGTGTAAATTCCGGCTGTCTGTCTGCTCTTAAATCCTCATCACGGAAACATTTTACGATCTGGAAATATTTATCCATTCCACCTACCATCAAAAGCTGTTTGAAGGTCTGTGGAGACTGTGGTAATGCATAAAACTGCCCTGGGTTCATTCTGCTTGGCACAACGAAGTCTCTTGCTCCTTCTGGAGTAGATTTAATTAAAACAGGAGTTTCTACTTCGATGAAACCTTCATCAGATAAGTAATTTCTTACCTTCTGAGCCATTTTATGACGGAAGATCAATTTATCTTTTACCGGATTTCTTCTGATATCCAGGTAACGGTATTTCATTCTTAATTCCTCTCCACCATCTGTTTCATCTTCGATAGTGAAAGGTGGAAGTTGAGAATCATTCAGTATCGTTAGTTTTTCAACTAAGATTTCAATTTCTCCTGTAGGAATATTAGGATTTTTACTTACTCTCTCAATAACTTTTCCGGTTGCCTGAATTACGAATTCACGGCCTAATTTTTTAGCCTCTTCCATCAGTTGTGTAGAAGAACGCTCCTGGTCAAGTACCAGCTGGGTAATTCCGTAACGATCTCGAAGATCTACCCAAATCATAAATCCTTTATCACGGATAGTCTGTACCCATCCGGATAGTGTAACTTCTTCATTCAGATTTTTCAGAGATAGCTCCCCGTTGGTGTGTGATCGAAACATAATTATTTGTTTAAAGTTCAATGTTTAAGGTTTAGCTTAGAACCTTTTTTTACGTTTGCAAAGATAAGATTTTTGCAGGTTTTATAGATAAAAAAACTTCTGATTAATTTTATTGTCAATTGCTAAGACTTACTACGAACTAGATTTGTATTTTTGAGGATATATAAATTATAACCGGAGAAATGACGAAATATATTGACTTTATTAAAAAAGCCTTTAGCGGAGAAGAAACCGATTTTACGAAGGTAAATATCAGAAGCGCGGTTCTGCTTCTGGCTATACCTATGATGCTGGAAATGGCGATGGAGTCAGTATTTGCATTGGTTGACCTTTATTTTGTGGGGCATCTGAAAGAAAGTGGGTTTGCTATTCAGACAGTTGGTCTTACAGAATCTGTACTTTCTGTAATGTATTCCATTGCCATTGGAATGAGTATGGCGGCAACTGCTATGGTAGCAAGAAGAATTGGGGAGAAAAATCCTGAACAGGCTTCCAGAAGTGCAGCACAGGTATTACTGGTTTCATTTGTGATAACACTTGTTTTAAGTGTATTCGGGGTCATTTATGCTGAAGAAATTCTGATATTGATGGGCTCAAGACCGGAAGCTGCAGCTTATGGAAAAGACTTTACGAGAATTATGATGGGAAGCAGTACCATCATTATGCTTCTGTTTCTGATCAATGGAATCTTTAGAGGAGCGGGAAATGCGATGATTGCTATGAAAAGTTTATGGATTGCGAATATTGCCAACATTATTCTTTGTCCGGTCCTAATTAAAGGGTTTGGGCCTATTCCGGCAATGGGCCTTACCGGAGCAGCATTAGCGACTACCATTGGAAGAACTATTGGGGTAGTTTATCAGCTGTATCATCTTTTGGTGGCAGATACCCAAATTCGTATTAAGCTTTCTTACTTTAAACCGCATTATGATCTAATTAAATCCATTATAAAAATTGCTACTCCCGGAATTTTCCAGTTTGTGATTGCATCGTGCAGCTGGATCTTTTTGGCAGAACTGGTAGCGACTACAGGAGGTGAAAATGCCTCAGCCGGTTATCAGACAGCCTTAAGATTAATGATGTTCTTTATGCTTCCGGCCTGGGGCCTGAGTAATGCAGCATCCACATTGGTAGGACAGAATATGGGGGCAAATGAAATGTTGCGAGCAGAGCAGTCTGTGATGAAAACAGTGAAATATAATGTCATCTTTATGGTGATTGTTAGCTTAATATTTGTTTTGTTCGGGGATTTCTTAGTGAGTTTCTTTACTCAGCAGATAGAGATTAAAGATTTTGCTACAAATGCACTCCACATTATGAGTATAGGCTTTATTTTTTATGGAATCGGGATGGTGATGATCAATGCTTTTAACGGGGCAGGAGATACGTGGACTCCAACATGGGTGAATCTTTTTGGATTCTGGCTATTTCAGATTCCTTTAGCTTATTTTCTTTCCAAGCATCTGGAGATGGGTCCGAAAGGAGTATTCATTTCAATCCCTGCAGCTGAGGGATTGATTACTGTGGTTGCTTTTATTCTGTTTAAAAAAGGAAAGTGGAAGACAGTCAAGGTGTAAGAGAAAGGAAATGGGAAGATGGAAGATGGGTGTTTGTGAAGGTTAAAGCCTAGATTATCATCCTTTATTGTAGTAGCTTTATCATGGTATATCGAATTAACGGCTGGTAGAACTTCCATCTTCCAACCTCCATCTTCCTTTCTTAAAAGGCTTTAATCGCTAATATAATTGGATATTAATCAAGTATTTCCTAAATTCGTAATAACAACAAACACTTTATTACTATGGGAAAAGGAGACAATAAATCAAGAAGAGGTAAAATTCATGCCGGAAACTACGGAAAAAGAAGACCTAGAAAAGCTTCAAAATCCTTTACAGCAACCGAAGAAAAACCTAAGAAGTAACAAAAAGCAAAAAGACCGAAGATTATCTCTCCGGTCTTTTTTATGACAAATTAAATTAATTATTTTCCGAAGATATTACCAAGAATACTTCCTAATCCGCCGCCTTGTTGCTGCTGGTTTCCACCACCGCCAAGTACACTTCCTAAAATATCATTCAAAGGGTTTCCTGATGACTGAGATTGTCCGCCACCCAAAACACTTCCAAGAATATCATTTAAAGGACTTGATTGTTGAGCCTGAGCCTGATTAGAAGCATTTCCTAAGATTCCTCCCAAAAGATCTCCTAAACCTCCTGCTCCCACATTGCTTTGTTGTTTTTGCTGGCCGATATACCCCATTACAACTGGAGCTAGCATCGCAAGGATAGGTCCTATCTTGTCTATAGAGATTCCCGTATTTTGTGATAATTGATTTTCCACGGTGCTCTTTTGTCCACCGAAAATATGGTCAAGAATAGATCCGCCTTCAGCCTGTCTGGATTCTACTTGTGAAGGATCATTTAAGATACTGCCATTATGATCTTTGTCCAAAGCACTGTTTAAAGCTTCAGCTTCCTTTGCATCCTGAGATTTATTTCTAAGGTAAGAAATGATAAGAGGAGTTGCTACTGCTAGTAAAGCAATTACCTGGTTTCTATTGATTCCGAATTTGTTTTCAGCCTGTTCAGCAACCTGGTTGCTGGTGTTCCCTGTAAGTAGGTCGATTAAGCTCATTGTTTGTGTTTGTTAATGTATTAATTGACTCAAAGTTATCAAAAAATATGCCTCCCAAAATACCCCGGATTCATAATTATTGTTAAAGTTTTCGGATCTCTTCTTCAGTATATCCCTTATTTTTCAATACTTTGATATATTCCTTTGCGCTCACAGTCATCCAGTTAATAGGTTCAGGAGCTACTTTATTGTCAACAGTGAATTCCAGAATCCCTACATTATCATTCATCCAGGGAAGCAGATAATAATTCATTCCGCCTTTATATTTTTTGAAAGCATCAGCTTCTCTACCTTTTTCTGTAAGTAAGACCACATTATAAGCAGAAATATAACCTAAAGGAATCAGCAGGCAAACCCACGAAAACTTTTTAAATGAAACATATTTAACAGAAGATAGTCCGTATCCGATAGACAGCGCAAAAATGATATTGAACGGAAGAAAAAATACATAATTATCAGAAACAAGATAGAAAGTGGCAAACCCGTAAACCAATAATGCTGCTACAAAGAAAACAGTAAACATCTGTCGGTTGGCTTTATACAAAAGTCCCATTCCTGCTATTCCGAAAAATATAAAAATATTGAAATTATAGATGAGGTATATAAATGACTGGAAAAAATCTTTTACCAGCTGCACCGGAGTCTGTTTCAGAGAATCCTCCACCCATGTTCCCTGATCGGAAGAGTAGAAGGCCTTAAATGGCAGTCCCTGCGACATATTAAGAATAAACAGGGATGAAAACAATAAAGCAAAAAGTATAACCGAAAAGCTGGAATACCTCTTTTCCTGTCTGAAGTAAAATAAGAAAAGTAAGAGAGCCGGAATCAGTAAAATATTCTGAATATGCACCCAGAGAGCAATTCCCAGGAATAGGCTACTCAGTATAATGTGAACATTTTTCTTTTCAATAAAGACCTTTACTATAGAAAGGAAGAAAAGACTTATCCATAAAGAATTGTAGGTATATACTTCTACAATTTCAGCATTTCTCCAGAAAGAAAAACTGAATCCAAAGACAAACGCAGCTGTAATGGCTGTCCATTGTGTTTTTGTGATGGTTTTTACAATAAGATATACAATAGAAACAGTGAAAGCACCTGAAGCTACTACCAAAAGACGGCTGGCCTCAATAGGATGAAGACCTGTCAGGTTTTTAATAAAGATCGCTGTATTGGTATATAAAAAATGGGAAGTTGCAGTAGCGGCAGTTTCAAACTCACCTTTTTCTACAGACAGGACAAACCCTACACAATCAGCAAAAGGAATTTTAGTAAAACTCCCAATATAATAAATTGCTAAAAAAATAAAGAACAGGGCTGCCGCCGATAGATATTGCTTCATTCTTAGTTCTTTATAATGGGAACATTAGAGCAGGCCTCTCCAAACATCAGAGACTTTACCAGAGGTTTTAGCTGTTCCACTAGCTCTATATAAGCATTTTCAGGAATTTCTTTATCCGAACATCCTTTTACAAGAACCCTCTTTCCTCTCATATCTTCAAAATCATAGGTCTGTATAGCATTGTGCATCAGAATAACTTCCAGGTCCTCGCGGTTTCCGAATACGATCTTTTTGGCCACATCCGTAAGCTTAGCAGTGAGTACAAAGTAAGCCCAAAGCGGAATAATGGTATCTACCGAGTTGTAGATATAGATATAGGAATCTTTATATTCTTCAGTGTTGATGACCTCTACTTTTTCGCGGAAATCTTTTTCCTTCAGGATCATCTCCTGAAAAAGGAAGTCTTTAAGATCAATACCCTTTCTTTCCCCTTTTGGAAGTAAAGTGGTAAGGTCAAAATTTACAAGGCCGCTTTCGGCAACTTTATTTCTGATTTCAAATTCTTCTGACATTTTTATCATTATCTTTGAACAAATTTACAAATTAAGATCAATATACCTCTTAATTTGTTCTCTATCCTTACCATAGAAACTGCCCATGATGCAAAGTAACAGGCTGTTTTTGACGGTTATTAAAACAAATAAAGATTTCGGAGGAAATGAAATATTACATTATTGCAGGAGAAGCTTCCGGTGATCTTCATGGAAGCAATTTGATGAAATCCCTTAAACAAAAGGACTCTGGTGCAGAGTTTAGGTTTTGGGGTGGTGATCTGATGAAAGCTCAGGGCGGAACACTGGTAAAACATTACCGGGATCTGGCCTTTATGGGATTTCTGGAAGTGGTCATGAATCTCAGAACTATTTTAAATAATATTAAATTCTGCAAACAAGATATCCAGAACAATAAGCCTGATGTTTTAATTCTGGTAGATTATCCGGGATTCAATCTTAGGATTGCTAAGTTTGCCAAAGGATTGGGAATTAAGGTGATCTATTACATTTCACCACAACTATGGGCATGGAAAGAAGGTAGAGTAGAGACCATCAAAAAGTATGTGGATGAAATGATGGTTATCCTTCCGTTTGAGGAAGAATTTTACAGAAAACATGGTGTTCATTCACACTTTGTAGGGCATCCGTTGCTTGATGCTATTTCTGATTTAAAAGAAATCAATATTGATGGTTTTAAAAAAGAGAACGGGCTGAACGAAAAAGAAATTATTGCACTTTTACCGGGATCCAGAAAACAGGAAGTAGAGAAAATGCTTGAAGTCATGCTTTCCGTAAGACCTCATTTTAAAAATTATCAATTTGTGATTGCAGGAGCGCCAAGTCTTCCTAAAGAATTCTACCAGAAGTATGTGGATGACAATGTACATTTTGTTTCCAACAGAACATATGATCTGCTTAGATGTTCAAAAGCTGCTTTGGTTACTTCCGGAACAGCCACTTTAGAAACTGCTCTGCTGAATATCCCTGAAGTCGTTTGCTACCGTGGAAGCACCATTTCTTATGCGATTGCCAAAAGACTCGTAAAAAATATCAATTATATTTCGTTAGTGAATCTTATCATGGATAGGGAAGTTGTAAAAGAACTTATCCAGAATGATTTGAATACTAAGACTCTGGTAGATGAACTCAATAAAATTTTAGAAGGAGGAAAAAGAGAACAGGTCCTGAATGACTACAGCCTTTTGAGAGAAAAGCTTGGTGGTAAGGGAGCCAGTGATCATGCTGCTGAGGTGATTTTAAAGGTCTGAGACGAATCTCCGGAAATTTTAATCCGGA
Source organism: Chryseobacterium sp. BIGb0232 (assembly GCF_024810195.1). NCBI lineage: Bacteria > Pseudomonadati > Bacteroidota > Flavobacteriia > Flavobacteriales > Weeksellaceae > Chryseobacterium > Chryseobacterium sp. BIGb0232. The sequence goes on from NZ_JANUEH010000007.1 coordinate 157,631, forward strand.
TTTGATGGTTTTATACTTATTTTGTCAATTAAGGTTTTGTTTTTGGAAGTACAACCTCTAATTAGGGGGGATGGCTCAATATGTACAGACCATCATCTTATTTTTATCCCTTGCATTGGCTTGGGCTGATCAGACTCTGGAATGAGGCTGATTTCAAAAACCGAGATAACGGCAGATATTATATGAAAGAATGTTTGATGCAGCCACTAAATTGAATCCTGAATTGATTGGAATTACTTTGTTTAGCGAATGGTATGAGGGCACCCGGATAGAACCTGCCGTTTCTAAGAAAAACAAAAGTTTTATCTATGAAGATTATGGAAAAGATCCCTGGTTCTATATCAAAGAAACCAGCGTCTCACAGATAAGTTTTTAAATCGAAAGTAAAACTTTTTATATAAATACAATTTTATAGCAAAAAAATAAGCGCCCTGTTAATCTCTTTAAAGATTACAGGGTGTTTTATTTAGTAATTACAGTGATAATAAGCGAATCTTTAATTTCCTATATTGGTGATATAATTAACTGTCATTGAATAGAGAACCACTACTGATCCTGATACTATGTTTTATTCTTGGAATTTTTTTCCAGGATAAATTTTTATTGGGAAAAGTATGGATGTATGGGATTGCAGCTATCAATTTTGGAATTTTACTTTCCCTATTCTTCAATACCTATGTGCTGTATAAAATCAGGGTGGCTCTTCTTGGAGTACTGTTCTTTGGAATAGGCATCTTACTTCATTTCTGTACTGTTTTTTCTCAAAATGCTGATATAACTGTTAATAATAAAGAAGTCATTGTTTTTAAAATCTCCCAGAAATTAAATTCAACAGAAAAATATAAAAAATATGAAGGGATAGCCCAATCTGGGAATATGAGTTTTAATGCAGTTTTTTATATTCCGAGAGACCATGGCGAATTAGATTTTAAACATTACTACAAAGCAGAATCTTACATCACACAGCCTAAGCAGCCTCAATATAATTTTCAATTCAATTATGCGCAGTATCTGAAACGGAAAAATATTGAATATCAGGTGTATATTTCAAATACAGTTTTCTCTGCAGAACGTGATGATATAAACTTTACCGATAAGATCAGGCAGTATAGACTCAATGTTCTGAAGAAAATTGATAAAACCGGGATGTCAGGAAGCAGCAGAGAATTTTTGAAAGGAATTATTCTGGCAGACAGAACTGAAATGGATGCCGTTACTGTACAGGATTTCAATAGATCGGGGCTGGTTCATCTGTTAGCAATTTCCGGAACCCATATTGTTATTATTTTCGGACTTTTTTATTTTTTAATGGTTCGTTTCATCCCATTACAATTCAGGAAATATGCCATTATTTCAAGTTTGGTTTTTATTTGGTTGTTTGCCGGATTTATTGGATTTGGAAACTCTGTGTTGAGGTCCTGTATTATGTTGAGTGTATATTTTATTTTTGTTTTACTGCAGCGAAAACCGGATTTATTGCATTCATTGGCTTTGTCTGCATTTATTATTCTGATTCCGGATACCCAACAGCTTTTTGATGTGGGATTTCAGCTTAGTTTTGTTGCTGTATTAGGAATTTTCTGGTTGAATCAGCCTCTTTTGAAATACTTTCCCTCCGCCGATAATTATTTAAAGAAACTGATCTTTAATGCCATAACCATTTCAGTATCTGCCCAGTTGGCAACGCTTCCGTTGGTGTTATATTATTTCCATCAGTTCTCTTTTGTATCAGTCATCGCCAATTTTGCAATTGTTCCTTTTTCTGAAGTGATTATTGTGTTTTCATTTTTGATGACACTTCTTATCGCTTTTGGTATGGATTTCAGCTTTATTGATATGGTTTATGATTATATGATCCAGTTCCTTCTTAAGATTATTCACTGGTTTGCCGGGTTAGATGCAGTAATCATTAAAAACATTCCTATGAATCTGATTGAAGTATTGTCTGTATCAGTTGTAGTATATTTGTTACGGGCTGTGATTTTAAAATTAAACCTTAGAAATTCCATGAATTTGATAATCTCTGTTTTAGCATTTCTAATGATAAGGACCGGATATAATATTGTTGAAAATCAGAAGGAAGAGATGATTATTCATTCCTTTAGTAAGCGTACAGTCATCTCTATAAAGAGAGGAAATAAGGTTCGCTTTTGGATTCCGCATAAAGCAGACAGGAAAAAGATTCTACAATTTATAGTAGACCCCTATTGTTCATCCAGAAGAATACATCATTTTGAAATAAAGGCAATTCCTTTTTCAACTAAAAAAATAGTTTTTGGAGACCAGGTGTATGATATGGAATGATGATTTTTGGTTTTTTGGTTTTTTCTTTATTTATAACCTATTAAGCTCTTATTTAGAAAGATTACAAACTGACTAATTGTGAGATTTCTCACTTTTTGATATTGTTAACATTTCTTAATTTTGTGGGAAATTCAAATTTAAACTTATATGGCAGGTTTAACGAGTTCTACGATAGGTAGAAAATATGCGATGGCATTATCAGCTCTATTTTTGCTGATTTTTCTTATACTGCATTTGACGACCAATTTGTTATCAGTTCTAAACAGGGATGCATTCAATACAGCATCTGAGTTTATGGGCTATAATCCTTTTGTGCAGTTCTTAATGCAGCCTATTCTTGGTTTTGCAGTAATTTTCCATTTTGCGATGGGATTTGTGTTGGAGATCAAGAATAATAAAGCGCGTCCAGTAAAGTATGCAGCAAACAACGCATCAGTGAATTCTTCATGGATGTCCAGAAATATGATTATTTCGGGGGCTGTTATTTTAGCTTTCTTAGCGCTTCACTTATATGATTTCTGGCTACATGAAATCAACTATAAGTATGTTGAAGGAATAGCTCCTGATTCAGAACGTTTCTGGCCAGAGCTTCATGAGAAGTTCGCAGACTTATGGAGAGTTGCTTTATACGTGATCTCTTTTGTACTATTGGGCTTACACTTAGCTCATGGATTCCAGTCTTCATTCCAGTCTATCGGAGCAAGACACCCAAAATATACGCCAGTGATTAAGGCTTTCGGAACATGGTATTCTATCCTTATTCCAGCAGGATTTATCATCGTGGCGGTTTATCATTTTATAACTCAATAATATCAATATACTAGTATGAGTAAATTAGATTCAAGAATTCCAGCGGGTCCTCTTAAAGACAAGTGGAAAAATCATAAAGATCATATGAACCTTGTTGCACCAAACAACAGAGATAAGATTGATATTATTGTTGTAGGTACAGGTTTGGCAGGAGGTTCTGCTGCAGCTACTTTAGCTGAGCAGGGATATAATGTAAAAGCATTCTGCTACCAGGATTCTCCTAGAAGAGCGCACTCAATTGCAGCTCAGGGAGGGATCAACGCAGCTAAGAATTACCAGGGAGACGGTGACTCTACCTACAGATTATTCTATGATACCATTAAAGGTGGTGACTATAGAGCAAGAGAGGCTAACGTTTACAGATTAGCTGAAGTTTCTGCAAATATTATTGACCAGTGTGTTTCTCAGGGAGTTCCCTTTGGTAGAGATTACGGCGGTCAGTTAGATAACCGTTCATTTGGTGGAGTTCAGGTAAAAAGAACTTTCTACGCAAAAGGACAAACAGGGCAGCAGTTATTATTAGGTGCATATTCTTCAATGAGCCGCCAAATCGGTAAAGGAAGAATTAAAATGTACAACCGTCATGAGATGTTAGATCTTGTTATTGTTGACGGAAAAGCAAGAGGAATTATTGCAAGAAACCTTGTGACAGGTGAAATTGAAAGACATTCTGCTCACGCTGTAGTCATTGCTTCAGGAGGATACGGAAACGTATATTTCCTTTCTACAAACGCAATGGGTTCAAACGTTTCTGCAGCTTGGAAGATTCACAAGAAAGGAGCATATTTTGCAAACCCTTGTTACGTACAGATTCACCCGACTTGTATTCCTGTTCATGGAACACAGCAGTCTAAGCTTACCTTGATGTCTGAATCATTAAGAAACTCAGGAAGAATCTGGGTTCCTAAGAAAATTGAAGATTCTGTAGCCATCAGAGAAGGCAAATTAAGACCTGAAAATATTAAAGAAGAAGATAGAGATTACTATTTAGAAAGAAGATATCCTGCATTCGGTAACTTAGTTCCTCGTGACGTTGCGTCTAGAGCGGGTAAGGAAAGATGTGATGCTGGTTTCGGAATCGAAAATAATGATACTAAAGAAGGTGTTTACTTAGATTTCTCTACAGAAATTATCAAAAAAGGTAAAGAAGCTGCTATTGAAAAGCATATTCATAACCCTAGTGATCAGCAAATTTACGACCTAGGAAAAGCTTGGGTTGAAGAAAAATATGGTAACCTATTTGTAATGTACGAAAAGATTACTGCTGATGATCCTTACAAAACTCCAATGAAGATTTATCCTGCAGTTCACTACACAATGGGTGGTGTATGGGTTGATTATAACCTTCAGTCTACTATTCCGGGATGTTTCGTAATCGGTGAAGCTAACTTCTCAGATCACGGTGCCAACAGACTTGGAGCTTCTGCATTGATGCAAGGTCTTGCAGACGGATATTTCGTACTTCCTTATACGATTGCAGATTACCTTTCTGCAGATATCAGAACAGGTGCGATTCCTACCACTACACCAGCGTTTGACGAGGCTGAAAAAGGAATTAAAGAAAAAATAGATTTCTTCTTAAATAATAAAGGAACTCATTCTGTAGACCACTTCCATAAGCAATTAGGACACATTATGTGGAACAAAGTAGGAATGGGAAGAACTCCTGAAGGGTTAAGAGAAGCAATCAGAGAAATTGAAGAAGTGAAAAATGATTTCTGGAAAAACGTAAAAGTTCCGGGAGATGTTGAAGGAATGAACACTGAACTTGAAAAAGCATTCAGAGTGGCAGACTTTATTGAACTTGGACAATTAATGGCTATTGATGCATTACACAGAAATGAATCTTGTGGTGGGCATTTCAGAGAAGATCATGCTACCCCGGAAGGTGAAGCAGAAAGAGATGACGTGAACTTCAAATATGTAGGAGCTTGGGAATATCAGGGTGATGATATCAAACAAGAAGTTCTGCATAAAGAAGATCTTATCTATGACAATATCGAAGTTAAAGCGAGAAGTTACAAATAATCTCCAACCTATAAATATAACATTATGAGTGCAAAAAAAGGCCTTCATCTTACGCTGAAAATTTGGAGACAAAAAAATAGTAAAACTAAAGGTCAGTTTGAGACCTATAAAATATCAGATGTATCTACAGATTCTTCATTTTTGGAGATGCTGGATATTCTGAACGAAAATTTAATTAACGATGGTAAAGAACCTATCGCTTTCGATCACGACTGTCGTGAAGGAATCTGCGGTATGTGTTCCCTTTACATCAATGGTAGAGCTCATGGTCCTGATACAGGTATTACTACTTGTCAGCTTCACATGAGAATGTTCAAAGATGGAGAGACAATCGTTATTGAACCTTGGAGAAGTGCTGCTTTCCCTGTTATCAAAGATTTGATGGTAGACAGAAGCGCATTCGACAGAGTAATGGCAGCAGGTGGTTTCATCTCTGTAAATACTTCAGGAAATACTTTGGATGCTAACGCGATTCCGGTTCCTAAAGAAGATGCAGACAAAGCAATGGATGCTGCTGCTTGTATCGGATGTGGAGCTTGTGTAGCTACATGTAAAAACGGATCAGCAATGCTATTCGTGGGAGCTAAAGTTTCTCAGTATGCATTACTTCCTCAAGGTAGAGTAGAGGCTAAAAGAAGAGTTCTGAACATGGTGAAAGCTATGGATGAAGAAGGATTCGGAAACTGTTCAAACACTGGTGCTTGTGAAGTTGAGTGCCCTAAAGGTATTTCTCTTGAGAATATCGCAAGAATGAATAGAGAATACATGTCTGCTCTTGTAGATCAAGGATAGAATTGATTCAAAATACTTAAAAATCGCTCTCGTTTCGGAGCGATTTTTTTTATATCTCTATTTTATCTGTTAAAGTTTGTTAACTTATTGCCGGATCTTAGGTTTACTTTGTTGAATAAGTATATATTTGGAGGGCAGTTGAAGGATGTGAAAAATGCATTGTTTCAGTTGTTTTTTAACGATAAAAAACAGACAAAAAAAGTAATTGGAATGTCCCTTTTTATCGGTGTAATAAAATTTTTCAAAAAAAATTATCAGTGTGAATTAACAGGCCCTAAAAAGCTTATTTTTGTGTAATATTAAAAATTGAAATGAAAAAATATCTTTTATTGTTTATCATCGCGATTTTCGTGATGTCTTGTTCAAAAAAAGTAGAAGTAAAAGGAAAAATTACGGGAAGCTCACCATTAGAAAGAATCGAATTTGTAGAAGCTTCCGGAGTAGGAACATTGCCTTTAATTAATATAGGTCTTGATAAAGACGGGAACTTCTCAGGTAGCTTTGAAGCACCTAAAGATGGTATGTATGTTATCAATTATGCCAACAAACAAAACCTGATCTATCTTGAAGGTGGACAAAAAGTTAATATCTCAGGAAATGCAATGACATTCCCTAATGAATATGTTATCACCGGAGATGCCAAAAAGAATAATGATTTCCTTGCAGCAACGCAAAAATTTTTAGGAGAATATGGCAATAAAGTTGACTTAAGAGGATTAATGGCCGGAGATGAAAACGGATTCGTTAAAGGGATGCAAAAAGTAGAAGCAGACATCAATAAAAGTGTTGATGATCTTGCGGCTAAAAATAATCCTAGCAAAGCTCTTTTAGCTTGGAAGAAAAATGATGTTAAGGTAACAGTTCTTAACCTTCTTGCCAATTATGAAATGTCACATGGAGTAATGGCAGGAAATCCAGGATATAAACCTTCTAAAGCTTTAACGGATTATGAGGCTAAATTGGATAACGATAAGGAAGCTATGGTAAAATCTATTCCTCTTTACAGACAATATCTTCTTGTAAAAATGACTCCGGATTTCCAGAAATATGCAGAAGCGAACAGCAAAACAAAACCTGCAATTACCACTTCAGAAATGTTTGCTAAATATTTGAATACTAAAAAAGATCTTTCTCAAACTGCAAAAGACTATCTTTTAGCATTTGTGATGGCTCAGACAGATATTCATCCAACATCCACTACTGCAAATCTTGATAAGATCAAAAAGCTTATTGATACAGATATTAAAGATGCAACGATCAAAAGCGACCTTCTAAAAATGCAGATGGCAATTACAGGTCTTAAAATTGGAGAAGTGGCTCCTGAAGCTGCTTTAGTAAAACAGGATGGAAAAGCATACAAACTTTCTGAAAACAAAGGGAAACCTTATATGTTGTTCTTCTATGCTTCATGGAATCCTTATATAGGAGAAGCTACGGTACCAGTTTTAAAAGAAGTTGTAAATTTCTACAAATCTAAAATGAACTTTGTTTTTGTAAACGTAGACGATACAAAAGATCAGTTTATTAAAACAAGCAATTCATTATTAAAAGGTATTCAGGGAGTGAATGTATACGGAGAAAAAGGAATGGAATCTGATATTGCTAAAAAATATGGAGTATACGGATTCAAATTACCTTGCTTTGTAATCATTGACAAAGATGGAAAAATAGCCAGCAGATCTTTTGTAAATCTTGGAGAACAAGAATTGGTAACTATTCTGGATAAACTTACAGGACTTTCAGCTCCAAAAGTAGATCCGAATGCTCAGCAGATGCAGCCACAATTACAGATTGATCCTACTGCACCACAGCCTGCAAATCCGCAGCCTGCTCCTACAAAATAATAAACTTTAATATAGATCAGAACCTTATCCTCGGATAAGGTTTTTTTTATTGTATTTTTGCAAAGTGAAACTTTTAAAGTTTCGATTAGGAAAATAGAAAATTTTAGAATGAGCAGAAAGAATAAGAAAAATTTAGTTCTTGAAAATATAAAGCTGTTAAATGCCGGTGCAAAAGGTGTTGCTATTGGGAAAACGGAAGACGGTAAAACAGTATTGGTTTCGGGGGCAATTCCGGGAGACGTTGTGAATGTAAGAGTGAAAAAAGCCAAATCCAAATATTATGAGGGAGAAGCTGTAGATGTTTTAGAGAGATCTCCTTTCAGAACAGAGCCGAAGTGTGTGCATTTCGGAACCTGTGGTGGATGTAAATGGCAGAATATGAGCTATGAAAAACAGCTTGATTTTAAACAGGAAGAAGTATATAACAATATTAAAAGAATTGGTGGAATTGAAGACTTTGAAACCCTGTCAATCCTTGGTTCGAAAGAACAGTATTTTTATAGAAATAAAATGGAATTTTCTTTCTCCAATGCGAGATGGCTTACTCAGTATGAAATAAGCTCTGAAGAAAACTTTGGAAGCAAAGATGCTCTAGGATTCCATATTCCGGGAATGTGGAGTAAGATCTTAGACCTTAAAGAATGTTTTCTACAGGAAGATCCATCTAATGCAATCCGATTAGCGGTGAAGAAATACGCTGTAGAGAACGGATTAGATTTCTTTGATGTGAGAAACCATGAAGGATTCCTGAGAACTCTGATGATGAGACAGAACTCTAAAGGAGAATGGATGGTGTTATTCCAGCTTTTCAGAGAAGAAAAAGAAAACAGAGAAAAACTTTTTGCATATATTCTGGAGAAGTTTCCGCAGATCAAAACGTTGGTATATGCGATCAATCCAAAAGCCAATGACTCTATTTATGATCTGAATATTAATGTATATTTTGGTGAAGGATATTTGATGGAAGAAATGGACGGATTGAAGTTTAAAATCGGACCGAAATCATTCTTCCAGACCAACTATAAGCAGGCATTGGAACTGTATAGAAAAACACTTGAATTTGCAGACCTTAAAGGAGATGAAGTAGTATATGATCTATATACCGGAACAGGAACAATTGCCCAGTATGTAGCAAGAAATGCAAAACAGGTAATCGGTATAGAATCTGTACAGGAAGCTATTGATGCAGCCATAGAACATGCTGAATTAAATGGTCTTACCAATACTACTTTCTATTGTGGAGATATGAAAAATGTCTTTAACGATGAATTTATGGAAAATCATCCTAAAGCAGATGTCCTGATTACAGATCCGCCAAGAGATGGAATGCATCAGAAAGTAGTGGAACAAATATTGAAATTAGCTCCGGAGAAAGTAGTCTATGTAAGTTGTAACTCAGCAACACAGGCTAGAGATCTGGCGCTGATGAAAGAACATTATAATGTAGTGAAAATATTACCGGTAGATATGTTCCCACAAACGCATCACGTAGAAAATATAGCATTGCTGATTAAAAAATAATTTAATTAAATTTGAGCTCAAATCTTAATATGAAGTATTTTAAATTTCTCATAATGCTCTGCTTCGTTGGAATGTTTTATTCATGTGGCAGTGATGATGATATCTGCGAAAGCGGAGAGGGAACTCCAAGAATGAAGGTTGCCTTTAAGACTACAGCATCAGATGGTAAGGAAACAACACTTGATTCATTGTCTGTAGCAGTAGATTATGGTTCAGGAAAAGTGGATTTGGGATGGCAGAAAAAAATAGATTCAAGGCTTATTCCTTTAAGGGTAGATGATTCACCTTATACCGATATTTATTTTAAAACATCTACTAAAGGTAAAGAATCTAAAGTAAGAATTAAATATACAACACAGGCAATATATGTATCTCCCGGATGTGGAGCCAAAAAAACATATGACAATTTAAGTTCAGAATTAATAACTCCTGACCCTGTTCAAAGCCTGGAAAATGGACAAAATCAAATATTGAATGAAGACAAGACTAATCTTTACCTTATTTTTTAGCCTGTTCGGGATTCTAGCCTCAGCACAGGAAGAAAAGAAAGAAGAAGTAAAAAAAGCACATTGGAAATATGAGCCAAATTTTATGGTTGGGCTTGATGTCTTGAATACAGGATTGGGATTCTTTTCAGATAGAAAGTTATATCAGGGATTTATTTCCTCAAAGATTAATGGGAACGTTCATGCTATTGCAGAAGCTGGTTTTGAGAAAAATATATATCAGAAAAACAGCTATGATGCTAAAGTAAGCGGACCTTTTATTAAGCTTGGTGCATTTTATATGCTGGCTAAGGATAGAGAAAATGAATTCAATGGTTTCTATGCAGGTGGAAAAGTTGCCGGATCATTTTATAATCAGGAGTACATGGCTGTTCCTGTCCGTGGATATGGAGGAAGTAATTCTTCAGTGTCTTTTCCTGCATCCTCACAGTCTTCTTTCTGGCTGGAAGGTACTTTGGGAGGAAGAGTGCAGTTGTTTGATTCCAATTTTTATATTGATGTGAATCTGCAGCCCCGCTATCTGGCCTATACCTCCAAGCAGGATAATATATCTCCAATGATTATTCCTGGATTTGGAAAAAGTTCCTCCAAATTTAATATGGGATTCGCATGGAATATTGCATATAAATTTTAATTAAACTCATTAATCATAACATTGAACCCGGGAAAGTTTCCCGGGTTTTTTGTTTTTACTGATCAGGGCTGCTGATTACTGTATATAGTTGTTAAAGTCCTTTGGAAGAACTTCAGTATCAAAATCTGATGAAGCATAAGAAGGTAGCACCACCAGAAAAGATATTCAGATTCTCTGTATAGTGCAACATTGTTTCCTGGAACTGTTCAGAATAGGCTATTAAAAGGTAGCAAATGCTAGATAACAATGAAGTAAATAAAAAAGACAGCAGCTTTGTAATTTCTCCAAACTCTGTAAATGATATTCTGAATACTCCCAGCGTTTCTCACGTATTAACCTTATGAATGTGCAATTTGGAAGTTAAATCGTTAAAAAAGTATTTATTGATGATAATAAAGTAAATGTGCTTTGGTTGTTGAATGTAAATTATAGTATTGCGATAAAAGATAATATTTTTCGGAAATTATTGAATGCATTAAAAAATAATAATAGGGTCAAATCCATATAAATTTACTGAATTTATATGGATTCTTTATTTTTAATCATATAGGGTATTATAGTTTAATTTTTACAAAAAAACAATTTAAAGAATGTATTATAATGAAAAAATGTTTAGATTTGTGTAAATATTAAAATATTAGTTTATGGAATAAAATTACTTTTTTTACTACAGATACTCTGTAAATTACGAGGTTTTGGAAATAAAGTACGAACCTTGTCAAAATGGAAATACTATAATTCTTAATTATCGTTATCATTATTAAATTTAAAAAATATGAGTGGACTTTTACTCTGTAAAATGAGCCGACCTTTTAAGGTGCTCATTGCATTGCTCTGTATGGTCATCGGATTGTCCATGCAGGCACAAACCATTACAATTGGTACCGGAACGACGATCCAAAAGTATCCTTTAGGGGTTGCTTATGGATTTGAACGCTCCGCATCTGTTTACACGGCTGCAGAAATTGCTGCCGCAGGAGGAACTGCTGGAAGTATTTTATCCTTGGGATGGAATTCTACCTCAACTTTCAATATAGGGATTCCTCTAAAAATTTATATAAAAGCTGTACCTGCTACAACGCTTACAGCTCAAAACTGGGCTGCTGCAACTACCGGGGCTACCTTATTATATAGTGGAACTGTAGGTCTTGTACCAACAGGATGGTATACTGTCCCTTTACAGCTTCCTTTCACTTATAATGGAGTGGATAACCTTATGGTGCTTGTAGAAACTAACTATGGTGGTTCTGGAACCTTCACTACAGGAGCAAAGCTTACTTATTCTAGTGTACCAACAGGACATATGTATATTCAAGGCAACACTACAGCGCCTACCGGAAATGGTACGGTTACGGGTAACAGACCTAATATTCAGATGACCTTCGGAACGCCACCATCATGTTTGTCTATGCCTCCTGGTGGTGTAATCACTGCCGGAACAATTACAGCAACAAGTGCTGAGATCAAGTGGCCTGCTTATGCACCGGTACCTGCATTAGGGTATGATGTGTATTATAACACAACTAATGTACCACCGGCAGCCGGCACAGCACCTAATGTAACTGTCCCGCCGGCAACACCTACCGCTACGATTGGCCCATTGCTACCTAATACGACTTATTATGTTTGGGTAAGAGCAAGATGTAGTGCAACTGATCAAAGTGAGTGGTCTGCATCATTTGCCTTTGCTACGCCGGCTACATGTCCGGCAATGCCTGCTGCCGGAACTATTACAACAGGAACAATAACGCCTACAACAGCGGCGATTTCCTGGACTGCGTTTGGTTATACACCTGCATTAGGATTTGATATTTATTATAATACTACGGGGGCAACGCCTCCTCCAGGAGCTCCGGCAACACAGAATGTTCCGTCAGGAACAAGTGCAATACTTACTCCTTTACTTCCTAATACAACCTATTATGTATGGGTAAGGGCAAGATGTAGCGCAACAGATCAAAGTGCTTGGAATACTACGCCAAAATCTTTTGCAACACCACCTACGTGTCTTCCGGTTCCTTCAACTGCTGGTTCCCTGACGGTAGGATCAATGACACCTACAAGTGTTGTTGTTGGTTGGGCAGCTTCGAGTTCAGCACCTGCAGGAGGATATGAAGTATATTACAATACAACGGGGACACCACCGACTTCAGCTGTTGGTACAATAGGAACTATTGTTGCAGGAACTTCTGCCCCTTTATCTCCATTGGTATCAGGAACCACTTATTATTGGTGGGTAAGAGCCGTTTGTACACCTACAGACAAAAGCTCCTGGGTTGAGGGACCTGCATTTGCCCCTGGGCAGATAGGAACCGGAACTGCTTATACAGAAGAGCTTCCTGTAAATGCTTACTATGGATATAACTATTCTCAGCAGATTTACACTGCTGCAGAAGTTTTAGGAGCTGTAGGAGCTGGCAAATTTATCACTGAACTTAAGTTCTATGTTGAACAGCCTGTTACTGCTGAGCAGAATAAATATAATGAGTGGGTAGTCTATATGGGCAATACCACGCAAAATAGTTTTCCTGGAAGTTCAAGTTGGGTACCATATTCTTCTTTGAAAAAAGTATGGGAAGGTACTCTTCCTACAATGACAGCCGGAACGTGGGTTACCATACCATTAACTACTCCGATGTTATGGGATGGAACAAGTAATATTGTTATTGCTGTGGATGAAAACTCTCCAGGTTATGCGTCAGCTACGAAAGCCAGATGGGGAAGTTTCCCAGTTAGTGTTGAGAGAGGAATTTTATACAGAAATGATAGCACCAATCCGGATCCTGCTTCTCCTCCAACTGCAACTAGTAGACACAAAGATATTCCGAAAATTAGACTTACTGGGATAGAACTTGTACCTTGTTCTGCAGTACCACCTACTAATATTGCCATAAATAGTATTACTTCAAGTACTGCTATTGTTACATGGACGCCTTCACTAGGAGCTACTTATGTGGTACAATACAGACCAACTTCTGGTGGACCTTGGAAAACGATGCCAGCTACAGCAGTTCTGGCTAGTAATCAACAGTTGATTAATTTGGCAGATGGAACTACATATGAAGTTCAGATCGCAACAATTTGTAACGGTAGTCCACAGGGACCATTCTCTGCAAGTACTAATTTTACAACACCAGCTCTTACATACTGTGCTAATGTTCCGCCTACTGCTATGCCAAGCGGGTATATTGGTAAAGTTGTAGTTACTCCTACGAACGGTCCGTTAATGGTGAGTAATTCAGGATATGATGGATATAAAGATTACTCTGCTGATCCTACAAGATTAGTTACTTTAGTGAGAGGTACATCAAATAATAAAATAACGATTACTAAATTCTGGCCTGGTTCTTCATCAAGCTATGGAATAGGAGTATGGATTGACCTTAACAGAAATGGAGTTTTTGAACCTACTGAAAGATTTGTTAATGGTTCTTATAGCACAACCAATCCTGTGAATTCAACAGGTACTGGTTTCACAATAGCACTTCCGCCATCTCCAGCTACTTATGATGGGCCTCTTTTGACCCGTATGCGAGTGGTTATGATGAATGATGATGTTGACTCTCCTTGTGGGCCTTTTACAGGCAGTGGAGAAGTAGAGGATTATGGAGTAAGATTGATTGATCAGCCAGTATGTACAACGGCTCCGCCAACAAATATTACGATTTCAAACATTACTGATACAAGTGCAACATTCTCTTGGACTGCAGCTACTGGGGCAACCTATAAACTACAGTATAGAAAGAAAGTGGCACCAGGGAATGCTTGGGTTCCTATTAACACAATACCGGCACCTGGAAATGTTTATACTATTCCAACAAACACTTTAATAGAGCAAACTGAGTATGAAGTTCAGGTAGCTACGATCTGTGGTGGGATAACAGGAGCTTGGTCTGCACTTATGCCATTTACTACATTACCGCTGCAATATTGTCCGGTAACAGGTAGTGGAGATAACGACCACATTTCAAATGTTACTGTTACTTCATCTAATTTAGGTGTTCCTGTGATGAGCAACACAACTGTTCAGAACTATTATACAAGCTATACAACACCAGCTACTCTTATTACTTTAGATGCAAATTCAAGTGGTAATAAAATTGCTGTTGGAAAAGGATGGACAGGATCATCAGGTAATGATGCCGTTGTAGCCTGGATCGATTATAACAGAAACGGACAGTTTGAAACTTCTGAAAGAATTCTTAATTCTCCGGCAAGTACTACCACTCCGGTTACTGATCTGTTTACTGTTCCTAATGTTCCTACAGCTTATACAGGACCATATACTACAACGATGAGAGTAATGCTGAAGAATGGAAGTGTTCCAACAGCCTGTGCAAATGCTGCAAATGGTGAAGTTGAAGATTATGCGGTAAGAATCAGACCATGTAGTAATGCGATGCCAAATCCACCTGTTTTTGGGACTCCGGCTCATACTTCGATTGTTGTTAATTTATCAGGAGCTCTTAATACGACAACTTATCTTGTAAAATATAGAGTAAAGGGAACTTCTACATGGACGCAGATTTATGCATCTACAGTATTAGGAAATGTTCCACTTACTATTACAGGATTAAATCCTGCAACAATTTACGAAATTGAAGTTTCTACAATGTGTGGTGGAACAGTGGGACCAGCTACACCAATTCAGACTTTCTCGACGAGATGTGATCCAACACCTCCGACAGTAACCGTAAGCAATATCACTCCAACAAGTGCTTTGATTACGTGGAATCCAATAGTACCAAATGCTATATATAAAATGAGATGGAGAAAAGTAGGAACTCCAAATTGGCCAAATGCTGAAATCAATCTTCCTGCTGCTCCTACCAACACTTATGTACTGAATAATCTGGATTCATTTGTTACTTATGAAGTTCAGATTGCCAATCAATGTGCTGGTGAAACCAACTGGAATGATTTCTCAAATTCTCAGGTATTTACAACCACAAGAATATGTGAAATCCCGCCTCCGGGACTGACAATTACTCAACTATTGCCAACGACTGCAGAGGTTGCATGGGATGCATATCCGGGAGCTACCTATATCCTTAGATATAGAAAAGTGGGTATTCCAAGCTGGACAGAAATTACTACACCTGTTAATAAAGCTGTATTGGATGGTCTTGTAGAAATGACAAAGTATGAAATGCAGGTCGTTAATATCTGTAGCGGAAAACCAGGAAATTATACTCCTCCGTACTACTTTACAACACCTACTGTGATTTACTGTAAGATGAAATCAGAAAATTCAGCAGCAGAGTACATTTCTAAGGTAACTGTTATTCCAAATGGAAAACCTAAAATGGAAAATGCATCAAAAGGATCAAGCTATACAGATTATACAGGTGTTCCTAAGGCAATGATTGAACTGATCCAGGGATCTACAGATAATGAAATTATCATCGAGAAAAAATGGATTGGAAAAACGTATAAAGAAGGAATTTCAGTTTGGATCGACTTCGACAGAAATGGAGAGTTTGATATCAACGAAAAAATCCTGACTTCATATCCAAGCCTTGACACTCCTATATCAGGTAAGTTCAGTGTACCGGCAGACGCATTTGTAAGTACAACAGATTACAAATATGTAGTAATGAGAGTGGCAATGGAAAGAGATGGTGTTCCTGTAGCCTGTGTGAATGTTAAAAACGGAGAAGTTGAAGATTATACAGTTAGAATTTCTAAATTGGGAGCTTCTAATCCGATTGACCAGACAGAGATCCTGATCTATCCTAATCCTGTAAGTACAGTATTGTATGTGAAAAATATCAGCAGAAAAGCTAAATATAAAATCTACAATGCTGCAGGGCAAATCGTAGTAGAAGGTATTCTATTAAATAATGAACTTAACGTTAGCAAATTGATTAACGGTGTTTATGTAATAGATATCGATGATAACGGTAATACTGCTCAAAAGAAATTTATCAAAGAATAATTAGCTAAATTTCATATAGAATAAGCCTTCAGAAATGAAGGCTTATTTTTTTTGCTCAGATTTTTATTTTAAGGAAAATAAATCAACAATTGTTGATATTTTTATTCGAATAATGATTATTTGTTTAAATTTTCAATTTATTTAATGTTTTATTAGTGACTTTATATTGTATTTGTGTTTTAATGTTGTTTATTGATAATAAAGTGAGTAGGTTTGTGAGATTAATACAAAGTTTTGAGAAATACTATGAAGAAAATTTTTACTTCTTTCTTTTTCCTTAGCTTGTTGGCAATGTTCCATGCACAATGGACTCCTTCGGCATTCAGAGGAAAAGCGATTCACAAGGGCTCACAGGCCAAAAACTTTTATTCTTTGGACATTTCATTGTTAAAATCTCAATTAGAGAGAGCACAGGAGACAGGTCAAAAAGCTCGACCTGTCACTATATCTTTACCCACTGTAAGTGGAAAAATTGAAAGATTTGCTGTGTATAGTTTTCCTGTTGTAGTGAAAGAGTTGGCCGATCAATATCAGTTAGGCTCCTATGTAGGGGTAGGAGTAGATGATCCCTCTAAATATTTACGGTTTAGCCTGGCTCCTAATGATTTTCAGTCTATGATTATGACCAGTGAAGGAACCGAGTTTATAGAACCAGCCAATGTAGATAAAACAATCTACGAAGTCCACCCGAAAACATCAGGTGGAAAAAATGGTTTTATATGTTCAACTAGGGAACGAGAGGGTGATCAGCAAGAAATAGAAAATCTTCATCAATATGGAAAATCTTTTACTAATCAACCTACAGATTTTAAACGATCTTCTGACCGAAAATATAGAACGTTGAGATTGGCTATGTCTGTTACGGGTGAATACACCCAGTTTTTTGGAGGTACAGTGGCAGGAGCTTTAACAGCTATTAACGCTACACTCACCAGGGTAAATGGAATCTTTGAAAAAGATTTTGCCCTTCATTTAAATTTACAAAACTACCCGAATGTCATATATACAAATCCCAATACTGATCCTTACTCTCCTGCAAGCATAGGAAATTCACCCCCAAATTTTCCATGGAGTACAGAATTGCAGCAAACACTAGCTTCCAATGTGGGACATGCCAATTATGATATTGGACATCTATTTGGTGCATCAGGAGGAGGAGGGATGGCTGGCTGTATTGGCTGTATTTGTTTAGATCCAGGCAATCCAAATCCAGCAACAGGAAACGGTAAAGGTTCAGGCTATACCTCTCCCGCTAATGGAGTTCCACAGGGAGATACTTTTGATGTTGACTTTGTTGCTCATGAAATGGGACATCAACTGGGAGGAAATCATACATTTATGTATGAGTTTCAAGGACCCAATACACAATTTGAACCCGGCTCAGGTACAACAATTATGGGCTATGCAGGAGTTGCAAATGGCAATGCCGGTACTGCCCCTTCTCCAGGAGGAACATTTGATATACAGCCCAATAGTGATGCTTATTTCCTTAGAAACAGTATTAATCAGGTTCAAACAGTCTTAACTACCGCGACATGTGATATAGAAACAGCAATAACAAATAATTCTCCAGTAATTGCTGCTCTGCCTACCTATAATATTCCTAAAGGAACAGCATTTGTTCTGACAGCTTCAGCCACAGATGCTGAAAACGATCCAATGACCTATACCTGGGAACAGGCAGATGCTATGCTTGATAACACTCCTCCTATTGATAATATCAACTTGGGAAATACAATTTCCGGTGCATCATTCAGATCTGTAATACCATCTACAAGCCCTATTCGTTATTTTCCTAAATTGTCCTCTGTATTAGCAGGAGTTTTACATGATATCAATGGTTGGGAAGCAGTGTCTACAGTTGCAAGAACAACAAAATTTTCAATAACAGTAAGGGATAATCATCCACTTGCCAATCAGCAACAGACTCAGTCCGCGGTTCAGACTATTATTGTAGGAAATAACGGTCCTTTCAAAGTAAACCCCACCACGGTTTATAATAACGGACCAACAAACGTAACCTGGGATGTTGTAGGAACTAATACAGCACCTTATAATGCAGCCAATGTAAAAATAGATTTTACTACAGATAATGGAGGAAGCTGGAACGTAGTGACTGCTTCAACTCCTAATGACGGAAGTGAAACGTTAGACTTTAGTTCCTTTCCCCTTACAGTTGGTGGGATTGCCAAAATCAGGGTAAGTGCTATCAATAATGTATTTTATGCTATAGGTAGTGCTTCAATAGATACATTACCAATCTGTACTTCCAATCCTCCGGGAGGGGTAGTAGCTACAACCCTGACTCAAAACTCTGCAACAATCACCTGGAATGCTTCATTTAATGCTACCTATATTGTGCAGTATCGTGTTGCAGGAACTTCTGCCTGGACAACTTATGCACCAAATCCTATTACAAATACGGTAACACTTACAGGATTAACAGCAGGAACACATTATGAAGTTCAGATTGCCAATATCTGCTCAGGAATAACCGGTAATTTTTCCGCGCCAACATTGTTTATGACTCCTTATTGTGCAGTAACCTCCAGTAATACAGACAATGGTTATATCTCTAATGTAACAGTAGCTGCAACAAATTCCTATACTATGAGTAATTCCTCTGGAGCCAATAATTATACAGATTATTCTGTAAATGCTGCACAGTTAATTACTGTAGTTAGAGGAACTAACAATAATACCATTTCGGTTTCCAAATCCTGGCCTGCTGCTATGAGTAACAAAGCTGCAAGTGCCTGGATTGATTTTAATAAAAATGGTACTTTTGAAACTTCTGAAAGAATTTTAAATGTATCCAATAATACAGTTACTCCTGTAACAGGAACATTTCAGGTGCCGGCAGGTGCCTATGCAGGACCACTTACAACACGTATGCGGGTAATTTTAAGAGATGTGAATAATCCTAATGTATGCACCTCATTTACTAATGGTGAAGTTGAGGATTATGCAGTGAAAATTATTGATATACCAGCATGTACCAATGCTACACCCTCTAATATCACAATCACTAACCTTACCCCCAATTCTGCAAATGTGTCATGGGCTGCAACAACGGGGGCTATCTATGTTTTAAGATACAGAAAAATAGGAGCCCCTACATGGACCACTATAAATCCTGTACCAGCTCCCATAAATAATTATACTATTTCAGGCTTAACGGAGCAGACTCAGTATGAAGTTCAGGTAGCTACCAAATGTAATGGAGCTGTGCAGGGGCAATTTTCTCCTTCACAGCAATTTACCACTCCTATATTAACATATTGTTCTATGACCGGAACAGGAATCAATGATCATATTTCAAATGTGACGATTACTCCGATAAATCCCGGATTGCCGGTAATGAATAATAATTCTGCACAAACAAATTATATCAGCTATACAACTCCGGCTACATTGATCACACTGGAAATAGGTTCTGTTGATAATAAGATTTCCGTTGTTAAAGATTGGACCGGAGCTACAGGAAGTGTAGCGGTTACAGCATGGATTGATTTTAACAGAGATGGTGTTTTTGATAATTCAGAAAGGATTCTTATTTCTGCAGCCAGTTCAACTACTCTTGTTACTGCTAAATTTAATGTTCCCGCGGGAGCCTATTCTGGACCGTTAACAACTACAATGAGAGTTGTCCTGAAACGAAACAGCGCTCCTGTAATGTGCCAGAATGCAATAGATGGGGAAGTGGAAGATTATGTAGTACGTTTAAGACCATGCAGTACAGATACTCCAACAGGTTTTATGGTGAATACTATAACCCATAATTCAGCCAACATTAATTGGGTGGCAGCAGCTAATAACCTTACTTATCTTCTGCAATATAGAGTGCAAGGGACCCCAACATGGACTGATGTATACGTTTCAAGTATTCCATATACGCTTAATAACCTGTTTCCTTCTACTACCTATGAAGTACAGGTGGCTGCAAATTGTGGAAAAACAGCAGGAATATTTACTCCTGTCCAAACATTCACGACAAGATGTGATCCTGCTCCGCCAAGTGTTACGGTAGGTAGTGTTACAACAAATACTGCAGTTGTTACCTGGAATACTGCAGTAGTAAATGTAAAATATAAAATGAGATGGAGAAAAGTAGGGGTTACAGGTTGGCCTAATCCTGAAATTGATCTTCCGGCTGCCCCGATTAATAGTTATATGTTATCTGGATTAGTTCCATATAATACCTATGAAGTACAGATTGCAAGCCAGTGTGCGAATGAGACGATTTGGAATTCATATTCAAATTCAATTGTATTTACAACAGAAAGAAACTGTGAGCTTCCTCCACCAGGATTAACGATCACCCAGTTATTACCTACTTCAGCAGAAATTAAATGGGATTCTTTCCCAGGAGTAACTTATATTCTCAGATATAGAAGAGTGGGGGTTCCAAGCTGGACCAATATTCCTGTGGCCACAAATGCCTATACATTAACAGGATTACTGGAGAATACAAAATACGAAATGCAGGTCGCCAATGTGTGTAACGGAGCATCACCAGGAACATTCACACTTACATACTATTTTATAACCCCAATTGTAACGTATTGTAAAATGGTTTCCGGAAATGCTACGAATGAACACATTGCCAAGGTCACTGTAAGACCAAATGGGAAGCCGGTTATGGAAAATGCGTCAGGAGCATCAACTTATACGGATTATTCCGGAGTTCCTAAGGCATTTATAGAAATGGTTCAGGGGTCTACAGATAATGAAATCACAATTGAAAAAAAATGGACAGGAACCAGCCATAAGGAAGGAATTGCCGTATGGATTGATTTTAACCGAAATGGAGAATTTGATATTGATGAAAAAGTGCTCGCCTCCCCACCAAATACAACAACTCCTGTTACGGGAAGATTCAATGTGCCGGCAGACGCTTTTGTAAGTATGACAGATTATAAGTATGTAGTGATGCGGGTTGCAATGGAGCGTGATGGTATTCCGGTAAACTGTGTTAATATTAAAAGCGGAGAAGTAGAAGACTATTCCATAAGGATATCTGGGAAATATACTCCTAATCCTCTGAACCAAACAGATATTTTAATCTATCCTAATCCTGTAAGTTCAGTATTATATGTGAAGAATATCAGCAAGAAAGCAAAATATAAAATTTACAATACAGCAGGACAGATTGTAACAAACGGGATTCTTCTGAATAATCAACTCAATGTAAGCAGGCTTATCAAAGGGGTCTATGTAATAGATATTGATGATAATGATAAAACTGCACAAAAGAAATTTATTAAAGAATAATGTATATAAAGAAAGCCCTCAGAAATGAGGGCTTTTTTATATAAAAGTTAGGAAAGCTAACGATTTATTCAATAGCAAAGATGACCTTTTCGGTTTGCTCTTTCAGTTCTTCCAGATTTGTATTATTATAAATGATACAGTCTGCCATTTTAATCTTATCTTTTTCAGGCATTTGCTTTTCCATAACAGCTTCTACCTCACGATAGGTTTTGCTATCCCTATCCATTACTCTTTTGATTCGGATATTATCCTCTGCAGTTACCAATAGAGATTTATAACATTGTCTGTTGAGTCTTAGCTCAAATAATAAAGCTGTTTCCTTAAAAACCAGATATTTGGTTTGCTGCTTTATCCAAGATTCAAAATCAATGCGTACTGCAGGATGAATAATCTCATTTAATTGCTGAAGGAGATCAGTGTTATTAAAAACCTTAGCTGCTACAAATTTCCTGTCATATAAGCCATTTTCATCATAAGCTTCATCTCCCAGTAATGTTTTGATCTGAACTTTCAGATCCTCATTATCATTGACAATATCTTTTGCTCTATCGTCAGAATAATAAACCGGAAAACCAAATTCTTCAATGAATTTAGCAACTGTAGATTTTCCCGAGCCAATTCCTCCTGTTAAACCAATGATCTTGGGTGCGGGTGGCTCTGCTTGTTGAGCCTCTGAATGTAATTCTTCCATAATTAAAAATTAATACCCAAAAACATCATTAAAACTGAACGTTTCATCAAGCCTTACTCCTTTTTCAGTCATTTTAAGGCTTGCCAGCTCATGGTGAGCATCATGTTCAAAAAATAATAAATATTCATTATCTACACACTGTTTAAGGAATTTTCCTTTTTCTTCCAGTGTTAAAAGGGGTCTTGTATCATATCCCATTACATATACCTGATTGATATGTCCTGCAGTAGGAATAAGGTCTGCCGCAAAAACAACTGTTTTTTCCTGGTACTGAATAACAGGAAGCATTTGTTTCTCCGTATGTCCGTCTACGAAAATGACATCCATTTTCAGATCAGGAGCAAATCCGTAATTTCCGGTAGTAGGAAGGGGTAAAAAGTTCAGCTGCCCGCTTTCCTGAATAGGGATAATATTTTCTTTCAGAAAGCTGGCTTTTTCTCTTGCATTAGGCTCTGTTGCCCACTGCCAATGGTTTTCATTTGTCCAGAATTGTGCATTTTTAAAAGCAGGCCTGTAGCCTGTTCTGTCATCATTCCATTCTATAGCACCGCCACAGTGGTCAAAGTGAAGGTGAGTAAGAAATACATCAGTAATATCCTCCTTTACAAAGCCATATTTTTTTAAATTTTTATCTAAGGTATCATCTCCCCAAAGAGAATAATGCCCAAAGAATTTATCATCCTGTTTGTTGCCCAGACCGCAGTCTACAAGGATCAGTTTTTTTCCATCCTCAATAAGCAGGGAGCGGGTTCCTAATTCGATTAAGTTTTTTTCGTCTGCCGGGTTGGTTTTTTCCCACAGACTCTTTGGGACGACACCAAACATAGCACCGCCGTCCAGTTTAAATTTTCCACATTGTATTGGATATAACTTCATATATATTTTGATTTATTTCTTTATTAATTTCATTTTCTCAGCAATTTTCCGGGCATCTTCATCCGATTGTTCCAGATGCGAAATGATATTATTAAAATCATTCTCCTTTCTGTTCTGAGACAGTTTTTGTTTGATGAAGACTTCTGTTGGAATAACCTTTATCCCGAAGGCTCCTTTCATTTCTTTTTCCACAAATTCTCTTCCCATATCTTTTACCATCATGGGACATTGCTGAAACTGTTCATATTTCGAGGTTAATTTATCCAGATGTGCATACAGTTCATCTTGATCCATTAACTCCACTTTTCCATAGATCTGTACTGCTTCATAATTCCATGTGGAAACATTGATATGGTCATACCAGCTGCTGGAAATATAAGTATGGGCACCTAAAAAGTCACATAACACTTCATCTCCGTTTTTCAGGGTTTTCGCCTGCGGATTAGCCCTTGAAATATGAGTTTCAATATAGGGATTTTCCGGATCACTTTCATTCAGCATCATCATGGAATGTGTGGCACGGATTTTATCAACAGAAGAAATGAACAATGCAAAAGAATTTACCTTGATAATTTCTCTCATCACATCCATATCTTCACTTCTGTACAATTTAGGAACAAACATAAATTAGCAATTCTTCTTTTTAAATCTTAAACTCAAAACCTGAACAAAAACCTGACTTTAAGCTAGAAGAGTTCTCCCGGATTTTTCGGTCTTGAAATACTTAAATGCTGATACGCTTTATCAGTAACCTCTCTACCTCTAGGAGTTCTGATAATAAACCCTTCCTGGATTAAAAACGGTTCATAGACCTCTTCCAGCGTTTCCGGATTTTCTCCAATAGACGTTGCCAAAGCGGAAATTCCTACCGGTTTTCCCTTAAAGTTTTCAATCATAACACGCATGATCTTATTATCCATTTCATCCAATCCAAACTCATCCACGTTTAGAGAGTTCAAGGCATATTTGGTTATATTAATTTCAATTTCACCATTCCCTTTGATTTCTGCAAAGTCACGCACCCTTCTCAGTAAAGCATTGGCAATCCTTGGTGTTCCACGGCTTCTTCTTGCAATTTCAATAGCAGCATCTTCATAGATAACTACTCCTAAAACCCTTGCACTTCTCTGAATAATCATCGATAAAAGCTCAATAGAATAATATTCCAGCCGGCTTTGGATACCAAATCTTGCAAGCATAGGTTTGGTAAGCATACCGCTTCTGGTAGTTGCTCCCACAAGCGTAAAAGGATTCAGTCCGATTTGTACACTTCTTGCGTTAGGACCTGTTTCCAACATAATATCGATTTTATAATCTTCCATTGCTGAATACAGATATTCCTCTACAACCGGTGAAAGACGGTGAATCTCATCAATGAAAAGAACATCATTTTCTTCCAGATTGGTGAGTAAGCCGGCTAAACTTCCGGGCTTATCTAATACAGGACCAGAGGTAATCTTACAGTTTACCCCAAGTTCATTGGCAATAATATTGGCTAAAGTTGTTTTTCCTAAACCTGGTGGACCATGCAAAAGGACATGATCAAGTGCACCGCCACGTCTCTTGGCAGCAGTCACAAAAACCTCAAGATTTTCCAGCGTTTTTCTCTGTCCCGCAAAATCTTTAAAGCTTTGGGGACGAATTTGTTCTTCCTGCATCAACTCCTCCCGAGAGTAGTTTTCCTTATCTGGATGTAAAAAATCTGGCATTAATTCATTTCATTTACCTCAAAGATAGCAAATTTAGGCTAAGATTGAAATGAAGATTGAGAAAAGGTGAATTTGAAACTGAGATTAAGATTTAGGCTGAGGTTTACACTGAGACTAAGAACGAAATTGAGATATTTTAAGTATTTTTGAGAGGAAAATTAAAATTTGATTGATTGTATTTGAAATTAAATAGAGATCATTCATTTTCTAACCTTTATCCTAAATAAATGAAATTAATAGGCCCATTTAAGCAGGTTGTAACACTTGCCAACCTTCCGCTAAGAGGAAAACTTACAGACGAACAATTAGAAATTATTGTTGATGGAGGAATAATAGTTGAAAATGAAACCATTCAGAAAATGGGTAATTTTGAAACTTTGAAAAATGAAAATCCAACAATAGAAATAGAATCCATTGAAGGAGAACAGGTGGTTCTGCCTGCCTTTGTAGATTCACATACTCATATTTGCTTTGGTGGAAACCGAGCCAATGACTTTGCGATGCGTAATGCAGGGAAAACTTATTTGGAGATTGCTGAAAGTGGTGGTGGAATCTGGAGTTCTGTACAGCATACAAGAAATGCTTCAGAAGAAGAATTATTGAAAACATTGCTGGAAAGAATCAAGTTCCTTGTGGATCTTGGAATTACTACCATTGAAGTTAAAAGTGGCTATGGACTGGATGTGGAGAACGAATTAAAAATGCTTCGAATCATTAAAAAAGCTCAGGAATCCACAAAAGCAACTTTAGTTCCTACCTGTCTTTCCGCTCACTTAAAACCAAGAGATTTCGAAGGTAGTAATCCAGAATATCTTAACTATATTCTGACCGAAATACTTCCAAAAGTAAAAGAAGAAAATCTGGCGAAGCGTGTAGATATCTTTATTGAGAAATCAGCATTCCAACCGGAAGAAAGTAAAGAATTTTTACTTAAAACTAAAGATTTAGGTTTTGAAATAACCGTTCATGCAGACCAGTTTACACCGGGAAGTTCAAGAATTGCAGTAGAAGTGGGAGCGAAGTCAGCAGACCATCTGGAAGCTACCATTGATGAAGATATCGATTTCCTGGCAAAATCGGATACTGTAGCAACCGCACTGCCGGGAGCAAGTTTAGGATTGGGCGAAAAATTTACACCAGCAAGAAAATTATTAGATGCAGGAGCTATTGTCGCGATTGCAAGTGATTGGAATCCGGGGTCAGCACCTATGGGAAACCTGATCACTCAGGCTTCTATTTTGGCCACATTCCAGAAGCTGACAACAGCTGAGGTATTAGCCGGAATGACTTACCGTGCTGCGTATGCTCTTAATCTTGAAGACAGAGGGAAACTTGAAGCGGGAAAAAAAGCAGATTTTGTGACGTTTAAAACTGATAATTTCCAAAATGTTCTTTATAATCAGGGAAGTCTTAAGGCTGAACATGTTTATATTGACGGTAAGCAAATTGATTAAATACTATTTGAAATGGAGCAGAAGCAGTTGGATTATAAAGATTTTTGGGATTGGTTTCTAGCAAAAGAAAAATACTTTTATGAGATCGTTAAAAACGGTGGCCAGGAAGCTATTGAAAAAGATTTTTTTGATCATATTGCTGCCAAGCTAAGACAGATCAATGAAGGATTTTACTTTCTGACCGGAATGAGCAATGATTCTACAGCAGAATTAGTTCTTACGGCAGATGGAGAAATCCGGAATATTGTTTTTATAGAAGAACTTATTGAAGCAGCTCCTACACTTGGTCATTGGAAGTTTACAGCCTTAAAGCCTGAAAAAAATATAGAAAATGTAGGCGTTGAGATGGGAGAGTATAGCTTTTCGAAAGATAATATTTTCTTCTATTCCAAAGAGCAGGAAGAATATCCCGATGAAATTGACCTAGTCTTTGTTTATGATGGAAATACTGAAAATAAAAACGCTGTAACAACAGGTGTTTGCATCTTTTTGGATAGCTTTTTAGGAGAATTGAATTTTGCGACTCAGATTGATACTTTCACTGTAGTTGAAATAGATAAGGCTAAACAGGACCTTGTTCCTATTGAAAAACTGAAAGACTTCCTGTCATGGCGGGAAAGAGAATTTACAGAAAAGTATAAAAGTATAAAGAGCGCTGATGTTGAAGAAGAATTTTCTATTCTCAGAGCAACTCTTGATAATGAAAAACCCCTCATCGCCTGTATGAATATCTCTTTATTAAACTATCATGAAAAAGCTTCCTATCCATGGATATCAGTCCTTAAGTTCCATTATAACGGTGAACATAATGACGGACTTCCGGAAAAAGAAGATTTTGAAATAT
The DNA here is from genome assembly GCF_024810195.1 of Chryseobacterium sp. BIGb0232. Taxonomy (NCBI): domain Bacteria; kingdom Pseudomonadati; phylum Bacteroidota; class Flavobacteriia; order Flavobacteriales; family Weeksellaceae; genus Chryseobacterium; species Chryseobacterium sp. BIGb0232. The sequence continues at coordinate 184,856 of NZ_JANUEH010000007.1, forward strand.
TAAGTGAAATTGAAGATAAAGCTATTGAAAACCTGAAAGAAAAAGGATATCTGTATATAGGTAGGGAAACTTCAAACAACATCAAAGAAAGCTATTTTGCAGGTAAAGATTTCAGAGAAATCTCTAAAGTTTTTAAAACTATAAAAGATAGAAACCCTGAATATAAAATCTCATTCAATATCTTTAAAGATAAATACTGGCAGTATTTTAAGTATTATAATAACGCTGTTTAAAATAAAAAATGTGGATAAGCTTTTCTTTTCCACATTTTTTATAGGTAATATTCTTGCAACGAATTCTTTATATAATGTGCAAAGGAGTTTTTATATGTAAACAATATTAATTAGCTTTACTGAATAGAATGATGTGACTAAAATTGAATTTTAAAGGATTATGCTTCAAAATATTTGGCAGGGTAGATTAGATGGAGAAGAGCTTCTTTTCCACAGGCTATTTCAGAGAGTAAAGGAAGAACAGAATTACGATAATATTTTAACGAATGATTTCGCTTTGCACGGTTTTGCTGTGGATGAAGGAGTCAGGAGGAATAAAGGCCGTCAGGGTGCTAAAGATGCACCCAACGTGATCAGAAAAAATATGGCTAATTTTCCAGTAATTCTTCCCAATTTTGCCATGCTGGATTTCGGAAACATTACTTGTGAGGATGGTAACCTGGAAAATACTCAGAACAATCTTGCCAAAAATGTTTCAAAAGTGCTTTTAAAAGGTGGTAAATCACTCGTTTTGGGTGGGGGACATGAAGTGACTTATGCTCATTATTTAGGGATTAAAACAGCTTTTCCGGAACAAAAAATAGGAATTATCAATATTGATGCTCACTTTGATAACAGACAACCGGAAAAGGGAGTAGGACCAAGCTCAGGAACCGGATTCTGGCAAATTGCCCAGGAAGGATCTATTAATTCTTTACACATCGGGATTCAGAGGAATTCCAATACCTTAAAACTCTTTGATACAGCGCATCAATATGGAATGAAATATATCCTTGCAGATGAATTATTCTTTGAAAACCTCCCCTCTATTTATCAGCGTATTGATGACCTGCTGGAGAATGTAGATTATGTTTATCTTACCATTTGTATGGATGTTTTTAATGCATCTATCGCTCCGGGGGTTTCAGCTTCAGCATATAATGGTATCTTTGCAGACGCAACCTTTATGCATTTTTACAGGCATATCTTAAAAAACAAAAAACTGGTTGCATTAGATGTAGCAGAAGTCAATCCGTCGTTCGATATTCAGGACAGAACGGCAAGACTTGCAGCTTGTCTGGTGAATGAATGGCTAATGATTTAAGAGAAGTCTATATTCTTCCGATAGAGAAAATCATTCTTTTTTTGACCCTTAAGGAATAGAATTTGCTGACTTTATCGTGCTTTTAAAATAAAAGTGCTCATAAATTCATTAGCTGAATTTAAAACAGAAATTATATTATGGAACAATTAATTGAAAACAAGCTTATTAAAGCAGATGGTGTGTTTTCAGTGTGGCGAAAAGTGCCGTTTGAAGAAAAGCAGAAGTTAATCGCAAAAGCAGCAGAAATACTAAAAAATAATTCAGAGAAATTTGGAAGGATCATTACTACGGAAATGAATAAACCCATTTCGGAATCGATTGCTGAGGTAGAAAAGTGCGCTTTAATGATGAACTATTATGCCAATGCTGAAAATATTTTAAAACCCGAAGAAATAGAATCTGAATTTACCTATTCTGAAGTTCATTATGCTCCTAAAGGAGTAATCCTGGGAGTAATGCCCTGGAACTTTCCTTTCTGGCAGGTATTGAGATTTGCTGTTCCTGCAATTTTGGCTGGAAATACAGTGGTTTTAAAACATGCTTCAATTTGTTTCGGAAGCGGAAATGCAATAGAAGAAGTGCTTTTGGAAGCAGGTTTCCCAGAAGGAGTATTCCAGAATCTTGAAGTAGGACACAAAGCAGTAAAAGAAATTCTTGAGCACGATGCTGTAAAGGGAGTAAGTCTTACAGGAAGTGGAAAAGCAGGAGGTGAAGTAGCATCTATTGCAGGCTTAAATATTAAAAAATCTTTACTTGAATTGGGAGGAAGTGATGCATTTATCATTTTTGAGGATGCAGATCTTGAAGGAGCTGCAAAAGCCGGAGCAAAATCAAGGCTTCAAAACTGTGGACAAACTTGTACTGCAGCTAAAAGATTTATTATTGATGAAAAGATCGAAGATCAGTTTTTACCTATTTTCATTGAAGAATATAAAAAATATAAAATCGGAGATCCTTTAAATAAAGAAACTAGATTAGCAGGAATGGCAAGACCAGACTTAGCTGATGAGTTAGAAGCTCAGTTCAACAGAGCGTTGGAAAATGGTGCTGAAATCATTCTTCCTTTGGAGAGAATTTCAGAGAATCAATTTCAACCGGGTTTAATCAGAGTTAAGGAAGGAAATCCAATTTTAAAAGAAGAACTTTTCGGACCACTTGGAATGGTCATGATTGCAAAGGATGCTGAAGAAGCATTACAGATTGCCAATGATATTCCTTTCGGGCTTTCAAACTCTGTCTGGACTAAAGACAAAGACCGTCAGCTATTCTTTATTGAAAACCTGGAATCAGGAACCGTTAATATCAACAGAATGACCAGTTCTGACCCACGTTTCCCATTCGGAGGCTCAAAGGGATCAGGGTATGGAACAGAGCTTTCTTTACATGCTTTAAAAGAGTTTGTAACGGCAAAGACTATTGTAGGTAACTAAGTTTTAAACCTATATTATAAAATAAAAACTCCCGAAAATCAATTTCCGGGAGTTTTTTATGCTTTGGCAAAAAGTAACTTTGCTTATTGCTTATTGCTTATTGCTTATTGCTTATTGCTTATTCAATTAAACTGTCGTTAATCTCAACGTATTAGTTTTACCCCCTTCATACGATGGAGTAGCATTGATGTTGATAACGAAGTCACCTGTCTCAATATAACCGTAATTATGGGTTAGCATATTTACCTGGATAATGGTTTCGTCGGTAGACTTTTTCATATCGTAATAGTAAGCGTGAACACCCCAAAGAAGGTTCAGCATAGTAATTACTCTTTTGTTTCCACTGTATACGATAATCTGAGAGTTAGGTCTGTGAGCTGCAAGCTGGAAAGCTGTATATCCTGAGTGAGTCAAGGTTACGATCGCAGAAACGTTTGTTGTTTTAGCAATTCTTACCGCTGCAAGACATACCCTGTTCGTAATGAATCTCTCATCGATGCAGTTATAGTCTTTTTCAATTGGTTCGTTCTTGTGTTGATAGAAGTGAGTGGTTTCAATGTTTTTTACAATTTTAGCCATATTTTCTACCACCTGTACCGGATATCTTCCTACAGAAGTTTCTCCTGAAAGCATTACCGCATCAGCTCCATCCAATACAGAGTTGGCAACGTCATTTACTTCCGCTCTGGTTGGCGTTAAGCTGTTGATCATTGTTTCCATCATCTGAGTGGCAATAATTACCGGCTTGGAATAGAATCTAGCTTTCTCTACCAGGTTTTTCTGGATAGCTGGAACTTCCTCCATTGGAACTTCAACTCCTAAGTCACCACGGGCAACCATCAGTCCATCACATTCCAATAAGATTTCTTCAATATTTTTAACCCCTTCAGGCTTTTCAATCTTAGCGATAATCGGAGTTTTGAATTTACCGTTTGGATGTTTTGCAATTAATTCTTTCAAATCAATGATATCCTGTGCATGACGTACGAAAGAAAGAGCGATCCAGTCTACCTCCATGTCAAGCATGAAATTAGCATCCTGAATATCCTTTTCTGTCAATGCAGGAAGAGAAACATTCGTGTTAGGTAGATTAACTCCTTTTTTAGAACTTAACGGACCTCCCTGAATGGTTTTTGCTTTTACAGTATCTATTTCATTGGTTTCGATAACCTCCAACATCAGTTTTCCATCATCAATAAGGATTCTTTCCCCTACTTTTACATCCTGTGGAAACTGTTGATAAGTCATATAAACCTTGGTAGAGTCTCCTTCCATCTTTTCATTAGTGAAAGTAAGAATATCTCCAGGGTTCAAATATGATCCTTCTTTTACGACACCTACTCTTAGCTTAGGTCCCTGAAGGTCTCCTAAGATACCCACTGAATAACCATACTCGTTGTTTAGCTCTCTAATTATTTCAATATTTGATCGAACTAAGTCGTAATCTGCATGGGAAAAATTTATTCTGAAAATATCAACACCCGCCTTCATTAGATCTAACATTACCTCCTTCGATGATGAAGCAGGTCCTAGTGTTGCGATAATTTTTGTCTTCTTTAAATACTTATTCATAATACTGGATAATTTGATAAAGTTCCTCATCAGAACTCAGTGTATAATCTTGAATTGGAAAAACAAGATTTTCAGGGAGCAAAATTACGGAAAAATCAGGAAACTGTTCCGAACTATGCAGAATATATTCTACATCTACCTGATTATTTAATAAAAATTTAATGTTTTCTTCTTCTGTAAAGAGCTCGGTTTGAACTTTTTTTTGTTTACTTTCAGAAGATTTATTTGAAATAAAGGTAAAACAGGTCTTAGAAAACTTGTGATAAGCTTCAAACCTTGGAAAAAAATAATCATAATAATCCCCATGAAAGACCATGTCTTTTTTTCTTGAAAAACTGAGATTGTTAAGTTGATTTATTTTATAGAAAAACTCATGAGCGGGTATATCTTTTGCTAATCTTACCAATCCTATGGCAATATCTTCAAATTCTACCTCATCCAGATCATAAAGTTTTTGAATTTCCAAGTATATTTTCTTTTTTATTTAAAATATAAAAAGCCCTCTGTGCTGCCTTTTCTTCAGCCTTTTTCTTGGAGGTTTCTGTGGCATTGGCAATCTTTTCATCACCCAGCCATACATGACAACGGAACATAACTGCCTTGTTGGGCTGTATTTCCTCACAGGTTTCGTACTTTATACTTACCTTCTTCTTCTGGCTCCATTCAAGAAGGAGACCTTTGTAGCTGACAATTTTATTTTCAAGTTTGTTAATTTCGGAAGGGGTCAGAAGTCTTTCCAGAATGATCTTTCTGCAAGTGTCATAATGGAAATCCAGATAAACGGCACCGATTAAAGCTTCAAATAAATTTCCAGAGATATTTTCCCCTAAAGCTGAAGAATTATTCTGCTTTTGCAGAAGGTCTGTAAGCTTAAGGTCTTCCCCTAGTTTATTAAGATTTTTCCTATTAACAATCTTAGATTTCATCTGTGTCAGATATCCTTCATTAGCCTGAGGATAGGTCTGGAACAAATGACAAGAAATAATTGTACCCAAAACAGAATCTCCTAAAAATTCAAGCCTTTCGTAATTACTGTCTTGATTTTTAGAAGAATTTTTTAAAGAAAAAGCCTCACGGTAAAGAGCCATATTTTCTACCTCTGTACCCAAAACTTTTTTAAGTTCAGTACTGAGGAAATAATCTCTTTCCGTTAATTGTCTTTTTCTTTTTTTGAGAAGGAATTTAGAAAAGTATTTCTGTAACTCCATTCATTGAATTTAGATTTTCTTAAATAGAACGCAAGCGTTATGCCCGCCAAATCCAAAAGTATTGCTCATGGCTACTTTTACATCTTTCTTAACGGCAGTGTTAAACGTAAAGTTTAGTCTGCTGTCAATCTTTTCATCATCAGTGAAATGGTTAATGGTAGGAGGAACAATACCATGAATAATAGTTCCTAACGCAGCGATAGCCTCAATAACACCTGCAGCCCCTAAAAGGTGACCTGTCATTGACTTTGTAGAATTGATCTGAATGTCAAAAGCATGCTCGCCTAATAATTTCGAAATTGCGTTGGATTCTGCAATATCTCCTAATGGAGTAGAAGTACCATGCATGTTGATATGATCTACTTCATCAGCAGTTAAGCCTGCATCTTCCAAACAGTTTTTCATTACCAGATAAGCACCAAGGCCTTCAGGATGTGGAGCGGTCATATGATATGCATCTGCACTCATACCGCCTCCTAATAATTCTGCATAAATTGTAGCCCCACGTTTTACCGCGTGCTCATATTCTTCAAGAATAATACATCCAGCACCTTCACCTAATACAAATCCATCTCTGTCTTTGTCAAAAGGTCTTGAAGCTGTTGTAGGATCATCATTTCTTGTAGAAAGTGCCATCATTGCATTGAATCCACCGACACCACTTGCCGTAACGGCTGCTTCAGAGCCTCCGCACACAATCACGTCTGCTTTCCCTAATTGGATAAGCATCTTGGAATCAATTATAGCATTAGCTGAAGAAGCACATGCAGATACAGTTGTATAGTTAGGACCATGGAAACCATATTCAATTGAGATCTGACCAGGAGTCATATCAGCAATCATCTTAGGAATAAAGAACGGGTTGAATCTAGGAATCTCCGTATTTGCCCATCCTAAAACTTCCGTTTCAAATGTTTCCAGACCTCCGATTCCGGAGCCCCAAATTACACCAACTCTGTTTTTATCTACATTATCTTCAATAATGCCGGAATGTGCTACTGCTTCTTTAGCAGCAACAAGCCCCAATTGAGTATTTCGGTCCATTTTTTTAGCTTCTTTCTTATCGAAATGCTGTAATGGATCGAAACCTTTCACCTCACAAGCGAACTTGGTTTTAAAGTTTGTGGCATCAAAAAGAGTAATCGGAGCGGCTCCGCTCTCACCTTTTACAAGATTTTCCCAGTATTCTTTTGCATTATTTCCGATTGGTGTTATTGCTCCAAAACCTGTTACAACTACTCTTTTTAATTCCATAAACTTTGTTTAATTTCTTTTTTGTTGAAGAATATTATTTATTTACTACTTCTTCGATGTAAGCGATAGCGTGCCCTACAGTAGTAATTTTTTCAGCTTGGTCATCAGGGATCTGAATGTTAAATTCTTTTTCAAATTCCATGATTAACTCAACTGTATCTAGTGAATCTGCTCCTAAATCGTTAGTGAAGCTAGCTTCAGGAGTTACTTCTGTTTCTTCAACGTCAAGCTTATCAGCGATGATAGCTTTTACTCTTGATGCAATGTCTGACATAGTAAATTATTTTTTTAATTGTTAGATGCTGCAAATATATAAAATTCTTTACGATAAAACATTTTTTTAGTCTTTTTTGTGGACAGAGAGTTTTCATTTTAGATGAGCTGTGTTTAGTGTTTTAGTTTTCAGCTATTTATATTTGATTGGATTATAGAGTATTAATTTTAAATTGCTGATAGACTGAATTATTTTCTGAATAAAATGGTTGAAAAAAGTCAGATTTTGTCTTTTCCGGATCAAAAATGAATGAAAAGTCTATGCTTTTTTACCTATATTTGTGTGTTATGAAATTAACACGTTAGCTTTTTTGAATTAACAAAACCTATTTTTTCTAAAGAATGGCTTACAGCTGTTCTCCTTATCTCTATTGTTATATTTAAAAGCTAAAAAATGAAAAATTTCTTTGAAAGTCCTTTTAAGGGCAAAATCATACAAGACCATATTCAAAACCCCAATATTATTGCCGGTAAATATTCGTATTACTCCGGATACTATCATGGTCATTCCTTTGACGATTGTGCCCGTTATTTGTTTCCTGACAGAAATGATGTAGATAAGTTAATTATTGGTTCCTATTGTTCCATTGGAAGTGGTGCCAGTTTTATCATGAGTGGAAATCAGGGACATCGCTATGACTGGATTTCAAGTTTTCCCTTCTATTATATGTCAGAAGTGGAATACTTTCAAAATAGTAAAGATGCCTTTGAACCAGCAGGTGATACTGTCATCGGAAATGACGTGTGGATTGGTACGGAAGCAATGGTCATGGCTGGAGTTAAAATTGGTGACGGAGCAGTGATTGGGAGTCGTGCTCTGGTAACCAAAGATGTAGAACCTTATACGATTGTAGGGGGAAACCCAGCAAAACCTATCAGAAAAAGGTTTAGTGAACATCATATAGCACTGTTGCTTGAAATGAAATGGTGGGAATGGGATGAAATAATTCTTGAGAAAATGCTTCCCATACTTTGCTCTGCAGATATTGATGCACTCTACGAATTTTATAAAAAGATGAAATAATTCAAAAGGCCCTATTTAAGGGTCTTTTTTGTTTTCTTAAGGGTGTATTTTTCACGTTATTTTTTTTTGAGCTTTTTAACAAAGTTGAATTGAGCTTCTTGGCAAAGCTATGAGTGATCTATTGTCAGAAATTTGTCATGTAAAATTAAAATAAATACATATGAAAAATATTGACCAAGCCTATATTAATGGCGAATTTATTACACTGAGTAGTACTGAAACTTTTGACCTCATTAATCCTTCCAATCATCAGAAAATTGGAGAGGTGGTATTGGGAAATGAAATAGATACCCAAAAAGCGATTATTGCTGCAAAAGAAGCTTTTAAAACATTTTCAAAGTCAACTGTAGAAGAACGTATTGTTATTCTTCAAAATGTAAGGAAAGCTGTTGAAAGTAGAGAAAAAGATCTCATTGAGACGATGATTCTGGAATATGGTGGAACGAGACAATTTTGTACCATGAGTTTTCAAAATATGCTGAGTGGCTTCGATAGTATGATAGAAGTTTTGCGTCATTTTGAATTTACCCGAAAAGCAGGAAACACCAGGGTAGAAATGACACCTGTAGGAGTAGTGGGAATTATTACCCCTTGGAATTCCAGTAATAGTTTTATCTGTAGCAAATTTGCAACAGCTGTTGCTGCTGGTTGTACAGTGGTAGTAAAACCTAGTGAAATGAGTGCAATGCAAACGCAGGTTATTATGGAGTGCTTCCATAATGCGGGACTTCCAAAAGGAATTTTTAATGTAGTGAATGGATTAGGGAATGTTGTTGGAAGTGAAATAGTAAATAGTTCTTATATTTCTAAAATATCATTTACCGGTTCTACACAGACAGGGAAAATGATTGCGAAAGAGGCTGTAGGCTCTATGAAAAGGGTAACATTGGAACTCGGAGGGAAGTCACCAAATATTATCCTTGATGATGCTGATTTGAAACAGGTAATTCCTCAGGCAGTGTTTGGTGCCTATATGAATAGTGGTCAGGCTTGTGTTGCTCCAACACGTTTACTGGTTCCTTATTCAAAGCTTGCGGAAGTAAACGCTATTGCAAAAAAAGTGATTCAACAGGTAAGAGTAGGAAATCCGGAGGATGAAAACACGAATGTAGGACCAATGGTTTCAGAAAAACAATATGAACGGGTACAAAGTTATATTAAGATTGGAGTAGAAGAGGGTGCCGAGTTATTGTCAGGAGGTATAGGGAAGCCTGAAGGTCTGGAAAATGGTAACTTTGTCAAGGCTACTATTTTTACCAATGTAAAGAATGAAATGAGAATAGCGCAGGACGAAATTTTTGGTCCGGTACTTTCAATCATCCCATATGAGAATGAAGAAGATGCTATTGCGATTGCAAATGACACTACATATGGATTAGCTGCTTATGTTTCATCATCAGATGAACAACGTGCATTAAACGTAGCTTCACAGATAGATGCGGGAAGAGTTTGTATAAATGGTTTTAAACATGATCCCTTAGCACCTTTTGGAGGTTTTAAACAGTCGGGTATAGGAAGGGAATTTGGGGTTTATGGCTTAGAAGAATACCTTGAGCCGAAATCTATTTTAGTGTAAAATAATTAAAAGCAGTATCTTTAACAGTCACATCAGAATTTTTTTGGTTTGACTGTATTTCAAAGTATTATCATGTCTGAAAATCTGGATTATATCAATTACTCATGTTACTTTACGGTTTTCCGTGAAGGAGAACAGTTTGTTTCTTATAATGCATTGTCTATGGTGATTTCAGGAGAAATGGAACTTAATGACGGAGTACATAGAAAAGTGTTCCGAAGTGGAGATGTGTATCTTGTTCAGAAAAATCAGCTTTTAAAATTCCTGAAAAAGCCATGTGAAGAGGAAGGATTTAAATCACTGTCTATAAGATTTGATGATACTTTACTAAAGCAAATGAGTACTGAGGAAGATTTTGTACTGCGGGAAAAAAAGAAAACACCGGCATTTATCAATTTATCAGAAGTTTCATATTTAAAATATTTTATGGAATCTTTGTTGCAATATCAGGATCTTTTAGAAAATAAATCTCCAGAACTAGCTTTGGTAAAACAAAAAGAGGCGTTATTGCTTTTATTTGGACACGATGTAACCCTTAAAAATATTTTATATGATAGTTATGATCCATATAAAATCAACCTTGAAGAGTTTATGTTGAAGAATTATCATTTTAATGTAAAGCTAGACCGTTTTGCTTATCTCACTGGAAGAAGTTTGGCAACATTTAAAAGAGACTTTGAAAAAATCTTTGGAATTGCTCCCGGAAAATGGCTGCTTCAAAAGAGGTTACAAGAAGCCCGGTATTTGTTGGAGAAAGGCAAAAAAGCGTCTGATATTTATCTTGATCTGGGATTTGAAGATCTGTCTCATTTTTCTTTTACCTTTAAAAAGCAGTTTGGTCTATCCCCCAGTATGATATCTTAATATTCTATTGCTGTTATCTGGTAATCCGGATTTTCCTGATATTGTCGCATTATTTTTGCTGTTATCAATAGTATAATCACTTAAATACTATTATTATGAACAAAGTAATCGGACTTATAGCCGGCAGTTTACGGAAAGAATCTTTCTCTAAAAAAATAGCAAAGGCCTTAATTTCTATGGCTCCTCATGGTTTTGAGTTTAAAATTATTTCAATAGACAATTTGCCAATATACAACCAGGATTTTGATGATTATAATAATGCTCCTGAATCTTATGTGAAATTCAGAGATGAAATAAAAAACCTTGGCGGAGTTGTTTTTATTACCCCAGAGCACAACAGATCTGTTCCCGCAGTATTGAAAAACGCTATAGATGTTGGTTCAAGGCCTGCAGGTAAGAATGTATGGGATGGAAAGCCGGGAGCGGTATTCAGTAGTTCGCCGGGAAATTTATCAGGCTTTGGAGCTAATCATCATTTGAGGCAAAGTCTTGTTTTTTTGAATGTCCCTGCGATGCAGCAACCTGAAGTTTATTTGCCTCATATTGATAAAGTATGGGATGAAAACGGGGATTTAAAAGATGAAGAAGTGAGAAATTTTCTCCAGAAAGCTGTAGGTGCTTATATTGAATGGTTTAAAAAGAATAGCACTTCATAATATATGTTGTATTATAGAAAAAAACCACTGAATAAATCAGTGGTTTTTATATTTCTGTGGAGTTGGAGGGATTCGAACCCTCGTCCAAACAAGCAACACATAAGATTTCTACATGCTTATTCTACCATTGGTTTTCGACTGAAGGCAGAGGATAGACACCCAACTTCCAGCTTATCTTCTAAGGTTTTCGAATTTCAGCCGAAGCTTCTGAAATCTTATTTCTACATTACTATATCTCAGGATCAAACGCCGTAGAACGGAGCATTTGTGAGACATCTTGCTTCCTTACTATCTTCAGGAAAGCGCTTGAATCTTACTTTATTCGGATTAAGCTGCAAGAGCGAACTCTTCGTTGCCAGTTAAAATTTTGTAGCAAGGGATTTAAGAGATCGCGCTACGGTTCTCTGCATGCTTACTTACCCATTGATCTTGCTGTCGAAACCAGTCAACCCCATGAATAAAGTGAATGCAAAGGTAATACTTTTTGTTTACATACCATTAATACTCTGGATTACTTTTTAAAATAATAATGAAGACAGTGATGATCAATAGAAATGCCGGCACAATGGCCGGCATATAAAATTTTAGTTTCTGTTTTTTAAGAGTATCCATCCTGATGATGTGACAGGTTTTTTAGTAATTCGGTCTTCCCATGATAATGTATACCAGTAAGTGCCGGTAGGAAGTGGACGATCTAAAAATGTCCCATCCCAGACAGGTTTTTTAGTGCCTATTTTGAAAACATTTTTTCCATACCTATCAAATATATTACCCTGAAAATTTCCATATTTACTGATGATACTGAAATCGATGACATCATTGATACCATCATAATTGGGCGTGATAATATTGGCCATGAAAAAAGTATAATATTCAATATGGGATGCGCATGATGCTCCTTTATTCTTTACAACAATATAATATTGGGAATTTCTGAGAATATTTTGAAAAACAGGAGAAGACTGCCAGGTGACACCATTATCAATAGAGTATTCTAAAGGTGTATTCCCATTATTCTTTGCATGTATTGTTAATGTATTGTCTTTGTAGGTTATTTCCTGTATTTCCGGTACGGCAATATAAGAAACGGTTGCTGTGAAGATTTTAGAACAAATTTCGTTACTGATCTTTACAGAATAACTTCCTGCAGTATTGGTGAGAATTGTCTGGGTCGTGGCTCCATTGTTCCATAGGTAAGTGTATTGGGCCCCGGGGCCTGCATCTAAAAGGGCTTTATCACCTTGGCATATTTCAATATTATGTAGTGTAGATATAATTTCAGGGACAACTTTAATGGTTATGGTTGTTGTAGAGCTACAGCCGTTTGGATTGGTTCCTGTAACTGAATATGTTGTGGTGATAGTGGGTGCTACGGTTTGAGTATTTCCTGTTCCCGATAATCCGGACCATGTATAGGTTGTAGCCCCTGAAGCAGTAATGATTACAGAATCTCCTTGACATATTGTGAGAGATGAAGCTGAAATAGAAATTATAGGAAGAGTTGTGTTTTTTGTTACAGTTACTGAAGCTTGTTTTGTACATCCGTTGGCGGTGGGATTAGTAATAGTAAGTGTATAGACTCCACTGTTACTTACAATGGGAGTCAAAGTATTAGTACCTGATACAATATTTCCTCCATTTGCTGCAGTCCATAAAAATGTTGCTCCTGCTTGATAAACGGATGTAGTAGCATCTAATGTAATTTGCTTATTGATACAGTTGATCTTCTCGGGTATAGCAATGTTGACTGTGATCTTGGGATCCATTGTTACGGTTATTGATTTTTGATACTGACATCCTGCTCCAGTTGTTACAATAACAGTATAAGTTCCGGGAGTATTTACAGTGTTACTGGCGGTGTTTACCCCGTTTGACCAGGAAAAGCTGTTTCCATTTCCTGTTGCAGTAGCGGTTAATGTAGTAGAAGCTCCTCCACAGAAAGTTGTATTTCCTGTGATGTTTAGGTTAGGATTTGCTTCTTTGGTAATTGTGACAGAGGCGGGAAGGCTTGTACAGACCCCGTTGCTATTCGTTAGCGTATAAATGCCTGGAGTGGTCACAGTAATGCTTGACGTAGTTTCTCCGGTTGACCATGTATTGCCTGTTGGAAGATTGGAAGTCAGGATTATGCTATTGTTACCACAGATTACTTGAGAGGAAGCTGAGATTGTTGGAATAGGTATTATATCTTGCGTTACTGTTACTGATTTTTGATATTTACATCCATTGCTGGTTTCTACTGTGACAGTATAAGTTCCAGCTGTGGAAACGGTGATAGAGTTTCCGGTTGCTCCATTTGACCATGTATAGGTGTTTCCTGCTCCCGATGAAGATGCGGTGAGCTGTGTCGGAGCGTTGCATAATGAGAGTTTGCCGGTTATCTGTATGTTAGGATCTGCTTCGGCGGTGATGGTTACAGAAGCTGGTTGGCCTGTACATTCTCCTAAGCTGTTTGTTAAAGTGTAGACTCCGGATGTTGTGATGATAATTGACTGGGTGGTTTCTCCAGTAGACCAGGTGTTGCCGGAGGCATGATTGGAGGTTAGTGTTGCACTCTGTCCATAACATATAGTGGATGTGGAAGCTGTAATAGTGGTAATGATTTCATTGGCCTTGACTAGACTGAGTTCTGCGACCTTATTACATAATCCATTTTTTACCAATACATAGATTGTCTGATTTCCAGGACTTGAATAGGCTGTTGGGGTACCAATGGTATTTGTATTTCCGGAATTAGCATCAGATAGGTTTTGATAATAGTGAAATGTAACCCCTGGTGTTGTACTTATAGAAGATTGTGCTGAGGTTAAGTTATATATAGCATTTCCGGAAGTATAGCATGTTGTTAATTTAGTATTTTGTACTGTAGCAGATGTACCTGTTGTGACGGTGATACTGGCTGTCCCTGGACATGCATTTCCAGGTAGGATCACTTGTACACTATACACTCCTGGCTGTGTTACGGAATGGCTTGCCGAGGTGGCAGCTGGAATAGGAATGTTGTTGAATGACCATTGATAAGTAGGGTTTCCGGCCTGAACCGATGCAGTAAGAACTTGTGACTTGTTATCGCAAAGGTTGATGAAAGGGGGGAGTTGAACACCTGTAGGGTCTAATATTTTGACTCCGATATCGAAAGAACCTGCTTCCAGGAATACCCCGGAATCAAATAGAGAATCACCAAAATCTGCCAGAACTATTTTGAAATGATAGGTCTGGCCGGGAATGACCGTAGCTTTTGCTGTTAATGGTATTGTGCGGCCTTTAAAATTGGTTACAGTTTGTGAAGGATTCAATCCACCAAAGTATTGAACATTCTTTGGCCCGCAGGACAACTGGGAAGGAATGATGTTGGTTACACTTACAGGTTCTCCATTAGGAAGGACAGCAAGGTTAGTATAAGCAGGGTCTCCCACTTTTTTTAATAGTAAGGCAAAACCATCGGTAAAACTACATGTAAAATTACTCTGATATTCCGTAGAAGCAAATAAATATTTAAATGATACCTCAGTGGATAAAGGAATAAAATCAAATTCTATAAAAGTGGCATTGAATAAATCTGAATTGGAAATTCCTAATGCTGTTGCCAAATCTGTATCTCCGCCGGAAGGGAGATTATCGCCTAAATCTGCCTGGAAATTATTTCCTGCTCTTCTGGCAAATCCGGTTGAAAGCATTATACCTTTTTCAAATGGGAAATTTGTAGTAGCCTTATTAAAGTATCCCCAGCTTCTGTTCTGGTTGGTGGTAGCCAAATTCGGAGATACTATCACATTGCTAACATTAGCTCCAGTACATGTAGATCCTCCTGTAATAAGTACATCTTTTACCAATTGTGTTATGTCATAATTGGACTCAGGATATGGAGCAGAGTTAATATCTATAAAAGCGCCAGCTTTCATACTGGCCGGACCTGGTTTCTGTGGAGGTATCTTAGTTCTTTGCTGAGAAAATACGAAACTGCTGAAGAAAATTAAGGAAATAAAAAGGTGTCGAGTCATTTGTGTGTTTTTTGCAAAATAAAATTTACTATTCTTATTTCCTATTTAAAACGCTGTTAGTTAATGTTTTAGGTTGTTTTTTTAAGTTTGAGATATTTTTAATAGAATTTTATTCTAAATTAATAACTTGTTTCGGTGGATTCTTTAACTTATTAGTTTTATAAAGGATGGAGGATTAGGGAATTCCATGAGTGGTTGAAAATAAAAATGCTTTTAATTTTGTGTTTTAAGAAAAAATGTTTAGTTTTGCAATCCAAAATGAGATGTAAAATATGTTAATAATTCCAGTTAAAGATGGTGAATCCATCGACAGAGCTTTAAAAAAATACAAAAGAAAATTTGATAAAACAGGTACAGTTCGTCAATTAAGATCTAGACAAGCGTTTATCAAGCCTTCTGTAACTTTGAGACAATCTAAGTTGAAAGCTGCTTACAAGCAAAGAGCACTTAGCAAGGAAGAGCAGGCTTAAGAATTTTTTCTTAAACACATATTAATTCACTTCTTAAATTCTTATATTTGAGAAGTGAATTTTTATTTTATATCCCATGATGCTGGAAAAGTTTTTAGAATATCTACAATTCGAAAAAAGGTACTCTCCCCACACGATTACAAGCTACAAAAAAGACCTTGGCGACTTTTCCCATTTCTATCTCCGAACAGAATCTTCTGAAGATATTTCGAAAGCTGATAAAAAAATTATCAGAAACTTTATTGTTGATTTAAGTGAAAACAATATTTCAAAAAGAAGTATCAATAGGAAATTATCTTCTCTTAGAAGTTTTTATCTATTTCTATTAAAAATAGGTGAAATAAAAATTTCTCCCACGGAAGGAGTCTCTTCTCTTAAGTTTTATGCTGAAAAACAGATCCCTATGTCTGAAGAAGAAATGAAAGATCTTAATGAACGTGTCTTTGGGCAAATGCATGATATATTGGAGAAATCTATTATGGAGGTTCTTTATCAGACAGGAATGCGTAAAGCGGAACTTTGTGGCCTGGTATTTGAACATGTTGACTTAAATGGAAATGAATTAAAAATCATCGGAAAAGGGAACAAAGAAAGGGTAGTTCCTATTTCCGGAGAGTTGTCTGAGCTTCTTAAAAATTATTTGAAAATAAGAAATCCGCAGACAGAATATCAAACCTATTTTTTTGTCAATAAGAAAGGGAAAAAACTCAACGAAAAATTTGTTTATGTGGTAGTTAATAAGTACCTTAGTCTTATAACAACGAAAGAAAAAAAAAGTCCTCATATCCTTCGGCATAGCTTTGCTACTCACGTATTGGATAATGGGGCGGAGATCTCCAAAGTAAAAAAAATATTAGGGCATTCCAGTCTTGCAAGTACTCAAGTGTATACGAATGCTAATATTGAACAATTGAAAAAAGTGTTTAATCAAGCTCACCCTCGAGCATCAAAAAAAGAAGAATTATGAAGATCACAGTACAATCAATTGGTTTAACTCCACATGAACCACTAGAATCACACATCGAAAAAAAAGTAAGCAAGCTAGAAACATTCTATGATAAAATTCATGAGTGTAAAATATTTCTAAAAGTAGAAAATAATGCTGATAAAGCTAACAAAACAGCTGAGATTATTTTAGCGGTTCCGGGAGATGATATTGTAGTAAAAAAGACAAGTGCAAGTTTTGAGGAAAGTTTGGACCTTTGCGTTGATACTGCTAAAAAGCTATTAATCAAGAAAAAAGAAATGGCATAGAAAAAAAAATAAAAAAAGTTTATAAAATATTTGAGAATTCAAAAAATCCGTTCTATCTTTGCAATCGCAAAAAAGGAACAGCGATCTTTTGAATTCTTTTTTATTTTGCCTCCATAGCTCAGTTGGCCAGAGCACGTGATTTGTAATCTCGGGGTCGTGGGTTCGAATCCCTCTGGAGGCTCATAAAATATAAAATATCTGGGGAGATTCCAGAGTGGCTAAATGGGACTGACTGTAACTCAGTTGCTTCGGCTTCGTAGGTTCGAATCCTGCTCTCCCCACTTTATATTTTTGAAAAAAAACTTGCAAGATTAAAAAATAATTCTTAGTTTTGCACAGCGTTTACCAATGGTTTTGGAAACAAAATTGCGGAAGTAGCTCAGTTGGTAGAGCGTCAGCCTTCCAAGCTGAATGTCGCGGGTTCGACCCCCGTCTTCCGCTCACAAAAATCAATATTTAAAGTTGATTTTTTTAACACTGAAATGCGTAGAGTAGATTTTCTCAATCGCTTTCAGTCTAAAAGTTAAATTGCCTCCATAGCTCAGTTGGCCAGAGCACGTGATTTGTAATCTCGGGGTCGTGGGTTCGAATCCCTCTGGAGGCTCAATTTAATATAAAATATCTGGGGAGATTCCAGAGTGGCTAAATGGGACTGACTGTAACTCAGTTGCTTCGGCTTCGTAGGTTCGAATCCTGCTCTCCCCACTATATTTTATATTAGAAAAAAGTTTGCAGAATTAAAAATTAATTCTTAGTTTTGCAAAGCGTTTACCAATAATTTTGGAAACAAAATTGCGGAAGTAGCTCAGTTGGTAGAGCGTCAGCCTTCCAAGCTGAATGTCGCGGGTTCGACCCCCGTCTTCCGCTCAATAAAAATCATGCTACTTAGTGTGATTTTTTTAGTTGATGCCGACTTAGCTCAGCGGTAGAGTGCTTCCTTGGTAAGGAAGAGGTCACGGGTTCAAGTCCCGTAGTTGGCTCTCGATTTTCCCGAATTTTTTCGGGAATTTTTTTTTGCTCAAAATTCAGATTAAGAAAAATACTGATGGTGATAGAGTAAAATAGTTATACGCTTGTTTAAAAATAGACAAAAGATCGGATCGGTATAAAACTTCAGGTGATACAAAAAGCTTAGGTAATTTAGAGAGAAAAAACATTTATATTTTAGTTCTTTTAAATTGCATTCTGATTTTTCTGAATCAGGCATAAACTTGAGGATTAATACAAATCTATATTTTTCATTGAAGAAGCAGATTATTTTTCTTCGTAAAGAAAGATGATTCAAATGTTTTATTTTAGAGAGCTAAGAAGTGCTATTTTATAACTGTAGAGGTTTTGTGGCGATGAATTTGCTTGGCAAGAATCAATAAAATTGATTCCATTCCTTTTTTCCTTAAGAATATGAGATAAGACGCTAATAAACTTTGCATCAAATTAAATTCCACACAAACAATATTATCCGGCAACTTTTAAGACTGATTCATAACCATCATAAAAATTTTCGTTAAATTCGTGTAAAATAATTTTTGATGAATATTCTTTTATTAGAAGACGATCTCATTCTTTCTGCGGAGCTTTGTCGGTTTTTGGAATCCAATAATTTTACCTGCGATAAAATTTATGACGGAGAAACCTTTCTTCGCCAGATAAAAAATAATTCCTACGATCTGTATCTGCTTGATATTAATGTTCCCAAAATAAACGGGCTGGATGTCTGTCAGACGATCCGTTCTTTTGATAAAAGCACCCCCATCATTATCATTTCCGCTTATGGAGATATTTCGGATAAGAAGGATGCCTTTACCCGTCTTGCAGATGATTATCTGGTAAAGCCTTTCCAGTTTGAAGAGCTTCTTTTAAGAATTAATTCTTTATTGAGACGGAAAATGCCATCTGATACTTCCGATCAGGATATTATCAGAATAGACGACCTTATTATCAATAAAACAGAACAGAAAGTGTATCGTGGCGGAAATGAAATCACCCTTACTTTAAAAGAATTCCAATTGTTGGCGTATCTGGCAGAAGCGCAGGGAAGAACTGTTTCCAAGCAACAGATCACTGAGCACGTATGGGAGCATAATTTTAATACCAATACCAATACGGTAGAAGTGTACATCAATTTCCTAAGAAAAAAGATCGATAAAGACTTTAAAATAAAACTCATTCATACCCGCTCTGGTTTTGGATATTACTTAAGCCCACTATAAATGTCCTTAAAAAGAAAGATAGCTTTAACGATCAGTATTGCCTTTTCATTGCTTTTTGGAATGGTGATGGCTGTCATTTATTTATCTTTTAATGATTTCAGGCGAGATGAGTTTAAAGAAAGATTCAGACAAAGACTGGAATTTACCACGCATTTTATTTCAAAGTCCAAAGATTTTGAAGAAGAAGCACCTATTTTTTTCAATGAAAACTCAGATAATATTCTCCTTAATGAAAAGATCTTAATTTTCAATGAGCAAAAAGAATTGATCTACAGTACCATTAAAGACCGGAATGTTACCTGGGATACTACTATGCTTAAGGAACTGGATAAGAAGAAAATTATTTATACAGAAAAAACAGTTCCGGAGATTTATGCAGCACTGAGAAATATTAATGGGGAGGATTATTATATTCTTACCAGTGCCTTTGATACCAATGGAAAATCGAAGCTGAAGTATCTGAAATACCTCTTGATTGCTGCCTATGCAATGAGTACACTTCTTATTGGTTTTTTCAGCTATTATTTTGTAGAAAAATTCCTTCGTCCTTTGGAAGATCTGAATCAGGAAATTTCAGAAGTCACGGCCCATAAATTAACGACTCAGATTCCCGTGCAGGAATCTAATGATGAAGTGAACGTTCTTGCAAAATCGTTCAATACAATGATCGTAAGACTTAATGATGTATTTCAGTCGCAAAAAGATTTTACGGCAAGTGCTTCCCATGAGATTCGGACTCCTATCACAAGAATGGCTTTTCAATTGGAAAACCTGATTAAATTTGAAGAACATTCTCCGAAAACATTATCTTCTCTGCAGCAGATCCAGCGGGATGTTTATCAATTATCTGATCTGACGAATTCACTGTTGTTACTTACAAAGTTTGATAAAGAAAACATTCAGAGCATTTATGAAGATGTAAGAGTTGATGAAGTTATTTTTGAAGCATTTGATGCAGTTGAGAAAAGTTATCCTGATCTTAAGCTGGATTTTCTGATTACCGAAGATCCTTCTGAAAATGCTTTTCTTACCATCAGTGGGATTCAATCGTTATTGGTGATTGTTTTTATTAATTTATTCAAGAACGCTGCTGTATATTCTGATACTACTGAAGTAAAGGTTTTGATAACCGAGACCAGTGATCATCTGAGTGTTGATGTAACTTCTCATGGAGACACTATATCAGAAGAAGAACAATCCAAATTATTTGAAGCCTTTACAAGAGGAAATAACGCCCAGAATATTTCCGGTTCCGGCTTAGGGCTGAGAATTGTTAAACGAATTCTGGAATATCATGATGCGGAAATTATTTATTTATCTCCAACGGAATATATGAATACCTTCACAGTGATCTTTAAAAAATAAATTTTAAGGATAGGCTGTTATCCCAAAACAGTTGCAAATTTTTGTTAAACTTCAGATTAAAATTTCAAATAAAAATTCAATACCTGGAGAAAAATTTTCCTTTTAATTTTATTTAACCTTGTCGGAAATGACCTGTTTAAAGTGATTTTAATATTTTTTTAAGGCTCATTTAAGTTTCTTTTAATCGCATCCAAGCAATTTTGTAATTTAAAATAAAAAATAATGAACAGAATTGCAGTGCTGTGTCTGGCCGTTTCCTCATTCATGGCGGCACAACAGCAAATGTCTCTTTTGGAATGCGAAGAAGCCTTTCAGAAGAACAATCTCCAGCTGCTCGCCGAACAATACAACATCAATATGGCTGATGCTGATATTCTGCAGGCTAAAATCTGGGAATTGCCACAATTGAGTGGACAGTTTAATGCTTATAATCCTCAGGATAAAAAATTTTTTGATATAGGGCATTCAAAGGGAGCAGGAATTACCCAATTAATTTATATGGGCGGTAAAAAGAAAAATGAAATTGCCTTTGCAAAATCAAATAAAGAACTTGCCCAGCTTCAGTTTTCTCAGCTTCTTGTTGACCTGAGGGCCCAGCTCCGGACTGCTTATTTTAATCTTTATTACGAAAAATTAAAGCTTGAGAATACCGATAAGCAGCTAGGGTATATGAATGACCTGTTAAGTGCCTATCGTGTACAGTCTGCAAAAGGGAATGTATCCCTTAAAGATGCGGTAAGACTTCAAAGTCTTGTGATCCAGCTGAATCATGACAAGCTTGAAATCAATAAAAATATTCTTGGCTTTGAGCAGAACTTAAAAGTTCTTACAGGAATTTCAGAAGACATAGAGCCTTTGATCCCTGAATCTGAAGCTAAAGAAGCATTAGGGGCCCAGCCTTTTGGAGGGGAAGAAGAACTGAAAAGTAAGGCATTGGAAAATAATGCAGATTATCGATATAACTTAAAATTAATTGATAACAGCAAACTGTACGCCCAGTGGCAGAAATCATTGAATGTGCCGGATCTTAATGTGGGAGCAGCATGGGATCAGGCAGGAGGAACCTTTAATAATGAAGCCAATCTGACATTGGGAATTCCTTTGCCCTTATGGAGAGCGAATCAGGGAAATGTGGAAAAAGCCAACTATGCAATCCAGCAGAATCAAAAAAATGCAGATTTTCAGAAACTGACTCTTGAAACTAAAGTACAGGCGGCTTATAAAACCTGGAAAGCACAATACGATCAGCTTTTGGATATAAAAACAACGGATCTGCAGAATATGGATCTGGTCTATAACGGGATGATGACCAATTTCAGAAAAGGAAATGTAAACCTTATCGAATTTACAGACTTTATGGACAGCTACCGGGAAACTGCTCTTCAGATCTATGATATGAAAAACGAAATTATGCAGGCGGCGGAACAACTTAACCAATTAGTACAAACGAAAATCTTCTATTAAACAATGAAAACTTATATTATTCCAGTATTGATGGTCTTATCGCTAATGGCCTGCTCAAAAAAAGAGGAAGAAAAGAATAACCAGGCCAAAAAAGGTTTTGAACTCAGCAATACCATGCTGAATTCCATTTCCCTGGCAAAGGTTGAACAGAAGAATATAGAAGATGAATATAGCTTTTACGGGAAGATCTCTGCAGACAAAAACAGTTATATAGATGTCTATCCATTGGTAGGTGGAAATGTGATGAGTGTAAACGTAGAACTTGGGGATTATGTGAAAAAAGGACAGGTACTGGCCACCATCAGAAGTACGGAGCTTGCAGAAATTCAAAAAGATGTCAGCGATTCTAAAACAGATCTTGTCGTTGCAAAAAATAATCTTAGGGTTGCTAAAGAGCTCTATGAAGGGAAACTGAATACAGAAAGAGACGTGCTGGAAGCAAAAAGCCAGCTGCAGAAAGCTCAGGACCAGCTACAGAGAGCTACAGCCGTAAGTACTGTTTATAACGTAAAATCAGGAAATATATACAGTGTGGTAGCGCCAATCAACGGATATATTGTTCAGAAGAGTATCAATAAAGATATGCAGCTGAGAAGCGACCGAAGCGAAAATATCTTCGATGTGGCTAATACAACCAATGTATGGGCTATCATGAACGTTAACGAGTCCGATATTGACAAAATAAGTCTTGGAATGAAAGCTCAGGTATCTACACTCTCTTACCCGGATAAGGTTTTTGATGGAAAAATTGATAAAATATTTAAAATCATTGATCCGCAAACCAATGCCATGCAGGCAAGAGTAGTACTGGATAATGCCAATGGGCTGTTGATCCCGGACAGTAAAGCCACCATAAAAGTTTCCAGTCTGGAAAGCAATACAATGCTGACTGTACCTTCCAAAGCAGTAATTTTTGATGATAACAAAAGTTTTGTTGTGGTTTTTAAATCCAGAACAGATGTGAAGGTGAGAGAAGTGAAAGTACAGAAACAGGTAGGTGATGTTACTTATATTGTGGATGGCCTTAAAGAAGGAGAAGAAGTAATAACCAACAACCAATTGTTGATATACCGTTCTCTGAACAGCTGAAAATTGTAATGATTTAAAATAAATTCTCTCAACGGCTTTTTTAGGTCATCAATGTATCTATCATGAATAAATTCATAAAAAATATAATCGCTTTTTCATTAAAAAATAAAGCATTTACCTTTATCTGGGTTGCTATTTTGGCGATTGCCGGGTTTATAAGTTTCAAAAATATGCCTATTGAAGCTTTCCCGGATGTTACCAATACTCAGATTGTAATCATTACCCAATGGAATGGGCGTAGTGCAGAAGAAGTAGAACGTTTTGTTACTACTCCCATAGAATTGGCGATGAGCCCGGTTCAGAAGAAAACCAGTGTGAGAAGTACCACTATGTTTGGCCTTTCCATTGTTAAGATTCTGTTTGATGATGGGGTGGATGATACTTTTGCCAGAAATCAGGTCAATAACCAATTAAGAACCATTAGCCTTCCTGATGAGGTAGACCCGGAAGTACAGCCACCCTACGGGCCAACCGGAGAAATTTTCAGATACACCCTGGAAAGTAAAACAAAAGATTCCCGGAAACTGCTTACCCTGCAAAACTGGGTGATAGACCGCGCTTTGAGAGGAGTTCCCGGAGTAGCGGATATCAATGTTTTTGGAGGTCAGGACAAAGTATTTGAATTAAGTATTGATCCCAGAGCGCTGGATAAATATAATCTTACGCCTCTTCAGGTATATGATGCTGTTACCAAAAGCAATCTGAATGTCGGAGGTGATGTCATTGAAAAAAACGGACAGGCGTATGTCGTAAGAGGGATAGGGTTGGTGAAATCTATTGCAGATATCGGAAATATCACCATTCAGAATGATAGTGGAAATCCAGTTCTGGTAAAAAATGTAGCAGAAGTTCATGAAAGCTCTATGCCTAGAGTAGGGCAGGCGGCCTTGAATACTCATGACGATACTGTAGAAGGAATTGTGGTGATGAGAAAAGGAGAGAACCCAAGAGAAGTTCTGGTAGGGGTAAAAGCTAAAATCAAAGAACTGAACGAGAAGATCCTGCCGAAAGATGTAAAAATGGTGACTTTCTACGATAGAGATAACCTGATGGATTTTACGACTAAAACGGTAATGCATAACCTGATTGAAGGGATTATATTGGTAACGGTGATCGTTTTGATCTTTATGGCAGACTGGAGAACGACATTGATTGTTTCCATTATTATCCCTCTATCCCTATTATTTGCGTTTTTATGTTTAAAACTGGCAGGAATGAGTGCCAATCTGCTTTCTCTGGGAGCCGTAGACTTTGGGATTATTATTGACGGAGCTGTCGTCATGGTAGAAGGGCTCTTTGTAATGCTCGACCATAAAGCACAAAAATACGGAAAGGAAAAATTCAATAAATTAGCGAAAGGAGGCTGGATTAAGCAGACGGGTACAGGTTTGGGAAAAGCAATTTTCTTCTCAAAGCTGATTATTATTACCTCTCTGATTCCCATTTTCTCATTCCAGAAAGTGGAAGGTAAGATGTTCTCACCTTTAGCCTTTACTTTAGGGTTTGCATTGATAGGAGCATTGATATTTACTTTAACACTCGTTCCTGTACTTTCCCATATTCTTTTAAATAAAAATGTAAAAGAAAAAAATAATCCGTTTGTGAATTTCTGGGACAGAATCGTTTTGAAAGGTTTTAATTTAACCTTTAAGCATAAAAGAACGAGTATGATCGTAGCCATCTCATTTCTGGCAGTTACCTTATTCTCCGGAAAATTTTTAGGAACAGAATTCCTGCCTCAGCTGAATGAAGGTTCACTTTGGATCACTGCCGAAATGCCAATGAGTTCATCATTAAAAGAGTCGCTGAAAACTGCAGATCTTTTGAAAAAGGATATCATGAGTTTCTCTGAAGTAACAGATGTACTGGCACAGACGGGGAGAAGTAATGACGGGACAGATCCGAACGGATTCGGTTTCGTACAGTTTGCTGTAAACCTTAAACCAAGAGAAGAATGGAAACGGAAGATCACTTATGATGAGCTCATCAATGAAATAGACCAGAAGCTGAGAAACTATCAAGGGATCACGTTCAATTATTCCCAGCCGATTTCAGATAACGTGGCAGAAGCAGTAGCTGGTTTTAAAGCTGAGAACGGAATTAAAATTTATGGAGATAATTTAGAAACCTTAGACAAATTAGCGAATGAGGTTTTAGCAAAAATTAAAGACGTTGAAGGAGTAAAAGATCCGGGTATTATTAAAAATATCGGTCAGCCTGAGGTAAGTGTGGTACTGGACAGAGATAAAATGGCAGCTTATGGAGTAATGCCAGCTGATGCACAGGCGGTACTGGAAATGGCCTTTGGAGGAAAAACGGCTTCTGAAATGTTTGATGGAGAAAGAAAATTTCCGATCCGTCTTCGTTACTCCCAGGAATACAGAACCAATGAAAATGATATTGCCGCTTTGATGGTTCCTACTCAGGATGGAGCAAAAATTCCTTTAAAAGAGATCAGTACTATCGTTAAAGATAATGGAGCTGCATTTATCTACAGGGATAATATTAAAAGATATATCGGAGTGAAATTCTCAATCAGGGATCGTGATTTGGGAAGTACCATCGCTGATGCTCAGAAAAAAGTAGCAGCGGTTGAACTTCCGGATGGATATTCCTTAGGCTGGACAGGACAGTTCGAAAACCAACAGCGTGCTTCACACCGATTGGCCCAGGTGGTTCCGGTAAGTATTCTGATGATCTTCTTCCTTTTATTTATCCTTTTTGGAAATATGAAAGATTCTCTTCTGGTTTTAGCGAATGTTCCATTTGCTCTGATTGGAGGGATTATTGCCCTACATGTTACCGGAATGAATTTTGGAATTTCCGCAGGAGTAGGAATGATCGCCCTTCTGGGAATCTGTATACAGAACGGAGTTATTTTGATTACAGAATTCCATCAGAATGTTAAAAACGGACTGGATATAGATAATGCGATATTAAGTGGAGTAAAATCCAGAACCAGACCAGTCATTATGACCGCTCTGATGGCGTCTATAGGATTAATGCCGGCAGCCTTATCTACTGGGATTGGTTCAGAATCTCAAAAGCCTCTTGCCATTGTAATTATTGGTGGGCTTATCACTGCTACTGTGCTTACCCTGCTTATATTTCCTATTATTTTCTGGATTTTTAACAGGACTAAAAAGCTCAGTCAAATTTAGATTATCTTTCATTTATATTAGTAAGAAGTGCGGAAAACAAAGTTTTACGCACTTCTGCATTATTGAAATAAAATAGGATGAGTTTAAGTTTAAAATCCTAATCCCACTGTGAAAGCTTTTATGGTATTTGGATAATCTGAAACTGAAGTAGCGGCTCCTGTTGTTGTATTAATAGAGTAAATTTTTGTAGATGAACCTATTGATGCTGCTAAATAGGCTTTTTGGCTCATGCTTCCAATATCGAAACCATTAGCACTTGTAATATTAATTCCTAAAGAGCCTGTTTCTACTAAATTCCCGTTATTAGGAGGGTTTTGCTGATATAATTTATCTGTATTGTGATCAATGACAAATAGAGTAGTAGCAGTACTTCCCGCAGAATTATTAGTATAAGCAGCTGCGCTTATAAGGGGACTTCCTGGATTTAATGCAAGATCTACAGCAGCAACTGTTCCGTCGTTAGGATTTAGGCGAAGATTCTGTCCTGTGTTGCTTACTACCCTTATTCTGTCCACGGTAGGATTGAAATCGAAACCAAAATCTGTTCCGGAAAGCAAAGTAGAAAAAGGTGAAGTGCCTACAGCTGTAGCAGCACCTGTTCCCAAATTGATGGTGTAAATTCTACTTGAACTTCCCAATGCATATAATTGTCCGTTTACAGGGCGGAAATCTATTCCTAAAATATTTTCACCACTTTGTAATCCAGCCACCGTCTTGGAAACAGGCATTGGATTGTTTGGATTGAAAATTTGGAGATTATTAGAATTGTCAATGGCATAGGCTACCGGTTCTGTAGGAATGGCAATATCGATAAGAGCTTGCTGAAGAAAGCCTACAAATGTTGCTTTTCCATTATTAAGATCCAGAACATGCAATTTATCACTGAAAGCTAATAGAGCAGTACTGTTATCAAATTTAATATCAAAAGCAGCGTGCCCTGTAAAAGTGGTACCCACGCTTCCCACTTCCACTAAAGTTCCATTGTTGGGAGGATCTTGTTTGTATAATTTTCCTAATACCGGATCAATATCATAGAGTATAGTTGAAGTAGTTCCTGCTTTACTGTTTGTGTAAGCTAATCCTGTTATTGAGGGACCTCCTGTTCCGTTAATATTAGTATCAGTAGCGGCAGTAGCTCCTGTTTCCGGATGTATACGCAGATTTTGTCCGGTATTACTCACAAGACGAATTCTGTCAACAGTAGGATTGAAATCAATTGAAGCTATTGTCCCCGAAATCAAAGGAGTAAATGCTGTTGAACTTACAGGTCTTGCTGAAGCATTGGATGTATTGATTATATATAATTTGCTGGCATTTGATAATGCATATAACTCTCCTGTTGCAGGCCTGAAATCTATGCTTAACAATTTTTCTCCTGATACAACACCTGTTACAGCTGTTTTGGAGGTGAAGGTTTTCGGATTATTAGAATTAAAATAAACAAGCTCATTCATTGCTGTTATTCCGTATACCATAAGATTGGGACTCTGAGGGATGTTTTCTGACATATGGTTTTCATCTGAATTATCACACGAAAAAAAAGTTGTAATGACAAACAGAGCCAAGTAGATGTGTAATAGTTTTCTCATAATATTAATATTAGTTGTTGTTTTTATATGTACGAGAAAAAGATAAAAATGGATTTATTGGTAGACATACTTAAGTTTTTTGCCTATATATTGTATTCATAATTAGTAAGATAGTTTATATTTTTAATAAAACATTTCTAAGGATTTTTTTCAATCCGGAAAAATGTGTAAATTTGCAGTCTCAATACGTTGAAATATAAGGTTTGTCCTTCATCGGATAAGAATATTGAAAGTTTTTTGAATAAAAAGTTTTTGGTATTTAAAAATTCATTATATTTGCACACCGAAAATTTGAAAAACAATAAATAAATAATTTTAAATCATGGCAAAGGAAACGTTTAATCGTAACAAACCACACTTGAACATTGGTACTATTGGTCACGTTGACCATGGTAAAACTACTCTTACAGCTGCTATTTCTGCTGTATTAGCTAGCAAAGGTCTTGCTGAGAAAAAAGACTTCTCTGCAATTGACTCTGCTCCAGAAGAAAAAGAAAGAGGTATTACTATCAATACTGCTCACATCGAATACGAAACTGAAAAAAGACACTATGCTCACGTTGACTGTCCAGGTCACGCCGACTATGTTAAGAACATGGTAACTGGTGCTGCTCAAATGGATGGAGC
The DNA here is from genome assembly GCF_024810195.1 of Chryseobacterium sp. BIGb0232. NCBI lineage: Bacteria > Pseudomonadati > Bacteroidota > Flavobacteriia > Flavobacteriales > Weeksellaceae > Chryseobacterium > Chryseobacterium sp. BIGb0232. Next base: position 213,260 of record NZ_JANUEH010000007.1, read on the forward strand.
TATCGTAGTATGTGCTGCAACTGATGGTCCTATGCCTCAGACTAGAGAACATATCCTACTTTGCCGTCAGGTAAACGTACCTAGAATCGTTGTTTTCATGAACAAAGTTGACATGGTAGACGATCCTGAATTGTTAGAGCTTGTTGAAATGGAACTTAGAGACTTATTGTCTACTTATGAATTTGACGGTGATAACTCTCCAGTAATTCAAGGTTCTGCTCTAGGTGCTCTTACAGCTGCAACTGCATCTCCTGCTAACACAGAAGACAAGTGGTTCAAAAGCGTAGAAGAATTAATGGATGCTGTTGATACTTGGATCGAGCAACCACCAAGAGATACTGAAAAGCCATTCTTGATGCCAATCGAAGACGTATTCTCTATTACAGGTAGAGGTACTGTTGCAACTGGTAGAATCGAGGCTGGTGTTATCAACACTGGAGATCCAGTTGATATCGTAGGTATGGGTGATGAAAAATTAACTTCTACTATTACAGGAGTTGAGATGTTCAGAAAGATCCTTGATAGAGGTGAAGCTGGAGATAACGTAGGTCTATTGTTGAGAGGTATTGAAAAAACTGACATCAAGAGAGGTATGGTTATCGCTAAGAAAGATTCTGTGAAGCCACACAAAAAATTCAAAGCATCTGTTTATATCCTTTCTAAAGAAGAAGGTGGACGTCACACTCCATTCCACAACAAATACCGTCCTCAGTTCTATGTAAGAACTACTGACGTTACAGGTGAGATCTTCTTACCAGAAGGTGTAGAAATGGTAATGCCTGGTGATAACTTAGAGATCACTGTAGAATTGTTACAACCAATCGCTCTTAACGTAGGTCTTAGATTTGCGATCAGAGAAGGTGGTAGAACAGTTGGTTCAGGTCAGGTTACTGAAATCGTAGACTAATCATCTTAAAATAAATTAAGCTTCCGAAAGGGAACTCTCGGAAGCTTTTTTAACTACGGGCATCGTCCAATGGTAGGATACCGGTCTCCAAAACCGTTGATCAGGGTTCGAATCCTTGTGCCCGTGCAAATATAAATTATGAGTTCATTTGTCGATTTTTTAAAAGGTTCTTATAACGAATTCAGACATAAAGTTGAATGGCCAAAATGGGCTGACCTTCAGTCGTCTACAATTGTAGTGACTATTGCGACAGTGATCTTGGCTTTATTTACTTTTGGAGTTGATGAATTGTTTTCAAAAGCAATCAGCAACATCATTGGAATGCTAATCAACTTGTTCAACTAATTAAAGTATTTTCCCATAATGAGCGAATTGAAATGGTATGTGCTGAAAGCAATCAGCGGACAGGAAAATAAAGTGAAAAACTATATTGAGACAGAAATCAAACGTTTAGGGTTTGAGCAGTACGTTACTCAGGTGGTTATTCCTATGGAAAAGGTTATTCAAATTAGAAACGGTAAGAAAGTTCCTAAAGAAAAGCCTTACTATCCTGGATACTTGATGATTGAAGCTGAACTGATGGGAGAAATTCCTCACGTTATCAAAAACATCCCTGGAGTTATTTCTTTCTTAAGTCTAACAAAAGGTGGAGATCCTGTTCCAATGAGAAAATCTGAGGTGAACAGAATGCTTGGAAGAATGGATGAACTTTCAGAATTCGCAAGCGATGTTGAGATTCCATATGTAGTAGGTGAAAACGTAAAAGTGATCGATGGTCCTTTCAACGGATTCAATGGTACAGTTGAGAAGATTCTTGAAGATAAAAAGAAAATTGAAGTTTCTGTATTGATCTTCGGTAGAAAAACTCCAATGGAGCTTAGCTACATGCAAGTAGAAAAAGTATAATAATTACTTACACAATATAAAAAAGACTGCTTTTAAGCGGTCTTTTTTCATTTTATAACATCCCCATTTAAGGACCAGAAATATAATTGTGAATGATGATTGAATGCTTTCGTAATTAAAGATCAGTCTTTAGTCATTATTTCTGAGAAACTGTAATAATTGGCTATTAGCTCTGGATTATCGGATACTTGATATAACTTTCAATAGAAGCGGAGATCCTAGCCTGCCTATCAGGTAAAGCATTCCATCCATTGGTCTGACAAAACCCGATATTGATTCATTTAATGAATAATATGGAGCCAATTTTAAAGCCTTTCAACTATGCTTTTCTCTAAAATATTTTGATATTAATAAAAAACTATCATTTTTTACCTGTTTAATTTTGTTTTTTATAAATTTTAATTAATTATTTTATTGAAAATATAAAATCTGATTCACGTTAGCTGTTTCTATTAAGGACTTTACCAGAATTCAATACTCACTTTTATGGGATAACAGGTAATTTTTCCTTTATTTAAAGGTGTTTCCAAAGGTTAATTCTCTTTTGATGGCATACTTCTTGTAAGTTATTCATCAATCAGCCCATAAAACTTATTGTTTTTCTCATACGTGCACTGTTTGCAGATGCGCAGTATATTTTGTGTTTTAAACCGAAAATCTTAAATGTGATCATGAGATGTGGGAGGAATGGAAATCTTAGCAAACACATAACGCACAATGACAAAAATTACTTCGATGATCCTTTTATTAGGTTCAACAGTATTATTAAATGCTCAAGTTGGTATAAATACTTCAAACCCGGAAAAGGAGCTTACGGTGAACGGTACGATGAAAACTTCAGGTATTGTTTTCAAAAAGCCAATGGAAAAATTGGGCACTGATGAAAATTATACTTTTATTATCAAATCTCCTGCTCCTGAAAATAAAATTACGGCGTACAATGATTCTTTTGTACCCAATTCGCCGGCACCCATCAATATTATACAGTTTAAAATTACCTGTGATCCTTCAGATAAAGACTGGGTAAAAGAGTTTGATACCAAAATTAATTCTAAAAAATTTCTGGTAGTAATCTCTTCCTTCGGATTTACCCAGCCTGTAAGAACCAATACCGCAGACTGGCTGACTCCGGTTCCTCAGATATTTGCTTATTCAACAGGCACTACCTGGAAATTAAAAGCTGACTATGAAGGTTTTTCTCCCACGTCTATGTTGCCAACAGGAGAATGGACACTTAATTTATTGGTATATGACAGATCTTACGCAAAAGAATTTAACTCAACTCAATCCCTTAGAAACTCTACAACAGGTGCCGCTGCCGCTCCTTTAATTCAATAAAATACGACAATGAAAAAAATGATAACATTATTCTTTGTGACTATTGCTTCATTGGGAGTAAAGGCACAAATCGGAATTAATACTGCCAACCCAAAGGGAGTTTTGGATGTAGAAGGAGAAACTTTAGTAGAATCTTATCTTATCGATACTGAAAATGTAACGGCAAGAGGGAACTATTTACTGCTTACACGTTCTAAGGATTCTTCTCCTGTAGGGAAAGTGAAGCTGCTTGATATTACACTTCGTAATGTAGCTCCGGTAAATATGTATAATGTAGTGCTGAAAAACGTAAAGCAGGACGAAGTAATTAACCTTAATACAGGGCTGGATGCAGATAAATATGTTGTAGCTATTACTGGTGCTGTTTTCACCGATGCCGTTTCTGCTACTACAACCTCTACTTCAAGACTGTACGGGGCGTATTCTACAGAAGTAACCAAAATACAAAAAAACGGGAAAAATTATCAGGCCGTTAATCTTAGTTTTAAGGGAGCGGGTACTGTATCTGCACAAAACGGGACATGGACACTTACCTTAAATGTATTTGAAAAATCTCTGGTAAAAGATTGGGGAACATTTTCCGGTTCTGTATCAGCTTCGGCATCTTTTACCGGAGTATCTACCAACACGCCTCTTGGGCTTCAATAATAAAACATGATAAGACAAATTTATATTACAATGATGATAGGACTGGGAATCTTTCTGAATGCCCAGACCGGAAAAGTAGGAATCAAGACAGATAACCCTACAGAGACACTTGATGTAAACGGAAAGACTCATACCAATTCTTTATATCTCAGAAATCCGGGAGAACCTACCATGACAGGGGGAAGTTTTCTGGCCACATCAGAAAATGCATTACAGCTATATGATCCGAATCTGGAAAGCAGCGGATTATTCAATTATATCAAGCTTACGCTGACAGGAGTTTCGGGACAAGGAATTGCTGATTATGATACAAAAATTGATGCCAATAACTTTCTGGTTGTACTTCATAACTATTCTTTCAAGCTTAGCAATGGAAATACCAATGTAATGCTAGATTATGGTGATAACGGAGTTAATGACAACAAACAGGGATCACCTGATGTAACTGCGTTCAAAAGTAATGGAACATGGCATATCAAAGCAAGATTTACTGATAGCAGAATTATTGCCAACACTTCTGCGGGACCATCAAGAACTTATAATGATTTCACTGTTGATCTTTATCTGATGGCCTATAAAAGATTGATTACAAAGCATAATATCAATGAGGTTAATGCTAATCTTGGTGGAACTGATGGTTCTGCTCAAACAATTAATAAACCATCAGGTTTTTAATACAATAAAAACTTAGTTGATTAAGAAACCAGACTTTTGAATAAGAGTCTGGTTTTTTATTTTGATATTTTTACAGTTATATAATGAATGTTTTGTCAATTTGTTAGGTATAGTTGAATATTGTTTATTGATTTTTCAAATGATTTTATAATTTTATATGGAATTATATTGAAATGGGAAAACGAATACCTTCTATATTATTATTACTGTTTTCAGTAGCGCTGTGTTTGGGGCAGAACAGAAAAGAGTATGAGCAATATATGAATACTGCCAATGGGCTGAAATTTAAAGACTGGAAAAAGACAGAGTTTAATATACAGCAGGCAAGAAAAAAAGTTGATGAACGTGATTTAGGAGACTTTTATATCGAAGCTGCAAAAATTTACAGTGATGTAAATTATTTTGATCTGGCGCTGGATTATTCGAACAAAGCTTATCATCTGTTTTTGGATAAAGATGAAGAGAAAATGGCTAAAATAGATGGCATTTTTGCTTATACTTACTCACAGCTTAACGATACCAGGCGGGCTATTTCTTATTACAAGAAACTTTTAGGATTTTATCAGAAGCAAAAACAGGAAACAGAAACCATTAAGCTTCTTAATAATTTGGGAAATGCTTATCTGGTGTTATCCAAACTGGATTCATCAAGATATTACTTTGAAAAAGCATTGGTGGCTTTTAAAACATATAATAATCCTGTTATCAAAGCATTTGTCTTCTCAAATTTGGGGAAACTTAATTTTCTGGAAGGTAACAATGCTAAGGCAGAAGAGTATCTTTTAGAAGCAGAAGCTATTGTGAAAAATAATAAGATTGAAGATCATAAATCCAACTATCAGGTTAATTATAACCTTGCCAATTTCTATATTGAAACAGAAAATCCTGAAAAAGCCTTACAGTATGCCGGAAATGTGGGAAACCATATTGTCCCCAATGCCATCAGCTTTGATAATACAAATTATTTAAGAACTTTATATAAGGCTTACCAGCTCAATAAAGACTATAAAAACTCTGTAGAAACTTTTAAAAAATATGACTCTATACGGGAATTGCTGAACGTAGAGGAAAAAGCAGTGAATGTAGAGCGTTTAAAAGTAAGACATGATTATGAACTGCAGAAAAGAATAGACAAAATAGAGCAGGATAGAAAGAATATGCTGTATGTAGTGATGGTCATTATTCTTCTGCTGGTCGTAGCAATCAGTATTTTGCTGCTTATTAATTTCAGAAACAAGGCTGAAAAACTCCGCTTAGAAAAGAAGCTGATTGAAAACCGTGAGAAGCAGCTGGAAATAGATAATCAGATGAAAGAAAAAATGTTGGTATATAAATCTATGGAACAATCTAAAATAGAAGAAATTTTTAAATCTCTTCTGGAACAGGTCAATGTTTTGAAAACTAAGCTTAAAGACAGTGAGATCAATGAGGTTTCCAGGATTATCAACGAAATTAAGCTGAATACTAAACACGACTCATGGGGAGATTTTGAATACCATTTCCTGAATATCCATGAATCGTTTTACGAAAATCTGGATCGCAAACATCCTGGGCTGACCAACTACGATAAACGGCTGGCAGCTATGCTGAAGCTTAAATTGTCTACAAAAGAAATTTCAAATCTGCTGAATGTAACCCCAAAAACAATTGAAAATTCGAGAACACGCCTGAGGAAAAAAATGAATCTGACCAATACCAAAGAAGACCTTGCTCAATATTTAAATGAATTATAATGTGTTGATATTTAATATCTTGTTATTATGTGTGTGGAAATGATGTGGTGTTTTTTTCCTTATAAGTGGTAATTGTGTGTGGTATTTTTATACAGGTTGGGTGGCAATGCATTCCTTTGTCTCCTATTTAAAACAATACCACTATGAAAAAGTTACTTATTTTTTTTATTGTTCTTTCAATATATTCTCAAGGAAAGGCACAATGGAATCCTGTATTGGATCAGAATTTTTTGGTAGCGAATGGAGGAGGATCTTCCTTTGCTGCCACTACAAGTGATGGGAAAACTTACATCGGATACTGGAAACGGGTTTCTGCACCGGTAAACTATGAATTATGGGTCCAGATTCTGGATCAGGCCGGAAATAAACAGCTGGGGCCGGAAGGAATCAAAGTAAGTGACCAGATTCCGATGAGTACCTATACGGTTATGGAAAGAACAGCAGTAGACTCGTCAGATAATCTGTATATTGGAGTTACAGGAACAGGAGGTGGAAATCCGGGTTATGTTTTTAAAATTACCCCACAGGGAACTTCCATATGGCCAAACGGGATCAGTCTTGGGGAAGGATATCTTCCGACTATCCTGCCATTGCCTGAAGGAGATATTATTGTCGGATATTTTCCACCTAGCCAGAAGCATACTAAAGTACAAAGATTTAATGCTTCAGGGCAGCCGGTATGGACGAGTCCGGCTCAGATTGTTTCTGATGATAATACTAAGAATACTGTCCCGGCTGATCTTTTTAAACTCAAAGGAGATGAATGTGAAATTATTTTCCACAAACAAATGTCTTTTGGAACCACAAGTTACCTGTTCGCTCAAAAGTTAAACCTTATCAACGGAGGGCTATTATGGGATACAGCTAAACAGATCACGACTAAATCTACAGCCTATAATGTAAAATATAGCGGAGTCGTAGATAGTAATGTGGTATACTACGGATACAGTACTGGTGAAAATATGCGATTTGACGGGTATCTTCAAAGAATCAATCCTGATAGTAGCCTTCCATGGGGTATTTTTGGGGTAGACTTTGATACTCATCAGACTTATTTTGAAAAAGATATGAAAATTGCTTTTACACCAGGGTCTTCTTATATATGGTCCATTGCCAATTACAGTTCTTCATCTCAGGGAGACAATGGTGAATTTGTACAGAAGTTTGATAAAAATACCGGATCAAGATTATTTACTGATAATGCAAAGCAGGTTTTTGCTGTGGATAATATGTCTATGTTCCATTATGATGGGCTGCAGTTGGTAAATGATAAGCCTTATTTTGTTGTACAGAAAAAAGTAGGAACTGCGCTCAATATATCTTTAAATGCTGTTCTACTGGATAGCAATGGCGATTTTGAATGGCCACAACATTATCTTCCTGTAGCAACTTTTGAGGCTTCTAAAGGGTATATTTCCGTATTAAAACCTATTAATGGGCAGGGAGTAATTGTATTTCAGGAAACCAAAAATACCGAGACTAACTTGTCAGGTATCTATGCACAGAATCTGATGTTACCTAATGGTACGATGGGAACTCATGAAATTTCCAATAATAATTCCAATATCAGATTATATCCGAATCCTGCGGTGGATTTTATTCATATTGATGGAATGAAAGATCAGGATTTTAGCATTTATAATGCCGTTGGACAATTGATAAAATCAGGACGTATGAAGCAGGGAGAAATTGATGTCAAAAATCTTATAAAAGGAATCTATCATATAAAGGTAAAAGAAAAAAGCATAAAATTTATCAAGAAGTAAGGATTCTATAATTGTAATAATAAGATTAAAGAAGAAGTCTTTGTATCAACAGAATGTTTCGTGGAAAAGAAAGAAGATCAGGGGAGGCAGAGCTCTCGGATATTATTTTTTTGTCTAAACTTTTTAAAAATCAGCAATATCCGTTTGTAGTTTCAAAAATATTTTATACTTTTGCAGTCCAAAAAGCAGACTTATCATAAGTGAGTGCGATAATCTGCTGAATAATAAATGCTTCCAAACTCATTAATTATTCAAATTTAAAAAACAAACAATGGCTAAGAAAGTCTTTAAAATGGTAAAGCTTCAGGTGAAAGGTGGCGCAGCTAACCCTTCTCCACCAGTAGGTCCAGCATTGGGTTCTGCAGGTGTGAACATCATGGAGTTTTGTAAGCAATTTAACGGAAGAACCCAAGATAAGCCAGGGCAAGTTTTACCTGTAGTAATTACAGTATACGAAGACAAATCTTTTGAATTCGTTATTAAAACTCCACCTGCAGCGATCCAGTTAATGGATGCAGCTAAAATCAAGGGAGGTTCTGGTGAACCAAACAGAAACAAAGTAGGTTCTGTAAATTGGGAACAAGTAAAGAAAATCGCTGAAGATAAAATGGCGGATCTTAACTGTTTTACAATGGATTCTGCTGTTTCTATGGTTGCAGGTACTGCAAGATCTATGGGATTAAGAGTAACAGGAACTAAACCAACTTTTAACGCTTAATACTATTAGAAAATGGCAAAATTGACTAAAAAGCAAAAGGAAGCTTTAAGCAAAGTAGAAAAAGGAAGAATCTATAACCTTGAAGAAGGTTCAGCTCTTGTAAAAGAAGTGAACACTACAAAGTTTGATGCTTCAGTAGATATCGCTGTAAGATTAGGTGTAGACCCAAGAAAAGCAAACCAAATGGTAAGAGGTGTTGTATCTCTTCCTCACGGTACTGGTAAAGATGTTAAAGTATTAGCTCTTGTAACTCCAGATAAAGAAGCAGAAGCTAAAGCTGCTGGTGCTGACTATGTAGGTCTTGACGAATATTTACAAAAAATTAAAGATGGTTGGACAGATGTTGACGTTATCGTTACTATGCCAGCTGTAATGGGTAAATTAGGTCCATTAGGTAGAGTATTAGGTCCAAGAGGTTTAATGCCAAACCCTAAATCAGGAACTGTAACAATGGAAATTGGTAAAGCAGTAACTGAAGTAAAAGCTGGTAAAATTGACTTTAAAGTAGACAAATACGGTATTATCCACGCTGGTATTGGTAAAGTATCTTTCGATGCTGCCAAAATCAAGGAAAATGCTCAGGAATTGATCTCTACTTTGATCAAAATGAAGCCAACTGCTGCTAAAGGAACTTATGTGAAGTCTATCTATTTGTCTTCTACAATGAGCCCAGGTATTGCAATTGATACTAAATCTGTTAACTAATAATAATCCTTAAGACAATGACAAAAGACCAAAAAGTTGTAGCAATACAAGAGATCAAAGATTTGCTTCAGGATGCAAAAGTAGTATACGTAGCAGATTTAGACGGTTTGAACGCTGGTAAATCTTCAGAATTCAGAAGACAGGCTTTCAAGCAAAATATTAAAGTGAAAGTTGTTAAAAATACACTTTTACAAAAAGCAATGGAACAAATCGAAGGAGTAGATTACTCTGAAATGTTCCCATCTTTCAAAGGAAACTCAGCATTAATGGTTGCTGATACAGCAAACGCTCCTGCGAAACTTATCCAAGGATTCAGAAAGAAAGAAGAAAAGCCAGCTTTAAAGTCTGCTTTTGTTCAAGAAGCTTTCTATATTGGTGACAACAACCTAGACGTGTTAGCTAATATCAAGTCTAGAGAAGAAATGATCGGTGAAATCATCGGATTACTTCAGTCTCCAATCCAGAGAGTTGTTTCTGCTCTTCAAAACAAACCTGAAACTGTAGAAGCTAAAGCTGAAGAAGCTGCTCCTGTAGTAGAAGAAACTCCTGCTGCTGAAGCTCCAGAAGCTGCTGCAGAAAGCACTGAAGAAACAAGTGCTGAATAATTATACTCAAAAAATTAAATAAATAATCAACAAAAACATTACAACAATGTCAGATTTAAAAAATTTAGCTGAAACGCTAGTAAACCTAACTGTAAAAGACGTAAACGAATTAGCTACTATCCTTAAGGATGAGTACGGAATTGAGCCAGCTGCTGCTGCTGTAGTAGTTGCTGCAGGTGGTGCAGGTGAAGCTGCTGAAGAAAAGACTGAATTCGACGTAATTCTTAAGTCTGCAGGTGCTTCTAAATTAGCTATCGTTAAATTAGTAAAAGATTTAACTGGTGCTGGTCTTAAAGAAGCTAAAGATATCGTAGATGGTGCTCCTTCTGCAATCAAAGAGGGTGTTTCTAAAGACGAAGCTGAAGCTCTTAAGAAGCAATTAGAAGAAGCTGGTGCTGAAGTAGAATTGAAATAATTTCAATTTTATTATAAATATAAGAAGCCTGAGCATTTGCTCAGGCTTTTTTTTTGATCTTATTTGAATCTATTTTGCGCTTTATCTATATGTGTATTGCAATATTATTGATACGTATAGTTTAATATTTTATTATGATTGATTATTTCATAAAAATTAACATAATAAAATAATTTAATTATGTTAAATGAATATTTTTGTTGTATTTTTTTTATTAAAACATTGTTTTAATTGAAAAAATACTATATTTGCATCAACGAAAACACAACATAATTGGATAGAAATTATTTTCTTTCCTATGGTCAAATAGCATTTCTATTGCTGCTGTCGACTATAGGAAGACTAAATGCGAGGATTATATCTTCTACGGTGAGCAAGCCTGAATTGTTTCATCGTGCGGATATAACCGATTCTGATTTTTACCTGCATTTATCTGATACTTTTTCACAGGAATCAATCAATTCTGTGAGTTGCAGACCTGCCCATCATTTAAAAATTAATGATAACTTTCAAGATGCTGTTTTATCCGGCAATATTCCATTTGTGAATGACCAGAACTTTGTGTTATTCTCTGTGAAGAATTTAAAGTTTACTTCTGGCTGGAATAAATGGAGGTGGCCCAATCCGGTCCATCATACCAATCCTATCGCAATATTTGAAATGGTAAAGACTTTTGATATGAACTCTTTTAAATTAGTCGATGGTTTTAAGTTTATTATTAAAATTCCTGATAAACTTACCGTCATTACTATACAGTAGTACTTCTGAAATTTTTACGATCCCCAGCCGGAATTCTCATTATTCATTTATATTATTTTAAATGAAGGGCTAAAGGATTGTCTTTTTATACCAAAATAAACACAACAAATATCAACTAAGAATGAAAAGCAAATTATTCACATTAGCACTTCTATCTGTCGGAGTTTCTATTTTCGCACAGGTAGGGATTAACAGTCCACAACCGCAAGCGAGCCTTGATGTGGTGGGTTTTCCATCGGATAAAAATAAACTGGATGGTATTATTGCTCCTAGAATTACTGGAGTACAGCTGAATGTTAAAAGCTATACAACTGCCCAGACTGGAGCGATTGTATATGTAACTTCAGCTGAAACTGCACCTACAGGACAAACTGTAGATGTTATAACGCCTGGTTACTATTATTTCGATGGAACAAAATGGGGGAATTTAAATGCCAATTGGCGTACTGTAGGAAACAGTGGTACAGTAGCGACTTCCTCAACGTTAGGAACAGATATTTCCGGAGGGAATTATCTTGGAACAAGTGATGGGCAGAGTCTGATACTGGCCACTCAAAAAAATGTAAAAGGAATCCTTGATGTAAACGGAACACTGCAAGGTGGAAACTCTAATAATGCAACCGGAGCTTATGCTGCTTTTTCATGGGGGTCAAATAATACGACTAATTCAACCTCTTCGAATATTGCACTAGGAAGAAATAATACAGCTACTGCCATCAATGCTAATTTTCCAGCGGTAGCCATTGGTGCTAATAACTCAGCTACGAGTGGTGCTAAAATTATTGGAAACTCTAATACTGCAGTAGGAGCTAATCATCTTGTATTTGGAAATACAAATACTGTTACAGGTACAGCAGGGCTTACATTGGGGAATTTGCATACCAATAAAGGAGGAATTGCTATAGGGAGTGGCAATACAGTAGATTTAAACAGTATGGCCGTTGGTTCTGCAAGTTCGGCTACCGGAGGGCAGGCTCTGGCTATTGGTTTTTCTGGAACAGCAGGCTCTGGGCAAACGGTATTTGCTAATAAATCACATGCTTTTTTTAATGTAACGAACGGAACGGATACAATTGTAGGAATTAACATGGTGCCTACTGCTGACACCGCAACAGGAGCGGCACTTCAGCTGAAAGGTATTGCTACATCCGCAACTACCTGTTCAGGTAAAGAAGAAGGAGCAATCCGGTACAATTCTACAGCGAGAGTACATGAAGGATGTAATGGTACATCATGGAAAGCTTTATACTAATTCATAATAAACACAAACCTTATAAAATTAAAAAATGACCAAAAAATTATTCGAGAAACTGACCGCAGTGCTCATGACATTAGTGATGTCAGCTGTAGCATTTGCACAGCAGGGTTACGAGCCGATCCGCGGGATGGGCGTAGAAGCAAAACCGGTAAATAACTCCGGAATCTGTTTAGCATGTTATAACGGAAGTATGAATCCGGTGGTAGATGCTAATCTGGATAATAGTGTAAATATGGGAAATTTTGCTTCTTTGATAAGTGGCAACGGAATTTCCGTAAAAAACAAAAATACAGCTTACCCGGCAGGATATATTACCGGATTTAATGTGGATCTTGGGACAAGCTTTATTACGATTGATCTTTTAAGTTCTTTAAGAATCAGCACCTATAGAAACGGAGTGCTTCAGGAAACTACTTCCAGCAGTACCCTTTTATCGGTGCCGGCATTCGGAGGAAGCAAGAACAGAATCTTTTTACATTTTAAAACTTCTAAGGAGTTTGATGAAGTGAGATTGTATCAGACCAATGTTCTTTCTGTATTCAGTGCTATGAATGTGTATTATGCATTTGCATTTGATCCGGCAAGAGTACCTGTTGATAACAATGGTATTTGTGATGATATCATTGCAGGAAGTGGGGTGGACGGTAATGTATCAGGAAGCAGTAGTTTTCTTGCTCCGCTTTCTTACGTTCAGAACAAAGAAAATATAGGGGATGGAAATAAAAATTCATTTGGAAAAGTTGTTCTTCCAATTGGATTGTTAGGATCTTACTCAGTGGGAGTTTTAGATAAAAACCAGGTATACCCTGCAGGAAACAGAACAGGATTTGTTATTGAGCCTGATGATCAGGGGAAATTACTAAGCGCTGAATTTTTAAAGAATATCACTATTGAAACTTACTTATTCGGACAGCTTCAGGATTCTAAGCAGTTGTCTGATGGTGGTGGATTGATTAATATTAAAGTTCTTGGATACGGTTCTGGAAAACAGAAAGTAACTTTAACAACTACTAAGCCTTTTAATGAAGTAAGATTAAAAATTACTCAGACGGTAGGATTTAATCTTGGAGCGCTTAAAGTGTATTATGCTTTTGAAGAGCCGATCTCTTGTGAATGTGATGATAAAATTCAGACCAGTGGATCAGCAGTACCAGGAAATCTGGTAACAGGATCAAGCTGGACATCAGGGCCTGGATTCCTTGGTCTTATTTTGGCTAAAATGACAAATCCTGAAGCAATTGTGGATAACAATCCTTCTAATTATGCTACAGCAACAATTCCGGCTGCATCTATCTTCAGTATCTTCTCTGCATATGCTACAGTAAGCAGTAATACTACACTTCCTGCGAATACGATGGCTGGATTTACAGTGGAAAAAGCAGGAAACCTTCTTGGAGTAAGCGTACTGGAAAATATTACAGTAACATTATATAATGGGAATACTGTAACAGACAACTTTACAAGTTCAGGAAGTCTTATCAGTGGAAATTTCTTTACAACGAATTCCAATAAATTTTATGTAGGAGGAAAGGCTACAAAACCTTTTAACAGAATGAAAATTACTTTCAATAGCGGTACGGCAGTTCGTATTCCTCAAAACTATTACATCTATAATGCATTTGCAAGCAAAGATGATGATAATGATGGAGTGCCAAACTGTTTCGATCGTTGTCCTAACGGTGATGACAGTATTGATAATAATGGTAATGGTATTCCTGACTGTGCGGAAGGATGTACGGTGGTGAATGATAAATCGCCTACACTGGATACAGATGGTGACGGTATTGTAGATGCATGTGATTTTGATTCCGATAATGATGGTATTCCTGATTCAATGGAAGACTTTGATAAAAACGGAAAATTTGAAGATGATGATATGGAGGGTGATGTTCTGATTACGCCAATATTAGGAGATTCTGTACCAAACTATCGTGATCTGGATTCTGATAATGACGGAATTTTAGATCTGTTTGAATCAGGTATTCCAACTTCAGTAATTGACCAGATTGATGCAGACCATAATGGTATTATTGACAGTGGTGTTGCAGTAGGGAAAAATGGTTTGGCAGATATCCTGGAAACTTATCCGGATTCCGGAACTTTAAAATACCCAATCAAAAATACAGATGGTGATAATCTACCTGACTTCCTGGATGTTACTTCTAACGGTTCAGACTTCGATCTGTATCAGATAGGAAAAGGTAACCTTGATACAATGGGCGGCGGATTTATCTCTACGATTAATGATGGTGATAAAGATGGTATTCAGGCTGTAGTAGATACAGATCTTGTGAAAAGAGGAGCGCCAAAGTCTCCACTTTCACCATATGCTTCATTGTTGAAAAATGCAAAGACAGCTTCTGCAAAAATAGGAGGAAAGTCAGAAATAACACAAGCAGCTAATGATGTGAAGATCTATCCTAACCCTGTAAAAGCTGGAGAAAGCCTTATGGTTACAGCAGCAGAAGAAGGAACTTACACATTGTTCTCTGCAGAAGGAAAAGTCGTGAAGTCTGGTAAATTCTCTGCACGTACAGGTATTGATACCTCTGCATTGCCTACGGGAATTTATATTATTAACATAGATACTAAATCAACTGCAAAATCTTATAAAGTTATTGTGAAATAACCATAAGAATACTTAGTGTTAAAGAAGGGCTGCTCAGAAATGAGCAGCCCTTTATTTTTTTAATGCCCCTATAATAAAATGCTTGATAGTGAAGATTTTTGTTTACGATAAAAATAATTGCAATAATACGCTGGAAATAAAAATATTTTATAGCTATAAAATTGGATAGAATGAAACCAACTTAGATTTTGTGATTTTTTCTATATAATTTTCTTTTTGCCACCCTGAATTTACCTGATAAATGCATTTTATCATACCGTTTTTTTGTTAGTCTTGCCTTTAAAATTTGAAAAAATAGAAGATATCTACTATTTCTTCCAATGCTTAATAAGGGTAGTTTTGCTTAAGAGATTTTATCAATAGTTACAATTGATCATATGTATTGCATAAAGATTCGATCTTGAATTGAGAAGATAACTTTTCATATAAAAACACAATAAATTTTTAATTTAAAATACAAAACAACTAAAAAATGAGAAAAATCTTATCCTTACTGGCAATTATTTTATTTAATGGTGCTGCTTTTACACAGATAGGTATAAATACTTCAGAGCCTGACAGCTCTGCTAATCTACACGTCACTAATAAAACTTCCGCGATTAGAGGGACCTTGCTGAATCCTGTAACTACAAAAGAAAGATCCTCAATTGTTTCTCCGGCAACCGGTCTGATTGTTTATGATACTGATCTAAAATGTCTGATGACCAATAATGGTACACCTTTATTACCTGCATGGGGATGTGTAGGTGGAAATTCTGGGAATACAGGAACTTCCGAGGTACGGCATTTCTATTATACATTTCCGGATACAATTCTAACCTCACTTACTGATAATAGTCAACGGAATGAGGTTCTTAGACCTGCAATGACCACGATGTCTACTTGGCTTCAGGTGAATGATCCAGGTCAGGTAGCTAAGATTCCAACGATAGATGGAATTCGAATGGATGTTGTGTTTATCAGTACTAACACCAATCATGGAGTACCCAGTAGTGTAAGACCTTTATTGGTTAATACAAATAAGAGTAGTAGAGTATTAAGAGGAGTCACGGAACAGAGTGATTTTAGTACAGAGAGATGGGACTGGTATACTACAAACGCTTCTCAAACGTATGTAACTTTGAAAGAAAATGGTGGTTATCAGAATGTAGCTAATGGTTATAGAATGAATTGGGGAAGTACGTTGGGTTCCTGCGTATCATTATTTACAATCCATGGTCATGATGGGGCGTTATACAAAGCTACGTTTTATGGATATAGAGATTTTGGTCCCTCTTCTAATGGGAAACATCGAATACATTTAATTTTGGAGAAATCTAAACCATAGATGTAAGATGCTTACAATTAAGAAAAAATAGAAAATATAAATTAATTCTTTGACGAAAAGATTTCCATAGAATAAGCTGTCTCCCTTTTGAGACGGCTTATTACTTTTAGAGATTTTAATGACCTCAAAATGAGGGAGATTAATTTGTTATTGTGGATAACTTTTTGTATCTTTGCCCCTCTTTTGGCGCGAAAAATTGTTTGTAATTTTATAAAATATTGAAAATCAACTCTTTCATTGTGTAAAACATGAAAGGGATTTCGTATTTGTAGATATTGCGGGTAATACCGTCTCAAAAGTAAGAAAAATATTTTGCATTACGCTGTGAAAAGATATACCAGTGTTGCAGTTAGGATTAGATTATTAAGAATAAAGAACAAAGAATAAAGACAATTTCTAATAGCGCCAAACATTTGAAGTCTTTTATCTTTTCTCTCTTTTCTGCTTTCTATCCTGATATTTTTAAATGAATCAAAATATTTTTTAACCCTTTCTTAAAAGTTTTATGAGTAAAACAAAATCAACAACTCAAGGAAATCCGAGAATTAATTTCTCATCAGCGAAAGGAAAAATCATCACTCCAGACTTCTTGGATATCCAAATCGAGTCTTTCAGAGAATTTTTCCAGCTTGATACACTTCCTGAAGCCAGAAAGATGGAAGCCCTTTACAAGACTTTCCAGGAGAATTTCCCAATTACGGATTCAAGAAACCAATTCGTATTAGAATTCTTAGACTATCTGGTAGATTCCCCACGTTATTCAATTGATGAGTGTGTGGAAAGAGGACTTACTTATTCAGTGCCTCTAAAAGCAAGACTTAAACTGTACTGTACTGACCCGGAACATGAAGATTTCCAAACAGTGGTTCAGGATGTATATTTAGGTCCGGTTCCTTACATGACACCAAGTGGATCTTTTATCATCAATGGTGCTGAAAGAGTTATCGTTACGCAGCTTCACCGTTCACCTGGTGTATTCTTCGGACAGACTTACCACGCAAACGGAACCAAACTTTACTATTCAAGAATTATCCCTTTCAAAGGATCTTGGATGGAATTTACAACCGATATCAACAGCGTAATGTACGCGTATATCGACCGTAAGAAAAAGTTACCATTAACAACTTTATTAAGAGCTATCGGTTACGAATCTGATAAGGATATCCTTCAGATCTTCGACCTTGCTGAAGAAGTGAAAGTTTCTAAAGCTGCCCTTAAAAAAGTGGAAGGGAGAACATTGGCTGCGAGAGTATTGAACACTTGGTTCGAAGACTTCGTAGACGAAGATACAGGTGAAGTAGTTTCTATCGAAAGAAACGAAATCATCTTAGATAGAGAAACTATCCTTGAAAAAGAACACTTAGATCTTATCCTGGATGCTGGTGTGAAATCTATCCTGATTCACAAAGAAAACAGCAATGAATTCTCTATCATCCAGAATACATTACAAAAAGACCCTACGAACTCTGAGAAAGAAGCAGTAGAGTATATTTATCGTCAGTTAAGAAACGCAGATCCACCAGATGAGGAAACAGCAAGAGGAATCATTGAAAAATTATTCTTCTCTGAGCAGAGATACTCTTTAGGTGAAGTAGGACGTTACAGATTGAATAAAAAATTAAGTCTGAACATCCCAACTACAACTGAAGTTCTTACTAAAGAAGATATCATTGCGATTGTAAGACACTTAATTGAGCTAGTAAACTCAAAAACAGATGTTGATGATATTGACCACTTATCAAACAGAAGAATTAAAACTGTTGGTGAGCAATTAGCAGGACAGTTCGGAGTAGGTCTTTCAAGAATTGCAAGAACAATCAAGGAGAGAATGAACGTTAGAGATAACGAAATCTTTACTCCACTTGACCTTGTTAACGCGAAGACTTTAACATCTGTAATTAACTCGTTCTTCGGTACCAACCAGCTATCTCAGTTTATGGACCAGACCAACCCTCTATCAGAGATCACTCACAAGAGAAGATTATCTGCACTAGGGCCTGGTGGTTTATCAAGAGAAAGAGCAGGTTTCGAGGTTCGTGACGTTCACCATACTCACTACGGAAGAATTTGTCCGATTGAAACTCCGGAAGGACCAAACATTGGATTGATTTCATCTCTAGGGATCTATGCTAAAATCAACAGACTTGGATTCATCGAAACTCCATATAGAAAAGTAGAAGACAGTAAGATTAATCTTAATGCTGATCCTATTTATCTTAATGCTGAAGACGAAGAAGATAAAGTAATTGCTCAGGCAAACGTTGAATTGAGCGATAACGGAGACTTCTTAACAGACAGAATTATTGCAAGACTAGATGGTGACTACCCTGTAGTTGAACCAGCTCAGGTTAACCTTATCGACGTTGCACCAAACCAGATCTCTGGTATTTCCGCTTCATTAATTCCATTCCTGGAGCATGATGATGCGAACCGTGCATTGATGGGATCTAACATGATGCGTCAGGCCGTTCCTCTATTGAAGCCACAGGCTCCAGTTGTTGGTACAGGGCTTGAGCAGCAAGTTGCAAGAGATTCAAGAATCTTAATTAACGCTGAAGGTACAGGTACTGTAGAGTATGTAGATGCTGACAGAATCGTTATTAAGTATGAAAGAAGTGAAGACGAAGATTTAGTACAATTCGAGTCTGCTACTAAAACATATAAACTTACTAAGTTTAGAAAAACTAACCAGAGTACAACAATCACACTAAGACCAAACGTAAGAGTAGGTGATGTAGTAGAGAAAGGACAAGTGCTTTGTGACGGTTATGCTACTGAAAAAGGAGAATTGGCTCTTGGTAGAAACTTAGTGGTAGCGTTCATGCCTTGGAAAGGATACAACTTTGAGGATGCAATCGTAATCAACGAAAAAGTTGTACGTGAAGACTGGTTTACTTCAATCCACGTAGATGAATATTCATTGGAGGTTCGTGATACTAAATTAGGTATGGAAGAACTGACAGCAGATATTCCAAACGTTTCTGAAGAAGCTACTAAAGATCTTGACGAGAACGGTATGATCAGAATCGGTGCTGAAGTGAAGCCTGGAGATATCATGATTGGTAAAATTACTCCAAAAGGTGAATCTGACCCGACTCCTGAAGAAAAACTTCTTAGAGCAATCTTCGGTGATAAAGCTGGTGATGTAAAAGATGCATCCTTAAAAGCTGACTCTTCATTAAGAGGGGTTGTTATCAACAAGAAATTGTTCTCAAGAAACATCAAAGACAAAAAGAAGAGAACTGAAGAAAAGCTTAGACTTGAAGAAATTGAAAACACTTACAAGGCTAAATTTGATGAGTTAAGAAATACTTTAATTGAAAAATTAAATACACTGGTAAGCGGTAAAACTTCTCAAGGGGTACAAAATGACCTTGACGAAGAAATCATCGGTAAAGGGGTGAAGTTTACTCACAAATTATTAACTTCAGTTGAAGATTATGTAAACGTTAGTGGTGCAGACTGGACAGTAGACGCTGACAAGAATGAATTGATCAAACAATTGATTCACAATTACAAAATCAAATATAACGATATCCAAGGGGTTAAAAACCGTGAGAAATTTGCAATTTCAATCGGGGATGAGCTTCCAGCAGGGATCATGAAGTTGGCTAAAGTTTACATCGCTAAGAAACGTAAACTGAATGTAGGGGATAAAATGGCAGGACGTCACGGTAACAAAGGTATCGTTTCAAGAATCGTTCGTGAAGAAGATATGCCATTCCTTGAAGACGGAACACCTGTAGATATCGTATTGAATCCACTAGGGGTACCTTCCCGTATGAACATCGGACAGATCTATGAAACAGTTCTTGGATGGGCTGGTCAGAAACTGGGAATGAAGTTCGCTACGCCAATCTTTGATGGAGCAACTCTAGATCAGATTACTGAATATACAGAGAAAGCAGGACTTCCTAAATTCGGACACACTTACCTTTATGATGGTGGTACCGGAGAAAGATTTACTCAGGCTGCAACAGTAGGTATCATTTACATGTTGAAACTAGGACACATGGTTGATGATAAGATGCACGCACGTTCTATCGGTCCTTACTCATTGATTACTCAGCAGCCGTTAGGAGGTAAAGCTCAGTTCGGGGGTCAGAGATTCGGAGAGATGGAGGTTTGGGCACTTGAAGCATTCGGTGCATCCAACATCCTTAGAGAGATCCTTACTGTGAAGTCGGATGACGTGATTGGTAGAGCAAAAACTTATGAAGCAATTGCAAAAGGTGAATCTATGCCTGAACCAGGTATTCCGGAATCATTCAACGTATTACTTCATGAGTTACAAGGTCTTGGATTAGACGTAAGACTTGAGGAATAAGTTCCATTTGAAATTATTTATTTGAAATTTGAAATTCTGTACGCAGATTTCAAACAAAAATTCAAAATAAATTTTTTAGGGATTATAAATCTCAAATTTCAAATGTCAAATCTCAAATTTAAAAAAAATGTCAAATAAAAATAAATCAAGTAGATTTAATAAAATAACCATCGGTTTAGCTTCACCGGAGTCTATTTTACAAGACTCAAGAGGGGAGGTTTTAAAGCCGGAAACTATTAACTACAGAACTCACAAGCCTGAAAGAGACGGGCTATTCTGTGAGAAAATCTTTGGTCCTGTAAAGGATTACGAATGTGCTTGTGGTAAATACAAGAGAATTCGTTACAAAGGGATCGTTTGTGACCGTTGTGGAGTAGAAGTTACTGAGAAAAAAGTAAGAAGAGAGAGAATCGGGCACATCAACCTTGTAGTTCCAATTGCACACATCTGGTATTTCCGTTCATTACCAAACAAAATCGGATACCTTCTTGGAATTCCTTCTAAGAAATTAGATATGATCATCTACTACGAAAGATATGTAGTGATTCAGCAAGGTATTGCTAAGAAATTAGACGGTTCTGATTTTGAAAATATGGAATTCCTTACAGAAGAAGAGTACCTTGACATCATGGAAACTCTTCCTGTAGAAAACCAATATCTTGACGATTCTGATCCAAACAAATTCATCGCTAAAATGGGTGCTGAAGCTGTTGAGGAATTATTAAAAAGGATCGATCTTGATTCATTGTCTTTTGACTTAAGACATAAAGCTCACAACGAAGGTTCTAAGCAAAGAAGAACTGAAGCTCTGAAAAGATTGAACGTTGTAGAAGCATTGAGAGGTGCTAATACAAGAATGATCAACAGACCAGAGTGGATGATCATGCGTGTACTTCCTGTTATCCCACCAGAACTAAGACCATTGGTTCCATTGGATGGAGGACGTTTCGCAACTTCTGACTTGAATGACCTTTATAGAAGAGTAATTATCAGAAATAACCGTTTGAAGAGATTATTGGAGATCAAAGCTCCTGAAGTAATCTTAAGAAACGAGAAGCGTATGCTTCAGGAATCTGTAGATTCATTATTCGATAATACAAGAAAATCTTCAGCAGTAAAATCTGAATCAAACAGACCATTGAAATCACTTTCTGATTCATTGAAAGGTAAGCAAGGTCGTTTCCGTCAGAACTTACTAGGGAAAAGGGTTGACTACTCTGCACGTTCGGTAATTGTTGTAGGTCCAAACTTACAGCTTCACGAGTGTGGTATTCCTAAAGATATGGCAGCTGAACTTTACAAACCATTCATCATTAGAAAACTAATTGAAAGAGGAATTGTAAAAACAGTTAAATCTGCGAAGAGAATTATTGACAGAAAAGAACCGGTAGTTTATGATATCCTTGAAAACGTGATGAAAGGTCACCCTGTTCTACTGAACAGAGCACCTACGCTTCACAGACTGGGTATTCAGGCTTTCCAACCTAAGATGATCGAAGGTAAGGCAATCCAGCTACACCCGTTAGTAACTACGGCCTTCAACGCCGATTTCGATGGTGACCAGATGGCAGTACACTTGCCGTTAGGACCAGAAGCGATCCTTGAAGCTCAGTTATTGATGTTAGGTTCTCAGAATATCTTGAACCCTGCAAACGGTTCTCCAATTACGGTACCTTCTCAGGACATGGTTCTTGGTCTTTATTTCATGACTAAAGAATTGAGCTCTACAGAAGATATGAAAGTAAAAGGTGAAGGTCTTGCATTCTATTCTCCTGAGGAAGCGGAAATCGCTTATGCAGAAGGTAGAGTTTCATTAAATGCTAAAGTAAGATGTAGACTACCAATTAAAGAAGATGGTGTAATCGTAACAAGATTGATCGAAACTTCTGTAGGTAGAATCTTATTCAACCAGATTGTACCGAAAGAGTCAGGATATATTAATGAACTTCTTACGAAGAAATCATTGAGAAACGTTATTGGTAAAATTCTTGCTGATACGGATTTCCCTACAACTGTGAAGTTCCTGGATGCAATGAAAGACTTAGGTTATTCAAACGCATTCAAAGGAGGTCTATCGTTCTCATTAGGGGATATTGTAGTTCCTGTTGAGAAAAAGCAAATGATTGCTTCTTCAATTGAAACTGTAGACGAAATTAGAGCTAACTATAACATGGGTCTAATTACCGATACAGAACGTTATAATCAGGTAATCGACGTTTGGACAAACACCAACGCAGGATTAACTGAAATGATCATGAGCAGAATGAAAACTGACCAAGGTGGTTTCAACTCTGTATATATGATGCTTGACTCTGGAGCGAGGGGTTCTAAGGAACAGATCCGTCAGTTATCAGGGATGAGAGGTTTGATGGCGAAACCGCAAAAAGCTGGTTCTACCGGTGCGGAGATCATCGAAAACCCGATTCTTGCAAACTTTAAAGAAGGTCTTTCCATCTTAGAATACTTTATCTCTACCCACGGTGCCCGTAAAGGTCTTGCGGATACCGCTCTTAAAACTGCCGATGCTGGTTACCTAACCAGAAGATTGGTAGACGTTGCACAGGACGTTATCGTTACAGAAGATGACTGTGGAACTCTAAGAGGTACAGAAGTTACTGCACTTAAGAAAAATGACGAGATCGTTGAAAAGATCTCTGAAAGAATCTTAGGTAGAGTTTCTTTACATAATATCTATGATCCTGAAAGTGATGAGTTAATCGCTGAAGCTGATCAGGTAATTAATGAAGTATTAGCTAAAAGAATTGAAGCAGCTGGATTAGAAGCTGTTGAGGTTCGTTCTCCATTAACTTGTGAGGCTAAGAAAGGTATCTGTGCGAAATGTTACGGTAGAAACTTAGCTACAGGTAAGATGATTCACATGGGTGAAGCGGTAGGTGTAATTGCAGCACAGTCAATTGGGGAACCAGGTACTCAGCTTACGTTGAGAACCTTCCACCAAGGGGGTACTGCAGGAAACGTATCAGAAAACCCATCAATCGTTGCAAGAAGAGATGGTATCGTAGAAATGGATGAGGTAAGAACAATTACTTCTGAAGATGAAAATGGTAATACGGCTGAGGTTGTGGTTTCACGTTCAACAGAATTCAGATTAGTAGCTGATAACGAGTCTAGAACTCCGTTAATGGTTGCTAACGTACCTTACGGATCTATATTATCTGTAAAACCAGGTGATAAAGTGAAGAAAGACGATGTTATCTGTAGATGGGATCCGTATAACGCGGTAATCATTGCTGAAACTTCAGGTAAGGTAGAATACGAGGATATTATCCAGGGTATTTCATTCCAACTTGAAATTGACGAACAGACAGGATTTGAAGAGAAAGTAATCTCTGAATCTAGAAATAAGAAAGCCGTACCTACCCTGAAGGTGGTAGATTCTAAAGGAGTTGAGCAGAAAGCATACAACTTACCGGTAGGAGCCCACTTAATGGTAAACGATGGTGAGAAAATTAAGGCTGGTAAAGTCTTAATCAAAATCCCAAGAAAATCTGCAAAAGCAGGGGATATCACCGGAGGTCTTCCAAGAGTTACCGAATTATTCGAAGCAAGAAACCCTTCAAACCCAGCGGTTGTTACTGAAATCGACGGGGTAGTTTCTTACGGAAAAATTAAGAGAGGTAACCGTGAATTGATCGTTGAAGCTAAAACTGGAGAAAGAAAAATTTATTTAGTTAAATTATCTAACCAGATCTTAGTACAGGAGAATGACTTCGTAAGAGCTGGTTCGCCACTTTCTGACGGTTCAATCACTCCGGACGATATCTTAAGAATTAAAGGCCCAACAGCCGTTCAGGAATACTTAGTAAATGAAATTCAGGAAGTTTACCGTCTACAGGGGGTGAAAATCGACGACAAGCACTTTGAAATCATCGTAAGACAGATGATGACAAAAGTATCTATCGTGGATGGAGGTGATACTCAATTCCTTGAAGCAGCTCTTGAACATAAGTATGACTTCCTAGAAGAAAACAACAGAGTATTCGGTCTTAAAGTAGTAGTAGAAGCTGGTGATTCTAAAGAATTCAAACCAGGTCAGATGATTACTGCAAGAGAATTAAGAGATGAAAACTCTAAACTGAGACGTGAGGACCAAAGCTTGGTAGAAGTAAGAGAAGCTCTTCCTGCTACAGCAACTCCTGTACTACAAGGTATTACAAGAGCAGCTCTTCAAACGAAATCTTTCATGTCTGCAGCTTCATTCCAGGAAACAACTAAGGTTCTTAACGAAGCAGCAGTTGCTGGTAAAGTAGACAACCTTGGAGGTCTTAAAGAAAATGTAATTGTAGGTCACAGAATTCCTGCAGGTACAGGTCTTAAAGAGTATCAGAATGTTATCGTAGGCTCTAAGAAAGAATTCGAAGACCTTAACTAAAATTAATGATTTGAAATTTGGGATTTGAAATTATTTTTATATTTTCACAATCTCAAATTTCGAATTTTAAAAACATAATTTATAACAATGGACAACAATCAAAATCCACAAGACGGAAACATCAACATCGAATTAAACGAAATGGTAGCTGCTGGAGTTTATGCTAACTTAGCATTGGTAAACCACTCTCCATCAGAATTTGTAGTAGACTTTATTCAGTTGATGCCAGGTGTTCAGCAAGCTAAAGTAAGATCAAGAATCATTCTTGCTCCACTTCATGCTAAAAGAGTATTAAGCGCTCTTCAGCAGAACATCGCTAATTACGAGCAGCAGTTCGGAGAAATTAAAGAAGTTGAGCCTTTCGTATTAGGTGGAAACAACGTACAAGCGTAAGATTTCTTTTACAATAAAATAAGAATGCCCCGGTTTTACCGGGGCATTTTTTATTCAGCTTTTCACTTACGAACTGGCTGATCATACATCTTATTTCTTTTGTGATTTGAATCTGAAGTACAGATTCTGGTCTGAAATATAGATTCTGATAAAAATTGTTTCATTTATGGGACAATTTTTTTTATTGCAGATTGTTAATGAGGTGTATTATTTTATGGTAAATATTTATTTAAATAAGCTTTAAGATGGAGTTTGTTTATTAATAATGAAAGAAATTTATTTTTAATGAATCGTTGATCCTATTTTATATATTTGTTTCAAAATATTGACGAAAGGATATGGACAATCAATTTATTATTCAAAAATTCGGATTTTTGGGAAACGATTTTCTGGATGAGTTTCAGAAACATGCTGTTTTAACAGATATAAAATCAAAGACCGAAATAGTAAGAGAAGGGCAGAAAAATAAATATGTACCCTTTTTGATCAAAGGGTCTATAAAAGTTTTTACACTCAATGACGGCAGAGAGCTGATCTACTATTATATCAAGGAAAGTGATAGCTGTCTGATGACCTTTTCTTCTATTTTTACAGATTATATAAGCAGGGTATACGCAGTTGCTGAAGAAGATTCCGAAGCATTGCTGGTTCCCGTTTCCATCATGCATCATTGGCTGTTGAAATTTCCAGAGATCAATAAATTGTTTTACCGTGAGTATGACAAACGATTTTCAGAAGTTATGAGTATGGTAAATGATGCTGTATTTCATCGTCTGGATAAAAGAGTTCTTAATTATATCAAACAACAGATTTCCATTACCGGTCAGGACCCTATCAAAATTACTCACAGAGAAATTGCCAATAATCTTGGTACTTCCAGAGAAGTAGTAAGTAGGGTTTTGAAAAAAATTGAAAGCGATGGAGATATCTTACAAACAAAGGATGGGATTAAAGTAGTTGAAGATCAAAGTTTTAGATTTGTTTAATTTATATTGTCTTATAATTTCTTAATTCATGATTGATAAAAACTATTTTCTTGGTGACTTTTATCACATGTTTTTGAATTGATAACACGATAGATTTGTTATATCATAATTTAATATAAATCATAATATGACGAAGGCTCTCTTATTTTTGTCGGTATTTTCATCAGTTTTTGCCTTTGCACAGGAAGATCTGCTGAAGGATATCGATACTCTCAAAACCAATACTGATACCTCACAACCTGCTTTCAAGGCACTGCAGATTGTGACTGGGCAATCTACTAAACTTGTAGCCAAAAAAGAATGGTATATGGTTGTTGCACACCGGTTTGGTAATATAAGTGATGGGTTTAAAAATTTTTTCGGACTGGATAATGCTTCCACTAAATTAGGGGCGATCTATGGAGTTACAGATAATATATCCTTAAGCCTGTCCAGAGAAACAAATATGAAAACCTTTGAGGGCGGTGTAAAATACAGATTGCTAAGGCAAAATGAGAGCTTTCCGGTAGATATTGTTGGGTATAATGTAATGGGGGTCAATACAAATCTTGATAAAGATAACTATCCACACCTTAGATTCAGTGACAGGATGTCTTATCTTACCCAAGCTTTGATTTCCAGAAGATTCAGTGATAAGTTTTCGTTACAGCTTACTCCTTCATACGTACATAAAAACCTTTACGAGCCTACTACTGAAGATAAAAATCAGTTTTTAGCAGGATTAGGCGGACGTTATAAAATTTCAAAAAGAATTTCTGTAAATGCGGAATATTTTGTGAATTTCGATAATCACAGTTTTTATAAGAATCCATTATCATTAGGAGTGGATATAGAAACCGGAGGTCATGTTTTCCAGCTTTTATTTACAAACTCCCAAATCAATTCAGATATCGGATATCTTACCAATGCATCCGGAAATTGGGGAAAAGGAAATATTTTCTTTGGGTTTAATCTTTATAGAGTTTTTTAATATGAAAAAGTTAATATACCTACTGACCATATCATTTGCAGCAATTATTATTGCCTGTGAAAGCAGAACCTATGAGGAGATTTCAGAAAATACTCCCATCATATTGCCTGTAAAATATACAACAGATATAAAGCCGATTATGGATAATAATTGTATAGGCTGCCATTCTGCAACAAGTTTTAAACCTTTGGCTACTTATGACCAGGTAAAAAATAATATAGATGGTATCCTCAACCGAATTCAAAGAGCAAACGGAGACCAGGAAAAAATGCCGAAAGGAGGATCATTATCCACTACACAGATCAATACTTTCATTAAATGGAAAGCTGATGGTTTAACTGAAAACTAAAAAAGATTTGATATGAAAAAACTAACACTTCTTAGCGTATTTTTGCTTGTTACCGGTTACGCTTCCGCTCAGAAATACAGTTCCAAAACAGGTAAAGTAACATTTGAAGCATCAGTACCTCTGTTTGACGATATTTATGCTCAGGATGACAATAACCTTGTTATTCTTAATGCTGACACAGGAGAAATGGCATCCGTTTCTGCAGTGAAAAACTTTCATTTTAAAACAAAACTGATGGAAGAACACTTCAATGAAAGCTATGCGGAATCAGCCAAGTATCCCAAAGCAACATTTAAAGGGAAAATTGTAGCTTTTGATAAATCCAAACTGACTGCCAGTCCACAGAAATATACTATCCAGGGAACCATGAACTTTCACGGAGTAGATAAAGCTGTAGCCTCTGCTGCTACAATTTCTCTGAAAGACGGGAAAGTTTATTTGCAGGGAAGTTTTGTAGTAAAACCAGCCGATTATAAAGTGACAATCCCTAAAATGGTGACTAAAAAGATTGCTGAAAATATAAATGTTGAGTACAACTATATCCTGATAAAATCATGAGAACCCTCATTGTAGCACTAAGCATGTTTCTGGGCTCCTTATTGCTGGCTCAGGAAAAAACAAAATCGATATTTGATATTGCCAGAAGCGGAACCGTTTCTGAAGTAAAAGAACTGATGAAAACCAATCCGGATATCATCAATCAAACCAATGATGGAGGCTTTTCACCCCTCATTTTAGCTTGCTATAGAGGAAATATAGAAGTAGCAGAATTTCTGATAGATCATGTAAAGGATGTAAATTATAAAAGCAAAGAAGGAACAGCCCTTGCCGGCCTCTCAGTAAAATATAACAAAAAGCTGGTAGAAGATTTATTAAAGAAAAAGGCAGATCCAAATATTGCAGATGGCACAGGTGCTACACCTCTCTTTTGGGCAGTAAAATTTGGGAATAAAGAACTGATAGAGCTCCTACTTCAATATAAAGCAGATAAATCCATAAAAGATTCAATGGGAATGACTCCTTTTGAATATGCATTACAAACACATAAAGAAGACATTATTAACATCTTAAAAAACAACAAATGAAAAAAACTTTATTTACATTAGGATTACTCATCGCGAATTTTGCATGGGCACAGTTTTCCTCAGGAACGGTAGCCCTTTCGGCTACTGGTATGACGGTAAAATTAGATACAACTCCTACAGGGGTAACTCTTACATTAACTGGGAATAGTAATTCCATGCTTGGGATAGGATTTGGATCTGTAGGTATGGCCTCAGGATCTGATGGATTTATCTATAATGCTTCTACTAACAGAGATTATACATTTATAGGAAAGACAATGCCTAATGCAGATACCAGCCAAGATTGGACAGAGACATCAAATACAGTATCCGGAAGTACAAGAACTATTGTGGCAACAAGAAGTCTTTCTGGTAGCGCTGGTGATTTTGCAATTGCGAATGCAGCGGGAACAATCAATATCTCTTATGCACGTAAGACCGGTACTACTTTAGGGTATCATGATGTAGGAAGAGACTATGCAACTTTAACAATGGCTTCCAGTACTTTATCAACAAATGAAGTTGTTGCTCCTGAAAGTAAAAAAGTCTTAATTTATCCTAATCCGGCTAAAGAAACGGTTAATTTCAAAAATTTTGACAAAATAAAATCAATTGAAATTTACGAAGCCACAGGAAGAAAAGTGAAATCTGTAGCCCCTGAAAAAGAAAGTATCAGAGTAAATGATCTTAAGTCAGGAACTTATTATTTTGAAATCAGATTGAAAGATGGTAGCCTATCGTACGAAAAACTGATTAAAGAATAAAAAAACACATCCAAATATTTTCAAAAACATCTCCGAAAAACAGAGGTGTTTTTTTTGTTTGTTGAAAATAGGCTCTGGGCTCATTATTCAAGGGGTTATGATTGTTTTTTTATATATTTGTGTAGTAAGTGCCTGTCATGAAAATTACTTTTGAAGAATACAATCCATCCTGGAAAACTCAGTTTAAAACCATTAAAAATGAACTGAAAGAAAGTATAGGCTTTTTACATCCCAAAATAGAGCATATCGGAAGTACTTCTGTAGAAGGTTTGTCTGCTAAACCTATTATCGATATTATGATTGGGGTAAAAGATGAATCAGAACTGGATCAGATTCCACTTTTATTACAGGGAAAAGATTATGTCTACTATGAAAAATATAACGAAGATATGCCTTATCGCCGTTTTTTTATTAAACTGACAGATCAGCCTCCAAACCTGGGATTTCCAGAGATTATTCATACGGGAGAAGAAATTCCTGAAGACCTCCATAATCATCACCTCCGTATCGCCCATATTCATACAATTCCTGTATCATCAGAACACTGGATCCGCCATATTGCCTTCCGTGATTACCTTCGTTCCCATCCTGAAGTGAAGAATGAATATCAGCAGCTAAAAGAGCAGCTCAGTACAATGGAATGGTTTGATGGTAATGATTATAACGAAGGAAAAGATCCTTTTATAAAAAGAGAAGAACAGAAAGCTATTCAATGGTATTTACATAATCAAAAACTTTAATAGCGCGTCCCCAATGAAAAAAGATTTAAAAGAAATAGCCAGACAGTTTGCGAAATCCAAAACGCTGAATGACTTTATAGAATATGGAGGAGTGGCTGCAGCTATTGAAACGGCAGATGGTAATATTTATACAGGAATCAGTATTGATACGGCCTGTTCTATGGGCTTTTGTGCTGAACATAGTGCCGTAGCGGAAATGCTGAAGAATGGAGAACATTATATCAAAGCTGTAGTAGCTGTAGGAAATGATGGGAATGCAGTTCCGCCCTGTGGACGTTGCCGAGAATTGATGAGCCAGCTGTCCAAAGAAAATCTTAACGCTATCATAGAAGTAAAAAATGGTGTTTTCGCGACTTTAAAAGAATTAATGCCTTATGACTGGAAAGAAGATCTTGACAGAGAATGGTAAATGTAGTGTAAAAAAATAAAATTAAAGATCCATGGAGTTTAAAACCTTAGCCAATGTAAATATAGAAGAACTTTTAGCAGTATTCAATCATTCCTTTTCCGATTATATTGTTCCTTTTCATCTAACCAAAGAAGTTCTTGTTTCTAAAATTGAGACAGAAAAAATAGATATGAATCTATCAGTAGGAGCTTTTGAAGAAGGAAAACTAGTAAGTTTCATTCTTCAGGCAGAAAAACTGGAGAAGGGTCAGAAGATTATTTACAATGGGGGAACTGGTGTAGTGCCGGAAAGCAGGGGAAAAGGGTTAGTGAGAAAAATGTATGATTTTATCATTCCTATATTAAAAGAAAGAAACGCAGATATACTGTTACTGGAAGTGATTGAAGGAAATGCTGCCGCTATCAGAGCCTATGAAAACTTAGGTTTTAAGATAGTCAGAAGATTACTTTGTTTTAAAGGAGATATTAAATCAACAGCAGAAAATACTAAGATCACAATTAAAGAAATGAAGGATATCCAATGGGAGGAGCTACGTTCTTTCTGGGATATAGAACCTTCATGGCAGGGAGCCGTTTATGTACTGGATCCTATGCCGGAAAACTTTAAAACTTTGGGTGCATATACCGATGGAAATCTGGTAGGATATATTATTTACAGTCCGGTAACCAGAAAAATATATCAGATTGCAGTTCATAAAGACTACAGAAAACAGGGGATAGGTGCCGTACTTTTTACTGCTATTGCGGATGGACAGCCAATTGCTATTAATAACGTAGATGATGCATCCAAAGAAACCGCTGTATTTCTTGATAAAAAAGCAGGCCTGCAGAATTGGTTATCGCAGTTCGAAATGAAACGCAGCATTTAATAAATATTTTTCATTTGAATTTAAAAATAAAAGGTTTTAATATACTTTTAACCTCTTAAACTTTTCAGGGAGCAGTAGAGAATGTAACTTTGCCGAAAATTTTAAAATAATGAAGCGAGGATTACCTTTTTTACTGCTGTTTATTTCCTTAATGGTTTTTGCTCAGCAGGTAAATACAGATACTGCTCAGGTAGTAGTGCCAGGTCGTCAGAACAGTATTGAAAATCAGTCAAAACCTTATGTTATCATGATCTCTACAGATGGCTTTCGGTATGATTATGCTAAAAAATATAATGCTGAAAATCTACTGAAACTTTCCCATAATGGGGTAAAAGCAGATGCAATGATTCCAAGCTATCCAAGTATAACTTTCCCCAATCACTGGAGCCTTATTACGGGGCTTTATCCGTCTCATCATGGTTTGATAGATAATTTTTTCTACGATTATAAGAGAAAAGAAACCTACGCAATGAGCAATAAGAAAAATGCAGAAGACGGAAGCTGGTATGGAGGAACTCCGCTTTGGGGATTGGCCGAAAAGCAGGGAATGGTATCGGCATCCTTAATGTGGGTAGGTTCTGCGAGTGATGCAGGCGGAATGAGACCTACTTATTATTATCCTTACCATGAAAAATTTACTCCGTCTGAAAAAGTAGAAAAAGTGGTAGACTGGCTGAAACTGCCGGAAGATAAAAGACCACACTTTATCTCATTATATTTCCCGGAAGTAGATGGAAGCGGACATCACTATGGTCCTGACGCAAAAGAAACAGAAACAGCTGTGCATCTGATTGATCATGCAATAGGTGATCTGGTTCAGAAAGTTGATAATCTTGGATTGAAGAATGTTAATTTTATTTTTGTTTCCGATCACGGAATGATTAAGGTTGATGGGGGAACTCCATTGGAAATTCCAGCTCTTCTTTTTGATAAAAACAGATTTGATTTTTACAATTCACAGACTCTTTTAAGAGTATATGTTAAAAATCAGGATGAAGTAAAAGCTGTTTATAAAGAATTAAAAGCTCATAAAACAGATGACTACGAAGTTTATTTGGATAAAAAATTACCAAAATATCTGCACTTCGCTACAAGAGATGATAAATACAGCAGAATAGGACAGATTCTTCTCCTTCCTAAAGCTCCGAAAATATTTTTGGAAAAAGGAAAGAAAACATCTGTTGGGAAACATGGGTACAATCCAGAAACAGTTCCTGAAATGAAAGCGACTTTCTACGCATGGGGGCCGGAATTCAAAAATAATATGGGAATTGGTGAATTTGCCAATATCAATGTTTATCCTTTGGTAGCTGAAATTTTAGGATTAACAATTGATCAGCCGATTGACGGGAAAATAAAAGTGCTGAAAAACATTATAAAAGAAAGCGGTAAAGATGAGCTGAGGTAACCATTCAGTCTTTAGTAAGAGCTTGATATACAATTGAAATCAGTTTGAACTTATCAGAATCACAATACTTTATGGTATTGTGATTTTCTTTTTTAGGTATCCCCTATATAGTTTCGGGGGGGGGGGGGGGGGGGGGGGGAAACAAAGATTTTTAATTTTTTTTTTTTTTTTTTTTTTTTTTTAAAAAAAAAAAAAAAAAAAAAAAAAAAAATAAAAAAAAAAAAAAAAAAAAAAAAA
>NZ_JANUEH010000008.1:0-238410 GCF_024810195.1 Chryseobacterium sp. BIGb0232
ACTTTCTTGAACTGATAAAACTGAGGTACAGCTATAGCCTTAATCCCGAGCTCTTCCCTCTCCCTGCTTCCAACTTCCTTACTTCCTTAAAACTTTCTTGAACTGATAAAACTGAGGTACAGCTATAGCCTTAATCCCGAGCTCTTCCCTCTCCCTGCTTCCAACTTCCTTACTTCCTTAAAACTTAAACCCAACACTGAAATATATTCTTGAAAAATCAAGCTGATTATTTCTGGAAATATTAATATTAATTGGCCCTATGAGAGATTCATATCCCAAGTTCACCCCATATCCAAACATTTCAAAACTATCATTGAAAGGCGAAAACTCTTCACTCACCTTTCCGTAGCTGAATGAAGGCGTTAAGTATAATCTTTTCATAATTCTGTACTGAAGTGATATACCTGCCTTTGCTACAGAATTCATTGGCAATTCTTTCTGACGAAGTCCGTTAAACTCAGGATTTAATATATCATAATTATACTCACTCCCCCCTAAATTATATTTTTGATTCAGGAAAAAGTAAGGTACTGTGTCTTCTCTGTATGCACCAAAGCTTGTTCCCAGGAACAGATTAACCTTTGCAGCCAGTCTTCTTGTAATAGGATAGGCAAAATTTTCGTTCAGGGTAAAAGATACCAAATTTTCAGGAACAAGATAACCAGGAGTCTTAGGGTTTAAAATCGGATATAACTGAGGCTGTACCACTTGCAGATCATATAAATTATACTGCTCTCCAAAATACAGTCTTGTACTTATCTGAAGATGATTCCCTCTGGTAGAAAAGTATCTCTTATTCAGATTATTCTGTTCAAACTTCAGAAACGCATTAAAATTGCTGTGATTATAAAGCTTTTTGCTAAAATTATCGGCCTTTGCCTGATCTATTTTATCCAGCAATGTATACATCCTTTCAGTACTGAATTCTGTTCCCACAGAGATAAAAGCATTAGGTGTAATATTGTAATTTAACGCTACTTTTCCAGTAATATTCCGGTACATGTGGTTAGGGAACTTTGTAGTGTAATCATCATATCCAAATGTCCTAAAAATTAAATCATTACTTTTAAGATGAACCATTTTCGCTTCAAGATCTATCCACCAACGGTCACCGCTCCCCAGGAAACACTGATAAGCCAGACGTGCCTTAAAACGTTCCGAAATATCAATAGTAGCAAGAAATCTGGATCTGTTTGCCAGGATATTTCTGTAAGTATAATTTACAATAATACCCACCGACTGTTCCGTATCGTAGTGAAGCGCAAGTTTAAAGGCTCCTTTCTTTGCTTTTTTAACGAAAATATTCATGGTAAGGCCATCTCCTTCATGGGTATAGGTATAGTATACTTTTTCGTATTGACGCATTCCAAACACCCTGTCTATTGCTTCATTGACGGTTTTCACATCATAATACTTCCCTTCCGTAAGCCCAAGTTCTTTTTTAATAACGGCAATTTCGACTTCATCAGTAAGTGAAGTTCCGTTTTCTTCGTTAAACGTGAATTTTGTTGTGGGAAGCTTTACTTCCTCAATTTTTTCATGTTCATACCTGATTCCCAATTTTTTCTGAACTTCTGCCAAGGCTACAAACTCAGGAAGATGCTTTCTGGCTTCTACTTCTCCTATTTTAATGATCTTTCTGAACCTCGCAAAGTCTTTTGTAGTAATATCTCCCAAAGGATCTACAAAGTCTACCAGAATATTGGATAAGGCCTTCTGATGTTTAAAATCTTCCACAGAACGGATCGCATGTGTCTGGTAGATCATTTTCATGGGATTTTCAATTTCTTTTTTGGTAAAAAGTCTGAAACCTGTATACCCACCGATGACAAAATCGGCTCCCATCTGGCGAACTTCATTAGCCGGATAATTTCGATCCAAACCACCATCTACCAATAATTTTCCGTCAATATAAACTGGAGCAAAAGCAGCAGGAATAGCCAATGTAGAACGAATAGCCAGTGGCAGGGATCCTTTTTTCTGCATGATCAGCCCTCCGTTTTCAATATCTGAAGAAGTAAGCTCTACAGGAATTCTCAGTTTACTGAAATCATTGATATGTTTTGCATTAAACGTGAGCGTATTCAAGACCTCTCCCATATACTGCCCTTCAATATAAGAGCTGGGAAGGGTGGGAAATCCTTTGACTACAGGAAACTCCAGAATATATTTGTCATATTCATCCTTTTCACTGATATTCACCTTGCTGTAAGGGATTTTATTGCTTAAAATTCTGTTCCAGTCAACTTTATAAATGGTTTTCTTTAATTCATCAGCATTATATCCCATTGCATATAAACCACCCAGAATTCCTCCCATGCTGGTTCCTGTAATATAATCCACCTTTATTCCAAGGGAATCTATCATCTTTAGGATACCAATGTGAGCAAATCCTTTTGCGCCTCCTCCACTCAGAGCTAAGCCAAATTTTGTATCCTTCGTTACATTTTGCAATCTGATATTCAGGGAATCGTTGATCTGCTG
Organism: Chryseobacterium sp. BIGb0232; assembly: GCF_024810195.1. Classification (NCBI taxonomy): domain Bacteria; kingdom Pseudomonadati; phylum Bacteroidota; class Flavobacteriia; order Flavobacteriales; family Weeksellaceae; genus Chryseobacterium; species Chryseobacterium sp. BIGb0232. Next base: position 2,485 of record NZ_JANUEH010000008.1, read on the forward strand.
TGATTTAAGAAAAAGGGAAAGAATTATGGTTCCCAAAACCAGGAGTTTTTTCATGAGACAGCCTGTTTTTATGTATAAGAAAATTTTAGAGTAAATATACAATTATACCATAAAAGCCAGTCAAAAATCATTTTATTCTTTTTGAGCATTACAGAAGGCTACATCTTTGTTCACTAAAATAAAACCTCAAAATATATTTGCTTTTGTAATCATTCAGATTCACAACCTGATCTGTGAGAAACTAAAAATAACCTGAGGCTGAATTTCTAATGGAAAGACAAAGAGGACAGATATTACTTAAAAACCTGTGTATTAAGTTAATCTACGGGAAAAATAAATGAACTCTCATAAAGGTATCCATAGACCAATTATCCGTGAAGAAAATTCTAAGCTTAGTAAGATTTTATACTTTCCACAAAGTTGATATCAGGATTCAGGATTTCCAGAATAAGACTTTTAACAGATCTCATGGCATCATCAATATCTCCTTTGTCAAATACCAGCGGAACCATTCCTTTTTTGGCTTCAGCAAAGCTCCAGATCCCGGTTTCAATCGGGAAACCCCAGAACTCAGGAAGATGCTGCACTACATAATGATAGATACAGAGCTGTAATGCCTGTTTTCTGTCACTGTTATGGAAATACTCTTCTACATTATCCGCATCAATTTTTACATGGAGGTTTTTAATTTTAGCCGTTTTATAATCAATGATCCTTAAGGTACCGTTCAGCTTATCGATCCGGTCAATAAATCCTAAGAACGAAATTTTATCATTTCCGTCAAGATAAAACTCTACATTTTCAAACCTCCTTTCAATATCAATGATCTCTAATTTATTTCCCTGTCTGAGTAGATCAAGATCATAATTCAGTATATTTTCAATCACCTTTTTTGCAATGGCTTTGTGAATATAATTCATCCCTTTTTCATAGAACTCCTGCTGGTGTTTAAGCTTCTCAATAGCAATATTTATAAATTGATCTATCGCTTTAATTGATTTTTGTAAATCACTTTCTTTTAAAATCTTACCTTTCAATCCCTCATAGACTTCTTGAAGTGAATAATGCACTAAATTTCCGTAATTCTTTACTGAAAGTTCTTCTTCAATTTCATCCGATTCCGAAGTGTTCAGAATCTTGGACAGATAGAAATCAATAGGATTATAAAGATAACTTGTAAGGTGGGAAGCTGACACTTTTTCTTTCCACTTCTGAAGTCTTTCCCTTACAATTTCCGTCTTGGAAATTTCTATAGGTTTGGTGACGATGGGGTCTGAAGCATTCTCAATAATCAGATGCTCGATCTGATGAGAGCTTTCCATTTCGATCTGTGTAATGAAACGGCTTTTTTCTCCGGTATTCACTCCTGAACTCAAAGCATTATACAACAAATGGACATTTTGAGCATCCTGAATAAGTCTGTAAAAGTGATAAGCGTAAATACTGTCATTTTCCAAAAACGTATGAAGATCAAAAAATCTTCGGATATCGAAAGGAATATAGGTATTCTGTGAGTTCCCCAACGGAAGCTTTCCTTCATTTACTGAAAGCAAAATCACATTTTCAAAATTCAGCAGACGTGTTTCCAGTAATCCCATGATCTGCAGGCCACGTAAAGGTTCCCCTTGAAAATCTATACTTTCAGAGTTGATATGCTGGTTGATCAAAATCTCCAGGGTTTCCATTTTGATCTCAATATTGTAAGGAGTCAGCTGGTTCTTGATGACCCTAAAGGCATTCTCAAAGTGAGAAACGTTTTCATATTGAATATCATCTATTTCCAACCATTTTACCTGATGACAGAATGAAATAAGAATATCCAGATAAGCATGCGTTCCTGCTGCTTTCTGAAGAAGTCCAAAATAAGACAACTCTCCTAAAAGTTCGTTCAGCAGTTTTTGAGAAATATAAACAATATTTCTTTCTTCTATTTTCGTCTTAAAATCATTGATGATTAATCCATCTTTAGCAGATTTCGGAAGTTCTTCCAGTATGGGAAATACATCTCTGTAATAATATGATGTTTTGTTCTTCTCCAGTTGTTTCTGCAGATAAAAAAGTCGTTTTACCGCATTGGAAAAAGAAAGGTTCTTCAATGGAAACCCCATTGTAATATTCAGATTATCTACTCCATGCATAACGTCCAGACTGGCAGGAAGAAGGTTCTCATCCAGCAGCACTACTGCTGTATTGGAATAGGTCTTATTATTGATTTCCTTAAAGATCTCCGGCAGTACTTTCGTCTGGGTGACATTTCCGGATACTTCATAGACTTTGATCTTTTTAGGTTGGCTAAAATCATCTTCTATCCACTGAAAAGCCCTGTTATCATCAAATTCTTTCCATGTTTTATGATTTCTGAGGAATTTCCCTGCCTCCTGTCTCTCATCATTAAAGTAATACTGGTCTGCCTGGAAAAAGCATTGAGCTTTATTCCACTTCAAAAGACTTCTTACGAGTTTTTCTTCAACCGGCGTAAAGGCATTAAATCCGCAGAATACGAAATGTTCCTGGGTATTCTTCGCAAAATCCAGAATACTGGCCTTAGCAGCCTCGTGAATCATTCCTGAGGTCGCCCAGTTTTTTTCCTGCAGCCTGCTTTTTAATTCAGGAAGGAAAATATTCATATTCTGCCAGAAATTAAGGAATTTCCTTCTCGGTACATCATCATCCTCACCCAGGTTCTGAGCCCATTCCTTGATCCTTTCCTCATCAAACATGTATTGCAAAACAGCTTCATCACTGTCTGAAAATTTCAGAATATCGTCCCAATCCTTCTGCAGGGTTGGAAACCACTTCAGAAAGTCCGAAAAATCATCTCTTGGAATCAGGTTTAAGCTTCTGTAAACATTAAATGAAAAAAGCCAGAGTGGAATACCCTGAATGACCTGCCTGTCGGCAATAGTATTGATCAGCTCCTCAATTGTAAAAAAATTAGGGAGAAATCCTGAATAATTATTCTCCTCCAGAATTTGTCTGATAAATACAATCGGACGTTTTCCCGGCAGAATGATATTGAACGCCGAAAGATCCGGGTTTTGTGCCAACAGTTCGTGAATGATCTTATTGAGGAATTTCAAGGGGCTTGGTAGCTTTTAAGGTTTTCTAATTCTTTGGAAATAGCAACATTGTATTCTGCTTGTTTGTTTTCATTCATTCCATGACGTGTATCCCGGTCATAGGCTATCTGAAAACTCTTATATTCATTGGATATCTGGCTATAAATAGATTTAAATAACCTATCATAATCACCGGAGTTCCTGATGTTCTCAGCAACAGATCTTCTGAATTTCCTTACAAAAAGTTCTGCGATATCAAAATGTTTCTGCTCATGCAGTAGAATATAATCGTTAATCTTTTTGATATCCTTCCAGGATTTATCTTCGTTGAAAATCGTTTTTATTTCAATTTTTACCGGCGACTTCGGATTACTGGATTTTACTACGGAATATTCCCAGCCGCAATTGGTGTACGCTGCAACATCAGGATTGTTCCTTCTATTGACCGGGCTTTTAAAATTATCCCATACCAGTTTCTGCCCTTCCTGCCAGATAATTTTCTGTCCATATACCCAATGGGCAGATAACAGACAAAACACAAACATCAATCTCATTATTTCACCACAATCGTTTTTGTAATCCAGTTATCTCCGCCATTCCAGAATTTAAAGCTGTATTTTCCTTTTTTCTGAGGATTAAAGTTAATCTGATTTGCAGCGGTATACATATTTTGAGAACAGGGACCATTGGTTACATATTTGTAAGCCGTCACTGATCTTTCAAGTTCACCACTATAGATGTAATCATACCCATAAAACCCCTGGCACTTAGATGGATAAGCAGAATAAGTCTTTATCTGCTGTATGGCTAAAACATCCATGGTATCTCTGGTGATTTTCACGCTGTCTATCTTGATTTTGCCAATAGATTCAATGGTTTGATAATCATCATCGTCATTACACGAAACCAATACTAAACCAAACAATAATGCGGAAAATCCAATATTTAGAAGCTTTTTCATATTTTTTCAATTTCCTGATTATTAATTTATATTTAGCAAAAATTATTCCTATTTTAAGTGAAATCAGGAATTAAAATTACCTTTTGATAAGTAAACCACTTTTTTAGTATCAAAAAATTCTCCTTCAAAATATTGTTTCAGGTTGAAAATTTCGCATTTAATTCCGGCAAGTTCTTCTGCAAGATCTCCTCCTTTTAAATATAAAATTCCGTTATGTTTAGGATTAAACTGTTCTTTTTCAAATTTCCCTTTCAGCCATCTTAAAAATTCCGGCATCTGGGTTACTGCTCTACTGACTACAAAGTGGAATTTCTCTTTTAATTTTTCTGCTCTTCCGTGGATAGCCGTAACATTTTTCAACCCTACTCCTTCTGCTACAGCATTGACCACGCTGATTTTTTTACCAATGGAGTCGATCAGGGTAAATTCCGCTTCAGGGAAAAGGATAGCCAAAGGAATTCCAGGAAAACCACCTCCGGTTCCGATATCCAGAACTTTGGTTCCAGGTGCAAATTCCATTACTTTTGCTATTCCCAACGAGTGAAGGATATGTTTTTCATACAACGATTCCATATCTTTTCTGGAAATTACGTTGATCTTTTCATTCCATTCATTGTACAGGGTTTCCAGTTTTGCAAACTGTTCCAACTGAGTTTCGGTAAGATCCGGAAAATATTTTAATAGTAACGATGTAGACATGTGAATTATTATAATCCGCAAAAATAAGTTTTTATTGGCTTTATTCAAATTTTCAGAAAGAGTATCTCAAAAAATAATACAAGTTTCTTTTTAATCTGCTGTTTCTTTTTCAATAGGATTATTACTTTTCTTAAGCAGTCTTCCCAATTCTGCATCTTCATTTCCCTTACCGGCTTTTTTAATCAGACTCATATCCAATTGAGTAGCATATCCATCTTTCAATTGCACTCCCATCTTCCCTGTCTGTCCGTCTATATTGATACTCTCAATATCTTCGGGGCTGAAAATATCATCTTTCAGAAGTTTTCTATATTCCTTGTCAGACATTTTCTTATTGTTTTTAGGAACAAAGCTAAATATGGAGTTTACTTTTTTCACCTGAATCATATTAAAAACATGCTCATTATCGATATCTTTAATCCTTACTACAATCCCTGGAAGACCATTGAATTTGTAAGGACCATCGCTGATAGGATAATCTTTGGAGAACCATGCTTCCCATTCTCTGCCCTTATATCGGGCAACCGCTTTCTGGCAATTCATTCCATTGATATTTAAAAATTCTTTCTCTACAGACCATTTTGGGACTTCAGAATCTGTAATCACAAGATTGGCCGTTTTGTATTTATCATATAAATTGGCCTCTCTTTTCGAGTAGTCCTTTTCAATGATATAACTTAAGCTTCTGTCATAGTTTTTACTCTTAAAAAGAACTTTAAGGTTTTTATCTGCCTGGTAAACAGAATCTCTTTCATATTTCACTGCATTATAAAAATAAGATTTCTTCCCATCGGAATCCAGATTCATATAATCTGTAACCAAGGAGTCTTTATGATCAATATCAGATTTCATTTTGTACTCATACACAAAACGATAGTTTTGGGCAGATACTGTACAGGCTAATGCCAAAAGTAAAAGTTTATATATTTTTTTCATGGAATTAAGTTTTTAAGGAAATAAATTTTTCCAATACAAATTATATCAAAAAAAACACCTTAACTACAAATATAGTGAAACCTTCTAAACCTGATAAAAATCTTTAAACCTGTTCCCTTTTTATTTCTCCCGCAAAACGTTTTATTATATATTTGTTAAAATTCAAAAAAAACATGGATAAACTATCAGATAGAGTAAAAAGACTAGGATACTCACAGACCTTTGTAATGTCTAATAAAGCAAGGGAGATGAAGGCGAATGGAATTGATGTAATCAGCTTAACCCTTGGTGAACCGGATTTTGATGTTCCGGACAATATCAAACAGGCAGCGTTTGATGCCATCAATCAAAATTATAGCCACTACTCTCCTGTTCCGGGATTCCTTGAACTGCGTGAGGCGATTGCATATAAATTAAAAAGAGACAATAACATAGAATACAAACCAACCCAGATTTGTGTTTCCAATGGCGCTAAACAAGCGATTTTAAATGTTTTGGCCGCCATCATCAATCATGGTGATGAAGTTTTACTTCCTGCTCCTTATTGGGTAAGCTATGACGAAATGGTAAGAATGATGGACGGAACTTCTGTAATCCTTCCAACATCTTACGTTAACGATTTCAAAGTAACTGCTGAACAGCTTGAAGAAGCAATTACTGACAAAACAAAGGCTATTCTTTTCAGTTCACCATGTAACCCATCAGGAGGATATTATACCTATGATGAATTAAAATCCATTGCTAAAGTGGTTGCCAAGTATCCTCAGGTAACTATTATTTCAGATGAGATCTACGAATTTATCAATTATGAAACAAAAACAACTTCTATCGCTCAGTTTCCGGAAGTCTACGAGCAGACCGCTGTAATCAACGGAATGTCTAAAGCTTTTGCAATGACCGGATGGAGAATCGGATATTCGGCATGCCCGGAGTGGCTGGCTAAAGCCTGTGAAAAAGTACAGGGACAAATGACAAGTGGTGCTAATACCGTTGCCCAGAGAGCTTCTATCACCGCTTTAAAAGCAGATCCATCTGAATACCGATATATGGTTGATGCTTTTAAAAAGAGAAGAGATCTTGTATATGAACTGATTCAGGAGATTCCAGGATTTAAAGTTCTGCTTCCAAAGGCAGCCTTCTATTTCTTCCCGGATATTTCATATTATATTGGAAAAACACTTAACGGAACAGAAATTAAAAATTCTGATGACTTTGCAATGTTCCTGTTAGAAAATGCACATGTAGGTTGTGTCGGAGGTTTCTCTTTCGGAAGTCCGGAATGTATCAGATTCTCTTACGCCGCTTCTGAAGAGGAATTAAGAGAAGCCATGAGGAGAATTAAAGAACTGTTGGAAAAGTTCGGATAACCCTTGCAATAAAATCTCAATTAACATATATAAAATAATGAAAAGCCCTGAATTCAGGGCCTTTTATTTAATAACACATCAAAAACAATTATAGATTTTATTTATCGAAATTCATTTGTTCGATAGATGAAACTTTTCTATATTTGCAACAGAAATTTAAATATAAAACAGAAAATTATGTCATTAGTAGGAAAAAAATTCCCGAATTTAACAATCGATGCAATGTCTGAAATGGGTGATGATTTAAGAATCAACATCCTTGAAGAAGCTACAAAAAACCAACAAAAAGTTCTTTTGTTCTGGTACCCTAAAGATTTCACTTTCGTATGTCCTACTGAGCTTCACGCTTTTCAGGAGGCTTTAGGTGAATTCGAAAAAAGAAACACTAAAGTAATCGGTGCATCTTGTGATACTAACGAAGTACATTTCGCATGGCTGAACACTCCAAAAGATAACGGAGGTATTGAAGGAGTAACTTACCCGCTTTTAGCTGATACTCACAGACAATTGGCTAACACTTTAGGTATCGTAGATCAGGATTTCGAATATAACGAAGATGGAGAAGAAATCTTCACCGGTTCTAACGTAACCTACAGAGCAACTTACCTTATCGACGAAACTGGAAAAATTTTCCACGAAGCGGTAAACGATATGCCTCTAGGTAGAAACGTAAAAGAATTCTTAAGATTAATCGACGCTTACACTCACGTTCAAAAACATGGTGAAGTATGTCCTGCAAACTGGGAAGAAGGTAAAGATGCTATGAAAGCTGACAGAACTTCTACTGCAGAATACTTAGCGAAGAACTAATTCAATTTAACAATCTACTAATTTAACAATGTAACAATACGTCATTGTAACAATAGTTTTTTTATTGGTACATTGATATACTATTCAATTGTTACATTGTTAAATTTTAATTCTTAAAATTTAACCTATTATGTACACAGAATTAACCGAAGATACATTACAGAATATAGTAAACGACAACGAAAAAGTAGTTGTTCAATATGGCGCAACATGGTGCGGAAACTGCAGAATCATGAAGCCTAAATTCAAAAAATTAGCTTCTGAGAACGAATCTATTCCTTTCTTATATGTAGATGCTGAAAAACTTCCTGAAAGCAGAAAATTAGCAAAAGTAGACAACTTACCTACATTCGCTATCTTTAAAAATGGCGAATTGGTAAACCAGGTTCAATCTAACCAGACTGAAAGTTTAATTAACCTTTTTAACGAATTAGCATAATGAAATTACCCGTAATCAGACAGTTCTATCAGAATCAAACCCCTGAGAACCTAGAAAAAACACTAGAAGTATTAGAAAGCTTCTGCGAATTCAGAGGAACAAGTGAAGAGGATTTAAATGTTGCAGGAGAGCTTATTACGAACATTTGTGGAGCTTTAGAAGTTCATGCTAATGTACAAAATGGAATGAGCGAAAAAGATGCCTTAAATTCTTTTGCCCAAAAGGTTTTAGGATCGATTGATAAATAGTCTTTATCATTCTCCATTCAAACACAAAACAACCGAGGTTTTCCTCAACTCTATACTTCCCTATTCTTTAACAGCCCTTCTACTTTTATCACTGAAACAGAACTTCAGAGGCTTTTCAAATCCTACTGAAGCAGGGTTTAGCATTGAGCCCGTTAAAGAATATCCAATTAAAATCCCGATGAAATGTCATCAGGATTTTTTGGGCTCTTACCCATCAAACATTAATTTCCCACTGATTTTGTACTAACAGCACAAGTACCATGACGCAAAAAGTGCCATTTGCAGTAAAAAACATCTGTTGAATCCGTAAATCTGCGAGACAAAAAAAACAGATCCATACAAATAAAAAATCCTGATGAAAACTCACCAGGACAATTATTTAATGTTAAATAGATATTCAATTAGCTTCTTCTGCTCATCAGAATATTCAGGATATACCAGAATAAAAGCATAATAGAGGCAAAAAGCTGTAACGCCGCTCCTACATACTGATTGGTAGCATAAGCATCCTTCAGTTTACTTGTCTGATATAAAATCGTTGCAGAAGCAAGAATTACCATTCCTACAGAGAACCATAATCCAAGATTAAAACCGAATGCCATTCCTCCGATAATCAATCCGATAGAAATAAATCCACCAATAATGATGATATTTCTTAAAAAGGAAAAATCTCTTTTGGAAGTAAAAGCAACTGCAGAAATCCCCGCAAACATAGCCACTGTTAAAGTAGCTGCCTGGAAGATGATATTAGCACCACCTGCAACATTAGTAGCTATATAAAGCAATGGTAAAAAAATCACCGCCTCCAATACGATATAGAATCCTAAACCAAGGTACTGAGTGGATTGACTTTGTGAAAGCGACCATTTAGAAGCTAAAATAGAAGCCAGCCAGAAAACCCCGATAATTAATAACCAGGTAAATCTTCCGCTAAACATCATCGCAATAATCTCTACGGGTACAGTTTTCAACAAAATAGTCTCAACTCCAATAAATGCAAGAATAGATAATGCAACATGCAAATACGTCTTCTTGTAAAAATTCGCTTTCTCTACGTCTGTAGAATGAGCGACTAAAACATCTGTCATCATAGTTATATTTTTTTTGATTAATAGAAATTTATTTTTCCACTCCGGCAGGCAATACTCCGAGAATCTTTCCATCATCTTCAAATACAGCGCTTATCACTTCTTTTGATTCAGAATCTCCGGCATATTTATATTTAATGTTAGGATGATTCACACCATCCATGTTAACATAATAGCCTACTTTCAGAGGTTCCAGTTTTTTGTTGGCATCAATTCCGTCCTTTACCTTGTTAAGAACATTCTCAGTAACAATTTCTTTTACTTTATCAGAAAGCAGCTCCTTTGCAATTTTATAATCCGAAGAATGCAAAGCTTTGATAAATTTCTGAAAATTATCATTATAAACATTCACTTTATCCTTACTTATAGTAGCAGGCTGCTCTTTCTTTTGGCTGTTCTCAACCTTCAACCCCGCTACTTTCTGAGCAAACGTCAACTGCGCACCAACAATCGCCAGACCTAAAAATATTTTTTTCATATTATTCATTTTGTTATTAGTGAAATAGGTCATGGAAGATACGAAAATCAGACCACTTCCAAAAATTTCATTGTATCCACATTATCTGCATAGGTATCAAGACCCGGATTCTGCGCTTCACCAAAAGAAATCGAATTTAATTCCAACTCATCTTTCGCTACTATACACTGGATATCCTCCTCGTTTTCAGCAATAAAGCCTTTAACCTCCTCCAACGATTCATATCGGCTGAAATTAATTACAGAAAGCGGACTGAACAATTTATCATCTTCTTTCAGCATCACAAAATTATTATCCCAGAATTTATCCTGATTCAAAAGATAAACCGCTCTGTTGTAATCATAATTATTAGCATATTTATTATGATTGATAATATCCTGGAATCCTATAAAGCTTTCAAATAAGCGATCAATAACAAAATCCTGAGGAATAAAAATTCTTGTCACATTTCTGCACCCTAAACCGAAGTATTGAAAAATATCATTCGCCAAAAGCTGCAGTTCCTCATTGGTTTCATCACCCTTTAAAACAGCGATGGAAGTTCTGTTTTTACGGATAATACTTAAATGGTTTTTAAAATAATACTCAAGGTATCTTGCTGTATTATTGCTTCCGGTAGCAATAACTGCATCAAAATTCGCTAATTTTTCTACAAATTCAAACTGCACCTGGCCATCTGAAAACTCATTCCATTTTTTTAATAGGAACGGGATCAAATACCTGTCTTTAGAAGATAACTTAATTACAGGGATGTGATTGCTGAGTACTACAGAAATCACGTCATGAAACCCTACCAAAGGAATATTTCCGGCTAAAATCAACCCCACTCTCTTTGAAGTTGCAGAGATTGAATAATTTTTAAGCCAGTTTTTAATACTTACCTCAGTAAGAAGATCTGCCCATTGCTGTAAAGCAAATTTCTGATTATCAACTACAAACCACGGATTTTCTATTTGAGATTTTTTTAACAATAACTCAATATTTACATCATCTTCATTGTGATCTTCTGGTTTTTTCGCTAAAAACGCTTTTATATAATCACTTAATTTAATAAGTCCTAAAACTTGATTTTCGATATTCATAATTACTTTAAAATTGGGGAATATTTTGTAATTTTGTGCAAATTTAAAAAAAATTAGCGATGGCTATTAAAATAACTGATGAATGCATTAATTGTGGGGCTTGTGAACCGGAATGTCCAAACAATGCAATATATGAAGGAGCTGTAGATTGGAAAGCTTCTGAAGGAACCAGTCTTCAGGGGACTATTACAATGCCTTCAGGACTTACTGTAGATGCTGATGCACCACAGGAACCTGTAAGTGATGATGTTTATTTCATTGTTACAGATAAATGTACGGAATGTAAAGGATTCCATGAGGAGCCACAATGTGCTGCGGTATGTCCGGTAGACTGCTGTGTTCCGGATGAAGATCATGTAGAATCTGAAGAAACTTTGCTTAATAAGAAAGCTTTCTTACACGGCGAATAAAAAAAATTCCGTCTCATCATGTGTGAGGCGGCTTTTTTTAACCTAAATCCAATAAAACCAAAAATTCAGCTAAAGGACTCCATTTCCTGAAGCAACCAAAAAATAAAAATATGAACAAAAAGCACAACTTCAGCGCAGGGCCATGTATCTTACCACAGGAAGTGTTCGAAAAATCGGCACAGGCAATCTTAGATTTTAACGGTATTGGATTATCTCTTCTTGAAATATCGCACAGAAGCAAGGATTTCGTTGCTGTAATGGACGAAGCACGTGCAATTGTAAAAAGATTAATGAACCTTGGTGACGATTATGAGGTTCTTTATTTAGGAAGCGGCGCAAGCATGCAGTTTGCCATGGTTCCTTATAACCTGATGAAAGCAGACGGAAAAGCGGCTTACCTGGACACAGGAACATGGGCAGCCGGAGCCATCAAAGAAGCCAAAAAATTAGGAACAGTAGATGTATTGGGTTCTTCAAAAGAAGAAAACTATTCTTTTATTCCTAAAGGTTATACAGTAGGTTCAGAATACGACTATTTCCACTGTACTTCCAATAACACTATTTACGGAACTCAGATGAAATCTTTCCCTGAAGTAGACACTCTGATGGTATGCGATATGAGTTCTGATATTTTCTCAAGACAGCTGGATTTTTCTAAATTTGATTTAATCTATGCGGGGGCTCAGAAAAATATGGGACCTGCAGGTGTTACTTTAGTAGTGATCAAAAAAGAAATTCTTGGCAAAACAGGAAGAGAAAATATGCTGTCTATGCTGGACTATTCTCAGCATATCTCCAAAGAATCTATGTATAATACTCCACCGGTATTCCCTATCTACGCTTCTTTACTTACGCTTCAGTATCTTGAAAATAATGGCGGAATTGCTGCTGCAGAACAAAGAAACGAAGCTAAAGCAAAGCTTTTATATGATGAAATCGACAGCAACCCATTATTTGAAACGTTCTGCGTAAAAGAAGACCGTTCGTTAATGAATGTTTCTTTCAAGCTTACAGATGAAAGCAAGAAAGAAGAATTTGACAATGCATGGAAAGCAGCAGGAATCAGTGGATTAAACGGACACAGAAGCCTTGGCGGATACAGAGCCAGCTTATACAATGCCTTACCTATTGAAAGCGTACAGGTATTGGTGGATGTAATGAAATCTATCAAATAATTTAAGCATAAAGAAATTCAAAGATTGAAAGATTTAGAAGCGACAAATTTAAATTTCTTAATTTGCGCCTAGTTTTAAAATTTTGAAAAATCTAAATTTTTCAATCTTTAAATCCAATAACACATGAAAGTTTTAGCAAACGATGGAATCTCAAAAGCAGGAGAACGGGCTTTAAAAGACGCCGGAATTAATATTCTGGACAATAGAGTGGCTCAGGATCACGTTATTAATTTTATCAACGATAATAATGTAGATGTTCTTCTTGTAAGGAGTGCAACAAAAGTAAGACAGGATCTGATTGATGCCTGCCCGGGGCTTAAAGTTATAGGCAGAGGCGGTATCGGAATGGATAACATAGACGTTGAATATGCAAAAAGTAAGGGAATTAAAATCATCAATACCCCAACAGCATCTTCAAAATCCGTTGCGGAACTGGTTTTCGGGCACTTTATTTCATTGGCAAGATTCCTTCACGAATCAAACAGACTAATGCCTTTGGAAGGGGAAACTCATTTCAACGCCATGAAAAAGTCATTCAGTAATGCGTATGAACTTTCAGGAAAAACATTAGGAGTAATTGGCTTTGGAAGCATTGGCCAGGAAGTTGTAAAAATAGGAATTGCCTTAGGAATGAAAATACAGGTGCTGACAAGAAGCCCGAAAACAGAAGTCCTGACCCTGAACTTCTTTGACGGACAGTCGGTGAATTTTGAAATCACTTCCACCAATGACATGGACGCTTTCCTTAAAGAAGCAGATTTCATCAGTATCAATACTCCGAGAACGAATGAATACATTATAGACACTCCACAGTTTGAGAAAATGAAGGATGGCGTCTATATTGTAAATACTGCAAGAGGCGGTGTAATGAATGAAGTAACACTGATTGATTTTATTGATTCCGGAAAAGTAGCGGGAGCAGCATTGGATGTATTTGAAAGCGAACCCAATCCTGAACTTCCTTTACTGATGAATCCGGCATTATCACTTTCTCCTCATGTAGGTGGAAATACGGTAGATGCGCAAGAGAAAATCGGTATCGAACTTGCAGAACAAATTATTAAGCTACAAAAAGAAACTATAAGATAAATATGCCTGTTTTTAAACCTTTCCGTGGAATAAGACCTCACAGAGATTTTGAGGATACTTTCCCTACCCATCCACTGGATAATTTTACCCAGGAAGAAATAGCAGAAAAAGCACAAGTTGAAAATACTTACATCAACATGATAAAACCATATGTTGTAAGTAAATCTAAAGATGTTGACCGGAACCTGAGAAAGATCCGTTCCACATTCGAAGAACTTCTGGACGAAAAGAAACTCGTTCAGGATAATTCTGCCTATTATCTTTACGAACAAATATATCCTAACAAGCAAATTTTTAGAGGGCTTCTAGGTCTGGCAAGTATTGAAGATTTCTGGAACGGAAAAATCAAAAGGCACGAAAGTACCATTCCCCAGAAAAAAGAAAAACTGGCTCATTACCTTGAAAAAGTAAATCTTCAGGCTGAACCGGTACTTCTTACCTACCCTGCCAACTCGAAAATTGAGTTGCTGATGAATCATGAGGAAAAGAATGTTCCGATTTTCAATCATGTAGATACCATTGGAATCAGACATAAGATCTGGAGAATAGATAACCGTCTGAAGCTTCAGCAGTTTAAAGAAGTAATCGACCAGATTGATTCCTTCTATATTGCTGACGGACACCACAGAATTGGTTCTACTGCATTAAATGCAAAGAAACATAAGGAGAAAAACAAAAGGCACAACGGTACAGAGCTTTATAACTTTGTGTATAGCTTTATCGTTTCCAACCAATCAATTAAGATTCATGATTACAACAGAATTCTTCATGATCTGAACGGCCTTTCCAGCGAACAGTTCTTAAAAGAACTTGATCAGTATTTCCTGATTCATGAAAAAGGTCAGACCCCTTATTTCCCTTCTCAGAAATTCCACATCTCCATGTATCTGGATGGTAAATTTTACTCCCTTCATGTGAAACACGACCTTCGTTCCAAGGAAATGTCTCTGGAAAACCTTGACCACCACTTGTTGGACAAATACATTTTCAAAGGTATTCTAAAAATAGAAGATCCGGACAGTTCTGATTTGATCTCTTATGTAAAAGGAACATCCAACATCAATGGAATCAATATCTTAAAAGAAAAGATAGATGAAAAAGAAGGAGTTGCAGGCTTCGGTATTTATCCTGTAAGTTTTAATGACATGATTAAAATTTCAGACTTAAAATTAAGTATGCCTCCAAAATGTACATTCATTGAGCCAAAATTGATTACAGCACTGTTAATGTACGATATGAAACCTTAATAAATTCCTATTTTTTTCCTACTTTTATCATTGGAAAAAGAAAGGTAAATAAAAAATGAAAAAAATATTCATTATACTTCCACTCTTTTTGAGTGGATTTTTATTTTCTCAAAAAAAAGTCCAGAAAAAGCCTGCCGGCAGAACAGCAATTCCTGTAAAATTAAATTACCATGATGAATTCAAAAAGATCTCAGATGAGATCATGACCAACGGCAGAGCTTATGAAAATCTTGGAGAACTCACAAAAGGTATAGGGCCACGTTTCAGTGCAACCCCCGGTTACACAAAAGCAGTAGAATGGGCTGAAAAAAAGTTCAAGGAAATTGGCATTAATATGATCTGGAGACAGGAAGCCAAAGCTCCAATCTGGATCAGAGGGAAAGAGTCTTTACAGATAAAAGCAGAAAATGGTGAATGGAAAAGCCTCAGAATGCTTTCTTTCGGAAACTCTGAAGGAACCGGAGGAAAAGATCTGACAGGTGAAATTGTTTTAATCAATTCCACTTCAGAGCTTAATGCAATGTCAATAGGCCAGCTAAAAGACAAAATAGTCTTCGTAAATGTTCCTATGGACCCGAAAATCATCAACACCAGTGATTCTTATTTACAGACCGCTAAATCAAAATTAATTTCTGCTTCCGTTATTGCTAAAACCGGTGCAAAAGCTTTAATCATAAGATCACTAACAACAGCTAGCGATGATACGCCGCATGCCAAAATGATTTACTACGAACCAGATGATAAAGTTAAAATTCCAGCTTTATCAATAGGCGTAAGATCAGCAGATGAACTGGAAAAAACATTAAAAAAGCAAAAAGTAACGGCTAAAATCAACATGACTGCCGAATCAAAAGGCAATACAACCAATCCTAATATTATAGCTGAAATTCAAGGCAATAAAGATTCCAAAGTAATTGTTCTGGGAGCACAGCTTGATTCATGGGATATTGGAGAAGGAGCAATTGATGATGGAACAGGAGTCGCTCAATGTATCGAAGTATTAAGAACACTGAAGGCACTCGGATATGAAAATAATCACACCATTCGCGTAGTCCTGTATGCCAACAGTGAAAACGGAGGGCAAGGCCGCGAAATGTATGCAGCTTATGTGAAAAAGAAAGATGAAAAACACATCTTTGCACTGGGGACAGATGCAGGAGGCTATTCTCCGCGAGGATTTTCTTTGGATATGTCTCCCCAGAGAAGAAGATTAGTTTCTCCCTGGAAAGAATATTTTCTTCCTTATGGCATTTATGATTTCGACCAAACAGATGCTATTCAGGACATTTCTCCTTTAAAAAAGCTGGACATTCCTTTAGCAGAACTTGTGGTAGACACCCAAAGATATTTCGATTATCATCATTCCGAACAGGATACTTTTGATAAAGTAAACAAAAGGGAACTTCTTCTCGGAGCGGCTGCCATAACACAAATGATTTTTATGGTTGATAAAAACTGGTAATATGAAAAAGACAATCACAATCTCATTATTAACTTTAGGAGCAGCCTTCATATCAGCCCAGGCTAAAGAAGATTCTATACAATTCAATAAAATTTCCACCGAAATTTTAAATAACGGAAAAGGATATGAAGAACTTCGGGAACTCACTAAAAATATCGGTCACCGGTTAAGTGGTTCAGAAGCCTATGAAAAATCTGTGCAATGGGCAGCACAAAAACTTCGTGATGCCGGAGCAGATAAAGTATGGCTTCAGGAAGTAATGATCCCGGTTTGGGTAAGAGGAAAAGAATCTCTATACATCAAAACCTCCGGCGGAAGCTGGAAAAGTCTTAAAATGCTTTCTCTCGGGAACTCCGAAGGAACAGCCGGAAAAGATGTTTCAGGGGATATCATCATGGTTAAATCCCTGGAAGAATATGATAAACTCCCTGCTGAAAAGGTAAAAGATAAGATTGTTTTCTTTAATTACCCTTTTAATCAGGGAAATGTACAGACTTTTATTTCCTATAGAGAGTCAGGAGCCTACAGACGCACCGCAGCTTCTTTAACCGCAAAGAAAGGTGGAAAATTTGCAATCATCAGATCTCTTTCTTCAGCTTTTAACGATATTCCGCATACAGGAAACATGCGATATGAAGAGAATATTGTCAAAATTCCGGCTGTTACTATCGGAAATACGACAGCAGATGAACTCGAGGCTTTATTAAAAAATCAGAACGTCACGGCAAAACTCAATTCCAATTGTGGTATGAAGGAGGAAAAGCTATCCCATTCAGTTATCGGTGAAATTACGGGTAAAAAAGATCAAAATGTAATCGTAGTAGGTGGGCATCTTGATTCCTGGGATGTAGGCGAAGGCGCCCATGATGATGGCTCCGGAATTGTTCAGAGCATTGAAGTCTTGAGAACATTCAAAAAATTAGGAATACAGAATAACCATACCATCAGAGCAGTCTGTTTTGCTAACGAAGAAAACGGAACCAAAGGCGGAAAGCAATACGGAAAAACAGCAAAGGATAACCATGAAAAGCATCTCTTTGCCATAGAATCTGATGCAGGAGGCTTTTCTCCCCGCGGAATTTCTCTGGAAATGGATGACGCGAAAAGAAATCAGATCAAAAGCTGGGTAAATCTGTTTTTACCTTATGGCGTTTATAATTTCGAAGGAAAATATTCAGGTTCAGATATCGCTCCTCTCCATGAGATGGGTGTTCCTACAGCAGAACTCGTTCCGGAGCCACAAAGGTATTTTGATATTCACCATACAGCAGAAGATACTTTTGAAAAAGTCAACCGCAGAGAATTACTTCTCGGTTCAACGGTGATGACACAACTTATTTATATGATTGATAAAAATTGGTAACAATGAAAAAGATATTAGGAACCTCATTATTGTTTTTAGGATTGGCCGTTTTTGGCCAGGCCAGAGAAGACTCAATACAATTTAGCAAGATCTCCCTTGAAGTTTTAAATAACGGAAAAGGATACAGTGATCTTCGCGAACTCACTAAAAATATTGGCCACCGTTTAAGCGGATCTGAAGCTTATGAAAAATCTGTACAATGGGCTGCACAAAAACTTCGTGAAGCAGGAGCAGATAAAGTATGGCTTCAGGAAGTGATGATCCCGGTTTGGGTGAGAGGAAAAGAATCCCTACACATTAAAACCTCCGGCGGAGGCTGGAAAAGTCTTAAAATGCTTTCTCTCGGGAACTCCGAAGGAACAGGCGGAAAAGATATTTCAGGAGAAATTATCATGGTGAAATCTATGGATGAATACAATAATCTTACACCAGAACAGGTAAAAGATAAAATACTGTTCTTCAATTACGCTTTCAAACAATCATTCATAGAAACTTTTAAAGGTTATGGTGATGCAGCCAAGTACAGAACAACAGCAGCATCTTTAACCGCTAAAAAAGGAGGAAAATTTGCTATTATCCGTTCTCTTTCCTCAGCTTTCGACGATGTTCCTCATACAGGAGCCATGCGTTATGAAGAAAACGTTTCTAAAATACCCGCTGTAGCTGTCGGAAGTACTACTGCAGACGAGTTGGAAACTTTATTAAAGAGTCAGAAAATTACAGCAAAACTGAACTCCAATTGTGGAATGAAAGGTGAGAAACTCTCCCACTCCGTGATTGGTGAAATTACAGGTAAAAAAGACCAAAGTGTAATTGTAGTAGGTGGTCATCTTGATTCCTGGGATGTAGGAGAAGGCGCTCATGATGATGGAGCCGGAATTGTTCAGAGCATTGAAGTTCTGAGAACATTCAAAAAATTGGGAATACAGAATAACCATACGATCAGAGTTGTTTGCTTTGCCAATGAAGAAAATGGGGTAAAAGGTGGTATTCAATATGGAAAAACAGTAAAAGAAAAGAATGAAAAACATCTTTTTGCCATAGAATCCGATGCCGGAGGTTTTGCTCCGAGAGGGATCGCACTGGATATGGATGACACCAAAAGAAAACAGATCCAAGGCTGGTCCAAACTATTCCTGCCTTATGGAGTGTATAACTTCGAAGAAAAGTTTTCCGGAACAGACCTCTACCCGCTTCATGATATGGGAATTCCTGCAGCTGAGCTGATGCCCGATTCTCAGCGTTACTTTGATATTCACCACACAGAAGAAGACACTTTTGAAAAAGTTAATAGAAGAGAGCTTTTATTAGGCGCTGTAGCTATGACCCATATTATTTATATGATTGATAAGAACTGGTAATGAAATACTAGCTTGATATAAATTAACCCCATTAAATTCTATAAGATTTGATGGGGTTTTCTTTTATTACTTTAAAAACATAAATCTCAGAAATGATTATGTAAGGTGAGGACACTGAATGGATTTTAGAAAGTTTTCGCTTTAAAAATCTAACGGTGTTTTGTTATTCCTTAGAAATCCAAATAAAGATTTTAAAAATTATGGTCTGGATTTTTACAGGATGACAAACTAAATATTATTTAATGTAAGGGTCTAGCAACAGAAAGTATTTATTTTGTGCTTAATTCGATGTAGAAAATAATTCCAGGAATCTCTTACTCCACCTAATTCCCAATTGACATCAAACTTTCTTCCTTTTACTACATAATTAGGAAGCGAAATTTTTGAATGAAACATAGGTGGTTCTTTTTTCACTATAGCAAAATAATCAGGTTCAAAATTCGATTTCCTGTAATATTGAATTTCAATTATAGTTTCTTTTCGGCCCGCTTTGAAGATATATAATGTAATATCATAAAGATCATGATACTCCTTGCTTAAAATTTCAATTACTGAATCTAATCCTAGTACATCTTTATGTTTATTTATTTTATTCCGGGCTTTCCTTTGTTCAAAAAAATTTAGCCTTTCAAACTCATTGAAATCAGACACTATAAAAACAAAATCAGGAGATATCTTATTCCAACAATTCATCTTTGCCAATCGTTGAAGATTAACAATACAAATCTCAATATTATCTTTTAAGCTATCTTTGTTCACTTTTCCAAAATTAAACTTTTTTATAATTATCCCAGTGAGGAGGCCTAAAAACTGTGCTCTAAAAATTCAATAGAAACGGATTTTAATCCGTTCATATTATACATTAAATTTCATTGACTTTAGCTAAAACCTAGATCTAAGAATTTTACATTCAAAATCTATTTTTTCTTTGTTTAAGGAAATAAACAATATAAAACATTGAAGAACAATAAAATAAAACAAAATAATTCCAACTGTTAATCGTAGAATTATCACTTTGGCATGAAATTGGCATGTCCTTTTGTGAGAAAAAATTAAAAAAACACTAAGGATGAGAAAAAAGGTTTTCTGTGGATTTTCAGTTTTCCACTGATTCAAAGTTCATATCTCGTATATGAATCCTTTTTTTTTCTACGATGCCGTAAAAGATACGGGAACGTGATGAATTAGCCCTCTGGCCGATTTTTCACAGCAGACTTATGCGCCGTATCTAACTGGTATCAACAATAAACCCGTGAGTCATTTATTGATTCAAAAATGATTATTAAACCCGGACTTTAAAGCCCGGTATCATAATATTGAATAAAACGGCAAAGTCATCGCGAACCTTAGCCCAGTAAAGAAATATGCCTTTCTTTTTACCGTGATGATTTATACCTGATTTATTCTCAATTAATTAAAGTATAACCCTTAAAATGTTAGTAATGATGAGAGCCTTTTTTGAAATGATTTTTAAGAGAAATGAAGACGCTGCAAAAATGCATATCTGGAGCCTGTTATTGGTTTTAAGTTTTGCTGCCTTTTCTGTACTGGTATACAGTTCAAAACCAAGTTTAAACAGCTTAATAGTATATCTGACCGCCTTTGCCGCTTATATCGGCTTTGGTCTTGTATTCATCAGTTCCCTTGCGGGGACAGGAATGAATAAAAGATCCGGTAGAAACATATAACTTTTATTTCACTCTTTTACTGAAAAACCGCCCTTCTGGGGCGGTTTTTTCTATACAGTTTTATAAGTTATTCTTTAAAGATATCTTTCATCATCTTCTCAAGGAACTGAGTCGTTTCCTCTTCAACCATTTTTTCAGATTTTGCTACTAATTCTGCATGAAAGGGCTGGCAGCATGCCTTGATTCCAAATCCGTCATCTGTTTTTACAAATTCCGGATGTAAGTTATGTTCTTTACAAACTTCAGCCTCTATTTCCTGTTTTATTAAATCGTAATTAAGATCAAACATATTTTTTATTTTTATTCATTGGTGAGGGATAAAGATAGGAATAATTTACTTTCATAGAAAACCCGTATTTCCACAGTATTTCATTTCATACAGATCTAGGAATCAGCCTTTAAATACATTTTCTTTTTAAGGTTCACACTCATTACAACTCCGCCTCTCTTTATTTTCATATCAATAGCAGCAACATCCTTTTCTACCCTGTTCAGAAAATAATGACAAACGCCTTCTTTGTCAAGATTATCAAGGTTTATATTATTAATACTAATGATAGAATCTCCCACCATTAAAGGGAAATTTTCTTCCTGAAATACATAGGCAACAGTAGGTTTAGAATCTATAAAACGATACCCAAAACCAAAGGATTCCAATTTGTAAGAAGTTTCCTTAATTTGCTTCATATAAATCTTACGGCCTTCCCAATCCAGAACAAATACAAAGTTTTTCAAAAAATCATTTCCTATTAAGTTTGAACTTCCTGTTGCTACCATTGCCTTGTTAAACGTTTTATTTCCCACAGCGATATTAGAAGCCTTAAAAATATATCCGGACACAGGATTTCCGGCCCCAAAAGCCCCTACAGAACTGTTTCCGTAAACATCTATTTTCTCTGTTACTTTTTTGGAATTGTAGTTATTATTGGTAATTTTTATATTTCCTGAAGATCCAGTATCAAATGTGAAATTTATTTTCTGATCAAGAATACTGGCTTTTATAATAGGTGTTTTCTGATCTTTTACATCAAAAGGAATTATAATATCATAACCTGTAAGATCAAATCTTGAAAGATCCCGAGTTGCTTCCAATGAATTTTCATCATAGTTTATCCTCCAGAAAAGTTTAGCCATCTGATTAGAACCAAGAATTCCATCCACTTTAAAGCATTCGAATTCAGTTGCCTTAAGATCCATTACCATGACTCCAATATTTTTAAAAACCAGCTGATCTACAATCATTTCAGGTAATACCGTAAATATCTGATCCTGCTTATTTTTCTGCGAATCTTTCACACTGCTTTTATATTTCTTCTCAAGACCCAGATCTGTATAAACTGCCGTAGAAATAACAGTTGGAGCTCCGGTATCTAAAAGAAAATTATATATTTTTCCATTAATACTTACTTTTACAAAAGGTAAGTCTGTGGAATATTTTAAATTGATTTTTTCGACTGTCGACTTTAGCTGAACATCTCCGTTTTCAAAGAACTTCTTCCCTTGGGCAATAAGACTAAGATTGGAAAACATAAAAAGAGTATAGAAGATTTTTTTCATGAAACAGTTTTTACTAAAGTAGTCATTTTCAGAGTACAGACAAAACCATCTCATTAATACAAACAAAAAAGCCGCCCTTTTCGGGGCAGCTCTCATATCTTTAAAGATTCAATTATTTTACTTTTACAAGCTCAACATCGAAAACTAACCAAGAGTTTGGCGGAATAACTCCTCCTGCTCCTCTTTCTCCATAAGCCATTGCTGGCGGGATCAATAAAGTAGCAGTTTCACCTTCTTTCAATAATAGGATTCCTTCATCCCATCCTTTGATTACTCTCCCCATTCCGATTGGAATATCAATAGGTTCGTTTCTCTTAAATGAAGAATCGAATTCAGTTCCGTCTACTAATTTTCCTGCATAGTGTACAGAAACGTTATCACCTACCTTTGGTGCTTTACCATCGGCAGTTTTAGTGATTTTATAGTAAAGACCTGATTCAGTTTTTTGCATTCCGGCTTTTAGGTTTTCAACTAATTTTTCCTGGTTTGCTTTGAACTCTTCTTCTTTTTTCTTTTTTTCCGCTTCTTCTTTAGCAATGAAAGCTTTGTTATTTTCTGCGATTTTAGCCTTTCCTTCGTTGAAAGTTTTAGCTGCATCGTAGTTTTTATACTCGTCACCTTTACCGAAGATAGAAACTTTTTCTAAAACGATATCTGTTTTAGGTTTATCCTGAGCTCCTTTTTCAACATTAGCAATAGTGTCAATTACATCATTACCTTTTACCACTTTTCCGAAGATCGTGTGTCTTCCGTCTAACCAAGGAGTAGCTACTTCAGTGATGAAAAACTGAGAACCGTTTGTATTTGGCCCTGAGTTCGCCATAGAAAGAATACCTTTTCCTGTATGTTTAAGATCGTTTCTTTCATCTTCAAATTTATATCCAGGATCTCCCATCCCTGTTCCCTGAGGATCACCTCCCTGGATCATGAAATCTTTGATTACTCTGTGGAAAATAGTTCCGTCATAATAAGGAACTCCCTTAGCCTTAGCTTTGTTGTCGATTTTCCCTTCTGCAAGACCGATAAAGTTGGCTACAGTTACTGGTGCTTTCTTGTCCTCAAACTTCACAATCAGGTTACCTTTTGTAGTTTGAAGATTGGCATAAAGCCCGTCATTAAGACCTTCGTAAGTTTCTTTGTCTACGTTCATTTTTTTATAAATTGGGGTACAACTCATCAGCGAAACACTTGCCGCTGCCAGAATTATATTCTTGTTAAACAATTTCATGTATTATAAAGCTTTTAATTTTATGATTAATGGTATATCGTTGTCTATTTTCTTTTCGTCTCCAAAAGTTCCATAAGCCAAAGAAGACGGCACCAAAAGCGTCACTTCCTCTCCATCATGTATAAAACGCAAAGCATTTTCCACTGCTTTCAGTTCATCAAAATGCCCGAACTTGGCATCTCTTCTTTCAAAAGGCTGATCATAAATTTTGGTCTCATCAAAATCATACAGTTCATAAGAATAGGAAATCAGAGTATTATCTGCTCTTCTTTCTCTATAATCAAAACCATCAACCGTTACCCAATAATTAAGCTGTGTAGGATAAAATTTTATCGTTTGTCCACTAATCCAATCCTGAATCTGCCCCCTTTCAATGGTATTCAGATTTTTCATTCTGTTCTTAGAAACATCCAGATCTTTCTGGCTCAAAACACCTCCTACTGGAGGATGTGCCGTCTGTACATTTCTATTACAGCTCAACAGGCTTATGGCTGATATGAAGAGTATTTTTTTCATAAACTTTTGCGAAAATACACATTTTGTGAATCAATTACAAAAGCTTTAAACCATTAATGTAAATTATATAAAAACCTCCATTCCTATTTATGATTAAAATCCAATCACAAAAGATACAAAAGTTTTTAGACACTTAAGTCTTATAAATTAAAAGTATAACGTTGGCAAGAGCACTTAAGTTTAAAAAATGAAAGATTTTTTTGGTTGGGCCAGATCTCACTCAATTTATGAACAGTGATTACATACAAACATCTGTGCAAATCTGCGTCATCTGTGGTTAAAATCTACCTACATATACTCCAGTTTCTTAATTTGTGTGAATTTAAATCTATAGAATAATAAAAAAAGCCGGGTGATTCCCGGCTTATTATAATGTATTTAAATACTTTTAAACTGTTTCAAGAGCATGGTCTACAACCACTCTCCATCCGAATGGATCTTCAGCAAGATTATTTTGAAGGTCTACTAAATCTTTCTTAAGGATCGCTGCATAGCTTTCTTCATCTGATAATCTTGGAAGTGCTAATTTTTCACCCTCATATCCTAAAGCCTGGAATTGAGTGGTTACCACTGCTGTACCTACTCCCCATACTTCTTTAAGATCTCCGTTTTTCAAAGCTTCAATGACGGTTTTTACCGGGATTGGCTCAACTTTAACTTCGATTCCTCTTTTCTTAGCTAATTGAAGGAAGCTGTCTCTTGTAACTCCGTCAAGGATTTTCTCAGATGTAGGTGGTGTATAGATTGTATCGTTGATTCTAACAAATACATTCATAGTACCACTTTCTTCGAAATACTCATGCGTTGCATCATCAGTCCAGATGATTTGCTCATAACCTTCTTCAATAGCTAATTGAGTTGGATAGAAAGAAGCGGCATAGTTCCCCGCTGCTTTAGCAGAACCTACTCCACCGTTTGCTGCTCTTGAATAGTGATCAGAAATTTTTACAGAAACCGGTTCTGAATAATAGCTCTTTGCTGGTGTTGCTACGATAGCAAACATATATTTTTCAGAAACTCTTGCTTTCAAAGCTTCCTCTGTTGCGAAAATCAATGGTCTGATATATAAAGACATACCTTCTCCCTGAGGGATCCAGTCTCTGTCGATATCTACTAATGCTTTTAATCCGTCTAAAAACATTTCCTCAGTCACCTCAGGCATAGCAAGACGCTTCGCTGACTTGTTGATACGTTCAAAATTCTTTTCAGGCCTGAAAAGGAAAACCTGCCCATCTTTGTCTTTATAGGCTTTCATACCTTCAAAACAAGCTTGTCCATAGTTTACCCCCATCATGGCAGGTGTAAATGGTATTGGACCGTAAGGAACTAGTTTCACATCACCCCATTTTCCATTTTCATACTCACATATAATCATATGATCTATAAAGGTACCACCAAATGAAAAATTGTTAGGGTCAAATGTAGAAATTCTGGAGTTTTCAGTTTTTTGAATTATCATTTTTTAAAATTTTTACGATGTTCTACAAATTTAACATAATTTTCTAAATATAAAAATTTTAGAGTAAATTTGACAAAAAATTAGCTTGAAAAGAGAAATTAAGACTACAAACGACGGAAGCAAAACACTGTTTATTAATGATTTAAATGAAAATTATCATTCTCATCATGGTGCTCTTCAGGAAGCAGAACATGTGTTTATTAAAAATGGATTAAATTTAATAAATAATTATGAAATTAATATTTTAGAACTAGGTTTTGGAACAGGTTTGAATGTTTTAGTGACAATTAATGAATATTTAAAAACTGACAAAAATCATGTCATTAATTATTTTTCGCTCGAAAAATACCCCATAAATGAATCTGAAGTTAATGATTTAGCCTACTTTGAACTTTTTGATAACCCTGAGTTTAAAAATATTTATCAGAAAATTCATCTGGCAGATTGGGAAAAGTCAGTAGAAATCATTAGTGGATTCAACCTTAAAAAGATAGAATGTGACTTTTTTGATTTGAAGAACATTAATCTGCCTGAAATCAACCTTGTTTATTTCGACTGTTTCGGAGCAAGAGTACAGCCGGATCTTTGGGAAAAACCACTTTTCGAGTTAGTAGCTGACAAAATGGCCATTAACGGATTATTAACAACCTACTCTTCTAAAGGAAGTGTGAGGCGAATCCTTCAGGAGCTGAACTTTCAGGTCGAGAAGAAACAAGGACCTCCAGGGAAAAGGGAAATGATTAATGCAATCAAGCTTTAATCAAGTAAAAATGCATACCAGTGAAATTACATTTTCATCCTTTCATCAATATATGCCTCATAAAAATTCCTTACCTTAGCTATACAAAATATTATACATTATATATATGATAGACAAGATCAACATTAGAGTGTATGGCTGTGCAGTAAAAGATAAGAAAGTACTCACTTTATTTGAAGAATATGCCGGCGAACCTTTAGTGAAATTTCCGGGTGGCGGATTGGAATATGGTGAAGGAACATTAGAATGTCTCCATCGTGAATTTGATGAAGAACTGAATGTGAAAGTAGATATTGTAGAACACTTCTATACTCAGGAAAACTTTCTTGTTTCCCGTTTCAGAGAAAACGAACAGCTTCTTACCATATATTATATTGTAAACATTGTGGACGAGAACGAATTCCTTATTATGGATCCTTGCATTGAAAAAACGGAATGGATGGATATTGACAGGCCTGATAATCCTTTCCCCCTTCCTATTGATAAAATCGTATTTGATAAATTAAAAGAAAAATTCCTGTAAGCTCACTTACAGGAATTTTTTTATATTATTATTTCTTTACTTTAAAATCCGTTGCGCCCGGATAAGGTTTCAGATATCCTGAATTCCAGTTAGACTGCAGTAATGACTCTACAAATTCGTCTGTTCTGTTTTTATGGGGATCATATCGCTCTTTTAAATCAATATCAGCCATTTTCCCTTTCAGGTTCCACCAAAAGGCACTAAACCCGCCTCGCATCTCTTTAATGATTTCGTATACATTTTTACCGGTTGCTCTATTCATCAACTTCGCAAAAACCTGCCCTTCGGTAGTGGTAAGATCTCTCAACTGTTTTTCATATTGATCGGCAAGCATATTTTGTCTTTCTCTTACAAACTTTCTCTTGGCTTTATTATCCATGTCATTCATGTCTACCTGAATGTCTCTGTACTGCTGCAAAGCGGTTACAAATAGCGGATATACCCTGTATAACTTCTTATTTAAGAAATAGTAGTAATTCTTATCCAACTGATTATTAAACCTCGGCTTATTAACCAAAACCAATTCATCCATTACTACCACAGGCTCTCCGTTCACTTCATAGATCTTGACTTTCTGCTGCTCGTCGTAATAATATTTATTGCCAAATTCATCTACTTTCAAAGATTCAGCGGGGTATTGATTCAGTGGTTTTGCCACCACAGTATCGTTCTGTCCAAAAACACTGACTCCAAAAAAGAACATAAAAAGACAGACAATCTTACTAAAATTCATTATTTTTACACTTATAAGAACAAAAATTAAACGCAAAAATCATTCCTTTTTATGAAATTTGAAAAGAAATCTTTAAAATTTTTAGAGAAATATTTAAACACTTCATCTCCAACAGGTTACGAACACAAAGGACAAGAGGTTTGGATGGACTACATCAGACCTTATGTAGACAAGATTGAAGTGGATCATTATGGAACATGCTATGGAATCATTAATCCTGAGGCTGAATTTAAAGTAGTGATTGAAGCTCATGCGGATGAAATCTCATGGTATGTTAATTATATCACAGATGACGGACTGATTTATGTAATCAGAAACGGAGGCTCAGATCAGACGATTGCTCCATCAAAAGTAGTACACATTCACGGAGAAAACGGGATTGTAAAGGGAGTTTTCGGATGGCCGGCTATCCATACGAGAACAAACCAGAATGAACCAACTCCAAAAATTGAAAATATCTTCATCGACTGTGGAGCTACTTCTAAAAAGGAAGTGGAAGACATGGGAATTTTTGTAGGATGCATGATTACCTACCCCGATGAATTCTTCGAAATGAATGACAGGTATTTTGTCTGCAGAGCTCTTGACAACAGAATCGGAGGTTTCATGATCGCTGAAGTGGCAAGGCTTCTAAAGGAAAACAAAAAATCTATTCCATTCGGTCTTTATATCACCAACTCAGTACAGGAAGAAGTAGGTTTATATGGAGCAGATATGATTGCAGACACCATTAAACCTAATATTGCCATTGTAACTGATGTAACGCACGATACCACTACTCCAATGATCGAAAAGAAAAAAGAAGGAGATCAGAAATGTGGTGCAGGACCGGTAGTATTCTTTGCTCCAAGTGTTCACCATACCATCAGAGAACTGATTATTGACACAGCAAAAACAAAGAAAATTCCTTATCAGAGAGCAGCAGCCAGCAGAGCTACAGGGACAGATACTGATGCTTTTGCACATTCCAACGGCGGTGTACCAAGTGCTTTAATTTCCTTACCTTTGCGTTATATGCATACAACGGTAGAAATGGTATCTAAAGAAGACGTAGGAAATGTTATTAAGCTGATCTACGAAACAATTCTGAAGATTAAACCGGAAATGAAGCTGAAGTATCATTAAAGACATTAGATAACAGATATCAGACACTAGACATAACAACAGTACTCTAAATCTGATATCTGATGTCTAATATCTGAAATCTAAGTAAAAGTATAAAAAGTAAAAATGAAAACGAAGCTTATTGCTCCATCCCTTTTATCTGCAGACTTTGGGAACCTGCAAAGAGATATTGAAATGCTGAACAACTCTCAGGCCGACTGGTTCCATATTGACGTTATGGATGGTAGATTTGTACCTAACATTTCATTTGGTTTCCCGGTGATGAAAACCGTTCAGCAACATGCTAAAAAATTCGTGGATGTTCACCTGATGATCGTGGAACCTGAAAAATATGTTGATGAATTTATCAACCATGGCGCTGACCTTGTTTCTGTTCATTATGAAGCATGTACTCATCTTCACAGAACTATTCACCACATTCAAAGCAAAGGAGCTAAAGCAGGTGTTGTTTTGAACCCCTCCACTCCCGTTTTAATGCTTGAAGACATTATTGCTGATGTGGATCTTGTATTATTAATGAGTGTAAATCCAGGATTTGGAGGACAGAAATTCATTGAGAACACCTACAAAAAGATTGCTGAAACAAAAGATCTTATCCTGAGCAACAACTCTACAGCACTTATTCAGGTAGATGGTGGAGTAAATCTTGATAATGCTTCTAAGCTTTTTGAAGCAGGAGCTGATGTTTTGGTTGCCGGAAATGCAGTATTCTCTGCTGAGAGTCCGGAGAGAACCATTGAACTTTTGAAAATCTAATAAAAGATATAAGTTTTATATAGACAAAAGGCAGTTCTAATGGAGCTGCCTTTTTCAGTTTGAAATTGAGTCGTCCTGGTTATTAATTTTTTTTCAAAATTCTTTTAATGTTTAAATTCCTTCTTACTAACAACACAAAGATCAACATAAAATAGACATCGGTCAATCCGTAGAAATACGGAATTTATACTTGAGTGTTTCCACTTATTACAAGATTTTCTATACATCTTTATGTCATACACAGGCACAAACTACCAAAACGATACTTACCACAGAAAAAACAGTTCGTACGTTATTCAAGAAGTTCCATCTGGCTTCAAAATTTTCACGCATTTGTTTAATAGCTTCAACAGTAGAACCTGAAATATCAAATTGATCAAGCTGATCGTTCATAGGAACATTCCCAACTACCGTAACTCCGAAAACACCTATCAGATAAGCCAATGTAGCCAATAAAAGAAAAATAAAAACAGGTTGTTCCCCACGCAGAAAAAAGGTAGACACAGGAAGAAGAATAGCCGTTCCCATAAAGCTAAGGAAAAATACCGGATTAAGAATTTCACGGTTGATGCTCTGCATAGCCTTCAGATATTCCACATCAGACAATTTTCCCAGTCCCAGGACTACAGAACAGGAGTAAGCGTAGAAAAGTCCGGCAATGAGAGCCATAAGCACAGCTGTGAAGATTAACAATACTATGGTCATTTTCATATAATTTGGTTTGTGATTATTAGCTTCTTATCAGGGGATTAATAGGGATTCCATTTTTTAATGATATTCCGGGCCGTAATAATCATTTCCGGGTCCCATTTTTCTGTTTTGAAATATTGAAATGCATGATGATTAAAAGATTCAGGTTCAACATTATCAAACAGTAATTTTGTGAGTAACGTCTGCTCTTCGTGTAGAATCCTATCTTCCAAAGGATGTTCCGGGAATTGTATTTCTTTCCTGTTTCGGTTCTCCTTATTTTGGGTCTGCCAATCTGATGAATCGATCAGCATTTTGACCTTTGCAAAATCATCCAGAAAACTTTTCTTTTTTTCTTCCGTATTGATTGTATGACCGAGCCGTTCAATAATTATATATTCCAGATTTCTGCATTGAGATAAGACTGAAGGCAATACGGACAAAATATCTTCAGGAATTACATCATCATGGGAATCTCTCCGTACCCGCTTTTTTCCATAGGCACTTTCCTGCCAGCTTCCTCCTGAAAGATGAATCTCTTTAACCTTATCGAGTGGGTATAGTTTAATAATATCCTGCATCTCTACTTTAAAATTACAGGACTGACAATAGATATTGTGAAGATCAAGAATCAGGAACCCATCAGTATCATCTGTCAGCTTGTCAAGAAATACACCCTGCTCCAATACATCATCCAATGAGAATGAGAATGCAAGGTTTTCTATTCCTACCGGAACCTGTACAGCATCCTGTAATCTGTAAAGCCTGTCTTTACCTATCGCTAGTGTTTTTGAATGCAAAGAGACAGGCAGCGGTACTCCCTGATGAAAGTTTTCGGTATTCATGAAACCGAAATGTTCCGTAATATGGTTGTATTTTCTTTTACGAAACTCTTCTTTTAGTTTTTGCAGCCAAAGTTCCTGCCTTTCGGTCCATCGGGCATCAAATAGAGAGTAATACACTCCATGACCGATCAGACGATTATTTTCTGAGTAAAAATTAAGCAGATCACTCAACCAATCCGGTTCTTCTGTATTGTAGAATGTATCAAATGACCATTCAAGCACTTCAATAGAATTGCTTTGTAATAAAGGCAGAACAGCAGACAGAAATTCTGCTTCTGCCATCATAGACAGCCCTAACAGAGGTTTTCCCATAACCTATCCCATTCCACAAGCCGGGCAAGAAAACCCGTTAAGTTTAATGGTATCTTTTTTAACAATGGCTTTAGGAGTAGTCGGATTAGGTTTTTCCGGACTTTCAGAAGCCGGTGCTACTTTTCTAACTTTCTTCACTGGCTTTTTAGTTTTTGAAACAGGTTTTGTAGTTTGTGCAGAAACTCCTGCTGCCAATAAACTCGCCATTAATAACGTTGGAATTTTCATAATCTCTTTTTTTAAAAATTTACAATAAACGTTCCATTTTTAAAAATACAACAATAAGAAACGTTTTAACAACAATTATTATCAAATATTAAAAACTATTTTATACTGTAAGGTTTTCTTTATTTATATTTAATGTTAAATAATATAATATGCAAATCAGTCTGATTAAAGCTGTTTTCCTTGGATTAATATTATCTGCGAATAGTATTGATGCACAAACCCAAACAGTGGACAACAGCAAAAAAATGGAGTGGTTCAAAAATGCAAAACTGGGTATTTTTATTCATTGGGGAATCTATTCCGTTAACGGGATCTCTGAATCCTGGTCATTCTTCAACAATTACATTAATCACGAAAACTATATGAAACAGCTGAATGGTTTTTCAGCTTCAAAATATCAACCAGAACAATGGGTAAATCTTATTAAGGAATCTGGAGCAAAATATGCTGTCATTACCACAAAACATCACGATGGAGTTTCCTTGTGGAACTCAAAGGCCGAAAAAGCGACAAGTATTCCTCAAAACTCTCTGGCAAAAAAGGATATTTTAAGCCCTTTTGTTTCTGCTCTGAAAACATCGGGCTTAAAAACAGGGCTTTATTTCTCTTTACCGGATTGGAGCCATCCATATTATGATATCAATACCAGGACAAAAAAACGTTATGAAATAAAAGACGAGCCAACACGCTGGAATAATTTCATCAGTTATTATCAAAGTCAGCTTAATGAACTTTCCACTCAATATTCTCCAGATCTTCTTTGGTTTGATGGAGACTGGGAACACACTTCTGAGGAGTGGAAAGCTTCTCAGACTCTAGATTTACTCAAGAAATACAATCCTAATATTATCATCAACTCCAGACTCAACAATCATGGGGATTATGACACTCCTGAACAGGGCATTCCTGTAGTTCCACCAAAAAACCCATATTGGGAGCTTTGCTATACCATGAATGATTCCTGGGGATATCAGCCTTATGACAAAAATTACAAGACCCCTAATATGATTGTAAGAACTCTCACAGATGTAATCAGTATGGGAGGAAATCTTTTACTTGATATCGGTCCGAAGCCAGACGGTACCATCCCGGAAGAACAGATTGAAATTCTTAAAAACCTTGGGCGCTGGACATCCAAACATCAGCATGCCATCTATGAAACGACTCAAGGGATTCCTTTCGACAATTACAAAGGGAAATCGGCTTTGTCAGTCTCTAAAAAATCTTTATTTCTTTATCTTGATGAAGCCAAAAACTTTACAAAGATCTATGGATTGGCAACAAAGCCAATTTCAGTAAAAATCGTTGGAGATCCATCGGCTGTTGTTAAAACAGATTATAATGCTGAAAAAACACTCACCTTGAACTTCTCCAATGTAAAGTTTGACAAAGATGTTACCGTAGCAGAAGTTACTTTTGACCATCCACCTTTATTTATTAAAGATTTTAAGAAGGAAGAACGTCCGCTTTCCGAAATACTGGAAATGAAAAACACTCAGGAAGCAGTTTACGATATCACCAGTGCTCTGAACTACGATAATAATCTAGTAACACTTGATGGACTGACTAATGATGGCCTTGACATGAAAATTAAAAAAACATCTAAGGCAAACCCAAAG
Organism: Chryseobacterium sp. BIGb0232; assembly: GCF_024810195.1. Taxonomy (NCBI): domain Bacteria; kingdom Pseudomonadati; phylum Bacteroidota; class Flavobacteriia; order Flavobacteriales; family Weeksellaceae; genus Chryseobacterium; species Chryseobacterium sp. BIGb0232. Next base: position 35,798 of record NZ_JANUEH010000008.1, read on the forward strand.
ACCGTACAATGGATAAGCAAACATGCAGAGGCCTTATTTGAAACAGGCAAAGGACTTCCAGAGGGGCATTTTCCTGGAATGAGTGCTTTATCAAGAGACAAACAGACTCTTTATCTTTTTGTGGAAGGAATCCCTACCGGCCCTATTGCTCTAAAAGGAATAAAAAATGATATATCCAGGATAAGAATCGTAGGTGACGGCAGTATGCTTACCCATACTATTTACAATAAACTTTACTGGAGTGACCGTCCGGGAATTATTTACATTGATATCCCAAAAGAAAGACTGGATCAACAGATGACTGTGATCGCCGTTTTACTTAATAAACCTATTGAACTGTACAGAGAAAGTGTAGGAGCTATCGAAAACAACCTTTAATCAATTTTGAAACAGGAGTTCATAAAAACAAAATCCGGAGAAAAAATTCTCCGGATCTTTTATTTTGTAAAGTAATTTTCTTAGAAAATCTCTCTTCCTGAAAAATGGAACTGAGCTTCGATTAATGCATTCTCGTCAGAATCTGAACCGTGAACTGCATTTTCTCCGATGCTTCTAGCAAACATTTTTCTGATTGTACCTTCTGCTGCTTCTGCAGGATTAGTAGAACCGATCAATGTTCTGAAATCTTCAACTGCATTGTCTTTTTCTAAAACTGCAGCTACGATAGGACCAGAACTCATGAACTCTACCAATTCACCATAAAATGGTCTTTCAGCATGTACTTCATAGAATTTTTTTGCATCAGCAACTGTAAGCTGAGTTAATTTTAAAGCTTTGATTTTAAAACCACCTTCAGCAATCTTACCCAATATTGCACCGATATGTCCGTCAGCTACTGCATCTGGCTTAATCATAGTGAATGTAATGTTAGACATAAATGTATATTTTTTTAATGCCGCAAAATTACAAAAAATATCTTTGATTTTTATTTTAATTTTTTTTTAACATAAAAATAACTTTTATTAAGAAATCATGAACCAAACTTTGGCACAGTAATTGTTAATTCTATTACGATTCTCATGTTTAATTTGAGTTTTCATGGTTATTAGTTTTTACCCAGCTTCGGCTGGGTTTTTTATTTGTAAAAAAACATGTATTTTATTATCAATTTGACAAAACTAAAATACATATAAAACTATATTAATATAGTATTGCTTCCATTTCAATCAATGAAATAATTGATATTTTTCACTTTTTTTTCATGGTAGGAAATTCTGACATCAAAAAGTGGAGTTATACTATAAATTCCCATGACAAAAAGTAGAGTTATTTTAAAATCTTTTATTTTTTTATCTCCAAAAAACAAAAATAAGTTCCTGAAATTATTTTTATTACAGTTTTTTAAAAATTATTTCCAAGATTATAAATGAAATAAGAAAATTTATTTGCTAAAACAGGACAAAGAAAACTTAATAGGTTTTTAAAATTTGTTAGGTTCAGATAAAAAAAACCTCCATACTTATTATATGGAGGCATATTGGTAGAAATATTTTATAATTATTTTTGGGTAGCTTCTTCAGCTTCATCCATCAACTTTATATAAGTTGCGTAACGGGAATGCTGGATCTCTCCGGTTTCAAGAGCATCAATTACGGCGCATTTCGGCTCATTGACGTGAAGACAATTATGGAACTTACATTCTTCTCTTTTTTTGAATATTTCAGGGAAATAATGCTGTACTTCTTCCTTTTCAATATCAATCATTGCAAATTCACGGACTCCTGGAGTATCAATAACATTTCCCCCGAAATGCCAGAAATGCATCTGCGCAAAGGTCGTTGTATGTTTACCTTTCAAATGCGTATCCGAAATTTCAGAAGTTTTCAGATTTAATCCAGGTTGTAAAGCATTTACCAATGTAGATTTTCCGCATCCTGAATGTCCGAAAAAAACAGAGGTTTTATCTTTCAGAAGATCCTGAAGCTGATCGAGATTCAATCCTGAATATGATGAAATCTCTAATGTATCATACCCTATTCCCTGATAATCAGATTCAACATCTTTTACAATTTCAATCTCCTCTTCATGTAAAACATCAATCTTATTGAAAAGAATTAGCGGCCTAATGTTATAAGCTTCACAGCATGCCAGAAACCGATCCAGAAAACCTAATGACGTTTCCGGGTGCTTTAAAGTAAAAATAAAGCAAGCCAGATCAATATTGGAAGCGATAATATGAGCTTCCTTTGAAAGGTTTACGGATTTCCTGATCAGGTAATTTCTGCGGGACTCAATCTTTGTAATCCATGCAATATCATCCTGTTCCAGCTGGAATTCCACAAAATCTCCTACAGCAAGCGGGTTGGTAAGTCTTGTTTTGATGAGTTTGAATTTCCCCCTGATCCTGGCCTCGAAAATTTTATTTGTTTCCAATTCCAAAACCTGGTACCAGCTGCCTGTAGATTTAATGATTTTTCCTTTCATAAATAATATGGTGCAAATATAAGGAATTAGGGCTTAGGGTTTCGAATATAGGTGAAAACAAATGTTCCGATTTCCTAAATTCTATTCCCTAAGCCCTATTCTTTGTTATCCTTTGTCGACAGTTTATTTCTTATCGATCATAATACTGTTCTGTACTTCAATAGATTCTTCGTGAATTGCTTTGAATACTTTCTCAATAAAGTCCTGAGACATTCCTGTTTCTTTTGCTTTTTGGGTTGCGTATTCTGTAATCACTTTCCAACGTTCGGGCTGGAAGATTGCAATATCGTTTTCCTTTTTAAGTTTCCCGATTTTTTCTGAGATTTTCATCCTTTGAGAAAGAAGTTCAATTAATTGAAAATCAAGGTCAGAGATCAGGGTTCTGTGTCTTCCCATTTCACCTTCGAAACCTGCAAGATTTGTACTTCTTACTTTTAAATTACCGATCAAATCAGCCAAAACTTCAGGGGTGATCTGCTGTGCTGCATCACTCCATGCTTCATCAGGATTGGAATGGGTTTCAATAATTGCTCCTTGGTAACCTACGTTAAGTGCTTCCTGAGTAATATCTGCCAAACCTGTTCTGTTTCCGCAAATGTGAGACGGGTCAATCAGCATTGGAATATTCGGGAACTGGCTTTTGAAATCAAGAGCAATCTGCCAGTTAGGGTTATTTCTGTATTTTGTTTTTTGGTATGTTGAGAATCCTCTGTGGATAACTCCCAGATTTTTAATATCCTGACCCAAAAGTCTTTCTAATGCTCCAGCCCATAAAGCAAGATCCGGATTTACAGGATTTTTAACGAATACCGGCTTGTCTGTTCCTCTTAAGGCCATTGCAATTTCCTGTACCGTGAAAGGGTTTACTGTAGAACGTGCACCAATCCAAAGAACATCTACATCTGCCTCCAACGCAGCAAATACATGGTGAGCATTAGCAACTTCAGTCGCTGTTTTGAAACCATACTCTTCTTTTACTTTTTTCAGCCAGTTCAAACCGATTACTCCAACTCCTTCAAACCCATTAGGTTTAGTCCTAGGCTTCCAGATTCCTGCACGGAAAACCGATACCTGAGCATTGGATTCTTTAATTCTTCTGGCTGTTTCAAGCATCTGAGCTTCACTTTCAGCACTGCAAGGTCCTGCAATCATTAACGGCTGTGTAAGCCCACTAATCCACTCGTTTTTTAAGTCTTTTAAATTCATATTCTAAATTTTATTGTTTTTATATTTTTTGTTAAGTCTACAGCAATAGCCCTTTTGATCATAAAATTTAATTTATAATTCTTTTCAAAAAATGCCGTTCAAAATTATTTAAAGGAATCAGGAAAATGAAAGGGCTCTACTTCTCCTGTATTTTTTGGAAAGAAATTTTATTAACAGTACCAATAAAATCGGTAATACGTTCTAAAATTTCTAAAATAAGAAGCAGAAAAGCTAAAATAACCGCTAAAATAATTAGCGGGTGCAAAGAAAGACAGATATGTATTAGATAATTTTTCCATTTTGTTCTGGAAATGTCTTTGTTTTAGCGTTTCTTACTATAATTTGTCTTTGTCGAAAAGTTATTTCTCGCAGAAAACTTTGACAAATATATAAAAATTATGTCAAATCAAACTTCATTAAATCATCAAGATCTTTCAAAAGTGGATTTTTTTCAATAAATTTTTCGAATATTTTCCTTTTGGTCACTACCTCAATCTTCAGATTTTCAACGTCCCTCACGTATTCTACCTCAATTGAATAGTTCTGAACTTTTCTTCTGAAATGATTAAAAAATTCTCCACTTATTTTATCAAATTCTACTTTTGCAGAGTCGGAAGGGAACAAAACTTTGATTTTATCCTCTTCTTTTTTCTCTAGCTTAAAGGTTTTTACGGCATTAAAAACGAAATTATTTTTTACCTGCAGCTGCTTAAGCATGATTTTCCATTCCATCTGCAAATCTGTATCTGTAAAATGGTTTTTGGGAAGATGATCAGTTCTCACTACTGCATCTTCTTCAGTAACCACTTTCTCTTCTTTATTCAAAAAGGAATTGATACTGAAGCCGGAGGAAGCTCCAGGTCTGGATAAAGGTTTTGTAGTTTTACTGATAACAGCCTGTACATTATCTACTTGCACGGTCTGTTCTGTCTTAGCGGGTTCTTTTTTCTCCGGAGCTTTTTCAGGAATTTTCACTTCCTGTTTCTCACTGAGAAACGGAGCCAGTATCAGGAATTTTTTTTTTTAGTAACGTCTGAATTAGCAGTCAGCGAAGCCAATTGCATTAAAGCAATCTCAACAGTAAGTCTTGGATTCTTGGAATTTTTATAATTAATATCTGCGTGGTTGCAAATCTCAATACCATCAATCAGCAGTTGTGCGGACCATTTCTGACCTTGCTCCACAAACTTAGATTTTGTTTTCTCACCCACTTCGATCAGGTCTATGGTAGACGTATTCTGAGCCATCATTAAATCACGGAAATGATTTCCAAGTCCAGCAATAAAAATATGGGGATCGAAACCTTTTTTAACAATCTCATTAAAAGCAGAAAGTACTTCAGGAATTTTATTTTCTTTGGCAAGATCCACAATATTCAGATACTGATCGTAATCCAGAATATTCAGTACTTCGGCGGCTTTTGCCAGGGTAATATTCCTCTGAGAGAACGTGGAAAGCCTGTCGAAGATAGAAAGTGCATCTCTTAATGCACCATCAGCCTTCTGAGCGATCAGATACAAGGCATCATCTTCGTATTGGATATTTTCTTTCTGAGCAATATTTCTGAGATGTCCCTGAATATCTTCAATCATGATTCTTTTAAAATCATAAATCTGACAACGGGATAAAATGGTTGGAATAATTTTATGCTTTTCTGTAGTAGCCAAAATAAAAATGGCATGAGCCGGCGGTTCTTCCAGGGTTTTAAGGAAAGCATTGAAAGCGGCAGAAGACAGCATATGAACCTCGTCAATGATATATACTTTATATTTACCTACCTGAGGTGCAAAGCGTACCTGATCTATCAGTTCTCTGATATCATCTACAGAGTTATTGGATGCAGCATCCAGTTCATAGATATTATAAGCAAAGCCATCTTCTGAAACAGAGCCGTCTTTCTCGTTAATTTTTCTAGCCAGAATTCTGGCACAGGTAGTTTTACCTACACCACGAGGACCACAGAAAAGTAATGCCTGAGCTAGCTGGCTCTCTTCAATTGCATGTTCTAAAGTATCCGTAATATGGGATTGTCCTACTACAGTGTCAAATTCCTGAGGACGATATTTTCTTGCAGATACTATAAAATTTTCCATTGGTCAAAAATAAGAAATATAGTTTTAATTTGAAAATTAAAAGTTTTCAAATTATCCACAAGAATTATTATTCTGTTTCAATTAGAAAACTTTTAACTATCATTTTTTTGTAGTATAGTAATGGTTGATAATCTCTACAATTACTTTTTTCACTTCATCTCTTCCTTCGTCTGTTCTCATATCAATACCACAAAACTCTGTCCCGTTGTATGCAGGGAATAAATTCAGATAGTAAACTCCTGCTGCAATTAAAGCTAACATTGCTCTGATTTTTGTAGCATCTTCTCCAAAATAAGGATCTGTTACATTTTCAAAAAGATTAGCAGCTACTTCTTCTCTTTGCTTAAGAATATTTTTAAGGATTGGCTTACTTTCAGAAAGTTCCCAAAGAATAATTTTTTGAAGCTCTTTGTTTTTCTTCAGGTTCTCGAATTGTGCAAGAATTCCCTGGGTTAAAGCCTCCTGGCCTTTTCCAACATGTATTTCTTCTTCAATATCCGGGCTGAATTTACTCCAATAATCCTGAGATTTAATGTATTCATCAATCAGTTTATCTGTACTTCCAAAGTACTCATAGATAAGCTTTTTATCGAATCCGGCCACTGCGGCGATCTTACTTACTTTCAGACCGGAATAACCTTTTACTCTCAAAATTTTACCAACTGCAGCAAGCAGTTTTTGTTTTGTTTTTTCTTTGTCCCTAATAGGGCCCTGCACTACTTTTCTAGGCATAATTTATTATTTTTTTGCAATATGCATTTTTTTATTAATATCATCAAAGACATTAAGAGTTTTGTCGAGATGCTCCTTCTCGTGTCTTGCTGTTACGCTCATCCTGATTCGGGCATCTTTTCTGGCTACGGCCGGATACATAATCGGATTGGTATAAACACCATTTTCCAGTAATATGCGTCCTATATCCCACATCTTATTCTGATCACCGATCTTCACCGGAATAATTGCAGAACAGGTAATCCCGGTATCCAAACCTAAATCATTAAGTCCTTTTTTAAAGTAATTGATGTTATCCCATAGTTTCTGTTGCCAGAAAGGCTCTTCATCAATCAAATCAATTGCTTTCAATATTCCAAAGGAAGAAGGTGGAGGCGTCACTGAGAAAATATGTTGTCTCGACTGGAATTTAAGAAATGATGCAATTTTCTTGTTTGCGATCACATATCCTCCCAGATTACCGAAAGTCTTGCTAAATGTTCCTGTTATAAAGTCTATTTTATCAAATAATGCATCATCTTCTAAAGCTCCTCTCCCGGTTTCTCCTAAAACCCCTACTCCATGTGCATCATCTACCAGAAGATAAGCATTATATTTTTTAACAAGATCACAAATTTCCTTAGCGCGTGAAACATCTCCTTCCTGAGAGTATACTCCATCTACGATAACAAGCTTTGTACGGTACGTATTTTCACATACCTTCAAAATATGTTCCAAAGCCTCCAAATTATTATGAGGAAATGTTTTTTTATTGGTAAAAGCACATCCTTCATGCACACTGGCATGCACCCCCATATCTAAAATCGCAATATCCTCTTTCTGCATTAAAATCTGCAAAGTGGCACTATTAGCCGTATATCCGGAAGTAAACAACACTACTTCATCTTCATTTCTTCCAAAGAAATTGGCAATTTTTTTTTCTATATCACTATGGTAATCAAAGTATCCCCCGATAAGAGGTGATGCTCCTGTACCTGTTCCATATTTTTCTATTCCATCAATAGCAGCCTGTTTTACTTTGGGGTGCTGTGTTAATCCAAGATAATCACTGGTCACAAAGCTTACATACTGTTTATTCTGGTCTGCAATATCAATATTTAATATTGCGTCGGTTCCTGAAGTATTTTTCAGTCTGTAATTCATGTGCCCTCTAGATTTCATAGTATCTAGAAACTCATAAAAATAATCTGCTCTTTGAGCAATATCGTAGTCTGGGATATTCTCAAAATCTTTAAATGTTGCTGTTGCAAAATCAATACTCATCCTAAGTTATTTAGTGGGGTTCATGTAACAAATATATGACTATTCAAGAGGCTTCAAAAGTTTAATGAAATTAAAAAATTATTAAAAGCATATTTTCTGAAGTCAAATAATTTATATATCAGTAGTTTCTTTAATTTTTGATTTAATTAATTTTCTAGATTTAAATTTAACAAAAAAAAGAAATCCATAAAGCAATATTAATAAAGAAACCATAAAAAAATTCCCATATACAACACAACTACCTCATTTATAAAAGATTATTTTTTATTATCATACAATTTAATTAACATGATTGCTGCTACAAGAACATACCAACCAATACTCCTTCTAAATTTATCACAAAATAAAGAAATAAATTATATAAAACCATACTATAATAAGGTTTTTTGATAACAAATTAAATTTCATCTACTGGAAGAACTTCTAAAATCACCAGGTGTCTTACCTGTCACTTTTTTAAAGAACTTTGAAAAATTTGAAGGATCATAAGTAAGAATACGGGCAATTTCTGCAACAGATTTATCTGAATCAACTAACATTTGTTTGGCTTGCCGGATAATTTCTTCGTCATAAAAGTAGCAGGGATGCTGTCCGGTCTTCTTTTTAATGGTATCTGTAAGATGCTTGTGGGATACTGCGAGTTCCCCTGCAATCTCGTTTACTTCCATAAATTCAGGAACTTCTCCTGAAACCACCTGCCGGATATGGTTTATCAAAAAGTCAAAATATTGAGTCGTAATTTCTTCGCTTCTTTTCATGTGTTTTTTTGTTATAATTAATTAAAACTATAAATCTAAAAATACGAATTAAAAACAACATGGTGAACTTTTCGGGTTACTATAAGAAAGAATAAGGTTTTCCTGCTTTTAAAATTAAAAAATCTGTCGGATCCCAGGTTACTCAAATTTCATTTTATTAAAAAGCAAAAGATCTCCTGAAGAGACCTTTTTTTGGAGGGAAATCATTTGTGCTTTCAGAATCATCAGCATAATAAAAACTCTTTTATACCGCTATAGGATCTGTTTGCAAAAGTATGGACCTTTCTGAATCCAGTCAAAAAAAGAATGTAGAATAATCACAACTTTTTTGTAAAATTTTTACTACAAAACAATAGTAATCAATGAAAACTATCAACGTAAATTTCATAACAGACAGGCAGACCACCTTCAGGCTTTAGATTACTGAATTATAATTAATTAAACTAAAAAACAATAAAAAGCCATCTCCAAAACCTGCCCTGCGCTGTATGAAAATGTTTCAGTTTTTATATAAAACAAGAATTTCAGAAATAAACCTGCAGGCTAAGAATTCTCCTAAAAACAGATTCAGCAAAATAAATTGTCCCATCATGTAGAAATATTACTACAAAAAAGCCGACTAATATCAGTGCTATTGTCAATAAATACAGACAAAACTTATAATAAAACAAATCAAAACATACTGATTTATCTATATAATTTCATTATTTTTACAGCATCAAACAAAACTATTTAACTCTTAAAAACACAGAGGCAAAGAATTAATGACAAAAATTTATTTCCAATCGTTCCTATCTTTTAAAAAAACTTCGACTTGTACAAAAACTATTATTAACCGTTTTTTGCTTTAGGGCAAGAGATAAAGATCAGTTTTGCATGAGAGTTTGGGCATTGTTTTTCACTTGCTTATATTTCAACATATACGGACAACGCTATACATCTACCTGGTATAATATTGACAACGGACTTCCACAAAGCAGTGCAAAGGCCATTGTTAAGGATAAGTATGGCTTTATCTGGATCGCTACAGAAAACGGAATTGTACGGTATGACGGAAGTTCCTTTATTACTTTCAACAGTTTTAAAATAAACAATCTTCACTTTGGTGAATTCATTGGTGATCCTTCTCAGGACAGTATTACCGTCCTTAATGATTTCCAGGAGAACAAAGTCATTATTAAAAACAGGTTTCCTAAACTGACAAAACTTCACAGCAGTGATAAAATAACTTTCACAACGGGGAATGAATTTTTGCACCGGGTTGCCAATAATATCCTGGCCTGTAATTTTTATAATGACGTTCAGTATTTTGTAAGACTCAAAAATTCAACTTACAGTTTTACTGAAAAGAACAGTATTGTCTACAAAGACCATAAAGGAAGAGAAACCAAAATCTCCATCCCTTTTTCCAATAAAGATTTGAACAATATGTTCGTATTTAATGAAGTTCTTTTCATTAATGATATGAAGAACAGAAAAACCTACTCTATTGATAATGGAAAGGTGTCTGTTTATGAAGGTCCAAGTCTTTTTAATGACCCAAATACCAGAGTGTATTGGCAGCAGATTACCAATCAAACCTTTGTCATCAATCACAATAATATCTATATTGTAGTAGGTAATGAGAAAAAACTTGATCTGAAATTCCTTGTAGAATATGATGAAATAGGAAGTCACTCCTATTGTTCTATGTTTTATGGATGGAAATTCAACAAACTTTATCTCGGAACCCTGAACAATGGTTTAAATGTACTGAAGCTCTCCGACTTCTATGTAGCCAAGAAAAAAGAAGACTTCTCCAATAATGTTTACTATGCTTCTCTACCCATGAGTAAGAAGACTATCATTGCGGAAGACGGAACGGAATTCGGAAGAGATGGAATTGTGAAGAAATATCCTTTGGGTAATAATGACAACTATCTTATGATGTATGACAAAGCCGGAAATATACTGATCCGGAAAAGAAGCAGCGTCATTAAGTTTTACAAAGATTCTGGTTACAAAAGGAAGGATTCTACTTTTATAAAACATGGATTTCAGGCTTTCTTACAGAGTGGAAGTCTTTATGGAGCTTCATTTTCAGATTCTTCAAAAAGTCAGCTTCAGATTTTTAAAGAAGATACTTTCTCAAAACCTGATTATACTTACGAATTTGACAGTTTCGTTAACACTTTCTTTCAATACCGCGAAAATGAGATCTTAGTGGGCAACAGTGACGGCCTGTATTCTGCAGTCTTGGGAAGTAAAACAGTTACTCCCATTCACAAAAACATCCATGTTAAAAGCATTATCAGGACAAAGGACAATCTGATCTGGGTAATGACCAATAAAAGTGGCTTCTATCTTCTCAGAGACAGAAAACTCATTAAAATGCCTACCGACAGGAATAACCATCTGATGACTGCCCATTATATTTTGGAGGACAGGAATGGTTTCTACTGGATATCTTCCAATAACGGACTTTTCAAAGTTCCAAAGAAACAGCTGCTGCAGTATGCACAAAATAGGAAAAACCCTGTCTATTATTATCGTTTTACGAAAAGAGACGGATTTCTGACCAATGAGTTCAACGGCAGTTCGCAGCCTAATGCCTATGCACTGGAAAATGGAGATTTTGTATTTCCTTCCATGGATGGATTTGTGTTTTTCAATCCGGACCATGTCAGAACCTTTTACCCAGACAAAGATAAAATATTCATAGAACGGGTAAAGATTGGAAATTCTGAAACAGAATATTTTCATGACAGATTGGATCTGGAAAACAATTATAAAACGGCAGAGATATTTATTGACATTCCTTATTATTCTAACCTGGAAAATCTTTATTTAGAAGCTAAGATAGCAGGAAAAGAAAACTCTGAATGGGAGCCTGTCACTACGGGAAAAGAACTTAAATATACGATCAGTAATCTTGATCCTGGAGAGTATACCCTAAGTGTAAGAATACTGCTTTCTCCGGATGGAAAATTTGAACAAAAATCTATTAAGTTCAAAATAAAACCACTCTTTTATCAGACATTAGTGTTCCGGGTTTCGGCTTCAATTATTATTCTTGTCATCATCATTGTGATTGTTCAGCTAATGACCAATTTTTTAAGAATCAAGAATAGGGTACTGAAACAGATTGTCCACAATAAAAATTCTGAACTGAAAGAAACCTCACTTAACCTTGAAGTGGTAAAAAGTGATCTGCGAAAAGAAACGGAATACCAGAAAAAGCTGGTGGAGACGATCAGTCATGATATTACTACTCCTATCAGGTTTATTGCCATGCTTTCACAGAAACTTCATGAATCTGATGATCTGGAACTTCAGAAAAAATATTTCGACAGTATTTATAAGTCTTCAGAGCAGCTATATCAGTTTACGCTTAATTTAAAAGAATACACTGAACTTTATAAGGCTGAGAATATTTTTGAAGAAGAAAAATATCTGATCAACAGGATCCTGGAGATCAAGAAAAAACTATTCTGTGAAATTGCAAAAGAAAGAGGTACTACAATCATCAATGCAGCAGAAAGTAATGTTTACTCCCAGGTGAACGAAAGTATTCTAACAGCTATTATTCATAATATTCTGGATAATGCTGTGAAAAATACGTTTGATGGGGAGATACACCTTAATACAGCAGAAAATAATCAAAATATTACCATAACAATTTCTGATACGGGAACAGGAATGCCTGATGAACAGATCAATATGTATATGAGTCTGTTCAGGAACCCTAAACTGGAAACTCCAAGCTTTAAAGGAAAAGGATTAGGATTGCATATGGTAATTCACCTGGTCAAAAAAATAAATGCAGAAATCAGTTTCAGACACAACCAGCCTCAGGGAACGATTGTAGAATTAATGCTCAATAAAAACTAACTTATTATGAATGAAAGAATCTTAATCGCTGATGATCACTATGTAGTCAGAGCAGGAACCGCTTTGGTTCTTGAATCCGGATTTCCGGAACTGAAAATAGATTTTGCGGAAAACTACGGGCAGGTAAAGAAAATGCTGGAATCTCAGGATTACAGTCTTATTATTTTGGATATCGATATGCCGGGTACACAATATAAAAAGATGATTTCTGAGCTTAAAGCCATACAGGCTAATATAAAAATCCTTGTATTTTCAGGATATGATAAAGATGTAGCCATCCAATACATCCGGGAAGGTGCTGAGGGCTACCTGAACAAGCAAAGCAGTGAGGAGGAAATTAAAAATGCAGTACGCACAGTGATTGAAAAAGGCTATTTCTACCCTGCAGAGCTGATAGGACTTATCATTCAGAATAAAAAAAGCAATCCCGCTGAGAAACTTTCATCCCGGGAATATGAAATTTTTAAACTTTTAGCAGATGGAAACGGAAACCTTGAAATTGCCAACAGGCTCAATATCCAGATGTCAACAGTAAGCACCTATAAAAAAAGAATTTTCCAGAAACTTGATGTAGCCAATATTGCTGAGCTTATCAAGGTGTATGAAATGATGCACTGACAGTTGGAAGACAGGAAACTGGAAGAGAGAGGTTATCAAGCCTTCAGAATCAATGTAATCTCATTTTATTAATTGGAAAATTATTGATTTTGTTCTCTATTCCAGTATCCTGCCTCATCACCAATTCCTATCACCATGATTGAGATAATGATTTTTACAATTAAAAAATAATCAGGAAATTTACAGAACCATATTTTCTAAGAAACACTGCATTTTAACTGCAAAATCAAAAATCTATTGGAAAAAGCAGATCAGGGAAGCCAACGTTTCCGATATATAAAACTTTGTATTTTCTTTTCCGGACTGTCGGTATTTGCACAGCTTTATCTTTTTCAGCCAATGCTGCCCATGGCTGCGGAGCATTTCAATGTATCTGTTGGAGACACTTCTCTTCTTGTTTCATCGTCCACTATCGGAATGGCTCTGGGACTGCTGTTTTTTGCCTTTAAGGCGGATAGTTATTCCAGAAAAGGACTGATGACTTTTTCATTGGTCTCCTCCGCTCTGCTCACTATTATTTCAACATGGATTCCCAGCCTCAGCCTTCTGATTGCTATCGGAATTTTTAAAGGATTTGTAGTTTCCGGTGTTTCAGCCGTCGCCCTGGCCTATCTTACCGAAGAAGTAAGTGCCGCGGTAATTGGTGCTGCCATCAGTATGTATCTTAGTGGAAATACGATTGGTGGAATGAGCGGAAGAATACTGGCAACCATTTTAGCCGGAGAATTTGGATGGCGGAATGCAGTGTTGGTGATTGGTATAGAAAGCCTGGTTTTGGGAGCTATATTCTGGAAATTATTCCCTGAATCAAAGTTTTTCAATCCACAGAAAACAGATTATCATCTTAAGGTAAAGCAGATGAAATTTTTCCTCACCAATCCTTATATGCTTCGCTTATATCTTATAGCAGCCCTTGTTATGGGAGTTTTTGTGAGTGTTTACAATTATCTGACCTTCAGACTGGAGGCTCAGCCATTCTCGCTAAGTCATTTTATCATCGCTTTTATCTTCCTGATGTATATCTTTGGAGTTTTCGGAACCATGACCGTTGGCCGGCTTTCCAAAAGGTTTTCTTCAAATAGTATTCTGAGGTGCTCTATTCTAAGTATGCTGGTCGGAGCTTTATTACTGTTGTCTGAAAATCTATATATTCTTATTTTTGGCCTTGGATTATTTACTTTTTCTTTTTTCGCAGCTCATACCATGGCTAGCCAGATGACTGCCCTTTATGCCAAACGGGGAAAGTCTTCGGCTACGTCTATTTACTGGCTGTTTTATTATTTTGGATCAAGTATTCTGGGAAGCGGTACAGGTTATCTCCTTCATTCTTACTCCTGGAATGTCTTTATTGCTTTTCTTATTGTTTCTGTGGTAATTGCACTTATTCTGGCAACAGCAAATCAATCTCCGAAAGATAAAAAAAACTGATACCACATCCATACCACATTTTATTTTATTGGAAATTCATTCCAAATGGCTATAATCTTATTGTTTTAACATACTCTTAATTTTTCTTATTGAAAATTTAACCTAATATTCACGAAAACACGGCTTTACATTATAATGCAAGGCATAATATTTGCTATTTATATGTCACCATATCATCCATTAAAATTCAAAATATTATGAATGTAGCAGATCTTAAAATCAAAAACTTAGTCGAGTACAAAAATCAGATTTATACGATCACTGAAATTTTTCAGAGTATAGAACCGGCATATTTTGTTAAAATTGAAAATGATATTCAAAGTATTTCAGTTCCGGCAGATTCTATCAAGCCTATCAAGATAACTGAGGAATGGCTTGAAAAGCTGGGATTTTCAAAAACGTTCAGTTCGGATCAGAGCATCAGATACGAAAGACCGGAAACTTTTATAAAATATGATATCGATCTGAGTTCCAGAAAGATGCTGGAAGGATTGAAAATTTACGGGAATGCCATCAAATGTAAATATATCCATGAGTTCCAGAACATTTTCTCATGTTTATTCGGGAAAGAACCGGCATTGCATTTTGGCTATCTGAAGACAGAATCGTAGTTAAATAGTTCTTAGTTATCGAAAACCACAGTTTAGTATCATAAACTGTGGTTTTCTTTTTAGAATAAGAAATGAATAATCAATACTCTGAGGTTAAATTAAAAGTTTTTTTCAAAACATCTATGCTGTCATCTACAAATTAAAAAAAATCCGAAAAACTCACCATGCGTACTTCATTCATTTCGCGCATATTTGTATTAATCTATTATTCCATTAATACAAAAAACACTCGACATGATTTTAAAAATTATTAATTCCATCCTTATTCTTACTGCTGTTTTTATGGGGATTAAACAGGGAATTGCTATGTTTTCAGGAAAACCTGAAATGACCACTATGTTTGGAAAATGGGGATTTGATAAAACCGGACTGATGATTAATGGTGCCATCACCATCCTTGCTGCCGTGCTGATTCTCTTTCCCAAAACATTTGTCTGGGGAAACTTTCTGATGGCTGCAGGAATTTTACTGATCATCTGCTTCCATCTTTTGGATAAAGATTTCAAAGGAGTACTGATAGAACTTCCCTTTCTTTTCCTCAATCTCCTGATTATCTATCTGCAGCATCCTCTTAAAAATTAACTTCAATATGAAATATTCCAATTTTGCAATACTATTGGCTATAGGACTTTCATATACAGCCTGTGGTCAGAATACCATTAAAGAAAAACAAATCTCAACACCAACTTCAAAAAAACAACAGACAATGGATGTATCAAAAATAACAGACTCACAGGTAAAACAGGCAATAGAAGCTCTTCAGACGGGAGATAAAAGCTGGTATAGCTTCTTCATTGAAAACCCGGCCATGACTGATGATGGCAATAAGGTAGATTTTAAATCTTTTTTTGCCAATGCACTGGGTAAAGAAGTCTTTCTCAGTATAGACCGTGTAGAAAATGATGGCAAGGATATTTATGGTAATTTTAAAGCCGGACAATGGGGAACATTTCCGGTATTCTTCAGATTTCATAAAAATACGGAAGGAAAGTTTGACCGCCTGGATATCGGACAGGATAAATAAAGGGTGATTTTCAAAAACATAAAAGGCTGCCTCATTTTGAGACAGCCTTTAAGCACTTTATCTAAAATCGTTGTGCTTTAATACTAATGAAGATTATTTTTAGCTTTTAAAAACTACTTTGTTCGCTAGTTTTAATGTATAAGCATTTTTGTTTTTTGTCAAAATATACTGTCCTTTTTTGTACACTACGGCTTTTTTAGAAGCTAATTTATCAAGTACCAAACTTCCATCGGATGAAGGCAGAAATATTTCTGCTTTTTTTCCATCTTCGCTAAGAATTACAGCAGCATTAGAGATGTAAGATTTTTTATTATCTACTTCTTTCAGCTGTATTTTTTCTTCAAAGATTCTTACACAGTCATTTTTTATCACTGAAAATGTATATCCTGCAGATCCTTTACAACCATGTTTATCCTTGTCTGCACCTTTGGGACTAAGTTGTGCCGAAGCTACTGAAGCAAACATAACAACTGTCATTGCTGTAATAAATCGTTTTACGTTTTTCATATATGTTTAATTTAATCGAATTAATTTACTTATTTTTCCTTAGATGTAGTTCTATTGGTCCATTAAAATTTATCTTATAATTTTCCAACCCTATTTTTTCATTAATTCCATTCATCATAAAGAGGGGCTTCGCTTTGTGTTTTTAGAATCTTTATTATTTTTTAATATATTTATTTTTGCCCCTCTTTTGGTTTTGCAAATTTTAAAAACTTATTAAAAAAAACCACAATTTTATCATACTACATTTATACCACATTTGCTGTCGCACCCCTAAATAAGGCCATTTATCGATAAAAATCTATAAAAAACACGTTGAATCTGGTCCACGAAAATGAAGACTCTCTCATTTTAACACAAGGGTAAGGAAAAGTCTGGAAATTATTTTTTCCTTTTTAAGTATTTACCAC
This sequence comes from Chryseobacterium sp. BIGb0232, assembly GCF_024810195.1. Lineage (NCBI taxonomy): Bacteria > Pseudomonadati > Bacteroidota > Flavobacteriia > Flavobacteriales > Weeksellaceae > Chryseobacterium > Chryseobacterium sp. BIGb0232. The sequence continues at coordinate 52,739 of NZ_JANUEH010000008.1, forward strand.
ATAATACCTGTCCTATATTAATCAGAAACAATACATGAATATTCAGAATCTTCAGCTACCACACATATACTACATTGCTTGCAGTTATTTAAAAATCCAGAGCAGTAAAGGTGTTCTTCTTTTTGGAAGAAGTTCTTTCTATTTTAATGTTGTATTTATAAAGAATCAAAGAAAATAAACAGCTCCTGTTCGGTAGGAACGTTCAGTTTTTTCCTTAAACGGTGTTTTTTCTGCTGTACAGACTTGTGTTGAATAAAGGTATATTCTGCAATTTCCTTTGACGTAAAATTAAGCTTTATCATCGCACAGAATGCCAGTTCAGAAGCGCCAAGCCTTGAATTGATCTCCAGAAGTTTCGGGCAAAATTCAGGATAGACTTCCTGAAACCTTGTTAAAAATGTAGAGTCATTCTTCTTGACAAGGACTACTAATTCATCAAACGAATCATTGATCCTGTTTTTCAGCGAAAGAGCTTCACTTTTAAATTGATTTTTCTTTTGTCTTAATGCCCGGTTATGCTTGTAGAGTAAGATAAATACAACCAATAACAAAATAACAATAAAGCCAATATAAAGATAAATTTTCTGCTGAAAGCCGTTAGACTCTTCCTCTTTATCATTCAGCATATGATCTATTGAAATATTGATCGCTTCATTCTGAATATTTTCCAATTCCGTTTTTTCATCTGTATATTTTTGCATGGCTTCTTCTTCCTTCTGAGGATCATTCAGCATCTTATACGTTTTAGCTATGGATTCATAAACTCCCGGAATATTATACATTCTGTTCGTCTTACTGTAGTAATCCAAAGCTTTAGTGTAATACTCCAGTGCCATTTTATAATCCTCCAGCGCAAAATAATAATCTCCATAGGTTAAATATACAAACCCACTCTGAACATTCACTTTACCGGTATTTACAATCTTATCTGAAGCTTTCTGAAGATAGATCAGAGCAGAATCTTTTCTTTTAGTATACATTAAATGGTGTTTGGCCAAAAGTGTATTCAGCAGAACTCCCTGTCCGTCAATCCTTTTTCCTTTCTGTAAATAAATGTACGCTGAGTCTGCTTTATTGGCTTTATATAGAAAGTCTGCCCTATTGGCATAAAGCCTGTATAGGTAAAATTTTCTTTTCTCCTTATCCGTAATATTTTTTAAATAATATAAGCCTTTCGCATTCAGATCAAGAGCACTTTTATAGAGTCCTATGACTCCATTCAGCTGGCCATGCTCCTGATAAAGTCTTGCTTTTAAAACCGGATTATTGATCTTTTTAAGTTCCTTTTCAGCAAGGGAAAGATAAGACAGCCCTCTTTTATAATTTCCGATGGTGGCTGAAATATTGGAAATATTGATATAACAAAGAATAATTCCTTCCTTATAGTTTTTTTCTTCTGCCAGATTCAGATAATCTTTATTAAGGCGCACAAGATTTTCATAATCTCCCTGAATCCGGAGTGATTCTGTTTTCTTCAACAGAATACTATCGAACCTTTGATGTGAAAATACACCCTGACCATAAGCAGATCCGGTGTAGCACAACAGGAGAAAAAAGAGGAGATTATATGAATAAAATATTCTGTTTAATTGAGGAGGGAACATTTTTTTATTATTTAAAGGTAATAATTGTTAAATTTTAAATCATTTATAGGTTCAACATAAATATCTGATTGCTAATAAATTCTATCCATTTCATGTTTCGGTATTGAATTACAAATAGTATTCCATTTCCAAAACAAAGGATTCTTTTCCCTATGAAAAAGGATGATTTATGATTAAAAAGAGATCATTTAAGTGAAAATATTTGAGAAACCATTTCCCATTTGTCCAAGTGGATATCTAAAAAAAGTATCATTTTTTTCTCCCTAAGACTGTCCGGACCATATTCCAAAATTTAAAAAGGAATAAAATAAATTGAATTGATAGCTTCATTATATTTGGTTTTAAATGATGAAGCAAATCAGAAATTTTGTATCAATTTAAATATCTGATAATTGAAATCGGACTTTTTTATAGAGGAAAATCAGTCTGATTTAAAGCCCGACATCGACAAACTCACTGATTTTCTGTAATCTGTAGGTGTTTGATTGGTTTCTTTTTTAAAGGCTGTGTAAAAAGATGATTTGGAATTAAATCCTACTTCGTACAGAATCTCCAGTACTGTAAGTTGAAGATTCTCTTTTAAAAGAACCTTTGCATCATTGATTCTGAACTCATTTGTAAAGTCAAAAAAATGTTTACCCGTATGTTGATTAATGAGCTGGGAAAGCTGTTTTTCAGACATGTTCATCTGCTCTGCCAGTTTCTGTAAGGTAAGCTTATCATCCCGATAAGGCTTTTCCGTTTTCATAAAACTTATAAGTATTTTCAGTTGTTCCGGCTCCTCTTTGATTTCTTTTACAGGTTTTACAGGAGTCAGGTTTTTATCGATTCCTGCAAATAGACTGGGACGATATAAGGCATTCAATACCAACCAGCTGATCACGAATAAAACAAATACTGAAGAAAAGGTATATAATCCTATAAAAACAGTATTATTATCCTTTAAAAAACCTCTCAACAGCACAAAAATGTTACCAATCAAAAAAATGACAGTCGTTTGAAACAGCCACTTATAAGTAAAATGATGATTGTCTGAATAATTCTCCTGATACACTTTTCTGAAAAACCTCAATACCCAGAATACAGCAATGATATAACAGTAATACTGAAGGGTTGAAACGATATCAAACATTTGATCTGCCTGTTCCGAAATTCCGGAAATACTGAATAAGCATGAAAAGAATATAAACGGCAGGCCATGCAGCAAATGCTTTCTTTGAAGCTTAAAATTATAATAACATGCAGAGTTTACATACAGATAATACAGCGGCATCTGCAATAAAATACTGGATACTTTCAATCCCTGAATAATCCTGTTATGAGGAGCCGGCAGAAAAAAACCGGACAGATCTATTACAGAAACCAAAAGAAATGCAGCGAACAGATAATGAGGCAACTTTCTTTCCGATTTTGCTGTAATCAGGAAAAAACTCAACAACAGAAACAGAAAAAATATAATTTTACCTATATCGTTTATGAATGCCATACCCATCTTTTAATTGTCTACAAAATTAAAATATTATCCTTTCAAACTCTCCATCTGGACAAACCATTCTTCATATACATCCTGTGCTGTTTTTGTTGTATGGCCTGTAAACATTTTAGGATAACTAAAATCACTATTGAATTTATCTGTTTTAGGATGATAGGATAACTTAAACATCACCGGAACTTCCCGCCCATCATTTTTGAAAAGGTCTTCAATATTCTTCAATATCCGATTTCCTTTATTCAGCATTCCAAAAGCCTTCTCGTTACTGATGTCATACTGCATATCTGATACCTCATTCACTTTATGGGATTTTACCAGATAACCATTGATTTCATAAAATACTTTATAAAAATAACCAGATTCTATCAATCCGATAATATAAACAGCATCTACTTCTTCTGAATTACTACTGACAAATTCAAAACCTGTTTCAACCAGTTCTGCAAGATATTTTTGAAATTCGTTATCAAAATGACTCATATTCTGATGGTTTACAATTACATCAGTTAAGATAGTAAAATTTAACCATCCAATCTTCAGTCTATTTGAGCATTTAATCTTACTATTAATCATTCTTGACATTAGCCATAATATTTACGTAAATTTGGCCCTAATCTGTCTGTTAATAAGCAAGACAGACGATATTGAAACTTCATTATGGATACAGATATTATTATTTCGCAGCTTACAGAACATTTCCAGGAAATAGTCCCTTTAAAAGAGGAAGAAATTGCTCTTGTGATTCAAAAACTGGAATTTATTCAGCTAAAAAAGAAAGAGTATCTGCTTCGTGAAGGACAAATTTCAAGACATATGCGTTTTATTGCCCAGGGAAGCCTGTATGCTTATCATATTGATGAAAAAGGCAAAGAAAATATTACTCAGCTCGGTATTGAAAACTGGTGGATCAATGATCTGTACAGCTATCTGAGTGAGCTTCCTTCAAGAATGTTTATTCAGGCTAATGAAGAGGCTACCATCGTTCAGATCAGTAAAACCAACCTTGAATTATTATACAGAGAAATTCCTGCCATCTCGGAATTCTGGCGCCTGAAAATGCAGTCTGCCTATGTTACATTGCAGGAAAGAACGTTTGAACATTCAAGAGTAGATGCTTATACCAAGTACAGAAATTTCGTTACTTCCTATCGTAATATTGAACAGCGTTTTCCACAGTACATGATTGCATCCTATCTTGGAATCACTGTAGAATATCTCAGTTATTTAAGGAAAAAACACCTGTCTGACGTTTCTTAAGATATCTTAAGTTTATTCCGTCCCTGCCTGAATAATTTTGCTCTCAGAAATTTAATGAGTGCAATATGAAGGCAAAAATTATCGCCATAACAGCTCTTGCATCAGTCTCTCTAAGCCTGAATGCACAGAAACTAAACTTTACTCCGGACCTTGTTTTAGGACACCGCTCCTATACCTATATGCATAATGTCAATTATTATTTCAATGATCGGCTTAAGCTCAATAATCTCACTCTATTTGATACAGAATATACCAAAGACAAAGAGAATATATTCTTCATCCGAAATACTCTTGCTTACAGTTTTACCAAAAGATTCAGCGTAAATGCAGCATTCGGTATCAAAAATCCGGGTGCATTCTTCAGCGCTTATGTACAATACCGGATTGCCAAGCCCACCTATTCCCTTTCCTACTCCATCGGAACAACCTATCAGAAAGGATTTTCTCTTGAACAGTCGGTATCATTTGAATACACTCCTTATCTGAAAGAAAACCTTCAGGGGTACTTCAGTGTGCTAGCCATTGGAAATCTGGATAACGATGGTTATCCGAGAGGGTTACAGTTTATCCGTCTGGGGGTAAAACAGGACAAAATAATGTATGGAGTGGCCTCCAATTTCGACCAGTTCAACAACGCAAAAAAGACCCTTGAAAATGTAGGGGCATTTGTAAAATATAACTTTTAAATAATAATAAAATGAAAAAAAACATTGATTTAGGACTATTAATCAGCAGAATAGCTATCGGATTTCCCATGTCAGTTTATGGAGTTAACAAATTGATTCACGGAATCGGATTTATTGAGGATATGCTCACGATGCACGGCCTTCCTTCATTCTTCGCTTACGGAGTATTTGCGGGAGAACTTATAGCTCCGGTTATGCTGATGATAGGTTTCAGAACGCGTCTGGCAGGCTTAATTTTCGCTATAAACTGCTTTACTGCAACAATTCTTGCTCAGACAGCTAATATTTTCAAACTTAATGATTTTGGTGGATGGGCTTTGGAGTTATTGGTGATCTATATGTTAGTAGGAATAAGCTTCTTCTTTACCGGAGCAGGAAAATATGCGGTTTCAGTTGCTAATAAGTGGGATTAGTTGGAAAACGCAAAGGCGCTATTTTTTTCCTTTTAACACGTTTTTGAGGCGCAAGGATTTTATCTCCGATAAAATTTTGAAACGCTTATTTTTTGCCACGGATGCACGAATGATCTTATTCGTGCATTCGTGGCTAAATATCCTGAAGATCATTTATTGCACCTGATTATCCTGTTATTAATAAACTTAAGTATTCATGTTGGAAAACGCAGAGGTCTATTTTTTTCTTTTCAATACGTTTTTAAGGTGCAAGAATTTTATCTAAGATAAAATTTAGAAATGTATTCCGTCTGTCTGAGATTTATTCTGAATCCAATTTGGTCTCTTCCAGCTTTTTCCTGTAGTTTTTCGGAGTGGATCCGCTTTTTATTCTGAATAAATAAGAAAAGTGAGAAAAATTCTGAAAACCGAGCTCAAAAGCTATTTCTTTAATGGATTTGTCTGAACTGTGAAGCAAGTTTTTAGCTTCAAGAATAATTCTTTCTTTAATAAACTCAAGAGGTGAAACTGTATATTGTTTTCTACAGATCACTCCCAAATAATTAGGAGTAATGCATAGCTCGTCAGCATAAAAAGCTACATTCTTTTGCGTTTTATAATATTTATCCACCAACATATGAAAACGAAAAGCCAGATTATCCGGCGTACTCAGCGCCTTATTTCCATAAGCATGTTCTACCCAAAGATTGATAATAAGTGCTAACAGACGTACCCTTGCATTGATAAGTTCCGGAAAAACAACATCAGCAGCAATTTCTTTCCTGATGGCATTAAATTCAAGACTGAATCTGTGATAGGTTTCATCATCAGGCTCTATCATTTCGTATTTACTGTAAGAAGAAAAAGTAAATTTAAGCGTTGGAGAAAATGTCTTAAGAATAGCATCATTAATAATAAGCCTTCTTCCGACAGTATGAGGAGCCAGTTCCCATTTGTACTCTCTTTTGGGAAGATGTATGAATAGTTGCTGAGCTTTCAACCCATATTGATTAAGACCGGTTGTACATTTCCCTCCCTCACATTGGTCCAGTAAGATAATGGTAAAACAGTTTTCAGGAAAAAAGTTGAGTGAATCACCACTGATCTCATCCTGAAAAACAACGTCAATTCCTTTTTTAAATACCTCTTCTACTGAATTTTTATTAATCAACTCTTTATCTATTATCATATAACCCTTTTCAATACTAATTTATGAAAATACCTCATATATCATCAATGACCATTATGATATATTTCTATTTCCTGTTGTTTTTAGCAGCGTGCAAAGATACATTCTTCTTCTTCGTCTGGAAATATCAGAAACCGTGATAAGAATATCGTATATTCATATTGTTTGCTGTCAATAAGAATATTAAAACCCCATAAGACCAGGTTCTATTTCCTTATATATCTTGCTTTTAAGACCTTCAATTCTATTTTTCCACACATCGTTTTCAAAATTTATATTTTTAGTTTTTCGTTAAAACAATAAGTATATTTGTGTAAGTTCTTTTTGCTTTACTTCTATGTTAACAGACAAATTCGGAAGACATATCAATTATTTAAGGCTGGCTGTTGTGGACAGGTGCAACCTCCGATGTACTTACTGTATGCCGGAAAATGGGCTTGCATGGATAAAGCAGAATGACCTGATGACAGATGAGGAAATGCTCAGCATATGTGCTGTGTTTACGGATCTTGGTGTAGATAAGATCAGAATTACGGGTGGAGAACCTTTTGTCAGAAAAAGCTGCGTCAGTCTTATCGAAAAAATCTTGGAGCTTAAAGGACTTACGGATCTCAGTTTAACTACAAACGGGCTTCTCACTGAACAATACATTCCACAGCTTAAAGCATTTGGAATAAAATCTGTCAATCTCAGTCTTGATACATTGGATGAAGATCGTTTTTTCAAAATTACGCGCCGCAAAAGCTTCGATAAGGTGATGAAAACCTTGGATGGTTTATTGAAACATCACATCAAGGTAAAGATTAATACGGTAGTTATGGATCATCAGAACATAGAAGATATTATTCCTCTGGTTCAGCTTACAAAAGAACTTCCGGTAGATGTACGTTTTATTGAGGAAATGCCATTCAATGGAAATAATAACAGTGATATAACCCCGAAATGGACTTATCCGCAAATTTATAATCACATCAGAGCTCATTTTCCCGGAATTGAAAAATTGGAAGATCCTAAAAGTTCCACATCTTATCATTACAAAATACCAGGTTTTATAGGAAATATAGGCATTATTGCAGCGTATACACGTTCTTTCTGTGGAGATTGCAACAGAATACGGATTACACCTTCCGGTATTTTGAGAACCTGCCTGTACGAAGGCGGTGGGATCAATTTAAAAGATATGATTCGTTCAGGTGTAACCGATGACGAATTAAAAAATATAATTATCAACAGTATACATCATAAACCCAAAGACGGATGGGAAGCGGAACAACAAAGTCTGAACGCTTCATTCATTCATCAGTCTATGGCTACAATAGGAGGATAACTATGGAAATGATCACCGTACAACAGGCAGAAGATATTATACTTTCCCAGAAGAATGATTTTGGAATTGAATATATTGCTTACGACCAGGCATTAGGAAGAGTCCTGGCTGAAGATCTTACTGCGGACAGGGATTTACCTCCTTTTAACCGCCCTACCGTAGATGGAATTGCCATCCGCTATACGGCTTATGAAAAAGGAATACGATCCTTCCCTATCAAAGCTATACAGTCTGCAGGAGAGCCTTCTGTGTCTATTGATTCAGAAGCAGAATGTATAGAAATCATGACCGGCGCTGCTTTGGATAATTCAGTGGATACTGTGATCCGATATGAGGATATAGCAATCTATAATGGAATTGCAAACCTTAGTATTGAGATTAAAAAAGGGCAAAATATCCATCTGAAAGGGAAAGATAAAAAAGGGGGCGAAATATTGGTAAAAGCCCATCAGGTAATTACTCCTGCCATCATTGGGATCGCTTCTTCTATTGGAAAAACTTCTATAGCAGTAAAAAAACTCCCTAAGATTATCATTATTTCTACGGGAGATGAAATGGTAAGTCCGGAATCTATCCCTTCTCCTTATCAATTAAGACGCTCCAACGGAATCACCATACAGTCTGTTTTGAAAAAATATCATATTGAAGCAGATACCCTTCATCTCAATGATGATTATGAAGAGATAAAAAAAGAACTTTCCCGTTGTATTAATAAATATGATGTTCTCCTTATGAGTGGCGGCGTATCTATGGGAAAATTCGACTATTTACCCCAGGCTTGCGAGGAACTTGGGATAAAAAAGCTTTTTCACAAAATAAAACAAAGACCGGGAAAACCATTTTGGTTTGGTACAAGTAATACTCAGAAACTTGTTTTTGCATTTCCGGGAAATCCTGTTTCTGTATTCATGTGCTTACATCGGTATTTTATTCCCTGGTTGGAAAAGTCTTTGGAAATATCCGGATGCTCTCCTGGGTTCGCAGTGTTACAAAACGATATCGAAGTTCCCTTTTCCCTGCAATATTTTGTTCAGGTGAAACTTGGTACGAATCAATTGGGGCAGCTCACTGCTGAGTCGGTGAATACAAATGGTTCAGGGGATTTCTCTCATCTTGCGGACACAAACGCTTTTATGGAACTTCCTTTGGAGCAGAATAGTTTTAAAAAGGGAGAAGTATATCGGGTATGGAAGTATAATGATTAAAATAACTTGTAAAGATGCCACGAATGCACGAATACAATGCTGAGAATATTTTGATTATTGTGAATTATTATTAAATTACTCAACAGTACAGTTTAATTAGGAAAGCGCAATAAAAAAATTCGTGCATTCGTTGCAAAAAAATTCCCATCAGTGTTTTAAAAAAGAATATATGTCAGAATTTACCCATCTTAATAAAAACGGAGAACCTGCCATTGTAGATATTGGCGGAAAAAATGTTACCAAGAGAAAAGCCGTTGCACAAGCCATTATTTCTTTACCCAACAATGTGTTGGAGGCTTTGCAAAAAGACGATTTCCAAACAAAAAAAGGCTCCGTATTCCAGATCGCCATTATTGCAGGAATTATGGGGGCTAAAAAGACGAGTGAACTCATTCCTCTTTGTCATCCTATCGGACTTGACAACTGTAATTTACAGATAGAGCTGAACAATCAAAACGATATTGTTATCCAATGTACAGCCAGTATAAAGGCTAAGACCGGTGTGGAAATGGAAGCATTGACCGGAGCATCTGTTGCAGCCCTTACTATTTATGATATGTGTAAAGCATTGAGCCATGATATTGTCATCAAAGAAATTAAATTAATAGAAAAATCAGGTGGAAAAAATGATTTCAGAAGAGCATAATACAATTCCAAAAATCAACGGCCTTGTTCTCGCTGGTGGAAAAAGCGTAAGAATGGGAACAGCTAAAGATCTCCTTCAATGGCATGGAAAGGAACAGCGTTATTTTGCAGCTGATCTTCTGGCGCCGTTTTGTGATGAGGTTTTTATTTCCTGCCGACAGGATCAGCTGGAAAACTTTGATCGGGATTATAAAGCTCTTACCGATACTTTCCTGAATATGGGACCTTTTGGCGGAATTCTTTCAGCATTGCGGGCTCAGAGAGATAAAGCATGGTTGGTTGTAGCCTGTGATCTGCCCTTATTGGATCCAAAATCTTTGGAACATCTAATACAATCAAGAAATCCTGAAAAGGCAGCTACTACTTATGAAAGTCCTTTTGATGGATTACCTGAACCCTTAATTACGATTTGGGAGCCTAAAAGCTATCCTTTGTTACTTAATTTTCTGGGAATGGGAAATACCTGTCCGCGAAAGGTTTTAATCAATAGTGATACGCTTATTTTAAAACCGGGTAATCCGGATGCTTTAATGAATGTGAATACACCTGAAGATGCTGAAAAGGCGCAACGAATCCTGAAAAGTTAATTTTATTGGAAACTTTTTTGGAAACGCGAAGGCGCAAATTGATGGTCTGCTTATACTTTTAAGGCGCAAGGATTTTATCTGCGATAAAATTGAATGCTGTAATAGCTTGTGGATATAATTTATGTCTCGCAGATTACGCTAATTAAGCAGATGATTGTGAAAAATATACGCCACGAATGCACGAATAAGATTCTCAGATGTAATAATTAGAATCTATAATTAAGGATTCTTAGAAATAAGTTAAAAGGAATAAACTGAATAGTAAACATTAAAAATTCGTGCATTCGTGGCTAAAAGAAAAAAAACAGATTATGAGTACATCATTTGAAAGATATCAGTGTCAGATAGCTTTACCAGGGTTTGGTATTGAATCTCAGGAACTGCTGAAAAATGCAAGAGTTCTTATTGTAGGAATGGGAGGTTTAGGATGTCCCTCTGCTCAATATCTGGCTTCTTCCGGCATAGGGACCATTGGTATTGTGGATGATGATCTTGTTTCTTTAAGCAACCTCCATCGTCAGATCTTATATACACCTGAGGATGTAGGAACTTATAAAGTAGATGTTGCAGCCAAAAGATTACAACTACAAAACCCTTCTGTTTCCATTATTCCTTATAGACTGCGAATTACTTCTTCCAATGTGATGGAACTGATTTCGGAGTTTGACCTCATCATTGAAGGAACCGATAATTTTGAAACCAAATGTTTATTGAATGATGCTTGTGTTTTATCTGGAAAACCTCTAGTATATGGAGCTATTTATCAACATGAGGGTCAGGTAAGCATCTGGAATGTTTTGCAAAAGGACGGTACCTATTCTCCCAATTACCGGGATGTTTTTCCTAACGCAGAAGAGTCTCAGGTTCCTAACTGCAGAGAAGGCGGTGTCATTCCTCCTTTAGCCGGAATGATAGGCTGTATGCAAGCTAATGAAGCCATAAAATACCTCATCCGATCTGAAGAAACCTTAGCAGGAAAACTATGGATGATGAATGTGATGAATGGCAGAACGCAAATTATTAAGTTAAGAAAGACTTCTGCTCAGATTACAGCCCTGACTCAAAGTGTCCAACTCATGAGTTGTGAAGAGTTTATGCAGCATCAGAAAAACTTTGAAAGTATAGATGTTCGTACAAAAGAAGAGCATCAGAATTTTAATATTGGCGGAAAAAACATTCCGTTGGATGAATTGGAAGGACATTTCTCCTTTATTTCTTCAATTTCAAATCCTATTGTTATTTATTGCCAGTCTGGTAAACGAAGTATGGAAGCTGTGAGGAAAATTAAAAAAGAATTTCCTGAAAAGGAAGTGTTTTCTTTGAAAAATGGTATTAATGAAATACCACGCTAGTTTCTTAATTGCAAATAGAAGGTTCAATAAAGCCAAAAGGGACAAAATGTTTATTAGCCACGAATGCACGAATAATTTTTAGTTGAATAAGATCTTTTTTTACATACATGAAAATCAACACAGTGCTTTGTCATTCCGTAAGAAACTCAACTTTGTTTTTAGACTATTATAGTATAGATTCCTACGGAATAACAAACAGGAAGCTAAAAACTAATAATTTCCAGTAAGTAAGATTGCTTCACTTTGCTCGCAATGACATAAAGTATCTATTTAATCAAATAAACTTGCATCCGAATAGAAGACTTTGCCATTGCTGATTCTTGCAGGGGCGGTGTAAGGATGTTCTTCTGTTTTTTCAATATTCATGATATGCTCCACATCCCAACCTTTTGCTTTGAGGTAATCTGAGATCATAGATCTGTGGCAGCTCCACCATACGGCTTCTGAGCACATAAAAGCAGTTGTTTTTGTCCTTGCTATGGTTTCCAGTTTTCCAATCGCTTTGGTAAACTCTTCAGTCTCCATATAATCAGCATATCCACGGAAAGATTCGTTTCTCCAACGGCTATTGACTGAATCAGGCTGAACTTTTCTCCTGCCTCCCAATGCTCCAAAATGAATATATTCAATATTATTTTCAGGCAATACCTTCTCAAGATTTTCTTTGCTGAACCACGGATATCTCTTTGAACCTGCAAATCTCCGTACATCAGCAAGAACTTCAATATTGAATGATTTCAACATTTTTAAAAATTCCTCCAAAGGGCGAGTAGAGTGCCCGATGGTGTAAATAACCGGTTTTTCCAAAGATTCCATAAGTTTACAATCTGCCAAATCAGTCTATGATCGTTTGTTTCTCTTTCCTGGAAGTGGTAATCTCCTCTCCTGCCATTTCATGAATCGTTTCCTCAATCATTACAGACATACTGTTCAGAGCCAAGTCATTAGCTTCCGTACCAAATGGTTCTTCAATTTCATCTGCAATGGCTTCAAATGCAACAAATGTATAAGCAACAAACACCACAATAAGCGGTGTAAACCATCTCAATGAATCAACCAGTCCGAAGGGTAAAAGAAAACAGTAAATATATACGGTACGGTGCAATAAAACACGGTAACTGTAAGGAAGCGGAGTGGAAACAATTCTTTCGCACCCGCCTACAATATCAGAAAGTTTATCAAAATTTTCATCAAAACGGGCTTGCTGAATGGTATCTATACTTCCTTCTTCTTTTGCCTGCTGAACCCATTCTGCCAATAATCTCATAATGACAGCAGGTTTATACTTAGCCGAAGAAACTATTTTTAACTGATCTTCATTCAATCTGTCTTTTAAATCTTCATGAGCATCGGTTCCTCTCAACTGATGTTTCAAAGCAAAAATAAAAGCGCCTAACAGCTTGATAAATTCCGAGGCAGAAACTTTGCTTTCTTTTGTATTTTTTAAAGTTAAAGCCTGTCTGGTTAATGATCGGGCTGTATTCAATAAAGCACCCCATAATTTACGCCCTTCCCAGAATCTGTCATAGCTGGCATTATTCTTAAATCCTAAAAATAAAGCCAATACAAAACCAAATAACGTTAATGGTGCCGGATTAAGCGGTATTTTAAAGGAAAAGATAACCCCACGCAGATACACTACACCCAACGATAAAATAAAAAGCAAAAAAAGCCGTGGCAACAGTCCTGGTAATACTGAACCATGCCATACAAAAAGCATTTTAAACCAATGTTCCTTCTTCCTTATAATCATACTGTTTCTTGTAAAGCTTTTATCTTAAAATTTATTTCTTAATCTGACCTATCACTAAAGACTGTAGCTGATAAGAGCTGCGTGCAGGTTTTTTTTCACCTTCTGCAACAATGCGAAGCGGACCTTTTGACTCTGCCAAAGGTTTTCCGTCAATGGTGTCTGCAACAATCACGTTTTTATCTGCAATAGAAGCATCCAGCTCAGCTAATGAAAATAAAACCTGATAGCCATCTGCACATTTTGCCAATACATATTTTGATATATTTTCGCCATGAAGTTCCTTTCCTGAAGGAGCTCCCGCTTTTGCGAGAATATCCTGAACAGCAACTCCGGAATATATGTGAACGCTCCCATCTTTGTCCTTAAGTGAAGCTTCTTTTCTTGGCATCTTTGATAAATCCGCAAGACTCAATTCTAAAGGTGCAGGAATTTCCCCACTCACTTTAAGTTTGAATCCGGATTGACAGAATGCCCAGCCAGAGAGTAACAACATCGCTACAGGCAGTATTTTTTCATACAACAATATAAGAATAATTATGGTCTTTGGATGGCTCCCTGATACAGCATTTCATCTACTTTTTTATACACTTCAGGATCATGTTTTTTAATCTTGATTTTCACATACTTGGATGCAGGCATATTACTTTCCTTCACCACATTATTGACAGAGACCAACACATTGGTTTCCGGGAAATAAGTGACCGTATTCTTTTCAGGAATCTGATAGGATACAATAATGAATAAAGGAGCTACTCTTTCTATCCCGTCATCATAGTTGAAAAGATCTACTTTATCTCCTGCTTTAAATCCTGCTTTATCAATATCTTTTTGGTTCATGAAGATCACACGGCGTTCATTTTTAATTCCCCGATAACGGTCATCTAGCCCATAAATAGTCGTATTAAATTGGTCATGAGTCCGGGTTGTAGCCATCATATATTCATCAGAAGCCAGCTTATTATCCGGTACTTCTGTTAGTGTAAATGGAGCACGTCCGCCAAGTTCCTTCGAAAAGCTTTGTTCGTCTCTTGCCGCATTGGGAAGATAAAATCCTCCTTTTTGTCTGACACGGACGTTATAATCTGTAAAACCGGGAATACATTGTTCAATATCATCTCTTACTGCATCGTAACTGTCATGATAACGCTGCCAATTTACTACGGAACGGTTTCCTAATGTAGCCATTGCCATGCGGCATACGATCTGAGTTTCATTGATGAGGTTATCTGATATAGCATCCAACATTCCTTTTGAACTCTGAACAACACCCATAGAGTTTTCTGTTGTAATAATCTGGACTTCACCATTGACAATATCTTTATCACTTCTCCCATAAGTAGGAAGAATTAAAGCTTCTTTACCATGAACAAGGTGTCCTCTATTCAGCTTAGTGGAAACACATACCAACAAATTAAGTTTTCTCAAAGCATTGGCCGTATATGTGGTATCCGGAGTGGCAGAAAGAAAATTCCCACCCATACAGAACATCATCTTTATTTTTTCTTCGTGAATGGCTTTTATGGCCCGCACTACATCATATCCATGTTTACGGGGAACTTTGAAACCATAGAAATTCTCCAGACGGTCAAGCTGTTCTTCCGTAGGTTTTTCATCAATCATCATCGTTCTGTTTCCCTGAACATTACTGTGACCACGAACCGGACAAACACCAGCTCCCGGTTTACCGATACTTCCTTTCAGCAAAAGAATATTCAGTATTTCGCGGATCATATCTACTCCGTTAGGTTGCTGAGTGAGCCCCATTCCCCAACTGACGATAATTTTCTTTTTGAAAGCCATCATTTCTGCGGCCTGACGGATAGCATCCTTCGGTACTCCTGAAAGTTTAGCCAATTCATCCAGTTTATACTGATCAAACTGCTTCATGAAGTCCTCGTACCCTACTGTTTTATTTTTAATGAAGTCTTCATCAAAAACCTGACCCGGGTTTTGTTTCTCAAATTCGATTAAAAGAAGTTCCAATGCTTTCAATAAAGCCATATCTCCATTGATCTTTACAGGTAAATAAAGGTCTGCCAACTGCACCCCGCCAACAAGAACTTCCCTGACACTCTGAGGGTTAATAAAGCCCATTAATCCAGCTTCCGGTAATGGATTGACCGCTATAATTTTAGCTCCATTTTTCTTTCCTTTTGCCAGCGCACTCATCATTCTTGGGGCATTGGTTCCTGGATTTTGTCCAATGATCACAATGACTTCAGCATCGTAAAAATCTTCCAATGTTACGGTTCCTTTCCCAATTCCAATGGTTGGACGGAGTGCAGAACCTGAAGTTTCGTGACACATATTGGAACAGTCGGGCATATTATTCGTTCCAAACTCCTTTGCAAATAACTGATAAACAAAGGATGCTTCATTACTTGTTCTGCCGGAAGTATAAAAAGCAGCTTCATGCGGAGATTCCAGCGCATTGAAATGTTCTGCTATTTTTTTAAAGGCATGATCCCAACTGATAGGTTCATAATGAGTTGCTCCGGGAGCCAGATACATAGGATCGGTAAGTCTGCCCATTTTCCCGATCTGATAATCATCTAATTTTGCCAGATCGTACACAGAGTTCTGTTTGAAAAACTCAGGTGTCACTTTTTTAGTAGTAGCCTCTTCTGCCAGGGCTTTTGCTCCATTTTCGCAATATTCTCCCAGAACGGAACGCTCATCATCAGGGTCCGGCCAGGCACAGCTTGGACAGTCAAAACCTCCCATCTGATTCATTTTGAACAGCGCTCTCATTCCACGGATAGGTGCTTTTTCTTCAAATAAATCACTAAAAGCAGCCATCACAGCAGGAACTCCTGCGGCTGCTTTTTCCACATGGGTCAACTTAAGGTCAAGTAAAGTGAATGGATTCTCGGCATTGGGTTCTCTGCCAATTTCTTCTTCTACTTTCTTTTTATTATTTTCTTCCATACCCTTTTATTTTGTAAAGTGATTAACATTTAAGACTGGGATTCGGGTAATTATCGCTTTGATCTTCCATCGTATTGTCTATGCAGACAAAGTCTTTTTCTACCAAAAGTTTTACCAGGCCAGCCTGCCCATCAAATCCTACAATATCTGTAGATATCCATTCTTCAACCATAGCTTCCGGCATTTTCATCACGATTTTATTTTCAATAAATGCTGCTGATAATGTAGTATCATTTGTTTTCTCTATAGTGTAAATGAAAGGTCTGTCTACAAATTCTGTAAAGCTTGAAACCATTCCGTTTCTTCCCAGTTCTGAGACTTCAGATTGGGTTAAACGGAATCTGATGGAGTTGTCTTTTATTCTTATTTTCATTTGTTTATTTCTGTTTTTACCACGGATTCATAGATCATGGATTATTAAATCTCTTATTTTTTTCGCCACGAATGCACGAATGGTTTTTGTGCTCATAGCTACTTATCTATATTTATTTTACATCTTTTAGGATACTTCATTATTATTATCCACTAATCTTATTCGTGCATTCGTGGCATTTATAATCTATTTTTCAACAATTTTGTGGAAACTGCTCTCGTTATAAATATTAAAACGGTTATCACGAAGGAATCCCACTAATGTCATATCAAATTCTTTTGCTACATCTACCGCCAGGCTGGATGGAGCTCCTATTGCTGCCACCAAAGAAATTCCTGCCATAGCTGCTTTTTGAATAAGCTCAAAACTAGCCCTGCCACTGAGCACTAAGATTTTGTCCTTCAATGGAAGTTGCCCGGTAAATAATGCATGTCCGATCAGTTTATCCAATGCATTATGTCTTCCTACATCTTCCCTTAGAGCCATCAGCTGTCCTTCAAAATCAAAAATCCCTGAGGCATGGATTCCGCCTGTAGCACTAAAATTATTCTGAAAGGACTGTAAATTATCGGATAACTTATACAACACCTCAAATAATAAGATATGTTGTTCTCTTTCGATATGTTGAAAAGTGCTTACGGTTTTTATTGATTCTATAGAGCCTTTCCCACATACTCCACAACTGGAGGTGGTATAAAAATTTCTATCAACATTTTTTAGATGAGGAACAAAATCTTCAGCCAGCTCCACTACAATAATGTTTTCCCGGTTCCTGGAACATTCTGCCTGTAGATGATCTATATTTTGAATTTGATTTCCATCTGAAATAATTCCTTCTGTAAATAGAAATCCTGCAGCCAATTCTGCATCATTACCGGGAGTTCTCATGGTTACAGATATATTTTTACTCTCCCTCTGACCTTTTGAGCCATAAGAAATCCGGATCTCCAGCGGTTCTTCTACAGAAATATCGTCTGTATAAGGAAAACTTTTGTCTTCTTTTACTTTGACAATCTCTATTTTCTGTACAGATTTATTTTCTAATGTATTGGTTTTCATATCTGAATAATCTGTTATAGTAAATATACGAATTTCCGGTCTTCAATTACGGATGAGCCGAAACCCATTCTTCCCCATCTTCAAAAATCTCTTTTTTCCATATAGGAACCGTTTTCTTTATGGTATCTATAACGTAACGGCATGCATCGAAAACAGCATCCCGATGCCCATCACTTACCACAATGATTACAGCAGCATCACCTGGAAACAAAATTCCGGTACGATGATGAACAACAATATTTCGTACAGAAAACAGGGTCGTGGCCTGATCTGCTACCTTTTTAATTTCTTTTGTGGCCATAGATTGATAACATTCATATTCCAAACGGACAACAGACTTATTTTGAGTAATGTTACGAACAGTTCCTATAAAAGTTGCAATCCCACCACTGCTCAGATCCTGGGCCAGATCAAGACATTCGGTGATATTTAATGCGTCTTCTGTTATTCTGATATCAATCATTTCTTTACATTTTTAACTTTGATTCTACACAGTATTTTTGTTCCTGTGTTTGTGGTAAATAATGCCACGAATGCATGAATTATTTCTGAATGCTTAAGTTTTAACCTCCACTTACAGGAGGAATGATGGCTATTTCGTCTGTGTTTATAAGGATCTGAGCGTCTTCAGCATATTCTTCATTCACAGCAATGAAATAGGATTTCAGTTTTATAAGTTGAGGAAAATCTTTTTCTAAATTTTCTTTTAATTGCCTGACATTCAGACCAACCTCAACTTCCAGTTCTTTTTCTGATGCTCCGAAAATATCTTTCGTTATTCCAAAAGCCAATATTTTAAGTTTCATTTTATTTTTAAACTAAATTTTTACCAATATTTCATGAGAATATTTACTCCTGCCACCAATACAAGAATGGCAGTCATTCTTTTTATAACTAAGGGATTCCATTTCAGAGACATTCTGGATCCGATCTGTCCGCCTATAAAAACGGCAAGACATAAACTTAAGATCCTGAAATAATCCATATCTATAGAAAGTTTTGATAATTGTCCGAAAATGCCTGATACAGAGTTCACCAGTATAAACACACTGGAAGTGGCTGCTATTTTCCTTGGTGTATCCCATTTCATCAGATTCAGTAAAGGGGAAAGAAAAATTCCGCCTCCTATTCCTACCAGTCCTGATAAAAACCCGATTCCGCCTCCCAAAAGACTGTTCCCAAAGACTGCTGATTTTGAATCCTGTTGCAATTTCTCTATGTTTTTGGTTTCCGTTTTAATCCATAATAAGACGGCAGCTATGATGAGTGTGATTCCTAAGATCAGGAAGAAAGTTTCCTGACTTATTTTCAGTATGGCTCCCAAATAGGCCATAGGAACACTCACCAACGTTATGGGCAATACTTTTTTCCAATCGATCTGCTTGTTCTTAATGTAAATATATACGCCTCCCACTACAACAATCACATTACAGATCAACGCTGTTAAACGGATTTCCTGATATGGCAGGCTATACATTGCCAATACTGCCAAATAACTGGAACCACCACCAAATCCTACCGAGGAATAGACAAAAGCAATTATCAAAAATAACAGAAAAATCTCCCAATGCCCCATATTATGTATTGAAGGTTAATTTTATTACAATAATACTCATTTTACGGCTTGTATACTGTCAGAAAATATAAAAGTCTCTACGGTAATTTGTGAAAAAATTGTCATAAATTGTTTATCTCAAGAATAAAGTGATGAGGTACCATTATCATTTATTAAATTTGATTCATTAGAAACAGTAAAAATGCCTGCAAACGAAACACAAAAAAACATGAATTCTCAAAATGTCACCGACTATCCTAACAACAATACTTATTTTCTGGTATGGAATTTCAAACAGGATGCAGATCCTTCAAAAGTTAAATCGGTATTCCAGAGAGTCTGTGCATTAGTCACTAACCTTAATAATTCGGCACTTGACCGTTTTCCCAATTCTAAAGCAAGCTGTGTTCTGGGAATTGGCTATGAAGCCTGGTTACAGCTTGACTTACCCAATCCGTTACCCAAAGAGTTTAAAAAATTTGAAGAAATAAGAGGCAGTAAACATACAGCAGTAAGTACGAGAGGAGATATTCATTTTCACATTCGTTCTGATGAAAAAAGTCTGGCGTATGATATGGCTTCCACGATTTCGGATTTTATGACAGAAATTTCTGATTGTGTAGTTGAGGTTCAAGGGTTCCGTTATTGGGACAGCAGATCTATTTTAGGTTTTGTAGATGGCACAGAAAATCCGCATGGTAAAGACCGTGATTATTTTGCTGTTATTGGAGATGCAGATCCTGAATACGAAGGCGGAAGTTATCTTTTTGTCCAGAAATATATCCATAATATGAATGCCTGGAAATCTCTTTCTGTGGAAGATCAGGAAAAAGTGATCGGAAGATCAAAGGAACAGGATATTGAAATGGATGATGAAGTAAAGCCTAAAAACTCCCATATTGCATTGGCCAATGTAGGTGATGATTTTAAGGTAGTGAGAGATAATATGCCTTTTGGAAATGTTTCTACGAATGAAATGGGTACTTATTTTATCTGTTATGCAAGCACATTCAGTACAGTAGAAAAAATGCTGACGAATATGTTCATTGGTGATCCTGAAGGGAATTACGACAGAATCCTGGATTTCAGTACCGCCCAGACAGGAACTTTATTTTTTGTTCCTTCAGCAGATATGCTGGATGAGTTTTCTTCATAGAATCATTTCTTCTGAATAATAAAATAAAAGGATCGCCTCAGATGAAGCGATCCTTTTGATTAAGGCTATTTTACAGCAACTTCATCATATAGCTCTTCCTTCCATAAGATCGTCTTCAGTTTATCCTTATGAATCCTGATAACATCTCCATTCTTAACTTTATGTTTTTTTTGTAAAGGTCTTTCATGAACGAGAATAGCTTCTGCATCAATCAATTGATTTAGCTTACCTGATGAAAGGTTCAAACAGGTTCTGATCACCGTCGATAATCTGAGATTAAATTCAAAAGGATATTTGATGGTAAAACTCAGCATTTCATCCTCACAAGAAGTTATCTCTTCTACCGAAACCTCATCAAACTGAATTTCGTATTCCACACTGTACAGGTCTGCTTCGGCATTATTTTTTCGTCTTGTTTCGTGGGAAAAAGCATATTCCCAGACTAAATTAACATCATTCTCAGAAAGTTGATTAAATTTTTCCTTACTGATAGATTCCGTTCTGATTCTGGAAAATACTGTCATATTGTATCGGTGGTGGCATTTTACACATCTGTAGATTAACCAGATATCGATGTTCTTTTTTTGGGCATTCAGCCTGAATTTATCACTGCAATGAAACCTTTCGCTGTCACAATGGTTGCATTTCTTTTTAAAAAGGGGTGTATTTTTCGCTTTGATTACCCACGTATACTCTATACTCATTATAATTTGTGCTTAATATTCTTCAGTAATTTTTTACCTATTATTCACGCATTACAAAATCAGTACAGCTATTGAATAGAAAATACCCTCTCCTATTTTCTTCTGAACAGTTGCCTGTAAAGAATAGAAACAGAGATACAGTTGCCTTCATTGGCAATACAGTAAATGATAGGATTAAATGAAAACCTGTTCGGGTAGAGTTACCCAAACGAAAGAATAATTAGCCTGCGGTTTCTGAAGGCTAATTTTAAGCGATAACAGGTTTAAGAGTAGTTCTCAAAACGAATTGTTTACTTGGTTAGGATAAAAGTAATTATTTTTTTGCTTTAAACGTATTTTTTCTATAAATAATATAATTTTATTATTTCCAATTTCAAAAGGGCTGTTTTGTTGGAAACTCAAAGGCGCTAATTTTTTATATACTGTATGTTTTTAAGGCGCAAGGGTTTTATCTCCGACAAAATTGAATGTGGAGAGATATTCTCGCGCATATTTTGCTGATTACGTGGATTCTGAATAATGTTTTGATGGCCACAGATGCACGAATTAAATATTTTAATGGCTAATATTTAGTTTGTTTTTTTATTACATAGGCTATGGTTAGAAAACAATTTTTAATGTTTATAAAATCTCACTTTTTCTATCAATTCTGAAGGTATTAGAAACAAAAAAAGGGCCTTCATTATGAAGACCCGTAGCGGGAAAAAGAGAGAACCACCACTCTTCAAACTTAGGCTTGATAATTCAAAAACTTCTGAGCTTAAAGGTTTTTGAAACTTTCCCGCTTTATTTTTAAATTAATTAATAACCGGCATTCTGGGTTAAATTAGGATTGGCTGTAATATCTGCAGATGGAATTGGGAAAATATTGAATTTTGAATCCACCGCTTTGCCGTCTTTGGTATTTCCTTTCCAGCTCCATACATAATCTCCGGATGTGAATTTGTTGAAACGGATCAGATCGGTTCTTCTGGTTAATTCCCAGGAAAGCTCTCTTGATCTTTCATCTAAAATAAAATTCAGATTCAGATCGGAAGAAGAAATCGCTCCGGCTCCGTTGCTGTAAGCCCTATTTCTGACTACATTAATATTACTAAGCGCAGATGAATTATTCCCTACTCTGAAATACGCTTCAGCAGCTGTTAAATAAGCTTCTGAAAGACGGAACATTGGAAAATCTGTATCTACATAGGCTGCGTCTGATCCTGCTTTTCCGGTTTTGTCTACATTTCTCCATTTGGTAAAGGCATATCCGTCCTGGAAAGTTCCCGGAAGAGCTGCAATTTCTTTTTTATGTCCCACATTAAAGATCAATGCTCTGGTATCCCCTTTTGTAAATGCATTAGGATCTGAAGTATTGAAATTTTGATCTGCAGTCTGGAATTTATTCACAAACTCCGGACGCAAACGAATATTCCCCCAGCCTCCTGAAATTCCCATATTCAGGTAATTCAGCATGGTACCCCCGGTTTGTGCCAATACATAAAAGGTAGTTCCGCCATAGGTTTTGGATTTTACCCCATCCATATTCAAAGACCAGATAATTTCCGGAGAGGTATTGTTGTCTGCAAGGAAGTTATAAAGGTATTTGGGAGATAAACTGTAGTGACTTTGGATCACTTTTTCAGCATATTCTGCAGCTTTAGTCCATTGCGCCGATTTTATGTAGACTTCTGCATTCAGATATAGTCTTGATAATAGAAAATCAGCAGCTGTTTTATCTACTCTTCCATATTCATTGGTTACCGGGAGAATTGTTTCAATCTCTTTCAATTCTTTTTCTATATAAGCATACAAGTCACCAGGCATGATCTGTTTAGGTAAAAACTGAGGATCCTGCTTGTCTGCATCTGTTACAAACGGAACTTTTCCAAATGTGTCTAATAATACCCAATAGGAATAAGCTCTCAGAAAACGGGCTTCTCCTCTGAAATAGGCGACTTCCTGTTTAAATTTGGGGTCGGTGTGTCCTCTTCCCTGTAGTTTTTCATCTGTAGTCTGTCTTAAAAACTCATTGGTATATCCAATAATCTGGTACAATCTCGCATAGTATCCATTCAGAATTGCAGTATTAGAATCCCAGCTGTTGGTTGCCATTTGTCTTAATCCATTGGTTTGTGAACCCATAATAGCTTCATCCGTTGTCAGAACCTGAACATAGAAAGCCAAACGGATAAATGAGCTGTAGCCTTCATCAAAATTTCCCATATCCGGATCTCCTGTAGGCCCCTGCTGTCCACTAAGACATAAAGCAGCATAACATTTGGCTAAAACTCCTTTATAGTTATCAGGATTGGAATATACCTGTTCTGTGGTCACGATATTCGGATCAATGGGCTCTGTATCCAGATCTCCAACACATGAACTCACCGTAAAAAGTAATAGTATAAGAGGTATTATATATAAACGTTTCATATTCAAATTATTTAAAATTAACATTTAACCCAAAAAGGAATGAACGGGGTCTGGAATACATATTATTATCAATTCCCAAATACACTTCAGGATCCAGACCGCTATACTTTGTAATCACAAAAGCATTCTGAACAGAAAAGCTGACTCCCAGATCAAATTTATCACTGATATTCTTAAATGTACGCCCTAATGTCATATTATCCATTCTGAAGAACGATGCATTTTCAAGGAAGAAATCAGAGTAAAGCTGTAGATTTTCAAAGCCCTGCTCTGCGGTATAGCTTAAAATATTGGAATAGGTTCCGTTTCCGGAATAGGTTTTAGTTTTATAATCCTTGGACTTGATATTGTTATACACATAATTTCCAAAATTAGCATGCCCGTTGAATCCGAAATACCAGTCTTTATAGCTTAGTTTAGAAGAGATTCCTAAATAGGATTTCGGCATTGGGCTTTTATCTTTTACGAGACCGCCTTTATATTTTCCTTCAATAGGTTTTCCGTTAGCATCATACTCCTGTTCATACAGATAAAAAGTATAAGGAGAAAAGCCTACAGAATGAACCTGAATGGTTCCGGCCGTAGAGCCTGAAACATTTCCGATGTTCACCCCGTAATTCGGATTATCAACAAGGGTAAGCTTTGTAATTTCCGATGTATTGAAGGTAAGGTTCATATCCAGATTCCATTGCCAGTTTCCTTTTTTAACAGGAATGGTATTCAATGTAAGCTCCAGCCCTTTGTTTTCCATGGAACCGATATTGGTGAAGATCATATTGGTAAGATTAGAACCTGCTGCAACCGATATTTTATTCAAAAGATCATCAGTAGTTCTTTTATAAACCTCCACAGACCCTGAAATTCTGTTTTTTAGAATTCCGAAATCTAATCCCAGGTTATAAGTAGAAGTGGTTTCCCATTTCAGATTAGGATCATATCCATTGGGACGAATCGTTTGATAGAATTGATCTCCAAACTGATATAAAGCCTGGGAATCACTGTAGGTATAAGTCTGCATCCATTCATAATCTCCACCAATATCCTGCTGCCCTGTTTTACCATAACTCAGTCTTAATTTCAGATCGGAAAAAAAATTACTGTCTTTAAGAAAATCTTCTTCCTTGATCTTCCAGGCAAAAGCTGCAGAAGGAAATAGTCCCCAATGATTATCCTTAGCAAAACGGGATGAACCGTCATTTCTAAGAGTAGCGGTAAAAAGATAACGGTCATTGAAACTGTAGTTTAAACGTCCATAAAATGAAACAAGAATATATTCAGATTTCGGAAGAATACTTTTATAGATTTTGTTTCCTGTAATATTGGTCTGGTAATCATTATAACTTTTCCAGAACCTTTGCCAGGAATATCCGCCCATCACATCAAATTTATGTCTGCCTAATGTCTTGGAATAATTGGCATAAGCATCAAACTGCAGATTGCTTTTCTTCTGGGTATAATTCTCCATAAGTCCCTGACCGTCATTTCCGATAGAAGTCCAGGCAAGCGGTGCATTGTCCGGGACGAAGATATTACCTTCGCTTTTTAAAATATCAAACCCTGTATTAAGATTTAATTTCAGGTCTTCAAACCCATGAATTTTATAGTCCAGCTGTATGTTTCCGATATGTCTGATTACTTTTGACTGATCTGTTCTCAGATCAAGCATTGATACAGGATTTGCCCCGGCCTGAGTAATAGGTCTTCCGGAAGCATCCGTCCAGATAAAATACCCCAGTCCATATGGCGTTGAATGATCAAAAACCGGACGTGTAGGATCAAACGATACCGCTCCACTGGCAGGGTTGGAAATAAAGTCGTTATTTTCTATGCTTGGTTTATAGTTTAGGTTTACATTTAAGTGTTTATCAAAAAACGAAGGATTCAAAGCTAAACTCAGGTTCATTCTTTCGTAAGCATTTTTTCTGATGATCCCTTCCTGATTGGTATATCCTAATGATAAACGATATGGAATATCCTTTACAGAACCTGTCATACTGAAGTTCTGATCGTTGCTTACAGCTGTACGGTATATTTCTTTCTGCCAGTTGGTGTCATTAATTCCCAGACCATTAATCACGGCAGCATTTCCTGCATATTGATTTTTTATAAAACTCCTGTATTCATCACCATTCAATACATCCAACATTTTGGGATTGTAGCTCACCTTGGTATTGGATGAGTATTGATAACGCGTTTTCTTACTGCCTTTCTTGGTGGTAATAATAATTACCCCGTTGGATGCCCTTGATCCATAAATCGCTGTAGAAGAGGCATCTTTCAGAACGGTATAGCTTTCTATATCATTGGGATTAATCATTCCCAGGATATTGCCTGATCCTGAAGTGGAAGAATTATCTATCGCAATCCCATCAATAACGATAAGTGGATCATTACTTGCTGACAATGAAGATCCCCCTCTGATCCTGATTGCAGAACCGGCTCCTGGTGCTCCTCCGGGAGAAATAATATTAACACCAGCGGCTTTTCCCGTTAATGCATCCTGCGCGGAAACCGGGTTTCCGTTATTTTCAGCATCCATTTTTACCGTAGTAAGAGATCCTGTAGCATCGGATTTCTTAACTTTTCCATAGCCGATCACAACAACTTCATCAATCTTATTTTCCTTCACCGTAACGGTATCTTTTGCCATGGAAATAGCTTTACTCGGAACAACGGCTTTTATAGAGGTTTTCCTCAACATTACAGTATTGTTCCTGATCTCATATTCTACAGGATAATATGTTTTAAGGTATTTCAATGAAGCATCCAGTGATGAATAATTTACTCCACTCTCATCCACAAGAATATCTTTAAAATCTGTGCTGGAGTAGAAAAAAGGCACTTTAGAAGATTTACTGAGCTTATCAAAAACCTTAGCAATGGACACCTTTTTTTGTTTTGCCTGTGTAGCCGGAGGCTGTTGTGTAGTTTGGCCATAAGCCACTGGAAGTCCCATCGCAACCAGAAATGTCACGGAAATTATTGTTTTTTTCATAAATTTGGGAATAACTTTATTAGACTTTAGCGAGTTAAATAGTTAATCGGCATCAATAACCCTCATTATTGGTGCTTTTTTATTTTAGTTGTATCTCTTTATCGGATTTTTTTTCTGTTTTAAGATTAAACGGATAGCAGATGGCAGATAAAACCTCGTTCAGATTCCCTGAGAAAGATCCTTTGATTCTCTTTTCTCCATATTCTTTTGGGTATTCTATTTTAATATTATACACCTGTTCCAGCCCTGTTACAATATTTTTAAGTGTTTCATCCTCAAATGAAAATTCTCTTTTTGCATCAACAGCATAATAAAAACGGGCAGGCTTTTCAATATTTTTATTCCAGGACTGGTTAGGTAATAAATAGGTGATCTTCCCCTGATGATCTACCTTTACTTTTCCCTCAAAAAGTTCTACCTTTTCCTTTCCATTGGTCTGATCCAGGAAAAATTTTGTTCCCAGTACCTGTACTGTAAAATCTTTTGCATTGATTCTGAATGGACGGGTCTTATCTTTTGCAATATCAAAGGTTGCCTTACCAGTGAATGTAATTTTTCTGTCTGATTTCCCAAAATCGGAAGACAATACAAGTGTACTGTGCGGTTCCAGAACAATATGACTTCCATCAGGGAGATCAATACGCTTTGTAAAATCTGAACTGGCATAAGTCTGAACTGTACCCTGTTCTGCCACAGAAGAAGACTCAGATGGATTGTAGAAAAACAGACCAATCCCCACTACAGCTGCTGCAGAAGCAGCCCAAAAGATATTTTTCAGGTTTCTTCCGGTCTTGATCTTACGTTCAATTCCAGACTTAATCCGTGCATCAGTAAGCTGATCCATTTGCTGGTTTTCCCTGTAGGTTTCTTCCCAGCTTTTTTTGAAATCTTCGTCTTCCATGTTGTTCATATTTAGTATTACGCAGAAAAATTAAATCGTCAACCTTTTTTAGAAAATATTTTTAAAATTTTATACATTTTTATGTTTTGAACGGGAGTAGGATCTTCTTACCGTCATTTCGTTGAGAGATTCTTCAGTCCGTTTCATTCAGAATGATAAATGACTTTTTTTGAAACCACAAAAGATTAAGCATTTTAATGAGTTCCTACAATATTCTCTAAATACGGTTTAACCTCTGTCCATCGATAGTATGGGAAACTGTCGGTTTGTAAAGGAATATGAACTTCATTTTCATTATGAAGAAACTTAACCAGAATATCATTCTTTTTGTTTTTATAGAAGATCAATTGTAAATTAGCTGCCATAGGTGCTGCCTGGAAGGTGTTCCAGACTTTATAGACTTCTTTTGGATCGGTTTCTTCTTTATTCATTCCTTCAATATTCAGAAGGGCCAGTAAAGGCGTAATATTCCCATCATGTCCGAACCTTAAAGAAGCTCCGTTTTTATTATTTTTAATATAATCTTCTGCTTCATCCAACATGTTTTTCACCAATGGAATAGAATTATTCTTCACTAATCCTTTACTCAACGGTGACGGACCATCATTCACATAAGTCTGATAATTGATGGCCTGATAAATATTGAATAATTCGTCTTTTGTAAATAAATCATAGAAGGAAATATCCGTTTCAAGGTTCTGCATATCGCTGGCAATCCAGTAGAAGGCTTCTATAACTCTTTCGGGATTGATGTTTTTATAGATATATTCGTCATTATTGAAAAGGTTTTTGATAAATCTGTCAGACTTCATATTCTCTGTTCTGAACTTTCTTTTTTCCTCCTGCCAAAAGTTATCTGCTGCACGGAAATCAATAGATTCTTTGGTATGATGATTCAGATACTTCATATATTTATCCGAAGATTCCATACTGACCTGAAGTTTAGGATTGTTGGCTATCAGCTCATTCGTAAAGTTGGCCATACTCAGAATACATCTTGGGACTACTGTTGATTTTGCAGTAACTACAGCATTTTTTTCAAATGCTTTAGGATTGTTCTTAAACATTCTTTGTGAGATCTGTTTGTGCTGTAATGCTCCCAGTTCTGTAAGATCTCCGTTGTGGCCTTCCGCCTGAATCCATATTCTTTTCAACCTATCCAAAGCAGATTTCCCCTGTTCGGTTAATGCATTATTATCGGCTGCTTTTTGTAATACTCCCATCACTCCGGAAAAATCTTTATCATTGATCAGCCATCTTGAGCCATGTCTTCCGTAATGACTGATGTAGAATGATTCATATCCTGCCGGAGCCGGTGTTTGTTTATGGGATGGTGTTGGATAAGCATAATATACTCCGCCGGTAGTTTTGATATCCGAAAAAATTTCTTCTTTCGTTGTCTGGGCTTGGGTTGAGAAAAATGCTGATACCAATACAAGCAGTAATGTTGTCTTTTTCATAGTAAACTCTTTTTAGTCGGTTGAAATTCAGCTTCAGCAAACGAAACTGAAAATATGATTTTGCATAATCATACTTACTATTACGCAAGAGTAGTGAAATCGTCAACCCTAAAAAAAGCTTTTTATAAAAATTAAGAGTGAAAAAAACAGATTGAGATGGGTTTTCAGAAGACTTAATACCTTATTAACATGTTTAGCCACGGCGTTTTTAGAAATACTGTGTTCCTTGGCTATCTGCGAATAGCTTTGTCCTTCTACTTTATGCTTGAGAAAGAATGCCTTGCTTTTTTCAGGCATTTGATGGAGTAATTTTTCGATCTGTTCCGTATGTTGTTGGTAGTCTTCTTCGTCTTCCTCCTCTTTTACCACTTTCAGATGATTTTCTTCCTGAAGATCCGAAAAAGCGAGTTTATTTTTTCTGTAGAAGTTCGAAATTTCCTGCTTGGCTGTTTTAAAGATGATGGCTTCCCTGTTTTTCTCCAAAACATCCCGGTACTTCCATAAATGGACAAAAATATCCTGCACAACATCTTCAATATCTTCTCTTCCATGAATATATTTTTTCACGAAAAAAAAGACCTGATGCTTGTATTCATCATATATTTTTTCAAATAATGGCTCCACAGAAAATTAGAAATACAGTAATGCTCCAAATATATAAAAAATAAACTTTAGACAAATTTTATGACTCTGTTATCGTTCTGACCCCATTAAAAGATTGAAAATATTTAACTATTTAAGCGTTTTATTAATATTTTTTTTCTTGACAAAAACTTGCATTATCATCTTATTCTCATAGACGCAAAGTTGATTTTTAATTATGCTAAAATTTAAGTGAGCTAAGAGATTAATCGATTTTCAATCGATTGATGAAGCATATTACCATTAGCTTAAGTCAAGATCTAGTCGAAATCTTTGCTCACTTAAAATATTAAACTTTATAAATAAAATCTTTGCGTTAATTTATTAATAATGATAAGTTCTATAAAGTTTAAAATACGATGATTATTTAGTATAAAAACAGAGAAAGGTATCTCTGATCAAATAAAAAACTGCAAATTTGCTTCTATTCAACAAAAACATTTACCATGGACATGAATTATCTCGAAAAAATAAAACGTTTATATCAATTATCTAACGAGGATCATTCTGGTTTTTCTGAAACAGAAATTACAGAAGCAGAACAAGCTCTGGACTTTAAATTTCCGGCAGTTCTTCGTGAATATTATCTGAGCATAGGTAAAAACGAAGCAATTAATCATTCTCACAACAGGCTTCTGAGTCCCAATGCCATTTATTTTACAGAGGACCGACATCTTATTTTCTATGAAGAGAATCAAGGAGTTGTACAATGGGGAATTAAAGAAGCAGATCTTTCTCTTGAAAATCCTTCGGTATGGGGAAATTATGATACGGTGTACGAATCCGACTGGCAGCAGGAAACAAAAACACTGGAAGATTTTTTTCTATCTATGTCTGTATACAACGGAACTCTTGGCGGACTTTTTTATAATGCCAATTCTTTTTCACCAGTAGATATAGAAACAGTGAAACTTATACAGCAAAGCTGGTCTGAAATTCCTGAAATTTCCTGGGAAAGGCAAAAGATTTATACAGATGACTATTTTGAGGTCATCAGTCTTTCATTTGATGAAGCGGATCAATGTACTGCTATCTTCGTAGGTACCTCTATAGAAGAAAGGTTTGAAAGAATACTGGATATTTCCGGTATTGACTGGTCGTATATTTCCTATGAAGATATGGACGGAGAGTATGAAGAGGAAGATTAATAAATGAGATATTTTAGGTTAAGATTAAACTTTAAGATCAAGGAAAAACTCAATATTATTTTGTAGATTAGATTAAGATATTTGGGAGTGCTGTTATTTTAACCAATCATTTAAAACTATACATATGTGGTGGGTATACGCAATTCTTTCAGCATTTTTTGCTTCGCTGACAGCCATTTTTGCCAAAGTTGGTATCACAGGAGTGAATTCGAACCTGGCTACGGCTATCAGAAGTGTCATTATCTTACTGGTAGCATGGGGTATTGTTCTGGCACGAAGTGAATATAAAGGTATCCCAGCCCTTTCCCGCCATAATCTCATTTACCTTGTCGTTTCCGGTCTTGCTACGGGTTTATCATGGATCTTTTATTTTAAGGCTTTGCAGGTGGGTAAAGTTACCCAGGTGGCTCCTCTAGATAAATTAAGCGTTGCTTTAACAATTGTTCTTTCTGTTATATTTCTTGGGGAATCTCTTACTTTAAAAACAGCTATCGGAACTTTACTGATTATTATTGGAACGGTGGTTTTGATCTTTGAACAATGATTCTTATTTGATGGAGACTTAAACACCAGGTTTGCAGGAGAATGATTGAAATTTTTTATTTTTGCAAGCAAAATCATTTCGTTCAGTAAAAAAAGCAATTAAGATTTTATTAGTAGTATTATCCTATTTATACCGTATCAATCCACTTATAGAGATCAATATCAGCAGAAATCCCAAACGATTTTCTGAGTCTGCTTTTTCTGGTCTGAATGGTTCGAACCGCAAGGTGATTGTATTCTGCAATATCTTTTGTTGTGAAACCAAGTTTAATCAAGGCGCAAAGCTTAAATTCATCGGTACTCATATCAGGGTTAAGTTCCATCAGGTTGTCATACAGACTGGGAAACATCTGCTTTACTTTCGGAATAAAGGCAATATCATCATTCATGGCCAGCTTTACAATACTTTCCAAATCTATTTCATCTTTGTTGTTGAGTTTAGCTCTCATATCAGTAATAATCTTCTCACTTCTCATAGCCTGCTGATATAATTTCACAATTTTGAATTGTTTTGAAAGTATAAAATATCCCAAAATACTCACTCCTAAAAACACCTGCAGAAAAGTAATCAGTCTCTGATTTTCTGAAAACAGTACATTATCTGCTCCTTCAATGGTAAATATCCTGAAATCATAGTAATGACTGATGCTGAAAAGAATAAGTGCCGTAAGATAAACGATCAAATTATACCAGACTGTTTTTTGGGAATTAAAAATAAACAGTGAAGCCAGCATAATGACAAAATAATATAATGACAGGCCATTTTCAAAGCCTGTGGTAGATGAAAAAAAGAAGATCAGAAATAAAAAAAGCTCCAGACTAAACAATGTCACAAAATGATTGTAACGTACTTTTGTAAAGAAAAAAAGGAAAAGATAAAAGATTCCCAATGCTGATAAGACAAAAAAATTGACCTTTAAACCAAACAAAAGGTCTCTACATCCGTTAAATATCAGAACTGCTCCAATGGAAAATGCAAATAAATTCATTCTCTGTGCTTCAATAAGCTCAAGCGGACCTGTATTGGGAGCAATATGCCTATTCGCTATATAATCCCAGATTTTACGAAACATAATTTATAAATATTTAGCAAAAACATAAAATTCAATACAAAAATAAATAAAATGCTTTTATATTTTATTTAAATAATCAATTTTGATTAAAAATACATTTTCAAATATTCTCTGTTGGTAATATCTATCACGCTCCTCCAACTTTCCTTATTTATATATAAAAACTTCTGAGTGTTATAGAAATATCTATTTACATCAAAAAGATTTTTCTCCATTTTGCAATGGTATTGCGGCTTAGTTTAAAATGAAGGGCCAACTGAGTATTGTTGAGCATATTTTCTTTCTGATAATCCAGAATCTTCAGAATATCAGTTTTTTTATAAGAACGGTATTGGCTACTGTATTTTTCAGAGGTTCCAAAAATAATAGTATTAATCTTCAGAATGTCTAAAGCTAAAAGTTCATTTTTCGAGAGTAAATATTTACACAGATCATATTTGTCCGGATATTTACGTGTAATGATGTCTTTGTAGATCTGTTTAAAGTCAGGTTGTTTATATTTTTCCATATTGTGTTGCAATATATTGACGGATTACTCTTTCGGTAAAAGCATCAAAGTCTCTTTTAAGTTATTAAAATGAGTTCCATGATTTCCCTGCCAACAAAATCTTATAACAATTTACCGGCTGTATTTCCCAATCCATTTATGAAGAGTTGTTTTAGGAATTTTATATCGTATAATAATTTCTTCCTTCGTCATTTCACCATTTTTTATCTGTTCAAGAATAAAATCTATGACTTCCCGGGTATAAATATTTTTTCGAAACCGGGGCAATACTGTTTTTCTCTCTTCCGATGGTATAGTCTTTATTTTAGGTGAAGCCGGAGCATAAAGAATTAAATGTTGAGTATAGATTCTGAAAAAATCATATTCCAGAAGCTTGCTCCATTTCAATACAATTTCGGTATCCAGACTGCTGCAGGTATACATTTTACCGACCTCTTTTTCTGTACAGTGAAGAAAATTACAGATACGGGATAATTCTATATTGCTTTCGGAAACAGCATTCTCGATCAGATTTCCTATATGAATGTTTTTATAATTCATACTGCTTTTTATTTCAAATGTTCAATCAATTCCGTCAAAGGATGTCTTGAGGCTCTTTTATTTTATCAGGCTGAATATTTTAAAGGTTCCGGCGGGGCTCCGCCCCGCCGGAATCCAATATTAAGAAGACATTCTTTGTGCTGTAATATGAATACGTCTGATGTTATTGGCAGGGATTGTATCATTTAAGTTATCTACATAAACAAAAATGGTCAAGCGATACCAAACTCCATCAACAGCCAGATCTATAGTTTCTATTTCCTGAGAATCATCGGAACTGTTTGTAGAATTTATAGGTGTGGAGCTGCTGTTCATATTATCTCCCCAGTTAAGGTAAATTCCATTATCTGTTTCTACATATCCTCCCGGAGCAACTAAAATATTAGCACGGCGGAAGCGGTCTACACTGGATAATGCAGCATACCACATTTTAACATTACTGGAAGATACATTCACTAATCGGGGATTGTAAGTCACCCCACCCGATCCTGTATTGGAGCTGGACCAAAAGCTAAGATCCAGTCTAACTTTTCCTCCTAAAATAGGTGGATTCGGAATCATCGTACTTAACAAACCTGTTGTAGTTGCAGGAACTTCGTATGTGAAGAACTGATATTCTCCCGGACTGAGCTTTTTACCTCCGCCTACTTCTGCATTACATGTCTGCCCGCCAATAGAAACAGGGAATACCGTTGTATTAGGGCTGGATACTGTGGGAGTTCCGGAAACAGTATAAATTAAAGTTCCTGCTCCCTGTACAAAATTCCCTTGTGTAATGGTTGCGGTAAGTCCGTTTACGGGCCCTAATGCCTGAGCTGCATATATTCCGCCGTTTCCTCCGGTATAAGGAACAGTCATTGTTCCCTGAAAAGGAGTTCCTGCAGTATATGTCAGCGGATCAAGATTAACATCAGTACATCTCAAGGCTCCTACGGTACCCTGTTGTAGTAAACGTCCGTCCAAAGGTCTCCATTGAGCACCATCCCAGTATACATATCCGG
Organism: Chryseobacterium sp. BIGb0232; assembly: GCF_024810195.1. Classification (NCBI taxonomy): domain Bacteria; kingdom Pseudomonadati; phylum Bacteroidota; class Flavobacteriia; order Flavobacteriales; family Weeksellaceae; genus Chryseobacterium; species Chryseobacterium sp. BIGb0232. Next base: position 87,229 of record NZ_JANUEH010000008.1, read on the forward strand.
CATAAGTAAATGTGGATTGTGTCCCCAGATTATAAACCAACAGTCCGGTAGCTGGATTAGGAATTGTAGAAGAGTCGTTGTAAGCCGCCAGAGCTACTCTTGGTCCCAGAAAACCTTTCTGCTTTCCTGAGACTAACTGACTGACATTGAGCTCTAAAATTGCAGACAGGTCAGGGGATGTAGTTCCCACCCCTACACTTCCGTCAGCTGTTACTACAAAGTCATTGGCCTGCTGTAATGCCGTAGGGCTTCCTGTTGCATTATTGTCTTTTTTTCCATCAATATTAAAAATTCCCTGAGGATTAGGAGTATTGATGCCAACCTGTGAATAACTCATCGAGGAAACCATTATCACTAATGGTAGAAGATACTTTTTCATTCTGTGTTTATTGTATTTAAATTGAGTGTTAAAATGGTTTTAGCTAAAGAAGTTTTCTGTTACCTAGAACATACTGAGCTCTATTTTCATAACTCTAAACTGCTTTTTCTAAATACCTTTTGATCGATTAAAATTTCAATGCAAGATTAGAGTTATTCTGCCCAAAACCCAAGAAAATCTATACGCTACAGATACACTACAAACTTATAATCAGGTACGTCACAGATACGCTCGGCATCACAAAACAAACAACAACACACTAATAATGAGACAACTAAAATAAAACACGTGGATTTTTCAAAAATTCAGAGTATTTAAATTTTGAATTAAATAAAATGCTCCATGAAACTTATTTCATAGAGCATTTTATTCCATATATTTTATAAAAAGAAAATCTTCTAGGGAAAATCTTATTTAGGATTAAGAGAAGTATTATACTATTTTAAAATAGAGAAAATATTTATTTGAAAACTGTAGAAGAATTTTAGTTTTAATATCCTATTCTTTCAAAGTAATCAAGATTTGTTTTAGTCATTAAGACATCAAATGATCATTTTTTTACTACTCCCATTTCCAGGTTAATTCTTCATGATAAGGAATGTTCTGTTCTGCACATATGGAATGAAAGTAGTTCTTTAACCAGACAGGATCGGAAACCTGTGCTTTTGGAAAAATCAGATAATTTCCGGCATTCATTTTAATAAAGAAGTTTTCACCAGTTTCTGAGATCCATTCAAAATGGGTTATTGAATGTTTGGCTTCAAGCTGAGTATTTTTTATCAGGATATATTCTTTATTGAATTCTACGTTGAAGGTGTTGGCTTCACTGCTTTTATACTGATCTCCTAAAGCAATAGTTGTATAGTACCGTTTATAGTATCGGCTGGCAAATTTGGGATAAATCAGATAAAAAAGACCGCCCACAATAAGTATCGCTATGCCTAATATGGGTTCAAAAAACATCATCAACAGGCCGATTACCGCAATCATTCCGGCAAAAACATAGCCACTTACCTTTTTCGACTGTTTTACTTCATCTGATTTTGAGGCTTCATAAAGTAAACTGTCAAGCATTATTTTCTCATTAAAACTCAGCGTCATTGTATTCATGGTAGATTAATTAGTTTTTGTAGGATTATTAGATTCCATAAAAATACTAATCATATGCTTTATAAGCAACTATATTGGATTATCATTTATCAAAATAATTGCTTTTATCAGATTATTAAATAAGATCGTGCTTATGGTCTGGAAATAAAACTCCAGCGCAGATGGTTATTATACATTCCAAGAACAAGGCCTTTACCATCACTAAATTTATTGACTTCAGAAAAAGTAGGCTTAAATATCCAATCTCCCTTTTTATCAATATAACCGGTCAGTTTTCTCTGAGATCCGTTTTATTCTTTTTCAATGGTCGCTACCGCCAATCCTTCAGAAAAATCCCAAGCTTCATAAAACTTAAAATCAATGACCTTTTTTCCTGTTCTATCAATATATCCGATCTGTGACTGATTTAATTCAATACATTTGTATCCTATTGCTATGACAAAGATACCTGCATTACAAACACTACAGCTTATTACATTAGAGCGTCAGGGATTAACACAGACCACACCGTTCGGAACCGGAAAAGAGGCTGTGCTTACTACTCTGGAACGTCTTGCATATCTACAGATTGATACGTTGTCTGTGATAGAGAGGGCTCATCATCATACTTTATGGACAAGAATTCCTGATTTTAAACCCCATTATCTGGACGAACTGGTGGAAGAACGTAAAATATTTGAATACTGGTTTCATGCCGCCTCTTACCTTCCGATGCAGGATTTCCGGTATGCATTGCCACAAATGCTCCATGTAAAGCAAAGTGACTCCCATTATTATAATGCGGACAAAAAGGTCATGAAATATGTGATAGACACCATCCGGACAGAAGGTCCTAAAATGGCAAGGGATTTTGAGAGTAAAAAGAATAAAGAAGGAAGCTGGTGGAACTGGAAACCTGCTAAACTGGCTCTTGAACGGCTTTTTATGCAGGGCGACCTTATGATAAGTGGCCGAAGTGGTATGCAGAAAACCTATGACCTTACAGAAAGGGTATTGCCTTCATCCATTAATACCACACCACCTACTCCACTTGAACTAGCAGAATATCTGGTAAAAACAACTCTCCATGCCTATGGTTTTACTACTTTAAAACAAATCACCCATCTCAGGAAAGGTGATACCCTGAAAAAAAATGTGAATCTGGTCTTACAGTCTTTGCTTGAAAAGGGGGAAATACAGAAGGTTTCCGTTGAAGGGCTTTCTTCTGTTTTTATTCAGAGTGATTTGCTTGAAAGGTCTGATAATATAGCGGTTTCAGGTATCAGATTGCTGTCTCCATTTGACAATTCTATTATTCACCGTGACCGTGTGAAACAAATTTTCGATTTTGATTTCCGTCTTGAGTGCTATGTTCCTAAGGAAAAAAGGCAGTATGGTTATTTCTGTCTACCTATCTTATTTGGGAATACATTTATCGGAAGAGTGGATTGTAAAGCACACAGGAAAGATAAAAAACTTGAGCTGATTTCCCTACATATTGAGAATACAGACCTTCCTCCGGAACTTTGGATACCATCATTTGCTGATGCTGTAAAGCGTTTTGCATCCTTTAACGGCTGCGAATCACTACAACTGACCCAAGTGAGTCCATCAGGATTGAGAAAAGTAATCAATAAAGCTTTATCTGATTAATTGATAAACTATTATATTCATATAAAACCCTGCAGTTCTATGAGCTGCAGGATTTCACTTCTATTTTATTTCACAAGCTTTTCCAGCTTTCTCCATTTGGTAATGGTATTTCTGCTCATTTTAAAATGGCTGGCCAGCTGAGAATTGTTCAGACTGTTCTTTTTCTGAAACTCCAATACCCTCAAAATATCAGATTCGTTGTAGGCACGATGCCTTTGGGAACATTTTTCTTTGTTTTTATAAATCTGAGGAAAGATTCTCCGGTTAAGCTCCAGAATATCTGCCGTATCCAGATCTTTCTTTTTTAATAATTCTTTGCATTCATTTATTTTATTGGGGTGCTCACTTTGGAGCATATCCTGATAAATAATTTTATAATTGGGGCGGTTCATTTTCATGTCACAGTTTAATTTACGGTATGAAAAGAGTACAGAATGCTATTATTCAGATTCTTTAAGTTCACTATTATATTTATTCAGCCATTTGTGAAAGGTTGATTTCGGAATATTATATCTTTGATAAATTTCCTGTCTGGACATATTTCCGGAATTATACTGATTCAGCATAAAATCAATAATTTCCCTTGTATAAAGACTTTTTCTGAAGTTGGGCAATCCAGAATCTTCTTTAGACTGTTCTTTTTCCTGATCCGAACTACAGGGAGCATACAGAATGATATGCTGAGAATAAATTCGGAAGAAGTCGTATTCTAAAAGTTTACTCCATTTTAAAAGCATGTCAGAATCAATACTGCTGGAGATGTACATTTTTTCAATTTCTTCTGCTGTACATTTAAGAAAACCACATATCCTGAGCAAGCCCATCTTTTTCTCCCGAACCCGGATCTTAATCAGGTTTCCCATATGAATTTCTTTAAAATCTATCAATACATTGTGTTTTATCATCTTCAAATAAAATTTTATTCATCAACGTCCATTCAATCAGTACTCCGGGGACAGTTTCTGCCCCCTTTGTACCGAAACACTGTAATCACATTATTTACTATTTTATTGCTTTTTCAAAACGTCTATCTCCGCCTGCAGCTTCTCTGTAATTTTCAGTAATGAAACGATGTTGTTTTTTTGTTCATCAATCTGCTTCTGCTGTTCTATGGTGTGTAGATACAGCTCTTCAATTTTCTCTAATGACTGTACAGACAGGTCTGAAATATTGAAAGAATATCCCTCCGCAGTTTTCTCCAGCTCTTTAATAGAAGTTACACCGGGAAGATGTCTGTTTTCTTTAATGAATTTTTCGGTATCATATAAAGAAGTGAACTTATAAGCAGGTTTTATCTCCGAACTTTTATCATAATACTCTTCAAAAACATAATCAGGATAGCTGCTGCCTGCGGTAACAATACTTCCGTTTACTTTCAGCTTCTGATTGCTGGCAAAGGTTTGCTGGCTGGTATAGCCCACACTTAAGGTATTATTGATATTGAATTTTCCATTCGGATCAATTTGTGCTCTTTGAGTCCCTGTGTCTCCTCCTCCTAAACTTGTATGAAAATCAATTCCTGAAGGATTAATCGTACTGCCAGTTCCTATAGATAGAGAAGTACTTTTACCGGTAGCACTAATTTGCGCAGCATCATTTGTATCAGTATATAGCCAAAGCTGATAGTTTCCTCCATTGGAAAGTCCTATAGAAGATCTTGTTCCACTACCAGAATCTTGCACTAGTCCTACTCCTGCAGAATTTTCAAATTGAGTTTTTTGAGTCCTTTGAAAAGTAAGACTATTTCCATTTTGGGTTAAAGTTCTTGGTTCTGTAAGAGTTCCATTAGCATTGTAAATATTCAAAGCGTTTGCAGAACCCCATGCTGTTCCGTTCCATGTCATGACCTGCCCGTTTGCAGATCCTGAAGTAAGACCCAATGTATAAGGACTTGCAGATGTACCGGATCCAGCTCTGGTTAACCCACCATTAGTAGTTGCATTAAGTACCTCATTACCAACCACTCCGTCTACCTCAGTAAACTTAACAGCTGCAGGACTCCATGTTGTACCGTTCCATGTCATGACCTGTCCATTGGCTGTTCCAGAGGTAAGGCCCAATGTATAAGGACTTGCTGCTGTTCCGGCTCCTGCTCTGGTTAATCCACCGTTAGTTGTTCCGTTAAGTACCTCATTACCAATAACTCCGTCTACTTCAGTAAGATTAACAGCAGCAGGACTCCATGTTGTACCGTTCCATGTCATGATCTGTCCATTGGCAGTTCCAGAGGTAAGTCCCAATGTATAAGGACTGGCTGCCGTTCCGGCTCCGGCTCTGACTAATCCGCCATTAGTAGTTGCATTAAGCACCTCATTACCAATAACTCCGTCTGTTTCTGTAAAAGTTCCATATGCTAACTTCTGCCATAATGTTCCATCAAAATAGAAATATCCTGCTGTTGTTACATTAGCCGTTTTTGCAGTCGTTCCGGTAGAGGTTAAAGCCTCAGTAACGTAGACAATGGCTCCTGTCTGGGCTGCGGAATATAATCCATCTTTGGTTTTCAGTTCTGAGCCTTTTAATCTCGGTGCGATCAGTCCATCTGTTTTAGTACTATCTGTTGACATCCCCACGATATCAAAGGTTGCCTGGGGAGTTGCTGTATTCACTCCTACCTGTGAAAATGCAAAGCCGGAGATCAGGAGTACTCCTGAAAGAATGATGTTTTTTTTCATGTGTTGTATATTTATTTATCCTTGTGTGTTATTTTGAGAATACAGATTTTATATAAATCTGCGGAATCATTTGTGTAGTTAGAATCTAATTAATTGTAGTTCCTACAATATCAAAGCGGTTATCTCCGTAGGTTTTTTCACATCCTGAGGAAGGACTCGGTGCACAATCATTAAAGCCACCGAAATCAACTCTTATCCCATCTTCATCTGCGGCATATACATAACCTTCCAATACAGCAGTATAGATTCCAGGCTCTAATACAACGCTTCTGGTACCGTCAATATAAAATGTTCCCCAGACTCCACCCAGTTTTCCATTGGTATAAGACATGCTGGAACGTAATATCATAGCCTTAGAAAAATAAGGAGTATCAGTTGTGGATCCTGAATATAGTCTCACATTCACCTGGATTAACTTGGCATATACGTCTTCCAAACCATATCCGGCATACTGCCCGGCATCTTTTGCAAAATGGGAAGCACTTGTTGAATGTGAAAATGTTACGATTGATTTCTTAGTTAAAGTAAATGTCCTTTTGGTTAAGTCTGCCTTTGCTTCTTTATAATTATGGGCTCCTATAGTGGTAATAGTCTCTCCAAGAGCATCATTATTATCTCCACCGGCATACATTGTGGTTACAGCAGGCACTCCCTTTAATGCTCCCAATATCCCGTTATTGTCAGCCACTACAGTTTTTGTTGCAAAAAAAGGTTGGCTCTTACTTTCATTTCTTGTTCCATCAGGATTGGTAAACAGTACATCTGCGGAACCATTAAGAGGTAAAGTACGGATTCTTACATTTCCGTTAACATCCAGTTTTTCAGTGGGGTTATTCTGGGTTTCATTGATTGTATTGATCCCCAGATTTCCCGTATTATGTGCAAAACGAGCCCATTCACTATAGGCGGTAGGACTTGTATACTGACCAAATGAAATATGTCCTTTAACACCTCCAGAGGTATAAAGTCTGGTTCCCGGTGAGTCTGCATCTCCGGTTTTTGGGAAATATGAACTTTGGGTCATTCCATATTTTTCACCAGTACTATCATTAAAAACCCTTCCTACTCCATAATCAGAATCTGAACTAAACTGTATAAAACCATCCACATATAGCTTTGCAAGAGGATCTACATCTCCTATCCCAACATATCCGGGACCATCAAAGAGCAAATACTTATCTTTCTTGAGGTATGCAGATCTGTCACTGGTAAAAACATCATCTGTATTGTAGATGTTATGTCCCAGTTTTTGCCAGACTGAACCATCAAAGTGATAATAGCCAACCTTGGTGATATTTTTTGTTTTGTCTGTTGTATCGGCTTCATCTAATCCTTCCGTTACATATACAATGGCTCCCGTCTGATCATTTGTGTAATTAGAATCTTTGGCTTTAAGTTCTGCGCCTTTCAGTCTTGGGGCAATAAGTCCGTCAGTTTTGGTATAATCTGCAGGGGAAGCTACAATATCCAGTGTTGCCTTGGGATCGGGTGTACTGATACCTATCTGTCCGAAAGCAGAGACCCCGGTTAAGAGTGTCGCTGCAAAAATTAAATTTTTCTTCATTGTTGTTAGGTTATATTTTTTATTTGTTTTTTTTCATCATATGCAGTTCAATACCTGCATTACACTTTTGATGTAATGAAATTGGGCACTCTCCCATTTTATTATAGGATAAAAACTAAATGTTATTTCAACGGATATGAATTTATCCGGAAGAAGGTGATCTTAATAAAAACAGAGGATGTTTTACAGTGACAATTTCAAATGGTTTATCTCTATTTAAAAAATATAAATGAGTACAGCCTTTATTCTCTAAGGAAGAAAATCCGGCCATACCAGTTTCTTTATTCCCAATGCATACCTGAGCATACAAAAAGCTGATGATCACAAAACAGTCCAGCAAAAACAATCTCCCTATAAAATGGAGATTTTCTTTTTTGAATGTTATTATTTGTATTGTCATGGTTCGAAATAGTCTTAGTGTTTAGATCAGAAAATAAATAGATAAACAATCGTCTTTTACAGTTTAATTATTATTGTCATTCATTTTGTGAATTATTTGTGTTTTTCAGTTCTGTATTCTTCATCAATTTGAATGGGCAAATATTCATTATTTTAGTGTTTAATAGCAAATTACACACCCCCTACAAAAGCTATACACAGTTACAAGTTATTGATTTTCAATAATATAAAAACAAGCCAAATCTAATTATTCTACATTTAGCAATAAACAGATTCCATTAAAAAAACGAAAAGATTTCATCCTGAAAAACGAGTATAACTTTTCGTCAGTTTTTACACGAAAAATTAGTATTTATTGTAACAATTCAGAAGTAAAATCTTGTTCATTTTAATGAAAATCCCTTTAATGGATTAAGAATAAAACTGAACATTTACAATTTCATGCTTCTCCTTATCCTCTGCTTCAAATACAGATCTAAGATTGCGGGATCTCATTCAAAAGTAAAACTTCTGATTATTATGGAGATTTTTTCGTACACCGGAAAGCAAAGTTGATCTTAAATGTTATTTCGGTATAGAAATCCAATCACATCCTCATATCTTATGAATAGTATCTCCTGCTTATTATCAAAATCAAGCTTCCTAATCATCTCCGGTATACAATAAAAAACCATTGACATATCTGCCAATGGTTACTGTTATCTAAATAATACAGGAGGTTCAAGATGTTAATAATCTCTTCTCATCCAGTTGTTGAAGTCTATATCTGAAGGGATACTATATTTCTTACGGAGTCTGCTTCGTCGCATTTCAACGGCTCCCAGGGTTACATACGTATAGGTTGCAATATCTTTAGCGGAAAAATTAAGGTAAGCCATTGCGCAAAAAGTAAGCTCACTACTCCTGACCTTCGGATCAATTGCTTTTAATTTCTGAATAAAACCCGGGTATAATTCTGAAAAAAGGGTCAGAAATTCAGGATTATTACTTTTTGCCAAAGTAATAAGATCATTGAATTTATTCTCCTCAATCTTCCTTTCGAGTACTACGGTTGCCTGACTCATTTCAGTGAGAGTTTTTTTATTTTTATAGATAAGCTTTTTATTTTTTATATGCCATCTGTACCAAAATAAAGCAACAATAAGCAATACAAGAACTGCCAACACAATAAGATATACATATTTCCTGCTTTTCATGTTGTTTTCATGTTCTTTCTGATCCAGGATCTGACTTAATGCCTGCTCTACCACCTGTTTATTTGCTACATCAAGGGAATCAGTGAGTTTCTGATATTGATAAAGATAGCTGTTGGCTTCCCTGGGATCAAGATTATTTTTCATAAAGTAATCTCCAAGTACGCTGTATAGCTGCTGCACAGCATCTGTAGCATCTAATTCTTTAGCATTCTGAAGCGCTTTACGGTAATAGCTGATTGCCAGTTCCTGATTTCCTCTGGCAGCTTCCAAATCTCCATACTTTCTCAAAGCAAAGTATAAATAAGGCACCTTGTATTTTTCAAGCAAAAACAATGATTTATCCAGATATTCCTGAGCTTTTACATATTCTTTTTGGATCGTGTACATCTGCCCCTTTTTAGCATAAGTTCCACTGAGATCGAAAAAAACCTGTTCTTCTTTCAGCTTTTTTAAAATATCTTCCTGCTGTTGTAAATGCACCCAGGTTGAATCATATTGGCGCAGCTGGGTGAAAACTTCTGAAAGATTCTCATGGGCCCAATAGGCAGACATATCTTTTCTGTAAGGATCTTTTATCTTCTGAGAAAATTTCAATTGTTTATTAAATTCCTGAATAGCAAGTTTATTCATGTTAAGAAGTCCGTACGTTCTTCCTCTCAATCTGTAAACTTCAACCTGTGTATCAATAACAGATGTGAAATAAGGTTCACGCTCTGCTTTTTTAAGATAACCCAACGCCTCATTGTATCCTCCTGTTTCCGCCAATACTTTGGCAATGTATATATTTGACAGGGTTTTTCCTTTTGAATAATTATATGTATCTGATTTTTTTAAAGCTTCATTAGCTGTCCTAAGAGAAGGAATCAATTGAACTTCAGAAAATTCCGTAAAAGACTTATCCAAAAGGCTGTCTATTTGTTTCTCCATGCGGGTTTGCCCCTGTATAAACAGGCAATAAAACAACAGAATAAGAATAGGGAAATTTTTCATCAAATATTTAATATTAAGAAACAATATACACCGCCAAACAAGACAAGCGCAAAAATATCATTAATAAAACAATGAAAAAAGTAAATTTTTATAGATTTTTATCGAGAAAACATGATGTATATAGAAAAAAGAGGCTACTTTTAACCGATTCACAAAACAGATAGTTTCTGAATTAAAAAATTGAATAAAAAGAATTTTATACCGCTAAAATTTCTGTTTTAAGCAGCATAGATTTTAATGTATATTGTTTTTTTAGTTTGTAAGCAGCTGCTCTCTGTATTCTATTCCCCATTTTGCCATTGTATCAATAATATCATGCAGGCTTTTTCCAAAGTCTGTAAGTTCATAATCTACTGTAACGGGCATTGTATTATTTTGGGTCCTGCTCACCAGATTATTCATTTCCAAATCTTTAAGTTCCTTTGAAAGTGTTTTGGCTGCAATGCCTTCAAGCTGTCTTTTCAGGTCCATAAAACGCATTTTACCCCCAAAATACAAGTGACTGATGATTATGGTTTTCCATTTTCCTTCCAATAAATAGACCGTGTCTTTTACTCCTCTGATATGATTTTTACACTCCGGCCCCAGTTCCAATCTTTCTTTTTTCATATTGAATAATTAGACTACAAAATTAGATAATTATCCCACATCAACGAAACTTGGTTACCCTTAGGTAACCGGTTACCTAAGGGTAACAGGTATATAATAGCAACTGCTTATGGCGTAACTTTGCATCATCAATCAACAAGTAAATAATACAATTATGTCACTACAGCAAACACTAAACTGGAGATCTGCAACCAAAGGCTATAACGGAAAACCCATTGAGAATGAAAAGCTGGAGCAGATACTTGAAGCTATTCGTCTTGCTCCATCAAGTTCAGGATTACAGCCATTTAAAGTTTTAGTTATCAAAAACAGAGAGCTAAGAGAAAAACTACAGCCCATTTCCTGTAATCAGGATCAGATTGTAAGGGCTTCTCACATTTTGGTCTTTGCTGCATGGGATGAATATACCACAGAAAGAGTTGATTCATTTTTTGAATTCAGCAATCAGGTAAGAAATCTTCCTAACAGTGCAACAGATGATTATCGTTTGAACCTATTGGGCATGCTGGAAAAACAAACCAGAGAACAGCATTTTAACAACGCTTCCAAACAAGCCTACATTGCTTTAGGATTTGGGCTCTTGGCAGCTGCGGACCTTAGAGTGGATGCGACTCCTATAGAAGGATTCAACAATGAAGCAGTGGATGAATTACTGAATTTACCTGAACAAGGCTTAAAAAGTACTGTTTTAATGGCTCTTGGTTATAAAGATGAAGAGACCGACTGGTGGGGAAAACTGGACAGAGTAAGAAGATCGAAGGAAGAATTGTTTGTTGAGATCAACTAAATTAAGCATAAAAATTAATAATAAAAAGCAGGAGATCTTTTGAAGGTCTCCCTTTTTTTGTCTTACATTAATAGCCCCATAAATCAATACAATGAAACTGAAATTAAGCATCCTGGACCAGACTCCAGTTATTAAAGGCGGTAATGCTGCTACTGCGCTCAAAAACAGTTTGAACCTAGCCAATATGGCTGATGAGCTGGGCTATCACAGCATTTTGTACGCAGAGCACCATGGTGTGGAAGCCTATGGAAGTTCCAGTCCGGAAATCCTGGCAGCAACGGTTCTTGCCAATACAAAAAAAATCAAAGTAGGCACCGGAGGAATTATGCTTCGTAACTATTCCGCTTTTAAAATTGCAGAATGGGCAAAAATGCTCGCGCTACTCTATCCCGACCGTTTTATACTTGGTTTGGGAAAAGCTCCGGGAGGTCTGAAAGATGCAGTGCTCTCTTTAAATGGTCATAAACTTCCTATTCTGAATAATGTGAATGAAAAACTGGAAGAAATCATTGCTTACCTCAAAGAACAAAGCTATAAGGGTGCTGAGCTATTCGCTCAGCCGACACATATCTCAACATTGCCAGAGGTCACTTGGCTAGGTTCCGGAGAAAGTTCCGCTAAAGAAGCTGCAAAATTTGGTATCTCCTACTCTATGGCTGATTTCATTGCAGAAGGATCAAATACCGAAATCCAGAAAATGTATCTGGAAGAATTTAATCCTACAGGATACAATAATCTCCCTTCTTTTCAGGTAGCTCTCTCTGTTTCTGTTGCCGAAAGTCTTGAACAGGCACGCCGGAATGCATATGGAATGGTGTATCAGTTCGTAGAATCCAGAAAAATTTTAGCCCCTAAGGCATTGAAACCTTCTGAAGAGGTAGAAACACTTATTAACAACAGTGAAGACGAAGAATTGTTCAACGCTCTGCTTGATAAAGTCGTCATAGGCACTCCGGAAACCATCCATTCAAAATTGAAAGCAAAAGCATTGCAATACGGAACTCCTGATCTGGTATTATTATCGAATATGTTCAACGAAGGAGACAGGATTTTCACCTATAAAAGTATTATTGAGCAAAGGCCATCGGATTAAAAACATCAGTTCCTTCTATGATCAAAGTAAGATCATACCTCAATTCATGACTTTGATCTTCTTTCCGGCTTTGTTCAATATAGCCTGGGAAGAATATTTTTCATCAAGATTCTGAAGCGTTTCTTTCAATTCCAGATAATGGCAAACATTAATACCTGAACATTGATTCTATTTCAGGTTTCTGGATTCCAGCTCCTGTTCCAATGCCTGATCTCGTCTGGTATACTGAACTCCCAGAAGACCTGCAAAAAATAGCGGAAAAAGTGTAAAAAATCCAAATCCGTTTTTTACACTGCTGTATACTGCAATACCAATGAAAGCCCCTATAAGAGCAGCATTTATTATTTTCCCAGATTTAGATTTCTTCTTTTTCTCTAAAAGCTCCTGATCAGTTAATTCACTTATTTTTTTTTCGTTCATGGTTATAGTTTTTTAATATGAATACCCTATTAACTTATAAATTTTCTCCTTTTAGTAATAGAAAATTTTCAGTCTGTTTAATTGGCTGCAGGATCAATAAGTTCTGTTGTAATTCTTAAAGATTTTAAAAGATTTTTATCATTAAAAAACAATGTTGAATAGTGTTTCCCACTTTTAAAAATCAGCTCTGACCCTTCTGGAAATTCACTGTCAGCGCTCAGTTTCTTAGCTTTTGCACCATATTTTTTGAATTTAACTTTAGCTTCCTCCAGTGTTGTTTTATTTAGAGTAAGATTATAAGGTAATCCATCTACGATCAATATTTTATCATCAGGGATTTCAAAGAACATTTCATTAATAGCATTATTTTTTCCAAGGCTAGAATATAGCTCCAATCCTGATTCTGTAATCCATTTGGCATATTTTTCCTCGTTGGCATCTTCATAAAAAACAGTTCCCGTATGTAATGCCTTCGAGATTTTATCCGGTGTCTGCGGAAAAATAAATTCAGTATTTTTATCCAGTAAGGAGTTCAAAGCTGCCGTTTTTTGAGAAAATGCAGTTATACTCAAGAACTGAAAAAGTATTGCCAGAGCTAAAGTGGACGGTTGTATCTTCATATTGACTGTTTTTGGTGGTTTTTCAGCTTTAAAGATAATAAAATTAGGGGAAATGGTCAGGAAACTGGAGGATGGATGATGGAAGTTGCCATTTGGCAGACAATTACTGACAGACAATGAATTTAAACTATTATCTTTTAAAGAAATCAATGCTATTGTTTATCCTATTTTAATATATTTTTCCTTAGTCCTGATAAGTCTTTAGCTTCAGACTTTTGCGCCTGATCCCTTTTTTCTTCAACAATGACAGTCTTTTGATCAGCAGAACCGGAGAAAAATAATGTAAATTTGCACTACCCTGGCGCAAAGGTCAGGTTTTTAGTTTTTAATAGAATGAAAAAAGCAGCATTTTCTTTACTGGCACTTGTTTTACATCTGGCCTGCCAGGCACAAAATTTTGACGTTATTCCATTGGGCATTTATGGGGGAGAACAGGAGGACAATTTATCCGCTTATTTAGTCGGAGCCACCCAAGACAATACATTTCTTTGCCTTGATGCCGGAACTGTAAATACCGGAATCCGAAAAGCAGTTGAAGAGAAAAGTCTTACCGGTCCGGAAGAAACGGTTCTTAAAGATCAGATCAAAGGATACTTCATTTCCCACGGCCATCTGGATCATCTGGCAGGGCTTATTATCAATTCTCCAGCTGATGCCAAAAAAGATATTTTTGCTATCCCATCAGTGGTTCAAATCCTGCAGAATCATTATTTTATCACAGATACCTGGATCAATTTTGCAGATCAGGGACAGAAACCCATCCTTGGAAAGTACCATTATAATGAGCTTCAGGAGGGAGTGGAAATCCCGACACAAAAGACATCTTTTTTCTTAACAGGATATGAGCTAAGCCACGTAAATCCGTATAAAAGCAGTGCTGCACTTGTAAGAAACAATGATCATTATCTGCTTTATCTTGGTGATACCGGTGCCGACAGAATCGAAAAGTCTGACCGCATGGACAACCTTTGGAAAAATGTAGCTCCATTGATAAAGAAGAAACAACTGAACACTATATTGATTGAAGTTTCTTTCCCGAACAGCCAGCCTGAAAATTTACTGTTTGGCCATCTTACCCCTAATCTATTGGTGGAAGAACTCAAAAAGCTAAAAGAAAAAACAGGACAGAAAGATCTGGAAGGTCTTACAATTGTAGTGACCCATAGAAAGCCTACCGGTGATAATCCTGAGATCATAAAAAAAGAGTTATTGAAAAACAATCCTTTAAAGGTAAAATATATTTTCCCTGAACAAGGTAAAAGAATTAATTTACCTTAGTAACAGAAAGCGATGAAACTTATGTTTCATCGCTTTTTTATTGATACGGATGGATTTCCCCTTCGATTAATTGATTATATCTTCTTTATTGTTTTCCAGTTTTTCACGGAATTTATGAAGATCTTCAGGATTGGGCTTAGTCCAGTCAGTCACTTCCCCAATAATTTTCAATGGGGCTTCTGAACGGTAAGAACGGGTTGGATTCCCTGGAAATTTTTTATCAGTCAGATTCGGGTCATTTTCAAAATGCCCTGTTGGTTCCACAATATATACCCGCTCAGATCCAATTCCCTTTGCTAATGCAGCCGCAAGTCCTGCACCATTTACCAATGCTGTAAAATAAATATGATTCATTATGAATTCTGACTTATAATTAGAATGCCCACCTGCCGTTAGCAGATCTCCTATTTGCAGGTCAGCTCTGGTTCCATGATAAAAAGGACCTTTATCAAAAATTTTATCTTTTACTGATATCGCCAACTCATTATACTCTTTTGATTTTTCCGGATCTGAAAGTTCTTCATAGCATTTAGCCATCTTTACATAAAGGGTGTAAAAAGAGCTCCCGGCAGTGTCATCATTTGCTTTTAAAGCATACTGTAGCGCTGTTTCGAGCCATTTCAACTGATCAGATGGTGTTTTTTGCTGTCGTGCTATATAATATGCAGAAAGAAATTTCTCAACATCGTTTGTTGCTTCATTCCAGCCTTGCATAAATAATTTTTCTGCTTCTGCAGGTTTATTTTGTTCTTCCATACTCATTCCCTGAATACAGAGCTTAACAACAGTATTGAATGGTGAAAATTCCATAGTATAAATATTTTGTTTCAGATTTTTGAAATTTCTGACAATAAGAGTTCTAATTCCTTTTCCATAAATTTACACAAATACGTCAATCGTATTGGGTTCAATATTTTGAATTCCTAATGCGCAGCATTGGTATTGAAACTTTGTTCAAGAAAAGTCTCGGTTGAAATCCCGTGTTTTTCAAAGTCAGAAATAATCATTTCTTTCAGTTTCTGAAATCTCTCGGCAGAGACTCCATCCAGTTCTTTTGCCACCATATAAAAAAATGTACCCTTATATTTCTGTAGAACCGAACGAACGGCTGCATAGTCCATATTTTCAAGGATTTTATCTGTAAAATCACCTTTTAGAGGCAAATTAATGGAAGAACTGAACTCAATCGGTTTGAATGTGGCATCTTTTGATGTTTGAACATTGGAAGGAGGAAATGACTCATGCGGATTATAAACAGTGAGATAAACAGAAGCACCATTCCCATCATCCTGATTGAATATACTCTTATTCATTATAGCAAAAAATTTTCCAGGTTTATTGATCACTGCCAGATGATAGGCAACACTGTCAGGATGTTTGATGTACTTTTCAAGAATTTCATTGTCTTCTATACGCCGTAAGCCCATAATCTCTATTCTCGGTATATAGGGATCTCCACCTATCTCCGGAACAAATTCTACAGAAGCTCCCCGATCATTGGTAAAAAGAGTTATAGGACCAAACTTCAGAGAATAATCTGCTGCAACTTTCTGCGCCTGCTGGAAGTTCTTCTCATAATCAGATTCTATCTGAAACATTGATCTGGTGAGCGATCTTGCTTCTTCTTTTCTTTTGTTTTGGATGATCTCTGTACCACAGGTACGTGCCAATATCAACACAGCAGAGAGAATTGACAAAGGAATGACAATATATTTATAGTTTCGTTTCTTAGAAACCTGTAATTGTTCTACAAGACGGGCTGCTTTTTCCTGTAATTTATTTTTCTCAATATTTTCGTCATGAGTTTGCAAAGGCTGTAGTGCCCTCTCTTCCAGATTCCGAAAAAGTTCATCCCTGAATGCAATGAATGCTGCAATATCATCCACTGATTTTTGATTCCGGGGATTAAATTGCCACACCAGCTTTTTACCATTATTCAGTTTTATCCGCATAGAAGGTGGTGGAGCCTGCAAAAAATTATAAGGCGGAATACTGTGGATATCTTCATAACGAATACGGCCATGTCTTTCTGAAGTAAAACCTTCATGATCTACTACAAGCGTATCCGTTTCTGCAGATATTTTGATAAACCGGGCCATACAATAAATTACAGCTCCGATTCCGAGGGGAATGACGATCCATAACCCCCACGGAATGGTATCCAAAAGAACCGTACTCAGTAAAATTACAATCAGAGGAATACCGAAAAAAGCCAGCAAAAAATATAAACCTCCTTTATTGTTCTGGTATTTGAATGTAAATTGTTTCATGATCCGGTATTCATCTCAAATTATATGATGCCCATAAATTTAATATAAACCTGCTACATCCTAATAACTGATCTTATTTTTTTTAATTTAATTCAAAATATCTTCATCAAATTAACATCAGAATATTCAAAAGGCTATTTTCAGCCTTATCTTCTTTTCTTAAGGTTTCCAGAAAGATCAGACCGTTCCATTAAAAACGGCAAGCTGATGATTGAGTATGTCATAAGCTAATATTCCTGCAGCAGGATTTATAATGTTTAAATGAGGACTTTTCATTTTGGGAAGAATCATCGCTTTATGATATCAGCCAGTACCAAAATTCCTGGAGTCATATTTGTACTGCTACTCCCACCAATGGCTACCTTCGCTGTTGTTGATTCTGATTTTTTTAATTTTTTAAACATTATCAAAAAATTGAATACAGTCATCGGATTCATTTTATTTCGTTTTAACAAGCAGAAAAATTTAAACCCAACTGAAATGAGATTAAGCTTGAAAAAATTTTCAGATTCTTTATCTTCAAAGTTTTATTCTTTGCCCCCAGACTATGTGATTCTACCATCATCTTCATGATAATGATCTGTATAAAAATCCAAAAATTAATAGTATATTTAAAAGATATAGCCTAGGCTATTCAATCCAAAAGAAAATCAATGAAGCTACTGACTTTTATTTTACTATTTCTAGTATCAGGAATATGTAATGCGCAGGATCATGAAATCCCTCAAAACATTCAATCTGACTTTGAGGGAGTCTGGATGTATAAAACTGAGTACTTTACCAATTCTATAGATATCCGATTTGAAAAAGGGAAAAATTTTGCGACTTTTACAGATATTGGAACCGGTGAAGCTCCGCCAAAAACACTTAAGGCCACTGTAAAAGGGAACCTGTTAATTATTCCAGCCCAACAACACCAGAACGACTATGTAGAGGCCGAGGTTATCAAAGGAAAACTCTATCTCAGAACAAGGCAGGTACTGTGGGATAAACAAGGGAATACAACCGGCAATAAAGGGAGTTCTGACCAAAGAATTTTTAAACGCATCACTAAGAAAAGATAAACAAATATAAAGCACTCATTTACATTTTAATAAAAAATATGGATAAGGAACTGATCAAAAAAATACAGGATAAAAAACATTATTACGAGAATATTGAAGCTTTGGAAAAACACCTTGATCAACATTTTAAAAGTGAAGAAATGACTGTTTTTCATGAAATGCTGTCACTGGATTTTCACCTTGATGTTTATTTTATTCAGCCCGAAGACGAGGATTTCAATATGCTGATTACTTCCGGAATGAGCCTGCTGGAAATGAATGTTCCTGACAGCATCGAAAATAAGGAAGATTATGCTTTTGCAGAGCTTTTAATTCTACTTCCTAAAGATCTGAAGTTTGAAAAAGTCTTTCCAAGTGAAGGAAAAAATGACTGGATCATAAGTATGATAAAAGAAATGGCCAGATTCCCGCATCATATGAACACTTTCCTCACTGAGGGCCATAGTTTACAGGCATGGAGCGATATTGCAGAGCCTTATGATGAAAATACCCAGTTTACAAGCTGTATTTTATTACCTTCCGCAACTTTTGAGGACGATTTTATGCAGATCAGCTGCGACGACAGGATCATCAACCTGTACAGCCTGTTCCCTCTCTATAAAAATGAACTGGAATACAAAATAGAAAACGGTTACGGTAAATTTTTTGACTTGTTAATAGAAGGCAACCTGCCTGATATTTTTGATAACAACCGTAAAAACTTAGTAGATTAATAATATAGGCCGGAAGTGATGTAGTTCCTGAAGAGAACCACTCGTCTTATACTTCCTGCTTCCGGTCATTATTTTTTTCTGATGATAATATCTCCTTCCGATAATCTGATCTTTTCATTATTGATACTCAACTCAATCCATTGAGCAGGATCATCTGATTCACAGTCGTTTATTATCCGGTAATCAGAATATCCGGTATTGAAATCCGGCAGACTCCAGATATCACCAACTGTTCTTTTATTGATCTCATAACGGTCAAACATATCCAGTAAATGAATACTGTCTGATAAGTCTTTCTTCAACTGAATATTAGATTCCTTATCGATTCCTTTATGGATCAAGTCATTCAGGGTATCAATTTCTTTG
Organism: Chryseobacterium sp. BIGb0232; assembly: GCF_024810195.1. NCBI lineage: Bacteria > Pseudomonadati > Bacteroidota > Flavobacteriia > Flavobacteriales > Weeksellaceae > Chryseobacterium > Chryseobacterium sp. BIGb0232. The sequence continues at coordinate 106,394 of NZ_JANUEH010000008.1, forward strand.
GCGATCAACTCCTTTGCTCTCATAATTATCTTTATTGATGCTTTTTACAAAAATAATTAAATATCAGCGATCATCTTAAAATCATGGCTGTGTTTGTCATAAAAAGATTAATTTTAAAGCTAAAGACCAAACAGTCATTATTTCAGGCTTTACTTATTAGGGGAAAACCAGCAACTAAAAGGCATATACATACCCAAAGAGGATTATAAAAGAATTAAAGAAGGTTCTTCAGTTAGTCTTACTTATTTTGAAATCTTGGATCTCCCTGTAGAAGGTCTTTATGAAAACGTAAAATTAGAATTCTTTAGTTTTTTTGTGGTGAAAAAATGGGATCATATTAAAAGACTGCTGTCCTTCCGTTAAATATTTACATTTCAATGGACAGCACAAACAATTTGTAAGATTTCATCCAACATTGTCTTTCAAATACCATCATTACTGTGCATTTTTTCCGAAATTTGAACATGGCTTTATTCTTAACTCATGACAATGTCTATAAGTTGTACAATATTGATCCTTCAAAAAAGATGGAAGGTATTGTTATTCTCCATCAGCAAAACCATCCCGGAAAAGAATATACAGCACATACCCGTATATTTGACGGATTACTGCTGGGTTTCATGATACAGGGAACTATGAAGGCTCAGATTCATTTTCTTGAATATGAACTGAATGCAGGTGACATTGCTGTTCTCCAGCCGCAATTAATGATTGATACAAAATCACTGAGTGAAAATGCAGAAATAGTTACAATCGGGCTTTCTTTAGATTTTATAGCAGCCTTTCCGATCCTGCGTGAGTTTGTGATCAACGACAAAGTACGATGGCAGCCCGTTGTAAAACTTCAGCCTGAAGAAATTGGATTGCAGAAAGAATTGGTAACCCTGATCCAAAATTTCTATCATAAAAATCCGAGCCCAAGGAAAACTGAAATGCTTCGTTATCTTGTCATTGCACTCATGTGCATGATTTCTGAAGCTTATTCGGAACTGAAAGATCAAGACAGCTTTACCAAGAGCCGTACCCATGAAATTATTGACAATTTTTATCTATTGATCTCAAAATATGCACCTCAACAACGGAGTGTAAAGTTTTATGCAGAAAAGCTACATTTAACTCCGCAATACCTGTCTACATTTCTAAAGCAGAAAACAGGAAAGTCTGTATTACAATGGATTGACCATACTATGATCTTACATGCTAAAACATTACTCAAATCCACCCACTTATCTATCAAACAGATCAGCCATGAATTAAATTTTGAAGATTCAAGCGTATTCTGCAGATCTTTCAAAAGGATTACCGGAGTTTCACCAAAGGCTTTCAGAAACGGATAAGTCACACTATTCATTAATTACACTCTGTTAAAATCTCAAGCAATATCTTAGAAAAAGACATATTTAAATTGCCGGAAATATTAATAAGCCTACAAAAAGCTTACAAAGTGTATATAAAACCCATAAAAGTGTAAAGGAAATACACCCTGCCCCGTTTTACTTTTACACCATGAAAAGTTCTAAAAAAAAAGCAGCGATCGGGTTCATATTTATAACCCTGCTGATCGACATTACAGGCTGGGGAATCATTCTCCCGGTAGTCCCCAAACTGATTAAAGCACTTATTCACAGCGATATCAGTGAAGCAGCAAAATATGGAGGATGGCTGGGTTTTGCCTATGCTTTTACCCAATTTATATTTTCACCTTTGATCGGAAACCTTAGCGACCGTTTTGGAAGACGTCCTGTTATTTTAATTTCTCTTTTTGGGTTTGCTGTAGATTATATTTTTCTGGCTCTTGCCCCTTCTATCGGCTGGCTGTTTTTAGGAAGAATTATTGCCGGACTAACGGGAGCCAGCATATCGACTGCAAGTGCTTATATCGCTGATATATCAACGGATGAAGACAGGGCTAAAAATTTCGGAATGATAGGAGCTGCCTTAGGGCTTGGATTTATTATCGGACCTGTCATTGGCGGATTACTGGGACATTATGGAGCAAGAGTTCCGTTCTATGCCGCTGCCGGACTGTGTCTTTTAAATTTTCTTTATGGATATTTTATTCTTCCGGAAAGTCTGGATAAAAGTAAACGCAGACCATTTGACTGGAAGCGCGCCAACCCAATCGGATCCCTGAAGTTTTTAGGAAAACATCCTGAAGTTTCCGGCCTGGTCTTCGCTCTGATCCTCATTTACATCGGGATTCATGCTGTACAAAGCAACTGGCATTTCTTTACCATGTATAAATTCGGCTGGACCGAGCGTATGGTTGGGGTTTCTCTTGGAGTACTCGGTTTATTATTAGGTTTGGTACAAGGCGTTCTTATACGTTGGACAACACCTAAATTGGGAGAGCACAAAAGTATCTATTACGGGTTGATTTGCTATGCGATAGGATTATTCTTATTCGCCTTTGCCACTCAGGGATGGATGATGTTTATTTTCCTTATTCCATACAGCCTGGGCGGGATCTGTGGTCCTGCCCTACAATCGGTAATTACTAAAAATATTACTTCCAATGAGCAGGGTGAACTGCAGGGAGCATTAACCAGTTTAGTGAGCGCAACTTCAATCATAGGTCCTCCGATTATGACAAATTTATTTTATTATTTCACGCATGATGATGCACCATTCAGCTTTTCAGGAGCGCCATTTTTCCTGGCATCTGTTTTAATGATGATAGGAGTAATAATTGTATATGTTGTCTTTCAGCGAAAAAAAGGAAAGTAATTTGAATATTTAAATGAAAAAAAAGGTCTATATCATCGGCCCTGCTCTCCGAAGCCTTCTGACTTCGGAGCTTTTGCCTCAAACAAGTAACATACTGTATTTCAATACATAAAAATGCTGTTAAAAATTTATACTGCTGAATTTTTATATAGTATTTTATACTGCATTTAAAAGCTCAATTTTTGCAAGTAATGAATCAATACTTCTATAAGTTTCTTTAAAGCTGGCTGTATCTCCAATTTTATAATACAGTAATGCCATTTCCTTTTTATAAATATTTTGGTGATATATATATAATTCAGGAATTAATTTTTCAGCTTTTTTGATACAGTCTTTAGATAGATCAATATCCTTCGTTAGATAATAATCAGCCATTTTTAAAAGTAATTCGGCTTTAGTAGTGATATTGCATAAATCATTTTCCAGACACTCAAGAAATAACTGTTTATTATCCATACACATGAGGCATATTAAACGCCATATTTTATGAGAATATTCATCTTTTCCTTTTTCCAGAACAGCTGAAGCTTCTTTAATATGCCCATTTCGTGCCAAAATCACAGCATAATTATTGGCTGAAATATTATCATTCCTATTTTGTTTCTGAAGATATTCCTGAATACCGGTAAGACTATATAAAGGAGATACAAAACTACTGAAATCTGCTCCTTCATAAGAGTTTATAAGCCTTATATAATCATGAGAATGAGTTTCCAATAATGCATCTTTCTCATTTAAGAGCATGTGTGTTTCTCCAATTTCATGTAACCCTTTTTTATGGTCTATTATCTCATTAATACAAGTTTGAAATTCATTATGATATAAATCCAGCGCCTCGCCTGTTTTACCATTCTTTAGAAGGATATTTATTAAAAATAATTTATTGGAAATAGAGAGCTTTTGCGTAGATAATTCTTTCAATATCTTTTCAGCTTCTGAACCAGTATTATTATCAGCAAAATGTAACAAACTATATGTAATGGTCTGTTTTTCTGAATCAACATCTGAAGATTCTAATTGTTTCAATATGATATCAACTACTTCATTGTCATACATTATGACCTTATTAATAACATCGTGAGAATACGAAAAATAAAGTTTCTCTTCTCCAGTTATTATTTTTTTGCACAATTCTTCAATAGAAAAGAAAGCTTCATAATATTGTTTTGCTTTGTTAAAATCCTGGCCTTCTTCAATTTGGTCCAACCAATATGTTGCTTCATCTTTGTCTCCTCTTTCACAAAATAGCCAAAATAATGTTTCGACTTCATCCATATCAACAATGTCCTCTGTGTAGGATTTTAAGTACTCTTTGAATGGGGCTATATTTTTAATTTTATTTAAACAGGCAATTAGATCAGAAATCAGCTCTTCTTCATCTAATTTAGATTGCATTTCTGCATATATTTTCTCACCCAGAATGACATCAGAATTATAAAGTAAAACAACTAATTCTTCCACAAATTCATCAGTTAAGACATTAAAATTGTTTTCTACTTCCTCTTTGGTTAAAGTTGATATTATTTCTTTCATATTTCACATTAATTACCTGTAAAATCCAAATTTATGTATTATTTTACTACAAACAACATTGACTCAATGGATACTTTACATAATATATGTTTTTTATAACCAGCATTCTGTAAATCTAATTTTATAATCCATTGTCATCAATATATTTTTCAAATTATATAACTGCTTTCATATAAAAGCAAAATACTATTCTATTTTTTCATTCAGTCACTATCATCATCTTCCTAGTTTCTGTTTTTCTCCAAATCCAAATTCCCTTTGTCCTCTGTATCCATTACACTCAAAACAATGATATTCAATTGCTTTAAATCCACTCCCATTTTTAAACTAAATCCTGACGAAAGCCCCTTCTGCTGCAGGATACAAAAAATATAAAATTTTATTTAAAAATATTTTGTTGGTAACTAAAAACGTTATATATTTGCACCACTGAAAACAACGATACAATCGGAGTTTAGGGAGAGTTGGCAGAGTGGTCGATTGCGGCAGTCTTGAAAACTGTTGACTGTAACAGGTCCGGGGGTTCGAATCCCTCACTCTCCGCTGAGAGGGTCTTTTAATAAAAGATCCTCTTTTTTTTCGTATATAACAAGTCCTTTATCCCTCATTTTTAGGTGATTATACTACAATATCGGATCAAACGCAAAAGTTGTGGACTAAGCAAAAAGTTTGGTTAATCTAAAGAGAAAAAATGTTCTATCCTTTACCCCTCTAAGCTGCATTCTGAAATTTTTGATTTTAGCATTAAAATACAACACGAAAGTGAGTAATTAAGTAAAGCCACTATATTCCAGTGGCTTTATTTATTTAATTTTCAAGATCAAAGCTTGATATTGTATGAAAGGCATCTATTTCTGTATTTTTTTCGCCTGGAAAAGTATCATAATTAACCACTAATAATTTTCCTTTATAAATAATAGTTTCACAAGGATTATCCAGTTTTCCATCAGAACCGTCTGCATTATCATTTTCCCAAATCAATGAAATTGTATTGGTATCTAAGTTGAGTTGATGTACGCTGTTATTATCATAATTGGCAATAAAAATTGAATTTCTTTTCTCATCATAAAAAAATCCGTCACAGCATTTTAACTGGTCTGAATCAAAAACTATTTTATTCGATTTTAGTTTTCCATCCCTATCAAATTCCAGTTTATTAATAACGCCATCTCCAAAATTTCCTGCGTACAAATTTCCCTTTTTATCAAAAGCAATCCCGTCAATCCCTATCGTTTTTTTCGTAACCTCTGGTTTTAAGGTAAAAGTTGCAATAAGATAGTTTTTCTTGCTCACTGAATCTAAGATGATTTTTTTAGCATTTAATTGCTTCAATGAGAAACTGTAAATTCCGCTTTCTCTTCTGTTTTCAAATAAAGCATCTGTTATATAAACCCTGTCCTTATACCACCTTATAGCTTCTCCAAAATTAAATCCTTCAACCAAAACTTCAGCATGTAAAGGTTTCCCGTCTTTTACAATAATCCTGATCAATCTTGAAAAATTTTCTTTTCCAGTAAAAAACTGATTATCCATGAAATATAAATTTCCATCAGGACCAAACTCCATTCCCATTGGATGTACTTTTTTAGTAACAGGATGCAATGGGAGTTTGTCAAACCAAACTACAGGTTTATCATTTTTATCAAAAGTTAGAATTTTGCTGCCATATTGATCAAATGAAATGGGGTTTGTGATCGATAAAAATAAATTTCCTTTTTTATCTAAAGCCATTCCGTCCGGTGTTTGACAGGTTTCTCCCAGGTCAGCAAACAAAGTTGGCTTTATGAGTTTAGAAGATTCGCTGTATACTATTTCTTGTTTGCTCACTTGCGAAAACAAGTTTAAAGTATTTATCAACATCAGGATACCAAGTACTTTTTTCATTTCTTTTTTGGGTTAATTATTTATTTTAAAGTTGGATTTTCACTTTCAGATATTACCTAACAAAGCTGCCAATAGCATAATAAATATGATCATTTCGTTATTTTAAACGAATATAATCAAGTCATTATGATCTTGTTTTGTGCACAGATGAAGAACCCATTTACGCATTCAAATAATAGATTCTTACATTTTATCGGATTCGTATGCTGAAACGTGGTTTTTAGAAGCCAAAACAGACTATTCATATTAATTGATGAACTTTATTCCTATAATTTGTTACTTTGTTGTCAATTAAAATAGGATATGAGTTTTATCAATAGAATTGGCTTAAAAAGAATAGCACTCCACTGCCTATACTGGTTTTTATTTTTGCTATTTTTTTTTTCAAACAAATCTGACCATGAAGACTCTTATGAATTCATTTTTATTTATTCCTGTAAAATTTTAGCACAAGCAGCAGCAGCTTATGGCTTAATCTATTGGATTATCCCGGAAACATTAAACAAAAAAAGATATTTACTGTTTGTAATTTTTGCCTTAAGCTGGATATATATTGTTTTTGCTTTTTTAATGATTTTAAAATTTTGTTATCTCGAACCCAGATTTCCAACATTCTTCCATGATTGGATTGGACGCAAAATGACAGTTACTGAACGTCTTACTTCAGGCAGTCTGATCATAAGAGAGATTTCTTTTATCACATATCCTGTTATTATTTTAGGATTTATCAGTTTTAATCGCAAACAACAGAGGCTTTTTAAATTGGAAGAAGAAAAAAAATCAATTGAATTAAAGGTCTTGAAAAATCAACTGAATCCTCATTTCCTGTTCAACACTTTAAATAATCTATATGTTCTAGCCCTAAAAAAAGATGATAGAGCACCTGAAATAATTGCTAAATTATCTGAGATCCTAGACTTTGTTTTATACCGCTGCAATGAAGATTATGTTTCTATTGAAAAAGAAATAACGCTGATTGAAAATTATATTGTTTTGGAAAAATTACGATATAGCGAAAACAGATTGGATATTTTATTTACAAAAAATATCCAGGAAAACAATAGAATTTCACCTTTGATTTTATTGACTTTTATTGAAAACGCTTTCAAACATGGTGTCATTAATGAGACTGAAAAAGCAACAATCAGATTGAGTTTAGAAAGCAAAAAAGAACAGATTATTTTTAGCATTGATAACACAAAGCCTCAGAATGAATTAACTCAAATGACCAACAAATCTAAAATTGGCTTAGAAAACGTCCAGAAACAATTGGATTTATTATATCCCAAAAAACATCAGCTAGAAATTGAAGAAACGCAGCTATTTTATAGAGTTAAACTTTATTTGAACAATCAAAACAGAAAAGAACTTTTATAGGACGACAAATAGACCATTCAAAACCATTAAATTAGCTTTTAAAATTCCAAACTACTTATTTCAAATGAAACATAGGTGTATTATTGTTGACGACGAACCTTTTGCAAGAGAATTAATTGCTTCTCATTTGGCCAATTTTGATAATTTTGAGGTGGTAAATTCTTTTGAAAACGCATTAAAAGCATATTCTTTTTTAGAGCATACTTCTGTTGACCTCATCTTTTTGGATATTGAAATGCCACTAATGAAAGGAAATGATTTTTTGAAAAAGCTAAAAAACCCACCTAAAGTAATTTTTACAACGGCTTACAGAGAATATGCGATTGAAGGTTATGAGCTTAATGTGATTGACTATCTTCTGAAGCCAATTACTTTCGACCGTTTTTTTGTTTCAATAGAAAAATTTAAACAATTTCAACCTTCCGAGAGAGAAAGTTATACAGCATGCACAAGTAATGTTTTTATAACAAGTGGAAGCAAAAATATAAAAATTATCTTTGATGAAATTTTGTACATCGAAAGCCTGAAAGATTACATCACTATTCATTTGGAAAATGGAAAATCACATCATGTAAAACAGAATATCTCGGTTTTTGAAAAGGTATTGAATTCTGAATTTATCCGAGTTCATCGCTCTTTTATTATTCATACAAAAAAAATAACCGCTTACACTAAAAACGAAATTGAAATAAACTCTGTTGAAATCCCCATTGGAATTAGCTACAAGGAAAACTGGCTGAATTATTTAGAAACATATATTCTAAAATAGTAAAAAACCCAATATCATTATTTAAGAACCATTTTTAGCGATGAACACCTTTCGTTGATGATGCGGCTAAAGTCGTTTTCCTATTTGGTCAGCCATAGAATATGTTTATTAAAGTTCTGTAAAACGACTATTCCTGTCACAGGAATATAAGCTTGTAATTCTTCTAGGGATTCTAATTCTCATTTCCTGTGAAAAGCATAAAAACAAAATTGATTGGGTTTATGTAGAAGGCGGTAATTTTGAGGAAGGAAAAAATCAGATAATTATCAGTCCCAAAGGTGACACAATAAAAAACTTTACAAGTCCAAATCGTGTCGTTGAGCTTGATGGTTTTTACATTAGTAAATTTGAAATAACAGTTAAGCAGTTTAAGGAATTTTGTAAAGAGACCGGTAGAGAAATGCCAAGCCCGCCAATTGAAAATGCTTATGGAAAAAAGTGCATTATAAATGGATCGACGAAAATCCTATACTGGTAGCCTGAGATGAAGCAAATAGTTTTGCAAAGTGGACTGGTGGGAGGTTGCCAACCGAAGCAGAATGGGAATATGCTGCCAAAGGAGGAAAACAAACAAAAGGTTACAAATATAGTGGAAGTAATACCCCTATTGAAGTCGGATGGGTAAAAGAGAATTCTGATAGTATTTTTCATAAAGTCGGGCTTCTTAAACCGAATGAGCTGGAAATATATGATATAACTGGTAATGTTAGTGAATGGGTTTTTGATTGGTACAATCCTGAAAAGGATAATTTAGTAAGTAAGAAAAATCCAAGAGGACCAGAAGATGGTGCTTATAAAATATCAAAGGGTGCGAGTTGGTTTTACGAATCACAAAGTTCAGACGGTAAGCCATTACAATATGGAATTCATATGCCAGAAGTTAGATACCAATCACCCCGAGACACACGCAATGATGGATTTGGGTTTAGAATAGTAAAAAATAAATAATTTGTATTAAGTAAAGTTAGTGCATAACACAAACTGTATCATTGAATAATCTAACATATAAATAGGCAAATATTTTATTGTGTACTTATTTCAATAAGTAAGTAAATCACAAAATTCCTATATTTGTATATCGAAACTAAAGCATATTTAGGTATGATCGTTAAGATTTTGTAGCTAATCTATCAGATATAAAGAGTTGTGGCAGATTCATGGCACTTTTGCAAAACAGATTTTAAATAAATTGATTTTCAACAGTTTAAAACATTAGGTTCGAATCCCTCACTCTCCGCAATAAAGCAGAAAAAACCTACTGATTACAGTAGTTTTTTTTATTTACGGAAAATAATCCATAAATTATTTGGATTAATCCATACTTGGTTGATCCACAGGTAATATACCCGCAACAGGAAGCTATAGGTAAACACTAATATACCTCATCAGCCATTGGCTAAAGTAGCCTGAAAACAATCCCAGACAGAAATCGCAAATGCGATGGATCCCAAGATTGAAAGGACTATCAGAAAAAAGTTCTGATAGTATCAATAACTAAAGCAGGCTTAAGAAAAATATGATATGCTTTCTTATCTTTATATGAATATGGGAATGTAGATTTTCTTCAAGAGAAGTATTTGCTGTAATTTTTAAAAGGAGACCGGGATAAGCCCATCATACTTTATAAACCAACTCAAAAAAAACAATTCTGATAAAGAAGATCTAAATGTATAATTAACATATTTCATTATGATTACGGAAGTAATTTTCCTTTCTTAAAAGAAAAAAATTATCTTTAAAAAAACAGCCTACAAATTTTATTTGCAGGCTGTCTTCTGTTCTCTTTATTAATTAACAAAGCGTGTGATAAACACTATTCTTTTATCCATTTGCTATCTATAGCTGTTATCCAAAAACACTTAAATTTTTGACAATATCTTTATTAGCATAGGGAGGAAAAACATCCAATTCAAGGTCCGGATTTCCGATCAACATGGCTTTTGTATTACTTAATGCATCAAATCCGGCCTTTCCGTAATATTTTCCCATTCCAGAATATCCCACTCCTCCAAACGGAAGACTGTCTATCCAGCAATGCAGATTAGTCTGATTAACACATCCTCCTCCAAATGAAACGGAGTTCAGGAAATAATCAATATTCTCCTGGTTTTTACTGAAGATGTAGGCAGCAAGTGATTTAGGTTTTCTTTTGATGATCTCTACAATTTCTTTAAAATCAGAATAAACCATTACAGGTAGTACAGGACCAAAAATCTCCTGTTGCAAAGCAGGATCTTCCCAAGTGCTTGGATATAGAATTGTAGGTTCCACATACCTGTCCTTTACATCATATCTTCCACCTAAAACCACTTTTTCGGGAATAATATAGGAAACCACCCTTTCTGTGTCATGCTCGCTGATCATTCTTGCAAAATCAGGGCTTTGCTGCGGATTGTCTCCATACATTTTTATGGTTGCTTTCTTTAATTTATCAATAAAAATATCTGCAATACTTTCATGAACATACACATAGCCCGGCGCTATACACCATTGCCCGGAAATAGCATTATGCCCCCACGCAATTCTATCTACAGCAATATCAAGATTTGCAGTCTCATCCACAACAGTAGGATTCTGACCTCCGAGTTCTAAAATTACCGGTGTAAGATTTTCTGCAGCAGCCCTCATGATTACCTTTCCTACAGCGGAACTCCCTGTGAAAAATATGAAGTCAAAAGGTAATTTTAATAGCTCCGTGATTTCTTCACGTCCTCCGGTAACGACATTCACTGCTTCAGGCTCAAAATATTGCGGAATAAGCTCTGCAAAAAGCCTGGCAACAGAAGCTGTGGTATTGGCCGGCTTCAGGATAACAGGATTGCCGGCAGCCAGTGCAGCAATTGCAGGGTCTAAAAGAAGTAAAACAGGCGCATTAAATGGTCCTATAACCAGGGTTACACCAAAAGGCTCTTTATAAATAATTCCTCTGTTCCCTGTTTTTTCAAGTCCTTCAGGAATAGCAACCTGTTCCGGAGCCATCAGTTTCTGCAGGTTTTCTTTGTAATATTTTATATTTCCTAAGGGGACAGTGATTTCAAAAAGCTGTTCGAAAGGTGGTTTATTAAAATCTGTTTTTAAAGCCTGGCAAAATGCGTCCTGATTCTCGACAAGCATTTTTTCAAGCCTGTTCAACTGATCCATCCGCCATTCATAGGTTTTGGTGGCATCTGTGAAGAAAAATTCTCTCTGTGTGTCAAAAATTGACTGATATTTGTTCATCATTTTACATTTTAGTTTTTAATTGGCCTGTCCTATATCAAGACGTGAGATTTTTCCATCTGCATCGAAATGGAATTTAAAATAGGTTCTGAAATCTCCCCAGCTTTCTGTATGAAAGTTTCCGAAGATCTCTTTTCCGTCATTTTCTACTTTATCAATGCTTGTAAAGCGCTCGTGTCCACATGCATCTTTTACAAATTTTTGAAAATCTCTGGGATTTCCGTCATCATATAATTTTGCATCTGCTGTGAAGTAAGATAAAAAAGCCTGATTATCTCCTTTTTGCCATGCCTCAAAGACTGTCTTTACAGTATTGTTTGTTAATTTACTGGTATCCATATTATTATTTTGTTGTGTTTTATTTGTTTTGCTATTTGATGAAGATTTTTGCTGCCCACAGGCTGTAAAGCTGAACAAGCATATGGCAATAATTACTAAACTTTTCATGATTATGTATTTTTTTAAAGAATATTGCAGGTAAATAATAATCAGGTTCATGAGTAAAAACGGAAGTTCGATAAGAACACCTTTCAGGTCTTTATCCAGATGATGAAAACAGATGATGAGTAAAATTCCTGTGGCCATTAAAAAGTTGCCCCACATAAAGTTTTTGGGAAATAAAATCAGTAAGGCTGCAATCATTGTAATAGCACCATTTACCGCCAATCCAGTTTTATTAACACCTTATTTACCAAATACTTGCATTACTTCAAGCTTTCCAGAAAGCATGACCTATCGTTGTTTAACTCTCATAAATACAGCTATAAGCACCAATGCTGAGTTTATAATTTTTAGTATCATCCTTGTTTATTTTCTAAACTTTTAATTGATTCTATAGCTTATGAATGAACCCAAATCTAAGATTTTCTATGCTCAAGCGGAGGTATTGAATATATGAAAAAAACTAACGCAAGAGTCTGCAATAATATCACTGATACTTCTGGATTGCTTCGTGATAATAATAGCCGCTCTCTTATATTTTCTGTTTTCCATTTACATAATTAGATGTAAAATCCGGACAATCATAAACAAGTTTATAATCATCCAGATTTTTAAATTATACTTAAAATTATTCAGACAATGCTTCAATGACCAGCTGCGATGCCAGGTAGCTGCTATGTTGCTGTTGAGCTGTAATCAATCTACCATCTCGTACAGCAAAAGGTTCCAATGCACCCGCCACTTCAAAGGTAGTATTTTGGTTTTTGCGAGCTTCAGTTTCAATAGTGTAGTCATTTACTTTCATTCCGAACATTTGGTTAATCATATCCTCTTCGCTGTCAGCAAAGCCTGTCCAAGTTTTTCCATCAGCCAGAAGGGTTCCATCACTTAATCGTGTCCATAAAAGCAATGATGTTCCATGACAGATCAAACAGGTAATCTTACCGTTTTCATAAAAATCTGCAATGAGTTTATGCAATTTTAAATTATCTTTAAATGTAAGCAAAGGAGCTCCGCCACCTGCCACACAAACAGCATCATAATCATTTATATTGATTTCGGAGATTGCTTTTGTATTTCGCATCCATTTTCCAAATTCTTTATGGTGTACAAAACCGATGCTTACCAAATCGTTAGGATAAGCTCCTTCGGGATTTTCGGGATTGCTGTGTCCATCAAATTTAACCTCTCCTCCATCGGGTGAAGCTACATCTACATCATAACCTGCATTGATAAAGTCATAGAAAGGTCTTGTCATTTCTTCAGCAAAAAAACCTACCTCCATACCATGGAGACTGGCAACATTGGAAACAAGACATAATATTTTTTTCTTTGGGTAACTATGCTTCCCATATCTTTTGATCACATTATTCTGATTATTCATAATTATATTTTCTATAAAACAATTGGTGCGTTATGCACCAATTGTTTAAAATTATCAAATTATCGTGTAGTATAACCACCATTTGCAAAAATTGTCTGTCCAGTGATCCACCAGCCGTCAGTTACTAGAAATTCTACTAGTGGAGCAATATCTTTGATATCCGTCAGCCCTCCTAATGCTGCTGCCGATTTGTGATAGGCTACTGCATCTGCGGTTTCCTGACCATAGAAGAAAGGGGTATCCATAGGACCTGGAGCTACTGCCGTTACAGAAATTCCTCTGCCGCCGAATTCTTTTGATGCCGCTCTTGTAAAATGCTCTACCGGTGCTTTAGCTCCTGCATAAGTTGAATATAATCCTGTGTATGCAGCAAGTAAAGACGTAACAATAGTACAGATTTTCCCATTGTCATTCACTTTTTTCCCAGCTTCCTGAAGAAAGAAATACGCTGATTTTGAATTAACTCCGAACATCGTATCATATTCGGCTTCGGTAGTTTCTACAAATGGCTTTTTGAGTACCATACCGACCGTGTTGATGGCAATATCAATTCCTCCGAAAGTTTTAACGGCTTCATCAAAAAATTTTGTAATGTTTTCTACTTTAGTAAGGTCTCCCTGAAATAAGAATGCTTCAGCTCCCAAAGCTTTTACCTCTGCCAGAGTTTTTTCACTTTCTTCTCTGGAACTTTTACTGTTATAATGAATTGCCAAATTAGCTCCTTTTGAAGCAAAGTCTTTGCTTAATAGACCTCCGAGATTTTTGCCACCTCCTGCGATAAGGACAGTTTTGCCTTTTAAATCATTGTGTTTCATAATATTTGTTTTATGTAAAACAAATCTAACAAAAACTGACGGAATATTCCGTCAGTTTTTGTGTTAAAAAAATATTAAATACTGATGGCGTCCCAAGACATCTCTATAAACATATCAATTACTTCACGGTCAATTGTCATTTTTTCATCAATAGCCCATAAGATCCATCCATTGATGGTACTGAAAGTAAAAAGCCTGAGATGCCTAGATGTTAAAGGTTTAAATAAATGTTCTTTTATACCTGCTTCAAACAGCTCATCAAATTTTAGAAAATCTTTCATTGCTACTTCATGAATGTCCTTAGTTAATACAGGAGATGCAGCAAATTGATAAGAAAATTGAAATTCAAGAGGATGCTCCAAAAAGTAACTAATCACTCTTTCCCATAAAAAATTAAATTGCGTACGAATACTACCTACCGCTTTGTAGTTTTTAAAGATATATAAAGACTCTTCAGATTTTTGTAAAATCCAAATTTGTTGCACTATATCTTCTTTACTCTTAAAGTACCTGTAAACAGTTCCTATACCAACTTTAGCTTCAGCTGCCACCTGAGCAATCGTAACTGCATGCAAACCATGAATGACAAACAATTTCAGCCCGGCTTTTAATATCTGTATCCTTTTCATAAAAATCTAAGTTCCAAATTTATAAAAATAAACATCTTTATCAGATGATTTTTTTCCTATTATTTATAATAATTCATGAATTAATACTTTCTTATCTTGAAACTACAATACTTTAAACTAAATAATCAAACATTCTTGATCATTCAAGTGATAAGCAATATACGATGTTTTTCATTGGATTCTATTTGACTACTTGAAGATCCATTCAATGATAAAAACAAGCATACTTTAAGTTATTAGCTTCGATACCGTAAACAGTTTACTTTTATTCTTTCAATGGAATGCTGAAATTACAACAATAAATAAACGCAACATTGAGCTGCGTTTATTTCATCAATTCGAGTTTTAGAATCTTATCTGAGAACTGGATAACAAATTATTAATCATTCTATAAAGGGAACAAATGTAGAATGATTAAAGTTGTTTAATTATTTAATCTGCTTACTTATTACCGTGTACAGACCTATTCACAGTTTATCATAAAATCATTCTTTTGTTAGAAGAGTAAGCTATTCGAGAAGTATACTGTTAATTAACTAACAAACTTTTTTAGATCTAGATCATCTTCATAAATCTTAAATAAGCTTCTATTACATTTTTGTTAAAAACAGCAGGTCTGATTTCTGTATCTTTTAAAAAACGTTCTGTATTACTGCTTTTAAAATAATAAGTATTTTCATAGGCTTCAACAAGGGATTTGCCCTCATGTACATCATCAGTAAACAGATAGAGCAGCGAATAAATAGGTAATTCCTGGTTTCTTCTCCATTGTTCAAACCAATTTCTGAAATCAAGCCCTGTCATTTCCAACCCACAATAATCACTTATACGAACACAGAAATCAGTAAGCGATAGATCATGCTCAGGCAAAGGATTCAAATTAAAGTTTAATCCTACTGCATCAGGTTTCCGGCTGATGTGTACCATCGCTTTACACACATAATCAACTGTCACGACTTCATCCTTAAGCCCCATAACCAAAGGAAATGCCTTCAACTCGATACATGAACGCATAAGAGAACTCCACCATTGATTTAAAGGAGTTGCCCCTGTCTTTCCATGGCACACAACAAAACCTAACCTGAAATTGATCAAAGGAAGCCCTTTTTCACGCGCTTTGGAAGCCATACTTTCCATCACCCATTTACTTCGGATATAACCCATATCACGGCATACTGCAGGCAGGTTCTGTTCGATAGGGTCGTCTTCCGTCATCCAGGTTTTCCCAGTAAAGCTTCTTCCCCAGCTATATACTCCCATTGAAGAAGAAATGATCAGGAATTTAGTTTTATCATTGACTGCAAGATGCAGTATGTTAGCCATGCCATCAACATTTGGTTTTTTAATATATTCATATGGCTTTACGTAACTTACATCACTTGCCATATGATAAATAACCTCAATATCACTCAACAGCTTTTCATATAATTTTTCATCAACTCCTAATTTTGGATGAGTAAGATCACCCAGAATAATTCTTATTCTGGCTTCATATTCTGGCTTCCAAACCAGTTTGAATTTTAAAAATGTACTTTTAATACGTTCTAAAGCAAGAGCTTCATTTTCAGCCCGCACAAGGCAGTAGATCGTTGCTGATGGATTTTTAGGAATAAGCTCTTCCAGTAAATGCGAGCCTACAAAACCTGTTACTCCCGTAAGAAAAATCTGGGAAGGATTAACTAAAATCTGCGGATCTGGCTGAACAGTGATCTCAAAATCAAAAGGCAGCTCGGCATCTTTTAGCAGCTGCTCTTCTACAAAACGTGCTTTCTGTTGCTGGCTGACTTCATTCTGTAACAATCTATTCTCCGCCTCCTTTACAAAAAGACTAATGGTTGGATAACGATACAATTCAGGAAGTGATAACTTTTTCTGGACATTAAGAGGAAGACGTTCATGTAGTTGAGCCAGCATCAGGGAGTGGCCACCAAGATCAAAAAAGTTATCGCCGTCATTGATATCTTCCAAATTCAGCAAATCCATCCAGATTTCAGTTATCTCTTGTTTAAGATCTGTTATATCAACCTTTTCCTTCACCTTTCTTACATTTTGCTGTAAAGGAATATGTAATTTACTTTTATCTATCTTTCCTGTTAAAGTCAAAGGAAGTTTATCATACAGAATAATTTTTTCAGGAAGCATATAGGTTGGCAAGCTTTGTTTTAACCGGGTCCGGATATCTTCAAGAGAAATACGTTCTTTATCATTGTCATACAATTCTAAAAATGCAACAAGTATCGGCAATCCTGTCTGTGGACGATGAACTTTTACAGCTACATTGGCCACTTGTGCAAGCTGCCCTATATGATGTTCAATTTCTTTTAATTCAATTCTAAATCCTCTTAACTTAACCTGATCATCAAACCTTCCCACAAACTCTATATTACCGTCTTCTCTCCAAAATCCACGGTCTCCGGATTTATAGAGGCGATAATCTACCCCATATCTTTGTTTAATCCATTGTGGTGCTTCAATAAAGACTTCTGCTGTCTCATCAGGCTTATTAATATAACCTTTCGCCACCTGCTTACCCCCGATATAAATTTCACCTGTGACCCCATTTTTTTCCTGTTCAAGATCATTATTAAGAATATGGATATCTGCACTGTCCAGAGGTTTACCAATAATATGGGGATTGGTATCATCCTGTTTAAACTGATGACTCACTACACTTACAGTGGTTTCTGTAGGCCCATATACATTGATAAGCCGTACACGATTACACCAGTTTTTTATCGTCTGTTCCGAAGGAACTTCTCCGGCGATTGATAATGTATGAAGACAGCCAATGGGAAGGTCTGCCGGAAGAGTACTCAATACAGCCGGTGGAAGATAAGGAACAACATCAATATTATGGTCAACAATAAAATCAAGTAATGGCTTTCCTATTATTTTATTGTCGGGATACAAAAACAATGTAGCTCCTGTGAACAAAGGAATCCAAAGATCTATGATGGAAACATCAAATCCTGTTGAACTGAACTGAAGTGTTCTGTCTTTAGCTGAAAACCCCCACAGTTCTGTAAACGACTTCACAAAAGTATAGAATGCTTCATGATGAATTTCCACTCCTTTTGGTACTCCGGTACTCCCCGAAGTATAGATAATATATGCAGTCTGCATTGAGTTTATCTGGTCGGGGTGTACAATCTCCATATGGTTTACCAGCGGTTCATAAACCATCCCATCCATATTTAGGAGTTTAAGGTCCATTCCTGAAAACTTGTCAATATAAGTATTTCCGGTAATGATAAGTTCTGTACAGGCGTCTTCCAGCATCATTTTCATTCTGCTTTCAGGAAGCTGTCCATCAAGAGGAATATATGCTGCTCCGATTTTAAGGACTGCCAGAAATGCTATAATCCGATCTATAGACTGCGGCATACATACCGCTACTGATGTTCCTGCTTTCAGTTGTAAAGTAAGCAGGCAGGAAGCTACAATATCGGAACGTCTGTCCAATTCCTTATAAGTGATGCTTACACTTCCAAACATTATAGCCGTTTTTTCGGGAACTGATTCACTAACGGCATTAAAAAGTGAAATTACATTTTTAAAATGATTTTGTTGATTGAGAAAATCATTATTAAGATTTTCATGAATGATTTGGTGTTTCATTTTTATTAGTTTTTGGATTAACAATTATCATTATTTCATTATTGAAAGTCCAGCCAGAATAGCATCATGCAGAATTTTTTTCCGTAAAAAACAGTGACTTAGAGCTAACAACAACAATTATATAATAACAATACATAAAACAAATATAAATCATAAAATTTAATCATAATAAAAATATGATAATTATTTAATTAAAAATAATTAAAATAAAACAAAATATAATATTTTAAAATTCACTGTTTTTTTCATGAAACATAAGGTTAATCAACCAAAACAACCCTCAATTTTAAAGTAAAAGCGACAACCTTTAAATGCATTTTAATTATGATTAACGAAAACAGTAAAATTGTACTCTTCAGTAAAATTGGAAACCTTATAAAAATTAAAAAAGGTTTAGTTTTTATATCTACACTTTCTTATAGTATAAGAATTCTATGATCTCCATATTTGAATATCGAAACTAAAGCATATTTAGGTATGATCATTAAGATTTTGTAGCTATTCAGATATAAAGAGTTGTGGCAAATTCGTGGCATTTTTGTAAAACATTTTAAAGCATAAGTTTCGAATCCCTCACCCTCCGCAAAAATCCTTCATCTTTCGATGAAGGATTTTTCGTTTATAGCATACAGTAGATTCTTTACTGAATTACTGTCCAATAAACGACTGTAATACTAAATAAGACGGATCAGAGATTAAAGCGCTTTTGGAAAACAGCGTACTTTAAGTGAGTCAATAAAACGGATTTTATAGTCCTCGTGCTTTTGTTTTATCTCTAATACCCAATTATCAAGTTGAAAGAGTTGTCTTCTAATTGAAAAAGTATAAAAGTTCTGTAATAAACTTCCCCAACTACTTTCTTTGCGAGAATAGATAATAAAGTGCGGATTCAGATAAAGAGATAGATAAGTAAAGTGAAAATCACTTTCAAAAGGAAATACGATGTGTTTACAAAACGTTACAACTACATCAAACTGCTCAAACATTTCTTTTGCCCAAGAGAGCTCCTGTAGTTCTTGTCTTTTAGACTCAGGTATATGTCAACAACAAGTATCTATTATAGAAAACAGTGAATCTGTTGAAGATTCTAAATTATAAAGTATTGCTAAGATATTAGAAATACCTGTTGAAGCTATCAAAGAATATTTTGATGATAAAGTAATGACTATCATCAATAGTACTATTACTGATAGTCCAATCCATAACAACTTCTGTACTTTCAATCCACTTGATAAGTTAATTGAAGCACATGAAGAAAATAAAAAACTTTATGAGCGCTTATTTAGAAGCAGTGAAAGAAAAAATAGTATATTTAGAGAAAATCGGTAAGATTAAATAAATATATTACACACTATTTTTAAAAAGCATTATTAATGTGAAGATTCCAATATTGCAATGTGCTTATTGTAAGCTTTTAACTTTTGAATATAACACAATAAAAAAATTAAGCTCAATGAAACAATTCTTTATTTTATCACTTATACTCTCTTTTTTATTATTAAATATTTGTAATGCACAAAAGCTAAACCTGACAGAAAATAAGCAAACAGACATCGAGTTTTTTATACCCATTGAAAAAACCAATCTTTACACAAGAGTTGTTGGGAATCCTGAAAAACCTATTATCATTACACTTCACGGCGGCCCTGGAGCATTCAATGTAGACCATGAATTTTTTAGAAATGTTTTTGAAAAAGATTATTTGATGGTTTATTTTGATCAAAGAGGAAGTGGTAAATCTGATGAATTCATAGATAAAACGATGTTTACAACCGATCAATTTGTGAAAGATTTGGACGATGTGATAAATTATATCAAAAATAAATATCCGGACAAAAAAATAAATCTTTTAGGTACTTCCTGGGGAGGAACATACGGCTTTTTGTATTTGTTAAAACATCAAGAAAAAATCAATTCATTTATCAGTAATTCTGGTACAGCAAATATTCAAGATAATACTTTTGCTTTAATCAAGCATGAAAAACAATTGGCGAATAAGCTCTTGAAGAAAACTGATGATCCCATTAAAATAAACAGATATAATGATATTTTGAAAAAATTAGACACTATAGAAAATAGTGGGTTTAATAAAACTTTTTTTGCTGATATGAATACAATAAGATATGAATTCCCAAAAGATCTGGGATTTGATGTCTATTGGGCCCAACCTGAAAAAAAATCAGTCATAGATAATTTGCTGAAAGATCCAGATTTCTATACCAGAAATAAATACACACCGGAACTTTTAGAAAAAGTAATGAAAAAATTTGAGTATGTTAACGAAGTTTTTCACGCTCAAGAATCTTACAATAATCTCAATATTTTAAATGAAATATCGGTTATTAAAACGCCTATCTTAATTATACAAGGAGAATTCGACTATGCAATTGGAGTAGAATCTGGAAAAATGATTTATAAAGCATTAAAAGCTGTTCCTAAAAAAGACAAAGAATTAATCTATATCAAAAATGCTTCTCACAATGTACCAAGTGAAGAACCTGAACAATTATATAATTCCTTAACAACTTTTTTTAAGAAGCATAATTAGAACAAACGTATAAGCCAATAATAAGTTCTCTTTCAGCCAAGAGAAGCATGGAAGAGTATGCTTAGTCTTATGCACAAAAAGATTAAAACATCTATAAGATGCCTTGATCCGCAAAAGAATAATATTGAACTGATAAATAAAAAAAATGTTTCATTGTTCTTATAAATTTTTCTAGTAACTTCAGAAAAACCGAAAAGTTCACCATAAAAAACATTTCAGAAAATTGCACCTTTGACTTATTTTTCAATTTAAGTCAGATGAAGCAATCCGAACAGGAAATATTAAAAAGAAGCAAAGAAATTACCGAAAACTACTTTCAGTTTTTGGATAGACATATTGAAAATGTGGTTGCGGGAACTGTTGACCAATTTATGGAAATCAATCAAATTGCAAGTGAATTATTCCTATCACACAAACATTTGACAGACACTATCCAAAAAGAAACCGGAAATCATCCTTGTCATTTTTACGACCTCAAAATTCTCGATGAAGCAAAAAAAAACCTCTTACAAACAGATAAATCTATAGCTGAAATCGCAAAAACACTCACTTACGACCCATCCAATTTTTCTAAATTCTTTAAAAAGTTTGTTGGACAAACTCCCGGACAATTCCGAAAAGAAAACAATTAAAAAAACCGTTTGTAGATATAACCGAAGGATATTCAGGACATCGCTCCGTTGGTGGAATTTTTGGTAACTGACGGTTGGCGGATTACAGGACAAACCATTTTTACAAACGGTGGTTATACTACCCGATAACTAAAATCAATCAACACAAAACAAAATAAATGGGCAATTGTATCAAATTCTTGAATGTAATTGCCTATAATTTTTAAACTAAAAGAATTATATATGAAGTATCAATTAAAATTAGCTGATGAACTGATTCCAATTTTAAAGGAATACACCAATCAACCAGTACCTCCAGAAGGAACACCTTTGCAAGAAGTTTTTCGTGGAGCACTACAACAAATGGCAAAACAAATAGGAGTCAACAGTACCGATGAGTTAAAGGTTGAAAATAAGTTTTTTACCAATAGCGATGGTTTACAAACGCAATTAAGAGTTTTCACGCCTTTAGTTACCAATGATATTAAACCACTAATCTATTGGATTCACGGAGGTGGAACAATGAGCGGACTTCCAGAGCAAGAAGATCCAGTCCTTTTTCGATTGGCTTTGGAGTTAAATGCAGTTATTGTTTCAGTAAATTACAGATTAGCACCAGAAAATCCTTATCCAAAACCATTGAACGATTGTTATGAAGGTTTAGTTCACGTAGTGAATAATGCAACTGAGTTTGGTATTGACACCGAAAAAGTAATTGTGAGTGGAGGTAGCGCAGGTGGATTGTTTACGACATCTGTTGCTATCAAGGCAAGAAACGAAAACGGCCCTAAAATACTTTTGCAAGTAATGGCATATCCGATGCTTGACCATACCGACACATCGGATAGCAACAAGGAAATTACCGATATTGGAGTTTGGGACTCTGCTATGAATCATTATGGTTTCCAATGCTATCTTACTGGTGTTGCAGCAAGTGAATACAGAAATGCCGTACCATTGTTGGTAGAAGATTTAACCAATTTGCCAGACGCATTTATTGCCGTAGGTACGATGGATTGTTTGAGAGATGAAGGCATTGCATATGCACAAAAATTGGCAGCTTCGGGTGTACAAACCGAGTTGCATATTTATCCTGGAGTGGTACACGTGTTTGACGGCATTGCACCTGATTTAAAAGCGTCTAAAGATTTCTGGAAAGCCCGTATAGATGCGATTAACAGAGCATTGAACAAATAAATATCAGATTATGATCTATTTTCGCCACTTTATAATCAAAGTAGGTAGAAAATTTAGAGTTGATAAGGGAGATATTAGGTATTGAGCAGCAAGCACTTGCCTCAGCGACGCATATCATTGGTGGAAAAAAGGAAAGGAATAGATCATATATGCCTACTTGAAAGAATTGCTGAAGCATTAGACGTTCCTTGTAAAGCAATTATTAATGTGCATGAACAAAACATTGATACCATGATCGCAGTGATTCTAAGGAAAATTTCTCTAAGTATAATGATCAGGAATCTCTTGTACCAACCAGGAGATTATTTAATATTTTGAAAGAAATCAATAAATTGCCCCACATGGTCTGCAAACTGATTAAAGCAAAAAACAAGCTGATTAAGGTTTTGTCAATCAGCTTGTGAAGAGAAGAGATTCATAGGATTGAAATTTTTATATTATTCAGGATGCCTGTTTGCAAATGAAATACTCAAACCTGGCTTCTTGTAGTATCTTTACACAACACGTTTAAATTAAGCAATTATGCGATATTTCATACTTCTCCCTTTTCTTTTAGTTTGTTGTAAAACTTTTTCACAAGAAACAAAAATTAAAAAAGAAAAATGGCATTGGAATAATGAGTCAAAACAAGATACCATTGCAGGTTATACTCAGGTTTTAAAAGTTGACAATATTCTTTACATTTCTGGTGCTGTAACAAACGATATAACCACTGAAGGTATTACATCTGTTTATAGCGCTTTAAAAGCTTCATTATCCAGTTATGGTGCTACATTTGAAAATGTTGTAAAAGAAAATTTATATACAACAGATATTGAAACCATGAAAAAATATAACTACGTTAGAAAGGGGTTTTACAAAGGAGACTTTCCCGCAGCCACATGGGTACAAATACAACGATTATATATGCCGAAAGCAAAATTGGAAGTTGAATTGATTGCACACTTACCAAAATAATCTGATAGTTTTCCTACCACAAATATTATAAGAACTATGATTTCAAGATATCGCCCTTCTAATTCCCGCTATCAACGGGAATGAAAAATTATCATCACATTATAGTTAATTTTTGTTAATCCCAACTATAATGCAATAATTATTTTTGACATTTGCTTTACAACATAAAAATATTATTAATATGAAAAATTTGAAAAAACTTGAAAAAGCAGAATTAAAAACAATTGTTGGAGGAGGAGATTGTATTAGGCTATGTTTTGTAAATGATAAATTAACATGTGTTCCATATAAATCATGTGGTGGTCCCGCACTAGAACCTTAAAAATTAAAAAGCTGTGTTTCAAAAAGCATTTCTAAAATATTTAAGGAACTACAGAAAGCAGCAATTAAACTAAAATTAAAGGGATTTGTTAGCTCTCGCTTTCTTGCTATAGAGATAACAGACCCTTTTCTCATAAATACCATACAGTCGTCCACAGAGAATCATTACACTCCTTCCAAGTTCCTAAAACCTGGTTATAATTTCCAGAACTTAAGCAAACTACAAGAAACTGTTTAACAGAAATAATACTCTGAAAACTAATAATGAAAATGTAATTAACGGAATAAAGAAACTAATAAATTATGCGAATAGCTTTTACAGGTTCACATAGAGTCGGAAAAACGACTTTAGCAGAAGAGATTGTGGATAGTTTGCCTAACTATGAATTCAGGAATGAACCTTATCTACAACTTGAGGAGCAAGGATATTTATTCTCAGAAATCCCTTCATTGGATGATTATATTGAACAATTCAACTTTTCTGTAGAACAAATACAACACAGTGAAGGCAATATAATTTTTGACAGGTGTCCGTTAGATCTATTGGCCTACATTGATGTGATAAGCAAAACAAAAAATATATCAGCTCTTTACGAAGAAATGCGCTCCGCAATTTCCCAACTGGACCTCTTAATTTTTGTTCCCATAGAAAAAGTAGATATAATAATATGTCCAGAATCAGACTTACCTAATCTAAGACACAAGGTAAATGATATTTTAGAGGATTGGATTGGAGACTTCAGCACTGAAATTTTAGAAGTAACCGGAACTTTAGAAAACAGAAAAAAGCAAGTATTGGACAAAATAATAAATTTAGAAAGGCTCTGATCCCAAAAGCTAGAATTTATACTTCCCCTTTTTGATATCTCTTTTAAAGATCATCAAATTTGATTTTGCTGTCATTGAACCAAGCTCAGCTCCTTTTTTGTACAATTCATAGCTTTTCTTCAAATCTTGTGGAACTCCTTCTCCTCTTTCATAAAAATCAGCCAGGTTATTGTAAGCCTCTGCATACCCTCCTTTTGCTGATTTTGAATACCAATAAATACATTTCTCAGGATTATATTGGGAATTATTGAAGGCCATAAATGACATTGTGTCAAACAATTGAGCATAACAATATTGCGCCTCTTTATTTCCTGAATAAGCGCTTTTTCTTATTAATTCCGAATATGTACAATAAAGTTCTATTCTTTCCTCATATGAGAGCACAGATGGATATTCAGTAATTTTTAATCCAATAGATTTGGCTGTTTCCAATTGTTTTTTCCCTTTCATATTTAGTTAGATGAACTTATATTTCTTATCCATTTAATAGCATAGTTAACAGGTTCATCAGAGCCTGAGAATGCAGTATTGTGTCCTAATTCCGGATACAATTTATATTCATAATTTTTGTTCCTAGACTTTAAAGAATTCAGATATTCAATAGATAAGTTCACAGGGACCTGTATATCTTTTCCTCCAAAAATCCATAATCCCGGAATTGATAATTTAGAAAGGGATTCTCGGGGGTCTGTGTCTATGAACTCATATTTATCGGGGTCATTCATGATATGCTTCCGTGCATCTTCTTCTGAATGGGTATCCCAAAATTTTGAATTTCCATTGGTGTAAAACTGAAAACGAAGCTGTTTTTTGACGGTTATAAGTGCTCCGCTAAATATGGTCATAAATTTAATGTTCTTATTTTTTCCGGCAGCTAAAGGAATGATCCAGCCAGCCTGACTACCTCCCATCAATCCCATCAATATCTTATCATTTAACAAATGTTTAGACAATACATTCACCGCAGCACTCACATCTGATGACAAAAGATTGAGATTTAGAGAATCTACATTATTAGTCCCTACTTCCGGTCCCGCATAAGTGCCTCCTGATTCACCTACTCCCCTTTTATCAAACGTAAAAACAGCAATCCCATTTTTAGCCAAAAGTGTTGCCAATTCTATCATCCTTTTTTCTTGTCCGGACCCATGAACAAGAACAACAGCTGCAGAAATATTGTCGGGTTTAAAAAGGGTTCCGGCAAGCGAATCTCCTTCACTAAAAAACTTTACGTTTTTAACGGTAACATTCGATGGCATTGCTAATGCTGGACTGTAAATGAAGAAAAAGGATATTACAAGAGTAATCATCAGGAACTGCCTGGAAAATAAGCGATTTTTAAAAACACTCAATGCGTTAAGAATATTTAGTTTCATGTTTAGTTTCTACTTTTTTATGAAGTAAAAAATAAAGCCTACAGGGTTATTTTGCAAACTTTTTTATAATACCTAAATCTACAAAAAGTTTTGTGTTTTTTTATTTATTGGCAACAATTCCACATTTCATAAAACCATTTGTATAACACTTACAGTTTGGACATAATTATACTCAGCACTTTCGAGATCATAATATCTAAAACGGTTATAAGCCAATCCTGTTTCTCCATCTACATACTGCTCTTGATATAAAAAAGGAACAAACTCATTATCTCCTTTTCTTAAAGAACCATATGCATCCAATTCCCCTTCCCAAACCAAAGAACCAGTATGATCATAAGCATGGGTGGGTGTTCCTAAATAATCGCTGATAATACTAAACTGCTCTTCGCCAACAATTTTACCACAAGGAACAAAGCTTCCCTCCTGGTATAACCTTTATATTAAAAAAATTGTAAGTAAAATAACTGATAATAAGCACTTAAATTATCCAAAATACTTGCCTACATCTGAATTAGCAATAGATTGTGATAATGATAAAGCAGAAACCCCATGTTCATTTTCAATCGTAGGATCTGCATTATTTCTTAAAAGTGCTGAAATATAGTGTCCATAGCTTTCATTATCCTTATTATAATAAAAAACAGCATTACTTAAAATAGAATTTCCATTAGCGTCAGTAGCAATAACGTCAGCACCTTTTTCCAATAAAAAATCAAATACTTCTCTAAGATTTAAAACCACAGATAGTTGCAATGGAGTTCTTTGAAAAGCACCTGAAATTTGTTTCTCATTAATATCCAAACCTCTTTTTAAAAATTCATTTATAACTTCTTTAAAATCATTTTTAGTCAACCCATTATTATTCAAAAAATTTAAATAATAATATAAAATATTATTACCAAATTTATCATGCTCTTCAATATTATAATCCTTTAGAGCTTTTTGTAATTCACTAAAATTTAAATCAACTATAACTTTCTTAAGGTCTTCAATTTTTTGCATTATTATATCTTTTAATGTTCATGTCCTCTAAATTTTCCGCCATCACTTGAACTGCTTGTGTTATCTTCAAACCCTAAATTACTTAGTTTACTGTAATCTTCTATAACTTGAGCTCTTGTTTTTTAAGCATTGGCAGGATCTTCTTGATATTCACGCCAAGATTGATTCTGATGACCAACAATCTCATTTCCTGGCTCAATAGGAAGTCCAGTTTTGGCATCAAGATATTTACCATCTGCATTCTTAGGACTATTTTTCTTTAAATCGTCCATAGTATCCTTTCTCCATTATAATAAATCTAATATGATTATAAGCATTGGTCGGTGTCCCCAGATAATCAGGATGATACTGAACCCGCATGGAGCAAAGCTTCCCTCCTCGTAAAGCCAATTTATTACATTCTCTACAGATAGGCTTCATATTACGATTCAATCTGTATAGGCATATAAATATAAAGCTGCCCCCTATTGAGACAGCTACTTAATAATAAATTTTTCTGACAATATCTTACTTCCAAAACCGTTCTAATTCTTTATATTCTCCAAACCAAAACCTGAAAGCATCCTTATCAATGCCATCTTTGCCCGTCCAATAATCTATAGGATATGACCAATCAGAATTACGAGACTTTCTAGGTGGTGCTCCAAGTTGGCTATCATTGTATTCATAGAAAGAGCCTTTATGATTTTCTGAATGAAGTATTCCACAATACCCTAATAGACCAAGAAAAGAACGACGCTGCTCTTCATTTTCTTTCTTTAACAATTTGCTTTGTCGTAGCTTCTTATCTAAAATATTAGGGGTATCTGTTTCTTCACAAGAAAGAATTAAATCGAGAATATTTGCAAAGATTTCGAAATCTTCTTTGGTGGGTTTATCTTCCTCTAATTTATTGGCAACATAAAAACACAAATAAAGTGCAGTTAAATTCATGATTCGACCTCCCCCCCAATGATACAAATAACTCAAATTACCATTTAACAAACTTGGTTGCATAATTGATGAATTACATATAGAGCAGTTAATTGTCAAATCAGACATTTTTTCTTTCTTATATTGCTTTACTGTAATACCATCAGATTTACTATATAAACTATGATCAGGAAAAGTTTTCATGATAGCCATAGCTCCCAAACCTACTCGGTAATCCATCCTATTTTTAGATATACTACTTATAAACAAATCAATACATTTTACTTTGTTTATATTTTTATAATCTTTGAATATAGTTTCTAAAAATGTATCATGATCTATAGAATTATCTTTAGGACCTTTCAACCAAAACCCTTTCGATTCTGCATATTTAGTACGGTCGATATATTCTTTATCCTTTTCTTTACTATAAGAATATTCTAATAAAATGTTTAGGGCTTCTTTGTCTAATTCGTTTTTCATTTTTTAGATTTTAATGATGTACTTTAGATTTAAAATCATCATAAGACAATTCTCCTAAAGTTGGTAGTTCGCTCACTTTTTTAACTTTTGCATTATTTAATTCTAATTGCGCCGCATCCATTCGTGCTGCACCTGACTTTCCTGGTTTTCTTTTTGCGTCTGAAATACCATCAATATTATTCCCCCTTCTATATTCAGTGCTTCGCCCGATTTTACCACCAGTATCATTAATACCCGTTTGTTCTAATCCTCTTACAGGATCAATCCCCAAATCTGTTCGGGTTTTTTGTAACAAAGTATCTCCTTCTCCAAAACGAGCGCCATCAACACTACCTACCGTCTTTGAATGCCTTCTTGCAACATCCATCATTGATTCACCTTCAGCAGCATGGCCTGTATAATAATGTTTTCCATCTTTATCTACTAAAATATACACCCAGTCAAAACCGAACAAATCCACAACAGTATTAGCATCCTTAACAAAATTATAGAAGTTATAGTTTCTACTGTTAATTCTTATTGGATCCTGGCTTATATAATTCCCCGACTCATTATCATAATATCTAAAACGATTATAAGCCAACCCCGTCTCTGCATCTACATACTGCCCTTGATATAAGAAAGGTACAAATTCATTATCTCCTTTTCTTAAAGAACCATATACATCCAATTCCCTTTCCCAAACCAACGAACCATTGTTATCGTAAGCATGAGTGGGGGTACCTAAATAATCACTGATGATACTGAACTGCTCTTCACCAACAAATTTACCACAAGGAACAAAGCTTCCCTCCTGATAGAGCCAAGTTATTACATTTTCTACAGATTCTGCAACCTCTTGTACATTATTTTCTTCATCAATAATCAGTTCCGGCGGGAATCGGCCTTCATATTCCCATTCATGAAGAGGTACATTGCCATCCCACAGCCAGCGGGTTACTTTATTTTTATATTCTTTGGCAATACGTCTTCCTAAAGGATCATAGGAGAAGTTTACTTCACCGCCTTTTGGTAATACTACCCTGGCCAGCATTCCGTTGCCTTTCCATTCATATTGCCAGCCGACACCACTTCCCATAAGGCTGATGCCGTATTTATGTTCTATGGTAGAAGCTGATATAACGGCCTGTTGGGTACTTTTTCTGAATTCCTTAAAGATCAGGTTTCCTTCGGCGTCATAATAATAGTTGTAACGCAGGTCTTTCAGAAGCTTTCCTCCTGCCCCATAGGTACGGTCTGTACGGTCAGGAGTTTCAAACAGGTTACCAATAGCATCAGGAGCCTTGTAAATGGTTTCTGTTTCTTTACGGTTATGGTAGGTACCACTTACCAGATTATCCCAGGCATCATAACTGAAGGTTGCACTTGCTCCCGTCACTTCATTGAGAGTTTTCAGCAATCGGTTGGCTGTCCCCCACAAATAACGGGTTCTGTTTTGTTCTACATTATGGCTGTTGATACTTCTGCGGACTACTCTTCCCAGCTGGTCATATTCTGTAATCTGACTGATTCCTCCGGTCAGTTCCCTTTGTATTTCCAGTCCTGTGGCGTCATACTTCCATTGAGCTTTCCAGTTTCCGGTTTCCATTTCAGTTAATTGCCCAAAATGGTCATACTGGCTGGTAATATCAGCTCCTAGGGAGCTCATTACTGACAAAGTATTCGCTTCTTTATCAAATTCTTTGCTTACCCAGTGTTGCCCCTGTTGCTCCTTAAGGATACGTCCATCCTTTCCTCTCTGAATCTTCAGATGGATGTCCTGGTTTAAAGCGCCTATTAAGAAACCGTCTTTGTTATAAGTATATCCTGCAAATGACAGGTCGCTATGCTGTTCTTTAATGACATTCCCTGTACCATTATAATCGTATTCCGTCCAACGGTTATCAGGGCGGATAACTTTTTTCACCCTGCCTATAGGATCACGCTCATACTGTCTGTGTAATCCGTCAAATCCCCATTCACTGATCACATCGCCTACTCCATCCAAGGCAAAGCGGTAGACTTCTCCTCTTTCATTGCTGATGCTTTTCAGTTGTAATTCGGTGTCATAACCAAATTTCACAGTACGCTCATTTTGGGTTTTGCTCAGCAGAATCCCTAAGCTTCCGTATCTGAACCGTACATCATGCAGATCATCTTTTGCGTGCACAATATTATAGGAAGTATCATATTCAAAATAATGTTCGTTGCCGTCCGGTTCTTTTAAATAAATAACGTTTCCGGCATCATCATATTTATACCAGGTAATGTTGCCACGTGGATCTTTTTCACTGATCACATTGCCCTGCTGATCATATTCCCATTTGCTGTAAGTATCATTCGGATAGGTAATCTGAACCAGATGATGGGCTTTGTCATAGAAGAAGTAGACAGCCCGTTTCTTGTCATCGGTAATTTTACGGAGATGCCTTCCTTCATATTCGTAGTAGAGCTTTTCATCGGAAGGAAGTTTTTTGGAAATAATCCTGCTCAATTCATCATAAGTCCATTCCAATTCTGCCCCACCGGGGCTTGTGACCTTGATCAGATCAAAGGAATCGTCATATTGAAAAACAGTCTGCTCATTATTTTCATTTTCAATGGATTTCAACAGTCCATTTTCTGTGTACAGGTATTTCCGTGTAAGCCCTTCGGCATTTACAATCAGTTCGAGCTCCTCAAACCTGTTATATTTCTGGTGGGTAACCCCTCCGTTTTCATCGATGATCTTATAAATCAGTTTACTTTCATCATAAAAGTATTCTGCTGTGAATCCCAGACTGTTTTTTGTAACCGTACGTCCCGGTTCATATTCGGTAAAATACTCCAGAATTCCACCGTCACCCCAGGTGTGAATACATTTGGCATCATCGCCTTTTCCATCATACTCCCAATAGAAGTTCTGTCCTGTCTGGTTAGTAAGTTGTACCAGCAAATGACCATCATAATAAAAATGTTTCTCAGCACCGATCACATCTTTATTTCGGATCATATTCCCCAGTTCATCATATCGATACTGAATGTAGGTAATTTCCCTGTTCTCAGCAACAGTATACAAACGGGTAATACGATAATTCTGATCATTTTCGACCCTAATAATTCTTCCTGTGCTATCTGTAATCTTCTGCAAGCAGCCATTAGAATGATAATCAAATGACAGCATGAATCCATCTGCCGTAGCTATTGAGGAAAGCATACGATAGCCTTCTCTATTTAACCCGCCATTAAAGCGGTAATGTAGTTTATCGGAATCAATCAGTAAATATCCTTTTTCGTCTTTGGTAAAAGTAAGCTGCTCTTTTCTGTTAAAGTATTTTTCTCCGGTATCCAATAAAGGGACAACAGTTTCACGCCCGTCTGACAGGCGTAAAGAGGCAAAATCATTTCCAAGGTCATACAGCCCCATATTGTAACTGTGATGCCAGTTATACCCTAAAGGTCCATTAGCCTCTGCATCACTGTAATAAGTACGTTGCCAGACAAAAGGAATCGGTCCTGATAATTTAATATCGGTATTGGTTGAATATACTCTTCCTGTAGCCGCATCCACCGGTTCACCAAACAACCGGCACTTTACAGGCTGTAAAACACTGGCCAGCTTCTGATTCTTTGGTTTAATACCATCAATAACATCCTGGAATTTATCTCCTGTTTTCTTCCATAGTTTACCCATTCCTTTTAGCCCAAGGCTCATCGCCAGCTGAAAAAGATCTATGGTGGGTGGTCCGCCTGCCAATACAGGTTTCCCGGCAGAAGTTATAATGAGAAGCATTGAAGTAGGAGCCATCAGTGCCACTTTAGGTTTTGGTTTGGTAATCCTGAAGGGAGCAGGAATTCCTATAAGATTACAGGATAATGCAAGATGGAATTGGGTACTGCATGGTCCGCCATCGGCTAATACAGTACTGCTTCCTAAAAACATTTCGGAGCTTGCAATCGGTTTTACAATAGGAAATGGAATATGCAGGAATATTCCCGGTAAATGCTGAATTCCGGTTCCTGCGTTAGCTACCCATTGTCCATGAACCTGAACAGAGGGTTTCATTCCATTGACTATTGCTGTACAAACAGAAGCAAAACTGGTTGGTGGTGCCGATCCGTCTGCAGGAGGCGCAGGTGGTTCCGGTAATACACTTGAAATGGCATTCATGATAGCACTCATGATATCAAAAACCATCCCGATGTGCGGTACAGGCAACAAAGGTGATGGTGGAAATATTGTTTCATGGAAATCTATCCCAATAGCCAGGTCGAAATATTTACCTACCGGCATTCCCGGCATGGCCGGAAGAATACTGGCCATATCCTTCTGTAAATGATCTAATTTATTTTTGGCTTCACCAAACAGTTCCCCAAAGCCCTTTCTTGGAGCCGGAGCAGTTGCTACTTTTCCTATTATATCTGACATGGGATATTATTTAAATTTTGATAATTGTTTGTCTAAAATTGATAGGTTTGTTTTTAATGACGCTGAATCTACCCCAGCCTGTGCCAATAATATTTCCCAGTCGTCTTCCAACCAATCTGCCAATTGCAGCTTTATTTCGTTTACTTCAGCAGCTGTTTTAATTTTTTCACCCAGGTAAAGGCACATAAAAGCTGCATGTAAAAACGTAGATTGTCTTCTCACATCAATTTCAAGATAAGCTCCTGCGGCTAAAGAGAAAAGGATATTTTCAAAGGCTTTAGCCAGTTCATTTTTCTCATAATAGATATGGGATATCAATCGGTTAGCCTCCATCACATAATACACATCCTGTCTTTTGGATGCTTTTTCAGACAACTCTTCATAGATCTTCAGAGCACCATTCTTATCTTTATTTCCAAATAGCAGAGCTGCTTTCAGTAACATACAGGATTTCCATACCGGATAACCCGTTGCATCATCTTTTTCCATTGCTTTTGATGATTCTTCAAGTGCCTTATCTGTATATTCTTCACTTTTTTTAACTTTCTGTAAGGAAAAATAGGCCTGAGCAGCCACTAATAATCCTGCAATTTTTGACGAAACAGTTCCTATTTCTTTTGTTATATCAAGCAGACGTTTTACTTCAATATCGGTCCTGTTCTGAGTTTTTTGTGTTGTAGAATCCATAACCACAATGACCTGTTTCCTGAATCTTGCATCAGGATCTACCGAATTGTAATTATCACTGGCTTTATACATTTCATTTTTAATAGCTTCAGCCATTTTAAGCTTCGGATACAAATAATGATACAATGACTCGTTATCTTTCTTTCCCCGAAGCTGAATACGTCTTTCCTCCGCAAGATCCATAGAAACTAAACGCAGGTTATCAGGAAGATGTTCTACAACCTGCTGAAACCACTGTGCTATATTCATTTTGGTCTGTACTGTCAATGGAAAATAAAGACAGAAACAGAACTGTTCATTTTGATCCTTTATACTGGCCCTTAACCGTTCAAGTTCACCAAATAGATTTATAGCGTTGGGGGCTAATAACTCATCCGGAACAAAAGGTTCCGTTATAAAGTTGTTTTCCCATAATGCCCGATGAATGTCTTTATCTTTTTGAGAATGTGGAGTAAACCATGAGAGAAATTCATTCCATAACTGTTCTTCAAATAATGGTCTGTCTCCCTTATATTCTGTTTCAAAACGGAAAAAAATATCGTTTGATTCACCAACAGGAGATTGTTCAATCTGCATGAATTTATCGATCATTTCTACATCAGCATATTGTGCTACCCAAACAGCCAGTTTCCAGTTTGTTTTTTGTTCAGCAGCAAGCCATAGATCCCGGATTTTATAATATTCCTGGGCAATTGATGAAGTTTCCATACTATTATGAATTTAACTTAACCAGACCACCCGTTATGATTGTTTCTCCTGATCCATCCATGGATACCTTAGTACCACTAATGCTGGTATCTTTCCCGGTAATTTGCACTTCTTTACTGCCGGAAGTAGTAACAGTTACTCCGGAAAGTGCTGCCACATTGGCTTCTGAACTTAATTCTATTCCAGCTTTACCACTTCCCATAGAAACAATAGTTTCACCCGTAATATGAATATTTTTAGCCTGAATCGTAATGGTCTCATCATCGATTGTGATTGATGACTTTCCGTTATCCAGTGTCACTTTTTTACTGGCTACCGCAGAAATGGTATTGGTACCATCCACTGTGATAATATTTCCGCCGGTTCTGTCTGTAATTGTAATTCCGCCAGCATCGTTAAGGCTGATGGTATGGCCGCTTTTACTGCTCAGACTTTTGACATTATTGCCCTGACCTCCGCCACCGCCGGCACCGCCATGAAACATTCCACCCATTACAAACGGTCGGTCGGGGTGCTGGTGTACAAAGTTGACCATAATATGATCATCTACTTCCGGAATGGCCATAAATCCCCGATTCTTACTTACTTTCTCACTGCTTCCGGCATCAGGTGTCATTACTCTGATAAATTCAGTGGTATTAGAGCCATTTTGCCAGTCAAACTGCACCTGTATACGGCCTTGATTTAAGGGGTCTGTATTGGAAATTACTTTTGCAAACTGAGGTTCAGCTTTGGGACTGTTAAAATCCGGTCGTGGCATAAAACCTGTATCTGCTGCAATGGCTTCGAAAGAACCTGTATAATATCCTCTTGCATCTACTTCATGGGTAACTTCAGTCATCATCAGTTTTGTAAAATATGAGGTCTCATTGCTATCAGGCTTACGCATTTCAATATCTGCCGTACATCCCGGATACAAAAATGGGACTGAAGTGGTTCCGGATGTTGTAAATACATTTACCGAATTGCTTCCGGTTGCACTTTTTTGAGAGGCATCAACATCAGTCATCTTTGCAGCTTTTATTGGTGCAACGCTCAATGATGGGGTGATAAATGTTTTTTCTGAAATTTCATAAGCCCTCTTCGCAATATCAGAAGTATGGTTGATCTTAGAATTACCGCCTGTTAGTTTTTCATTTTTACTGCTATTATATCCGTAAAAAGAAGGCTTCACGTGCTGTGCCTTCATTTTGATCTTTACATCAGCCACATTGCTGCCATAAGTAAGAGTTACCGGTTTCTGTTGCGGAGGAAGCTTTCCGAAATGAAGAACTTCACCGTCATAGAAAAACTGTTCTCCATAAGCTTCAGCAATTCTCGCCAGATAATTGTAGTGGGTCTCATCATACTGAGAGCTGTAAGATACGTTTCCGTACTGTGAATCTACTCTGACATCAAATTTACTGCTTCCCAATCCTTCCTTCATTACCTGGTCAGCAATACTGTTCAGGCTGATTTCCTGTTTTCCTCCAAAACTCTGTGTATGGGGCGCAGAATCCAATAGAATCGTTGGGCTGCAGCCGGTTAAAATGACATTACCCAAACTTCCTTTATCCTGCCCGAAACCCACTTCTGTAATAACACCTACAAAGTTTCGTTCGGGGCTATTTTCAACATCCTTATATTTAAAAACGACAGTTACTCTTTTACCCAGAAAACTCTGTGCCTCTTCAAGGTTATGGTTTTCAGCGCTTCCTAAAGTATCATGAGCCAGAACAAGGTCAAACTGGTGGTGTTTGACAGCGCTTTGGGTAAGTTTAAAATTCTTGAAAAATTTAATTTCTTTACCTTCTACAAAAATTTCAAGTTTTACCACTCTGTTAATTCCTGCAATGGCACTTTCTGAAATACCTTCTGCATTGAAGATCTTTGAAGTGGGCTGTTTTGACCAAACTTTATCCTGCACTATGGTTGGAGAAGTAGGTATCAGAGGTTGGTTCATAAAACTCTGAGCAACACTGCCAGCAGTTTTAATATTTGATAGAGTCTTATTGGAAGTCGGGATATTCGTTGCTATCTCCTGGATATTATTTACTACATCTACTTTTTTTACTGAATCTGTTCCTTTTTTGGACAGGTTATTTTCTTCTTTAAACATGATGTGATCATTTTATCGGTTGTGATATATAGAAATTATTACCTTCACAGGCTGGACCATTCTGCTCAGATAGACAGTCGGTAAGATACAATGGCCTCAATGCAAACTTACTTCCGGACTGTCTTTGAGGATAATTTTCAGAAAGAGTATCAAAAGGATCAATACTCAAGGCTGTTTAGCAGCAATTATTATTCAGGTGAATGCTGTTATTTTTCATTAAGTTTTTTTATTGATTTGGTTATGCAATATATCACCTTAAATATTCACATCAAAATGAATTAGCCGTTATTTTAAAAATTGTCGTAGAACTACGACTTTTTGATAATGAGTAAGATAACATCATTTTTCGATTCATTGCCATAGAAGAACTTATAAGAGATTACGCAGAAGAAACATCCCTTATTTGGTATAGAAACAGAAATAATCCGGGCTGTTTTATAGTCTGAATTATCAGTAATTTAAACTCTTTAAAACTTATATTTTAACTACCCAATTATATCTGGAAAAAATGTTTACAATACATTTCTGTTATTGTCATGACATTTCATTTATAGGCTTTCCGGAAGGTTATTTATTTCCTTAAAACATTAAAGCAGTATCTATCATTTTGCTATCCGCAATGATATCAACAGAGCAGCATAATGATTCTCCCCATAAGAAAAGTTCATCATTCTGCTCCAGAATATTTTCTATACACCAGACAATAGCTTAAATATTGATACAGTCCATTAATTAAAATAATAGGTAGTAGCAAGATCTCCGTTAAAGTCTGGTTTGGCTCCCTGCTTTTTCGTGTTAAGTTCAAACAGCCTTTCCCCATTCTTATGGCCGGCACGTATTCTTAGTGAGAACCATCCGTTTTCCAGATTGAGCCTTATGCTGTTTTCATCGTTAATGGTTGAAATATCCTTTAAATAACCAATTCCTACCACTCTCAGTTCATTGTTGGAAGTCTGAAATATCCAGCCATCAGACTGAGCAGAAACTTCTTCGTTCCCAAGGATCCGATCTTCATTAGCCGAAATGCAGAATGAATAATAATCCTCTTCCACCCCTATCACAGGAATGGCAATTCCGGATCTTGTGATCTCATCTCCATGCTCATTTTCAACGAAATATTTCAGGATATTGTTTCCCGGCAGATTATGATCCTGCAGATATTGAGCTAAAAGTTCCGGACTGTATATCACAAAGCCTTTAAGTTCTGAAAATATTTTCTTCATATTATTTTTTATTAGATTGTTTTAAAATATTGTTTGCCGAATCCTGTCACCTCAACTCTTTTTCTATTAAAAACTGATGGAGTAATTGCTGATGTTTCCACAACCTCCACTTTATGGTGAGCATCAATCCAATTCGGCTCTTGAAAATAGATCTCTTATTAAGGCTTCATCTTCGCAGGCTTTTTTAAAATCCAGAATAAAGTCCTTCAAATTATCTCCTTCAGAAGAATAGGCACAGAACATTCCTCCTTCCGGATCAAACCGTATACTTTTGCTTAGATCCGGTCTTTTCTCAGTAAGAAAAATCTGAGCTAAAGATCCCCAGTCGTAACCGTTTCCTTCAAAACCTTCGTCTGCCCTGGAGGTAAAGACTTCCTGTTTATAACTTCCTGCTTCCAGACAAACTGAAAAGCTGTTATCATGTTCTACCCAGAAAAAAGGTTTAATTGTTTCTTTAAAATGATTAATGTCCATATTGTTCAAGTTCGTTAATTTCCTTCCGGTACCGTAATTCTTATAATAATTTGATATGTTATTTCTGCTCTTTTTTAGCATCAGAGAATACCTCCGAAACCTAAAGCTTCAGAAATAAATTGATATTAATAAGTCAAAAAAGAGTAATAGTCAGCAGATAAGAATAGTATTCCGGTAAAAACGGTGATATTCGCCATCATGATACCGTTCGAAACTGTATAATTAGTTAACTGCTGTGGATCAGAAAATGCTTTAACCGCTTTTGTTCTTCTCCTTTTCTGAATGTTAAGATTCCTCTCTGGCTGTTGTCATAATCGTAAATTTTAATCGTTAATAATATTTTGTTATTGAGTGATGGTAAAACAAATATAAAACGCTTATTTATATTCAAAAAATTTTAAGCCCTTAATCTGAAAATTTGTAGTAGTTCTACGACTTTTTAACAATAATTCCATTATTATGGATATAAAAAAATCGGTAACATCCTTTTTTTCAAAACAATACTCACAACATAAAACATTTATAAAAAACACTTTTTTCACACTAGTAAGTGAAATAATTAATCATTTTATCGTTATTAAAAAAAAATAACCACAATTACCAACTACAATACTTACTGAAAACTGTAACGTGGAGTTTACCAGAAAATAAAAAATACTCTTCCAGCCTTCCTTTATAAGGATCATCACAATGGTATAAAAAAACAACATCCCATAATTTTTCCGGGTTCTGTCATTCATTTTTTTGTAATTTAAGCCAGATTTTAATCCATATAGCTTTCTCTGAAGCTTTTACAGCTATATTTATCCATGGAAATAATAAAAAAAGACCGTATTACAGAAGAATATTATGATACCGTATCAAAACTTCTTTATCAGCATAATCTACACAATACGAAGAACATAGACAGCATTAACGAACCTTTAGAAATTGTCATTTTTGATAATGACCGGATAATAGGAGGTTTATACGGACGTTCTATCTGGGGCACTCTGGAAATTCAGAAGCTGGCGGTTTCTGAAGAATATAAAAACAAAGGATTGGGAAAACAACTGATGAATGCAGCGACAGAAGAAGCAAAGGCCAGAAAATGCAGCTATATTGCGTTGAATACTTTTAGTTTCCAGGCACCTGAATTTTATGAGAAACTTGGGTTTGAAAAAATAGGAACTGAGCATGATTTTCCCAAAGGTTTTGAGAAATATTATTACCGGAAAACGTTGTAAGGCCACTAAGAGACAAAAAAGTTGTCATTATCAAACTTCAAAAACTGTAACAAGCTATTGTGAATTAAGACAGATATAATGAAACTTAGGCTGAAATACTATTTAAATACGTGAACAATGAAGACAGAAAGCGTTTCTATCAGTAACAAAAATTACACTTTACATATTCAATATCAGGACCAAGAAAAATTACGCTTGGAATTTAACCGCCTGACTCAAAATGTCTGGGAATTTAATTTTGAAAACTATTATCAGTCAGGATTTTGGGATGACAGCTGTATTTTATATTCTTTATTTGACGGTGATACTATTGTTTCCCATACTACGGTAAGCTTATTTGATGGTAATATTGAGGGAAAGTCTAAAAAACTGGTTCAATTAGGTACCGTAATGACAGATGAAATCTATCAGAATAGAGGACTGAGCCGTTTTTTAATGGAGAAAATCCTACATGATTTTAAAGGGAAGACAGATGGAATATTTCTCTTTGCCAATGAAACGGTATTGGATTTTTATCCTAAATTCGGATTTATTCCGGTACAGGAATTTGAAGCCTTCCAGACTTTTGAAAATCTTGATTTTTTAAAGAAAACAACAAAGAGAAAGTTGGAACTCGATCAGGAAGCTGATTTAAAATTATTTGAATATCTGGTTGAAAATGCTGTTTCAAATACGGCCTTTCCCACAAAAAGTAAGGGTCTTGCTTTCTTCTACTGCTATGCTAACCCGGAAATGGGCTACAAAGATTCTGTTTACCTGATTGAAGAGCTTAACTGTGCGGTTGTGATTGAGATACAGGACAAAACACTGCATATTTTAGAGATTTTCAGCCCCGAAAAAACAAATCTCTCTGAAGTTATCGCAGCGTTTGATGATATTCTGCTTGATGAAGTGGTACTGGGCTTTAGTCCGGAGCAAAGGTATTTTCAGTACAGGCCATGGAAAGATGATGATTTACAACTTTTTGTCACGCCGGAATTAAAATCTGTTTTTGAAAAAAATTCTTTGATCATTCCAGTGCTGTCACACACTTAAAAGGAAGATTATGAAGCAGAATATTTATGATGATCCGGACTTTTTTTCCGGATATAGGGCACTCCGTGATGGAGATAAGGGTTTAAATGAATTACTGGAACAGCCGGTAATGAAAAACTTATTACATCCTGTTCAGAATAAAGCTATTCTGGATATGGGATGTGGACTTGGGCATCAGATCCAGTCTTTATTACAACAAAACCCTAAACAGATAACCGGGCTGGATATTTCACAGAAAATGCTGCATGAGGCACAAAGCAGAATCTCCTCTCCCAATGTAGACTGGGTACATTCTGCCCTGGAAGATTTTGATTTTGGCAATAATAGATATGATCTGGTTATAAGTTCCATGACGTTGCATTATATTGAAGATCTGACTATTCTTTTTCAAAAAATATACAATGGATTAAAGAATAACGGACAATTTTTATTTTCCATGGAGCATCCTGTCTGTACTGCAGCACTACAACCATGGAAAGAATGGAATGGTGAAAAATACTGGCTCGTGAATCGCTATACTGAGGAAACCCGGAGAAAACAGGACTGGTTTGTAAAAAATGTTGAGAAATACCATCATCAATTAAGTACTGTTATCAACGCGGTATTAAAAGCCGGATTTCTTTTAAAAAACGTGGAAGAACCAAGTCCAGACAAGGAACTGTTACAGCTCCGTCCAGATTTTGAACAGCATATACACCGTCCTCCTGTCATAATTATCAATGCTGAAAAAAATTAAAATTGTATTCATTTTGTGACGATAGTCACAGAGCAGTTCAATACTTATCTGCTAATTTTGTTTTTATAAAACAATCTAAATGAGTAATACAAACCAAAATATCGCGGAACAGTTTATCCAATACTTAAATGATGAAAATTTTGAACAGGCAGAAAGCTTTCTTGATGCTGATTTTAAATTTATCGGAGTATTGGGAACAAGAGAAGGTGCTTCTGTCTACATGCAGGAAATGAAGCAAATGAAACTTAAATACCAGATTATTAAAACCTTTACTTCAGGTGAAGATGTTTGCCTTTGGTATACGATTGATATGGGAAACAAAGCTGTAGAGGCTTCAGGATGGTATCAGATTATTGATGGAAAGATCCGTTCCTTTAAGGTATTATTTGACCCGAGACCGCTGCTAAACGATCAGTAACTATTTTTCAAATATCATATAATCCGGCAGCCACTTCTGGGAAATGGCTGCCTTATCTATATTTTCTATCTAATTCATAGATGCTTTGCTGTACGAAAACCATGATCTGTACTTATCTTTATGGCAACAGAATAACCTTCGGAAAAAATATGAGAATATGAAACAGGCTGAGATCAGAGAACTACGAAATGAACAGGATTTCAAAGAATTTTATCTGAAGAATGCCCCTGCTACTTTCTGTGAAGAATGTAACAATATTACTTATGTCCACGGAAATGGTTTTTTGGAAATCGCTAAGCTGGAAGATCTTAAAAAAGGTCAGAAACCTGTAGAAGGCAAGCAGACAAGACGAAATTTTTACAGTATTATTCTGCTTACAGAAGGGGAAATAAAGGAAAGCATTGGCCATAAACTCTACCATTTTCTACCTGGAACCCTCTATTTTATTGGAGAAAATCAGCTTCATGCCATAGAACGCTGGAGTGATAACGTAAAGGGTGTTTTTTGCATGTTTGATGCCGATTATTTTTTGCTTTGTATTAAACATCAGATCAAACTCAACCAGTTTCCTTTCTTTCAGGCTAATCAGGAGCCGTTCATCAAACTTTCGGAAAGAGAAATCCTGATGATGGAGCATCTTTTCTGGAAGCTGAACAGTGAAAAATGTCAAAAGACTACTTTTAATGATGACCTTCTCACCCGTATGTTTCTGAATGTTATCCTTCTGGAGTCTGAACGTATTTACAATAAGCAAACTTCTGCCGATGCCTTCTCTCTATCCAGAAAGGACCAGTTGGCTGCACAGTTTCAATTACTGGTGAACCAGCATTTTATGGAGAAAAAACAGGTTGCGGACTACGCGGAGCTCCTGCATATACACCCTAATCATCTCAATGATGTCATTAAGGAGGTTACCGGATTTCCTGCCAGCCATTTTATTCAGAAACAGCTGATACAGGAAGCCAAATCAAGGCTTATCCAAACCAGTGATACAGTTTCTATGATTGCCATGGATCTTAATTTTACAGATGATTCCTATTTTGGACGCTTTTTTAAGAAACAAACCGGTGTCACTCCGCTTCAATATCGTAAAAACCATAAACATTAAATAAAGAAAGAATGTACACCACTAAAATCACCTCTCCCATTGTTCAGGAATACTGGAAAGATCAGTTTCAGGGGGAAGTTCTCTGTGACCATCCCACTTTTACCTTATTCCTCAATGATGATCTTGAAGAAGACAGCCAGATCATGACCCTGGAATTTCCATCCGGAAACAACTGGGCAATCATCAATTCTAAAGTGGCACAATATTTCAAAAACATCAGTCTTACTACGCTTGATTTTGAAAAGTTTGTGAACATTTTAAAGGATAAACAGATTTTTCTCTATGGTGCAGATTATATTTTTTATTTCCCTGAAGAGGAAAAAAGGGCTATTTTAAATCTTCATTCACTGGAAAACACACGCCCTTTAACCGAACATGATGCTGAGCTTTTTTCAACTTTTGAATCGTTGTCTACGGAAGAAGATCTGGATGGAGCTTTTGTGGAGCTCGATCATTGGAAAACATTTGGTATCTTTGAAGAGAATCAGCTGGTTGCTGCAACAAGTATGTACCCATGGCAGGACACTCAACTTTCGGATATTGGAGTGATTACATTAAATAATTTTCGGGGAAAAGGCTATGCTCAACAGGCAGTCCGGATGATTTCAAAAGCAGCATTACAGGATGGCTACGAACCCCAATACCGCTGTCAGCTGGACAATACGGCCTCTATTGCTTTGGCTAAAAAATTAAATCTCAGCTTATTTGCTAAATGGAATTTAATATCACCGGAATCTGTAAAAAACCTGTAATCGATGAAAGACATTAATTTATCTGTAAAAAGCTATCAAAAAATAGTTAATGAAGAAGAAATCCCCCAGGTTTATCTGTACCTCCTGCGTTTTATGATGAAGGTGAAAGCTGATTTTTCAAAGTATTTCAAAGAAAAATTTTCTGTAGGAAATATTTCTCCAGGCTATATGGACTACACTTATTTTCCGTTTTTTGATTCTTCTCTCCGTGACCATAAGCTGCGTTTCGGTATTGTTCTCAATCATAAAAAGATGCAGCTTGAGTTGTGGCTGATGGGACAAAATGCAGAGGTTCAACAGGAATATTGGGAAAAATTAAAATCAGCTTCGTGGAATAAACATCTGGTGACAATGCCTCAATATTCTGTATTGGAAACTATTTTTGTAGAAAATCCTGATTTTGAAAATGAGCAGGCTATTCAGGAAGTCATCAGAAAAAAAA
Organism: Chryseobacterium sp. BIGb0232; assembly: GCF_024810195.1. Classification (NCBI taxonomy): domain Bacteria; kingdom Pseudomonadati; phylum Bacteroidota; class Flavobacteriia; order Flavobacteriales; family Weeksellaceae; genus Chryseobacterium; species Chryseobacterium sp. BIGb0232. Next base: position 150,322 of record NZ_JANUEH010000008.1, read on the forward strand.
CATTGGAAACCGTTCCTGAAATCATGAAACTTCTGTCATAAAAACAATAAGATAAGAACAAAAACTCAGTTATGACAGAACACATTGAGAAAATTCAGTTCCTTATTTCCAGGTTTGACAGGGAAACTCTTGAAGCTCTAGAAAAAATAACTGCTAAAGAGCAGTTTAAAAAAGGTGAAATCCTGTTACAGCAAGGCAAGGTGTGCAGGAAAAGCTATCTGATCATTGAGGGGGTTGCCCGAAAATTCACTTATTCTGATAAAAAAGAAATTACCACTGAATTTTTCTTTAAAAATGATATTGCCATTTCCTTTACAAGTTATATCAATCAAAAACCAAGCAGGGAAATTATCGAATGCCTGACTGATACAACCGTAGAATCTGTAGATTTTAATGCTTTTGAAACCATCAAGAAGCAATTCCCTCTACTCATGGAATATGATATTCTACTCACAGAACTATATATCCTGTGGCTGGAAGACAGGCTTTTTGATTTTCATTCTCTGAATGCTACGGAACGGTATGAACAGCTTATGAAAAAGTCCCCGGAATATTTTCATCATCTGAAGCTTACCCATATTGCTTCTTATCTGGGTATTTCTCTGGAAACATTAAGCAGGATAAGGGCAAAAAGGTAATAAAATGGGAGACGGAAGTGCTGAGGCTAAACTTCGTTTGATAAATCGTAAGGAAAATAAAAATTTTAAGCAAGTTAAGATTCATTAAAGATGAATAAAGAAGTTCGCTTTATCAATAATAGCTTTAGCTCTACTCTTAACTTCCAATTTTTGCTCCTGATCCAACTCAAAGACCTTAATTACTCCTAGCTTCCTGCTTCCGGTCATTCTTGATTTTTTTGACTTTTATCAAAGGAATTCCAAGCCTTAATTTTGATTTTTGCTGCAAAATTATTCTGCAGTATGAAAAAAAGAATTATCGGATTTGATCTGGCCCGGGCGTACGCTATTTTCGGGATGTTTATTGTCAATTTTAATATGGTATTCGGAAATCATCATGATGATTCTCTTTCAGGGAAATTCCTGGTACTTTTCAGCGGACATTCCAGTACTGTATTTGTGATCCTCGCAGGAATGGGTGTTGCTCTGATGACGAACAGAATTCGGGAATATACCCTAGAAGACAGGAAAAGACTCCGTCACATCATTCTTAAAAGAGCCGTTTTTCTTTTTGTATTCGGAATATTGTTTTGCTGTTGGTGGCCTGCAGATATTCTTCATCTTTATGGCGGCTATATGAGTATTGGTGCATTGCTTGTGTTCATGGATAAAAAATATTATCTGGTTGCGGCTGCAACGGCCATTATCATATTTCATTTTTTACTGCTTGTCATCCCGTTTGAAACAGGCTGGAATCTGACGACCCTTGAATATCCTGATTTCTGGACGTTTTCCGGATTCATCAGAAACACATTCTATAACGGCTGGAATCCTATATTTCCTTGGTTTGCCTATTTTGCGACAGGACTTTATCTGGGAAGACTTGACTGGACTTTGAAGAAGACGCAACAAAACGTATTTCTGACAGGTCTTATTCTCTATCTTTTTGTGGAAGGTATTCGCTATGGTAGTACATTTATGGATCTGAGTACTGAAACCCGGGAATTTATCTATGCGGATTATATTCCACCCGTATTACCTTTTCTCATGAATACAACTGGTTTCGGAATGATGCTGATTACAGGATTTATGTTTGTAAGTCAATATATTTCCGAAAAAGCCTGGGCTATAGATCTGGCAAGAACCGGCCAGATGACGCTGACTCATTATGTATCTCATCTCAGCATCGGGCTTATTGTATTGTCTTTACTGCAAGGTAGTCATTATTTGGATGTTATGAGCAGGAAAAATACTGTGGAACCAATCTATATTTTACTGTATTCCGGACTATTTTTTATTCTCAGTATGTATTTCAGTAAGCTATGGAGCAAAAAGTTCAAACAGGGGCCACTGGAAATGATGATGAGAAGAATAACAGATTAAGATAAAGCTCACATTCAAAACAAAATACATCCATCGTTTTTAAAAACTATCAGAACTCCCACCCTTCAGTTTCTTTTCTTTTTAAAATCTTTGATTTGTACCATTTTCACTCTGATTTGTGTCAGCAAATCTCCACCAGGCTACTCTAATTTTGTATCAATAAATTTTAGAACAATGACAGAGAGAAACCAAAACGTACAGGAAATAGATTCACTAATGCTGTTTCAGTTTTATGCTGAATGGTGTTACCCATGTAAAATGATGATGCCTGTAGTGAATACATTAAAAGTGAAACTGGATGAATGGCTGAACGTACAGCAGGTAGATGTTGACGAAAACCAGGAATTAGCAGTTAAATACGGGATCAGATCAGTTCCTACATTTGTGGTATTAAAAAACAATGTAGAAGTGTGGCGAAGCTCAGGCGTGCTTTCGGAAATGATACTGGAGCAGAAACTGAACAGTTTAAGATAAATCTGAAGAACAATGAATGTGTTAATTAATGCGGTGTTACTTGGTGTGGGAGCGACCATCTTTATGGATGTGTACGCTCTTATCATCAAGAAATTCTGGAATATTCCTTCCCTCGACTACCGTATAGTAGGGCGATGGATCGGGCATTTCAAAAATGGAACATTCAGCCATCCTAATATTATACAGGCCACTCCTATCCCGGGAGAAAAAGCTCTCGGGTGGCTGGCCCACTACTCCATTGGGATTGCATTTGCCTATATTTTACTTTTACTCTGGGGCCAGGGCTGGCTGGTACATCCTACGGCTTTTCCTGCTATTTTTATTGGTCTTGCCACAACCTTAGCACCGTGGTTTATGATGCAGCCTGCTTTTGGTTTTGGAATTGCGGCCTCTAAGCTGCCTAATCCTCATATTGCCAGACTTCGAAGTCTTCAGGCCCATCTTATTTACGGGATTGGTTTATATATGTCTGGAGTATTAATATCAATTTTGTTTAAGTAAATTATGAGAAAATTGGTTTTATATATTTCTTCTTCACTCGATGGTTATATCGCTGGTCCCAATGATGATCTCAGTTTTCTCAGCCGGGTACAAACGGAAGATGAAGACTATGGATATCATGAATTTACAAATACGACAGACACTGTAATTATGGGAAACAGAACCTACAACTGGATCCTTTCTCAGAACGTGGAATTCCCGCATCAGGATAAAACTTCCTATATCGTCACAAGAAAAACACGGCAGTCTATTGGTAATCTCCACTTCTATACCGGAGACCTTAGCAAACTGGTTCGAACTCTTAAAAAGGAAGAAGGGAAATCTATTTTCTGTGATGGTGGTAGTTTTGTGGTTAATGAACTTTTAAAAGCCAAGCTTTTTGATGAATTAATAATTTCTGTAATCCCTGCCATTTTAGGGAAGGGAACAAAATTATTTAAGGATGAGATTCCCGGTCAGAATTTAGAACTGCTCTCCAGTAAAAGATTTGACAGTGGACTTGTACAGTTGCATTACAGGATAATGTATTAATTTATATCTTTAAATCAAAGAGTCTGAATAAAAATCAGGCTCTTTTTCATATAGCTTTTAAAGACACAGATATTCTTATGTTTTTTAAACCATTTAACACTTGATTTTAAACATTCCTCTTAAATCCAGCCCACCTTTCTTCTCCAGACTGTATAATCTTCATCCCTGTTATCAATTTCCGGAATATTTTCCTGATCGGGAATTTGGTTAATTTCTTTTTCTGATAACGATGGCAGATCCACTTTCTTCCGTTCACTGTTCAGGTTTTCTTTATCTTCCACAGGATAAGGAATTCCGTCGGTCATAAGCTGGGTACCATATTTCTGAGGTCTGCTCTGGAAAACCTGAATCCGGTCATACAGATAGGCTTTATTTTTTTGGGTAATATCATGGCTGTTTTCCACCATCATTTTATAATATGCCTTCATAAACTCAGGTTCACCAATAGAATGCTGAATGATAAGCCAGGCAGCATCACTGGCTTTTACCCCTACCTTTGAAATCGTTGGATATCCTATATCACTGATTATTTCCCGGAGTCTTTTGGCATTGATTTTATGAACACGCTCCATCTCAGGATGATACCCTCCTGCGAGTTTTCCTTCCGCAGACAGCTTTTCTCTTGTTTCAATGTCATGCTCTGCAAGGCGTATTAATTCTTTTCCAATCTTAGAAGTCATTACATTATAGTTTTTTCATCAGATATTTTGGAGATTCTGTATATCCTTGCCTGTCATAAAACCGGTGTGCCTGTTTTCTCTGGAAATTACAGTGCAGCTCAATCCTGTCACAATTGCGTTCTCTGGCTACTTTTTCGCAGTATTCTTCTAAAAATCTTCCAATTCCTGAACTCCGGTAATTTTCATCAACAGAGAAATAGCTTATTCTTGCAAAATCTCCCTTAAGAGCAATCTGCGGGATGACATGAATGGAGATGAACCCTACAACATTTCCTTCCTGATCTTCTGCAACGATAAGATATTCATCAGGGTTTTCTAAAAGTTTTTTTATTTTTTGAGGTAAAAATTCACCGGTATTGGGATATCCTAACTGATCCAGCAGTTTTACAACTGTATTCAGATCTTCTTCAAGCATCGTTCTCAGGTTCATATTGCGATTTTTAAAATGTATTTAGCACCTCTCTCAAAGTTACAAAAAAAGAAGCCGGTTTATAAAAAACAATGAATACCTTATGATTTACAGGGCATTAAGAACAAACCTGACTCTTTGCTCTACTGTTACTCTGGGAATTTCAATAACATTATAACCATACTCCCGATAAATTTCATACATGCATTCAAAAGTATGTTCAGCCACTTCTTGAGTCTGTTTTCTTTCGGAATCATTTTCATAGATTTCCTTCCAGGGTGGGAGAATAAAGACATTTTTGTTATACTCCATTTCACGGGCTGTTATTTCCATCTTCCTGGGTACAGGAATCCCTTCCAGCCTGAGATAACCGATCGTGTCTAATATTCCACGATCAAAAAAAACAGGTTGGATACCGGAGATTGGCATCATTTCGTTAAAAGTTTTTACAGAAGCATCAAACATCAGTCCGGCAAAAATCTCTTTATTGATCCACGGTACCCCATCTCCATTAGATAGCAATTGTTCTTTGATAATTCTACGTCCTTCTTCGGGTGCGGTTGTAAATCCTAGACGGTTTAATTCGTTGATTAATGTGGTTTTTCCAGCTCCCGGACCTCCAGTAATAACATAGAGTTTTTTTGTAATATTATTATTTTTCATTTTTAAATTTTGTGGGTTGAATCGTTAAAAATCAGAATTATTGACGGAATACAATCTGAAAAAGTATTCATCTAAGCACAGGGCATCCCTTGAATAATGGATAAACGAAATCAGAAAAGAAATGTCTGGACAGACAATAAGTATAGAGAAGCACAAGAGCTCTAGTAACAATAATTATATTTCTGAAAATGAATGTATCAGAAATCTTTACCAGTAAAGATACTCTATTTTTAATTACGAAAATAAATAGGAAGAACTCATTTATTCTTTGGGTGGAAAAGTAATGCCGGCATCCTGAATCAGATCATAACCATAGCTCATGATGATTTCAATAACTGGAATTGCTTTTTTCCCTTTCTCAGTAAGACTGTATTCTACCTTCGGCGGAACAACGGGATATACTTCACGATGGATCATTTCTTTGCTTTCCAGTTCCCGAAGCTGGCTGGTCAGCATTTTGTCTGTGATATGGGGAATATCCTTTTTCAGTTCACTGAAGCGAAGCGGTTTCTCCTGTAATCTCCACAAAATAGGCATCTTCCAGGTTCCGCCGATATGGCTTAAGGCAAATTCAATAGGGGTATAATACAATCTTTTATCGTGGAAAAACTGAGGCATAATTATTCTTTTATTGTTACCCTTTCAAAAAGGGAAGTATAGAACTAAAAAGTAAGTATATAGCTTTCTGATAGTCTATTCTGCAAATTTGCACAAAAAAATTATGAAATCGAAAAGAAATCTTTATGTGCTTGCACTTGGTGTTTTCGGAATTACTACGACTGAATTCGGAGTGATTGGAATATTACCGGAAATTACTTCTTCTTTCAATATTTCTATTGAAAAAGCAGGCTGGCTTCTGAGTGCTTTTGCATTAATCGTAGCTCTTTTTGGTCCGTTTATGCTGATGGCATTGTCATCATTTAAAAGAAAAAGATTGTTGATTGCATCACTGTTTATTTTTGCTACAGCCAATATTATTTCTGCTTATATCGGGAATTTTTATGGATTATTGGTTGTCAGAATGATTCCTGCATTTTTTCATCCGGTTTATTGGTCCATTGCGCTGTCTGTTGCTGAAAAGGCTTCTGCCTCCACCGACAAATCAAGGGCTGTAAGTATTATTTTTTCCGGACTTACTCTGGCTACTGTATTGGGAGTTCCTTTGGCTACTTTAATGTCTGATCTGTTTTCCTGGCAGTCTTCGTTTCTGCTTACGGCATTTATTAATTTGGTGGCACTGGCAGGTGTTCAGCTTTTATTACCGGACATTGAAAAAGAGACAGAAGCTTCACTCACCTTCAATATTAATATTTTACGCAGTCGCTATTTATGGATTGGTTTATGCACAGCATTTTTTACCATTGCTGCTATGTATTCTACCTATGGATATATGGCAGATTTTCTGAAAAACATAACTCAGATGAATGGAAAACAAATCAGTATTATGTTGTTTATGTTTGGAGTTGTCGGCATTTTCGGAAACAAAATTGCCGGAAAATATATGAGCCGGTTTCCGTTCCAGACTACTCTTATATTCCTGATTTTTTTGGCTGTCATTCACTTATTCATCTATTATTACGGAAATTCTTTTGTTCCTATGATCTGGATTATAGGATTCTGGGGCCTGATCCATTCGGGAGGTTTTCTGATCAGTAATATCAATGTCACCTCTTCAGTTCCCGGGTCTTCTGAATTTATCAACAGTATTTTTACTTCCTGTGGAAATTTTGCAGTAACCGCCGGAACTTTATTGGGTGGATTCTGGATTGCTCATTTCGGCATTGAAAATATCATTGGATCAAGCATTATGACTATTATATTAGCTATAATTATGGTATTTATCAGGAAAATGCTCATGAAATAATCTAAAACAGGAAGAATGAAACGGAAGATTTAGTTTCCCACTTTTATTTTCAGCTTTAAAATCTGAGTGTATTCAGCTGACTGAACTCTTCTTTATGGTAAATAGCTTCAATACTTCCGTTTTGCAGCAATGCAATTTTATCACAGGTATGGAAAAGGGTTTCAATAATATGGGAACTTATCAGGACCACTTTATTTTCAGATTTTAACTGCCTGATAATATCATAAAGGATATGAACACCCTCAAAATCTACTCCGTTGAAGGGTTCATCCAGAATATTAATCGGCTTATTCAGCATCAGCATCCCGATGAGGGCCAATTTTTTCTTCATTCCACTGGAATAGTATTGTACATATTTTTTCAGTGGAAGGTTGAATTTTTCAATGATTTCTCTTATTTCATCTACTTTTTTTGAAGAGAAATAAGACAGATATTCCTCTCCTGTTATATAAGGATAAAAATAATTTTCCGTTTCAAGATAAGAGATCTGCTGCCGCTTTAAACGTTCATTTCTCCAGGTAATACTCCCTGAAAATGACTGGCTTTGATATAAAGATTCAAATAATGTAGTCTTCCCTGCACCATTTTTTCCGAGAATTCCCAAAATACAGCCTTCTTCTATAGAAAGGTTCAGATCGTTTAAAACTTTCTGATTCTTAAATTCAACATTTACATTTTTAACTTCCAACATATGTTTTGATATTTTGATTAGCCGCTTTTATACCTGATTTAAGCATGAACAGAGCCGGAATTATTGTCATACTACACAAAAAGTATTCTAAATAAACACCCATATTATAATCGCTGTCTTTATTTTTATGGTTATAATTTTTATATTTTCTGACCAGGCTCAGCAGAAGATAGAGGTTCATAAAGACAAGGTAATACACCACATATAGACTCTCATATGGATTTAAAATCAAAAAAGAACAGTAAACCGGCAAAAGCAACATATTGAAAAATAAAGTATTCTTTCTTATTTTTTCCTTCAACGTATATTGTTTAAAATACATTTCGAGCATTTCCTTACTCTCATGCGGCTGGTAAATAAAAGAAATAAAATCCAACGCGAAAACACCAGCAAAGATCAGGGTAAGTGGATGATAGGATGAAAGAATGATAATGATAAATCCCAGTATTGCTCTCCAACTGTTTTTTCTCAGAAAGCTTTTCCATTCAAACAGAATGTTGGGAATAAAATTCCAGTTCAGGGACAGCCACTGTTTTGTTCTTGGAGGAATAAAGGCCAGTACAACAATCAGAAGATATAAAGCAACTCCTGTTTTTTCAATCTTATAATGGACATTTCCGAACAACAAGGCTGTATACATCATACCTGTTTCCAGCAGGATAATCCATCGCCAGCTTTGTACAAAAACTTTCTTCAGAAAAGGAATATCCTTCCTTTCACTATGGAAAAGGGCTATGAGAATAAAGAATATAACCGGATAGTATTCATTTTTGGGCAACCTTACTGCGATGAGCGTCCCCAAAACAAGTAAAACAGGAATACTTACCTTGGGATTCAGGTTGAGGATTCTGAAACTCTGGATGAATCTGAATTTAAAATGGCTGATTAGTTTTTTCAAAGGATTCTGATGATATCTATAAAAGGTTATTGAACAGGTTTTATCAAATACAGTTTGTTTTCAGTAGTCGTAAAAAGTTGGAAGTTCAGGTTTTTATCTGAAAAATACAAATAAGGCAAGTATTGTTTTTCCAGTTCGGCCTTAAGCTTCCGTATGTCTTCGCCTTTGGTATTATAAAATTTTTCGGTGGTAAAATTTTCATTAAAGGACATTGCTTTTTTAAATTTCAGGGTGTCACCTTTTACTAAAAGTTGGCAATACAAATCCCCATTCCAGCTTTTTGAAGTCGTACTGATAGCTCCTCCTGATGTACTGGAGGTAGATTTATCTAATACTTTTCGTTGAAAATAGACAGGCATAATATTCGGAAAACGACCCGGATCCAGTTTTCTTTCTCCAAAAGGATCAGTTCCGAAAAGACTGTTATTATATCCGGGATTTGTCATAGAATATTTTCCGGAAACTTTTCTGTTGATAAACAGCTGATACCATTTTCCGTTCATATAATATGTCACACGATCTGATCCGCTTTTTGATTCTCTTAAATAGTCATCCGCATTTTCAGTAATCTTCTGATATTCAACATCCTGCTTTTCTCTGCTCCATTTCAGGTCTTCATTCTGAACGATCATTGGCTTTCGCACTGTATCTCCATCTTTTATCCAGGTTCTGTAATATTTTTTGTCGTAATTCACAATAAAGTCACCAAACAGTAATTCGTTCCAGTTTTCCCGGGTACTTTTATAGGTATAACGGTCTTTGATATTTCCATCTTTATCCAGTTTATAAAAATGATAATCCATATAAAAACGGGTACTTCCTACCGAACCATCTTCTTCTACTTCTTTCCGGTTCCTGTCTTTCGGGATTTCGTTGGTTACAATAATGACGTTTCCTTCCGAACTTATAACATGTTGAATCCGTGTATAGCTTTTCCACATCAGGTTTATTTCATGATGTCCGAAACGAATGGATTTAGTACTGTCAATATACTGATAGTTTCTATATTTTTCCGGCAATTCTGAACGGTTCATCTTATTGAGAAGATAGACATCCAGACCGCCAAAATTGTAAAATACAACAATAGCTAACAGAAGAACAGCTCCTATAATAAGGGATATTTTTTTCATTTCAATGTATGATTCTTTAAAGGTATTAATTCTTCCAGAATTAGAAAAAACATTTACCATATAACAAGGCAAGGGCCAATGACAATAGCAGACGTCTTGAATTTATGAAAAAATAAAAGCACTGATCTGAAAGTTATAAAGAGTCTCAAAATATAATCAGAATACTATTTTTGCATTTGGGACCATCGAATACTTCCCTTCAGCTACTCTATTAAAATACAAAACCCTCGCCATTGGCAAGGGTTTGTTTTTTATAGTCTGTTTCGGTTAAAACTACAGGCATACTATTCCTGCATAATCTTTTTAACTTCTTCAAATTCATTTTCTATTGCTGCATCAGGCTTATAAGTTGCCAAGGATACGATAATATTGGTGAGTAAAGAAAGAATGAATCCCGGAATGATTTCATACCAGTCTTTCAACGGATGCTGAAGATAAACCCATGCCAGCACGGTGATTCCCCCTACCAACATTCCGGCAAGTCCACCCTGCCATGTTGTTTTCTTCCATAAAAGCGACAACAGGATCAATGGTCCGAATGCGGAACCAAACCCTGCCCATGCGTTTCCTACAAGGTTAAGGATACTGTCTTTTGGGTCTAATGATAAAAGAACAGCAATTATGGCTACCAATAAAACTGAAAGTCTGCTGGCAATCAATAATTGCTTTGACGTTGCCTTTTTATTCAGGAAAGCTTTATAAATGTCCTCCGTTAATGAACTTGAAGTTACCAATAGCTGAGATGAAATGGTACTCATTACAGCTGCCAGAATCGCAGTCAGCAGGAATCCTGCAATAAACGGGTGGAATAAAATACGGGAGAAGTAAATGAAAATAGTTTCTGCCTCTGTTTTTGATCCGTCAAATTTCATCATGGTTTCCGTATCAAATTTCTGCAGATAAGCAATTCCTACTAAACCAATAGCCAAAGCTCCGGCAACAGTAAAGATCATCCATGTAATCCCGATTCTTCTGGCTTTAACCAAATCTTTTGGTTTATCAATGGCCATAAAACGTACCAGAATATGGGGCTGTCCGCAATATCCTAATCCCCAAGCCAATAAAGACACAATGCTTACTGTAGTAGTTCCCCTGAATAAGTCCAGATATTTGGGATCTTTAGCTTCAATCAGGGAAATTGTTTCTCCAACTCCTCCAATTTCTATGATGGCAACAATTGGCACAATCACCAGTGCCAGTACCATAATGGTTCCCTGCACAAAATCGGTAAGACTTACTGCCAGAAACCCACCTAAAAAGGTATATAATACAACCACTAAGCTGGTTAACAATAATCCTACGGTATAATTCATTCCGAAAGCGGATTCAAAGAGTTTTCCACCGGATACCATTCCTGCTGAAGTATAAAGAGTGAAAAATACCAGAATAAAGATAGAAGAAGTGATCTTCAGAAGATGGTTTTTGTTTTTAAACCTGTTTTCAAAAAACACAGGTAATGTAATTGCATTCTGGGCTACTTCGGTATAAATTCTAAGCCTTGGCGCTACAATAATATAATTGAGAAATGCACCAAGCGTTAGCCCTATTGCAATCCATGAACTGGAAATACCGGAAAGGTACATAGCTCCCGGAACCCCCATCAACAGCCAGCCACTCATATCTGCTGCTCCTGCAGAGAGTGCTGTAACAGCTGCCCCCATTTTTCTTCCTCCAATTAAAAACTCCTCTGAATTGTTTGTTGATTTTCTATAAGAATATATGCCTATACCTATCATCAATAATAGATACAATCCCACAGAAATCCCTTCGTATACTTGCATATTATTTTTTTATGAAGCCGAATATAGCCATTTTCTGAGAAATTAGAGGGCTATCACGAAACAACAACATTACACCGATACAGGAAAATAATATAAATTTTTAATTAAAAATACAATATATTAAATTATTTTTCCAAACAAACAACTAAATACTTAAATTGATCTTAAGTTTTTTATTACTTATTTTCAGAACATAAAACCCTCGTTACTACAAGGGTTTTCTTTTTATATGTTTACAAACGTGGAGTTTAGTCCAAATAAAAAACTCCTATTTTTCAATCTTCAATAATAGGAAAACAGGGGCTCAGAATATGATCATTAAATTCGTCTAATTTCCCTTTGGATAATCTGATGATAAAGTAATGATTCTCATGGCCGCCTTCCTGATCTCTGTAATAGATCACACCAAATGAAGCAGGCAGCACTTCTGCAATATGATGCAGTAAGTCTTTAATCTCTTCTACAATACCATTTTCATGATTAAGAACCCCTATGAGTGACAGCGTATAGTCTTCATTACAATTTATAATTTTAGAAAACTTTGAAGAACCATTAAACTTAGTGATTTCCTTTTCTAAAAAAGCCACCTGTTCTTTCAACCTGTAAAAATCCTCGTCATAAGAATCAGATGATAATGTGATCCAGCCTTTATATTCAAACATTTACCTGTATTTTAGGATAAGTTACTTATTATCAATAAAATTCCGTCTATCAATAATGATAAATATTACCAACTGAGAGATTTTCCTACATATGTATTTTCAAAAACATTATGCTCCAGCCTGTTTATTTCAGGTAAAAAATGGCTCTCCTTTTTATGAATAAATACTTTTATCATGTCTCCCCTATGATGGTAGCCATTTAAAACAATTGCATGTAACCACCGGAAATCTATCATTTTAATACAATTCCTGAAACGGGTTAAAGGATCGTCGGCTTCAAGAAAATGTAGATCCACATTGTCCAAATGCATTGTTTCGTCAACGATAAACTGGGTTAAATTACGGGCGATATTAAAGGCGGAATATTTATTAAATGCTCCATTAGCAACGGCATAATCAGTTTCTACCATATCCAGATATACTTTCTTACCTGAAGAAATGTAGTTTTTGTACCTGAATTTCATATCGGATGGAAACTCAATATTATGTCTTCTGAAAACTCTCTTCCATTGATCAATTTTTTCCAGAAGAGTCCCATCTTCATATTCCCATAGAAAAGAGAAAACATTTCCGGGAATATGCAGTAATTCTGCAAGTCTGAAGTCTTCAGGCTGATCATAAAAGAACCATGAACTTGTAAACTGCTCAAGGTCTTTGGAATTAAGATATTTTGCCAAATAATAGTTATTTACATCTGCATAATACTTCATCTATACAAATTGTTTATCTCTTATTTTCTAAGGGTCTGAGCTCTTCTCAGATTGTCGGTTGCCTGTAAAATTTTATTTTTCAGGATGGGATTATAATCCGGATTCTGTAAAAGGAACTGATGAACCACATCAAGGGCTTTTGGATCCTGATAGTTGCTGAATGTGGAACGAAGCCAGTTATCCGGGAAAAAGATAGCTCCCGTTTTCTGAATTTCCTGTAAAACCTCTAAAGACTTAGGAAGATACTGAATAGAAGCCTGCTGTCTTAATGGATGATGCAGATATCCCAATGCAGAACCGACTGCCGATTCATTTGCTCTGTTCTGTTTTTGCATCAGCCCGTTAAAGAAATCATCCCGTATCTTCTGATCTGATGAAGCTGCCTGCATAATAATTTTAAAACGGTTTATCCGATCAGGGTTCTTAATTCTGGTCAGTTGTTCCTGTAACAGATCATTGTTGGCATTATTTCTCAATGATAAAGCAAGGGCAAGGTTTGTAAAGTCTTCGTCGTTCAGAGATACATCTTTAGGTGGTATCTGGGATTTCCAAATTTTATACAGGTTGTCATACGCCTTCTGAGATTGGAAAATTCCCTGATAGCAGTCAAAGATATTTTTCTTATTATTCTTTGCGGTCTGTGCCTCCAGCGCATTCCAAAGTATATTTTCTATATTTCCGGATTCTTTCAGTCGGGCATTTTCCGGTAAGAAATTCCAATAGATAGAGGAAATATAACCAGTAATCAGACGAAGATTCAGTTCTGTAGTTTCTTTTGGTAACTGCTTTTCAAAAAACTGTAATAACTCCTGGGGTTTCGAACCAGATCCGTTCAGCATATTTTCATACAGTGAGATATAGGCGCTGGCACGGTTTATTTCGTCTTTTATCAAAGAAAAATCAGTCATTACTGTTCTATCCGTTTTAAAAACTCCATACCCAATTCCTGATGAGTTCTGCAGAATGAAAAGAGGCTTCTTTTTTCCTTTTAATTCTGCAATTCCCTGTTCTTTCTCAGACAGCTTTACGTTCACTTTTTCAACCTTGTCATTGTAAAACAGGCTGATCTCAAATTCCTGAGGCCAGTTTTTTTGCTCTTTTCCATATTCCGGTCTTTGGGAAATGGTAAAACGGTGTATTATATCCCCTTTATATTTTATATCATAATCAATGATTGGTCTTCCGGGATCATTAACCCAAACTTTATTCCAGCTTTGTAAGTCTTTTGGGGTGTGGTTATCAAGAATGGTGATAAGATCCGGCCAGCTTGCGTTGGTGTAAGCGTATTTTGTAAGGTATTCATTGACGCCTTTTCGGAAGTCCTCCTCCCCGATCAGTAATTCCAACTGGCGCATCATAATCGGTGCCTTGTTATAAATAATCGGGCCATACATCATTCCTGCATTTTGCAGATTGTCTAAAACCTGGCGGATTGGATTAGCACCCAACGTACGGTCTACGGAATAGGCTGCCGGAAAATGCCCGGTCAAGAATTTAAGATCATAAACTTTTTTATCTGAAGATGCTCCAGTACTTTTATCTGCCATAAAATTGGCAAAAACTTCTTTCATCCATACATCATTGAACCAATCCATTGTTACCATATCTCCAAACCAAAGGTGCGCCACTTCATGGGCAATAAGATTGGAACGGTTGTTCAATTGATTCTGTGTTGCATTATTATCCAAAAACAATGTGGAATTTTGAAACAAAATAGCTCCCGGATGCTCCATTCCACCAAACTGAAAATCCGGAACGGCAACCAGGCCATGTTTTTGAAAAGGATGTTTAATACCTGTCCATTTTTCGTAATAAGCTAAAGAATTTCTGTATAACGAGAAAATAGAATCCATGCTGTTTTTAATTTTCAGGGAATCGGTTTCGCGGTATAAAATTCTGGAATCCTGTTCGCTGATCTTCTCAGTATGGTTTTTAAAATCTCCGGCAGAGAAGGAAAACAGATAGGTAGGAAGTAAATCCGACTGATTAAACTTCAGGGTCTTTTGTCCTTGTTGTATTGTTGTTTCCTTAAGTTTTCCATTAGCGATAGCACTCCATTTTTCCGGAACCGTTAAACTCAGAGAGTATTTTGCCTTTAAATTAGGCTGATCAAAACATGGAAACATCGTTCTTGCACGATCCGGTACAAATAATGCATACAGATACCCATCACGTCTGTTAAGGGCACCATTTCCGGCAAGGAAATTAAAATTAATCTGATTGGATCCTGATTTCAGGTGTTTGGCATCAATGACTACATGTTCATTTTCCAGAATCGGTTTTATCGTCTGTCCATTCACTGATACAGATAACAATGAAGAAGGATCTTCTTTAAAATCTATCAGCAGTGATGTTTCATTCTGTTTTTTATAATTAAATGTAAGAACTTCAGTTCCTGAGATCCTTTCTGATTTACTTTCAGGAATTTTCAGGCTGAGCTCATATTGAATATCACTTAATGTGCTTTTTCTCAACTGGGCCAGCTCATACGAAACTCCGGATTCAATTTTAGATAAGGATTTCGTTTGTGCATGATAACCACTGTTGAAAACGACAAGAAATAATGCTAACAGACGTACTTTTTTCATACATCAAATATAAGGATTGGAAGCTAAGGGAAAAACATCAATTGAAAATTACATAGACCTATCCCCTTTCTCCATTTTCAAAATGGAAATGCTCTATTGACGCACATGTAAATTGTTGAATAAATTTCGCTTCTTTCTGATGTTCATTTTTAACCTTAAAAAAATCGTTCTCTATAGCCCAATCATAGAGTCCTTCATCTACAAAAATATATATACCATTTTTCATAGAACCAACTTTATTATTAAACAAAACACAAATAACACTGATAATAAATACTTTGCAAAAAAAACAACTCTCTTCTTTTTCTTCTATTTATATTAATTCCAAATAAACGAAATTATTTTTTCTCATTATCATAAATTATTAATAATTTAGCGGTATAATTAAAACGAATGGGCATACTCCTTAAACCAATTGATATTGTAGATGATATTTCACAAGAAGATTTCCGTGAAAAATATTTAAAGCCTCGTAAACCAGTGGTCATCAAAAACATGGCTAAAAATTGGCCTGCATATCAAAAATGGACCATGGAGTATATGAAAGAAGTAGTTGGTGATGTTATTGTTCCTTTATATGACAGTGCTAAAGCTGATCCTGCTGCGCCTATCAATACACCTACTACCAAAATGCCTTTTGGAGAATACGTGGATTTGATTCAGCGGGAACCTACAGATCTGAGAATTTTCTTTTTTGATCCTATCAAATTTGCGCCTAAATTATTGGATGATTATATCCCGCCTAAGACTCTGATGGGTGGATTTTTGGATAAATATCCAAGTATGTTCTTTGGAGGTAAAGGTTCTGTGACTTTCCTTCATTATGATATTGATATGCCTCATATCTTCCACACCCATTTCAACGGAAGAAAGCATGTTCTTCTTTTCGAATACAAGTGGAAAACCCGTTTATATAAACTTCCTTATGCAACATATGCGCTGGAAGACTATGACATTTCCAACCCTGATTTTGAAAAATTCCCGGCTCTGGATGGTATTGAAGGAATAGAATGTTTTCTTGAGCATGGAGATACCCTGTTCATGCCTACCGGCTGGTGGCACTGGATGAAATATCTGGATGGATCTTTCTCTCTATCTCTTCGTGCATGGGATAAAAGTTGGGCTGTAAAAGCTCATTCTCTATGGAATCTGGCTGTTCAGCGTAATTTTGACAACTTCATGAAAGGCAGGTATAAAAAAAGATACATGGACTGGAAAGAAAGAAAATCAGTTGAAAGAGCCAATATAGCACTTAAGAAGGGACTTCCGAAATAAATTACATCTTACTTCACTGGTTTTATGCGATATGCAATTTAAAAAATGATTAAATTGCATAGTGAATCCGTTCCCATAATACCTGTGTATGTTCGAAAAATTGATTGACAGTTTTGAGAAACTGTGTCTTCAGATTATTATTGAAATATTGCTGGTTCCGGTAACCATTTTCAAATTGTTTCAGGATACCCACCGATGTTATGATTTTTCTGTTCATGAGATGGAAAAAGAGGAAACTGAACGTTTCCGCGATTATCTGTCTCCCATCAAACTTTCCGTGTATACTTCTGTAATCGTTTCGGTACTTTTAATGGACTACAGCGGGGAGCAGAATTTTCTTTCCAAGATCAAAGGATTAAGCATGGTTGAAAAAGCTTTGTTTATCTTTCTGATGAATAATTTTACAGCTGTCATCTTCAGCGTAATCCTGTTATGGTATAAAAAGGAAAAGGTAAATACCGTGACTTTCCGTACTTTACTTTTTTCTTTTATCTATACTACTGTTTATACCTCTACTCCATTTTTCATTCTCATTCTTTCCGCTATGTTCATTGGACATACCGTAAATATACAGTCTTATATGGATCATCTGGACAAGTTGAAAGATTCAGGAAATTATGCATCCGGAGATTATGTATTTTTCATGGTCTTCTTTCTATTTATTATTATGGCTATTATCGGGCTGGTCAAATTATTCAAAGCGCTGCATTATATTCTGAAGGAAAACTTTAGCTATCATCCTTATGTTGTAGCATTCTTCACGCTGCTGTTTTTTATTATACAGATTTATTATGCCGGAGGCTTTGTTTAATCAATATTCCTGTATTAACAAGATATAAAAAATGGACTAAAAATCCAAAGTACGAAATAAGAACAGTACGACAAACCTTACTATCTATTGCATTTTCAACTGAGTACTACCCTTATTTGTATTTTTAATTTTCCGGATTTCCGCTATGCTTACGGATAGCCCAATGTGAAATATTATTTAATGATTTTTTAACAAACATACCAGTCTGTTCATTTTTTAATTACATTTGTGAAAAACTTTAACCAATGTCCAAACCTCGCGAAAGAATATTAAGCACAACCCTTCTTTTGTTTCATAAACAGGGTTTTAACAGTACCGGTATTAATCAGATTATTGAAGAAGCCAGCGTTTCAAAGGCTAGCTTCTATCAGCATTTCAAGTCTAAAGATGATCTGTGTATTGAATTTCTCAACAAAAGGTATGACTATTGGGTATCTGAACTGGAAAAATTCATATCTCATACCTCAACTTCTGAAGAAAAAATACTGAAGTCTTTTGATTTTCTTATGTATATGAATAAAAAAGAAGACTTCCGGGGCTGCAGCTTTTGGAATATTTTATCTGAAATACCTGCTGACAAAGAAGAAATTCATTCTGTTCTCCGTCATCATAAAAATAAACTGAGAATTTTCTTCAATGACGAAATTAAGGATGAGGCAGTGGCTGCACATGTTTATCTCCTTTTTGAAAGCTCTATACTGACCAGTCAGCTCTACAGATCAAATGAGTTAATCGAAACCTCCAAAACCGTTATTAAAAATCTATTTCACTCCTCACACTAGGGAAGAATTAATATACTCAAATAAAAGCAATTAAAGAAACTATGCAAAACTCTACTTTTGTGCAGAAGCCTCATTCTGCAATGTTAAGACTATGCCTTATCGGAAGCATCTCCATCAGTTCATTTTTCTATTCTCAGGCCGGAAGAATCGGTATGAATACTCCTGATCCTAAAGCGACTCTGGATATTACCGCCAAAACAGACGGTACTTCACAGGCTGAAGGTCTTATGATTCCCCGTCTTACCGGAGACCAGATCCAAACCATGACAGCTAGCATCCAACCTGGAAATGAATCCCTGATGATCTACGCAACGGCCACCCCCGTTTCGCCTACTTCAAAAGTGGCAAAGATTACACAGCCCGGTTATTACTTCTGGAACGGAACACAGTGGGAAAGTATGGGAACGAATTCTAATATTTATACTTCTGATGGTGCTATTACAACTACTTTAGCCTCAAGAAACGTAGACCTGAATGGTAAAAACCTTGTCTTTTCCGGAACTGGAAGTGTAGGGATTGGGACAGCTCCTTCTGCAACAGCAAAACTGGACGTAGCAGGTACAGTAAAAGCAAGTGCTATAGACTATAATTCTGATGAAAGGCTGAAAAAAAACATTACAGAAATAAAATCTTCTCGTGAAATCATCAACAAATTAAGACCGGTCTCCTACTTCTGGAACGAAACAGGAAAAAAGAAAGGCGGAAATTCCCAACTTCAATATGGGCTTATTGCTCAGGAAGTGGAAAAAGTACTGCCCAACATCGTCAGCACTGATCATGATGGTTATCAATCTGTCAATTACAATGAACTGATTCCCCTATTATTACAAACCGCCCAGGAACAGGGTAAAAAAATCGAAGAATTACAGAAAGAATTGCAACATCTGAAAAACAACAAATAAACAGCACCAGGAGCGCCTCAATTCAGTGGGGTGCAATGTTTAGCAAAGATTGAGACAAGCCTCTCAATCTATTACCAATTTTGTAATTCTAAGAACATGAAACATAAATTATATTTCATATTATTATTCCTTACCTGCCAAATTCTGTTTGCCCAGAATAATTATTACTGGGTGGGCGGTACCGGTAGCTGGAGTGACCTCAACCACTGGAGAATAGGCTCAGCATCCGGACAGGCTGCTACTATTATCCCTTCACGGTATGATAATGTTTATATTACTTCAGGAAGCGGTTTTCCTGCCAGTGGAGGAACGTTAACCATTCCATCATCTGCTACCTGTAAAGATTTTATTATAGATGATTCATTTACTACCAAACTAAGTTTTCCATCAGCAAGTATTTTTAATATATATGGAAACCTGAAATGGAAGTCTAATGCAACAGCATTGTATAATCTTACCATGAACCTGTTTTCAGAAAGTACCAATCTGACTCCCAACCTGATTGATGTTCCCGATAATATGATTGATCCCTCCTACATCAGTGGCAATTATCAGTCATCTTTTAATCTTAAAGGGAATGGAAACTTCAAACTTGTGAAAAACTTTGCCAGCAATGGTTTTTTCAATTTCAACATCAGCGACAGCGCTTTTTTAGATACAGATAATAAGAATATCAATACAATGGTATTCAATTACAGTTCTACAGCGGCCTCTAATTTCAGATCTTCAACGGTAACTACCACGAGTACAATGACATTAAATTCGGCTGCCAACTTTACCCAGGCAACCCTTACCTTCCCTGTCCTGAACATACAGACTACCCAGAATATCAAAAAAATTCTTCTTACTTACTCAGGATTCGCTCAGATATCCGGTGGTAATCTTCTGACGGTGGATGAGGTTTCCGGTGTGGGGACCTCAGGGGCTAATTTTACAGGATCTCAGTTTCATTTTAATAAATTTAATTTATATTCCTGTATCATTAACGCTGATCTTCTGAAAGCCAATGATATGGTTTCAGGAGATGGAAGTAGTGAATTATTAGGAAACCGGTTTGAAATAAAAAATTTGACCCTTGGCAAGGGAAACAACATATTCAGAGCAACCCAATTTGACATTAATAATCTGACACTGAATGGCGGACAATATAATTTCCGACAGACTTCTGGTCCGGCTTCTTATTTCCAGGTGAACCAAACGCTTACTGCTAATGCTCCATGCAACGGAATCATTCCTAAATTTGCTGCTGTAGATCCTGCATTGCCAGTAAATCTCATCCTTCCGGCTTCTATCAATGGAAATGGAGCGGTCTATTTTAATGGTTATAATTTAGCTATTGTAAGGCTCACAGGAGGTGCTTCTGTAACAGCGGGAATAAACGGTGGAAATAATACAGGTAATATTACCTACCCGGGAATAACAGCAAAAACCTATTACTGGATAGGTGGCGGTGGCAATTGGAGTGATCCGGCTCATTGGTCTTTTACTTCAGGAGGTCCTTCTGCCAACTGTATTCCTACTTTGTATGATGATGTCATTTTTGATGGAAACTCAGGTTTTACAACCGGGAATAACAGCATTAATAACAACGGGTCAGTTGCCTCAGTAAGAAACATGACCTGGAATAATGCTCCATCCCATCCTGTTTTGAATATCGCAATGACTTTATATGGTAACCTTTATTTTCAAAAGGATATGTCTGCTCCTATAGTCATGAACTTCCTTAAATATGATGGAGGAGATCCTGCTACCAATCGTTATATGAGTTTTGAAGGTCAGAAAATAACTCAATTGGCTATCTCAGGGAATGATAATTTTTATCTCATGCCTTCAAGCTCAGGAACATCTTATGATATTGAAGTAGGAGGTGTTTTCAATTTTGACAATAATGCTTTAGCCAGTAACCTTTTTGCTAACGGCATAAAAATAAAAGCAGGCGAACTTTGGTTGGGTGGTAATATAGTTAATATAGATAATGCTTTATTAAGCCAAAATACCATTAATGTATTAACCAAACAAACCATTACCGCACCCAATACGTCTGTATACACGCAAAACTACAATGGGCGTTATTCCAGTTCAGGAAATACCAGTCATCTTTTCGGTAAAGTTTATAAGGAAGGTACCAGCGTTGGAAATATACAGTACATGAATACTGACACTTTTCAGGTGAACGGAGGTGACATAAGATTATACGGAAGCAACAAGGCAAAAAATGTAGCCATTAATGCAGCGTCTAATCTTATTCTTTGGGATAATACAGTAAAACTTACTATCAACGACAGATGGACATTCAATCGTGCAGACTGTGATCTGGTTCTCACTTTTACGGGCCAGGGCGGTAATAACCTGATCCTTGGAAATAACATTAATGGTAATGGATTCGTTCAGCTCAACAGAATGAATATTTCAGGGATTAATGCAAGTTATATTACTCCTGTTGCAGGAGCTAAGCCTATCAATGCCAGCAATTCTATAGACAGCGGAAATAATTCAGGAATCAACTTCACACCTACTCCTGCTAAAAACTTTTACTGGAAAGGAGGTAACGGAAATTGGAGTGATCTCAGCCATTGGTCTTTGGATCCTTCTAGCAACAGAACAACAGCCAACTGTGGGCTTCCCAGCATTAATGACAATGTTTTCTTTGATCAGCATTCAGGATTTTCCACTACTGGGATTACCAGCATACAGCTTACCAATGATATTTCAATTAATGACATTACTTTCAGTGGATTAAATCCGGGATCAAGATCTCATTTTACAGGAAGCAGCAATTACTATAAAATGAATGTCAATGGAAATATGGTTTTACATTCCGGATATTACGATGCCGGATATTTCAGTGGATTTACATTTACAAATATCAGTAAATCTACAGGTATCTTAAAAAATGTAACGCCCAACGGAGCTACAACTGCTTTAACTTTCTCGGGTGATGCTCAATGGAAAATCAACAGAGGGACATCACAGTATGATCTTATTAACTCTTCCAGCATCAGTCAGACAGATATTCCTGGTAACAGTTTGGATATAAGCGGTACAGTAATGAATATCAACAGTTTTAATCTCAATGGTTCACAACTGGCGATGGATAATACAGATCTTACCGTTAATGCCAGCTTTGCAATCAATACTAAACAACCGGTTACAAAGACTTCCAATAGTGTGATCAAATTATTCAGGTCTTCCGGAGGTTCTGATGCTGATATTGCTTTCAGTAACATAAACCATTTTTTTGAAAAGATAGAATATACCAATTCTACAACAAATACGGATTACATCATCTCTTTTAGTTTTCCTGGCGGAGTAATCAATAATTTTATTATTCACTCTGCAATCAATCCAAGAATTGATAAAGTAAATCCAACCATTGTAATTAAAGCAAACATGGCCGTAAATAATCTGGTTATTGAAAAGAATAATTATGTTGCCTTAGACAGTGGAAACTTACAGGTTACCCAATCTTTGAAAATGTTAGGAGATTGTTTAGACAGGCTTACTTTTGCCGGCACCAATGCTCCATCAAGATCCTTAATTCTGCCTAACTACAGTACAAATTCAGCCAATTATGTAATAGATAAAGTACAATTAAAATCAATTTCTTCTTCTGGTGGGCAAACCTATACTGCTACAGGAAGTACAGATCTTGGCGGAAATACCGGAATCAATTTCCAAAATGCTATTCCTTCCACTCCTAGAAATCTTTACTGGGTTGGAGGACAGGGATTATGGAGAGATCCTCAGCACTGGTCATTAAGTTCAGGAGGAATATCTGTTTCAGGCTGTGATATCCCAACTGCAATTGATAATGTATTTTTCGACCAGAATTCGGGATTCACAGCAGCTTTGAATAAGATACAGATTCGGGGAGCTTATCTTTCAAAAGCTAATCATGTTACGTTCAACAATGCAACCAATCAACCGGTTCTTGATTTTACTACGGATGGCGGAAATCCTTATTATCTGTCTGTTTATGGTAATCTTACACTACAAAGTGATACAAAGGTCATTGTTCCGATGTCTACTTTCGGACTGAGCCGAAATATTATTATGGCTCAGGGAACAGCTACTGGAAAAACAAGATATATTGATACCAAAGGAGCCTTCATTCACCTGAATATTAATGCTCAGGATTATTTTGAACTGAAAAGTCCATATCAGGGAGATATTAACTTTCTTAATGCTGCAGGTTTCAAAACCAACAACCAGCCGATGACATTGGTTAATTTCAGCTGGAATCAATCCATTAACAACAATCCGGTTGTAGATCTCGGACAGTCTGTTATTACGGGAACACGAACTAACAGTGCTGGTATTGCCAACTATTATATGCCATCGCTTCCTTTTTATAATTTTTACAGTCCTTATTTTTATATCAGTACCGGAAATAATCCACTGACTTTAAATGCTGCTGAGGTGAAAGCCGACATGGGGTATTTTACAACCAATACTCCGGCAGGCTTCAATTTTGGAGACCTTACCGTTTGGAAAGACGGAATTGTAAACACCGGAACAAGAATCTGGAACTTCAACAAGATGATTTTCCTTGGAAGCACTACTACCAATAGTGTAAGTACATTGAGCTCCGCAGGAAAGTACAAAACATTGTACTTCAATCCGGGATCTTATCAGCTAGATAATCATCAGACCGTTACTGAAAATCTCTTCATGACAGGAACCCCATGTAACAGGATCTCTGTCCTGAGATCTACGGCAGGACAAAATACAATCAATCTGGATCCTGCAGCAATGTACACTATGTTCTACGCCTCCATCAGAGACATAAATTTCTCCCGTACAGTAAGTGCTTATGGAAACAGCCAGGATTTAGGAAATACCACTAATCTTTCGATTATTCCTACAGACGTTCAGGCTGCAGGATTTGGCGGAAACAAAGCGCTTTGTGCTTCTGAATTTCCTAAAACTTATGATGCCTCTGCTTTATATGGGACAGATCCTAATGCGACCTACACCTGGACAAAACTTAACAATCCCAATCCAGGAGTCATAAGTACAGAACGTTTGGTAACATTTACACAACCAGGAAATTACAAGGTAAATGTAACCTATAGCCAGGACGGCTGTAATATTACGGAGGATTTTACGATTTCTTCTATTGCCTTACCTGCAGATAATACCACATCTTCATCCATGAGTGCAGCAAAACAGGCTTCAGGAGATATACAGGTAAAGTTTAAAGGTTCACTTGCACAAACGTATATCTTCACCTATACCATTAATGATGGTCCGGATCAGATGATTACTTCTGCACCTAACGGAGAAGCGATTGTACTGCACTCTAAAGGACAGGTAGGAACAATGGTTTATCGTCTCAAAAGCATTCGTTTTGCTAATGGGGAAGCATGTCCGGTTGCAATTAATAATAAAGAAATTATTGTAAACATCAATCCGGATTGCCCTACACCAGGTGTTGTGATGCTGATGGATAGTATTCTCAGAGGCTGTACTTCCGATATGGGAGCAAGACGTCTGTCCGAATTAAATCCGGTAACAGTATCCAATCCGCCTTCTGATACAGGGGTAACAAGACTTGTTTCAGGAACAGGAATAGTAATAAAAGAAGGAAATGAGGTATTTATGATCCGAAATAGCAATGCTTTACCGGAAACCCTTACTCTCCCAGCCAATAAAACTCATATTCAGGGAGCAATCATCTACCATAATAATCACTTCTATGAAGGAGTAGACAACGGGAAATGGATCAGAGTAGATAATGATTAAGACTTATTAGAAATTCATTCAAACCAACTAATAACCATGAGCCGCATTGAAGTAATTTCAATGCGGTTTTTTATTGATTAATCTCCTTACTTTTTCATCCTGTCAAAAAAATCCCGTATCATTCTTGCACTCTCACCAGGACCTCTCAAATGAACAATTTCCCCATGTTCATCGGTTGTAATATGTCCTTTAAAAGCATCCGGCATTCTGTCATATTGCTCGTTCACCTGTGCCAACAGTTCTTTGAATGAAGCATAATTGTATTGTTCAACAAGAAAAGGCAATCCATTCTTTCCTTTCAATAATTCGTATTCCTGATAATTATAAGGAGTCGTTTTTTCAGTTTTGGCCAGTGAAATTTTAAGTTTATCAACCAGTTTTACGATCTCTTTTTCTTCCGCAAACTGTGCCAGCCCACGTAGGGCATAAACCTTCATATCACGATACCTTTCTTTTTTATAGGCTATTTCAAAAAAAGAATGAAGTTCAGGTTCTCGATGATTATACAGTAATTTAAGGATTTTATTCCGGTAAGAAATCTCTTTAGTAGTGGTATAAATCCGCATCAGATGCCCCAGCTCTTTAACCGTGATCGCATTAGGAGTAAGATCAAATAATGCTTTCTTATAATCAGAGTGGCTTTCTTTTGCATTTTGATCTGTTAAAATCTTCGGGAATGAACTCATTTTGTTGATTGATTTTAAAGGTTGGTATTTTCTAAGTGCAAATTGGGGAAAAAAAATTACAATTTTGTAGTGCTGTGTTTGTTTTAGATTTTGGCTAAAGCCATTGGAATTGGGTTATTTTTTTATTGAGCAGACTAAAGCCCGCTCCTATTGATCCTGATATCCGTGTGGATATACATATGGGGAATTGTTGTTTAATGACAAGATCTTTTATCTTTTATCTTTTATCTTTTATCTTATAAATCCGTCACGTTTTGTTCACTAAGTTTGTCTTAAAAAGAAATATCATGCAGGAAAATTACAACAGGCTTCTTACTTATGCCTATAATATTACCGGTTCTTATGAAGATTCACAGGATTTGGTACAGGATGTAATCGAAAAATATATTTCTTTAGATAAATCTGAAATTAAAAATGAAACCAATTTTCTGATTAAAAGCACTATTAATCATGCCATCAATTTTAAAAACAGGCACAGTAAAAAAATGGTCTATGGCGAGTGGCTTCCTGAACCTCTTTCTTTTGAAAATGCAGAAAATAAGCTTATTAAAGAGCAAACTACCCGCTATACCCTGCTTGTTCTTTTGGAAAAACTAAATGCAAGGGAACGCGCCGTATACATTCTAAAAGAAGCCTTTGATTATTCTCATCAGGAAATTGCAGAAACCCTTGACATTTCCATTGAAAATTCCCGAAAACTCCTGAGCCGCGCAGGAAAACAATTGCAGAATGTAAAATATACTCCTGATAACATCAGCATATCATCAGGAACTGATATCCTTCAGAAATATCAACTGGCATTGAGTGAAGGCAATGTTCCCGATATCGAAAAGCTGCTCATTGACGAGATAAGGCTGTCTGCAGATGGAGGGAAACGTGTTCGTGTTATCAAAGCTGTGGAAGTTGGTAAATCAGCGACAGCACAACTTTTGGCTTATGTACAACAGCAGTTTCTGGGTAAAAAGCCTCATACTTTCCATATGTTTAATCATCAGCCTGCTATTTGTTTCTGGCAGGATGACCGTATTTATAATTGTCACATCCTGGATATTGATTCTGAGGGGATGATTCGTGAGATTTATTCTATTGTAGATCCTGAAAAACTAAAAAGATTGCAATAATCTGTCACGTTTTAGAAATGGAGTGTGTCTTTAAAGAAAAAAAGTATGAACACACTTCTAAGAATCGACAGCAGCTTAAGAACAGAGAATTCCTATTCACGAGCATTAGGTGATTATTTTATTCAACAATGGAAACTTAGCAATCCGGATGGAAATATCTTGGAACGGGATGTCAGCCAACAGCTTGTTCCCCATATCACCCAGAAGACTGTTGATGCTTTCTTTAGCGAAAACCCCGATACGGAAAGCATCCATTTATCTGATGAACTGATTGATGAGCTATACCAGTCTGATGAAATCCTAATCACCTGTCCTATGTACAATTATGGAATTCCGTCTTCGTTAAAAGCTTATTTTGATACGGTTATCAGAACAAAGAAAACGTTTACAGGAAATACTTCGCTTAAAGGCTTGCTTGAAAATAAAAAAGCCTACATCATTTCTTCCATGGGAGGCATAGCCCTTGATCCGCATCATCGAAATCCATTGGAAAACCATCTCACCCTGCTTTTAAACCATGTAGGCATCACCAATATCTGCTATTTTCCATTGAATGGTACAGTGATCGATGAGATCAGAAATACAGAGAAAATAACTTTACAGCAATCCGAAATTTTAAAACAACTCAATTAATTATGGAACAGATTAAACAGGCCATTGAACAATTCATTAAAGGTGGTGACAATAGTGACACAACACTTCTGGAAGAAATTCTTCACGAAAATTACCAGAATATTCAGGACGGATTTTTTGATAAACCGGGAATATTTATTATTTCCAAACAGGAATACATCGGCCTGGTAAGTGATAAAATATTTGGTGGAAAACCTCGTCAGATCACCTATCATTCTCTGGAACAGAAAAATAATATTGCGTATGCCCAGGTTTCTTTGGAAAGTCCCACTTTATTATTTTCTTCCCTTATCGCCTGTGTTCAGGAAAACGGAAAATGGCAGGTAATCACCAATATTCCTTCTATAGAAATTAAATAGTTTATAGGCCACGAATGCACGAATAAAAATACAAGAGTAAAAATAATTCGTGGATTCGTGGCTAAACGTTACGATTATTTTTTCAACAAACTGTTTACAAATGTTATCGTTTACGGATAAAGATAGGAGGTAATTTTGCTTCATAACGATACACCTATGAAACACATTATCCAACAGGTTTTTCTTAATATTTTAGAAAACCCGGTATTTGATTTATCATTCATTGAAAAATATTTCTCAAAAGACTACATTCAGTTTGTAGATCACCATCAGCTCAATTATGAAGAGTTTATTCTGCATATTAAAAAACTTAAAGAGAAAGTAGCGGAACAAAAGATTGAAATCCTCAACTATGCTGAGAATGGAAATGTCATTTTCACGCATCATCTTGCCAAATCAGTATTAAAAGATGGAGGTATTGTCCTGCATAAAGTATTGGCAGAGTTCACCATTGAGGATAAGAAGATTGTGAAATGTGATGAACTGACTTTGCTATTGGAAGGAGATTTTTCATCCAGAAATCTAGGATCTGAAATCTGACAAAAATCTTACATCCCGCTCCAGTATTAACAAATCTTAAAACAACCTTAATTTTCTATTCAAGTTATTTTCCAAACAGACGTTTAATTTTGCTGTAATTTATATCTAATTAAAAGAAAGTGAAGAAAATTTTTACCTCTGTGTTGTTCTGTGCTTCTCTATTTTTCTATGCACAAACCGGAACTCTTTCCGGAAACATTAACGACGACGCTAAAATTGCCCTGCCGGGAGCCAAAATCTCCTTAAATCCGGGAAATATCTATACCACTTCCGATGAACATGGAAATTTTGTATTTCTGAATGTTCCACCCGGAAATTATACCATGAAAGTAGATTATCTGGGCTACGGTATTCACCAATATAATGTTACTGTAGAGTCTGAAAAAAATACAAAACAAAATATTGTTTTCGATAAAAAGGAAACAAGTATTGCTGAAATTGTAGTTTCCGGAGCTACCCTTAAAAACCAGGCAAGAGCCTTAAATAAGCAGAAGAACAACTCCAACATCACGAATGTGATCTCTGCTGACCAGATTGGACGTTTTCCTGATGCCAATATCGGGGATGCCTTAAAACGTGTTCCCGGGATTACTATACAGAACGACCAGGGTGAAGCCAGAAACCTTATCATCAGAGGGCTTGCTCCCAACCTGAACTCTGTAACTTTAAACGGAGACAGGATTCCTTCCGCTGAGGGAGATAACCGTAATGTTCAGATGGACCTTATTCCTTCTGATATGATTTCCA
This sequence comes from Chryseobacterium sp. BIGb0232, assembly GCF_024810195.1. NCBI lineage: Bacteria > Pseudomonadati > Bacteroidota > Flavobacteriia > Flavobacteriales > Weeksellaceae > Chryseobacterium > Chryseobacterium sp. BIGb0232. Next base: position 179,505 of record NZ_JANUEH010000008.1, read on the forward strand.
CCATTGAAGTAAATAAAACCCTTACTCCGGATATGGATGCTGATGCTATCGGAGGTTCCGTTAATCTGATTACCAGAGCTTCTCCTAACGGCCAAAGGATTTCTGCAACATTGGCAGGAGGATACAGCCCAATCCGTGAAAAAGGAAATTATACTGCGGGATTAGTATATGGAAACCGTTTCTTCAATAAAAAACTGGGAGCTGTACTCAGCTTATCGTATAACAATAATAATTTTGGCTCAGACAATATAGAACCGGTATGGAGCCTGGCGAATGACCGGGCTCAAACTGCTTATGTAAGCAAAATGGGAGTTCGCCACTACAATGAACATCGTATCAGACATAGTTTCGATCTTAATATGGATTATGAATTCAATTCTAAGAATAAAATCTATGCTTCTGCGATGTACAATTTCAGAAATGACAAAGAAACCCGTTTTGCCCTTGGATATAAAATAAAACCGGTGTACAATGCCGATGAGTCTGAAATTATAGATTGGAAAGGCAGTATCACAAGACAGAATAAAGGAGGCGATGCCGATAATGACAATACCCGTCTCGAGAAACAAAAAGTTCAGAATTATGCTTTAAGAGGAGAACATTTATTGGGTTCTAAAGTAGATCTTGACTGGTCTATGAATTATGCTATAGCCAGCGAAGATAAACCTCATCAGCGCTATATTGAATTTGAGAACAGCAAAATGAACTTTTCTCCGGACCTTAGCGATCCAAGGAAGCCTATGTTCAATCTTCTTGCTGCTGATAATTTGGGAAGCTATAAACTAAGTGACCTTTCTGATGCCAACAGCTTCACTCAGGAAAAGGAATTTGGAGCCAAAGTAAATGTACGTTTTCCTCTTTCTGTGATTGATGGTCAAAAAGGAAGACTTCGCACCGGTGCCCGCATACGTTTGAAAGAAAAGGAAAGAGAGAATGACTTTTATGCCTTCACTCCTACCTCCAACATGGGAAGCCTTCTGTCTATACCTACTTTATATCTTGACGGGCAGAATTTTCAACCTGGAAATTATATTCCGGGAGCATTTGTTGATCCTGCATATTTAGGTGGATTAGACTTATTTAATCCTGCCTTATTCAATGGTAAATCGAAACCTTCAAAATTCCTGTCCAACAATTATAGTGCAAAAGAGCAGATTTATGCGGGATATATCCGTTGGGATCAGGATTTCAATGATCAGCTTTCCATGATTGTTGGGGCTCGTGTAGAAACAACCAAGATTGACTACACAGGAAACTACGTTATGAACGAAAGTGATCTGGTTGGAAAAATCAATAATACCAATACCTATACGAACGTACTTCCGAGCCTATCTTTCAAATATGTTCCGGTTCAGGATCTTGTTCTCCGTGCAGCATTTACCACTGCTCTGGCCCGCCCAAACTATTACTCACTGGTTCCTTATCTTAACGTTATCTCAGAGGATGAGATTGTTTCAGCAGGGAATCCTAACCTGAAGGCAACCTACGCTTACAATTTCGACTTCATGGCAGAGAAATATTTTAAGTCAGTAGGAATTCTTTCCGGAGGTATTTTCTATAAAAACCTGAAAGACTTTATTTATACTTTTTCCCGAAGAAATTATACTACCAATGACTTTGCTGCTGATTTTGCAGGACAATCCAATCCCATTCCTGCAGGAGAAAACAACTGGAAATTTACCCAACAGCGCAACGGAGATAATGTAAGCATCTACGGTTTTGAAGTGGCTTTACAAAGACAACTAGATTTTATTCCGGGAGCATTCTGGAAAGGCATGGGAATCTATGTCAATTACACCTATACACACTCCAAAGCTAAAGGGATCACCAATGAAGAAGGTATTGAAAGAACAGATGTAGGTTTTCCAGGAGCTGCACCTCATATGTTCAACGGATCGCTTTCCTGGGAAAACAAACGTTTCTCAGCAAGGGTTTCCATGAATTATGCTTCTCATTATATTGATGAGTTGGGTGGAAAGTCCTTTGATGACCGTTATTATGATAAGCAGTTTTTCCTGGATGCCAATGCTTCCTACAAAATTACAAGTCAGCTAAGGTTTTTTGCAGAAGCCAATAATCTTACAAATCAGCCGTTAAGATATTATCAGGGAATCCCAAGCAGGACTGCACAGGCAGAATATTACAGACCACGATTTACCTTAGGTGTGAAATTCGATTTTTAGAAACATGAAAAAGATAACATATTATATAGCAACACTTGCCATTTTTCCTTTGGTGATAGGCTGTAAAAGCCAGAATCAGTTAGGAGAGAAATTAAAACCAACCGTTATTACAGAAACCGTGGTTCATGACACCGATGATCCGGCCATATGGATCAACCCTGATGACGCATCAAAAAGTATCATCATCGGAACAGATAAAGACACGGATGGCGGGCTCTATGCCTTTGATCTTAATGGTAAAATCATCCACAAGGTCTCAGGACTTAAACGTCCTAATAACGTGGATATTGAATATGGTTTTGTTTTAAATGGAAAAAAGACAGACATAGCAGCAGTTACCGAACGTGAAACCAATAAGGTTAAACTGTATTCTCTTCCTGAATTGAAGGAGGTTGGCGAAATTTCTGTATTCGAAGGAGAAACAGAGCGAGGTCCAATGGGAATATCCATGTATAAAAATCCGGAAACAGGAGATATTTTTGTGATTGCAGGAAGAAAATCCGGACCTAAAGATGGTTATTTATGGCAATATAAGCTTTCGGAAAAAAATGGAAGCATCATCGGGGATGTTGTCCGCAAATTTGGAAAATACAGCGGTTTGAAAGAGATAGAAAGCATTGCTGTGGATGATGAGCTGGGATATATTTATTATTCTGATGAACAGTTTGGAGTTCACCAATATTATGCAGATCCGGCAAAAGGAAATGAAGAACTTCTTGTTTTCGGGCAGGGTGATTTTACATCCGATGTAGAAGGGATCTCCATCTACCCTACTTCCAAAGGAAAAGGATATATTTTGGTATCTGATCAGCAGAATGATTCTTTCAATGTATACCTGAGAGAAAATCCTGCAAAAGGAAGAATAGCAGCCATTCCAGTTTCTACGCTAGAAAGCGATGGTTCTGAAGTTACCCATGTTAATTTAGGGCCAAAATTTCCTAAAGGTGTTTTTGTAGCTATGAGCAACGGCAGGGTATTTCATTTGTATGACTGGAGGCTTATTGATGAAAGAATTCAAGCTGCTTTAAAAGCTCAGAAAAAGTAATTTTCAAACACAAACAACACAATGATTAACAGTTGTGAATATTTGCAGTTACAATAAAAATTTAAACCATTAAGATTTAATAAGAGTTTAAGGATAATTATAAGAGTAGCTTTGCTTTAAGTGATGCTTATTTAAAACCGTAAGATTTTTCTCTTAGCAATTCTTACTTTCTTCAAAATCTTAATGGTTTATTTATTCAATATGTTTTCTCAGAAATTCTGCAGTATATGAAATCTTATTTTTCAATAATGCCTCAGGAGTTCCTTCAAACAAAACTTTTCCACCAAATTTTCCGGCACCGGGACCAATATCAATGATCCAATCTGCCTGAGCAATGATGTCCAGATTGTGCTCAATAACAATTAATGTATTATACTGGTCTACAAGATCACTAAAAAATGACAGCAGTTTTTGAGTATCACTTGGATGTAAGCCGGTGCTTGGCTCATCCAGGACAATAATCTGATGGGTATTCTTCAGTTCACGGGTTAGTTTCAAACGTTGTCTTTCACCACCTGAAAAACTGTCCAGCCTTTGTCCAAGCATCAGATAATCCAGCCCCAGTTTTACCAGCAGATCAAAGTTTTTTAAAATATTTTTATCTGTAAAAAAATGTTGAGCATCCAAAACCGTCATATTCATCACTTCTACGATAGTTTTCTGATGATATTGATATTGCTGAACTTTCGGATCAAATCCTGAACCACCGCACACTTCACAGGGCTGCTCAATGTCATCCATAAAAGCTAAATCTATTTTTTCTACTCCTAATCCTCTACAATTTCTACAGGCTCCTTCACTATTCCGGCTGAACAGCTTTTCGGAAACATGATTGGATTCTGCAAACAGTTTTCGTACTGTATCGGATATATTTAAATACGTCAGAAGATTAGATCGGGCACTTGCTGTAAATAAAGATTGATCTATCACTGTTAAATCCGGATAAAACAAGGGCAAAATATGGTTAATCAAGGTACTTTTTCCGGAACCTGCCACACCGGTAACAACAGTCATAATTCCTGTCGGGATATTTACACTGATATCTTTAAGGTTGTGCAGGCTGGCATTCTTAATTTCAAGGTAGCCATTAGCTTTTCTGAACTCGTTTTTTATGACTGCTTTTTCTTTAAAATAAGATCCTGTTTTTCCTTTAGATTTTCTTAATCCTCCGAAGTCTCCTTCATAGATAATTTCTCCACCACTTTTTCCAGAGCCAGGGCCCATATCGATTACCCAATCGGCCATTTTTATAATATCCGGATCATGTTCTACCACCAAAACAGAGTTCCCTTTATCCTTAATCTGCTGAATAATGGCATTAATATTCTGCAGATCTTTTGGGTGAAGACCAATACTGGGTTCATCAAAGATATACAGTAAATCCACCAGACTGTTTCCGAGGTTCCTTACCATTTTTATCCTTTGGGATTCACCTCCGGAAAGAGAATTTGTGCTTCGGTCCAATGTAAGATACTGCAGCCCTATATTAATGATATTCTGAAGTTTTGCAGAAAGCTCTTTAATTATGACTTCATAAGCTTCAGATTTCAGGCTTTGGATAAATTCCAACAGCTCATCAATAGAAAGTGCAGTACAGTCTGCTATATTTTTACCTTTGATCTTACAGCTCAGAATCTTTTCATTCAGCCGTTTTCCTTGGCATGACGGGCAGGCTTTTGTGATGACAACATTACTCAAAGCATCCTTCCTTGTTATATTTTCTTTGGAATCTTTTTTAAGAAACGTTTTTTCAATCCGGGGAATAATCCCTTCATATTTCACAGTTTTGCCCCAGTTTTTATCAGGATATTTCGGTTTATGCTCAGGTTCATATAACAGGATATCCCATTCTTCAGCGGTAAAATCCTTCAGCTTTTTATCATTATCAAAATAACCAGATTGTGTATATCTGGTTAAACGCCATCCGCCCGGTTGAAAGGTTGGAAACTTAATAGCACCTTCATTTAAAGACTTCGTCTGATCAATCAGAGTAGTAACATTTACGGTCTGTACAATCCCCAGACCTTCACATTCCGGACACATGCCCTGTGGATTATTGAATGAAAATACGTTGGAATATCCTACAAAAGGGTGTCCCATTCTTGAAAACAGCAGCCTCAGGGAAGCATATACGTCGGCAGCCGTTCCCACTGTGGAACGTGCATTTCCACCAAGTCTCTTCTGGTTGATGATAATGGGAACATTAAGATTTTCGATTTTATCTACATCCGGAATGCCGTAATGCTGCAAACGGTTTCTGATAAAACTGTTCTGCGTTTCATTAATCTGACGCTGTGCCTCCGCTCCTATGGTCTCAAATACCAGGGATGATTTCCCTGATCCCGATACTCCCGTAAAAACTACGATCTTATATTTTGGAATTTTTATGGAAATATTTTTGAGATTATTCTGTCTTGCATTAGTAATTTCTATGTTTTCCATTTTAAATTATTAACTTTGTTAATAGTTAACTAAGTTAATCAAAATTCATTCCATGAAACCTACTGAAAAAAAATTTTTTGATACGTTTACCGATTTCCAGTGTCTTATTCTCGCTCATATGAACAGAGGAGATATTAATGGAATAACGGCTTCTCATTATAATATAATTGAATTTATTCTTCGTAAAAAAGGATCAACAGGAAAAGAGATCGCTACCGCTTTTAAAATTACTCCTGCAGCCGTTTCCAAGCAGTTGAAAACACTCATCAGCAATGGCTTTATTGTTCAAATTCAGGATGAAATGGACCGGAGAAAGTTCAATCTTTCAGCAACTGAAAAAGGCAGGTTTGTGGTTGAAAACTCTGAAACATTCCGAAAAAAAATCACACAGCAAGCTGCAACAATACTCAGTTCCGCTGAGCTTAAACATTTTAATGACCTGCTGGGCAAAATTTTGAAGGAAATCAAACTTTAATCTATCTGATTCCCTATAATTAATTTGTATTTTTGGGAAACACAAAACATTGTAACACCATAATCATTTAAAAAATTAATTTCGACTCTATGAGTGAACTGATCAAACTTTTCCCGGCCTATGAAGATGTATTTTATGATGACCTGGAAAATCACAAAAAATATTTTCTCCCTATCTGTTCTTTTAATCTCCAACTTCTTGACTCTTCTAAAAATGAATGGCTTCATATTGTTTCTGTGAAGGAAATTTATGATGGCTGTGTAGGAGAAGAGAGACCTGAATATCATACCCAATTTACCAAAGAGGATATGCTTGGCTTTGATATTATTGAGGGTAAATACAAATTTGATGCAGACTGGAATTACTTCCAAACCTCTACAGAAATCACTCCTGAACAATACGATCAACAATTTTCTGAGCTGGACATTGAATATAATATGAATGAAGCCATGTACCAGCTGAAAAAAGCCTATTTCAACAAGCATGGAAAGCTCTACGACAAATACTCTTACAGACCAGGCCTTACTATTGAAGATATCCGCAGACTGGAAAGGTTACGCCAGCTAACGGTTGAAGATCTTGAAAAAGATGAAGATTCGGATTATATGGTGGAAAGAACAGAGCAAAAGTTATATGGCATCTTTGAAGAGCTTAATATTGAGAGAAAGAGCCTTGAAGACTCTAATTTTGGTGGTGAAAATCTTATGAATAAACCGACCCTGAACGGTAAATTATTAGATTATATCGCCTGTATCGAAGGATATGATTTTCAACAAAGTGCTGCCGATCAGATCTTTTTATTCCATGATGATTCCATTAAAAAAGCAGTAATCTGTTTTGAATACACCTAAAATTCTTCTTTAAAAATGTCAAAAAAATATACTGAATGCTCTCTCCACGGAAAGCAGGAAATAGGTTTGTTGTGTACCCATCTCGCTCATAGTCTTCTGGATAGAATTCCTGTAGGTTTTAATGAATTTGATGATGCAGATCTTGGCCGCCCTGATGCCTGGTGCGATGAATGTGCAGAAGCTGAGAATCAGATTGAAACAGATCAGGACCAGGAAGACTGGTTCGTGAATTGTGACTATAAAATTCTTTGTACAGCCTGCTGGGATGAAGCTAAGGAATTGAATGCGAATTAGGTTGGAAGCGGGAAGCCAGAAGTTGGGAGTTATTATTCTCCACCTACTTCTGATCATCTTTTTATAAATATTCTAAGTATGTGGTAAAAAAAATTAAAACCACATTGCAACATAGTTTTTAAACAAAATAAAACTATTAATTCGTGTATCTGTGGCTATTAAAAAGCCTTTAAAAGATCTACATAATCTGTAAAATCTGCGTGAGAATTTACCCATTCCAATTTTATCTCAATTAATTTTATCCTAAGAAATAAACAGATGTCATCTACTTATACGTTTTAAACAATCTGTCCCAAATGGAAGTGTAGAAACCAAAATTCTTAGTTTCATCCAAATGATGCTGATTATGAAATCTGGTAGTCCCCACAAAAAATCGGTCAAAACTGGCAGGAAAAAATTCACGGTTCAAATGCCCAATGGTTCCCCAGATAAGGTTAATGGACAGGTAAATAGAAATTGAAATGACAGAAAAATTATAGCAAAGTAATAATACCAGCATCATGAGTCCAAATCCTATGGTTTCAAAGGGATGAAGAACAAAAAGGCTCAGGTAGTTGGTGCTTACATGCTCGTGATGTTTTCCATGAATCATTTTATATACAAAAGGTAAATGGGCTGCGTAATGAAAAAAATACATGAAGAGATCCATTAAAAGAAGTAATGCTAAGACCTCAGCAAAAATGGCTAATCCTGATTGGGTATTTCCCAGCACAATCCATCCGTTTTTCCATAAAAAAACTCCGATCAGCATCACAAGGCTATTACAGATAACCGTAAAAAGACTGAGATAAAAATCTGATGCTGAAACAGGATGGTCTTTCTCCTGTAATGGGTTTTTACGACAGGTCTTATCAATAAAAAGATACAACCCTATTGAAAATAAGTAAAGAAAAAGATTACTCATCAGACTGAATACGATCCATTCCGGCCAGGAAAACTGCCAGAATATTTTTAAATAACCGGAAAGTACAGTCTCATTAAAATTCATAAACTTGTTAACTTTCAACTTGAGACTATAAAAATATGAATTTTACCTTTAATATCAGCCTCCATCACTCATCTATTACGGATTTCCATAACAGGAATAATGTAATTTTTCACTTTCTTTGCGCAAAATTTTTAAAATGAAGAAATTATTATTGATGTTGGCAATCACAGGTGCATCATTCATCTTTGCACAAGAAACTCCTAAGTACGTTTACGCGGAAATTGTTGGAACTTCCAAATTTATGAGTAAAAAAGTAACTGTTGAAATTGACTATGGTCAGGCTACAAGTTTCTGGGAAAGCAACAGAATGAAAAATCAGGATGGTTCTAATAAAGAATTTAACTCGATGGTGGATGCTATGAATTATATGGGATCATTGGGATGGGATTTTGAACAGGCTTATGTTGTTACAACAGGCCAGCAAAATGTATATCACTGGCTAATGAGAAAAGAGTTTGCCCATCTTGATAATGATATTAAAGAAGAATTAAAGAAAAGTTTCCCTACAAAACGTGATTTAAAACAATAATCTCAATAATAAAAAAAGCCCATTTAGGGCTTTTTTATATTAATAGTACTCCACTTGATCTACTGGTGGAAAACGAATTACTTCTGTCTTGTTTTTCTCTTAATTTCGCGGAGCCTCACTGTCAGTTTCTTTCTTAGATCATTATGATAGGCTCTGTAGTTTTTTATGCTTTCTTCAAGGTTCTTTTTATTTTTCAGATATTCTTCATACAGATTACTCAACTCGGCAATCTGTGTAATGACGTCAGATGAAGGGGTTTCAGAATCATCTGCAGCTTCTATCAACAGGCGGTAATATTCAATACGGCTGGTAAGGCTTGTGTGAAGTTTTGGTTCTATTCCCTGCATGGTCTTAATTTTTAATGAGCGTTTCTTAGGTCAGAATGTATGCTATAAATTCCTGCCAACAGCTATTGGAGGCACATCACTCTGATATAAGATCTTAACTTCTCCGGTAGATGCTTCTTTATGTACAGATTTAAAATAAGTTCCGTTCAAAACAGAGGAAATCAATATTTCATCGGGGTGACCTAAAGGCAATAACGGCAGTGCAGCATATTCATTAACTGAAACCTGTGGCAAAATTCCGTTACTGTATTCACCAGTACCATTAGCATTAAATACTTTATAAATTACCGGATGCATCTGCCAACGGATCTTTTGTGGTTTCCGTTTGTCTTCCACGGTAAATCCTGCCATATCTTTTCCCAGCGTTACATCCCCAACCTGAATTACCTGAAGATAAGGTTTCAGATTATTGATGACTATTTCAGCAGCGGAAGCTGTACTGTTTGAAGTCAGAATATAGACTTTATTCAACCCTAAAGCATTTGTACGTAAAGTATTAAAATCAAGCGCTTTCGGGTCATAAACGATCTGCTGGCCAAATGTTCTCTTCACTTCACCACCATTTTTATTTCCTTTAAAAATGATGAATGGAGAAGCAGATGATATTCCCGAAGGAATCAGAGAGCAGAGAGCAGCAGCGGCAGACACTGATCCTCCGTAATTATACCGAAGATCAAGAATAAGTTCCTGTACTCCGGCGGCTTTAAACTCTGCAAATCTCTGGCTGAGTTTCTGTGTTATTCCATCCGGAAAATCATAAATATAAAGATAGCCTGCCTTTTTACCGTTTTTTTCAAATATTTTAGACAATAACGGTTGCTCAAAGGATAATCCATAATATACCTTAATCTCCTTTTCACCAGTAACCGTTCCATTGCTCCAGCTTCCTACGTTAAGATCTAAGACTGTAAGATCTTTCATAGAAGAAGTTATGGCTTCAGCGTTGCTTGCCGTCACTGTTTTTCCATTGATTTTGGTAATAATCATTCCACGCTCAAGTCCCGCATTGAATGCAGGGGAATCTTTAAGAACTAATTTAATCACCGTTACCACTTCCCCATTGGTCTGCTGAAGAACAGTATAATCGAAACCATACATATTCCGGATCGAACGTGGATAACTGGAGGGATCTTCAGTATTTACAATAAAAGAAAACCGGTCCTGGGGAGCCAGCAGACTTTTAAAAAATTCTTTTACAGGAAGATGATAGTCCGGTTTGGCGGGTATCTGATCTGCCCAGTAATAATACCGTTTCAGACTATCCCGTACCCAAAGGTTAACAGATTCTGTACTTCCTTCAGGAAAGGCAGGAGGGTTTTCATCATTATCCGTGCAGGAAATGAGGAGTATGATGGCTGCTATGAATTGAAGTTTAAAAAAGTTTTTCATCACTGATTATAAGTATTCTGCTACATCAACATCTCCTTTTACTACCCATACTCCATTTTCTGACTTTTCCTGCAGGATGATCATATTAGCACCCATATCCTGTTTTATTTTTACCTTAATCATTGCTGATCCGGCATAAGGTTCTGTAGTTCCTGGTTTGTACAATTCTAGATATACAGGAGCTGTTGAACTGAAAGAACTATAGATTTTTACAGGAGTGAAACTATCTTTTCCTATATTATCAAATTCTGCCAGTATGGTACCGTTTTCTCTTTTTAAAACACCTTTGATATTTTTAAGGGGTGATCCTGAAAATTCGCCCAGATTCGGGAAAATAAATTCAAACCCTACTTTCCCGAGATTAACCTGTGGTTTTATCGCCTCAGCCTGCAGAAAGATCCCCGGAAGATTGAAGAAATATAGTTTTTTATAGTTCTCTATGTTATCATAGGTAAGGTTATATTGCATCACTTCCTTCCCTGTTTCATTATTATATATTGCCAGCTTGTTGGTTTCTCCTTCATCCACGACAAACTCAAGTTTGGTTTCTATTTTATTGGTATAGGAGGTTTTCCCGTCAATAGATACAGGTTCTCCGTTAAGCCTCAACTGAAGTATGTCCGGCTTAGAGTATCCTTTGATAGTTACTTCTCCAGGTTTTTGTGCCACATCATATTTTTCCATCACCGTATTGTCTGTACAGGAACACAATATGATGCATAATAGCAGTGCAAAGATCTTATTCATCTTTTATATTATTTTAATCTTAAAAATATTGCCCTGCCTCATTGTGCAGGGCAATACACAATTATAAAAAAACTAGTTGGATATGTTCTGGATAACCTCTTCTTTTACAAGGGTCATCCATTATTGTATAGTAAAATTTCATGGTCAGTTTTTAAAACAGAATGTTTATTTTTTAATAAAACTCAAACGTTCTGTAGTTTTTCCATCAGTTATTTCCGCTATGTATACTCCTTCTGATAAAACTGCTGTACTGATTAATCTTGAGTACTGAGTTGTAAGAACTTTCTGTCCTGCTGCATTATAAATATGAATTGCTGTTATATTTTCTTTTAATGCAGGATTAAGCTGAAGCTGTAAGTATTCTTTCACCGGATTTTCTGCAATTTTTGTCAGATTTTCTTTCTTTTTTACATCTTTTGTGCTTAGAGTTGAGGATGTAGCATAGATAGCCATTTCATCAATATTGATATTCATGATATTATTTCCGCTGGCATTTCTGTTGGCCCACATTCCTATATAAATTTTCTTTCCTGCAAAAGCAGAAAGGTCTACAAGGCTTTCTCCAAATTGAGTAAGATCTGCCGGAAAAGGATTAGTTGAAGAACCTACCTGTATTTTATATGGACTTTGAAGATAGTTTCCTGACCCATCTACTGTCATTGCCTGAAAATCAGCTAAACCAGGAACTTCTTTTTGAGGAGTACTTACATAGATATAAAGATCCCGGCTCACAATAATATGGGAAGCTCTCTGTCTTCCAATGGCAGAAGTAAGAGTGATAGTTCCTGATGCCCCGGTGAGGTCAATCTGAGGAGAAATAATCCAGTCATTTTCAGTTCCAAATCCTGTAGCACTTCCTGATGGAACCAGGTTTGTAGAGTGTCTTAGAACACCTGTGCTCCCGTAGGTTAAAGAGGTACCATTGTGATAGATATTGGCTCCTTGAATCCATCCGTTGTTGTTACCATTCAGATCATGGAATGTCCACCCCTGAAGATCGTCAGGAGTATCAAAAGTATTTCCCCAAACCAGAGATTGTGCTGTGGCCAGCTGAGATAAAAACAGAACAGATGATAAAATTATTTTTTTCATGATACTGATTATTAATATTTTTAAAAGAAAAAAGAAAGCAAGGAATGAACATAGGCCGTTCCTTGCTTGTATAATTTTTTAGTTTACAATAGCAAAATTGTATTTTGTCCAATTACCCTGGAAATTTCCACAGTTTCTTGGCGATACATTCCAGCTTCCTTCGTTAAAGAATGGCTGACTCATTCCCCATAATGCAGCTGTACTTCCTGTAAGAAGGTTAGCTGTTGGGATTCCCGTAGTTCCAGCTCCTGTAACAGAAGTTGTAAATCCATGCACCTGAATTGACGCGAAATTAGAAGCTGAAGAAAGCTCAGATCCTGGATTTTCTACTTTGATTCCTACAGGATATCCTGTTACTACAGCATTGTTTAATGTTAATTTACCATATCTCCTGATGTGGATACCATTTTCGTAAGCTGCTCCCTGTCCTGCATTTCCGAATTTAGCTCCAATAATAGTAAGGTTATTGATAACAGGATTTGTGATTAATGCTGTAGCCGTACCTGTTGCATTGTTATCAAGCTCAATACCGTTAGAGTCAGGGCTACCACCGCTTACAGTGTGTGATGAATTGTAATCAGCTAAAGAAAGAGCACATGTAATTGTTCCTGTATACCCGTTATCAAAGTCAAAATTATCATCTTCTGCAGCAAAAGAAATCAGATTGGAAGCATTCACTGTTCCTCCGAAGAATTCAAAAGAGTCATCCTGTCCGTAAGAAACCTGGATGTGATCTAAAGTAGTCCCGTTTCCAACACCAGCTAACGTCAAAGCATTAACTTCGTTTCCGGAATTAGCCCCTACGAAATCATAACCTGCAAATTCAATACGAACATATTTCATGATCCCAGCATTATGTCCAGAGATTGTTCCACCAAAATAGAATTCAGGATTATTAGTAGGAAGCCCCTCTACAGTTGTTGTAAAAGGTACGTTGGTAGGAGCATCTCCCAAAAGAATTACCCCTCCAAAATCTCCCGGAGTAGCTGTAGTATCTTCATCTCCGTCTAAAAGTCTGTAACTTGTAAAAACAATAGGTTGAGATTCAGTTCCGGTAGCGTTGATTTTTCCTGTTTTGGTAATCACAAGGATCCCAGAACCTTCTCCTATAGCATTAGGTTTTGCTTTGATAAATGTGCCTGGCTGAATGGTAAGTGTTGCTCCGTCTTTAACGGCTACAGTACCATCAATTTCAATGACTCCACTCCATGTTGTATTGGAAGTAATAGGTCCACTCACTTTAGTAACAGGTAGTGCAGAAGCTGTAAGATATTCAGCTGAAGTAGATTTCATTTCAAATGGCGTTGAAGAATCTGCTAAATGATCGTTCTGACAAGCTGTAAGAGATAATGCAGCAACTGCAATTAGAGTTAATCTTTTCATTGTTATAATTTTTGGTAAATCCGGTTATTTATTTTTATGACCGGAAGTTTTTTAATATTCAGAAATATCCACCTCTATATTTCTGCGATTTGGTTATTGTTTACATCTTACAGACCATGAGGAGCTGAGCTGTCTGAGTTCCCTGTTTATCCGCTATTTTCCGGGAAAAGTCCATAGCGTCCGGTTTTTGATTGATCTGGTACTGCTGTGCGCATCATCAGTATTATTCCGGGCCATTTTCCAGGTTTCCGAAACCTGTACACCTCTATATTGAGAGCTCTTTTTATTGTTTGAGTTATTAGTATTAATGCGATATTAGAATGTATAATTGATACTTAGCCCGAATATTCTTCCGCTGTAAGCACGGAATACAACTTTATCAATATCTTTATCATATCTATTGGTAGCACCAGGTACAAGTTCCTGCAGTTCTCTGGCAGTCTTATTCCCTATATTGTCAGTATATCCCAGATAAGAGTTGAAATTGTTATAATATTCCTTTACCCTGTTGAACATATTCCTTACATTCAGCTTCAGTTCCAAATTCCTGTTTTTTAAGAATTTATATGAGATCTGTGCATCTGCTACAGCATAAGGGCGCTGGATTTCTTCTCCGTTATAAGCATATCCTACAGTAATATACTGATCCCCTTTAGCATTATATAAAAAGCTGAATCCCAGTCTTTCTCCATCATATATTAATCCTACGTTATAAGCATAAGGAGTTTGCCCGTAAAGAGGTCTGTCTACTTCATAAGTGGCATCCTGATCTGTTGTATTCCCTTTATCTTTAAAGGCAATTACTTTTGTAATATTATAGGTGAAATTTCCATTGATGAAGAGTTTTTCAAGGAAAGAATTAGGTGCAATGAAGCCCAGATTTTTCCTAACTTCTGCTTCAAATCCTTTCAATTTTGCATTTTTAGAATTTCCGTTGTAGAGCTGTAAGTTTCCTTCTCCGGTAATGTATCCTTCCCTTTCAATAGGTCTGTCAATATCTTTGTAATACAGCCCTGCTGAAAATATTTCTCCTAATCCCGGAAACCACTCAAATTTAAAATCGTAATTATTAACTGTAGATGATACCATATGGGTATTGAATATCTGCCCATTAGCTATCGGATCAAAATAAGGCAATCCGGTTCTTTCATTAAACTGGGGACGAATTACCGTCTTATTGTAGGCTAATCTCAGATTTATTTTACTGGTGGGACTATACGTAAAATTGGCTGAAGGCATCCATTGCCATGGCTTATCATCTATACCCGTTTGGGGGAAATTATTGGAGTCTTTGGATTCCATTTGCTGAGAAACAAGGTCATATTGAAAGTATTCTGCACGCAATCCCCAGACTAATCTGAATTTATTTTTCCAACGGTTGTCAAACATCACATACATAGCATGCTGCTCAACTTCTCCTTCATATTTACCATCTACATATAATGGTCTTGTCTCCCACCCTATTCCTCCAGGTGCATAATGAGAGCCGTCAAACCAGTCAGCAAGAGATCCGTACATTTCCAAAAATTTAGGATTTGGAACACTCCTGTTTCCATCTACTCTCAATAAAAATTTCTGCTGTTGATTGGTATTGGATTTTGAAGCTCCTGCGTATCCTATTTTAATATCATTTTTAAAGTCCCCTCTGTTCATGCCCCATTTGAAAGAAGCTCCATAATTATAATCTGTTTCTTTGCTGGCAATGAATCCTCTTGCAAAATCACTTGCAGAATTATTGGCTACGTGATAATTCAGAATCTCACGTCCTATAAATTTATATAAAGTATTGTATTGAGTATAATCCTTAGTGTCTGATGAAACTCCCGTTCTGGCAGCAAACCAGTTAACCTCTATATTTCCGAACTTATGATTTCCTTCCAGCTTATTCTGTAAAAACATCTGATAAACAGGATAAACTGTATTATTTGTAAAAGGTTTGTCTAATGACGCGATTTTTGACGGATCATTATTAGGAGCTATTCCGTGATAAAAATAATTGTACGAAGCTTCTGCTTCAGCGGGTGAACCACTTCCATTAGTATACTCATCCCATCCTGTAATCCTTGTCAGGGTATTATCATAGATATGGGTATATGAATTACGGAATGAAAACCTGTTCTTTCCTAACTGCAATCCAAAATTCAACATCCCAGCTACCGTAGAATTATAATTATAAGAAGCTCCTGAATTTTTAAAATTATAAAAAGGCATTTTCCCATTGGCATCAAATGCAGTACCTGACGTATCCAGCCAATTGCCCCTTCCCGTATGATCTATATCCAGCTTATTCTGTTCGTTTCTCATAATAAATGCTCCGGCAAAGCCCCATTTGTTATTATTTTTAAGAGCATAGGTTCTTCCTAAAGCAAGCTGTAAATTGGAGCCCATATCTCCTCTTGTCTTGTAATTTGTGAAGTTGTCATTTTTAAACTGGCGGGATTGTTCAAAAAACATCGGATTGGTCCAGTTCATAGCCTGAAGACCCTGAGGAAAATCTCTTGTTCCGTCATCGTACCCGAAATAATCGTACTTTCCTCTTTTGCGGGTCAGGAATTCTTTAAAAGCAGATTGATCGTTATAAGAAGTTCCCATACTTATGGTGGTAAAATTCTCATTGGGAATATCTTTGGTTCTTACCTCTACAAAACCTCCTGCAAAACTGGCATTCATATCCGGTGTTGCAGATTTACTTACAACAACACTTTCCACCATTGACGTAGGAATAATATCAAAAGAGAAGTTCTGATTGTAAGCTTCCGTACTCGGCAGATTAATTCCATCCATAGCAGCTGTATTCCAACGTTCTCCCATAGATCGTACCACAACATATTTATTATCTATAGTGGTGATTCCTGTTACTCTTTTCAATGTTCCGCCCAGATCATTATCCGGTGTTTTAGCAATCTGTTCAGCAGAAATTCCGTCACTCATCTGGGCTGCTTTTTTCTGCTGAGCCAATAATCCAGCCTGAGTATCTGCTTTACGGGTTGCTGTCACTACTACTTCTTTAATATCTGTAATTTTATCAGATGCCCTGTTCAATGCAAATGAAACCGTATTGGTCTCTTTATTGCTGACCGATAATTTTTCTACCCGAAGCGTATTGTATTTAGGTGCTTTCACCGTCATGTTATAAAGCCCTGAAGGCAGGTCTACAGAGAAATCTCCATTATTGTCTGTCACAGCTGATTTCCCTGCAATATTAATCTCTGCTCCGGCCACTGGATTTCCTACTTCATCTACTATTTTTCCGGAGATCCGTCCGTTTCCCGGAATAGAAGTATTAGAACTCTCATATTTTACTGAAATAAGATCTCCATGTAAACGGAATACTACAGGAAGTCCATTGGTAATATCTTTCAGGCAATTATTGATAGAAGAATTTTCACATTTTACTCCTTTTACCTTCAGCTCTTTAATATCATATTTTGAATATGCCAGCCTCATTCCTGTTTTCCCTGCAAATTCTTCCAGAACTTCAATTAACGGTCTGCTGGAAGGAACAGAAAATGAAACTTTCTGAACCAATTCCTGTGCTTCTGCTGCAACAGTAAAAAATAGGGCTGCTATGGTAAAACCACATTTCAAACTTTTCATACGTAAGTGTTCTCTTTTGATTAAGGTTATCTGATTATTTTTTTTTTTGATATTTATTTTTTCAGGATATAGGCATTATCATTTTTCTGAACTTCACACCCCAGAATAAAGGCTAGTGCTTCAATATTTTCACCAACAGTTCCTCCTGTGAAATCTGCTGTAATCTTTTTATCTTCTGCTTCTTTTGGATAATGAATTTTTGTACTGTAATTCCCTTCCAGCACTGTAATCACCTCTTTTAACGGAACATCATTAAAACTTAAAGACAGGAGCTTAGGATTCTCTTTCCCGGAAACTTTGTCAGGAGCAAATGAAATAATAGCTGTTGTACGGGAAACCCCAAGATTGGTCCATTTCTGATTGGGCTTCAGATAAGAAATAGGCACACCGGCAGAAGATACAGCCACTTTTCCTTCATAAAGATCTACTGCTTTTTTCTTCCCGGATTGGGACACTTTAAACACCGTTCCCAATACTTTCGTACTGAAACCTTCGGCATGAACAATGAAAGGATGAATTTTTGATTTGGCTACAGAAAAAATAGCATCTCCTTTTAAATCCACTACTCTGGTAGAAGCAGGAAATGATTTTGCCACCGTAAGTTCTGCTCCTGGTAATAAGGTTACCACAGATCCGTCTTCAAGACGAACAATCCTGTTTTCGGATACAGCAAGATAAACATCCGGCTTGATGAATGTATGGTAAGTAAAAAGTCCGCCTAATGTTAAAAACAGAATAATGACCGCAGCGATTTTGTAGACACTGCTCTGAAGACGATTTCTTTTCCCTATTTTTTTATAAGGAATGAAATAATGCTCAAGACCAGCCAGAACTCTTTCTTTAGATTCCTGCAAATGAACTTCATCCAGATCTTTTTCTGCATAAACTTTCCATTTCTCTAAAATTTCCTTTTCCTTTTCAGAGATCTTTTCCTCTGAAACTTCACGGCTCCAAAGTCTGAAAACAAAGGCCTCGATATTTTTATAATTAAAACGTTTCATAAAATATTTCATAGTATTCACCGATACTTCTATCAATAAGACTATGAAAATGAGAAACTTCCCCAGGTCATTTTTAATATTCTGTTCATATTAACAGCAAAACCCAAAGAGTTTTCAATCTATTTTACATTTACTAAACATTAAATTCACAATTAAGGGATATTTACCAGAAATATTTAACCTTACCATAATTAAAGTTCACAAAAAGTTAATTTTCCTTTAGGTAATTTTGTTGCAGCAATATGAGCCTAACAGATTCTACTTTATTAAAGCAAATAAAATCAGGTGACAGACCTGCATTTATGTTGTTATATGACCGGTATTGGGATAATCTATACCGTTTTGTTTTCGTGCGGACAAGGGATAAAGAGGTTTCCGAAGAGCTGCTTCAGAATTTATGGATAAAGATTCTTGAAAATACAGAGATGATACAAACAGATGAAGCAGAAAGTGCGAAAGGCTATCTGCTGCGCCATCTGCATTATCGGATTCTGGATTACTATAATAGCCTTAAAAAAGCACCCCCAACATTAAGTATTGATGAATTTGATATTCCTGCAGAAATAGATGTTTCAGACAGTGAATATTTTGAAATTCTTGAGGAAAATGAGGTCAGTATTTTATTATCTATGATTGATGAAATCGTTCTGCAACTTCCGTCAACCGAACAGCAGGTGTATGATATGAGGATCCGAAAAAACAGATCTGTCAATGAAACAGCAGAAGCCCTGGGAATTAGCAATAAGACAGTAAGTAATAAATTAAGTAAGGCGCTGGGCGAGATCCGAGAACAGCTGAGCCCGGAATATCAATCTTCCAAAAAACTAATCTCCATTTTAATGCTGATGGAACTGCTCACGAAATATTGAATAAAACAGGTACCATTTTATTTGCTCTATCAGCAACCAATATTTTCTTTAAATTTATTACTTTTAAATCCTTCCGCTTTTCTTATAGATAAATCTCTGAATTATAGCACAGAATCTATTTTTTTTATTATTTTTAGCTACTAAAACTAAAATCATGCAGGAGAGAACGATTCTGGAGGGGCACGAAAATATAAAATACCATTTTAAAAGTTTTAATGAACTTTATGAGCTAGCATTAGATGGCGACTATGAGCCTTGGTATTCTATGGAATATTGGGATGAAACTTTTATTCCTTTTTTTATTTTAGAAGACACTAAAGTAATTGCTAATGTCTCTGTAGCTCCCATGAATATGGTTTTAAAAGGACAAAATTACTACTGTTTGCAAATCGGGAGCGTTATGACTCACCCTGAATATAGGAATCAAGGGCTATCCAAATATTTAATGAATTATGTAATGGAAAAATATAAAGATCAATACGAATTCTTTTATTTATTTGCTAATGAAACAGTATTGGATTTTTACCCGAAATTTGGTTTTACCCGAGTTGATGAGAGTGATTTTATTTTAAGAGATATGACGAATATTCATGGTAAAAAATCAGACTGGCAGCCTTTATCAATCAATGATCCGAAGCATATTTCCTTGATGGAGAAATTCAGTAAAGTACATGCTTCTTTATCTAATACTATAGATTTCAGTCCCAATTCCTGCTTGGCAATGTATCATTTTCTTCTTCAATTTGATGAATCAATTTATTACTCAGCAGAAAAAGAATGCATCGTGATCATGGAATATGACAAAGAAATGCTCAGAATCTATGATATTTTATCTACAAAATTGTTTAATCTGGAAGAAATAGTCTCAACAATAATCCTAGAAGAAACCCAACAGATACAATTCTTTTTTGTTCCTGATACTGATTTTGGAGGCAAGCTGGAGGTAAAACTTAATCCTTTCGATGAAGATGCACTGCATATTTTTCCTCAGGAAAACAGAAAACTTTTTCCAAAGCATTTTATATTTCCTTTAACCTCACATTACTAGTAGCAAGTAAAGATAATTAGTGGATTAAAACAGGTAACAAACCTTCCTTAAAATCCTTTATTTTAAAATCTGCCTGCTCAAAATCTATACTTTGATCATTGTTGGTAAAGACTATGGTCTTCATTCCGGCTGCTTTAGCAGCCTTCAATCCGGAATGGCTATCTTCAATGGCAATACATTGCTCTGGTAATATTTCCAGTTTTTGGGCAGCAGTAAGATATACTGCCGGATGGGGTTTTCCCTGCTCCTCAAATTCCGATGAGTGAACCGTATCGAAGTAATCACGGATCTGAAGTTTTTCAAGAACAGCATCAGCAACCCGTAAAGGGGCATTGGTAGCCAATCCTATTTTATATTCTTTATTTTTAAGATCTTTAACAAATTCCTGTATTCCGGACATCGTACAGTTTTCAGTCTGTATCAGCTCAATCACTTTAGATACAACTTCATGTTCTACAGAAGGTACATCCAGATTTTCCCAAGGAAATTTTCCGTACCAGAATTCTGTAACTTCTTTTGTAGTCATATATTTTGTCTGGGCAGCCAGCTCATCCGTTATCTGAACACCATATGATGAAAATACTTCCAGTTCCGCTTTTGCCCAGAAGCCTTCAGAGTCTACAAGAACCCCGTCCATATCAAAAATTACTGCCTTTAAAGCCATACGTAAGAATAAGTTTAAAGAATTAAAATATATTACTGACTGATTTTATAAACACACCGCTGTCCACCTGAAATAATATGATCTACCCTTTCCACATGATATTCTTTTCCAATCAGTGACTGGAAATTTGAAAGCTCAGCTCTGCAAAACCCTTGACATTCCGTAGCAGCAGCACAAATAGGGCAATGGTTTTCTATGAGGAAATATTCTTTTCCTTCTTTTTTCCATTCTGCCATATAGCCTTCCTTGCTTCTGGCTTCGGCCAGAGCTTCCAACTTCTGTTCTAAAGTTTTAGTGGTGGAAAGCTCCTTTTCATAACGTTCATAAGTATTCTTTTCCCTATCACTTATTAACAGATCCAAGGCATTTTCCCCCAAAATATTTTTTACAGATTTTAAAAGCTGAACCGTTACTTCCGCATGGGTATCCGGAAATTGTGCCAATCCTTTATCGGTAAGGATATAATAAGTAGAAGGACGCCCTACGCCTTCACTCTTCATTGTCGGTTCAATCAATCCGGCCTCTGCTAGGTTCAGTAAATGCTTTCTCGCTCCTTCTTTTGTGATGGATAACTCTTTAGCAATCAGAAGTGAAGTGGCTTCCCCTCTCATCTTTAAAAACATCAGAATGCGATCTGCTGCCGGTTTCTTCATTTGACAATATTTAGGTTGTTTTATTTTCCACAACAAAGATAGTCATTTTCTATAATCTTTAATTTCAACAATCAAAACACTGTTTTACAACACATTATAATAAAACTCACTTCAATTAATAAAACAACTATAAAGTTGTTTTATTCAAATATATTGTTACCTTTGTCTCACATTAATCAAAAAATAAATGCAATGAAACCATTTACACTACCTCAATTGTCTTATGCATATGATGCATTGGAACCCTTTATAGATAAAGATACAATGACTATCCACCATCAGCGTCACCATCAGGCTTATGTAGATAATCTGAACGCTGCTTTGGAACAGACCAACGAAACCAATCCTGATCTTGATTCCTTGCTACAAAGAATCAGTGAATACAGCCCGGCAGTGAGAAATAACGGTGGTGGACATTTTAATCATTCTTTATTCTGGGAAATTCTTTCTCCACAACCTAAAACAAGTCCTGAAGGAAAATTAGCGGAAGCTATTACTACCACATTTGGAAGTCTTGAAGATCTTAAAGCAGAGATGAAAAAGGCAGGACTTGGGCAATTCGGTTCCGGATGGGTTTGGCTGTATGTAAAATTCAACGGATCTGTTGCTGTAAGTGCTACTCCTAATCAGGATAATCCTATGATGGATGTTCTTCCGGTAAACAGAGGCTTTCCAATTCTTGGAATTGATGTTTGGGAACATGCCTATTATCTGGCTTATCAGAATAAAAGAGCAGATTATCTGGATTCATTCTGGTCGGTATTAGATTGGGCTTCTGTAGAGAAAAAATATGAAGAAGCGCTTTCAAAAATAAGATAACACATAACATTTTCAGTATAAAAATAGAAGCAATGGATACTCAGGTTTTCGTCAATAAAGCAGCTGCTTCAGGCATTATTGCATTTGACTTTTTAAACTATAAACCCACTACAGAAATTGTAGAATTAGATATTAAAGATCATCTTTTTATGGGGATGATTGTCAAGGAAAAAGAATTTAAAGAGTCAATTTCAGCAGTAGACTATTCTGTGTACCAAAACAAGGCTGTTGGAATTGTTTGTTCAACGGATGCTATTATTCCGCCCTGGGCTTATATGCTTCTCATGGAAAAGCTTTCACCCTATGCTGTTTATGTAGATTTAAACAGTGCCGAAAAAGTATTGCTTGATCTTTGGAAACGCCGCCTGATCTATGCGGACCTAAGAGATTTTAAAGATCAGAAAGTAGTTGTCAGGGCAAGTAATTCCCATGATCCTGCCCTTTATGTATTAGCCACTGAGCTTTTAAAACCTTTAGTAAAGAGCCTGATGTATGGTGAAATAGGGCTCCCAAAAGTAATTTTCAAAAAATAAACAAAATGAAAGCAATCATATTCAACGGATCTCTGGAAAGAAGAACAGAATCTACTTCCGGATTAATCTCTGCCTATATATCAGAGCAGCTGGAAGCACTTGGGATCCGCACTGATATTTTTACCCTCGCCGATTCAGGGATTCCCTTATTTGATGTCACTCTGAATAAAACACCTTTGGCTGTGGAAAGAATGACTCAAATGTTTCAGGATGCCGATCTTCATTTCTGGCTGGCTCCTCTCTATCACGGAAGCATTCCGGGTGTGATGAAGAACTGCCTCGACTGGCTGGAAGTAACGGCCAATACTTATGAACCTTATCTTACAGACAAAACTGTTGGTCTGGTATGCTGGGCAGATGGTTTACAGGCAATGCAGGGAATCAATGCGATGGATACCATTGCCAAATCATTACGGGCATGGCCACTTCCCTTTAGTGTTCCTATTCTCAGAACATCCTTATTTGATCATGAGAATCCAAAGCAAATCTCAGCATTCTATTGCGGTAAGCTTGATAAGCTTATCAGTATTGCTGCAACAAAGAAAATAGAAAAAACGATAATAAATCAATCATAACATGATAGAAACAGATATACTGATTATTGGTGCCGGCCCCGCAGGGTTATTTACAGTTTTTGAAGCCGGCCTTCTCAAAATGCGTTGCCATATTATTGATGCATTACCACAGATGGGAGGCCAGTTATCAGAATTATATCCCAAGAAACCCATATTCGATATTCCTGGGTTCCCAAGTGTATTGGCAGGAGAGCTGGTTGATAATCTTTATGAGCAAATCAAACAGTTTGAACCCGGATTTACCCTTAATGAAACGGCTGTACATCTTCTGAAACTGGAAGAAAACCTGTTTGAAGTGATCACAGATAAAGGGACAAAACATAGAGCTAAGGCAGTTGTGATTGCCGGCGGTCTGGGGAGTTTTGAACCTAAAAAACCACCTATTGAAGACATTTCCCTGTATGAAGACCGTGGGGTGAACTATTTCATCAAACGTCCGGAAGATTATGCAGGAAAACGTGTAGTAATTGCCGGTGGCGGAGATTCTGCCCTGGACTGGACTATCCATTTGGCAGAAATAGCTTCGTCATTAACTTTAATTCACAGACGGAATGAATTCAGGGGCGCCCTGGATTCGGTGGAAAAAGTGAAAAAACTAAAGCATGAAGGAAAAATCAATCTGATCACTCCGGCAGAGGTTATTGCTCTTAAAGGCAAAGATACTCTACAGGAAATTGTGGTGGAAAAAGAAGGCGTTATTAAGACCATCGAGACTGATCATTTCATCCCTTTATTCGGATTGGTTCCTAAATTAGGACCATTGACAGATTGGGGACTGGAACTGGAGAAAAATGCAATTAAAGTGGATAACAGCACCGATTTCCAGACTAATATCGGTGGCGTTTATGCTGTAGGCGATATCAATACTTATCCTTTTAAAATGAAGCTGATTCTGTGTGGATTCCATGAAGCAGCCATCGTCTGCCAAAGTATCTATCAGCGGCTGAATCCTAACAAAAAATTTGTCTTAAAATATACTACGGTAAGCGGTATTGAAGGTTTTGACGGAACGAAGAAACAAGCCGAAAAGCAAGTAGTAGCAACGATTGACTAATAACCATGAAAGATGAAATTACAATCACAGTGACAGATCAGACCGGTATTCAACACACCCTGATCTGTCCACTGGAGATGGGACTTACTTTAAAAGATATCTGTAAAGCCTACGAATTACCTATGGAAGCCATGTGCGGCGGAATGGCCATGTGCGCCACCTGCCATTGCTATATTCTGAATGGAGCGGCCTCATTGTCTGAAAAAAATGATGTGGAAGAGGCCCTTCTTTCGGAGCTCTTTACCTCTAAAGAAATCAGCAGGTTAGCATGCCAGATCTATCTGACTGCTCAAATGGATGGACTTTCCATAGAAATTGCAGCAGATTAACAGATTCAAGATAAAGTTTGCACAGTTTATGATGTAATAAATTGTTGGAACTGTTTTAATTAAGTTTAGTAGGGATTTCTAAAACAGTACAATGTTGAAGGAATCCCTTTTTTATAACATTTTAAATATAAAAACTATGGCTATTAAAATAACAGATGACTGCATCAACTGTGGTGCCTGTGAACCGGAATGCCCTAATTCAGCCATTTACGAGGGAGCCATCGACTGGCGTTGGCAGGATAAAACCAAACTTTCGGGTAAAGTAACTTTCCCAGACAGTACAGAAGCAGATGCCGGAGCTTATAATCAGGCCGTTTCGGACGAAGTCTATTATATTGTATCCGGAAAATGTACAGAATGTAAAGGTTTTCATGAGGAGCCTCAGTGTAAGGCAGTATGTCCGGTAGACTGCTGTATTGATGACCCGGATCATCGCGAAACAGAGGAAGTATTGTTTGACCGGCAGCATTTCATGCACGGCGCTTAATTCAAAACTATGAATTACTATAGTTATTCTGTCTTTCTAAATTAAATTAACCACATAGAAGTCTATGTGGTTAATATTTTTTATTTCGCTTACCTATTTTGCTTTAATCTCATTATAGATCTTTTGAGTAAAAGAGGTATCAAGATGAACATCTGCTCCATATTTTAAAACAGCTCCGGCAAACAGTTCCAATTCATTATCTTTCTTTCCGGAATGAATATCTAATTGTAAAGATGTTGGAGTTTCAAAAGGAAATGTAGACGCTTTTTCAAAGGTTTTTTCTATAATATCTTCCGCAAGCTGGATTTGCTTTTTATCAGCAATCTGCTTTATTTCTTTCATAATTTCCGTGGCTTCGTGTTTCTGTTCTTCATCTGCACAAACAGTTCCTATAGATGAATTATGTTTCGCAGTTACCAGTCCGAAGCTTGCAATGAAAATAAATTTAGTCCAGATATCCGTTAAAGAATTATCTTTAAAATCAAAATCTATTTTACTTTCCTGAAGTAAATCCGTTACCCATACAACATCATTGGAAAAATGTTCAGGATCTCTTCCCACAATCATCTTTCCTGCTTTTCCTTTATGCTCTACCGTTCCTCTTTCTTTAATATGAGATGCCACATAAATACAGGTTGGCAGAATAACATGGTCCGGAATTATTTTTCTGATTCTGTCATAAATATCTGCACCATTCATCATAGGAAGGAGTATTGTATCTTTAGTAATAACCTCTTTAAGCTGTCTACAGACATTTTCAAGATCATATTCTTTTACACAGATCAAAACCAGATCAGGATTTTGAATATCACTGATATTTTGCACAATAGCATTAGGATGAGTGCGGTCATTGGGATGTTCCGGTGAAAGTAAAACCAATCCGTTTTCTTTTACTTTATTATAAGTTTCCCCTCTTGCCACAAAGGAAACGGTATATTTTTCCGAAGTCTCATTAACCTGATTGATCTTAAAACCAAAATATCCGCCTACTCCTCCTAATCCTACAACTACAATATGCTTTTTGTTCATGAAATTATTTTTGACAAAGATGGATGACAAATTTGAATCTACCACTTGACAAATGAAAAGAAATGATAATTTGAAAGACAATATTGGAAGAGGGAGGCTGGAAGCTGGAAGTTATGGAGGTCCCAAAATAAGTTTTATTCTATTTTAACAGATTTTCTTATTATATGAATGAGTTTGTTGAAAATCGCGAAGGCGCAAATGGTTTTGAATGCTGAGAATATTTTTAAGGCGCAAAGATTTTATCTGCGATAAAATTGTATGCTGCAGATTTGATAATGCATATTTAAATAAAAAAACCATCAGAAGCAATCCGTCTGCAATAACTTCCAACCTCCAGCTTCCCACTTCCCACTTCCAGCTTTATTTATGAAAGCTTGATCAAATAAAAAAATTATCAGGAGTGATCCGTCTACAATAACTTCTAACCTCCAGCTTCCCACTTCCAGCCTTTATCCATGAAAGACTTAATCAAGTAAAAAAATTATCAGGAGTGATCCGTCTGCAATAACTTCCAGCTTCCCACTTCCAACCTTTATTCATGAAAGACTTAATCAAGTAAAAAAATTATCAGGAGTGATCCGTCTGTAATAACTTCTAACCTCCAGCTTCCCACTTCCAGCCTTTATCCATGAAAGACTTAATCAAGTAAAAAAATTATCAGGAGTGATCCGTCTGCAATAACTTCCAACCTCCAGCTTCCCACTTCCAGCCTTTATTTATGAATATCTCTTCTGATTCTGCTGAGCGAGCTATCCTTAATTCCAAGGAAGGAAGCGATCATCTTTAATGGAACATGTTGAAAAATATCAGGGTCTTTCTTCATCAGGTTAGAATATCGGGTTGATGCTTTCTGGCTTGCCATTTCTATGAGCCGGTCGTGAATATTGTAATAATTTAAGACAAAAAGAAGTCTGCTGAACTCCCGGAATTCAGGAATATTGTGAAAGTTATGCTGTACGTTTTCCAATCCGGTTTCCCAGAATGTACAGTCGGTAACAGCCTGGTAGATCTCTTTAGTAGGCTGCTGTCTGAAAAAAGATAAAAAATCATTTACAAAGCAAGGGGCAGCATAAATATTAGTGGTAATTTCCTCATTGTCTTCATTCAGCAGATACGAACGGACGTATCCTTTTTCAAGGAAATAAGTCTTTGTACTAATAGTATTTTGATCCAGCAGGACAGCATTCGCCTTTAATTCGAATGGTTTGAAGGTTTCCGTGATTTTCTCAACCACTTCATGTCTGATACTGAACAGGGAATGGAAATAATTATTGATCGATGATTTATCCATTGGAAATTACAATACTATCTATTTTGGCCATCTAAAATAGGGATAATTCTGTGAATTCAGTGAAAGTATACATTGAAGATCAAGTGAGGCACCACTCCGGCAAAAATTCTTTGAATTTTTGCCACCCTTCCATTAGAGGGGAATGATTACGTCTTCAATTATAATATCTGTTATTATAAAAAAATCACCTCCTTTTAACCCAGTTTAACAGCCTTTGTGGCAATAAAAGTTGGCAAATACTGATCAATTAAAAACCTTGGGTTCGGCTGCATTTCTTCTGTAAAACCTTCCATAACAAAGCCTGCTT
The DNA here is from genome assembly GCF_024810195.1 of Chryseobacterium sp. BIGb0232. NCBI lineage: Bacteria > Pseudomonadati > Bacteroidota > Flavobacteriia > Flavobacteriales > Weeksellaceae > Chryseobacterium > Chryseobacterium sp. BIGb0232. The sequence continues at coordinate 207,526 of NZ_JANUEH010000008.1, forward strand.
TCATTTGTCCGCCAATCAGATCAGAAAGTGTGTGTCCAAAAACCAATGCTTCCTGATTCTCCATTTTTCTGGCAATCTGCTCCTGATTCAGATCTCTTATATCTGCATACGGTAAAGTATATTTGGGTCTGATAATCCCATCTGCGATATCCTGAGGATTACGGTCTGCTACAAAAACAACCGGATTGAAAAAGCTGGCCAATAAAGAACCGCCTTTTTTCAAAACTCTGTAAGCTTCTTTCCAGACAGGATTTACATCTTCCACATAATGATTGGATATGGGATGAAAAACAATATCGAAAGACTCATCTTCAAAAACACTGAGATCTCTCATATCTCCCTGAACCGTCTTTAAAGATAAACCATCACGTTCTGCTACCCTTTCATCCTGTCTCAACTGCTCTTCCGAAATATCAAAAACAACAACATCCGCTCCTACTGCAGCCAGCACCGGAGCCTGCTGCCCTCCTGCTGATGCAAGACATAAAATTTTCTTTCCTTTTATATCTCCCAACCAAGCTTTATTTAAAGGTTTTGGAGTAAGATGCACTTCCCAGTTTCCTTCTTTGGCTTCATGGATGAGCTCTGTACTTACAGCCTGAGACCATTCGTTCTGTTCCAATGCCTGTTTGTTCCAGGCTGATTCATTATGGTTTAAAAAGTCAATTTTTCCTTCTTTCATAGTAAATATTCTTTTTCATTGGCATTCTACAAGATATATAATGCGTTACATCATTCAAATATAGAGACTTTAGGGTTTATCAGGTTTGAAAGGGCTGTCTGTTTTCATGAAAAAGACTCTTAAACGATTGTATTTTGGCTGTATTGGGGTATTTTATTACAGATAAAGCCTTTAAACATTCTGTTTAAAGGCTTTATTTTATTCAGAACGTATACAAAACATTCTAAATTATTGAAACAACGTCCTATTCCTCGCTCATAACTTCATCATAAGTAACCGGATCTTCAATTTCCTGATATTGTTCCCATTCAGCCTCAAGCTGTTTATTGGTTTTCATTTCTTCTTCAAGTTTCAGGGTCTCCCGATACTGTTTGGCTTCAGCAGTTAATGTCCATTTACAATTAATTCCCATAGATTCCAGATAGCTTTTTATATCTTGAACATTTAATTTAAAAAACTCCTTTCTTGGGTTGATTTTATTAAGCTGGCTTTTCAAAAATTTCCTATGCAATTGCTTTTCCAGAGCCGGAGCATCATCACAATAAATCATTGCATGAACATCAAACTCAAACGGAACACTAGCATCTCCTAATTCACGAACACGATCAAGAGGTTCCAGACGTCTCGTCATCCCAATTTTATAAACATCTTCACCAAATGAACCAATATTGGAAATAATATAGACATTCCCGGTTCTGGTCTGTTGAGCCATGGATATTGCTCTTTGATTTTTTTCTTCTGCCTGAAAAAGTTTCTGTTGTAATTCTTCCAGTTTTTGCTGAAACAGCAGCTTTTGTTCTTCATTTGCTCTTGCTACCTGAGATTCTGCTTTTTCAATCAATCTTTTTAAAGTAAGTTCTTCTTTTTCGGCCTCTTTCATCGCTTTTTCATATTCCCTGCGTGCTCTCTCCTCTTCACGGATCTGTTCCCGAATTTGTCTTTGCTCTTCCTGTTCCTGCCATTTTAGCTCCTGAGCAACCACTGCCCACTTCAATTCTTCGAGTCTGGCACTGTGATATACCTCGGATATTCTTGCATTTCTAAAAGCCTGTCCATTAAAATTAACCAATTGAAAAGCATCATCCATCTTTTGCTTTAAGATTCCAAAATTATCTTTTTTAACGGAAGATAAAATAGAGTCTATCTTTCCATTATAAGCATCAATAACGAAATCAATAGCGGTATTTCTTCTGGATTCATCCATATAATCACAAACTCCAGCCTGTCTGCTTACAATCATCAACTTATTATTCTGACGAAGTTTCTTCAGGTTTTCTCCAGCTTCTTTATGCCCAAAATCTTCTGCAAGCTCATCCAGTAAAGTATAGGTTGGTATTAAATATTCATTTCCATAGCCTTTAATTACGTTTTTCATAGCTTTTATGCGGTCTGCAATCTGGTCTGCTTCTCTTAAACTTCGGTAAGCATCGCCACCAATTGATTCTGCTCTTACTTCTGCGTTATCTACAATACGTTTAGACTCATGTACCGCATTGTCATACAGCAATTCTATTTCCCTGGATCTTTTTTCTGTAAGTTCCTTAACATTTTTACGCATTTCACGAGCTTCATCCTTCGCATCTGAGAGTTCAAGTTCAGCTTGGGCTTTTATCTTTAAAATGTCTCTCTGGGCTTTTTGGAGCAAATATTCACATTCTACTTTAACATCAATGATATCCTGATATTTTCTTAAAGCATCATTATGCTGCAACAACTCTGCAACTTTTTTATTTAGAGTGACTTTATCCGTTTGAATTTTAGATATATCAGTCTTTAACTGGTTATTTTCTCTATTCAGCGTTGCAATCTGATTATCTTTTTGAAGAATTTCTTTCTTTAATTTTCCGGATGTTCCAAATGCATAGAACACCAATAGTAACAAAATAATGATTAATACAATTTCCATGGTCAATGTGGGATTATATTGCAATAGTAAGCAAAATCATGATTGTTGATATACGGGAAACCGTAATTTCATTTGACTATATTTTTTGATGATATTATATGATCCCGAATTCTAACTATCTTTATCTCCGATAAAAACTATTACATGAACGACCTTATATTAACATCAAACAGATTAACCTTACGTACATTCAAAGTAAGTGATGTTTCAAATGTTCATCATATGCTCTTACAACCTGAAAGTACATTATTTAATCCCAGTTCTTACTCTGAAGATAAAAAGGAAACTCAAAAGTTAATCAATATCTGGAGGTCAGAAGCAGAAAGCGGGCAAAGCCGCAAAAAGTTTACGTTTTTAATAGAAACAACTACAGACTGTACCTTTGTAGGCATTATCGCCATTGACCTTATTAAACTTCATTACAAAAATGCTGAAACATGGTATAAGCTCAGCCCTGAAATCTGGGGAAAAGGCTATGCAACAGAGGCTCTGGAAAGAATCATCCGGTTTGGTTTTGAAGATTTAAAACTTCATAGAATTGAAGCCGGTTGTGCTGTTGACAATATTGCCTCTTATAAAGTCATGGAAAAGTGTGGCATGATAAGGGAAGCTCATCGCAGAAAGTTACTCCCCTTAAAAAACGGATGGAGTGATAATTACGAATATGCTATTCTTGAGGAAGACTATTTTGCAAAACAATAAACTAATAAACAGCTTTTGTTAACCCCTTCATGCTTTGAAGTGACATCCTATTTTTTTTTTAACGCAAAGGTTTTATCTATAAAGCTTAAGATTTTAGGAGAGCAGAGATTTCGACTAAGTCGTTAACTAAGATAATGTTAACTAACTTCTTCATCAAATCGATTGCACATTGTTTTCTTCTTAGCTTCCTTAAAAATAAAGCATTTTTTAAATAGATGCTTGTCATTACCTCTATAATTTAACCACCACTTTTCCTATCGTTCGTCCTGTTTCAATCTGTTGATGGGCTTTTGCTAGTTCATTGAAAGCAAATACATGGGAAATATGCGGTTTTATAACTCCTTTTTCTAACAAGGATGCAATAGTTCGCATATCCTTTCCACTAGAATATACAGACATAAAATAACAGGCATGCAGATTCTTTTCCCCTGCTAATCTTTCGTCTTCCTCAGTATGTCCGGATGGCAAAGCAACAATAGTCCCGAAAGGTTTTAAAACCTTAACTGATTTCTGAAAGTTTTCTCCGCCAACAGCCTCCAAGACAAAATCAAGATCATAAAGAACTTCCTCGAAATGACTCACTTTATAATCAATATGCTGATCTGCTCCCAATTCCAGAATAAAATCCCGGTTAGCAGCTGAAGAGGTGGCAATAACAAAAGCTCCGATATGTTTGGCAATTTGTACGGCAAAATGTCCTACTCCTCCTGCCGCAGCATGAATGAGTACCTTATCAGTGGATCTCAGTTTACCATAGCTGTCAAATGCCTGCCAGGCGGTCAATGCAGCCAAAGTACTGGCGGCAGCCTCATTGTGAGTGATATTGTCGGGTTTAAAAGCCAAATGTTCTGCCGGAGCAGCCACATATTCAGCATAGGCTTTTCCATGGCCGGCAAAATTAATCATCCCGAAGACCTCATCTCCTACCTGAAATGAAGTTACTTCACTTCCTGTTTCAACAATAATCCCGGAAATATCCCAACCCAAAATCAATGGATTATATTGCGCTAAACTTTCCGCCAACGGTGCTTTTCGGCTGCGTACTTTGACATCTACCGGATTAATACTGATGGCTTTCACCTTAATAAGGACTTCCTTGTTTTTGATGCTTGGTTTTTCAATTTCTCTTTCTACAAGATGTTCTACACCACCAAATCCTTCTAATACAATTGCTTTCATAGTATTTTACATTATAATAGCAAAAATAGACTGACTTCAAGCATTAAAACAGGTATATTTCGCTCACATTTGGGTATATTTTAAATACCACGAATACACGAATCCCTTTCTCATTCGTGCATTCGTGGCATCAAAAGCTAAAATCTATGATTAAAAACCTTTATATCGATGGTGATGGAGAATATTCTGACTGATCAAACACTCTTCCTGTCTTTACTTCTTTGATTCTGATAATTTTATTCCCCTTTTTTGTTACGTCAAGGGTTATTTTTTCCTTTTTAGGGTCTTTTTTATCAGAAATCGTCATTTTATTTCCTTTCAGTTCGATGGTATCATAGTCATCATATTTTACAGTATACCCAAGAAGAATTATACGATCATCATCTTTATCCGGCTTTTTAAAACTTACTGTTTCAAGCGGATAATTGGAAATAATACGTACGGCATACATTCCACTGAAGTCATAGATTCTTTCCACAAGATCATCAGGAGTAAAGGTGGTTAATGTTTCAGGCTCATTCTTCCATCTGAATGCTGTATTACCATCCATTTCTGTAATAAAACTCTCCGGTTTTTTGGGAGTGGGTGGAGCATATTCTACTTTTTTAGGAGGCGGCGGTGCTATTTCTCTATTTTTCTTCTTCTGAGCAGATGCAGCCATAGAAACCAACATAAAAAACGGTATAAACAGGTATTGGGATATTTTCATTTTGTGATTGTTTTTAAAGTAAATGAGTATCTCATACAGGAACTCCTATCAAATTTACTCTTTTTTTATATTCAAACTGAATAAGTCATTTTTTTCAACATTCTCACTAAATATCAAACCTTCGCTACACCTTATACAAGATTCTGACTTACAACAGTATAATAACAAAAACACACTAAAAAAACATAAACATAGTGTTATTTCAACAAGTCTATTCCGTCCTGATTTTGAACATTTTTAAAAGGTTTTTGGTAAGAAGGTGAACTCTAAAATGATGTAAATTTGTTATACTCAATGAAGAAGTCTCTTTACATATCAATTACTTTCATGCTTGTCCTGTTTTTTACATTACTACTGGGATTTGCCAACCACAAGAAAAGTAATATTTCTGTTCGTTCTTCAGAGAATCAAATAAGTTTTAAAGTATCTAATTCTGTTCAGCAGCATGACCTTTTGTTCATCGCGTCTATCGCTGAAAATGATTTTGATGCCGATAAGACTTTTTTTGAGTTGCCTTTCGTCCTTTTTGAAAAAGAAATGTTTTCATGGGGATCTACCTTACACTCTAACATGGTAATGAATTCTGAAACAGAATTGATACATCATTATCATCTTCCCAAATACCTTTTATTCCATAATTTAAAGATCAGAATATAAACTTTACGCTATAAATACAGCTCTGTAGACTCCATTCAGAAAAGGTTTTACATCTATTTTTTTCATTAAGATTATCCGAAAAATTCAGGTAATCAGTTTCACCTATAAAAATATAAGCTATGCATGAATTAAGTATAGTGAAGGATATCTTTGACACTTTAGAAGGGCATTATGACGCTAAAGTAGAGGATATTCAGCAGGTTCAGGTAACGGCAGGACTGTTATCCAATGTTCAGCCTGTCCTGATTCAGAATGCGTTTGATGCCTTCATTACCGACCATCCGTACTATCAGGAAATGGAACTTGAAGTACTCGTTAACGATATCATTGCTCACTGTAGCCAATGCAACAAAGATTTCCAGGTCAGGTACCACAAATTTGTCTGTGAAGACTGCGGAACTCCTTCCGCAAATATTGTTCAGGGAAACGAACTCTTTATTTCAAAAGTAATTTTTAAACAAAAAGACCATTAATATGTCAACAGCTAATCCAAAAAGTTTAGGAAACCGCGTAGGATCGGTTCAGTGTGATAATACTACTCTGCATTTACTAAAGGCTAATGATTTTGTAGCCAAAGCCATCAGAGACCGTTTAAAGGATGTTTGTGTCATCAATGTATGTTCATCTCCGGGATCCGGGAAAACAACTTTAATGCAGGAAACCGGAAAAAGACTGGCTCAGGAGCTTACTATTTCAATCCTTGTGGGTGATCCTGAAACAGAACGTGATGCGATCAGAATGCGTGAAGCAGGAATCAATGCCCTGCAGATTGTAACCGGTGGAATGTGCCACATTGAAGCTCAGATGATTCTTCAGGCCTTAGATCATATCGATTTAGAAGGTCTGGATTTATTATTCATCGAAAATGTAGGAAACCTTCTTTGCCCGTCTGCATTTGACCTTGGAGAAGATTATCGTGTTACACTTCTGGCTTCTACCGAAGGAGATGATAAACCTAAAAAGTATCCTCGCATGTTCTTAACCAGTGAACTGATGCTTGTTTCTAAGGCAGATCTACTTCCTTACGTTCCATTCTCTGTAGAAGCAGTAACAAAAGATGCCCATGAAGTAAACCCTAACCTTGAAGTAATGACCATCAGCACTTTAAACGGCGACGGAATTGACGAATGGTGCAACTGGCTGAAAGAAAAAGTAACACTGAAAAAAGAAAGCGCTAAAGAAGCTTAATATGAATACAGTACAACCAGTCGTAATTGATGAAGTAAAAAGTGGATTGCATCTAAATGATCCTGCCCCTGACGTTCTGGAACTCGAATGGTTTGAAAACAAAAAACAAAAACTAACCCGGACCACCAGATCCGGGCTGGTTTTGGAACTGAGATTAGGAAATACCAAGGAATGGCACCAGGGAGACAGCTTATACAATAATGGACAACTGATTGCTACCATTCACTTTAAAACCTGTCTTACCATAAGCTTTCCCACAGAAAATGAAGCTGAAGTGGCAGACTTCTGTTATTTTATCGGGAATCAGCATCTGCCGGTATTTTTGACCCCCAATCAACAGTTTGCCGTGCCTTATGACGGAAGACTCTATGAACAGTTGTCCTTCAGATATGGAGCCCGTATTCAGCTCACTGATGCCCAGCTTCTATCCCATCAATCCTTACGATATCTGGCAAAAAATAGAACACATGAAAATTAAAAGTCTGTATATTACAGGATTTACAGCACTGCTATTAGCATTACAAAGCTGTAATAATCCTCAAAATTCTAATACTAAAGAAACCTCAGCTAATGCGGAAGTATCTGCAACAGACAGCAGAGGTAAAAAAATTACTCTTCCTCATGAAGCGATGCGGATTGTTGTTTTATATAATGCATTGGTAGATGATGTTTATATGCTTCAGGCAAGTGAAAAAATTGTAGGAATTCCCCAGCAGATTTATGAAATGGAAGACACTTACAGCTTTCTTTCCAAGCTTGATAACCGTATTAAAAACAAAAGCATTGCCACTCCTACTTTTGGCGGACAGTCCAGTAATGCGGAAAGTATTGTTGGCCTAAAACCTGATTTGGTGCTAACCTTCAATACAGATCAGGATAATATCAATCAAATTGAAAATCTTGGCATTCCGGTATTTACTTTTTCTTCTTTAAATGATGAAAAGATTCTTGATGAGCTGAAAAATGTCGGAAAACTACTTGGAAAACAGAAACGGGCTGAGGAAGTGACAGGATATGTTGCTGAAGAAGTAAAAAAAATGAGAACATCCCAAGCCACATCTCCTAAAAAAATCTACTACGCCTGGTCAAAAGGGCGTATTATGTCCACTTCAGGAAAAGGAAGCCTTATTGATATGGCCATTACTCTTTCCGGAGCTCAGAATGCCTGCCCGGTTCCGGTAGAAGCACCCAATATAAGTGCCGAAACCATGTACAAATGGAATCCCGATCTTATTATTCTCTGGAATTCAAAACTATCGGATGTTTATAGCCTTAAGGAATTGGAAGCGCTTCCTGCTGTAAAAAACAAACAGGTCTTTGTGATGTCTCCATCATTTCCGTACGATCCGCATACCGTGAAGTTTATGTTGTTTGCCAAACAGCTCCGTCACTGGTGTATGCCTGAATATACGCAGGAACAGCTGGATCAGGATGTAAAAAAAGCTTTTGAAATGATCTATGGTAAAAAAGGATTGATCTGATGATTAAAAGCATTAAAACAATCTCTTTATTAATACTGTTGCCGGTTCTGCTTGTGTTTGTTTCACTGATTATAGGTTCCAGCCAGAATATTGGTATGGGCGAGCTGTTTCATCACATCGTCCTGGAATTGGGTATGTCTAAAGATGAAGCGGCTCTTCAGGGAAGCCTGCATATGATCTTATGGCAAGTACGTTTACCACGGATTGTCCTTACTTTCCTGGTAGGAGCCTCTCTGGCCTCTGCCGGAGGAGTTCTGCAGGCTGTTTTCAGAAATCCTATTGTTGATCCGTTTACATTGGGAATTTCTTCAGGTTCTGCATTCGGTGCAGCATTGGCCATGTTATTTCCTGTAATGGCAGTTAATATTTCGGCATTTGTTTTCGGAGTCGTGGCAGTGGTCATTACTTATCTTGTCTCATATGCCGGAGCCAAAACATCCATTGTCAGTATGGTTCTTGCCGGAATGATTGTATCTGGAGTATTTACAGCTTTCCTTACGGTCTTACAGTATCTGAGTGATCCTTATAAATTACAGGCTATTGTACAATGGACGATGGGAAATCTCCATACTGCTTCCTGGCAAAAGGTTCATACTGCAGTATTTCCGATCCTTATCGGTTTAGCAGTGATTGTTGTTCTCCGCTGGAAGCTGAACCTTTTAGCTTTAGGAGATCATGAAGCTATGGCCGTTGGTGTAAATCCAACCGTATTAAAACTGATTCTGATGGCAGTGGCAACTATGATTACAGCATCATCCGTTGCCGCTGTCGGAGTTATCAGTCTGTTTGGATTAATTGTTCCTCACATCAGCAGAATGATCTTTGGACCGAACAACAGCATCACCGTTTGGGCTAATATCAGTATCGGTGGAGCATTTTTATTATTGATTGATGATTTTTCGCGTACCGTAATGCCTTTTGAAATTCCGATTGGGGTCTTTACGATGATTATCGGAGCTCCTATTTTCATTTATTTAATGCGCAGAAACGCTATAAACTGGAACTCATGAACAGTGTGATTAATATAGAACAGCTTTCTTTTGATTATGGAAAAGACCAGGTTCTGAACCAGGTCAATGCAAAATTTCCAAAAGGAAAATTATCCGTTATTCTGGGAAGAAACGGAAGTGGTAAATCAACCTTATTTAAGATCATTGCCGGACTGGAAAAAAACTACAAAGGAAACGTATGGATTGCTGATAAAGAGCGCCGAAAAATAAAAATAGGAACTACCTCACCTGTCCGTATCGGATTTTTAACCCAGTTTCATCAGACCACTTTTCCCTTTAAGGTTTTTGATGTGATCTTAACCGGTAGAGCTTCTTTTTCAAAATTTTCACCCAGACAGTCGGATTATCAGGAAGTAGAAACCATCCTTCAAAAATTTAATTTAATTCATTTAAAAGATAAACCCTACACTTCTCTTTCCGGTGGAGAACGTCAATTGGTGCTACTGTGCCGGGTATTGGTTCAGAAACCGGATATACTGATGCTGGATGAACCCACCAATCATCTGGATCTGCATTACCAAGTCGCTGTACTGGAAGTCATTCGTCAGCTGGTTAGTGAAGGAACTACGGTTTTATGTGTCATGCATGATCCCAATCTTGCTTTTCTGTTCGGTGATGAATTTTTTGTGATGCGTCATCATGAACTGGTTGCTGTTCAGTCATTAAAGAAAGATGAATTAAAGCAGCTTCTTGAAGAGACCTATGAAGTTCCGCTACTTGCCCTGGATAATCAGGGAACCCCAATGTTTGCGCCCCAATTAAAATAAAATATATGAAAAATCATGAAGAAATAACAATTTCATTGGTACAGGATTATCAGGTATTTGAAGTACTTCCCTATGTCATGGAATTCAGACGTCAGTTGTATCCTTTACTGGATCCGTTGATTGTACCTAACGATCTGGTCAATTTTGAACAGAATTACCTTCACTCTCCCACCGGAGCTTTTTTACAGGCCCGGACTTCCAATGGGAAACTGATAGGGGCGATCGGCATGATGCCTTTTGATTATCGTTTCCCTCATCTGGATATTGATGAAAAAACAACTGTAGAAGTCGCCAGACTATTTGTTAATCCTGAATACCGAAGAAGAGGAATTGCCACTCTCCTATTTCAGGAACTGGCTAAAACCGCACAGCAGAAAAATATAAAAAGATTATATCTGCATACCCATCCTTTTCTGCAGGGAGCTTATGATTATTGGCTTAAACAGGATTTTAAACTTCTAAAATCCTGCTACGAAGGCACTTATCCTACTCTTCACATGGAATTAATGATTTCCGCAGAATAATAAATACTACAACAGCGTAGAAACATACAATGAAACATACCACCAAAAAAGCGTTGTACATCAATGGTATAATGCTCTTACTTCCTTTTGCTCTATCAGCGCAGGAAACCCATTCTATTTTCGGAAAAGTACTGAATCAGGAGGGAAAAATAATTTCTAATGCCTCGGTTTCCATTAATCAGGGAACCATCACCACAACAAGTAAAGACGGGAAGTTCCAGTTTGAAACTCCGGTTCAGTACCCGGCTCAGTTAATGATTGATGCCAAAGGTTATTCAGCATCCGATATGACACTGGATTCTCTATCTTATGATGATAAAAACGGAATCACAATTCGTTTGGTGGAAAATCAAACAGATCTTCAGGAAGTTTTGATTACAGCCCGCAGAAATAACTCTTACCTTACCAATAATCTGGAACTGGGTGGAAAATTTTCGGGAAATCTAAAGGATCTTCCACAATCAGTTTCTATTGTCAGCAGCGAGTTTATGGAGGACAAGCAGGCATACACCACCCGCGATGTTGTACAGGATCTGGCAGGAGTAACCACAGCCTCTTCCTATGATGATCTTATTATTCGTGGTTTTAAAAGTGGCTACGAAACCGGAATTCGTCTTGTGAATGGGCTGCGGTCAGGATATAGTTACGGAAACAGCTACTACCGCTCGCCTTTAACGATCAATCTGGAAAGTGTCTCCGTTTTAAAAGGTCCCGGTGCTTCATTATTCGGAGATGTAACTCCCGGAGGAACGATCAATATGGTGACTAAAAAGCCTTTAGACAAACAAAAGGGTTCTATTAACTTCTCCGTCGGCAGTTTCCAGACTATCCGTACAAGCATTGATCTGACAGGACCGTTGGATAAAGAAAAGAAAATTCTGTACCGCCTGAATGCAGGGTATGAAGACAGCAAGACCTTCCGAAATGTGAATCAGCAGAAAAACTTTATGATTGCTCCGTCTTTTACCTTTAAACCATTGGATGGAACTCAGGTAGATATAGACCTTGTATATGATCAGTTTCATGGATATCTTGACCGCGGGATGGGATTGAGAAACAATGACTTTTATGCCCTGGACCGCTCTTTTACTTTAAGTCAGCCATCTGATTTCTATAATACTAAAACACTGTCATTCAGTGCAAGATTAAGCCAGCGCCTTACTCACAATCTATCATTGAACGCCAGCTATATGAAGTCGATCTATCAGGAAGATGTGAATGAACACCGCACCCTGAACAGCTATGCTGATGCTCCTAATAATACGATTATGAATATGCGTTTCTTTGACCGCCATGGAAAAGACTATACCGATAATTCCGTAGTTTATCTGAAATGGGATCTTACGGGGCGCAAAATCGAAAACCACATCGTAGCCGGAGTAGATTATGCCCAATATGAAGGAGACAGTAACAATCAGCAGCGTGAAGCAAGACAACAGAGAATAGATGGTAAAATTGTTCCATTAACATTCGACCTTAATAATCCTACTTATACTACTCATGATCTGGGTAATTATGTATGGTTATCTCAAGGAAATTATCCTTTTTTAAGTCCATATAAAACTACCGGAATCTATGTGCAGGATCAGATTTCATTTGCGGACCGATTAAAACTTATTGTGGGACTGCGTCATGAGCATTATTATTCTGAAACAGTAAGTGGTAAAGACCGTTTTCATGCCACTCAGAATGCATGGCTGCCCCGTATTGGGCTGACATATCAGATTAACGATCAGGTTAATTATTTTGCAAGTTATTCACAGGGATTTGCGCCGGTTGGGGCTAATTTTATCCAGAATTATCAGGATTATGGTTCTGACAAACCTTTCACTGCAGAACACAGTTTCCAGATTGAAACAGGGCTAAAAACGGGGTTCTTTAAGAATCAATTACAAATGGATCTGTCCCTTTTCCAGATTGAGCGCCAAAATATACTGATTGCAACAGGGGAAATCAGTACAACAGGATTTCCGGTATACAGGCAATCAGGAGAAGCTGTATCAAAAGGTATTGAACTGGATATTCGCGGACAGTTGACCAAAGAGTTTCAGATTATGGCCAACTATACCTATGATGATACGGAGGTAAAATCTTCTTCCATTGCTTCAGAAGTAGGACAAGCTCTGCCTGGAGCACCTAAAAACATGGCTAGTTTATGGATGAAATATGTTTTTTCAACCTCTGCTGTGAAGGGGCTTGGCTTTGGTGCCGGAATGTATTATGTAGATACAAGACGTATGGATAACAGCATAGGAAAAGACAGCAATGGAAGCGCCCTTTGGGGAGAATGGCCATCTTATACGACTATAAATGCGGCAGTTTACTATCATATCGGAAAAATGAAAATGGCAGTGAATGTCAGTAATATTTTCGACAAATATTATTTCCTGGGCGGGTTCGATTATACACGGGCCTTCCCTGGAGCTCCCAGAAATGTAACGGTTTCTGTGGGATATTCTTTTTAAACTTATTTTTAATCTTGATAAAGCCTGGGGTGTTTTTTACATTCCGGGCTTTTTGTTGGAAAATGCAAAGGCGCAAAAGAATGTAAATGTTATATCTTTTTAAGGCGCAAAGATTTATCTCCGATAAAATTGAATACTGCTTTATCTTCATATGCCACGAATTCACGAATAAATAACTTATATACAACTCGAAAATCTATGTTCCTATGTGGTTAAAAAAAATAAACCATAGAGACATAGATTTATAGAATAATGTAAAATTTATTCGTGAATTCGTGGCTTAAAAACAGCTACCCATTAGCTAATATATTAATTATTAGCCTATTTTTGTAACTTCAATCTATTAAAGAATACTGTTACTTTTCATTATGGACCATGATTTTCAGTTTCATTTTATTGAACCGGATCAGAGTATTTCAGATTTTGTGGAAAATTTGGGAACATTCCATAATCATTCTGATGAAGCTAAGGAAGTTGTTATTATTCCGGATGGAAGGGTTGATCTATTTTTCATGCAGTCTCCCTCAGAACCTTTTCATGTTGCCCTGATCGGATTGGAAACCTATCCTGAACAAAGACAGATCCCACCCCAAACCCAGGCTTTTGTAGTGAGCTTTAAACCTATTGCTGTGGAATATATTTTAAATACAACCATTGCTGATGTATTAAATACAGCAAAGAAGCTTCCGCAGGATTTCTGGGGATTTAAGGCTGAGGATTTACAGGACTTTGAGCTTTGCTGTACAAAAGCCATACAAAAAATACGGGAACTGGTTCCTCAGAAAGCAGATGAGAGAAAACATCAACTTTTTGAACTTATGTATGCTTCAAAAGGAGAAATTAGCGTAAAAGACCTTTCAGAAAAGGTGGGCTGGAGTAGCAGACAGATCAACCGTTATTTCACAAAGCAATTGGGCTTATCTTTAAAGGCCTACTCTACTATCTTGCGTTTCAGGGCTTCTCTGGAACATATTGCAAAGGGTAAATTATTTCCGGAACTTAATTATACAGACCAGAATCATTTCATTAAGGAAGTGAAGAAATTTTCAGGTGTTGCGCCCAAGGAATTATCAAAAAACAAAAACGACCGATTTATACTATTATCAGTATTGAAGGGGCAGTAATTTTGTCCTGTAAAATTTAAATACAATGCTGATAGATAATACATCAATAGCCATCGTTGGCGGTGGCCCTGCCGGACTTACACTGGCCAGACTTTTGCAGCTGAAAAATGCAAACGTAAAACTATATGAGAGAGATTTTAATAAAGAAGCCCGTATGCAGGGCTCTCCTCTCGACATGCATGAAGATTCAGGGCTGGCAGCCCTACGCAAAGCCGAATTATTAGAAGAGTTTAAGAAAACATTCCGTCCGGGTGCAGATAAAATGCTCATTGTGAATGAACAGGCAGAAATACTGTTCAGCGACCATGATACCAAGCCAGAGGAAGATTTTGGCACCGAACATTTCCGTCCCGAAATAGACCGTGGACCGTTGAGGAATATGCTGCTGGACTCTCTTCAACCGGAAACCGTTGTTTGGGACAGCCATTTTTTATCCATGGAACCTCAAAATGATGGCTGGATGCTTCATTTTAAAAACGGAACATCGGCTTATGCTGATCTTGTGATTGCATCAGATGGTGCTCATTCTAAGATCCGCCCCTACCTTACAGAACAGAAACCGGTTTATTCGGGAGTTATAATGCTGGAAGGAATTATTTCAAAAGAACATGCCCCTCATATCAATGCATTGATTAACGGTGGAAAAATAATGGCTTTCGGAAAGTCTAAGAATATTCTGATGGGACAGAAAGGCAATGGTGATCTTGGCTTTTATGCAAGTTTTAAAGCTGATGAAAACTGGACAATAAACAGCGGACTGGATTTCTCTGATAATACAGCAATCCTGCAATGGTTTAAAACAGAATATCCGGAATGGAGTGAAATATGGTACGAATTGTTTGAAAAGGCCACAATTCCTTTCATCCCCCGTCCTATTTACTTTATGCCTTTAGATCAGACCTGGGAAACAAGATCTAATGTAACATTAATGGGTGATGCCGCTCATGTGATGCCTCCGTTTGCAGGAGAAGGGGCTAATATGGCGATGCTTGATGCTCTTGAACTCAGTGAATATTTAACAAATAACCATTACAGTACTTTACAGGAAGCTATTTCTCAGTATGAAATTACGATGAGAAAACGAGCTGCAGCTGCTACCAAAGATTCTCTTGAAAATGGAGAACGGATGCATTCTGAAACAGCTTTAGCAACCATGCTGGAATTCTTTAAAGGACATTGAAACAAACAGGAAGAAAGGCTTGAAGGGTTATTGGATGCTCCTGATCTAGCTCTTTAACAGGATTCAATAATGTCCTGCTTTCAGTCTCTTTACTGTATCATATTTGTACCCATGAAAAAAAGCTGCCTCCCTCAAGGCAGCCATTTTTTCGTCTTAAAAATAAATAGTTTTTCTCTCCTTAAGATCCTGATTTTGGAGATTCATTTGTGTGTGTTTTGGTTTGTATTTTTATTTATTTTTTTCTTATAATTAAAATATTTTAGAGGATTAATAATTGTTAAAACAGGTACCAGAATATGACTAAGCAAAGTGATCACTCAATGACAGTCATTTATATTTTGGGAATAAATAGCTGTCTCAGGGGTAAAGACAGCTATCTTCCAACTAAAACAAATACTACTTTCATCTCCGATAAGTTCCATTCCCGGAGCCCCATTTGTGTTTTATTTTTTAATCAACTTCGTATTGTAAGTATTTTTATCATCTTTGATGGTAACTACATACATTCCTTTTATTAAAGAAGCTACGTTAATTCTCTGACCATCAATCTTACCTTCCTGAACTAATCTTCCATCCGCAGAATAGATTTTGTAACCTGCTTTACCTTTTAAGTTTTTCACTTCTACGAAAGTATCGGCAGGGTTAGGATAGATAGATACTTCTGCCGGTTTTGTACCTCTTACCTCGTCTGTTCCTAATGTTTCTGAAATTTTAACCGGAAAATCTTTAAATGAACCATATGAATAGATTTCTCCTCCTTCTGTATAAGTTGGAAAACCACAAGGTCCGCTTGCTGCATTGAAAGAAGTACTGGCCACTCTCATTCTTAAGGTCTTATCTCCTGCATAAGCACTGGCTGGAACAGTAAAAGTCATTGTTCCTGCATGTAGAGCATTACTGTCTGTAGCCCCACTATTGGAACCAATTTTTTCTGATTCTTCGAAAATACCATTTCTGTTATAGTCAATCCATACTTCTATAGTATCAGGATAACTATCGGATTCAAGTTCATTACCTACATTAATGTAAGATAATGTGAACGATGATCCTTTTGTTAGATTAATTAATTTGTCTGCATCTTCGCTATAGTCCAAATAGGTTCTAAAAATAGTTTTATAAGTTGCATCTAAATAGTCTAAATTAGCCAGGTTTAGTTTAGCTAAGCCGGTATTAAGTGCAAAATTTGCAAAACTGTTGCCTCCGGTTCCCATTAAACAATAATCTACCCCGGTTTTTAATCCTTTCGTTTTAAATG
This sequence comes from Chryseobacterium sp. BIGb0232, assembly GCF_024810195.1. Classification (NCBI taxonomy): domain Bacteria; kingdom Pseudomonadati; phylum Bacteroidota; class Flavobacteriia; order Flavobacteriales; family Weeksellaceae; genus Chryseobacterium; species Chryseobacterium sp. BIGb0232. The sequence continues at coordinate 224,355 of NZ_JANUEH010000008.1, forward strand.
CATAAGGAGAGGAGAATGTTCCGGCCACTGTATTCACTACCGCAGCCACCTGAACCTCATAATTGGTTTCATCCTCAAGGGCACTTAATGATACTGAATTGGTAGTACTTGGAATATTTGTCCAGTTTGTAGTTCCGGTTTTTCTGTAATTAACAGAATAGGTAGCCCCCGGAACGCCATTCCAGCCTATAACTGCTGATGTTTTCAATACTTCCGCATCAATGGCAGACACTCCGATTGGTGCATCTGTAGTGGATGTTGGCGCTGCTCCGATAGTAATCTTAGGAGATACCGCGTAGAATATATTTCCAATGGCAGAAATTTTCAGTTTAATGGGTCCTGTTACTCCTGAAGGTATCTGAGTGGTATAACTTCCCGTATTAGGTGTAGAAGCTACAAGTTCTGTCCAAGATGATCCGTTAACAAGATCTGTTGTATATTCTATTTTTACATTAGCTACGTTATAGGGGGCATTATTAGTATTTACGACATCCCATGCAATGGTATTGACAGCATTATTATAAAATACTGTAGCATCACTAAGACCTTTAAATGTGAAAGGACCATCTTCTTTAACATCCACACTAGTTTCGGCAGATACCAGCATAGGAGTAGTATTCTCATCTCTAACAGTTACAGCATAATGAAGAAGTCTAGGAATATAGGAAACACTTTCCCATTTTGTTTTATCAGTCAACTTTCCAGACATTACTATAGGAAGGCTTGGAAAATATCTTCGTCCACTTGTTGTTCCGAAATAAGATCTTGTCAATGCTCCCTGAGCATTATATCCCCAACCGATATCGCCGGAAACTGAATGAAAGGCATCTACGCTGTCATACTGTTCCCAGGTATACTTAATAGGATCTGCATCTGTAGCAGAAGCTTCCAGGTAATAGGCAGTCCCCTTAGGAATACTATAAGAAGGTAAAGGTGAAATTACAGGAGCTGTATTGGTTACGATATCCTGTGTTGTTCCACAGCCCTGTTTACTATCCAGGCTATTTAACACCTGGCCAACAGAGAAATAATGAAAATAAGCATCTGTTACCATCTGAACATTATCTCCGGTAATCCCGGCGTATCCCATTATCGTGGTTCCGCCTCCAGGTTCAACATTTGCTCCGGATCCTTCTGATTTATGTGAGAATGTATGGTTAGCTCCCAGCTGATGTCCCATTTCATGAGCAGCATAATCAATATCAAACGCATCTCCTACTGGATTCTCCATCTGAGTAAATGCAGATCCTTTTGCCAAAGGTTCTGCTGCTGTAGGGTTAACACATGTAGACCCAATGGATCCTGCATTACCATTTCCTCCTACTGCATGAAATACATGTCCCATATCATAGTTTTCATTTCCTACATCCTGAGTCAGCATTTGCTGGAGCTGAAGGTTAAATGAAGGATCATTATCTGTTGCAGGAGGAGTATAAAAATCTGTTGCAGGATCTGTATATATGATATTTGGAAGATCCTGGATAATCAGTCTAATCCCGAAATCTTTCTGAAAAATTCCATTGACACGGTTCATGGTGGCATTCATTTGCGCTACAGTATTAGTAGTTCCTCCATTAGGGTCAAACTTTTTCGTATATTCTCCTGTCACAGCCAACGCAAGTCTATAGGTCCTGAATCTTGTACTTGCAGGTCTGTTGGTAATACCGGCATTAATATTAGAAAGGTTTTTTTTTCCATTAACCTCTAATGCCTTTATACCTTTAAGGTTTTTCTCTTTTGTTGTACATTCAAATCCATGCTCTCCTTCTGTTCTTTTTGTTTTATAGAAAACTCCATATACCTTCTTATCGGTAGTAATAGGTTCTATAAACTGAAACACACCATCTTTGATAATCATCGACTGCATTTCTGTAGGAGAAGTACTGAATCTTAAATATTTAGATGGATCATCTACCCCTGTTCCTACATAAGATCCCAGCTGGTATCGATCGGCCATAGATTTCTCCATTACCGGATCGCTGTACACAGCAAATCTTTCAATTTTTCCTTCTGCAGTAGGTAAAGAAACAATCACTGCTTGTGCGCCTTTTCCGGTTTCCACAGCATTTTTTAAAAGGCCTCGTAATGACTGTAAATCTAATTTGTAAGAATGTTGTACTTCAACTTCTTTTCTGATTTCAGACCTCATTTGTGAAGTTGGTTCCCACCTTTGTCCATAAGCACATACCACTCCCATAGCCAATGCACTTATCAATAATACTTTTCTTTTCATAGATTTTATTTTATGCTTTTTTGTTTTTTAAGCAGATTATTCTTTTATGAAAAACAATCAATCATCCAATATTAATTATGAATCATTTAAATAAAAACAACATAAACAACTCATAAAACATAAAAAAACCTCAATTGTTCAATTATATCATATTACAGAACACTTACAAATCTATATTTTTATTCCAAAAAAGAAAAAAAACAACCTACTACACCCATACAACATAACAACAAAACACTGTATTACAATACATTACAAAAAAAAGCAAAAGAATTAAATAAAAAAATAAATGTTACTGATTAACAAAATAGGTTAAGGAAATACATAAAGAAAAATGATACAAAACATTGTATAACGCTCATGATATATCACATCTGCCAGAGTAATAAAGCTCTTTTTTTCAAATTTTCAAAGATCAGAACACAAAAACACAACAAAAGCCCAAAGCATTAATTTATAGATATTTAATCCTAAAAAAAACTGCTGTAGTACTCATGTAGTAGTTCTTTTTTTTAGTATTTGATTAAAAATTTTCAAATTTGAACAGAGAAAGCCAAATGGCGAAAAAAAACATTTCGAATACTGCCTGATGTGATGAATCAGGCAGTTTTTTTATACTACGTTAAATCATCAAAAAAATGATACGTATCTGTTTCTGTCGGGATATTGAGTTTTTTCCGGATTCTGTACTTCTTCTGCTGAACCGTCCTATGCTGAACAAGGGTATAATGAGCAATTTCCTTGGAGGAAAAATGCATTTTCAGCAGGGCACAAAATGCCAGCTCAGAGTCTTCGAGATTGGGATTAATAGTTAAAAGATTACTGATGAACTTCGGATATGCTTCTTTAAACTGATTGAGAAATTCAGGATCGTTGTTTCTGGCCAATTCCATAATTTCTTCATCTTTTTTATTGTTCATTATGTTTTTTAAAGATTCTGATTCGAGTCTAAGGTTCTTCTTTTTCGTTCTCAGGATATTGATCATCTTCCAAGTATAGATTCCCAAAAGAAAAAGACCAGCAACAGACAGTAAAATAACCCATCTTATATTTCTTTCATGTCTTTCCGAATCTTTCTTTGCTTCCAGAATAAAAGACTCCATATCCTGATTAATCGTTCTCAACAATGCGCTATTGGTTTTATCTGTGGCATCTGCATAAAGCTGTAAATAATAATATGCCTTATCCTTATCTCCTTTATCCTCATAGAGCCGCTTTAAATCATTGTAGATATACTTGGTATACTGAGCATAAATGTGTCTCGTTTTCTTATCAATTTCTAAAGCCCTGTTTAAGACTGCCTCTGCTTTATCAAACTGTTTCTTTTGAATATAGCCCTCTCCCAATATTGTATTTGCTGCAAGAGCATCTACATCCATAGCGGCCTCCGGATTTGGATCTTCAATAATTTTCCGTAAATATATTTCAGCAGAATCCAATTTCAATTCAGCAAAACTGGTATAATGATTTCCAAAAAATAAATTGATCCGCCTTGAATGATCAATGCTTTTTGCTTTATATAGGTAGAAAATTGCTTCTTTATGTCTTTTTTTCAAATTAAGATAATCTGAACTATAGCCATAAGTTTCTGCCATAAGTTTTCGGGCAAATGCAGATTTTTGATCATTTTCAAGATACTTTATTGCTTCCGCATTATTTTGAAGAGCCTGATCTAGTCTTCTAAGCTCTGCATTAAAACGGGCATAATTGCTATTAAATACAGCTTTATGTAGATTATTGTCTGATTTTTTTAAAATTGCATCCGCGTTTTCAAAAAGGATTTGTGCTTTTTGATAATTCTCCAAAGTTGTATTTACTCTTGCCAGATTCACGTAACATAATGCCTTTCCTTCCTCATAGCTCATCTCTTCAGCCTGTCTGTAATAGTTTTTATTCAGATTGACGAGAGAATCATATTCTCCCAAATTCCGGAATCTATCATTCTTTTCCAACAACGGAATATCAAAACTGTTTTCATACTTCCGGTTGTCGGAACTGCATGAAATAAAAAAAAGAAGGAATATATAAGGAAAAATGCGGAACATCATACTTATTACTGGTGAGGTGTCTTAAAAAAGCAATTAATCAACTGATATTATCAAAAAAAACATAAATATCTGTTTCGGTAGGAATATTCATTTTTTTCCTAATCCTGTATTTCTTCTGTTGAATAGTCCTATGCTGAACAAGCATATAATTGGCAATTTCTTTGGAACTGAAATGCAGTTTCAGCATGGCACAGAAAACCAATTCTGAATTTTCAAGCCCGGGATTAATTTCTAAAATCTGCTCTATATATCCCGGATATACTTCTTTAAAACTGGAAAGAAACCCAGGATCATTCCTTTTGGCCATCTCAATGATCTCTTCATGCCTGTTATCATTAATCCGGTTCTTAAGATTTTCAGCCTCTGATTTCAGAGCCGCCTTTCTTCGTCTTAATGTATTGATGATTCTCCATGTATATATAGCCAACATGGAAAATCCTGCAAGAGACAGAAAAACAACCCACTGTACCTTACTTTTATGTTTTGAAGTATCATTTTTTGCTTCTGAAATAAAGGACTCCATATCCTGATTGATGGTTGCCAGTAAAGCAGTATTGGTCTTGTTTTTGGCTTCCGTATATGCACTCAGATAAAAATAGGCTTTTTCCTTATCCCCGGTTGATGCATATAAAGATCTCAGGTCATTATAAATATATTTGGTATACTGTGCAAAAATGCGTCTGGTTTTCTTATCAATTTCCAAAGCTGTCAGAAATTCTTTTTCAGCCTTATCATATTCTCCGTAAGCCATATAATACTCCCCCATCACCGTATGAATATTGAGGGCATTAGCATCTACTTTTTTGGACTCAATCATTCTATTGTAGGCTCTTGTTATATACTTATAGGCAGAATCTCTATTCCTATGCATGTATATGTAATCCCCTATAACACTCCCTACAATCCCATCCTCATCCAGAGCTCTTGCTTTATGAAGATACTCCAACGCAGAGTGATATTTCTTTTTGTGACTGTAATAAATCCCCTGTCGTAAGCAGATATTATAAAGAACTGCCTTTTTCAATTCAGAATTTTTGCTTTTCTCAATATGATTCAATGCCTCTTTGTTATACTCGAAAGCCTTATCCACTCTTCCCAATTCAAAATTGAGCCGGCTATAATTATTATAAAATATGGCTTTATGCAAAGAATTATCAGAGTCTTTCAGAATGTATTGAGCATTATTAAACAAAATATTGGATTTCTGGTAATTTTCCAATGACATATTAACCTGAGCTAAATTAATATAGCATAACGCTTTACCATCTTTATACCCAATTTCTTCTGCTTTTCTATAGTATTTTTTATTAAGATTAACCAGAGAATCGTACTCACCGGCAAGACGAAACTCTTCATTCTGCTTCATTAAGGGAATATCAAAATTCTTTTCATATTTCCTGGAATCAGGGCTGCAGGAAACCAAAAGAATGAGTAAAACAAAAAGAAGAATGCGTACCATAATGTTTTTCCCTTTAACTAAATGATGTATAAATTAAGATTAAAAAATGATTTTTCCGGACTTGTGGTGTTACATTTTCTTTAAATTATCTATATAAATTTTATTTTTCAACTATTTATTTTATCAAAAAAGTCATAAATATCCTCTTCTCCCGGAATATTAAGCCTTTTTCTGATCCTGTATTTTTTTTGCTGAACAGACCTGTGCTGTACAAACGTATAATCTGCAATTTCTTTGGATGAAAAATGAAATTTCAACATGGCACAAAAAGCCAGCTCAGAGTTCTCAAGATCCGGATTAATTTTCAGAAGAGCATTGATAAAATCCGGATACAGTTCTTTAAATTTCATCAGGAATGCAGAATCATTTTTCTTAGCAAGCTCAGTAACCTCTTTTAGCATTTTTGTTTTAACATGACTCTTAAGTTCCTCTGTCTCTTCCTTTAGAGCTCTTTTTTTCAACCTTTGAGCCCGAATTGTTTTCTTTACATATATCCCGGAAACGGTAAGTGCAGTAATGGATAATGCAATAGCCAAAGGCAGATCGCTTCTATGCCAATCCGATTCCGGTTTCATTTCAGAGATAAAATTTTCTGTAGCTTTATTCATTGTATTTATTCGGGCAACATCCAACCGCCCTTCTTCTTCCATATATTTTTGCAGATAATAATAAGCCTTACCACCATCATTTTTCTTTTTATAAAGCTCTGCAAGAGATTTATATACATTATTGATATGTGAAGAATATGTACGCCTTGTTTTTATATTGATTTCCAGTGCTTTTTTAAGTGCCTTTTCTGCCTGATCATTATTATTAATTTCATTATAATAGTATCCCATGGTGTAATATACCCAAAGAGATTCTGCATCACTGGTCTTTTCATTGAGCATCTTCTCTTCAGACCTTGCAATATAAATTCCGGCAGAATCCGGCTGATGTCTGAACAGATAATACTGGGCAACCATACAGTTGCTGTAGGCTGAGTTTTCTAATTTATTCCCCTTCAGAAAAGACTTTAGCGATGTCCCATACCATCCTTTAAAAGCAAAACTACCTCCTTTATTGATATACAGTCTTGAAAGCAGTTTCTTTTTGAGTTCCGAATCTTTTGCTTCTTTCAGGTAAAGAAATGCATTATTATTACATTCTATAGCCTTATCATATAATTTAAGATGAGAATAATACTGGCTATAATCATCATAAAATACAGCTTTATGAAAGCCATTTTCTGAGTTTTTAAGATCTTTTTCCGCTTTATCGAAAAAAAATAGCGCTTTTTCATAATTTCCGGCAGATATATTTACCTCTGCCATATTAAGATAACAAAGACCTATTCCCTCTTTATATCCCATTTTCGCAGCTTTTTTCAGATAATCGATATTCAGTTCAATAAGTGCTTCATATTCTCCGGAAAGTTGTAGATCTGAACTCTTTTTTATCAGCGCAGTATCAAAATTGTCTTTTTCTTTATCCTGAATATTTTTATTACAGGAAACAGCGCATAGCAACAGACCTATGCTTAATGCACAGACCATCAGCCTTCTTATGACTGTTGTATATGTTGTATTATTTTTAATAATGGCCAGCTTTTATTTCCCCTTTAAAACGCATACCTACCTACACATGCCTTAATAGATGAACAGAAAATATTATTTTATTGATTTTTGTGTCAATCTATATTATAAATATACATAATTTATATCATCAATGCTTATATAAAATCATGTGAATATGAAAAATAATATACTCCCTTTAGTTTTCTGCAACCTGGTTAATACATTAAATTCAAAATTGAAAATCAATATTTTATAATAAAAAATTGTTATCTATTCAACAACAGTTGTATGATTAAGTAACTCCCTGCCTTTTTATAATAAGACAGTCTGAAATAATATTTGTTACATTTTTCATTCAATTTTTATCTGATAAATCTTATTCCTTTTTTCTTTACTATCAAAAAATCCTGTTATATTCATCTTTTTTTAAAGAAATTAATTTTAAAACTTTTTATTATAAAAATCAACTATGAATATTGAATATCGGAAACTTCTGGCTAATGAAAGTAAAATATACAGGGACATCCGTCTGGAAAGCCTGGAACAGTTCCCTGATTCCTTTGCAGCCAGTTATCAGGAATCCCTGAAAACCGAAAAACTCAGCATGGAAATCAATATTGAAAATCAAACTCCCGGAAAGGTTGCCTTCGGTGCTTTTGCTGATCAAAGACTAATCGGCATTTGTATATTTGTTAAAAATGAAAACAACTCCGCAAGCATCTACCAAATGTATGTAAAGAAAGGCTTTCAGGGAAAAAATATAGGATCTGGCCTTGTGCAGGCTGTCATTCATGAGGCTAATGAGAAGTTTACTGTCAATGAAATATATTTAGAGGTCGCTGCTAACAATCATTCAGCATATCAGCTATACAAAAAGAATGGATTTAAAGACATTAGCAATGAAAATGGAGCAAACGACACTTCAGAGATTGTTATGAAATATACTGTATAAAAACAAAAAAAAGAACTACAAAGCTGTAGTTCTTTTGATCTGTGACCCGGCTGGGATTCGAACCCAGGACCCATACATTAAAAGTGTATTGCTCTACCAGCTGAGCTACCGAGTCGGTCACTTATTTTTTCAAATAAATCTCTTTGTTTAAGAGATTGCAAATATAGAAAAAAATCCTTTAAATCCAAGCCTCCACAAGCTTTTTAGCTAAAAAAAATATCTTTCATTCCTGATATGAATTAATAATTTTCACTAATCTCAACTCAGGTAAAAACTCAAATTTCTGATAATAAATAATTTGCAATAAAAAACGCAATGTAAAGCGAACATTGCGTACTCATAATTCTATTGTAAAAATTTATCTTAATTACCAAAGAAAAGGCGCTTTGTCCCCGTTCTTATTTTCAGCATAATAAAGAGAAGGAAGAACCTGGGCCAGATAAGTAAATTCACTATAACAATGCTCCATAAGCCCGAATCCAACTTCATCCGGCAGCTGATTTTCACTATCTGCCATTAATGCGCCAAGATAAAAATGACTCCTCAAGGTAGAACCCTGCACCGTATCCCTGACTACATGGAACATATAACCATCCACCGGATCACCGTTATCATCTAAAAGCGTATCTTCACCAAAGCCTATCCTTGCATACACCACTGCACTCACAGCCCCATCAGCATAAGCCTGGTTCAAGATATCCACATTAAATATTTCTGCAGGATCATGAAATTTTATAGTAGCAGACACCGGAGGGATATCACCCAGAGATTCTGTAGCATGTATGGTAGCCCCTATATAATTTTTATTTTTGATCCATTTGCTGTCCCATCCACCGTGTTTCAGATGGTCATGAGGGTGCCATAACTTAAGGTCTGCCGTTGTTTCAAAATATTTGAACCACCAATCCAGCATTCTTCCTTTACAATTGTGCAGAACATTTCTCATGGCAATATGGAGCATACCGTTCTCTAATCTCCTGATTCCTGCTTCTAGGGCTAAGGGTTTAGGAGATAAAAGAGCATTGATATCCCCGAACATGACTTCTTCAGTTTTTTTTGTTGGTTTCATACCTGATATTTTAATTAGATTATCTGATCTCTCAATTGAAGAACTAACAGTAAGGATTATTTTACCTCTTCCCCACTCGTTTTCTGAACTATTGATTGATGTACAAATTTAAATCAGCAAGAACCTCAGACAGCAGTATTATTTTCTAATCCACCGGTACAATTTGGAAATACAGGATCATCTGATTACCCAACAGCACCTGAACTGCAAAACATAAAATGGATCTGAAAAGTTAAAAGTATGCCTACATTTACAGGCAGGCATTATGTTTTTTGAATTCTTCTGGAGTCTGTCCTGTTTGTTTTTTGTAAAACCGGGAAAAATAGGCTGGATCTTCAAAATTCAGATCGAATGCAATCTCTTTTATGGTCAATTCTCCTGAAATCAGCATCCGTTCAGCCTCTACAATAACCCTTTCGTGTAATAGCTGTGTAAGGGTTTTATTCATTTTTTCCTTCAGAATCTGATTAATCCGTTTTTCACTGATTCCCATTCTTGAAGCATAAAATTCTGCTTTACGTTCTGTTTTATAATAGTCATCCATCAACATAATGAATTGATAGACCCGCTTCTGATGGATATCCTGGTTCAAAAAATAGTGTTGACTTGCACGAATCAGGTTTAGCAAAAAGACTTTCAGTAATGATTTTAGAACCAGATAACTTCCCATTGAGTTTTGATACTCTTTCTCAATCAATATTCTGAGGTATTGAAGTATTTCTACAATATCATTATCCAAACGAAGATGAGTGTACTGCCCATATATATTGAAAAGATTGAAAAGATTGAAAACATCCAACGCAAACTCCCTGTCATCTTCTTCCAGATATTCTCTTTTGAAGGCTATGATATATCCCTCCTTATTTTCAAAACTTATTTTTTCAGAACGATACAAAGGAATTAAATACATAGAATCTCCGTCACTGGTTTCCGGATCATTCTTAAACCAAATCATTTCAAAAAAGTCAGCCCGCCGAGAATTCTCCATATAAGGATTCTGGCAGCGCTGAAGTTCAAAAAAGGCAAACTTTGAGGGATCGATCTGGTGAATGAATTTCATATTCCTGATTCAATTTTGTAGCACAGTACAAATATACGTGACTATTAGGTGGGAATACAATAAAAAAGAACCACCGAAACAGTAGTTCTTTGTATTTATGACAGCACGGAGGTGTGATTTTACATTTTTATAAAAAATTAACCTTACTTGATTACTGTAGCTTTAAAAGAAAAAGATAAGCCCGCAATAGAACCAGCATCATACATATAAACAGTTATCGTATTGGCGGATGTTACTTTAGCAGTATAGATTGGGGGGAAATCTCCTGTTGGAATATTGCCTAAAGGATTTACAATAACCGCATCCCCTATTGCTGCTCCATTGACCGTTATTGTAAATGAATTCGGTGTACTAGCTCCCGGCATAGTCACAGTATTAGTTCCTGTTAGCAGTTGTGTTCCGCCACTACTGCTTGGCATAGCCCAGGTTCCATCGCCTCTAAGATAAGTAGAAGAACCTGCTGTACCTGCAGTGGTCGCTATTTTTGCTACTGTTACAGAAGCATCTGCTATCTTGGTTGTAGTTATTTTATTGGTACCAATGGTTAACGTACCAGAAGCATTTATAGTGGCATCTCCACTCATATTCACAGGAGTTCCAGGTGAAAAAGGCACTGATGAATTAGTCAAAATGAGTTGTCCTCCAGTGGTTCCATTAGAAAATCCAGCCCCGGTAATCCCAGTAGCTCCGGTAACTCCCTGGATACCTTGGGCACCTGTAACTCCTGTTGCACCTATTACCCCCTGAGCTCCTATAGGTCCTGTTGGACCAGTAATTCCCTGAATTCCTTGGGTACCAGTAACTCCCTGAATACCTTGAGCACCTGTAACTCCTGTTGCTCCTATCACCCCCTGAGCTCCTATAGGTCCTGTTGGACCAGTAATTCCCTGAATTCCTTGAGCACCGGTAATTCCCTGTATACCCTGAACACCAGCGGCTCCGGTAGCTCCTGTTGCTCCTATCACCCCCTGAGCTCCTATAGGTCCTGTTGGACCAGTAATTCCCTGAATACCTTGAGCACCGGTAATTCCCTGCATACCCTGAACACCAGTGGCTCCGGTAGCTCCCTGAATACCTTGTATACCTTGAGCGCCAGTAGCCCCAGTAACTCCTACTAACCCCTGAGCACCAACAGCTCCTGTTGGACCAGTAACTCCCTGAATACCTTGAGCACCGGTAGCACCTTGAGGGCCAGGAACAGAACTTCCCGAAGTTTTTGCATATAAAGCATAAGGCACGCTTAGCAACTGTGATATTCCTGTTATGGTATAATTATTTGCTCCGTTAGGATCTGTTTCCATTTTTATAAAGTAAATATCTGCTCCCCAGTTAATGGTAGAATACGAGCCACTTACTAAAGTCCCAGCACCAATTTTTGCAGTTACTAAACCATTCATATTGGTAGATTGAGATTGCGTCTCTGAGTATACTACAGTTCCTGCTGTGGAGCCTTTCAATATAGAAAATCTCATTCCTACAGTTTGGTTACTTACCAATTGATTACTTGAATTTCTAATAATAGCCTGATAGCTCATTGCGTCCTGTACTTGTGAAAACATCAGAGCAGAAGCTAAAGAGGCTGCTAGAATGGAAAGCTTTTTCATAGGTAATTAGTTTTTATATTTTATTTGTTTTTTAGAACCTTAAAAATTTTGATATTCTTTCCCTCTTTTGATATTTTTAATAAATAAATTGAAGCGGGATATGGTGTCATTGTAATTTGAGTTTGCGGCTGAGTTATGGATTGGCTTGTCAGTAATTTACCACTGCCATCAAAAAGATCATAGTGATATTTACTGTAATCTTTAAATCCGATTTTCAAATTAAGAATATCTGTTGTGGGATTGGGAAAAATAGCAAGGTTCAAATTGATTTCAACAATATCGACTCCTAATGTCGGTATGATTTCATAGGGCTGCTGAATACCAGCAGCAACACTTCCTGCAGAAGAAGTTATGGTTTCATAAAAACTTTGACCAACAGAAGCTGCAACATTGCCTGTAGTCCCTGACATATCATTACCGCTAGTATTTACAATTTCCTGAGCAGAAATCTGAATAGAGAAACTAACAAGAAATAACGAAAGTGTAAAAAATGTAGTTTTCATATCATATAGATGTATATATTATTAGTTTTTCAATTATTCAAATATATAACTATATTATGACAACCATATTAATATATGATTAAAAATATAAATACTCTATCAATCATATAACATCTTTCTTAATCATTCTACCATTTCATTTTAAAGCCTTGAAACAGCTAGATAAGTTTTCTTAAGTAGTCTCTATTTTGCTTTACAGAAGGACATTCCGGCCTTGAAAGAGCAGCTTTTTCATTATATTCATCAGCTTTTTTATACTCACCTAAAAAAGACAGGCAGACACAGGCTTCAATATTAGGTATATATCCTGAATAATCAGAAAATACAAAGCCTACCGAATGAGATATTGGCAGTCTTGTCGCCAGATCAAACCATTTAAAAGCCTGATTATAATCCTGTTTATCTTTATAGTAATAGCCTAATTCACAACAGATTTCCGGTCTGGGAATGTCATATTCGAAACTTTTCAGTAAAGTGGGTAAGATTTTTTCTTTAACACCATTTTTTTTATATTCAACAGCCAACTGCTGGCAACAGGTAATTACATCTTCTATCCAGCCTGATTCTGATGCTAAAAATTTTTCAAAAAAAGTTATTGCTTTATCTGTTTCATTGTGATCTTTCAATTCTCTTGCATAATAGTACAGCTGTCTTGCAGAAAATTCTTTTCCACTCTCTTCTAAAGTTCTATATATATCAATATTTCTTGTTGAAATCACTTTAGATTCTTCTTTTTTATGCCAGACTTCAATCTCAGTATAGTGTATATTGCCTACCAAAGGAATACATTCGTGAACAGGCTCAATCCATTGATAATTTTTGCTCTTCTTGAATAATCTTTCACGCGTTGAATAAAAAGCCGGATTATTGTTTTGATCAAATGACAAAACGTATTTCATTGTGACAATCTCAATATCATCATTCAATTTTTCCTTCAGATCATTAATTTCCCTAACTGATTTTTCCGGGATAACATCATCAGCATCCAGCCACATCTGATAGTCCATAGTCGCTTTAGAAAATGCAAAATTACGGGCAGCAGAAAAATCATTAATCCATTCAAAATCAAAAACTTTTTCTGTAAACTTTTCAGCAATTTCTTTGGTTCTATCCGTAGATCCTGTATCTACTATAATGATTTCATCTGCAAATTTTGCTGCACTTTCCAGACATCTGCTTAAAAATTTCTCCTCATTTTTAACAATTAAGCATACACTTATTTTCATGGACTTTTAATAATTTTTATGGATATAAATATACTAGTATTAATTGTAGATTATAATAATGAAGTCACCCTGCAATTCAGGGAAAGGAAAGACAATCACTTTCTCTCTTCAGGTAAACTAAATCTTTTGCTAGTCCGGAGTTTTGAGCCTGATTCTAAAAAAAAGAAATAATAAAGAAATTGTAAGGAAATATATTTATCAAAAATAGTTGACAAAACAAAAAAGAACCACTGAAACAGTAGTTCTTTTTATTTGTGACCCGGCTGGGATTCGAACCCAGGACCCATACATTAAAAGTGTATTGCTCTACCAGCTGAGCTACCGAGTCGGCCACTTACTTTTTCAA
>NZ_JANUEH010000009.1:0-231419 GCF_024810195.1 Chryseobacterium sp. BIGb0232
CTTTTCCAGGGATTAAAAAAATAGCACAAACAATGCAGCGTTTTTATTACCTGAAAAAAGGTGCAGAATTATAAAACCCCTACAAGATGAGCTCCAAAGGATGGGAATGATAGAAGCAATCACTTATGGATAATAGGTGATGCTATTAATTGATGCCAACTATTATCTATTATTTATTCATCATTTATAAATCGGTTCCCTACCCTAGCCCCGATAGAAACGGTTACCCCACAGTATAGAGTGGAGCGCAGGAGGACCTGAGCATGGTGGGCGATGGCGCGAGGAGTAAGAGTGGATAGCGGGAAATAGCTCCTGAAAAAATGGAACACGTGGAGATTTGAAGATGAGAGAAAAAGCTTAAGGTATGAGGCTTTCAGTATTTTCGTGGAGAGGATAAGTAGAAAAATTTTGATGAAATAATTATATAGCATATATATGATATAACACACATTGGTGTTTATTTATATGCAAGAGACTGTTCGAAATCCGGGCGTTCAAATGATGACTCTGAGGCATCTTGATAACTCAAACCTAACTGCAAATTTGAAAGAATTCATTTTTTTGCTGAAGTCATTACACATTTTCTATTTTGTTATTTCTTAAAAAAGGGGTTCTGAGTGAATATAAGTCATAAATACAGTGACTTTTTACCTTGTCATTAATTAATTGATCCTTATCTGTTAAGACAATAAAACTAGTATTTATTTTTTCTCAAATGATAGTACTATTTTTGTTAAATTTGCCGTTTTACATAGAAACGTAAGAATATTTTATTTTTTTATATATTTTTTAAAAAACTGCATACTTTTTGTTTGTGCTAATTGCCTGAAGAAACGAATGATGTTAAACAACAACTCTAAAAAACACTATTTTTTATTATTTTTCCTTACTTTCACTAGCTTGGTATGTGCTCAAAACAAGGCCAGCGGTAAAATTGTTGATGCCAAAAACAACAAAGAAGTAAGCAAAGTTGATATTTTTATTAATGATGACAAGAACCCATCTCTGACAACGACCTCGGGAAATTTCAGTATACAATCTGACAGTATTATCCAGAGACTGAGATTTTCAAGAAAGAATTATACTCCAGAAATTTTTGACGTTACCCCAGAAAATGCTGAAAATATTTTTGTTCAGCTTTCCCAAGCTAAGGTAAGTAATATTCAGGAAGTGGTTATTCAGGCTGGAAAACCTAAATATAAAAGCAAAAAAGAAAACCCTGCTTATGCTATTATGCAAAAAGTATGGGCTCAAAAAAGAAATAATGGTCTGGAGAAATTTGATACTTATTCTTACAAAGAATATGAAAAAACCCAATTTGACCTTAATAATATAGACAGCACCTTTATGAAGAAGAAAATCTTCAATAAGCTGGACTTCATTTTTAATTATGCTGATTCTACTGCAAGTGGAAGGCTTGGACTTCCTATCTTTCTGAATGAGGCTGTTTATGAAAATTATGGTCGGAACAAACCCGATAAAGACACAAAAAGAACTTTAGTAGCTCAAAAGACTTCAGGTTTTCAGGATAACCAGGTTATTACTGTTTCGGCGAAAAACCTGTACAGGGATATTAATATTTATGATAATACTTTAAATTATTTTGATATTGGATTTCAAAGTCCGGCAGGAACAGATGGATTCGGAACTTATGACTATAACCTTGTAGACACTATTGCGATCCATGGAGAGAAGGCTTTTCAAATAAGATATCAGCCTAAACGTAAAGACGTATTGGCATTCCAGGGAAATCTTTATATAGATACGGATACATATGCTGTTTTGGGAGCTACTTTAAGATCAACACAAAAAATCAATGTTAATTTCGTCAACAGTGTTTATACTCAACTGGAGTATGACAATCCGGATGAAACGACATTCCTTCCTAAAAAACTAATCACAGAAGTTGAGATGAGTCCTTTTTCAAAGAAGAAAGGATCTAAGAGTATTATCGCTAAAAAATCTGTTGACTATTCTAATTATGAATTCAACATCCCACTCGATCCTAAAGTTTTCAAAAGAAAAGAGGAGGAATACGAGGATAAATTTACAGATAAAGATGATGCTTACTGGACTAAGGCAAGACCTGATACCTTATCAAAGTCCGAACAAGGGGTTTATAAAATGTTGGATCAGCTGCAGCAGACTCCTAAGTTCAACCGAATGGTAAAACTGTTTGAAACTCTTGGTTCCCGTTATTATAATGCGTTTAAAGGAGTAGATTTTGGTCCTATTTTCTCTGTATATGGAAGAAATGAAGTGGAAGGAGACAGAATAAGAATTGGAGCAAGATCATATTTTGGATTGAATGATCCCTGGAGGGTTCAGTTCTATACGGCTTATGGATTTAAAGATCAGCAAGTAAAATATGGAGCTGAAGCACGATATATGTTTAACAGGCTTAACCGATTTATGATTGGAGCCGGAACCAGCAGAGATATTGTTCAGCTTGGAGGCCAGCTTACATCCGGTGACGGAGTGGCATCACGTTCTTTATCTTCAAGCACATTTTTTGCCAGAGGAGAGAATATTTCTTTGAGTTCCGTAAATCAAACGAGTGTCTTTGCAGCTATTGAGCCTTGGAAAAATGTACAGATCAGAGTGGATGGAGTAATGCAAAGTATTAAATCTGCTATTCCTGAGAAGTTCAACCTTATGTATTATCAAGGGGATGGGCAATTAAGAAAAACAGTCAATGATTCTCATGTTACAATCAGCTTAATTGCAAAACCTGGAGCGAAATTTTCTCAAACCGGGATCGATCGATATCAGGCAAAAAATCTTGCACCTACTATTGTTTTAAGATATACCAGAGGTATTGAAGGGTTATTCAATGCCGATTTCAACTATGATAAGCTTCAGTTTATGTTCTATAAGCCGTTTTTGATTGGAACATTAGGAAAAACGGTTGTCAGTTTTGAAGCAGGAAAGAATTTTAATACGGTTCCTTTGGCTTTACAGAATATTATTCCTGCTAACCTTTCTTATGGTTTAGCCCCGAATACATTCTCACAATTGAATTATTATGAATTTGTAGCAGATGCTTATACTACCCTTCATTTGGAGCATCATTTTAATGGTAAAATATTGTCTTACATTCCATTAATCAAAAAGTTAAAGTTCAGGGAGGTAGCATTCATCAGAGCAGCTTATGGATCTTTGAGCGATGCGTCTAAGGCAATAAATGTAGAAGGATTTAAATATTCTGCTCCCAATGAACATATTTATTATGAATATGGATTTGGAATCGAAAACATTGGGATTGGTAATCTTAGATTATTCAGAGTAGATTTTAACTGGAGAGGAAATTATCTTGACAGACCTGATATTTCAAAATTTGGAATCAAGGCTGGTCTCCAGGTAGGATTCTAAAGAGAAAAAACGATTATATAATATACAATGGGGCAGCTTCTTCGAAGCCGCCCCATTGTATTATCAAGGTTTATTACGAGCAATTACAAAACTCTTCTATAGCATTCAGGCAATACTGCTGCTGCCATGGGCTCAGTCTGCACCATTCGGCACAAGTCGTTATCATGTAACCAGGACATGTATAATCATTCCCGCCTCCAATTGATTTCAATTGATTTTTAGTAAATTTTCTAAGGTTTGTCATCTAATAATTACAAAGAATTAGCATGTACAAACTTCTTCTACATCAAGCAAACAGCGCATTTTCTGCTGCGGAGTCAACCCACACCATAAGTCGCATGATGTAATTGGCTTTGCCGGGCATAGTACGCCCCCACCGTTAATTGTTTTCAGACTCTTCTTTGTTAATTTTTTTAAATTTTTCATAGTTATTTAGTTTTAATTTGTAGCCTGCTCTGTATACTTTTCGGTATCTGCAGCGGACTTGTTATCTGATCTTTAGCAAATATATAAATATTTCACACCTGCTGGAATGTTTATTAAAAATTTAACAGTTGGGATACAAACAAAAAAATCCTCAGCAAATGCTGAGGATTTAATTTTTATAAAACGCTTAAAAATTATGCGTTTGGTTCTACAGATACAAAAGATCTGTTGTTTGCTTTCTTTCTGAAAACTACTTTACCATCTACTAATGCAAACAAAGTGTGGTCTTTACCGATACCAACATTATCACCTGGGTGGTGTTGAGTACCTCTTTGTCTAACAATAATATTTCCGGCAATAGCTGCTTGTCCTCCGAAAATCTTCACACCTAATCTCTTAGAGTGAGACTCTCTACCGTTCTTGGAACTACCGACTCCTTTCTTGTGTGCCATTTTATTACTGGATTATTTGTTAAGTGCTTTAAATTGATCAATATTCTTAATGATAGCAGCATCTACTTCTTCATGAGTAAGAATATTCTTTTCTAATTCAACTTTAACTGCTTTACCTAAAGTAATTAAAGTTTCTCTGTTCTCTTTAGACTGAGACAAGTTGTTTTTCTTTAAGTGATAGTTCAATTCGTGATCTTCACCAAAGTTAACAGTTGCATGGTCAGAAAGAACTTCAGACTTTACAGTTTCTTTTTTAGCTGCTTTTTTAGCTCCGCCTTCAAATCCTGTAATACCTGTGATTACGATTTGAGTTAAAGATTGTCTGTGACCGTTTTTCACTTGGTAACCTTTTCTTCTTTTCTTTTTGAAAATGATTACTTTATCAGCTTTTACATGGTCAAGGATCTCTGCTTCCACAGTGATTCCGCTTACAGCTGGGGCGCCTACAGTGATTGCTCCGTTTACAGTAAGAAGAACTTTATCGAAAGAAACTTTTCCTCCTTTATCTCCTTTTAAACGGTTCACAAACAACTTTTGGTCTTGCTCAACTTTATATTGAAGCCCTGCTATTTCTACAATTGCAAACATTGTTTATAAATTTTTAGTTATTTCGAGGTGCAAATATACAAATAAAATTCTAAACAGCTTACAATCAAAGCAATGTTTTTTATTAAAAAAATCTATTCACTATGTTTTGAATAATTTTTAACGATAATGTGCTCATATATAAAAGATAATTTCTTACCTTCGTTTTACCAACTAAATAATTATATGAAAAGAAACTTTAACCTCTGCTTAATAGCAGGCGCTATTGCTGCAACATTCCTTACAGCATGTAGTGATGACAAAATGGAAGATACTGTTCTTCCTCAACAGGAAAGCTCCAGTGCAAAAATTGAACAACCCGGAGCCGTTGAAAAAAACTGTGCATATGTAGACAATAACTGGAGCTCCAATTCTGTTTTATTGACCGGACTTCAGAACTCCACAGACACTAATTTCATGAATGCTCAGATGACTAAAATTGCAAGTTTATGGGGAAGAAGCAATCCTACTCTACGATTTGTGAATGATGCATCTAATTTCAATTCAACCTACAATGCAATTTCTTATTCTACAGGAAAGATCTATTATGGTTATGCTATCTATTATGATGCAAAAGCAAAAGGCGGGGATATTGTGAATGCAATGATTCTTGCTCATGAGTACGGACATCAGTTACAGTATATCTTTGGACTTCCTTCAGTAAACGAAAACACAGCAAGACCTAATGAGCTTGAAGCTGATGGTTTTGCAGGATATTACTTAAGAAGACCTAACGGTTACAATAAGACAAGTTTCCCAGAAATTGCTGCCGCTTACGAGTTTGCACAAAGCATTGGAGATTACCAAACCAATAGCCCGGGACACCATGGAACTCCTGCACAAAGAAGATCAGCTGTTCGTTTAGGTTTCCTTTTAGGGCAATATGACCTTAACGCATCCAACTTTGATTATAATTTCTTCTATTACTACCAGGGAGTTCTTAACGGAACTTATAAAATGGCTAAGAATAAGATAAATCCAGAAATTGATGCTTACATGAGCCAATATATAGATGAACTAAGAAAAATTCAGTCCGGAGAAATTTCTGCGGAAGAATTTAAACATCTTCAATAAAAGAAACATTCATTTTTAGCATATTTAAGAAAGGAGGCAGGCAATTTAAGTTCTGCCTCTTTTATTTGACTTGAAAAATAACAAAAGTTTTATTTACTTTTGACCCATATCTATCCTAATGAACAGAGATCTCTATATTGACTTCGCCAAAGGACTGGCTACCCTATCCATTATCTTTATCCACACAGCTTTCTGGTCGGGACAGTTCTATATTCCGGCAGAAGTAAGAGTGTTTTCCCTTGTTTTTGATGTCGCCTTATTTTATGCATTGAGCGGAATTACTTCAGGAGCCAATATTGAGAAAACATTTTACAGGTTACTCAAATTACAGATCACCTATATGATTTTTGTAACATTTCTGTTCCTCTTAGATTACTTCTTTAAGGTCTTTGGACTGACATTCTTTTCCCTGGAATGGCTACAGAATTTTTATTCAACCTTCGGTTCCAAATACTCTACCACCAGTATTTCTGCAATTCCGCAATGGCAAAACCTAGGAAACTGGTATCTGCATCAATATACTAATGCTGACACTTTTCCAGTTGTTATGGGGAGCTTTTGGTACCTCAAAGTCTATTATATTCTTACTGTTTTGGGGGTACTAATCTTAAGATTTTTTCCAAAACATATCAATTGGTTTATTGGACTCTGTATTGGACTGACCTTATTATTCAATATTTTCCCAGAATATTATCCGACAGGACAAGTGGGCTACGTTGCCTTTTATATGGCAGTTTTTTTAATTGGGAACAGAATGCGCGGAAAAAAAATCCCCAACAAGTTTATTCCTGTATTATATGCATTTGTTGCTTTGGCTCTAACATGGATGTTCTGGTATCATGGAAATGAAATTTTCTACAAAATCAATAAAAATAAATTTCCACCACAGATTCCTTATATCATTTGGGCTCAATTTTCTCTGGTTACCTTATTTGTTCTTTATAACAGATTAAAGATTACTAAGGAAAACTTTATCACTTACATTGGTAAAAATGCTATTTTCTTCTATTTTGCACAGGGAATAAGTTCGTCTTTAGTATATTTTTTCGTCGTTCCACTGAAAGAAAACATGTCATGGTGGCTTTTGATGATTATTATTTATGTTATTAATATCCTTCTGGCATTCGTTATTTCTGCAGGACTGAAAAAAATAGATACTTTGGGATGGAATATCCTTGAATTTTTCAGAAAGAAAACAGCTATTAAAGACTGATCTTCTTACTGAAATTGCCTGAAAGATCAATTCTAAGCCCCAAAGTGAAAACACTCTTTTCTCTTTCTCCATTTGACGTTTTTCCCATAGAAAATCTTTGTTCACTATAAATTTGAGCAAATTTAAAAGGGAAATAGGAAAAACCTACAATAATATCATTCTTTTTAAATCCTGGATCAAGGCTATATTGTACTGAAGTGTCTTCTATAGATTTTAGCTGCGGAACATACAGATTATACCCTGCCAAAACAGAAAACTTCTGGAATTTATATTTCCCGAAGGCTTCTAATCCTTTGGCATTAAAAACGGTTGTAAAAGGGAATGCCCCTACGGTAGGATCGAGATAAGACCCCTGAGAAAAATCTCCGTTTTTCTGCAGCACACCAACAATACTAAAATCTATAGTCTGTCCAATGTATTTAGTTCCTAAAGAAAAATAAGTAGGTTGGCCTGTAAGACCAATAATTCTTCCGGCAGTCACAAGGTTATCACTAAGCAAGACCCTATTATAAGCTGCCCCGGCAAAAAAACCTTCTTTTATCTCATATTGAAGAGAAGCTCCGAATCCATCAATAAATTTACCGTTGTTCCCGCCTCTGGCCTGAATCTGTCCACCCAAATAAAAGGGCCCAAAATGATTCCGGTAAATAACAGCCTGGTCTGCCCGGCCGGTTCCTGTTTCTCCACCGTCTGTTCCACCAATAAACGTTGCCGATGCTCTTGATCCAAAAACATTGAACTTATCAGTATAAGCAGTAATATCCCGATAAACACTCCATTGTTTTCCGATGGTAAGGGTTCCGAATTTACCTAAATCCAATCCCAGATACCCAAGACGATTTCCAAAAACCTGTTGTTTCTGTGCAGACTCTACGCTAAGAAAACCACCTGACAAATTGCCGTCTACATTAAAAGAGGTACCTCCTTTAAACATATTCAACTGAATTTCACCCCCTGCAATGATTCCAAAATCATGTTTTTTAATATTCACTTCCAATCCAATTCTGGAAGCATTTTCCTGAAGTTCCAGCTTATTATCGTATACCGCCAGATGTCCGCGAAGGCTTGCATAAGGTTTTAGCAAAATTTCCACTGAATCTTTTTCCTGTGCCTGCATCTTCCCTCCCCCTATGAAAAGCAATAAATATCCTATTGACCAACAGAACTGTCTACTTATATCCATTCAAATGATTATCTGATTATTAGTTTCGTTATTAGACAGTAATTTAAGAAAAAATACAATACTCTAACGGCTCTGCTTTTTATAAATACTATATAAAACAAGCTCCTCATTAAACAAAACCCAACAGAATAGAAATTCTACCCCATCAAAAGCACCGAATATGCCTAATTTGTTTTAAATTTACAAAAATTTAAAACATGTTTAAGTTGAAACTCCCTACCGATCCAAGGTGGGCAAACATTGCAGAAGGAAACATCGAAGAAATTTTAACAGATCATGCGTGGTGCGAACAAAAAGCCGCTACCAATGCCATTGGCCTGATCACAATGCTTCCTGAATATCCGGAAATCGTTACAGAGCTTCTTGCCATTGCTCAGGAAGAACTTGATCATTTCAATCAGGTTCATGAAATCATCAAAAAGAGAGGCTACAAATTCGGAAGAGCAAGAAAGGATGACTATGTGAATGAACTGGCAAAGTTTATTATCCAGGGAAGCAGAGAAGATCTTATTGTGGACAAAATGCTTTTTGCAGCAATGATTGAGGCCAGAAGCTGTGAGAGATTCAAAGTTCTTACAGAAAACATCAAGGATGAAGAACTTAAAGTCTTCTACAGGGAGCTTATGATCTCTGAGGCTAACCATTATACAACTTTCATTGCATTTGCAAGACAACTTGGTGATCCTGAAAGGGTAAATGAGCGATGGGAAGCATGGCTGGAATATGAAGCCAATATTATTAAATCCTACGGAAATAAAGAAACCATACATGGTTAACCTATAAACAGTAAAGAATAAACGTTGAAGAAACCTAGCTTTGAAAGTATTGCCAATCTATTCCTGAAAAACTTTTTTCAGGGGCTGGTTATTATTGGCCCAATCGGACTCACAATTTTCGTGATCTGGTATATTGTAAGCGCTATAGACAACCTTGTTCCTTCGCTGGCAAAGCAGGTTCCGGGGCTTGTTTTCGTTTCAATCATATTACTTACTGCTATTTTAGGCTTTCTGGGAAATAAATTTGTGGTAGGAAGGTTCTTTTTCGACACCATGGACAGTTTACTGGAAAAAACACCGGGAGTAAAACATATTTACACTCCTACCAAGGACGTCATGTCCTCTTTTGTGGGCGACAAGAAAAAATTCAACGATCCTGTATGGGTAAAAACGAACGAAAATCCGGAAATCTGGAGAATCGGTTTTTTAACCCAGAAAGAAATGTCGGACGTTGACAAGCATAATTACGTTGCGGTATATTTACCCCATTCATACGCAATTTCAGGCTGGGTAATTGTTACTGAAGAAAAAAATATCAAACCTGTAGTGGGGATGACTGCTGCTTCGGCTATGAAGTTTGCAGTAAGCGGCGGTGTTGCCGGATTCCATTCTGATGAAAATATATTTAAAGCACCAGAATAGCCTCTATTCCGCTTTAGATATACATTGATGAATTTGAAAATTATTTTCAAACCGATTTTTCTTTTACACACAATTTAAAAACATACCAACCCATGAATTTACCGTACGCGGAACCTTTCCGCATTAAAATGGTGGAAGAAATCTACCAATCCACAAGAGCTGAAAGGGAACAATGGCTTAAAGAAGCTAATTACAATCTTTTCAACTTGAAATCTTCACACGTTTATATTGACCTTTTAACAGATTCCGGAACCGGAGCAATGTCTGACAGACAATGGGCAGCATTGATGACCGGCGACGAAAGCTATGCAGGATCCCGTTCATTTGAGCAGCTTCAGAATACTGTTGAAAGAATTACCGGATTCAAATACCTATTGCCAACTCACCAGGGAAGAGCTGCTGAAAATGTGCTTTTTTCTGTATTGGTAAAAGAAGGTGATATAGTTCCCGGAAACTCTCATTTTGATACCACAAAAGGACATATTGAGTTCAGAAAAGCACACGCAATTGACTGTACAATTGATGAAGCTTTTGACATTAATGATCTTCACCCCTTCAAAGGGAATATCAACCTTGAAAAACTGGAGGCAGTTTATAAAAGTCATCCAAAGGAAAGTATTCCGTTCTGCCTAATCACTATTACTTGTAATTCTTCAGGAGGGCAACCTGTTTCTTTAGAAAACATGAAAGCGGTAAAAGCCCTTTCCGACCAATACGGAATTCCTGTATTCTTTGATTCCGCAAGATTTGCAGAAAATGCTTACTTCATTAAAAAAAGAGAACAGGGACAGGAAAACAGAAGCATCAAAGAGATCTGCAAAGAAATTTTCTCTTATGGTGACGGAATGACCATGAGTTCTAAAAAGGACGGATTGGTAAACATCGGTGGATTTATCGCTTTAAATAGCGAGGAAATCTTCAGAAAAGCATCCAACTTCACCATCATTTATGAAGGGTTTATTACTTATGGGGGAATGGCAGGGAGAGACATGGCAGCTTTGGCTGTAGGACTTGATGAAGCTACAGAATTTGCTTATCTGGAAAGCAGAATATCCCAGGTTGAATATCTTGGAAACAAACTTATTGAATACGGAATTCCGGTTCAGAAGCCAATTGGAGGACACGCCGTCTTCATTGACTCTTTGAATTTCCTTCCCAATGTTTCCCGTGAGGAATATCCGGCTCAGACATTAGGCCTTGAGATTTATAAGGAAGCCGGAATCAGAACGGTAGAGATTGGAACTTTACTGGCAGACAGAGATCCTGAAACCAGACAAAACCGCTATCCTAAATTGGAATTGGTACGTCTGGCGATTCCTAGAAGGACTTATACTAATAATCATATGGATTATATTGCTGCTGCAATAAAGAATGTATATGAAAGACGTGAAGAAATTGCAAAAGGGTATAAAATTACCTGGGAGCCGGAAATATTAAGACATTTTACTGTTCAGCTTGAAAAAGCATAAAAACTAAAACCGGAAATAAATTCCGGTTTTTTTATGGTCATTTCTTACTCTACTATTTTACTCAATATTTCTTATGCTTTTCATCTATTTTTTTGAAATTTAAGAATCAATTTAATTTATTTTTTAAAAATAATGAATGTTTTTAATTTACTTTTGTACTGAAAAAGTAATCTAAACACCAACCTGAAAAAATCCATTATTCCGAACATGAACAAAATTGCTGTCGTGGGCGCCGGTATTTCCGGCTTAAGCATGGCGAATTATCTCGAAAAGCACAACTTTGATTACCATATTTACGAAAGAAGAAAAAAAGAAGATCTTGCCGGCCATGGCTTTCTTATTCCACAGGAGGGCATAGAATATCTTACTCAGATCATTGACCGCTCGCTTCTTTTTGCACATGGTAGCTTTCTGAAAAAATACATACAATATTCCCATACAGGCAAAAAACTAGCAGAAAAGGACCTCAGTAATGTGTTTGCCATTTCAAGACACGCACTCATTCAGCTTCTGTCTGAAAAAATTTGTCCTGAAAAAATAACATACAATACTACTGTAATTCCCTGTGAAACAGAAAAAGGAAAACTTAAGAATGCTGACGGAACTGATATAGAAGCTGATATCACCATTGTTTCGGATGGCTCAAAAAGCCGGATCAGAAGAAGTCTTTTTAAGGATGAAAAGATGAGACAGGTAAGGGAAAATGAAGTGGTTAATATTATTACAGACAAAGAAATTGCTGCTTCTATCGAGAATGATTTCATGAAGTTTCATCACGATCAGGGCGGCCTTACTTTTGGAATCCTTAAGCTTTCCCATGATACAATTCTTTGGTATTCCCAATTCGATAATGAAAAGTATAAGATCAACGAATGTACTGCTGACCATTTAAAAAATTATATGCTTGACGTTTTTGCAGACTGGTGTCCTTTAGTTTCATCAATTATCAAAAAATCAAGCTACAAGAATGTACACTTATGGTGTGTTTATGAATTGGAAAACCTCAACCCTTTTTACAAAGATAACACAGTATTCATAGGCGACGCAGCACATCCGCTCATTCCATTTACGAGCCAGGGAGTAACCTCAGCACTGAAGGATTCTTACACACTGACTAAATACTTAGTTGAAGAGACTGATATTACAGCAGCTTTTTATAAATATGAGTCGGAAAGAAAGCCTGAAATAGAAACTCACATTCATAATGGCAGAATACTATTGAATCAGTTTCTACTTCCAACAGACCAACAAACAGACAATATTTTACCCATATCATACAAATAAAAAATGTTTACCAATAACGATATCAACTTCGAAGCCCTAAAAAGAAAAGCCTACAACGGAAGATGGGCAACCCTGGAAGACGGAATTATTCCTCTGACAGCTGCTGATCCTGACTTCAGAACTGCCCCGGAAATAGAGCAGGGAATTATTGAATATATCAGAGACGGTTATCTTAGCTATGGCCCATTTTCCGGACTTCCGGAGTTTAAGAAAAGTGTTGCTGATCATTTTAATCAGGAAAAACATGGAACTTTTTCTCCAGAAAACATTCTTGCTGTAAACAGTGCTGCGCAGGGAATGTTCCTGATCGCCAAATATGTTTTAAACTCTGGTGATGAAGCTATTATTCTGGATCCTGTAGATTTTTTATTTAAAAAGTCAGTAGAAACAGCCGGTGGAACAGTAAAACTATGCCCGGTTGATACCAAAACCGGAGAAATTGATTTTGAAAAAATGGTTTCTTTAATCAATCCCAACACTAAACTGATCAGTATCTGTAATCCACATAACCCGCTGGGAAAAGTATACTCTAAAGAAACACTGAAAAAGGTTTCTGAGATTGCTTCTGCTCATGATTTGTGGGTAATGAGTGATGAGATCTGGAGTGATATTATTTATGACAACAGAGATTTCCATACCTATTCATCAGTTTCTGAAGAGGCTAAAAGAAAAAGCTTTACGGTGTATGGATTTTCAAAATCATTTGGGATTGCTGGATTGAGAATTGGTGCTGTTTTATGTAATGATCAGGAAATTCTTGAAGATTTTACGGAGCAATCCAATTTCAATTCTACCATAGAAGGAGTATCTACTTTATCACAAATTGCGGGAAGTGTAGCATTGGAAAAAGCCAAACCGTGGTATAAAGAATTTTTAAATCATTTACAGCAAAATAGAGATCTTGCATTCCAGCTCTTAAGCGGTTCAGGACTTGTGACCCCCAGCCTGCCTGAAGCCACTTTTGTATTATTTCCGAAGATTGAAAACGGAATGTCCAGCGATCAGTTTGCACAACATGTTCTACAACAGGGAAGAGTAGCGATTGTTCCGGGCTCAGAAAGATGGTTTGGAAAAGGAGCTGAAGGACATATCAGAATCTGCTTTTCCACTTCACAGGAAATTTTAGAAGAAGGGATTAAGCGAATCATTACCAGCTTTTAATGTTTAAAATTTTCATTAAATTAAACATTTTAACTATTATTTTACTTTATTTTAACATACACAGCATTAAATTAAGACATTCATAACAAATAATAAATTTAAGTATTGATTTAAGAATAAATATTGATAATTTTGAGCTAGCCATCACTCAAAATTATCAATATGAAGATAAAATACATAAGCATTATTTTTCTTACTGCTTCTTCTCTATCCTATGCACAACAGGTAAGGGACACTCTTACAAAGGAATCAAAAATAGACGAAGTAGCCATTACCGGAAGCCGGAACAAAAAAAGAACTGTTGTCAACACTCCTGTTCCTATTGATATTATAGACATCAAACAGGTAAGCCAGTCTACAGGACAGGTAGAAATAAACCAGCTTTTACAGTTCTCAGCACCTTCCTTTAACTCCAACAAACAATCAGGATCAGATGGTGCTGACGCCGTAGATCCGGCAACATTAAGAGGGCTTGGCCCGGATCAGACTCTTCTTCTCCTTAATGGAAAAAGATACCATCAGTCTTCGTTGATCAATCTTTTCGGAACGAAAGGAAGAGGAAATACAGGGTATGATATGAATACAATCCCCATTGGAGCAATTAAAAGAGTAGAAGTTCTGCGTGATGGAGCTTCAGCTCAATATGGTTCGGATGCAATTGCCGGGGTCATCAATGTTATTTTGAATGACCGGGATAAAGGTTTTGAAGGAAATGCTTTCTATGGAATGAATCTTTTTAAAAGTCCGGGAAATAACGATGTGACTTCCGATCATAAAGTAGATGGAATTACTTTTGATTTCAGCGGAAATCTGGGAACTAAAATTGGAAACAAGGGTGGCTTCGGTAATTTTACCGCTGAATTTATCAACAAAGATTATGCAATAAGAAATGCAAATCCAGAAATGTATACTGCACCTAGACAACGTTTCGGAGATGCAAAGGCTCAGAATTTTTATTTTTTCGGAAATATTGAACTCCCGTTAACTGATGGACTGAAATTCTATTCCCGCCAAGGCTTTTCACACAGAAATACAAAAGCCTACGCATGGACGAGAACTCCTAAAGCTAACGGCAATATCCCTGAAATCTACCCAATGGGTTTTGATCCTATTGAAGATACCAGTATTAGTGATTTCACCTTTGATAATGGGTTAAAATTCAAAGTAGCTAACTGGGATGTAGATTTTTATAATGCTTTTGGAAATAACAGATTTACTTATGATATCACCAATACTGTTAACGCAACTTTAGGCCCTAAGTCTCCTACTCAATTTTATGCAGGAGGGCATTCATTATTACAAAATACAACAGGATTCAATGCTGTAAGGCAATTTAAAGTACTGGAAGGGCTGAATATTGCTTTCGGATCAGAATTCAGATATGAAAAATTTAATATAATTAAAGGAGAAGAAGCTTCTTATACGATGTATGACATTAATGGAAACGTTGTAACACCTAATACACCTGCCAATTTATTGGTGACCAACCCTCTTGTTCCACCTGGTGAAAATAACATAAGATCGGGAGGATCACAGGGTTTTCCAGGGTATTCTACAGACATCGGTAAAAACAGAAATAATTTTGCCGCTTATGTAGATACGGAACTGGATATTACCAAAAACTGGATGATCAGTGTTGCTGGAAGATTTGAGAGCTACAATGATTTTGGAAGTACCATGAATGGCAAATTTGCTACCCGATACGCCATTACTCCTCAATTCGCATTCCGCGGGTCTGTCTCTACCGGATTCAGGGCTCCATCTCTTGCTCAGAAGTATTACAGTCAGCAGTTCACAAATTTCCAGAATGGCAAATTGGTTACCATTCAATTGGCTTCGAATGATAGCGATCTTGCTAAAAGATTGGGCATTGAACAGCTGAAACAGGAAACATCGGTAAACGGAAGTGCCGGCTTTACTTTTAATACAGGTAAATTCACAGCAACGATTGATGGATACTATATTAGTGTAAAAAACAGAATTGTTCTGACAGGAAATTTTTCAAAGGATGATTTACCCAAGGAAGTACAGGCTGATTACCCTTACATTGACCAGGCCCAGTTCTTTTCCAATGCAATTGATACCCGAACTAAGGGAATTGATGTTATCCTAAGCTATAGCGAAAGTCTTGGATCAGGAAAATTAACGGCTACATTGGCCGGAAACTATAATGACATGGAAATTACCAATGTTAATACCTCACCACAGCTACAAGGAAAAGAAGACGTTTATCTAAGTGCTAGAGAAAGAGCCTTTATTCTGGCTTCCGCTCCTAAAACAAAGATAAACCTTAACCTCAACTATAAGATCAGTAAGTTCAATGCAAATCTTCAACTGGTAAGGTTTGATAAGGTTACATTAATCGGATATGACGATGGAGAACAGATTTACAACCCTAAAGTAACAACAGACATCTCTTTTGGATATGAGTTTTCAAATAACCTCAACCTTACTCTGGGCAGCAAAAATATATTCAACAGATACCCAACGCTACAGACAGCACAGGTAACAGAAGGAAACACAGAAGCCGGAGGGATTTTTGACCCCGTACAGATGGGATTTGCAGGAAGACAGGTTTTTGCCAGACTTAACTTTAAGTTTTAAAAATAAGGGAAGCTGGAAGAGAGAGGCTGGAAGCTATTCTTTCCTAAGTTATTTAATAAAATACCTTCATCAGAACTTAAGAACGTGAAATTTCTACTAATGACCGATAGAACTTTCCTCTTCCGATCTCCTGTTTTATTACAAAAATCCTGCTGAAATATTCAGCAGGATTTTTTATTTTTTTGAAATCTTATAAAGCTTTCCACTGTCTGTCACAGCATAAAGATTACCATCCATCCCATTCAGGACATCTCTGAAACGTTCGTTCTGATCTGCCAAAAGACGTTCTTCACCTATGACTTTATTATCTTTCATCACAATTCTGTCGATATGTTCACCACTGAGGCAACCGATGAAAAGATTTCCTTTCCATTCGTCTATATTTCCGGTATAGAAAGTGATTCCACTTGGAGAAATAACAGGATCCCAGTAATAAACAGGCTGTTCTGTACCTTCTTTCCGGGTAATGCCTTTCCCTACTTTAACACCTGAATATTCAATACCATAGGTTACATCTCCCCAGCCGTAGTTTTTACCCGGTTGAATAAGGTTGATCTCATCTCCTCCTCTTGGTCCCATTTCCACATCCCAAAGATTTCCGTTGGGATCAATAGCCAAACCTTGAGGATTACGAACTCCATAAGCATAAATTTCAGGTTTATATCCCTGTTTTCCTATAAATGGGTTTCCCGGAGCTGGTAATCCATCCTTGGTAATCTTGATGATTTTTCCTAAATAATTATCTGTTTTCTGTGCGTAGACCCTTGTTACTTTATCAGATCTTTCTCCGGTGCTGATAAATAAGTTTCCATCTTTATCAAAAACCAATCTGCTTCCGTAATGTTTGTCTCCATCATAAGAAGGTTCTGCCCGGAAAATTATTTTTACATCTGAAATTGATTTAAAATTATCTGATAATTTTCCTTTCGCTACTGAAGTCAGATTTCCTTTTCCAAAGGGTTCCGAAAAACTGAAATAAATAATCGAATTCGTTTTAAAATCCGGATCAAGAGCTACATCCAGCATTCCTCCCTGTCCTTTAGAATCAACTTTTGGAAAGCCTTCTATCAGTGTGATCTGCTTTCCATCCTTTGAAACAATATTCATATACCCTCTTTTGTCTGTAATAAGGAATCTCCCATCTGTTAAATTAATAATTCCCCATGGTCTCCCCAGGTCCTTATTCAGTATCTCTACGTTGTAAGCTGTATTTGTTTTTATTGCTTTAGTTCTTGTCTGTCCCTTAAATGCAGGCTGATAATCAGAATTAGGCTTTTCTGTCTCTACGCTGCCATCATTTCCTGTCTGCTGTGCATTCGCATGATTCTTTTTGCACGAAGATAAAATCAGAAAAAGGCTCAGCACTGGGATGTAAAATTGATTGATTTTCATACTATTATGATTAGGTGTTTAATAATGAATGGAAAAATAATGCCATTAACCAGCTTATTTAAACTTTATGATACAGGTATAAGGCATACTATGAGTAAATAAACACATCTGTAAAATATTCATCATCGAAACTTTATCATGCCTAATAATTTCTTTCGTATTTTTGTTCTATACATTCTTCTTATGGATTTTAAGCTTCAATCAGAATATAAACCCACCGGGGATCAGCCCCAAGCCATCGATAAACTTACTGCAGGAATTGAAATTGGTGAAAAATACCAGACACTTCTTGGGGTAACAGGATCCGGAAAAACCTTTACGGTTGCCAATGTTGTTCAAAATGTCCAGCGTCCTACCTTGGTTCTGGCACATAATAAAACACTGGCAGCACAACTTTTCATGGAATTTAAAGAATTCTTTCCTGAAAATGCCGTAGAGTATTTTGTCAGCTACTATGATTACTATCAGCCGGAAGCCTATATTGCAACAACCGGGACCTATATTGAAAAGGATCTGAGCATTAATGAAGAGGTGGAAAAATTACGTCTTTCCGCAACGGCAAGTCTTCTCTCAGGAAGAAGAGATGTATTGATTGTAGCTTCTGTTTCATGTATTTATGGTATCGGAAACCCTACTGAATTTCACAAATCATTAATTTCTATAGCCATTGGTGAAAAAGTAACGAGAACAGCCCTTCTCCATTCTTTAGTGAATGCCCTATACGCTAGAACATTAAATGAATTCCAGAGAGGAACATTCCGTGTAAAGGGAGATGTTATTGATATTTTCCCGGCATATGCAGACAATGCGATTAGAATTCAGTTTTTTGGGGATGAAATTGAAAAAATTCAAAGCTTTGATCCTGTCAGTGGAAATGTAGAAGATAATTTCGATCAGATACAGATTTACCCGGCTAATCTTTTCGTAACCTCAAAAGAGACTTTAAACGGAGCGATTAAAGATATCCAGGATGACATGGTAAAACAGGTTGATTTCTTCAGCTCTATAGGAAAACCACTGGAAGCCAAAAGACTTCAGGAAAGAACTGAACTTGACCTGGAAATGATTAAAGAACTGGGCTACTGCTCAGGAATTGAAAATTATTCCAGATATCTTGACGGCAGACTTCCGGGAACAAGACCTTTCTGTCTGATTGATTATTTTCCTAAAGATTTCTTGATGGTTATTGACGAAAGCCATGTAACAGTGCCACAGGTTCATGCCATGTATGGTGGTGACCGAAGCAGAAAAGAAGCGCTAGTAGAATATGGATTCAGGCTTCCTGCTGCAATGGATAACAGGCCTTTAAAATTTGAAGAATTTGAAGCCATTCAGAATCAGGTGATCTATGTTTCTGCTACTCCGGCAGATTATGAACTGGAAAGAACCGGCGGAGCTTATATTGAACAGATTATCCGCCCAACAGGACTTCTTGATCCCATTATTGAAGTAAGACCAAGTTTAAATCAGATTGATGATTTAATGGAAGAGATCCAGAAAAGAGCAGATGCTGATGAAAGGGTTCTGGTCACTACTTTAACCAAGAAAATGGCGGAAGAACTTACGAAATACTTCACAAAATTCGGAATCAGGACAAGATATATCCACTCGGATGTTGAAACACTGGAACGTATTCAGATTATGCAGGATCTGCGTTTAGGTCTCTTTGATGTTCTGATTGGAGTAAACCTTTTAAGAGAAGGATTAGACTTGCCTGAAGTATCATTAGTAGCTATTCTGGATGCTGACAAGGAAGGAATGCTGAGAAGCAGAAGATCTATGATTCAGACTGTGGGACGTGCAGCAAGAAATATCAACGGAAAAGCAATTATGTATGCTGATAAGATTACCAAATCGATGCAGGCAACGTTAGATGAAACCGAATACCGCCGTGCAAAACAGATGAAATACAATGAGGATCATGGTATGGTACCGACAGCCCTCAATAAAAAGATATCTGAGAACCTTGTAGGAAGAAGTAAAGACTTTCCTGATGAAAAATACACCCAGAAAGAAATTCTTCAGAAGGTTGCTGAAGTTAAAGCTACCTATGCCAGTGAAGATGTTGAAAAAATGATCGAGCAAAAGCAAAAAGAAATGGAAGCGGCGGCTAAAAATCTTGATTTCATTAAAGCGGCTAAGCTAAGAGACGAAATTGCAGCCCTTAAGGCCTAAAATATATGATAAAAAAAGTTTCGGCGGCTTCTTCGAAGCCGCCGAAAATTTATCTCAAAACAGATTTTCTTACAATCCGTTTCTTACCGAAGCTCTGATGGGTGCCAGCAGATCCATCAACCCATTTAATTTGATTTCATAAACGGTTGATAACTGCATTCCAAGTTTTCCCTTTGGCATTCCATTTTTATTAAACCATTCGAGATAGCTTATCGGAAGATCAATCAGAACGGTTCCTTCGTATTTGCCAAACGGCATCTTAAAAACACAGATTTCTCTTAATATTTCTGGATTTATTCCCTCCACTTTTTATATAATTAAATCAATTTATCTTCTCACTCTGCCTGCTTGGGCAATTCCAGATCAGGAGGTGCATTTTCATCTACAAATTCATTTCTGTATACCTGTATCAAAAGAAGGGTAAATGAGATCAGAATAGGTCCGAAAATAAGTCCCATAAAACCAAACAGATTCATTCCCATGATAATCCCAAACACAGTATTCAGCGGATGGATATTTTCAAGTTTCTTTAAAAGGGTAAAACGAAGCAGATTATCTGTAAGTCCTACTACCACTACACAGTAAATAGCAAGGCCAATTCCCTGCCCTGTATTCCCTTCAGCAATCATAAAAATACATACAGGAACATACACAATCGCCGTCCCCACTACCGGAATAACAGAAGCTGCCGCCGTTAAAGCAAATAGCAATACTGCTCCAGGAGCTCCGAATATCAGATATCCAATAAGTGAAACAATTCCCTGGCCAATTGCAACTACAGGAATACCTATAGCATTTGCCATAATAAGCTTTCTCAGCTTTTCGCCAAGTAATGAAACATTAGATCTCTTTAAGGGTGCTGAAGTCGTAAGGATTCTTTCGAACAGTCTTGGCTTTTCCAGCATAAAATACAGAATAAAGTACATGGACATTATCACGGTAAGCGTGTTGAATGTTCCACTCAATGCTGAAGTGGAAAATTTTCCCACAAAGCTTTTCAGCTTATTCATATTTTCCTGGCTTAGGATATCAAAACCTGTTTTTGATTGGATATAGGAATGAATTTTATCCAAAAAAACATTGAATTTATCCATATAAGCCTGTGCATTTCCTAATTTATCAATAATCAGATCTGCAATGAAATAAATAGGAAGGATCAGCACAATAAGACTTGCCAACATTAATACAAAAGCAGCAAGTGAAGGTTTCCACTTTTTTTCTTCCTGAAGGTAGAAGTTATATTTTCTGCAGACTACATAAATGGTAATAGCCCCTAAAACCGATGGAATAAACAATGCCAGATTAAAGCAGACCAAGCCTGCCAGCACCAAAATAATGGCGAGTAAAGAAATCTGCTTTATGGCAACACTGCTTATTTGATTGTCTTTATTCATCAGGTATTATTTATTTTATCTTTATTGTTTAGTGTATGTAATCTGCCTTGGCTTTCCAATAAAGGCACAATAAGCAGAATACATCACGATCATGATGAACGGAGCCGTTAAAATAAGACCAATTCCACATAAGACAACTCCTGCCACAGAGATCAGCATCCCCAGAAAGCTCACTCCTAAAAATGTTCCGTAATTCTCTTTTGCAATATTAAATGATTTACTTAAGGCATCTATAGCAGATCCATTTTCAAACAACAGGATCGGATATCCTAATAAAAGAAAAGGATAAACGAAAATAAAAGGAATAAAGCAAAGTCCCAGCGCGACCGAAGAAATGAGTCCTGAAATAAAACCGTAGATCAATATATTAACAAAATTCTGACGGTATCCAATAAACAGGTCTGAAAACTCAATCGGGTTTTTGGTGTTAAATTTATTTACCATATAGATCAGCCCTACATACAGAGGGGTCAGTAATAATAAAAAAAGGCTGGAAAATGTCATATACATTGAGAACCCAGGAGTCTCCCAATATCTAAAATTCCCATAATCACCTGAAGATCTCATTTCATCCATTATCGCTGCAGAATTGAAACCGGTAACACTTTGGATGACCATTCCTCCAACAATATAGATGATCATGGCAACAACGGCGTAACCAAAAATGCCCTTATACATTTCAAAGGCATGCGAAATGATAGACCCGGTTTCCCTATTCGGGACAGAACCTTGCTGGTCAAATTCGTTAAATTCAGACATAGTTTAAATATTTAATGATTTTATCAAATTTAACTTTTTTTGATAAAAAAACATATTAAACACAGTTGAATTTTAACTTTTCTCTGAAAATACTGTTTTATATAATGAATAGATCATGGCATTCCAGAAAGGAAATGTGAAAAGCCCCCCTATTAAAAACAAGCTGAATCCAAGATATTTAAATAAAAGAGCAACGAAAATACACACCATAATTTCTACAAAATACATTTTGAGTGCTTTAAAGTTTAAAGAAATGGCTTCAAATATCCTTTTATTTGTAAAAAACATCAATGGAGCTACAAATATCGTCACTGCAACCCATATTACTGCCAGAAGAACTGTAGGAATAGTAAGCCTGTAGATCATGAACCAGAAGAGATAATACCCAAGATATTTAAAAAAATTAATTCCGTTATACCCAACAAACAAATCTCCCAGCTCAATTTTCTCATTAAGGTCGATTTTTCTGAAGATCTGAAACATTCCAAGGTTCAAAGGGTAAAGAAATGCGGTCGTTGCCCAGATGGCAAGGGTAAACATCTGATATCCCTCAGTAGCGCTTAATTCTGCAATTTTTTCCATATAAGCTTTTGTCCCTTCATTCAACGCTTTTGCCAATACCTGATTTTGTTCCCATATTCCGTATTTCTCTCCAAAGAAAAACAGAGAGGTAAGGAATATTCCAAAAAAGATCATTGAAAACATCAGCTGAAAAACCAGTGTCTTATTCCAGTAAAAAAAAGCCTGCTTCAATATAAATTCAAGTCCTGGTTTCTGAGGATATTTGCTCTGCATCATAAAATTTTTATGCAAAAGTAAACATCAATAATTATTTTTGCCGAATGTTTTCAGTGAATCATCAAAAATTTATGGAAATGGACGAGCTTTCTCTTCAGAAAGTTCCCTATTTCTTTGTTATCGATTTTCTTTCGGAGAATGTTGAAATCTACCGGGAAAATGAAATTGAAAAATCAGGCTTACTGATTGATTTTCAAACGTTTTCAAACACAAAAAAGACCCCTATATTAGATGAAAAAATAGAATGGAAATCCTTTCCGGAGGCTCTGGAAAGCTTTAAAACAGGTTTTGATAAAGTTCAGAAAAATATTCGTCTCGGAAATTCCTATTTGGTAAATTACACCCGAAAAACTGAAATTGAGACCAATTTAAGCCTTGAAGAAATTTTTTATCACTCGGATGCAAAGTACAAGGTTTTTTATAAAGATTTTTTTGTATTTTTTTCTCCTGAAACTTTTGTGAAGATCATTGACGGAAAAATCCTGACTTATCCTATGAAAGGTACTATTGACGCCTCCATAGAAAATGCGGCAGAAATCCTTAAGAATGACCGAAAGGAAAAAGCAGAACATTATACGGTAGTAGATTTACTCCGAAATGACCTCAGCATGGTAGCAGATGATGTAGGGGTAGACCAGTTTCAGCATATTGATTTCATTAAAACCCGGCAAAAAGACTTGTATGCCATGAGTTCTGAAATTTCAGGAATATTGAAACCCGAGTTTGACGGAAAAGTAGGAAGCACTATGCAGAAACTTCTTCCTGCAGGATCTATTTTGGGGGCACCAAAACCCAAAACACTGGAAATCATTCTGGAAGCAGAAGGATATGACAGAGGATACTACACAGGAGTTTGCGGCTGGTTTGACGGTAAAAATGTCGACAGTTGCGTGATGATACGTTTTATTGAAAAAGAAGGTGATAAACTCTATTTCAAAAGCGGAGGCGGTATAACGCACATGAGTAAATTAGAAGACGAATATCAGGAAATGAAAAATAAAATCTATGTCCCAATTCATTGAAAGCATTAAGGTAGAAGATCAGAAGATTTACCTGTTGGAACTCCATCAAAAACGTGTCAATCAAACATTTTCCCACTTTGGGAAAGAAGAGTCTATTGACCTTGCTAAGATCTACAAAAACCTGGAGCATGATGAAGACGGACTTTTCAAGTTGAGAATCTCTTACGATCTCGATAAAAGGATCCGAACCCAAATGATCCCTTATGCTATTCCTGAAATTCAGGATTTCCAGCTGGTGGAAAACAACAGCTATGATTACTCTTTCAAATTTGAAGACCGTAAGGAGCTAGATAAAATGAAAATGAAATCCAAAGCTGAAGAGATCATTATCGTTAGGAATAATCATATCACAGATACTTCTTTTTCCAACCTTCTATTTTTGAAAGGTAAAGACTGGTTCACTCCTAATTCTTTCCTTTTGAATGGGGTACAAAGACAGCATCTCTTAAAACATAAAAAAATAAAAGAGGCTGAAATTACCTTACAAAATATAAAGCAATTCAGCCACTTTCAACTCATCAATGCCTTAAATGATTTTGATGATATGTTTATCTATCCCATCGACAGAATTATGAATCTGCCTGGGAATGAAGAATATCTTGATCTTTAGTTTTCTTTCATAAAATTAAAGTAAGCTTTCTGCACATCTGCACTGTTTTTCCCGTAAGTATTCACTTCCAGGATTTTCGGCTGTGCATCAGGTTTGAAGAAATTCTCTAATACCCGATCCAATGTCAGTTCATCCTCCACTTTAATATAGGAGAATCCAAAATGTTTAGCCAAATGTTCTGCATTTTTACGGTGCTTAGTGGCAATAAATTCATCCAACGTATTTGGATTGGCATTTCCGGGTCCAGGAATGATTTTAAAGATATTCCCTTCTCCGTTATTAAAGATCATAATGCGCACAAAAGGAGGAATATATTGGTTCCAAAGCCCATTGATGTCATAAAAGAAACTTAAATCACCGGTAATCAATAAAGTAGGATTGGCATTTTTAATTGCAAATCCCATTGCCGTAGATGTTGAGCCATCAATTCCACTGGTTCCTCTGTTACAGTACATTTTTCTTTTACCGAAATCGAACAGCTGTGCATATCTAATTGCCGAAGAGTTTGTAAAATGGATATTATAGTTTTCAGGAACTGTCTGTGATGCTTTATTGAAAAAATAGAAATCAGAGAACTCAACGGTGTTTAAAAACTGTTGGTGCTTGGCATCTTTTTTATCTCTCAGCACATCCCAAAGATTGAAATAAGGTCTTGGTTCCAGATTAATGAACTTTAATAATTTAGAAAAGAATACTTCCGGTTTCACCTCTATTTTCTCTGTCAATGAGAAATAAGTGTCCGGCTGCCAAACCTCATCCAGATGCCAGTGCTGTTTTGGTCTTGCACTCCTTAGGAATTGTTTTACTTTTTTGGAAACTACATTCTGTCCTACAGTGATCAACAGATCCGGAGCATAGGTTTTATAGTCTTCTTCCGTAAA
This sequence comes from Chryseobacterium sp. BIGb0232, assembly GCF_024810195.1. Classification (NCBI taxonomy): domain Bacteria; kingdom Pseudomonadati; phylum Bacteroidota; class Flavobacteriia; order Flavobacteriales; family Weeksellaceae; genus Chryseobacterium; species Chryseobacterium sp. BIGb0232. Next base: position 25,273 of record NZ_JANUEH010000009.1, read on the forward strand.
ATTAAAGATGTAACGGTCTATATGTCTGAAAAACTTCTCATGATAAAGGTTGGAATTCGCTTCACTTAGCACAACAACAGAATGATTTTTAACCAGTTGCGTTAATTGATTCTCCAATTCCGGACTGTAATCCCTTGTTCCCACCAACAACATAATTCTTTGGGAGGTATGCCATTCTGCAATCAGATTGGATGGAATCTCGTAATCTTTATGTTTGATGGTCTTTTCAACCGTCGGGAAAGTTGGAAGCTCCGATACCAGTTCATATAATGGCTCCTCCAAAGGAATATTGATATGTACTGGACCCTGCTTTTCAAAGCAAAGCTCAATCGCCTTTTTAATAGTATCAAAATTAATATCTTCTGCATTCTCCTTACTGTCTTCCAGCAATTGGAAGTCTCCGTAAGAATGCTGATGAAAAACATCCTTCTGCCTGATGGTCTGCCCATCAAAAATATCAATAAAATCCGTTGGCCTGTCAGCTGTTAACACCAACAGCGGAATATTCTGGTAAAAAGCTTCTGTAACCGCAGGATAATAATTAACCACTGCTGATCCGCTGGTACAAGTAATGGCTACTGGTTTTTTCTCACTCTTAGCCATACCCATCGCCACAAAGGCAGCACTTCTCTCATCTACAATACTGTAACAGTTGAAATTATCTATTTCTGAAAAATGAATCGCTAAAGGAGCATTCCTTGATCCCGGAGAAATGACAACGTCTGCAATGCCGTACTGCTGAAGAAGATGTGCAAGTATTTGGATACTTCTCTTAGAAGAATATTTTTTCATACAGCAAATTTAACTTATAAATAATGATTTTAAAATCATTTAATTTAAAAAAAATGTAATTTTGCTATTCGTAAATTTCTAAAAATGGATAAAATACCTAGTGTAGACCTGCGTGATTTCCTTTCGGGTAACCCGGAACGCAAACAGAAATTTGTAAATGAAATCGGAAAAGCTTATGAAGAAATTGGTTTTGTAGCCCTAAAAGGCCACTTTCTTGATGACAACCTTGTAGAAGATTTATATGGAGAGGTAAAAAACTTTTTTGACCAACCAGTGGAAACGAAACAGAAGTATGAGATTCCAGGAATTGGTGGCCAGAGAGGGTATGTAGGATTCGGTAAAGAAACTGCAAAAGGTTTCAAAAAAGGAGACTTAAAAGAGTTTTGGCACTTTGGACAGTATCTGTCTGATGATTCAAAATACAAAGCAGAGTATCCAGACAATGTAATCGTTGATGAACTTCCGAAATTCAACGAGGTGGGTAAAGAAGCCTTCCAAATGCTTGAAAAAACAGGACAGTATGTTCTAAGAGCATTATCATTGCACCTTGGCCTAGATGAGTTCTATTTTGACGATAAAATCGCTGAAGGAAACTCCATCTTAAGACCTATTCACTATCCACCAATCACTGAAGAACCGGATGATGCTGTAAGAGCAGCTGCCCATGGTGACATCAACCTTATCACTCTTTTAATGGGAGCACAGGGGAAAGGCCTTCAGGTTCAGAACCACAACGGAGAATGGATCGATGCGATTGCAGAGCCGGACGAACTGATGATCAACGTTGGAGATATGTTATCTAGACATACCAATAACAAACTGAAATCTACAATTCACAGAGTGGTAAACCCACCAAGAGAATTATGGAGCACTTCAAGATTTTCAATTCCTTTCTTTATGCACCCTATCAGTGCCATGTCATTAAATGCTCTTGACAACTGTGTAGACGAAAACAATCCAAAGTTATACGAAGACACTACAGCAGGAGAATTCTTACATGAAAGACTGATAGAATTAGGCTTGATTAAGAAATAACAATTATATAGCGATAAAGAAGTCGGCTGTCTCATTTTGAGGCAGCCGATTTTTTATTATTGATTAAAAATATTTTATATAACTTTACATTACTATCAAATTTTTAATTAAATATATATGAAAAATTTAAAAAAACTAAGAAAAGACCAATTGAAAGGTATTTCCGGAGGAGCTAATGTTCCCGTTATTGAATATTGCATGTATTATTGTAGCGGTACTATCATTTGTGCAGCCTGTACTGATGATTTTAAATGCCCAGTTACCACTGAGGAAATGTAAGATTCACTATCAAAATGTAATGATACCGTTTCTCTTGAAACGGTATTCTTATTGTTAAGCATCCAGTAACAACAAGGAAATAAAAAACTCAAAAACAAATACTTAAGTAAATTTTTATATCTTTATTTAAACCAAAATCAAATTATATGAAAAATTTAAAAAAATTAAGTAAAGGCAAATTAAAAACCATTTCCGGAGGAATAAGCTTCCCTTATAATGGAGAATGTTTTTATGTGTGTAGTGACGGAATACAGTATAAAGCGCTATGCAGGTTAGAATTCATCTGCCCTGATGGAGAACAGCCTATTATTTACTAAAAACAAAAATGCTCCTTTGGGAGCATTTTTTTATATATTTAATCAAACAGTCTCAGCTGCTGATCTTTTGTTCCGGTAAAATTGGCTGTTGATAATTTGGGGAACTCTTTGCCTTCAAAAAACTTTTTCCGCCCTATTTTAAAGGTCGTATGAATCATTTCTGCAATATTCCCCTCTCCTCTCTGCCTTTCAAAATATCTTTTATCTCCCAGCTTTCCGCCACGCATAGAGCGGATCAGGTTCAGGACTTTCTGCGCCCGGTCCGGGAAATGAGTTTCAATCCAATTAACAAAAACGGGTTCCACCGTATCATTCAAACGAACTAAAGTATACCCAAATCCCAATGCTCCTGCATCAGAAATTGACTTTAAAATATTTAAAGGCTCATCACTGTTCAGCCCAGGAATAATAGGCGCTACCATAACATGAACAGGGATCTTATTTTCGGACAGGATTTCAATTGCTTTTAATTTATTTGGGGCAGAACTTGTCCTTGGCTCCATTTTTCGTCTCAGCTCTTCATTAATGGTTGGAATACTTAGAGAAACAGAAACAAGATTCTGCTCCGCCATCGGTTTTAAAATATCCAGATCTCTCAATACCAATGCATTTTTTGTCAGAATATTGACAGGATGTCTGTAATCAAGACAAACCTGCAGGAGCTTTCTGGTGATTTCAAATTGCCTTTCAGCAGGCTGATAGCAATCGGTGTTTCCGGAGAGCAAAATAGGAGCTGCTTTATAGCCTCTTTTTTGAAAAAATTTCTCCAGCAATTCAGGGGCATTTTTCTTCACCATGATCTTTCTCTCAAAATCAATTCCGGCGCTATAGCCCCAGTATTCATGGGTAGGTCTGGCAAAACAATAGGAACAGCCATGCTCACATCCCTGATAAGGATTCATGGAATATTCCATAGGGAGATCCTCGCTTTTTACCTGATTCACAATAGTTTTTGGAAACACTTCAGTAAAAGAAGTCTTCACGGTTTCGAAATCTTCAGGTTCAGGTTCATAAGTATACCTGTCGAAACGGTTGATAACGTTCCGCTGAGCTCCCTGACCTTTTATGAAATTTTCGTTTGACATTCTGATGTAAAATTAGAATGGATTTTTTATAAAATAATGAACTTTAACATTAAAGTTTTCCACAAAAAATCCAACACTTTCAAAAGCGTTGGATTTAAACATAATTTAATATATTTTTTTACTACTTCAGCGCGTAAAATTCCACTCCGTGTGTTTCATCGTCGTGGTTCTTTTCATCAAAGTGTCTGTGATAATCCGAATAGGAATCACTATATTTTTTATCTTTTTTAGTCAATATTTTTTTGATACTTATTAAGCTTAATACTGCCAAAAGACCAACTCCTCCTGCCAGTAAAACTCCAACCTCTTTTTTCATATTTTCTTTGATTTATTGTTTTGGGTATTGCAAAAAGTATACCTATTTCATCTTTGTAAATTATAAATTTTGTTAACATTAAGCTCTGTTTTTAAGAAAATTATAATCCATTATTTTTCTTATCTTTAGAAAAGCAATGGTTTAATTATTGTACTTATCAACAAAAATAGTATTATGGAAAATCCAGAAAACATCGACCAAATGACCACCCTGAGCCAAGTCATGCAAAAGCTCTCTGAGAGAGGAATCCAAAGGGAGTTCAGAATGAACGAAAGCTGTGAAATGAAGTTTGAAAACTCTGAAAAAATTTATCAGCCTACTGAATTGATTATTATAAAGACTTACCGTTTCGAAGGAGACAGCAATCCTGATGATAATGCCGTATTGTACGTTATAAAGGATAGTGCCGGAAACCGCGGAATGATTATCGATTCTTATGGAGCGGACAGCAATTATCCTGGTGAAAAGTTTGATGAATTCCTGAGAAATATTCCTGTTTTGGAAAGTGATGAGTTCAATTTTTAGCCCCATCCACCCAATATTAATTTTTTAAACCATTAAGGCTATTTTAATTAATATAAAATTGATTTCGTCTCTATTGGTACGATCAGTTCTTTATTATATTACCCCTCAATGGTTTAAAAAATTATTTCTCCTCAGAATTATCTTTCTTTTTAAAAATACCATTTAAAAAGCCCTTCTTCTCTTTTTTTTCTTCCGGAGGTTGAGGTGTATTTTTTTTCTGTTTTATATCCTCTTTAATATCCTTTACAGACTGCTTCATTTCCTTCACTGAAGAAACAGCATTCTTTACTTTTTGTTCTGTTTTTTCTACATTCTTTCCAATAAGAGTCTTTTTAAGCCCTTGTTCAATTCCCTTCCAGAAAAGGTTAAAGAAGGACTTCGTAGGATCACGTTCCACATTTTCCACCGTTACTGCTTCCGGATAATTCCCAGAATTTGATTTCAAGAAAACATTCGCAACGGCTGTTAAAAAGCCTTTCTTCTCATGGTTATTTTTGTTCAGGACAGCAATCTTCAGGTCTTTGTGCTTTAAATTAAATGTTCCGTGCAGTCCTGCAGGATTTCCTTTAAAATTGAATAGCATTTCCTGAATAGTTCCTGCAGTAGCTGTTACATGCAGATAAGGCCGGATAAACGGATTGATACCACTCACCGGAAGGTTCGATGTCTTCCCGGAAATGGCAAATGCATCATGCTGATCTGCTACATCAAAGCCCCAGTTTACAGACAGGGGTGAAAGATTCATAAAAGAACAATTAATCTTAATATCTACCTTGGTAGGTTTTCCTTTTGCCTTAGCAGAATTCAGATTTTTAACGTTCATATTAAAATTACTGAATATAAGCTTCCCAGGTCCCATACTTTCCGGAGTATCTTCTTCATATACCAAAACTGAGTTCTTCAGATCCAGAGTGTTGATATTCATAGGAATTTTAATAGACCGAAGCATTTTGGAATACAATGCTTTTATTTTCGGATCGTCCTTAGGTATTTTACTTCTGAAAATATTAGCATCCGCAGACTGGATCAAAACATGTGAGGCATTAATGAATTTATGATTTGAAAACAGATCCCAATTTCCTTCAGCAGAGATCTGACCCATCTTTAAATCATACAGATCTCTTTCTACAGGGATCATTTTGATAAACTGATTTCTCGAAACGAGAGGCTTCATCGCAAAATTATTGATCTGGACTTTATTCTTATTCAGCTTTAAAAGTCCCAGACTGATATTATAAAACTGAGTTTTATAAGCAAAATTACGGGTGGTCAGAAAATAATCTTTTACATTAAAAGAAAGTCCTTGATTATTTGCTTTCGGGCCTATTTCGATCCCGTTCACAGTAGCATTCAGATCATGAAATACCAGTGGTTCTTTTCCTTTATCATAAGTAAGATTTGAGTTCTTTAAAGATACTTTTCTTACGATAACAGACTGTATGATTCCTGGGTTTGTACTCTTCTTGGGTTTATTTTCTCCTGCCTTTATAATTCCGTTAGCGCTTTCAACGAGAACATCTTTCAGATCAAGATTCAGCTTTTTATTAATAAATTCCAGTTTATTTATATTAAAAGCAATATGCCTGGTTTTCAAATCCACCGTCGTTTTCCCATTGGGCTGAGGCCCTGGGGTCAATGAAAGATCTCGGATTTCTCCGTTAGTCGGTTTTAAAGCGATACTTCCAATGGCCATATTCTGATGATCCGCATACACAATATTCTTTCCGGAGAATGTAAAATCTTTATATCCAATCGGAATCACCTGTTCTGAAGTACTCTTATTGAACACCAATTGATTGATATTCATATTCAGGTTTTCGCCAGATAAAAGCCTGCTTCCATCAGACTTATTAATCTGAGCCACAGCATTTTTAAGCTTTATATTCTCCAGATTAACCTCAAAATTAGATTTCTTCTTTTCCTTTTTAGCATTTTTTACACCGGTATTATAGACTGTAAAAACGGGACTTTGAAAATCCGCACCCGCAAGAGAAACTTTATTTTTATTTAAGACCACATCTTTAAATTCCATTTTTGGAATAGTGAATTCGAAAAGCTGAGTTTTTTGAGGATAAAAATTTTTAAACTGAGTAAAAGACATCAGCGGAATCAGCTTAAAGCTTTCAACCGACATTTGTCCATTTGTTGTATTGATGGAATGAATCGTAATAGCGTATACATTATCCGGTCTGAAAAAGAAATTTCGTCCTTTAATGCTGTATCGGTCAAAAACAACAGGAAGCTTATCTTCTACAGACTCTTCAGTCATCTGTAGATTTTCTACGGACAAATCAAGCTGCTCTACGGATAAAAATTTCTGTTTACTATGCTTAAAAACAGCCACCTTCCCTTCATTGATTCTGATATTCTCAAATAAGAACGGTTTTCTTTTTTTTTCTGTTTTCTGGTCAACAGGTTTTGCTAAAATGACATTAAGATTAGGTTTTGCCAACAACAAATCGGAAGAGTTTATTGTTTTATTAAAAATGGCATCATAGATTCCAAAACGACTGACCTTTAATGTATCTATAGTCCCCTGAATACCAATAACATTCGTGTTTTGGGGATCTTTACTATTAACTGAGATTCCTGTTACCAGAATATTTCCCGTACTAAGATCCACATCCAAACTTTTATAGGAAACCTTATAGTCTGTATTTTTTTTAATGTATTCAGGAAGTTGGGTTTTAAGCCAGAAATTCAGTCCGAAATTCGCCGCAAGAAGTAGTCCTGCCAGAATTCCGAAACTGATTAGTAGTCTTTTAACCCATTTTTTCATATTGTGATTTGGTTGAAGATTTTTTTAATAAAATTAATTTTTGATTTCCAGCTCTATTACGTATCCTTCATGTCCTCTTACATTTATAAAATTCCCGCCTTCAAACCCCAGATACTGTCCTTTTACACCGGTAAGCTTTCCGGTAAATTCCGGTTTTTTATCTAATGTAAATGAAGTTACTTTCTCAGGTTTCTCAAATGGATAATCAAATCTCCATAGCTCTTCACCTTCACTGTAGAACTTCTGGAAATCCGCAGGAAAATGTTCTTTAATCTTTTGTCTGAAATCTGCAAGATCGACCTCACCTTCAAAATCATCCTGAAGCATCTTTCTCCAGTTTGTTTTATCTGCTAAGTGCTCTTTTAAAGCAACTTCAATCATTCCGGCTTCATAACGGTTTTCAGTTCTTGCGATAGGCAACGCAAAAGTAGCACCCTGATCGATCCATCTTGTAGGAATCTGGGTATTTCTGGTCACTCCTACTTTTACACCTCCTGTATATGCCAGATAGACGGTGTGAGGCTGAAGCTGAATTTCTTTTTCAATTTCCAAATTACGTTCTGCCACTCCTAAATGGGCTGTCGAAAGCTCCGGGCGAATGATTGTGTCACTGGCATACGGGCTTTCAAAAAAACAGTTTTTACAGAACCCCATTCTATAAATAGGTTTATTTTCGCCACAGTTTACACATTGAAACCCTACATGTTTAATGCTCAATTCCTTCCCAAACAACTCATTAACATGGATCAGATCTCCTGAAAGATTCAGATAATATTGGACGGGTTTGGCATCGTAGCTTATCATTTTTAAAATTTGCCCTTGAAACTGCATATTATATTTATATTACTTTTTTAAGTAAATTTAATGATTATATTTTTCAAATAGTAAAATTTATATTTTTGTATTCATAAAAAACCACTGATGATTTATCTTATAACAGGCGGCAGCGGCTTTATTGGCTCCCATTTAGTCGAACGATTATTAAGAAATGGACATTCTGTCATAAACGTTGACAATTTTGATGATTTTTACAGCTATCAGATAAAAATTAAAAATACTTTAGAGTCTATCGACAAAATTTCGGATTTTGAATTCTCTGATAAAGAGGCTGATATTCAACATCTGGCTTCACTTTCCCATTCTGATCACTATTCCCTTTACTATCAGGATATCAGAGATAAAGAGGGCCTTGAAAACATTTTCAGAAACCACTCTATTGATATGGTGATTCATCTGGCAGCATTGGCAGGTGTTCGCCCCTCTATTGAAAGACCTTTGGAATACGAAGAAGTAAATGTCCGGGGGACTATGAATCTTTGGGAATTGTGTAGAGATTTTAATATTAAAAAATTCATTTGCGCTTCTTCATCAAGCGTTTATGGAAATAATGAAAAAGTCCCTTTTGCTGAAACAGACAATGTGGACAATCCTATTTCTCCTTATGCAGCGACTAAGAAGTGTGGAGAAATTCTGGGACACGTCTATCATCATCTTTATCATATTGATATGATCCAGCTTAGATTCTTTACCGTTTATGGCCCAAGACAGCGTCCTGACCTTGCCATCCATAAATTTACAAAACTTATTTCCGAAGGCGTAGAAATTCCTTTCTATGGGGACGGCACTACTGCCAGAGATTATACTTATATTGATGACATTATTGACGGAATTACCAAATCCGTTTTATATCTGGAAAACAATTCCAATGTGTATGAAATTCTTAATTTAGGAGAAAACCAGGTAATCACTTTAAAGGAAATGGTAGCCACTATAGAAAAGACCCTGAATATGACAGCTTTCAGAAAAATTCTGCCAATGCAACCCGGAGATGTCACAAAAACCAATGCCGACATTACCAAAGCAAAGGCTTTAATAGGATATAAACCTGACACAAACTTCCAAAATGGCATAAAAAAATTTGTGGAATGGTTTTTGAGAAAACGACAATAAGTAAATTACTGACATACCTGCCATGCAGTTGATGACAGACATTTATAAGAAAAAATTATAAAAAGAATTGAAAATCAAGTATAAAAAAGTTTATTATACAACCTATTTTTATACTTTTGCAAAAAATTAGAAAATTATGTACTGGACATTAGAATTAGCTTCCTATCTAAGTGACGCACCTTGGCCAATGACAAAAGCAGAGCTTATTGACTACGCAATCAGAACTGGTGCACCTATGGAAGTAGTAGAAAACCTTCAGGCTATTGAGGACGAAGGAGAAATATATGAATCTATCGAGGAAGTTTGGAGCGACTATCCAACAGACGAGGATTTCCTTTGGAACGAGGACGAATATTAATAAAGCGATAAGCTTTAGGCTGTGTGCTTAGAGCTTTTTTGCCCTTTTTATATATTAACTACACGCTTAGCGTGTAAAACGCTTAAAGCATCTTGCATTAAGCATAAAGCAAAAAATTTATGAGTTTTTTAAACAAAGTTCTTAAAGGGTTTTTGGGAGACAAAAAAGCGCAGGACCTAAAAGAAGTAAAAAAAGTTGTAACAAAAATCAAGGCTGTAGAGCCTAACATCCAACAATTGTCGGATGATGGACTGAGACAAAAAACTGCTGAGTTTAAAGCAAGTATTAAAGATGCTACCAGCAAGATCACAGCTCAAATAGAACAGATTAAAGAGCAGATAAAGACTTCAACAAACGTTGATGAAAAAGAAGCTCTTTTCTCAAAAATTGAGTCTTTAAAGAAAGAATCATACGAAATTGAAGAGAAAGTTCTTATCCATGTTCTTCCGGAAGCTTTTGCATTGATCAAAGAAACGGCAAGAAGATGGGCACAGAACGGAGAAATTCGTGTAACAGCAAGTGATTGGGATAGAGAACTGGCTGCTGCAGGGAAAGATTTTGTTGAAATTCAGGGAGACCAAGCTGTTTGGAAAAACTCATGGGACGCTGCCGGAACTCCAGTAGTTTGGGATATGGTCCACTATGATGTTCAGTTTATCGGAGGTATTATTCTTCACAGTGGTAAAATTGCCGAAATGGCAACCGGTGAAGGTAAAACTTTGGTAGGAACATTACCTATTTACTTAAATTCACTTCCGGAAAGAGGAGTTCACGTGGTAACCGTGAATGACTACCTTGCTAAAAGGGACTCCGCTTGGATGGGACCATTATATCAGTTCCATGGAATGTCTATCGATTGTATCGATAACCACCAGCCAAACTCAGACGGAAGAAGAAAAGCATACGGTTCAGATATTACTTATGGAACCAACAATGAATTCGGTTTCGATTATCTGAGAGATAACATGGTAACCTCACCTTCAGAATTGGTACAAAGAGAATTGAACTTTGCCATTGTGGATGAGGTAGACTCTGTATTGGTAGATGATGCAAGAACACCGTTGATTATTTCAGGTCCGGTTCCTCAGGGAGACAGACAGGAATTCGATGTTCTTAAGCCTTCTATCGACAGAATCGTTGAAGTTCAGAAAAAAACAGTTTCTGCCATCTTCAATGAAGCGAAAAAATTAATCACAGCAGGAAACACTAAAGAAGGAGGATTCAAATTGCTTCAGGCATACAGAGGCCTTCCTAAAAACAGACAATTAATCAAATTCTTATCAGAAAGCGGGAACAGAGCATTACTTCAGAAGGTTGAAGGACAATACATGCAGGACAACAACCGTGATATGCCGATTGTAGATAAAGATCTTTACTTCGTAATCGAGGAAAAGAACAATCAGGTAGACCTTACAGATAAGGGTGTTGAATACATGTCTCAGGGAAATTCTGATCCCAACTTCTTCGTACTTCCGGATATCGGAACAGAAATCGCTGAAGTAGAGGCTAAAAATCTGACAAAAGAAGAAGAATTCGAAGCTAAAGAAAGACTTTTCGGTGATTTTGCTGAAAAATCTGAAAGAGTTCACACGATGAGCCAGCTATTGAAGGCGTACACATTATTTGAAAAGGATGATGAGTATGTAGTAATTGATGGTGAGGTAAAAATCGTTGACGAGCAAACTGGTCGTATCATGGAAGGAAGACGTTATTCTGACGGTCTTCACCAGGCGATCGAAGCTAAAGAGAATGTAAAGATTGAGGCTGCTACTCAAACTTTTGCAACGGTTACCCTTCAGAACTATTTCCGTATGTACAACAAACTTGCAGGGATGACGGGTACTGCTGAAACTGAAGCTGGAGAACTTTGGGAGATCTACAAATTAGACGTAGTGGTAATTCCTACCAACCGTGTGATTTTAAGAGATGATAAACAAGATTTAGTTTTCAAAACTAACAGAGAAAAATATAATGCCGTAATTGAAGAAATTGAAAAATTAACAGCAGCAAGAAGACCTGTCTTGGTAGGTACAACTTCTGTTGAAATCTCTCAATTATTATCAAAGGCACTTCAATTAAGAAAAATTCCACACCAGGTACTGAACGCGAAACTTCACAAGAAAGAAGCGGAAATTGTGGCTGGTGCAGGACAACCGGGAGTTGTAACAATTGCAACCAACATGGCTGGTCGTGGTACGGATATCAAGCTTTCTAAAGAAGTAAAAGAAGCCGGAGGTTTAGCCATTATCGGAACAGAAAGACACGATTCAAGACGTGTTGACAGACAGTTAAGAGGTAGAGCGGGACGTCAGGGAGACCCCGGAAGTTCTCAGTTCTATGTATCTCTTGAAGATAACTTAATGCGTTTGTTCGGTTCTGAGAGAATTGCTAAAATGATGGACAGAATGGGTCATAAAGAGGGTGAAGTTATTCAGCACTCTATGATCAGTAAGTCTATCGAAAGGGCTCAGAAAAAAGTGGAAGAGAACAACTTCGGAACAAGAAAGAGACTTCTTGAGTATGATGACGTAATGAACAAACAACGTGACGTTATCTACAAGAGAAGAAAGAATGCTCTATTCGGGGATCACTTGAAATATGACATCACAAACATGATTTTTGATGTAGCAAATTCTATCGTTGCGAAAGGAAAGGCTACAGGAAATTATAAAGATTTTGAATACGAAATCATTAAAACATTTACGATGGAATCTCCGGTTTCTCCAAATGATTTTAATAATAAAACCATTCCGGATCTTACCAATATCTTATTCAAAGCGGCTCAGGAAGACTACGCAATGAAACTGAACTTATTGAAAGAGAAATCATTCCCAATTATTGAGAATGTTTACCAAAACCAAGGTTCAATGTTTAAAATGATCCAGGTTCCTTTCACAGACGGACACAAAACAATGACGATTGTAGCTGATCTTAAAGAAGCTTATGATACTCAGTGTGAAAGCTTAATCAATGATTTTGAAAAGAACATCACTTTATCTATTATTGATGAGAACTGGAAACTTCACCTTCGTGAGATGGATGATTTAAGAAGATCTTCTCAGGGAGCTGTTTATGAGCAGAAAGATCCACTTGTGATTTACAAACAGGAATCTTTCCACTTATTCAGTGAAATGATAGAGAAATTGAACAAAGAAATTATTTCATTCTTATACAAAGGAGAAATTCCTGCATAAGAAATAAATAACAATATTATTAAAAAACCGCTCTGGCATTGGCCGGAGCGGTTTTTTGTTATTGATTGTATAATAATTTTATGACAAATATCAATATTATTATTTATTTAGAATAGTTAAAAACAATATATTTGCAAAAAATATTGACTGCTTCATGAAGCTAAAAACTGCTAAACGCTGGTTTAATTGGCATAAATGGACAAGCCTTATCTGTACCGTTTTTCTACTGTATCTCTGTGTAACAGGTTTACCGTTGATCTTTCATGAAGAAATTGAACATCTTTTAGAAGACAACAAAGAAGCCTTAGCTCAAAATCATGAAAAACTGAGCTTAGATAAACTTGTAAAAATTGCTGAGTCCAAATACCCGGGAGAGAAGGCAAGATTTGTCTTCTGGGACGAAAATGAAAAAAACAAAGTTCTTTTTGATATTGTTGACCAACCCAACGCTCCCTACGAAAAAAGTAAATATTTAGTTTTGAATGAATACACCGGCGAAGTTTTAGGAGCTCCCAGAACAGACGGTTTAATGAATATCATTTTAAAACTCCATACCGATATGTTTCTCGGCATACCAGGGAAACTTTTTTTAGGGTTAATGGGAATGCTTTTCATGATCTCCATTGTTTCGGGAATCGTTCTCTATGGGCCTATTATGAAAAAGTATGACTTTGGAATGGTTCGCAAAAACAAATCCAAGAGACTTAAATGGCTGGATACCCACAACTTATTAGGAATAGCCATTACGGCTTGGATGGTTGTCGTAGGATTTACAGGTATAATCAACACTCTTTCTGATGTAATTGTAGGACTTTGGCAACAAGGTCAACTGGCAGAAATGACCGCTCCTTATAAGAATCAGAAACCTTTGACTGGGAATTTCAGTTCATTAGAAGATGCAAAGAAAGCAGCAGAAAGTACAATTAAAGATATGAAAGTATCTATAATTGCTTACCCAGGTACTGATTTTACAAGCAAACACCATTACGCAGTTTTTATGCGTGGAAATACTGAACTTACTTCAAAACTTTTAAAACCTGTACTAATAGATGCCAAAACCGGAACTGTAACAGATTCCAGAGATATGCCATGGTACGTGAATGCATTATTTATTTCAGAACCTCTACATTTTGGAAATTATGGAGGTATGATACTGAAAGTTGTATGGACCGTTTTTGATGTTTTTACAATTCTTGTGCTCATTACAGGTCTTTATTTATGGATTGCACGAAGAAAGGCTGAAAAACAGCAAAAGATAGTATTCACTCCTAAAGATTCCAGAAAATGAAAAACAGCTTTCTAAAACTTTGGGGAACGCCTATCCTACTCGCTCTTTTATCTATGTTTGGATTAATCGCAGCATTACTTGGTGATGGTCTATGGGATATATTAGGATGGCTAACACTTTCTATCCCTTTATTTTTGATTATTAAACACTACTTAAAATAAACTTACTACTGAATGAAGAAATTAATTTTAAGCTTAGCTACCCTATCAGGGGTCTTTGCTTTGGCACAGAAAAAGGATAGCATCAATGCTAAAAATATAGAAGAGGTTATCATCAATTCTATCCTTAAAAAAGATTCGGAGTATACTAATAAAATGCCTTTAAAGGCAATTGAAAACCCACAGTCTTATTCAACCGTAGATAAAATATTTTTTGAAAATCAAATGATATATTCGGTGGATGATGCTTACAGAAATGTAACAGGTATTCAGAAAATGTGGAGTGCTACAAACAGAGCCGGAGATGGTGGCGCTTATATTTCTTTAAGAGGTTTTACATCCAACAACTCTTTAAGAAATGGTCTGGTTGCACCGGTTACAACTTCTATTGATGCTGTAAATGTAGAAAAACTTGAAGTTCTAAAAGGACCATCCGGAACATTATTTGGGAGTAATGTAACTTCTTACGGAGGGGTCATTAACAGGGTTACCAAAAAACCGCATGATAAATTCGAAGGAAATATTTCATTAATTGGTGGAAGTTATAATTACTACAGAGCACAAGCGGATATTAACACCCCCATAACGAACGATAAGAAATTAATGTTCCGTTTAAATACGGCATATACAAACAGTGGAACTTTCCAGAAAACAGACGCTAAAAATTCATATACCGCTTTTGCCCCTTCATTACTATATAAAGTCAATGATAAGCTGAGCCTAAGTCTGGATTATGAAATGTTTGATACAAGAGCAAATCCTGAACAGTCATTCTTCTATCTCAAAAAGAATCCAGGTTATCAAGGAGATCCATATACCAACGTTGACAATATGAAAGATCTTGAAAAATTAGGACTGGATTACAAACAATCATATACAGGAAAAGGTCTTTACACTACGTCAAAAGTAAGAAATATTTTAGGCCAAATTAATTATCAGATTGATAAACATATCAGATCTTCAACAAATGTAAGCACTGCTTATACTTTTTCAAACGGTTACAACCCTTATTTTGCTGTTACTGTAAATCCGTCAGACAATAACTTATATGTACAAAGAGCGGATCAGTCTACAGATAACAGTAAAAAAACATATTTCCAGATTCAGCAGAATTTTAATTTCGACTATAAATTTGGCAATGAAATGCGTAACAGAACTGTAGTTGGTTTTGATTTTATGAAGATCAAAAACAGATTACATTATGTATATTTTACACAAGGCTTTTTAAAACCTGATGTGCCGACCAATGGTTATGATTATGCTGGGACCTTCAATTCTGATACACTAGATCAGGCATACCAAAATTTACCTAAAAGTATGTATGATCAGATAGATGATCAGAATACATACAGCGGTTATATTTCCAACGTATTTACTCCAATCACAGGATTAAATATTATGGCTTCCGTTCGATATGAAAGCAATGATTTCAAGGGCGGAAAACTATGGATAAATGATATAAAGCCATACAATCAGTCAGCATTCTCACCAAAGTTTGGTGTAACCTATCAGATTATAAAAGATAAATTTTCTGTTTTCGGGAACTATCAGAACAGCTTCAAAAGTAATGGTTACATATTTACAGATGCCGGAGCAGATCCTGTTTTATCCGACCCAGAAAGAGCTAACCAGTTTGAAGGTGGTTTTAAAGGGAACATTTTCAAAGGAAGAGTAAGTGCAACATTAAGCTATTACAATATCAGGGTAAAAAATTCTTTAGTTACCACAGGATATTCAGGGATTAATGCTCTTCAAACCCAAGCCGGTAAGCTGAAAAGTGAAGGGGTGGAATTAGAAGTAAATGCCTACCTGTTAAAGGGATTATCATTAGTAGGAGGTGTTAGCTACAATGATTCAAAGTATATAGAATCTGATGCAGCAACAAAAGGAAGACGACCTGGGACTGCAGGCTCACCATGGCTAGCAAGCATTTATGCAAGCTACCAGATTCTTGACGGAAGCTTAAAAGGTTTTGGTTTTGGTCTAGGAGGAAACTATGCTAATGCTAATGCAATTTTGAATAATAATATTCTGGATGCAAATAAAAATATTATAGGAGGAAAAGATGTTTTTATCCTTCCGAGCTATTTGGTACTCAACGCAAGTGCTTTCTATGATACCAAAAAGTTCAGAATCGGTGTAAAAGTTGATAATTTCACCAACCAGCATTACTGGGTAGGATTTACAACAGCAAACCCTCAGACACTTATCAATGCCTTGGGAAGCTTCACTTATAAATTTTAAAAAATCAAAGGTTAGCCCCTCGCGGGGTTAACTTTTTGCTATGAAAAAAAAGCATCACCATACAAAGAAAGCTCCTTCAAAAAAATGGTCTGCCAAACTGCATTTGTGGTTTGGTTTGTCAGTTGGTATCATTGTATTCATAGTCTCTCTTACAGGGACTTTGTACATTTTTAAGGATGAAGTACAAAATAGTCTTCGTAAAGAAGCCATCTATGTAAAACCGAATGAGATCAATAAAAAACCCTTATCCATCGAGATTCTTCGTGAGAAAGTAAGTCTGGAGCTTAACGAGAAATATCCTGTAAGCTCAGTTGAAATCTCTTTGGATAAAAGTAAATCCTATCGTTTTTTATACTATGATAAGAGTAAGAAGGGATGGAATTATTTTCAACAGGTTCTCATCAATAAGCAGGTTTATGTCAATCAGTATACCGGAAAAATTCTTGCTGTTTACAATGAAAAGTATGATGTATTCAATATTTTGAAGTATATCCACTGGGGGCTTCTTCTCAACTCAGAATGGGGACCGTACACTATAGGAATTCCAACTGTTCTTTTTATCATTATGCTGATTACAGGAATCATTTTATGGTGGCCGAAAAATAAAAATGCCAGAAAAGGACGTTTCTGGTTCAACTGGAAAAATGTAAAAAACTGGAAACGCAAAAACTATGACATACACAATGTATTGGGATTCTATGCCTCATTCATTGCCTTAATAATGAGTGTAACAGGGATTTACTTTGCCTATCCTTATGTAAAAAATACTTTTAACCTTGCCATATCCGGTTATTGGGAGCAGCCAAAAGAAAAGGAAATCAAATCCCCGGACTCATTGATGGCAAAGAGGTCTGATATTTTTGATATAACAGCCTTACAAACCGAAAAACTATATGCAGGATCATCCAGTTTCAGAATTACCTTAAATGGAAAAAACAAAAAAGGAAAGGAGCTCAAAAATCTTCCGGTCACCGTGTATGGTCAGGATGGAAGATTCAGTGAAAGAAACCTTCTTACTTTCGATAAATATTCAGGAAAACTACTAGCCAATAAACCTCATCACAAACTAAAAGCCGCAGAAAAATATGCGAATGCCAATTATGATGTCCACACCGGATCTTATTTCGGACTGTTTGGAAAAATCATCTGGTTTATCGCAGGTCTTATCTGCACCTCACTCCCTGTTACCGGATTTTTGGTCTGGTGGGGGAAAAGAAAGAAACAAGGAAAGAAAATATAATGAAAAAAGCAATTTTATCAGCTGCCAGTCTGGGAACTACTATCGTTTTTGGACAGGTAAAAGATACTTTACAAACCCAAAATGTGGATGAGGTTGTGATGACGGCTTCCAGAAAAAAGGAGAGCATTAAAGAGGTTCCCAGCTCGATCACAGTGGTTGGAGAAAAGCAAATTCAGTCTCAATTGACAGTTAATTCCGATATTACGAGCATTCTGCAATACACCGTTCCCAGTTTAGGAACAAATTCCGGCCAGACTTCCAACACCGGCCAGACATTAAGAGGCCGCCAGGTGCTAGTCTTAATAGACGGAATTCCTCAATCTACTCCCCTTCGAAACGGAGCAAGAGATCTAAGAGTGATTGATCCCTCAGCCATTGAAAGAGTTGAAGTCATTAAAGGAGCTTCTTCAATCTATGGAAACGGCGCAGACGGTGGTATCATCAATTATATTACAAAAAGAAATAAAACCGATAAAACTATTTCCGGGATTTCACAGATTGGCTTCACGGGGCAACGTTCAGGAGGGACTTTAGGAGTGAGAGCCAGCCAGCTTCTATCCGGAAAGATCAATAAATTTGACTATACTCTTTCCCTGGCCTACGAAAGAACAGGTTACATGAAAGATGCCAACAGAGTCTATTTAAGTCCAACATACAGCACTGCAAAAATGGATAACTACAACGGAATGTTGAAGTTAGGATATGACATTAATGAAAACCAAAGAATTGAAGCCTCTTATATCGGATATTCTTCAAAATCAAACCTGAACCTGGGATTACATACAGGAATATATGGTGTTGAGCCTACCATTGGTGAAGGACAGGGAAAAAGCTTGGAAACCACACCACAGGGAACACCAAGAAATCATAACATTAGGGTAAGTTATGATAATAAAAACCTGTTTAAGGGGACAGCATTGAATGTGAACCTTTATTATCAGGATTTTAAAACTGTATATGGATACAGTGATACCTTTTTCAACGGTGGACAGTCTAATGTTCTTTCTAAAAAAGCAGGCGCAAGATTTAATCTTGATACCCAGCTTTGGAATACTCAAAACTCGCAGGGAGAAATCATCTACGGAGCTGATATCCTGAACGATGAAACGGTACAGAAACTTGAAGATGGCCGTTTCTGGACTCCAAACATGAATATGACCAATATAGCCCCTTTCTTATTGGCAAAAATCGATCTGTTTAAAAAATTAACTATCAAAGGAGGGCTTCGATATGAAAATATCAAAGTAAATGTAGATGATTTCAACACACTTTCTGTTATTAAAAACAATGGAACATTTACACCTAGTATTCCGGTAGCAGGAGGAAAATTAAGTTATAATGCACTGGTAGGAAATATTGGATTACGCTACAATATTGAACCTTACATCAACCTTTTCGGAAGTTTCTCACAGGCCTACTCTATCAATGAATTGGGTAGAATTCTGAGAACCTCAACGTCTGAGACCATTAAAAACCTTGAAACAAAACCTATTATCGTAAACAATTACGAACTGGGAGCTACAGGACAGGTTTCAAGCTGGATGAATTATGAATTAACCTCTTATGTGAGTACCTCTAAGCTTGGGGCCACTTTTGTTCAGAGCGCAGACAGAGCCTTAACAATTAAAAGAGCACCGGAAATTATTTATGGAGTGGAAGGTTTCCTACACTTCACCCCTCTTAAATGGCTTCAGTTCGGAGGAAGCTATAGCTGGATGGAAGGAATTACTTCTCCTGATGATAATGGAAATTATTCAGCTAAAATCAATAACAGCAGAATTTCTGCACCTAAAGTCCTTGCTTATGTACAGGTGAAACCAATTCCACAAGCTTTCATTGGTATTGATATGCTTCACTCTTTTCAACAGAACAGATTTGAACTTGGGGCGAATAAACAATACACATACGGAGAAGGATTTGTTCCTGATTATACAGTCTTCAATCTAAAGATAGGCAGTGAAATCAATAAAAACTGGAAACTGTCAGTGGGAATTGAAAACTTTTTCAACAAACTGTATCAGCCATCAATTGCATGGTGGTCAGCAAGAGATAGCGAATTTGTGAATGCTCCGGGAACGAGAGGAACTCTGATCCTTGAATACAAATTTTAATTAATCTAAATAAAAAGTAAAGACTATCTTTGTGATACTTTAATTGTTATATGAAGAAAAATCATCATCACAAAAAGAAACCGGGATTCTTTAAAAAATGGTCTGCCAAACTCCATTTATGGTTTGGGCTGGTCATTGGATTTTTAATCTTTATTATCTCCGTTACAGGAGCTTTGTATGTCTTTAAAGATGAAGTGGAAAACTATACTCGAAAGGATGTAATCTACCATCATGAAGAGAACATTGAGCAAAAGCAGGTGCTTCCCATCAGAGCTATGGAAAAAGCTGTTGCCGAACAGGTAAAAGAGAAATATCCAATCCATTGGGTAAATGTACCTATCGACAAAAAGATGTCCTATATGTTCTTCTGGTATGAGCATAATACGGATGCCTGGAACTATTTTGATGAATTCCCTATCTACAAACAGGCTTATGTAAACCCTTATACCGGAAAGGTTCTCAGAGTGTATGATGAAAAGAACGGGTTTTTCAATATTGTTAAAATGATACACTGGAGCTATCTTCTGAAGCAGGACTGGGGAACGTATGTAGTAGGAATACCGGTTATTATTTTCATCATCATGCTCATTACCGGGATTGTTTTATGGTGGCCTAAAAATAAAGCGGCAAGAAAACAACGTTTCTCTTTTAAATGGAAAAACATTAAAAGCTGGAAAAGAAAGAATTATGACCTTCATAATGTCCTTGGCTTTTACGCTTCAATTTTCGCGCTTATCTTTTCAATCACAGGACTATTTTATGCATTCTTTGTCGTTCAGGCGATGATCTATGTAGTATTTTCCGGTGGAGAAACTCAGTATCCGGATTTTTCTCATATCAAAACAAAGGCTCCGATAGAAATGAGAACCGAGACTACTCTGGACAAGATCATCAGTACCGTTGAAAAAAAATACCCTGACTCCAATGGTTTTGCCATAGATCTTGGGCATGAACACATGGATGATCATGAGCATCCAAATTTTGAAGTCTATGTAAAACACCTGTCCTATTCTTATCACAAAAGCAGCAGTCTTATTTTTGATGAAAATTCAGGAGAATTGTTACATACCCATGATCCAAAGGATAAAAATTTCGGAGAAAAGGTGGTGAGTGCCAACTACGATATCCATGTGGGGGCTATTTTAGGGCTTCCAACGAAGATTATAGCTTTTATTGTAAGTCTTATCTGTGCTTCACTTCCGGTGACAGGTTTTATGATCTGGTGGGGAAGAAGAAAGAAAAAAACAGTAAAAACAGCTTAATCTTTTAAATAATACCGGGTTAATAATCTATTAATACAATCTTTTTTATAATTTTAGCCTCTAGAATTTAATAATAGAAATGTCATTAATAGATTTATCAAAACAGGTTGCCCTTGGAGTTGACATCGGCGGAACCAATACTAAATTCGGAATTGTAAACCACCGCGGTGAAGTTCTGGATAAAGGAAACCTTAGAACCGATGCCTATGATAAAGTAGAAGATTTCATCGACGCTTTATATGAGTATGCCTATCCTTTAATGGAAAAGCATGGCTCAGAAAAGCACTTCGACGGAATTGGTGTAGGAGCTCCCAATGCCAACTACTACAAAGGAACAATAGAATTAGCCCCTAACCTACCCTGGAAAGGAGTCATTCCTTTTGCTGAGCTGATGACCGCAAAATTCAATTTACCTTGTACGGTAACCAATGATGCTAATGCTGCTGCTTTGGGAGAAATGCTTTTCGGTGCTGCACGCGGAATGAAGGATTTTATCATGATTACCCTGGGAACAGGAGTAGGAAGCGGAATTATCGCCAATGGAAACCTCATCTACGGGCACGATGGTTTTGCAGGAGAACTGGGACATACTATTGTAAAACCAGGGGGAAGGAAACACTGGAGCACAGGATCTGAAGGAAGTTTAGAAGCCTATGCTTCTGCAACAGGAATTACGATAACAGCTAAGAAAATGAGAGCAGAGTTCCCGGAATCTATGCTGAACCAATATCCTGAAGATGAGATCAATTCTAAAACCGTATATGAATGTGCAATGAAAGAAGACCCAATTGCTCTTGAAGTTTTCAGATATACAGGACAAAAACTAGGGGAAGCATTAGCTAATTTCGTGATGTTTTCTTCTCCACAAGCTATTCTTTTATTTGGTGGAGTGATCAAAGCGGGAGACTTTATCTTAAAGCCTGCCAAACTTCACATGGAAAGGAATCTATTGCCTATCTTCAGAAATAAGGTAAAACTGGTATTCAGTGAGCTAAACGAAGCGGATGCTGCTATTTTGGGAGCAAGTGCATTGGTTTGGGAAAAATAACTGATACCCTTAATAATATATAAAGCGATCTCAATATGAGACCGCTTTTTTTTGCAATTAATGCACGAATGGATTTATTAGTGCGTTCGTGGCAAAAAAAATCTTCTATACAGACTGGCAATTCTCTTTGTTTCATTCGGATTATCTATCAAAACAATTCATGAGATCCGTATCAAAATCCATAAAGTTTTTCTTATTTTTGATTAGCATTTTCTGCAGTCCTCGAGACTCAAAAAAATGCAATAAAACAATATAATTACCAAAAATGGATAACAATAATTTAGAAACCATCGTTTTCGGTGGCGGGTGCTTCTGGTGTGTAGAAAGCTGTTTCAATCTGTTAAAAGGCGTTGATGCTGCCATCTCAGGATATTCTGGCGGTCACAAAGACAATCCTACTTATCAGGAGGTGTGTACAGGTGAAACAGGCCATGCAGAAGTAGTGCAGATCACTTATAATCCTTCCATAATTTCCTATGAACAATTAATGGATGTTTTCTTCTTCCTACATGATCCTACTCAACTCAACAGACAGGGGAATGATGTCGGGACACAATATCGTTCCGTAATTTACTATAAAGATACTGCTGAAAAACAAAAGGCAGAGCAAGCAATCCAGGTATCTCAGGCATCAGGAAGATGGGCCGGCAATTATGTAACTGAACTGGCTCCACTTGAAAAATTCTGGCCGGCAGAACAGTATCATCAGGGATATTACAATGAAAATCCTACACAGCCTTACTGTAGTGCCGTAGTAGGTCCTAAGATCCAGAAGTTTAAAAAGTATTTTGGAGAGTTGAACATGCTGAATGCAGAGTAAAATACATAAAACAATTTTAACCATAAAACATGATTCAATTTATTTTAATGCTTTTGGGCTTGGCATTTCCAAACAATAATGCCAATGCAATAACAAGTAATAGCAATCAATTAATAACTTATTCTGTAGTACCGCCTACTTATGAGGACGGAGGACCAGTAGGTGGAGAAACAGGACAAACACCACCACCAAGAAAATAACACCTCAGCATAAAAAATATGATTCAATTTATTTTGGTCTTATTAGTACTTACATTTTTAAATAATAAATCTTTATTGATACAGCGGGATATTCTATATTCCGCTTTTTTTTGCTCAATATCCTGCATATTTCTCAATAATGTAAATTGTTGAAGCTCTTAATTCTCTCCCTGTATCAGGGTCTACTCCATCCATAGTAAAAAACTCAACATTTCCATTAAACTTTGAGTACCAAGTAGTACCTAAAGCATTATCTACAGTAAGGGTATCCTTTCTTGTAATCCGTTTAAAATATCTCAATTGGATAGTATCTTTCGGAATAAGACTACGTTGAGGGTTCTTATCTTCACAATTGACCAACTTATACTCATTATCATCCCAAAACATACAACTTCTTTCATCAGCAGATGCACCAAAGAAGCTTAATGGTGTACTGTTTTTGCTTCTTGATGAATAATGATTTCCAACTAAAACACTTATCACCAGAAAAGCTCCGGCTATCCCCAGTCCGTTTTGCTTAACAAACTCCGGCATTTTGAAATGCTGCTCGTTGGTAATATTGATAATAATATTAGATAACTTTTCCGACAATGATTCCTCATGTTCATCTACCTTTATCTTCACCGTGGTTTTATTGGTCTCTTCATCTTTCTTAACAAATGTTGTAGAGAAGTCAATAAAATCATCGTAACCAACATAAAGACTAAGTTTATCAAGAATCTCTCCATCTCTTATGTCAGGGTCCTCATTATCTATTATACAAATATTATAATATCTAACGAAAGTTCTTTCATTAATAAGAAATTTCCATGTTTTCTCAAAATGATCAGAAAGTTCAGAAGCTAATCCACTTTTTGAAGTCTTTTTTGGAAAGTCTTCTCGAGCTTTATTAAACACCTCATGAATTAGTAGTTTTTTCTTGGACATATATAGTTTTTTGAGTCTTTACAAAATAGGCGATTATCAGTCATACCACATTACGGATTTCCATAAAGCCAACATTGTCCAATTCGTGTCCATCAATGTCCAAAACATGACTTAGTAATACGTCACCCTTTGTCGCATCTTTGCTTCAGAAAATCAGTGAAAAACAAAACATTACAAAAACAAATTTACAAAACTGATTTCAAAATTACCAGATAAAACGGAGGTAAAACTCCGGGTTGGGAAGCAGATGTTTCTCCTCCGTTTTTGAAGGTTCACTTCCCAAAAAATTTAGAAGCGCTTCAATTTTTTTAATCGTGTACCCCTATCTGCGATCTGTTTCGCAGGGAAGAACACGAATGCTTTAACCATAAATTTTTTGAACAATGATCCAGTTTATCATGATGCTATTTTTGGCATTTACAAATAATAATGTCAATACACACTATAACAACAATCCAAAATCCAATATCACAACATTCAGTGCCAAAGAAGATCCGGATGCGGAAACAGGTGATGGCAATGGAAACGGCCATGGAAGTGGAGGCAATACCACAGGAAATACAGGACAGACTCCTCCCCCTTATGCTTTACCATAATAAATAAAGGATAGATTGTAAAAATCTATCCTTTTTCTTATTTTGCATTCTAAACTGAAGTCATGAAAAAAAGTTTTTTATTTATTGTTGTCCTCACAACTCTTTTTTTCTGTTCCGAAAAAAGACCTGCAACAAAAATATCCCAAACCCAGAATGCATTTTATCTAAAAGCAAGAGAATTCAGAGATAAAAAAATTTCTGACTCCGCTTTTTATTATTACAACCTTGCCAAAGATGAATATTTGAAGATCAACGATTCTATTGGAGCTGCTGAATCATTAATTAACATGGCTATTATTCAAACATATTATGGAGATTTTTATGGCAGTATAGAATCCTCATCAGAAGCCAATACTTTCCTAAAAGATGAGAAAGACAGTATCACCAGAAGAGATCTGTCTTCCAGTTACAATAATATGGGAATTGCTTCTGCATTTCTATACAATCAGGATAGTGCCATTACTTTTTATCAATACGCTTTAAAATACAACGATGATGATGATAAGAAATATATCTATTATAACAATCTCGGGAATGCTCTTATTAGTCAAAAGAACTTCAAACTTGCCCAAAAATATTTAAACTATGCAGTTTTATCTAAAAACCATGAAAATAGAGCAAGAGCAATTAATAATTTAGCAAGAGCCAAATTCACTGCAGACAATAACTATAATCCTTTACCAGAATATTATGCAGCATTAGAAATCAGAGAAAAAGACAACAATCTGGATGGTCTCAATTCAAGTTATGGAACCTTGGCAGATTATTTTTTTTCAAAGGATAAAGAGAAGTCTCTTATATATGCTAAAAAAATGCTGCAAACAGCTACCACAATTAATAATCCTGAAGATCAGCTGCAAGCCTTACAGAAAATTATTATCATCGATAAAAATAATTACAACAAATATTTTGAAAAATTTCAGTCTATTAATGACAGCATACAGATTTCGAGAAATAAGGCTAAAAACCAGTTTGCCTATTTCCGGTATGGCCTGGAAAAAGAAAAAGCTGAAAATCAGACCTTAAAATATCAGAAAGCAGAGAAAGAAGTACAGCTCCTTCAACGGAATATTGGCTTAGGAGCCCTATCTCTACTTCTTATAGGTGGTTTTGTATACTATAAAAGAAGGAAGAAAAGGCTACAACGAGAAAATGAATTAAAGATTAAAGAAAACGAGCTCAAAATGTCAAAAAAGGTCCACGATGTAGTGGCTAATGGTATTTATCAGGTAATGACAAAAATTGAAAATCAGGAGAACTTTAATAAGGACAAAGCTTTGGATGAACTGGAATTTGTTTACGAAAAGTCCAGAGATATTTCCTATGAAAAGACGGATATCGGTGACACCGTTGAATTTGCCGAAAAAATATTCAACCTCATTAGCTCCTTTACAAGCGATCATGTAAAGCCCTTCCTTACCGGAAACAGTCAAAATCTGTGGGATGATGTAAGTGGAGCAGTTCAAAGTGAAATTTTTCAGATCATCCGTGAACTGTTGGTGAATATGAAAAAGCACAGTCAGGCCAGCCTTGTAGTTTTTAAATTTGAAAGAAAAAATAACCTCATACATATCCAATATAAAGACAATGGCATTGGTATCCCGGAAAATATTATCCATGGAAAGGGATTATCAAATACGGTTTCCCGTATTGAAAAGATAGAGGGGACCATTATTTTTGACAATAAAACAGAAAAAGGGTTGAAAATCAATATTTCATTCCCCACATCTTAAAATCATAAAGAAATGTTCAAAAAAATTTTAATAGCCGAAGACCACGAAAGCAGCAGTATTTCTGTACAGAGAACACTGGAAGACCTTACTATTTCCAATACGGATTATGTGTATTATTGTGATGATGCAGTAGCCAAAATTCAAAAGTCCATTCGGGAAAATGATTTATATGACTTGTTGATTACTGACCTCTCTTTTGAGGAAGATCACCATGAACAAAAGATTAAAGATGGCAAAGAACTTATTAAAACGATAAAAGAACTACAGCCCACTCTGAAAACTATTGTCTTTTCTGCAGAGCACAAATCCGGGATTATCAATTCCCTTTTTACAGAATATGGAATCAATGGTTTTGTTCGAAAGGCCAGAAATGATGCTAAAGACCTTAAAAAAGCAATTTCTTCGGTATATGAAGGCAAAAATTATCTGTCCCTTGATCTTAAACAGGAAGTTAAAAAGCTAAACAGTTATGAATTTTCAGAATACGATATCACCCTTGTTTCTCTCCTCTCACAAGGTGTTCTTCAAAAAAACATTCCTGTGTATCTTCAGAATAACAATATAAAACCCAATAGTCTTAGCAGTGTAGAGAAGAAACTGAACAGCCTGAAAGAAGAACTTGGCATCACCAATAACGAACAGCTTGTTGCTTTTTGTAAAGATCTGGGAATTATTTAGATTAAAAACACCTCACCTTTTATAGAACCTTTCAAAATTTTGAAAGGTTCTTTTTGTTGTTACGGTTTCCCGTAAGGATAGGCTTTTAAAGGGTTATATTTTTGGAGTGTTAAACCAATTAAAATAAAATACATGAAAAAGTATTATGTAAACAAGAATGCACAAAGTAATGGCGATCATGAGGTTCATGATGAAAACTGCTATAGACTCCCAACCATTGATAATAGAAAATATCTAGGTACATTTTCTTCATGTAAAGAAGCTGTAAAAGAAGCAAAAAAAGACTACCCTCAATCAAATGGTTGTTATTATTGCTCTCAGGACTGTCATACCAAATAACACCTCTAAAAAATCACCATCATGGAAACCTCAACCCCAACTGAAACTACATTTTACAAAGATAGCTCTGTAGTTGTTACACAATCAAGATTTGTCACCCAATCAAAAACATATGCAATGCGAAATATTTCTTCTGTTCATATTTTTGAAATTATTAAAAGTAAGACAAAAGCCATTCTAATGATATTTGCAGGACTAGCATTTCTTTTGTCAAAAGAAATTTTTTGGGTAGGAATAATACTTTTAGGTTTAGGGGTTTGGTTAATTTTCTCCATTAAAAATGAATACGCTGTCCGAATAAGCACAAATGCAGGAGAAGCTAATAGCATTGTTTCAAAAGACAGAGATTATATTCAAAAAATTGTAAGCGCTTTAAATGAAGCTATCATTCATCGAGGATAATAAACTAATAACAAAAAACAAATACTATGAAAAAACTACTTTTTACAGGGCTCCTAGGCCTTGGACTTTTATTACCTACTAACTTTTCGGCCTCTACATCCAGCATTACTTCAACAAAAGAGTTACTTACCAAAAACCCAAGAAAAGGAAAAACAAAAACCAACAAAAAAAGCAGGTCAACAAGATCAAGCTACTCTTCTCCAAGATCTTATTCTTCAAGTTCCAGAAGTAAGGGATGTACTTACAATGGGAATCAACTATATGTTGGTTCAAGAGGAGGCTGTTACTACTACTCCGGAAATAGTAAGAAATATGTAGAAAGAGCTTACTGTGCAGGATGCAACTAATTTTAAATTAATAACCATGAATTTTAAACTTATATTATTATTTATTTTTTCCTTTTCTTTCCTTAGTTCAATTAGCGCCCAAAAAAGAACAACGAGTGTTAAAGGGTATACTAGAAAAGATGGAACCTATGTCAGATCACATACAAGAAGCTATAGCTCAGGAAGTGGATATTCTTCATACGGATCAAATTTAAATGGAAGCTACAGTTCTTCTGATACATTAGATTCTATGGATTCAAAAAAAAACCAAAATGGGCAATATCTAACTTCTACCAAATCTATTAATGGAGATAAGATTGTAAAATCAACTTTGACAATGATTCAAGATTATGATGAAAACTATTTGGAAGGAAATATAATTTATTTATCAGTACTATATTACAAAGAGCAGGTTATTGATATTTGCCCAATTACAAAAAATTACAGCGATTGGAACTTTGATGACACTTATCATTCTTTCAATAAAAATAAACTGTCTTCCGAAGATGCACTAGATTTAATTTCTAATTATGGATGGAGTATATATAACGAAAAAATTAGCAAAAACTTCCGTTACTATACAGATAAAAAACAACCTCAATACCTATCAAAAAAAATTGAAGCTATAAAACTAAAATAAAAACACTCAACATATAACCATTGAAAAAGGCATCTCATCCGAGACGCCTTCTTTATTTTATTTCCTAATCATTTCTGTATGCGGAATATCATCTTCCAGATATTTCTTTCCGGTATCTTCAAAACCAAAATCACCATAGAACTTCAGCAGATAATCCTGTGCTGAAATTCTGATTTCAGAAGTATGAAAACGATTTTCTATCGTATCAACAGCATATTTGATCAACAGCTTACCTAAGCTTTTTCCTCTGCCCTTCTCCGTTGTTAATACCCTTCCAATAGATGTTTCATCATATTTTATTCCTTTATCAAAAATACGGCAGTATGCAAGTACTTCCCCATTTTCCTCTGCCCAGATATGAACCGCTTTCTGGTCATAATTATCAAGGTCGGGATAAGGACAGTTTTGCTCAATAACAAAAACATCAATACGGGCCTTCAATACAGCATATAGCTCAGGGACTGTAAATTCATCAAAAGTTTTGATTTTCCAGATCATATTACTACTCATCGAAGCTTACACTATTTTGAGTTAAAAAATCATTCGTTGTGTCTATAAACTTCAGAATCTCATCACCCCCTGTTTTCTTTTCAGCGGAAGTAATATATAACTCAGGAAGATCCTCCCATGTTTTGTGCAGTTCCGATTTATAATTTTCAAAGTTTTTAATAACCTCACTTGGTTTTAACTTATCTGACTTGGTAAAAACGATTGAAAAAGGAACCCCACTCTCCCCACACCACTGGATGAATTCCAGATCAATCTTTTGCGGATTGTGTCTTGAATCTACCAACACAAAAAGATTCACCAAGTTTCTTCTGTTCAGAATATAGTTGGTAATCAGCTTTTCAAAATCCTTTCTCAGAGACTTTGAAACTTTTGCATACCCATATCCCGGTAAATCGGTAAGGTACCAGTTTTCATTCACTAGAAAATGATTAATCAGCTGAGTTTTTCCGGGAGTCTGTGATGTTTTGGCCAAATCCTTATGATTCATCATGGCGTTGATCAATGAAGACTTTCCTACATTGGATCTTCCGATAAAAGCATATTCAGGAAGATTAGCTTCAGGACAATCCTGCCATTTTCCACTACTTTTTACAAACGTTGCTGTCTTAATAATCATTTTGAATATATTTTAGAAAAATAAACCATTAAGAAAAGCTCTTAATGGTCATTTATATGTTTTAAACTTTATCTTTTACCCAGTTGTATAGGATTTCATTGAACTCTTCTGGTTTTTCCATCATGGCAGCATGACCACAATGATCTATCCAGAACAAGTCCGAATTAGGAATAAACTTATGCATATCCTCAGCCACTTCAGGCGGAGTTACATTATCCTGTTTTCCCCAGATCAGACATGTTGGCGTCAGTATCTTCGGAAGATCGTTCAGCATATTGTGTTTGATGGCACTTCTTGCCAGCATTACCGTTTTTATTCCTTTCATTCTGTCATTCACTACAGCAAAAACTTCATCTACAAGATCTTCAGTAGCAACTTTCGGGTCATAAAAAACCTCTTCTGTTTTCTTTCTGATATAAGATCTGTCATTCTTTCTTGGAAAACTGTCACCGAAAGTTCTTTCATATAAGCCTGAACTACCCGTAAGAACCAGATTCTTTACCAGATCAGGTCTAGCCAAGGTCAAAATAAGCCCTACATGTCCCCCCATTGAATTTCCAACAATGGTAACAGGTTCTGAAATATGACTTTCTATAAACTTGATGATATATTTCGCGATAGTGGTAAGATTCGTATTGAGTACTGGTAAATCATAGATAGGCAACTGAGGAACATATACTTTGAATCCTCTGTCTGAAAAAAAATCTACCATTTTATCGAAATTACTCAAACCACCCATCAACCCGTGCAACAGCACTAATGGACGTCCTTCCCCAGCCTCTACATAGGAATATTTCTTTTCTTTTTTTGTACTAAATATCATATAATGCCTTAATAAAGCCTTGCAAAAATACAAATTAAACCTCAAAAATATTTTGATTACCCTAATTTAAGATAAAAATAATATAATATTCTCCTTTTTAACTTTTTTTTTCAAAATCCCTTTATTATGGCCTAAATAACAGTTTTAACAACCACCTACATATCAATTAATTACATTCTTATAACTCAATCTTTAATAAAACTTATTAACATTGAGTCAAAAAGTGGGAAAAAGTGGGAAATTTTGGAAATTATTATATAAATTTGTCCCAAATGAAAAATTTCATTGGAACATATGAGTGTAAAATTGACGACAAAGGCCGCTTAAAAGTCCCTTCATCTTTAATCAAACAGATGGAAAACTTCGAAGACAAGGCGTTTGTAGTCAAAAGATCTGTGTTCCAACCTTGTCTGGAGGTCTATCCAATGAATGCATGGGATAAACTGATGGGCAAAATTAATAAACTGAACAGATTCATAAAAAAGAATGCTGATTTCATACGAATGTTTACGGCAGGAGTAAAAACAGTAGAATTGGATAATGCAGGAAGACTGCAGATTTCAAAAGACCTGACCACTTTCGCAAATCTTCAGAAAGATATTGTGATTACCAGTGCAGGAGAACTCTTTGAAATTTGGGATAAAGATGCCTACGAACAGGTAATTTCCACCAATGAAATTGATTTTGCCAGCCTTGCCGAAGATGTAATGGGCTCTTTCGATGAAGAATAGCTGTAGCGGTTATTAAAGATTTTATTTAATAAAAAACACAATTAAGCATGTATCATAACCCCGTTTTGTTGAAGCAGAGTGTAGATGATTTGGTGACGAATCCTGACGGAATCTATGTGGACTGCACCTTTGGAGGTGGCGGCCACTCAAGAGAGATTTTGAGCAGACTTTCTGACAAAGGAAAACTGTTCAGCTTCGATCAGGATCTGGATGCGCTTAAAAATACAATTGATGACCCCAGATTTACATTAGTGAATCAGAATTTCAGATTTCTGGAAAACTCTTTATTGATGTATGGAGCACCTCAGGTTGATGGTGTTTTGGCTGATTTGGGAGTTTCTTCTCATCAGTTTGACGAAGCAGACCGTGGATTTTCTACAAGAAGCAATGCTCCTTTAGATATGCGAATGAATGTGATGCAGAGTCTTGATGCCAAAAGAGTAATTAATGAATATGGCGAAGAAGAACTTGCAGATATTTTTTATTACTATGGAGAATTAAGAGAAGCAAGAAAGCTGGCAAGAGATATTGTTCATCACAGAAAAACAAAAACCATAAATACCACAGAGGATTTGAAGAAGCTTTTCAGCTATCTTCCGCCTCATAAAGTGAATAAATTCTATGCACAGCTTTTTCAGGCAGTAAGAATAGAAGTAAACCAGGAACTTGAAGTATTAAAAGAAATGCTGGTTCAGGCTTACAATGTTTTAAAACCGGAAGGAAGACTAGTAGTAATTTCTTACCACTCTTTAGAAGACCGTTTGGTTAAAAGATTCCTAAAAAACGGAATGTTTGAAGGAGAACCGGAAAGAGATATCTACGGAAATTATAAAAAGGCATTCGAATTGGTTAAGAGCAAAGCAATCATCCCGGACGATAAGGAGATTGAAGAAAATTCAAGAGCAAGAAGTGCAAAAATGAGAACAGGAATAAAAGTATAAATGATAAAATATAAGTGATAAACGATTCAGAATTATCATTTATCATCCATCAATTATAAAAAGAACAGTGGCAAAAAGAACAACAAATCGCCCCCAGAAAAGACTCACTTTTATAGACATTATAAAAGGAAACTTTCTGAATCGTGATGAGATCAAAATACATTATAAGTATTTTCTCCTGTTGTTTATCCTGATGATGGCTATGATTTACAGTAACCATCTCGTCAATAAAAAAATTAAAATTGTAAACGCCTTAAAGGAAGAAACAGAAGAATACAAATCGAGAAATGCTTACGCCCAGAGTAAGCTGATCAAAGTAAAAATGGAATCAGAGCTGGGGAAAGAGGTTGCGCGGGACTCTTTAATGACCCTCGAAAACCACCCTCATAAATTGCTAATAAAACTGGACAGTACAGATGCAAAAGCAAAATGAATACGACAATAAACGTAAAAAAACGTTACGATGGGGCTACCTCTTTGCAGTGGTAGCTTTGTGCGTGTTTGTAATGTTCTTGGCAAGGATTGTAATTCTTCAGAATACCAATGTCCAGGAAATTAAAGACGATTACATCAACAAAAATTATCGTGAAGCCACTTTAAAGGCTGCCCGCGGTAATTTATTTGCCTCCGATGGATCTATTTTGGCCACAACCGTAATGCGCTATGACATCTATCTTGACTTCAAAACGATGAAAGATACGATTTACACTAACAACATTGGAGCATTAACGGACTCTCTGAGCAAAATGTTCGGAAAATCCAGAGGAGAGTTCAGACAAAAATTTGACGAGCAGAAGAAAAAGAAAAATCAATATTATACCTTGGTAAAAGGACTTGATTTTGACCAATACGACAGAATCAGGAACTTCCCAATCTTTAAAAGAGGTAAAAACAAAGGAGGTTTTATTGTAGACAGAAACTACAAAAGAGAGCTTGCCACCTCAGAAATTGGTGCCGGAACCATTGGTATGGATAATGGAGACCTTAAATCCGGACTGGAAGGAGCTTTCTCAAAGCATTTGACTGGTACTGACGGGAAAAGATTAGAACAAAGAATAAACTCTTCCCAATGGAAACCTATTGATTTCTGGAAAGTTCAGGAACCCATTGACGGAGAAGATGTATATACAACTCTAGATCTTAGAATTCAGGACATAGCACACTCCGCTTTACAGAAACAGCTAATCCATTACGAAGCCAAACACGGAACCGTAGTGGTGATGGAAGTAGAAACTGGAAAGGTACGTGCTTTGGTTAACCTAAGAAGAAATGAATCAGGAGAATACGAAGACTCTTACAACTATGCGTTAAAAGATAATATTGAACCGGGATCCACTTTCAAAACCATTTCGCTTTTAGCGGCAATGGATGATGGATTCATCGATGAAAATACAACCGTAAACGTAGGAAACGGCGTTTGGACATACGCAAAGCAGAGAATTTCTGATGGCCACGGTGGAGGAACTTATGATATCAGTGATGTATTAGCAAAATCCAGTAACGTAGGAACAGCAAAACTCATCACAAAATTCTATGCTGAAAAACCACAGATCTTCCTTGACCATTTGAAACGTTGGAAATTATTCGATAAAATGGACATCGAACTTCCGGGGATCACAAAACCGAAGATTTTAACACCACAAAATAAAAGATGGAATGCAGCAACATTAGCTTCTATTTCATTCGGATACTCTTCCAATGTTAACCTGCTTCAGCTGGCAACATTCTACAATGGGGTGGCTAACGGAGGTAAAATGCTTAAGCCGTTATTCATTGATAAGATCATGAAAGACGGAAAGGTAATGTACACTGCAAAACCTGAAGTAATGGTCAACAAAATGGCATCTGAGAAAGCCATCAAAATGATGACCAATGCCTTAACTAAAGCTGTAGAAAAAGGAACAGGACGAAGCATCTTCACTCCCAACCTTAAAATGGCAGGAAAAACAGGAACCGCAAGATTTGAATACTGGCTTCCTGGCCCAATGAAGTACCGTGCATCATTCGCAGGGTTTTACCCAGCTGATGCTCCAAAATATACATGTTATGTGATGGTAAGCGAACCTAATACATCCATTGGATTCTACGGAGGACCTGTAGCAGCACCAGTGTTTAAGGAAATAGCAGGAAAAACCTTCCTGAAAACACCACAAAACATTGAAAAAGAAATGCTCGTAGACAAAAAAGTAAACCTGAGTAAAATGGTTGAACCTAATGTAAAAGTAGCAGTCAATGATAAGCAAATGCCCAATGTCGTAGGATTAATCGGTAAAAATGTCATCCCGCAATTGGAAAACTTGGGATACCGTGTCGATTTTAAAGGAGTTGGAAGAATTAAAGAACAGTTCCCATTAGAAGGCACAACCATCAGTAAGAACCAGAGAATATATTTATCTCTACAGAATTAAAAAAACAGAGTCCCGAAGGGACGGCTTAACAAAAAATAGGATAAAGTCCTATTGATATAAAATGATAATAACAGAATTAGTAAACAGAATCCCAGTAATAGAAATCCACGGTGACAACAACCGTGAGGTATCAGAATTGGTATTCGACAGCAGAAAGGTTACAGAAAACTCTCTTTACATTGCGGTAAGAGGAACAGTGGTGGATGGACATTCATTCATAACATCTTCTATTGAAAAAGGAGCAACAGCAATTGTTTGCGAAGAATTCCCTGAAACGCTGGCAGAAAACGTAACTTATATAAAAGTGAAAGACTCTGCTAAAGCTTTAGGTCACCTTGCTTCTAACTTCTACGGAAATCCGTCTAGAAAACTGAAACTGATCGGAGTTACAGGAACCAATGGAAAAACCTCTGTTTCTACACTGCTTTTTGATGTTTTCAGAAATTTAGGATATGATTCTGCTTTATTATCAACCGTTGAAATTAGAATTGGAGAAGAAATTATCCCAGCTACTCATACCACTCCGGATGTTATTACCATCAACAAAATATTAGCTGAAGCAGTTGAAAAAGGATGTGAATTTGCCTTCATGGAAGTAAGTTCCCATGGAATTGCCCAAAACAGAATTGAAGGATTGCACTTCAAAGTAGCAGGATTCACCAATCTTACCCACGATCATTTAGACTATCACAAGACATTCGAAGAATATTTAAAAACGAAAAAAAGATTCTTTGATGACTTAGAAGATACGGCTGTAGCCATCACCAATGTGGATGACAAAAATGGGAATGTCATGCTTCAGAATACAAAGGCTAAAAAGAAGTCTTACGCTTTGAAAACAATGGCAGACTACCACGGAAAATTACTGGAAGTGGATTTCAACGGAATGCTGCTGAACTTCAACGGAAAAGAATTCTGGACAACATTAACAGGTAAATTCAATGTATACAACCTATTGCTTGTATTTGGAATTGCAGAAGAACTTGGTTTTGAACAGAACGAAATCCTGCAAGCCATCAGTAAGTTAAAAAGAGTTTCCGGAAGATTTGAAACGATGAAGTCAGACGGTGGGATTTTCTTTATTGTAGACTATGCACACACACCGGATGCCTTAGAAAACATTCTGGACAGCATCAACGATATCAGAACCAAAAACGAAAGATTAATCACCGTTTTCGGTTGCGGAGGAGATAGAGACCACTCCAAAAGACCTGAAATGGGAAATATTGCCTCTAAAAAATCAACATTGGCAATCATTACTTCAGATAACCCGAGAACAGAAGATCCGGGGCAGATTATAAAGGAAATTGAAGCAGGTGTTGAACCTCAGTATTTCAGCAAATACACTTCAATCCCGGACAGAAAAGAAGCCATAAAAATGGCCATAAAGTTTGCAGAACCTAAAGATATTATTCTCGTAGCTGGAAAAGGCCACGAAAATTATCAGGAGATAAATGGTGTAAAACATCATTTTGATGACAAAGAAGTAATTAATGAGCTTTGGAAATTAATGTCCAAGTAAATTGAAAGATTGAATTCATTGAAAGATTTAAAAATTTGATTATGACTAATAATTTTGAAAATTTTCCAGTATATATCAAAAGTTTAGATCTTATTGAAAAAGTTTATTCATTTCTTCAAAGTCAAAATTTTGAAAAAGAATTTGAATTTAATAACCAGATAAAAAGAGCGAGTTTTTCAATTAGCAACAATATTGCGGAAGGCTCAGAATATAACAATAACAGACAATTTATTAGATATTTAAAAATTGCAAAAGGCAGCTGTGCTGAAGTAAGAAGCATGCTGATTGTAAGCAGAAGATTAAAATTAGGTGACCAAAATAAAGCAGAAGAAATCATTACCCTTTCGAGAGAAATTTCTTCAAACATATCAAACTTTATTAAGTATTTAAGTGAAAATATTGAGAAACCCAATCTTTAAATCTTTAAATAAATTAAATTTTTAAATAATAAAAAACAGAAACATGCTATACTATCTATACGAATATCTAACCGACCATGGAATTCACGTTCCGGGATTAGGATTGTTGAAATACATTTCCTTTCGTGCCGGAATGGCGGTATTGTTCTCTTTAATTATTGCTCTTGTTTATGGAAAAAGAGTCATTAATTACCTGAGAACAAAACAAATGGGCGAGTTAGTCCGTGATCTTGGATTAGACGGTCAGAAGCAAAAAGAAGGAACTCCTACCATGGGAGGGCTTATCATTATTTTGGCAACCATTATTCCTGTATTGTTGTTCACAAGAATTACCAACGTATATATTGTGTTACTGTTGGTTTCAATGTTCTGGATGGGAGCCATCGGATTCCTGGATGATTATTTAAAGAAAATCAAGAAAAATAAAGACGGACTAAGTGGTAAATTCAAAATTGTAGGACAGGTTGGTTTAGGCTTAATTGTCGGAATTACAATGTATTTCCACCCGGACATTACCGTTAAGAGAAAATATGCTGATGCAAAAGTAGTGAACAGAAACAATGTAGAGCAGAATTTCATGCCTACAGAGAAAATCACAGTTTCTACAGTACCTTTTGCAAAGAACAATGAATTCGATTATAGCGGAATCCTGTTTTGGATGAATGAAAAAGATGCCCACGAATGGGCATGGATTGTCTTTATCCCTATCGTTATCTTTATTGTAACGGCTGTTTCGAACGGAGCCAATATAACGGATGGAATAGACGGTCTCGCAGCAGGAACCAGTGCCATAATACTGCTCACCCTTGCCCTTTTCGCCTATCTTTCAGGGAACATCATCTTTGCAGACTATCTCAATATCATGTTCCTTCCGAATATGGGAGAAACCACCATTTTCGCAGTCGCAATGGTAGGAGCTGTAATTGGATTTTTCTGGTACAACACCTATCCTGCCCAGGTTTTCATGGGAGACACAGGAAGTTTAATGCTGGGAGGAGTTATTGCCGTGTTAGCGATTATTTTAAGAAAAGAATTATTGATTCCTGTTTTATGTGGAATCTTTTTGATCGAAAACCTGTCTGTAATGCTTCAGGTAATCGTTTTCAAATACAGAAAGAAAAAATACGGGCTGGAATATGCCCAAAACAATAGACTATTCAAAATGTCACCATTACACCACCATTATCAGAAAGATGGATTTCACGAAAGTAAAATCGTAAACAGAATGATTATCATTGGAGTAATACTCGCAATTGTTTGTCTGATCACCTTAAAAATGAGATAACCCTTAATTTAAAAATTAAAAGATGGAGTCTTTTAATCATTAAATCGAAATAATATGAAAATAGTTGTTTTAGGAGGAGGAGAAAGCGGATGTGGAGCTGCTTATTTGGCTAAAAAGAAAGGTCTGGAAGTATTTCTTTCAGATAAAGGAGCCATTAAAGATAACTATAAGCAGTTTCTTACCGAAAATGGAATTGAATTTGAAGAAGGAAACCACGATGAAGAAAGGATTTTAAATGCTGACTGGATCGTAAAAAGCCCGGGAATCCCGAAAAAAGCTGAGATCATCAATAAAATTCATGAAAAAGGAATAAGACTTTCCTCAGAAATTGAATTTGCTTCTGAATTTACAGATGCTAAGATCATTGCCATTACAGGAAGCAACGGAAAAACCACCACCACTTCCCTGATCTATTATATCCTGAAAAATGATGGATTAAATGTAGGTTTAGGAGGAAACATAGGCTACAGCTTTGCAAAACAGGTTGCTGATGAAAACCACGAATATTATGTGCTGGAAGTAAGTTCTTTCCAGTTAGATGATATTCAGAACTTCAGACCTTATATTTCTTTATTGTTGAACCTGTCTCAGGATCACCTGGATCAGTATAATTACAACTATGAGGAATATGCTTTGGCTAAATTCAGAATTACTGAAAATCAGGAAAATGATAATTTTTTCATCTACAACAAAGATGATGAAATGAGCAAAAACCTGCTTGAAAAATTAGAAATAAAAGCGAAGATGATTCCTTTCTCCACAAAGGAACAGCTTCCTGAAGGAGGTTTTGTGAATGACGATCAGATTGTGGTAAAAATGAAGGATGAATTCTCAATGAAAGTTGAGGAATTATCCCTACTTGGAAACCATAATGTTGCCAATAGCTTAGCTGCATCTATTGCCGGTAAGATATTGAAAATAAATAACGAAAGCATAAGACATTCATTAATGACATTCCAGGCTGTAGAACACAGATTGGAGTTCGTAACTGAGACAGAGGGTGTAAAATACATCAATGACAGTAAGGCAACCAATGTGAATGCCACTTACTACGCTTTGGAAAGTATGAAAACCCCAACTGTATGGATCGTTGGCGGATTAGATAAAGGAAATGACTATACCGAAATTGAAGATTTAGTCAAAAGAAAAGTAAAGGCAATTGTTTGTCTTGGAATTGATAATAAGAAGATTATAAATTTCTTTAAAGATAAAAAAGAGTTCATCTATGATACTTCAAGCATGGAAGAAGCCGTGAAAATATCAAAATCACTGGCTAAAAAAGGAGATACCGTTCTGCTTTCCCCATGCTGTGCAAGCTTTGATTTATTCAAAAGCTATGAAGACAGAGGACGCCAGTTTAAAGAACAGGTATTAAAAGCCAATGGCAATTAGCCAAAAGCCAATAACATTAATTATGGACGAGCAGAATACAGAAAGCAGATTTGAATTTCTAAAGGGCGATAAAGTACTTTGGATGGTCATTCTTGTGATCTCCATTTTCTCTATTTTCCCAGTTTACTCTGCAAGTTCAAACCTGGAATATATTGTGAATAACGGGACCACAACAGGTCACGTTATCAAGCACATGTTTTTTGTAGTTCTGGGATTGGCCATTATGCGGCTTGTAGGAACTATAAAATATGAATACATCGGAAAGCTCAGCAGTATTCTGCTTGGCCTGATGATCGTATTATTGGTAGTTACTATGTTTACTGGCCAGACCATTGACGGAGCCAGTGCTTCCCGATGGCTGAAAATTCCGGGAACACCTATCTCATTCCAGCCGTCATCATTTGCCTTCCTGATGTTGATTATCTATTTATGCAGATACTTAACCAAGAAGATTACAAGAGAAAGACTTCCGATAGAGAATATCATGTATATTTTCGGGCCTATTCTTCTTGTTTTTGTACTGGTGGCAAAAGACAACGGTTCTACCGCATTAATGATTTTGATGGTTTCGGTGGTTGTTCTGATTATCGGACAGCTTCACTGGAAATACATTGCAGGCTTTATTTCAGCCTCGTTTGTAGCCATCGTATTCTTTCTGTTGATTGCACTGAACACCAATATGATCGGCGGAAACCGTGTGCACACATGGATGAGTCGTATTGAAACATTTACATCAAGCAAAGCCAAATCAGCAGATACTGATGATGAAAGTGTAAAAGCCAAGAATTATCAGGTAATGCAGGCAAAAGCCGCTATCGTACACGGTGGAATTACCGGAATGGGACCAGGAAAAAGTGCATTAAAGCAAATGCTGCCACAATCTGCCTCCGACTTTATCTTCGCCGTTATCGTAGAAGAATATGGAGTAATCGGAGCAGCCTTCCTGATCAGTCTGTATCTGATTATGATGATACGGATCGTAATGATAGCGAGTAAAATGCCAGCCTTCTTCGGATCGTTGCTGGTGCTCAGTCTCGGGGTAATGATTTTCATACAGCTATCGGTAAACATAGCCGTTGCTGTGAATCTGATCCCAGTAACAGGGCAGCCACTACCCTTGATAAGTTATGGAGGAACCTCAATGCTGGTGACCTATTTACAGTTAGGAATTATCTTAAATATAAGCTCCAGAATCCAGATTTACGATGAAGAAGGAATGGGCAAAAAACAAAGCATAGCAGAAATAAACGATATCGCATAAACCAAGTCCTAAAGGGACGATTTAACAAACAATCGGACGCAGTCCTATTATATTAGACAATGAACAAAAAATTAAAAGTATTACTATCAGGTGGAGGAACAGGAGGACACATCTTCCCTGCCATCGCCATCGCTGATGAGATCAAGAAAAGATTTCCTGATGCAGAATTTTTGTTCATTGGGGCCAACGGAAAAATGGAAATGGAAAAAGTTCCACAAGCAGGCTACAAAATTGAAGGAATTGATATCGCTGGAATCGACAGAGGAAACCTATTATCCAATTTAGGACTTCCTTTCAAGATTATAAAAAGTTTAAGCAGATCAAAAACGATCATCAAAGACTTTAAACCGGATGTTGCGATAGGAACAGGAGGATTTGCAAGCGGACCCGCTTTATATGAAGCTACCAAATTGGGAGTTCCTGTTTTTATTCAGGAGCAGAACGCTCATGCAGGAGTAACTAATAAAATTTTAAGTAAAGCTGCTAAAGCTATATTTACAGCCTATCCCAAAGTAGCAGGCTTCCCAGCAGAAAAGATAAAATTTCTGGGAAACCCTATCCGTTCTGTTATTATTTCAGGGATGCAGGATACAGCTCAGGCAAAACAAAAAATGGGATTAAATAAAGATAAGCTTACCATTTTATCAGTAGGTGGATCTTTAGGCTCCAGAACATTAAACAATGCATGGAAATCTCATTTAAAACAAATTGTAGACAAAGAATATCAGCTGATCTGGCAGACAGGAAAGCTTGATTATAAAGATATTTTAGAAGAAACAAAAGATATTGATACCAGAAATATTCAGATCCGTGAATTTATCAAAGACATGGAACTGGCCTATTCTGCAGCAGATATCATTGTTTCAAGAGCCGGAGCCATTGCCATTTCAGAGTTGGCTGTAGCACAGAAACCGGTATTGTTGGTTCCTTTCCCTTTTGCAGCGGAAGACCATCAAACCAAAAATGCCATGAATCTGGTTGAAAAAAATGCAGCCAGAATGGTAAAAGACTCTGAAATGCAGGAAAAATTCTGGAATACACTATCAGAAATCTGCGAAAATGAAAGCGTAAGAAAAGAAATGTCCGACAATCTTGAGTATTTTGCTAAGCCAGATGCCACAAAAGAGATTGTAGATGAGATATTTAAAGTGATTAATAGATAAAGGAAAAATGAAGAATTTAGAAACATATCAAAACTTTTACTTCGTGGGAATCGGGGGTATAGGAATGAGTGCACTAGCACGCTATTTCCATGCGTCCGGAAAAAAAGTATTGGGTTACGATAAAACCAACACCAAGCTTACCCAAAATCTGATGCAAGAAGGAATTGATATTGTTTTCGAAGATCTCATTGACGAAAGAATTACATCCCTTCAAAAAGAAGATACATTGGTAATTTATACTCCTGCTATTAAAACGCTTGGAATATTAGATTACTTCAACCAAAATCAGTTTGAAGTATTGAAACGTGCCAAAGTTTTAGGATTAATCACTGAAAATACAGACTGCATCGCTGTAGCTGGAACTCACGGAAAGACTACTACATCTACCCTGGTTTCTCACTTATGCAAAGAAGCCAACCTTCCGTTCTCATGCTTTTTAGGAGGCATTTCTGAAAACTTTAAGTCAAACTTCCTGTATAACGGTTCCACGTATTCAGTGGTGGAAGCAGATGAATATGACAGAAGCTTCCTGAACCTATCTCCGGATTGGGCAGTAGTCACTTCAACCGATGCAGACCATTTGGATATTTATGGGGATAAAAGCCATATTGAAGAAGGTTTCAGACAATTTGCAGCCTTAGTTCCGGAAGATAAACAACTATTCGTAAGAAAAGGAATTGAAATCGGAAGAGCACATCAGACGTATGCTGTAAATGAAAAAGCTGACTACTATTCAGATAACCTGAGAATGGATCATGATAAGATTTATTTTGACTTCCATACCCCTACAGAAACTATAAAAGATTTTGTTTGGGAAATTCCGGGGATTCATAATGTGGAAAATGCTACAGTTGCATTAGCA
Organism: Chryseobacterium sp. BIGb0232; assembly: GCF_024810195.1. Classification (NCBI taxonomy): domain Bacteria; kingdom Pseudomonadati; phylum Bacteroidota; class Flavobacteriia; order Flavobacteriales; family Weeksellaceae; genus Chryseobacterium; species Chryseobacterium sp. BIGb0232. Next base: position 67,848 of record NZ_JANUEH010000009.1, read on the forward strand.
ATTTTGCACAATTTGGGCGTAGATTTTGATACGCTGAAAAAAGCAATTGCCAATTTTAAGGGAATTAAGAGAAGATATACCAAGCACTTTTATGAAAATGGTAAAATTTATATAGACGATTATGCGCACCATCCAACAGAAATCAATGCTGTGATGGGTTCTATCAAAACATTTTATCCCGATAAAAAGCTATTGGTAGTCTTCCAGCCGCACCTGTTTAGCAGAACAAGAGATTTTGCAGATGGATTTGCAGAAAGCCTAAGCAATGCAAACGAATTGATCTTATTGGATATTTATCCAGCAAGAGAGCTTCAGGAAAATTTTGAAGGAATCACTTCAAAATGGCTGTTGGAAAAAGTAACATTAGACAAAAAAGAAGCATCCACTTTATCCGATGCTTTTGAAAAGATAAAAGAAAAAGATTTTGACATCCTTCTCACCGTAGGAGCCGGAAATATAGATACCCTATATGACCCAATCTGTGAATGGATAGAGAAAATTTAAGTTAAACGTAGTGTGCACTAAGAAAGAATAAAATTTATTCACAAAGGTGTTTAAAGAAAAATATGAAAAATAAGTACAGAATATTAAAAATTGTTATCACGGTAATCATCCTTGGATTGTTACTGAGTTTCTCATTGAAGAGATTCGGTGGTCAAAAGATTACGGATAATAAGATTTCTGTAAAAATGAATGAAAAAACGCCTGTTTACTTTGTTGATGAAAAAGACATCAGAGAAATTGTAAAAAAGGAAAACCCATCAGGGAAAGTAGGAGACCTGAACATTCCGGCTTTGGAAAAAAAGATCAACTCACTTCCGGCTGTTGACAGTGCCAATGTTTATCTGAACCTAAATGGTAAATTGAATCTGGATATCAAACAGAGAGTTCCGGTATTCAGACTTAACAAGGATGGAAAAGACTTTTATGTAGATGAAAAAGGAATTGAATTTCCTATTTCAAGAACCTATTCTCATCCTTGTATGCTGGTAACAGGGAATGTACAACCGGATGAATATGAAAAACTGGCAGAATTAGTTGGAAAAATTGATCACGATGATTTCAGCAAGAAGTTCTTCATTGGAATTTCAAAAAGTAAAGACAGCTACAATCTCCTTACCAGCGAAGGAAATTACAGAGTGGAAATTGGAGATCTGGAGAATATTGATTTTAAAGTAAAAGGGTTTAAAACTTTTGTAGAAAAATACCTGGTCTATCAGGATCCTCAAAAGTACAATATGGTTTCTGTAAAATATCAGAACCAGATTGTAACCACTCTAAACCCACACTTTAAGGAAAACGACAGTATCCTGAAAGCTGGTAAATTAGAAATGGCAAAAGCTCCTTTACTCACTGCTGCTGCTAAAAAGGCGGATGTAAAGCCAAAAATTGCAGAAGTAAAAAAGACAAGCTCACCTCCGGCAAAACCGAAAGAGGGCACAAAGCCTAAACCAAAGGCAAAGGAAACAAAGAAAACAGAGAAAAAAACAACGGCCCCGGCACAGTCCAAACCAAAGCCGAAACCAAAGGTGAAAATAGAATAAAAAAAAGTCTCAAAAAGGCAATTTAACACAAAACAGGACTTGGCCCTGTATGGAAAAAGTAGAAAAAATCAAATCGATATAAAAAATGGAAAATCAAGAGTATTCAGTAGGTCTGGACATCGGGACAACGAAGATAGTCGCGATTGTCGGAAGAAGGAATGCACACGGGAAAATAGAAGTTCTCGGTGTAGGAAAAGCTAAAAGTCTTGGTGTTCATAAAGGTATTGTGAATAATATTTCACAGACAATTAATTCAATCAAGGCTGCAGTATCCGAGGCACAATCCAGTGCCGGGGTTCCTATCCGCAAAGTTACGGTAGGTATTGCAGGAAAACACATCCGTTCTCTGCAGCACTCCGATTATATTATGCGTGAACATCCGGATAAATTCATCACAGATGATGATATTGAAGCATTAAAAGATCAGGTCAAGAAACTGGTTATGCTTCCTGGAGAAGAAATTATCCATGTACTTCCACAAGAATATAAAGTGGATTCCGAAGGCGAAATTCAAGAGCCCGTCGGAATGCACGGAAAACGTTTAGAAGCTAACTTCCACGTTGTAGTCGGGCAAATGGGAAGCATCAGAAATATTGCAAGATGCGTTCGTGAAGCCGGATTAGAAATGGAAGCCCTTACTTTAGAACCATTAGCCTCTTCAGAAGCTGTTCTTACCAAAGAAGAGAAGGAAGCCGGAGTCGCTATTGTAGACATCGGAGGGGGAACTACAGATATTGCGATCTTCAAAGACAATATCATCCGTCATACCTGCGTAATCCCTTACGGAGGAGGAATTATTACGGAAGATATTAAAGAAGGTTGCTCCATTATTGAAAAACATGCTGAACAATTGAAAGTAAAATTCGGTTCGGCTGTTCCAGAATTGGAAAAAGACAGTACTTTTGTAACAATTCCGGGACTTCACGGGCGTCCAGATAAAGAAATTTCTTTAAAAACCCTTGCTCAGATCATCAATGCAAGAGTAGAAGAAGTTTTAGAGATGGTGAATACCGAACTTAAAGCTTACGGAGCCTTTGAACAAAAGAAAAAACTGATTGCCGGAATTGTTCTTACAGGTGGTGGATCAAACCTTAAGCATCTTAGACAGCTGGCCAACTATACCACAGGTTTTGACAGCAGAATCGGTTTCGCAAATGAATATATTGCCAACGATAAAAATCAGTACCTGAAAGGCCCTGAATTTGCTACGTCTATTGGGTTACTGATGGAAAGTTTGAAGATCAGAGACAAAAAACAGACTGTTGATGATATAGAAGAAGTTGTAAAAGAGCAGACTAAGCCCGAAGCAGCTCCTGTACAGGCAGAAACTGTTCAGCCCGTTCAGCAGACTGCAGCTCCGGTTCAGGAGAAATCGGTGGCTGATGAAAGACAGGAAAACAGAAAAGCGAAATTGACCTTCGGACAGTCGCTTATGGAAAAAGTAAAAAAATTCTTTGAAGAAGTAGAGTAAATTATAAATGATGAATGATAAGCGATAAACGATCTTTTCCTTATCAATTATCATCAGTCAAATATCAATTATAATTATTAAAAGTATAGTTATGGAAAATATAGGTACACAAGGATTTTCATTTGACCTACCAAAAGGAAATTCATCCATCATAAAAGTAATCGGTGTAGGAGGCGGTGGAAACAACGCGCTAAAGCACATGTACGAAAAAGGGATCCACGGGGTTGACTTCGTGATCTGTAATACAGATGCTCAGACTCTGGATAATAACCCTGTTGCTAATAAAGTTCAGCTAGGAACTACTATTACTGAAGGTTTAGGAGCAGGAGCCGACCCTGAAGTAGGAGAAAAATCAGCCATCGAAAGTATTGAAGATATTAAGGCTGCTATGGGACAGAACACTAAAATGGTGTTCATCACTGCCGGAATGGGTGGTGGTACTGGTACCGGAGCCGCTCCTGTTATTGCTAAGGTAGCAAAAGATATGGGAATCTTAACCGTAGGTATTGTTACCGTACCTTTCAGTTTTGAAGGAAAAAGAAGGTTGGAACAGGCTGAAAACGGACTTGATAAATTAAAAAATAATGTTGATTCACTCATTGTAATCAACAACGATAAACTTAGACAGCAATTTGGAAACCTTGGATTCAAACAGGGATTCTCCAAAGCTGATGAAGTATTAGCCAATGCTGCAAAAGGTATGGCAGAAGTTATTACCGGTTATTTTGATGTAAACATTGACTTTAGAGATGCTAAATCTGTACTTCAAAACTCCGGTACAGCATTGATGTCCACAGGTTCTGCTTCAGGTGAAAATAAAGCTGAAGAAGCCGTAAGAAAAGCATTGGATTCTCCACTATTGAATGACAACAAGATTACAGGTGCTAAAAATGTACTATTGTTGATCAGAAGTGGTGCAGAAGAAGTGACCATGGACGAAATCGGTATCATTATGGACCATATCCAGAAAGAGGCAGGAAATACTGCTGATATTATTTTCGGGGTGGGTGCTGATGAAGAATTAGGAGATGCAGTAAGTGTACTTGTTATCGCTACAGGATTCTCTAATGACAATAAGAAATTCTCCGGTCCTACAGAAAAGATCAGAATCAGTCTTAATGATAATTTAGAATCTCAAAAATCTTCTCCATTTAAAACAAGAGAAGAAAGGGATTCTGCCACTGAAGCAACACATGACTTCAGTAGAAAAAATCTTTTCAGATTGGATGATGAAGACCATGACGCTCCCTTCAATGCAACTTCTATTGAAAGAAAAATGATTATTGAAGAAGAGGAGATCAAAACAGAGATAAAATTCTTTGACAAGGAAGAAAGTACAATCAATACTCCTGAACAAGAATGGAGAAATGAAGACGAACAGGAAGAATACAGTTTACTTTCCATTGAAGAAGAGGAAGATCCGAACGATTTGGAAATTCAGTCTTTCTCATTCGATTTTGATAATAAAAAAGAAGAACCTCAGTCTGGTAATGTATTCAACAACAATTCTTCACAGGAGAAGCCGGTTGAATTCAATTTCTTCGTTAATGAACCAAGCAGAAACGAACCTAAATCTGATTATGGGCAGCCAAAAGCAGAATTTAATGCTCCGGCAAGTGCTGTAGCAGAACCTGCTCAGAAAATCGAAACGTTCTATCAGAAAGAAGAACCGAAAGCTGAAACAAGACCAGCTTTTGAAAATAAAACAGAAATTGAAGCTCCGCAAACTGAAGAATCAGAATTCACTTTCGTTAATAAAACGATCGATCAGGAAAGAGTAATAGAAAGAAGAAATAAATTAAAAGAATTCAATTCCCGTTATCAAAGTTTTGATAGCACAAGTGAATTCGAATCTATTCCTGCTTTCAAGAGAAAAAATATCTCTATTGACGGAACCAATGCATCAGACCAAAATATCAACACCTATATGTCTGACAACAACGGTTCTATGCAGATCAAGGAAAACAGATTTTTAAATAAAGACGTAGACTAATGCTGATGGCAGCTGGCTACTAGCTAATGGCTTTTTTAGTCATGCTAGCAGCCAGCCGCCAAAAGCCAAAAGCATATAAACATGAGTTTAGAAAATATAATAAGCGAAGCAATAAAAACAGCCATGAGAGAGAAAGACAGAGTTGCTCTGGATTCTCTTCGTGCTGTAAAATCTCAAATTCTTCTTTTAAAAACAGAAGCCAGAGGTGCTGAAGTTTCTGTAGAACAGGAAATTGCCATTCTTCAGAGAATGATTAAGCAGCGTAAAGATTCTTTTGAGCAGTTTTCTGCTCAGGGAAGACAAGACCTTGCGGAAGTGGAAGAAGCTCAGATGAAAGTCATTGAGAAGTTTCTACCAAAACAGCTTTCTGCAGAAGAATTAGAAACAGAAATTAAAAATATTATTTCAGAAACCGGAGCTGAATCTATTAAAGATTTAGGGAAGGTAATGGGAGCAGCCTCAAAAGCATTAGCAGGAAAATCAGACGGAAAAAGCATTTCTGAGATGGTTAAAAAGCTCCTTTCATAATGTGATCCGGGTCCTGAGGTTCGGATTGATTCCGAATGTCATAAGCTCGTATTTCATGCCATAACTAAGGATATACAACCTTTGCATATCGATTTGATTAAGAAGCCCGGGACAGTTAGTCTCGGGCTTCATTTTTTGGATATTAAAGTCTACTTGTCTTTGATTCAAAAAACTTTAAAAAAAGAGTTTAGATACGATCATATTTCAGATGGTATTAAGTGAGTGATTGCTTGAGGGAAAGCTTTAAATGTTTTTTTCATGGTCGTTTGTTTTTCAGAATCATTTCAAATTTAATAATAATATTTCATTATTCCTAGTTTTATTTCACATTTTTATGAATATTATTACAATATTAATATTTGGTTAATTTTATATACCTAAACCATTCATAGTTATTATATATTGAACAAACGTAAAGAATTACGTAACTTTGTGCTGATAAAAAACAAAATATATGTATCCAACAGATTTAGTAATGCCTATGAAGGCTGAACTTACAGATAAAGGTTTCCAGGATTTAACAACTCCTGCTCAGGTAGAAGACGCTATCAAGCAATCCGGAACTACATTATTGGTAATTAACTCCGTATGTGGATGTGCGGCAGGTGCTGCAAGACCGGGAGTAGTATATTCTTTAACAGGAGATAAAAAACCAGATCATTTAACGACTGTATTTGCAGGTTTTGATACAGAAGCTGTAGTAGAGGCAAGAAAACACCTTGCACCATTCCCTCCAAGTTCACCTTGCGTGGCACTTTTCAAAGATGGAGAATTGGTTCATATGCTGGAAAGACATCATATTGAAGGAAATCCTGCAGGAGCAATCGCTGCAAACCTTCAGGCTGCTTATGATGAGTACTGCTAAGATAAACAATAAACCAGATACTAAACCGTTACAGATTTTGTAACGGTTTTTTTATTTAGCTCCTTAAAAAATTCTCTAAACATTCAAATATTATTATATTTGTTGGAATGGCAACCAAAGCACTTTTTAATACTGTAGTCAACTGGTTTATCCGCCAAAGGATAGATCAGATTCAGAACTTTATGGATCATCCCATTGAGACTCAGAAGGGTATATTATTCTCCCAACTGTTTCATGCGGAAGACACAGAATATGGCAGACAGTATGGTTTTAATTCCATTTCAAGCTATCAGGACTTTAAAAATAAAGTTCCGGTTGTTACCTATGAAGAAATGGAGCCTTATATTGAAAAAGCAAGACAGGGACAAAAAGATGTAAGCTGGCCAGGACTGATTAAGCATTTTGCAAAATCCTCCGGAACAACAAATGCAAAAAGCAAATTCATCCCCATTTCTGCAGAAAGCCTTGAATATTGCCATATGAAGGCAGGGAAAGACATGGTTTCTATTTACGCCAACAATCACCCGGAAAATCAACTTTTCAACTATAAAAATTTGCGTCTGGGCGGAAGCTCTGAGCTATATGCTGATTTTAACACTAAATTTGGCGATTTATCCGCCATTTTAATTGATAATCTCCCATTTTGGGTAGAAATTACCACCACACCAAGTAAGAAGGTTTCTTTAATGGGTGAATGGGAAAGCAAGCTGAAAGCCATCACCTCTGAAGTAAAAAATCAAGACGTGGGAAGTATTCTTGGAGTTCCAAGCTGGATGATGGTTCTTTTACAAAGAGTACTGAAGGAAACCAATGGAGCCAATATTTCAGAGCTGTGGCCTAATCTGGAGGTGTTTTTTCACGGTGGAATCAGTTTTAAGCCCTACAGGGAGCAATTCCATCAGATCATCGGAAAAAACATCAATTACTACGAAATTTACAATGCTTCCGAAGGTTTCTTCGGGATACAGGACAGATCCAATAGTGACGAGATGCTTCTGATGCTTGATTATGGTATATTCTACGAGTTTATTCCAATGGATCAGTTTCATTTTTCCAATCCAAAAGTAGTAAGCCTGGAAGATGTAGAGATTGGGAAAAATTACGCTATGGTCATCACTACCAACGGCGGATTATGGAGATACCTGATCGGTGATACAGTTGTATTTACCTCTATCAACCCTTTCAGAATAAAAATAACGGGAAGAACCAAGCATTACATCAATGCTTTTGGGGAAGAACTAATGATTACCAATGTAGAATCTGCTCTTTCAAAAGCCTGTGAGCTAACCGGGGCTCAGATTACAGATTTTACAGGCGCTCCTGTCTTCATGAAAGAAAATGAGGGCGGTGCCCATGAATGGATCTTTGAATTCAGCCAGCAACCGGATAGCCTGGATAGTTTTGTTGATGCCTTTGATCAGCATTTAAAGAAAATCAATTCGGATTACGAAGCAAAAAGGTATAATAATATCACTCTCAGAAAACCCATCGTTCATATTGCCAAAGATAATTTATTCTATCACTGGCTGGAGTCCAAAGGAAAACTTGGCGGGCAGAATAAAGTGCCGAGATTGAGTAATGACAGGGAATATATTGATCCTTTACTAGCACTCAACAAATAAGTAAAAAATAATCATAAATACAGCCGGATAATTTCATTCGTTGAAAATAAAAATGCAGTTGAATCAACCATTCAACTGCATTTTATTTATACTTATTCTGATCAATTGGCGTTATTCAATTTAAATCTCTGTCTATCAGGAACCTGACCGGTTGTAGGATTACTCTGATCAGTTCCAACAACAAGCAATGTTCCGTTAACAGCCTGTCCGTTTCTTACTTCCAGCCTTAAACCGGAAGCATTAAGCGGTTCAAAACTATAGCCGTCATTCCCTAAATTGTATAGCTTCCATTTTTGATTATTTCCATTGGCATTTCTTCGAAATTCAACAGCTGAGCCATTTGCTGTACCACTAATTGTAAGCACTTTTGTTGCATCCCAAACCGATCTTATAGTATAATATCCATGATCTGATTTACGTAATATAAACTTTTGGTTATTATTTACTGCAGCCTGAGACAAAACAACATTGATTTTATTCTGATCAGCGGCATCTCTCTGAGACGCGATATTCAGCCCGTTGCCTAATGCAGAGGCAAAGTTATACACACCAACAATACCATCATTAACAGGAGCATATAAATGGTTAATCCCATTATAATCACCATCAGAAAGACGAACTCTTTGCTTGGTAAAAAGTGACCCATCTAACCTGGTCATGACTGGAAGAGCCGGGTTTATTGCAAAATCTGTAGGTCCATACATCATTACTGATTCAAAGTCAAAATCTCCATATCCAGACATTGTAGGATCTATATTAAAATTAATTAAATATCGTTGATCCGCTCTATTTAAATTCACAATCATGTATTGCCCCCTGTCCGGTCTACATTGTTCATGCATTATCCCCATAGAGTGCATTGTTTCATGAGCAATAATAGCAGGAACATTATAATTGTAAATATTAATGGTATTAAAGATTTGTCCGTATGCCTCACTCCCTCTCCATCCTAAAGGAGAGTTATTAGCAGATGATGAATATTGAAAATGCAGATATTCTGGCTGTGTGGTTTTTTCTACAAATTCAATTTTTGTTCTTGAAGAAATGATATTAAATGCACTGTCAAGATTTTTTTTAAACATTCCGTAGTTTGCATTGCTAAGTGTCCCCTGATCCGGAATTCTGTAGTAAACAATTCCATTAGGCCAGGTTCTTGCAAAGGACTTAGCAATAGTGCTGCGCCCATTAGTACTTCCTGCAGCTAATTGTTTTAAATAATTAAATTGGTCTGGTGAAATAATCACATCATCTGCAAAATAGTATTTACCATCCACCTCATTAACATAAGTTGGATTACCATTAATCATCAGTTTATGGGTAATAACATTTGATTCTTGGACGCTCGTGGAGTTTGGATTCCCCGAAGTATCTTCAATTTCTGATTTACAAGAATGTAATAAAAACAGACATCCCAATAAAATTATAACTTTTTTCTTCATGTTTTTTTATTAATATGTTAAACAGATGTAAATATATAAATTAACAACTTCACATTATTTAACATAATAAATTGATGAAAATGCAATAAAAATACAATAAATGAATAATAAAATTCAAATATTTTAATTTTTATTAAATAAAAAAAATATAAAATAATAGTATGGGAAAAAATTGATGGTATAGTTAAGAAATATTTATTTCTCTGATTCCAGTTGTAGAATTACATGGAAATGCCTATCAGCGTATTTAATATATATAATCACTAAACAGAAAAGCCGCAGAATAACTGCGGCTTTCTTTTTTTATTTACTTAAATCTTCTTTTAATTTTTTAGCAGCATCTTCTACTTTCGCTGCTCCTTTTCGAGCAGCTTCTTTTGCATCTTTTCCAGCTTCCTGAGCCCCTGTTTTGATATCTTTTCCTACTTTATTAGCTTCAGTTTTGATATCATTACCTGCTTTGTTCAGGTCCTGTTTTGTTTTATCTGCTGTAGCATCAATTTTATCTTTAGCCTTTTGAGCAGCATTATCTATCTTATCTCCGGCCTGATCTAATTTTGCGTCAACCTTTTCCTTAGCTTCGTTAACTTTCGCTGAATCAACCCCATGAGGAGAAGTTTCAGTAACTGTTGTCGTTGTGGTAGTTACAGTTCCATCTGTATTTTCCACTTGCTCTGTCTTTGTTGTTGATTTTGTGCAAGCAACAGTGAATGTAGAAATCACTAATGCCGTCAGAATTTGTTTTTTCATATTGTATATTTTTAAAGATGTTTTTTGGATTTATTCTGGTTTGGTTTCAGCAGAAGGAGAAGTTTCGCCAGTTTTTTTCTTTTTCTCAGCATCTGCTTTTTTCTTTTCTTCCTCTTCTTTCTTTTTGCTTTCTTTTTCCACTTCTGCTTTAAGTTTCTTCTCTTCTTCCACAAGCTTTTTAGCCTGTTTTACAGAGTCGAGATACTGGGGAGAAGACATTTTGATTTTACGGGCAATATCCACAGTAACAGCCCCATTGGAAAAGGAATCAACAGCAACTGTATCATAATGGATTTTCACATCCTGCTCAACGGCAAATCCAGGAGATTCTTTCTTGGAACAGGCCGTAAAAAGAAGGGCAAAGATGAATATTGCAGACAGTAAATTTTTCATGGAACTAATTTAACAGAAATTCTGCAATTACAGGATAATGATCTGACAATTTCACAGAGTGGTCTACTTTATAGCTAAGTGGAATGATTGATTTTGAACTGAAAATATAATCAATTCTTAAAGGAATTTTATAATCATGAAAACTGGAAGCACTTCCCTTTCCTGCAGTTAAAAAAGCATCCTGAAGATCTTTTCCCAAGCTATAGTATTCGTATGAATTCGGAACAGAATTAAAATCGCCGGCTAAAATTACCGGATAAGGAGAAAAATCAATTGCTTTTCTGATTTTTTTAATCTGATCTTCATGAGCCTGAAAAGTAGGAATCATATGAGAAAGAAGAGTGGATAGATTTCCAATTCCCATAGCATCCAGCTTTGTAAACATTGTTTTCTGAAGTCGGAAAGGTTCCAGATAAACATTTACAATTCTGATGATCTTTCCGTTGATGTCTACATCTGCATAGAAAGAATTCCCTCTTGAATTATCTTCTATAATCTCTGCCTGTCTTACAATCTTATGCTTTGTTTTAAGAATGACTGAAGGATATTTTACCAAATCCTGTCTCAGGGCACGGTTCGTATCTTTTTCCTGAACCAGAATAATATCCGGATCCTGTTCTTTGATATAGTTTTTTACTTTATCCCATCCATAATCGCCATATTTCACATTAAAAGTCAATACTTTGATATCCCTTATTGTTTTTACCTGATCTGTTTTGGGAGAAAAATTAACCCATCTTCTTATCGGGTTATAAAAGAGTAATGTTCCCAATGCAAAAGCAATGGCAATTTTATTTTTTTTGAAAATCCATACCAGTGTAAGAATAATGTGTGCAGATATGAGATAGGGAAAACCAAGAGAAAGCAAATTAAGGTTACCTAAAATATTAGGTGGAACCCATGCATTTCCCAATGTGCACAACAATAAAACAGCAACAGCGATATGTATAAATAGTAATATCTGATTCGACTTCATGAAAAAACGGTCTTGGTACGCATTTTTTTAAGCAAAAAGCCTACCAAGCAACCAATTTTAACTATTTTTATGATTATTTATCGCTCACAGAAAATTCAGTAATGACCGGATAATGGTCTGAAATACTGACAGAACGGTCAACGACGTAAGATAGCGCCTTCAAAGATTTTGAAGAAAAAACATAATCTATCCTAAGTGGAAATTTATAATCATGAAAACTGGTAGCACTTCCTTTTCCTGATGTCATAAATGCATCTTCAAGCCCTTCTGACAGGTGATAATATTCGTAAGAATTGGGTACAGAATTAAAATCTCCTGCTACTACAACATGATATGGAGAGTTTTCTACAGCCTCCCGGATTTTCTTCGTTTGATCCTGATGTATTTTGAAAGTAGGAATTAATTTTTTTATAACACCCTTAACTTTTCGCTCATTAGCTTCTGAATCTCCATCAAGCTTGACCATCTTTTTTTCGAACTGAAACGGATAAAGATAGATATCAACAAATCTATAGGTCTTGCCTTTTATTTCAATATCTGCCTGAAGACCACTTTGTAATTCCATATTTTCATCTTCAGAAAAAAATAATTTTTCGTTAGACAGATTATACTTTGTCAGAATGGTTAAGATCCCATTCGTCTGGGTTCTGTTATAGCCTTTAAGTGTTGGATATTCCATTCCTCCATCTTCCTGTAAGAGAATAACATCTGCATCTTGAGCTTTTAGATACCTCAATACCTCTTCCTTCCCCATAAGTCCTGCTTTTATATTAAAAGACACAACTTTTATAGTGCTGGAATCGCTCTTTTTTTCGGAAGAAAAATTAACCCATCGTTTTACAGGATTAATAAAAGCCAATCCTATAAACATGAATATAAATGCTCTTTTTTTCCAGCTGATTACCCAGAATATTGTTAAAACAATATACAGGATCATCAGAACAGGAAACCCTAAAGAAAGCAGATTAAACCACGGAAATATCTTAGGTGGAACATAGGCATTCAATAAAGAGCCCAGCAATAAAAATAGGATTCCTACATGTAGGATCAGGAGTATAAGTCGGAAAATCTTCACAGGAAATAATTAATTGAATCTATACAAATGCTTTTTCCAGCTTATTGCCAAAAGCCAGCCAACTAGAGCTCCACCAACGTGAGCAAGGTGGGCAATTCCGCCTCCATTTCCGGAAATCCCAAGATATACAGAAACTACAATAACGATCGGCAAAAGATATTTTACCTTTATAGGAACCGGAATAAACATGATTCCGATTTTTGAATCAGGATATAATGTTGCAAAAGCAGCTACCACTCCGAAAATTGCTCCGGATGCTCCTACCATAGGAGTTGCTACAATTCCTTTTAAACTATCCAATAATTCTTTCTGCTTCATAATTGCCTCTGCACTTCCTGCAAATTGGACACTGGCACCGGACATATAAGCATCAACATTAAAGCCTAACTGTTGCAATTCATTGGAAAGCTGCTGAGCCTCAACAAAATTCCATAAATTAAACAGGAAGAAAGCTCCCAGACCACTTAAAAAATATAGAATCAGATATTTTTTATCGCCTAGTGTCTGTTCCAGGATAGGACCAAAACTAAAAAGCGTCATCATATTGAACAAAATATGCATGATACTTCCATGCATAAACATATGGGTAATCACCTGCCACGAGTGGAAGAACGGTGAGAAAGGATAAAATCCGGCAAGATAACCAATCACCTGATTTCCCATTAAAGAGGTAACAATAAATACGATCACATTGATAATGATGATATTTCTTGTAATTGGCGGTATATTATTAAACATATTTTTAAAATTTGTTTTTAAAATCATTAAACGGAACTTCATAGAAACACCTTTTCCCATCTGGTAAAAACTCCGGGAATCCTAATGCTGTAAAGTCTTTGATTACCTGTTCCGCATCTTTTTTATAAATAAAGTCAAATCTTGATTTCGACTGCATTTTACTCCATTGGTTATGATAGTACTGCATAAACTCATCTTCTGTCTTGTAATCCAGGATCTCAAAAAGGTTCTCCAGAAACTTCATAGCTTGTGTTTCCTTCAACCCTTCAGGAAGCGAATCTATTCTCAGCACGCTTTCATGAGCAATTTTCATGTCAAACCCAATCTCAGGAAGATATTTTTTGATAGATTCGTATTTATTTTTCTCAATCTCGTTCATGTGATACTCCAAAGAGAAAAGCAGGGTATGACTATTTGTCCCTGTATTTGTTTTTCTGGTAGATTTATTATTTTCTGAAACTAACAGCCTGTGCATTCTTCCCAAATCAAGCATCAGGGTAACATCTCCTTTATTAAATAGCCAGTATCCGTTAGGCAGCCTCATCAGATCTTCATCAAAGTCCTCATCTTCAAACAGATTGATTTTTGAAGGCTCTGCAGTAATACTCTGATGATACATCTCCGTAAGATTTTGAATTTCTTCAGGATGTACTACATTTCTTTCTTCTAAAAAGGGGTTATAATCTCTATCTACAATAATTTCAGGCATTTTTATAACACCGCTACCGCCCCCATTTCCTTTACTGGGAATAGGTTTATTCATCATCTCATCCAATTCTGGATCTCTATCAAAATCAAGACTCGGAGAAACGTTATAGATTCCCAATGATCTCTTGATGGTTGAACGCAGTAAAGCAAAAATAAGATGCTCGTCCTCAAACTTCACTTCAGTTTTCTGCGGATGGATATTGACATCAATCTTCTCCGGATCCATCTCCAGATAAAGAAAGAACGACGGAACATATCCTGGCTGAAGAAGGCCTTCAAAAGCTTCCTGTACTGCTTTATTAAAATATGGACTCTTAAAATATCTTCCGTTGACAAAAAGGAACTGCTCACCTCTTGCTTTTTTCGCTCCTTCAGGTTTAGCAACAAATCCATGAAGTTTACACCAGATGATATCTTCTTTGATAGGAATTAGAAGCGGCTGCAATTTTCTTCCGAAAACATCCACAATACGCTGCATCTGGCTTCCTTTTCTTAATCTGAAAACGGCTTCATCATCATGAAACAGAGAAAACTCCAATCCTTCATGAGCCAATGCAACACGCTGAAATTCATCAATAACGTGTCTGAATTCGATATTGTTGTTTTTAAGGAACTTTCTTCTGGCAGGAACATTATAAAAAAGGTTCTTTACCAGAAAATTTGACCCTTCTGCTGTCTGCACAGGATCCTGAAACTGGAAAACTCCACCTTCAATATATATGTTGGTGCCAATGGAGGCCTCCTTTTGTTTTGTTCTCAGCTCAACCTGTGAAACGGCAGCTATAGAAGCTAACGCTTCCCCACGGAAGCCTTTTGTTACGATCTTAAAGATATCTTCTGTTCCTCTGATTTTGGAAGTAGCATGTCTTTCAAATGCCAGTCTGGCATCTGTTTCGGACATCCCTTTTCCATCGTCTACGACCTGGATAAGGTTTTTGCCGGCATCCCTGATGATCAGTTCAATCTTTGTTGCATCTGCATCTATAGCGTTTTCCAAAAGTTCTTTCACGATGGATGCAGGTCTCTGCACCACCTCTCCCGCCGCAATTTGGTTGGCTACATGATCCGGTAAAAGCTGAATAATATCTGACATAAAAACGTAAATCAACTTACAAAAATAGTCAATGAAAATGGGAATTAAAACATTAAAACCGTGAATTAATATTTAATTATCAACATTTCAACAATACAGCTTTCAGCAAATTCTGCTCCAAACTATTTGAGATATTATCTTTTGAAGAGAACAATCCCCTATTGTTTTACATCAATAGAGGATTGAACCAGCTAGTTTATACAAAAAATAATAGTAATATTTCCCCTGCACCGGGGATTTAGTCATCAAAGACTAATTTTCTTTTCTTATTCGTTTTAGGGATCCCGTGGATCTTTTCATACAGATAAGCCAAAATATTCGGTTTTTTATAGATCCTGTTATATCTGTACTTAGTGTTAAAGTGTCGTACATGAATTTTATAAGCATCATATCCTATCACAATCATAAGGCATAGACTTATTACATAGAATACTCTAAATTCCAGGTAGTAATAGGTTAGCCCGGAGAAAACGGCTCCTAAAACATAGGCTATCATAATACTTAAAAGTAATTTTGCCCTTCCAATTAATTCTCCGTTTTTCCTGTATTTCTTTTGGGTAAACATGGAAACCAGAATCCCCAAATCGGTCGTCGTTCCCGTAAGGTGAGTCGTTTTAACCGAGAAGTTGGAAATACTTGCCGTTAAACCATTCTGTAAGCCTGTCGCAAAAAGCATCACTGCTACTAAAATTTCCGTCTCTATCAGTGTTTTTTGATAATACAATTGTCCATACACTCCTACTCCAAACAGGCATAGTATTTCCAATACCAGGGGCATTGCATGGGCAAAATATTTACTCTTTTTATTAAAATTAATCACAATGAAGTTAGACAGGAAACTTCCGAAGAAGAATAAAAAGATCCAACTTCCCATTATGCCCACCTGAGACCAGTTTCCTTTGCTGATTTCTGCGGCTAAAATCGCATAGTGACCCGTTACGTTCGATGTAAAAGAGAGAAATATAAGTAGGGATGCAATATTTATAGTACCTGCTGTAAAGGCAGTCAGCGTCCCCAACCTGATATTGTCTCCCAATGTTCTGCTGTTACTATAATTTCTTAACATTTTTTATTTTTTTAAAATTGTGTTGATGATGATTAAACCTCCACAAAGATTTCTGCCAGTCTGCCCCTTTCAGGAAGCCTTTCTCTGATTTCCAGTGTAATTTCTTCAGACTGCAGCCCTTTGCATTTTTTGATATAAGGAACAAGATCAAATTTTCCTTTTCCTTTACTTTTAATAGAGTTAGAATAATAAACTTCCTCAATTGTATTAGCCTCTACATATTGGTTAAACGTTCTTTGAAAGCTTCCTGTAAAGATGTCGCAAGTAATTTTATTAATTAAATGAGGATATTTATTCTTGATGATTTCATAGCCATCACAAAACTCTACAGGTCTGATCTTGTTGAAAATCGTTGTTTTGGTATTGAATAAAAGATCTCTGATAGAATCTCCTGAATCATATCCTGAAACCAGAAGGATATCATACTGGTTCTGGTCTTCAGAAGCGTCTTTTTCTCTCAGAACTTTTTTCAGTATGTTTAATGACTCAAGAGAGTAATCTGTTGCAATTAAAATTGTTTTAGCCATGTTCTTATTATTTTGTATTGTGTTTATCTTTTTTGATGATACAAAACTAGAGCGGCAAGATTAGAAGTTCTTTGGAACGGAATTAAAATGTCATTAAAGAGATTAAAATGAGATTAGAAAATTGTTAATAGCTATTAATATAAGAAGAAACGGCTTAGAGGAAAACAATGCAAAATATTTAATATCAATAAATTACATCAATATTGTCAAATTTTATCGTAGATAAAATCTTTGCGCCTTAAAAGCGTACACCATGTTAAGAATCTTGCGACTTTGCGTTTTTCCAAAAGTAATCAGCATTTTAAAGCTATATCTAATCAATGAGCAAAATCAGCAGTGGAAAAAATCTTAATTATGTTGGAAACGCAAAGGCTTAAGGATTTAAATAGAAAATGGCTTTTAAGGCGCAAGAAAATCAAAGATTTTCAGCAAGTGCATATTTTAAAAGCAACATTCTAATTTGGTCTAATTTTTCTAACCACATTTACTTTACGGGTAACGTAAACATGATAAAAACGGTGGAATGTGAGCCTTTAAAAGGTCATTAACATTGGAACATCAATCTAAAGTTCTTCAAGAAAACTTTTGCTTACTTTTTACCTTCAGATTTACATGGTTTCTTTTTGTGTACTGTAAAAGTTGGGAAAACGCATCTGTACGGTAGTTCCCTGATTCTCATTTGACGTAACAATCAGTTCACCATGGTGCATTCTTACAATATTTCTGGCCAATGGGAGCCCTATTCCATACCCTTCGTAATTATTGGTATTGGAAGCCCTGAAGAAAGGATCATAGATTTTATTCATTTCCGATTGAGGAATTCCGATTCCGTTATCTTTCACAATGATATAAACATCTGCATCAGTTGCCCCCAAAGAAACTTTAACCTGCTGAAAATTAGAATATTTACAGCCATTACTGATAATATTGGCAACAGCGAGATGTAGAAGCTGCTCATTTCCCTGTACTTTCAGTTTTTTAGGATTATCAGGAAGCATACTGATATCCAGATAGATATTATTTCTGGAATCAATTTTTCTCAGGGTTTCAATAACATCCCAAAGCAACTGATCCATTCTTACTTTATCCATTTTCTGGATCTTCCCATCAAAACCTGTTTGCGCAATCATTAATAAGGCTTTAATCTTTCTGTCCAGTTTTTCAGCTTCATCCAGAATGATTTCAAGGGTTTCTTTATACTCTTCCGGTGTTCTGCTTATAGAAAGAGCAACATCAGCTTCCCCCATAATTGAGGTAAGCGGAGTTCTCAATTCATGAGAAACATTTCCGATCAGATGATTCTGGGTCTCAAAAGATGTTTCAATACGGTTAAGCATTCCGTTGAAGGTATCTACCAATTCATTCAGTTCCTTATTATCAGGTTGCCGCTCCAGTCTCAGGTGAAGATTTTCCGAGCTGATCTCTTTTACTTTTCCTGTAATTTTAAGAATAGGTTTAAAGAGTGTTTTCGAAAGATAAAATGAAAAGATCATGCTGAAGAACAATGATAATACAATACAGGTAAGCAGTGTTCTTTTTAAAAATCCAAGGTAGTAAATTACATAATGGTTTTTGGCTGAAGCAATAGCAATATAATCTTTATCATCATATTTAAAGCTCTGCCCGATATAATAAAATTCTTTATCATTATAGTTATCCTCTCCTTTTTTGAGAACATTTTTAAAGAAATAATCGGGAATATGAACTTCCTGAGAAATCTTCTTGAAGTTAGAATCCGTAGGAACAGCAAAAACATAGTCTTTTTCCATTGGAAGCTCTTCATCATTCAGATTACTGAGAATATAGTTTTCGGGAAGATCAAGATGCCCCTTACTTTTTTCTATCTGAATAATAGTAGCAGTACGGATCTTTAAAAGCTCATAAAACCTCTGATGGGAAAAGTTAACGATTGAAAAATAAACCAAACCACTGAACAACAGAACAATGACGGTAAAAACCAACATTAAAAGTACCATCGTCTTAGTCTGATTTGTAATTACTTTATTAAACATCTATTATGTTTTTTTCAGAACATACCCCATTCCTATAACAGTATGAATCAATTTGTTATCATCCCGGTCATCCAGCTTCTTTCTTAAATAATTCACATATACATCTACCACATTGGTTCCCAGCTCATAATTTACCCCCCAGACAGCATCCAGAATTTCGGCTCTGGAAATTACTTTTTCCGGGTTATTAAGGAAATAAAGTAACAGCTTGTACTCAGTAGACGTAAGGGTAATTTCTTCTCCGGAGCGGGTCACCTTTTTGGTGTAATCATTTACTGCTAAATCTGAAAACTGAAAAACATGCTCATTATCCGGTTCTGATTCTGTAATTTCCTGAGGGCCATTGTTATGGATTCTTCTCAGAAGTGATTTAACACGGGCAACCAGCTCGATGAATTTAAATGGCTTCACCAGGTAATCATCACCTCCGCTCTCTAATCCCAAAACAATATTTTCAGAAGTTCCCAAAGCGGTTAAAAATAAAATCGGAACACTCTGATTCGTTTTTCTGATCTCCTTACAGACATCCAATCCGTTCATTTCCGGCAGCATAATATCTAAAATCACCAAATCGAAGTCATTGGCCTGTACCAGCTGTACACCGGTACGCCCGTCAAAAGCCACGGAAATTTCATATCCGTTTTCCTGAAGTCCTTTTTTAATAAAAGATACTACACTGGTTTCGTCTTCGATGAGAATTATTTTTTTCATAAATGAAATAAGGAGTTTTACAAAAATAGGGAAATTTTATTGGGCGAAGAGTATTAGGAGGAAAAGCTTTTTAGACAGGAAGACGGAGGCTGGAAGCTGGAGGTTTCTTGAAGACCATGTAGAACTGAAGAATATTTATTGAGGTTTTTAACACAGCGTACTCAAAGAATTAAAAAAAATATATGTAAAGGCATTTCATTCAGCTACGGATTGTGTATCCAGCCCCTATGATCTAAAAATAAAACAGTAAAACAATTAGATTTAAATTTTGATATTGGAACAAGGATATGATTATCCGAGTTCCAATATTTTTTTTGCCTATGACTTAAGGTCCAGCTCCATCTGTACATCTACACGGTCGTAACCCGGATTGGTAATTTCAGTATGCTTAAACCCTAGTTTTTCATATAACTTTATAGCAGGAACCAATATAGAATTGGTTTCCAGAAAGATTTTTTCTGCTTTTAATTCTCTGGCTTTTTCAACAAGAGCATTTCCGAGCAGATACCCGATTTTCTTTCCCTGTGCTTTAGGACTTACTGCCATTTTAGACAGTTCAAAAGCAAGAGGTTCTTCCTGCGCTCTCACTAAAGCACATGTCCCTACTGCTTCATCATTCAACAAGGCAAAAGCAATATATCCGCCTTTGTTGATAATGTACTCTTCAGGATTATCAAGCAATTTATAATCACTGGACTCCATCACAAAGAATGTTTTGATCCATTCTTCGTTTAAAGTCTTAAAAGCCTCTTTGTATTGAGGTTCATAACTTATAATTTTTACTTCATTATTCATATCATTCATCTCTTAGTTTAATATATTCTGTTTTTTATCATTTTTCCCAGTTTTTCGAGATCGCTTTCTACACGGTCTGTCCATTCCAGGGCATAATTTAATCGCATACAGTTTTGATACTGATTGTATTGTGAAAACATTCTTCCCGGAGCAAAGTTTACTTTCTGGCTAACTGCTTCATCATAAAGATCTTCAGTGCATATTCTTTTATCCAGTTCCAGCCACAACATGAACCCTCCCTTCGGTTCTGAAATCTTGGTATTATCCGGAAAATACTGTGTTACCGACTTCTGAATCTGAAGATAGTTGGCATAAAGCTTTTTTCTGAACATCCTCAAATGATGATCGTAACGCCCATGTTCAAGGAAATCAGCGATCACATCTGAAAATAAAGACGGGCCGGAAACAGTCTGTACCAATTTTTGCCTGATAATCTTTTCTTTAAACTTTCCCGGAGCTACCCAACCTACCCGATATCCCGGAGCTAAAGTCTTAGATACCGAACCTACCCACATTACAATGCCTGCCTCATCATAAAATTTGCAGGGTTTTGGCCTTCCTGCTCCGAAATAAATGTTTCCATAAACATCATCTTCCACTAATGGAACATTATGCTCAGTAAGCATTCTTACCAGTTCTTTCTTATTTTCATCCGGCATCTGAAAGCCTAAAGGATTATTGTAATTCACAACAAAACAACAGGCTGAAAGTTTTGGCATTACCTTTTTTAAAGCATCCAGATCTATTCCGGTAATAGGATGGGTAGGAATTTCCACGGCCTTCAATCCCAGCAACTGAATAGCCTGAAGAATTCCAAAATAAACAGGACTTTCTACCGCTACATAATCTCCCGGCTGGGTAACAGCCATCAGACAGTTGTACACTCCGTTCATAGCACCGGAAGTAATGACCAGATCATCTTCAGTAATTCGTCCTTCCATCACAATAGACCACTTGGCAATTTCCCTCCTGAGCCCTACATTTCCCTGCACCGGCTCATAATTGGTTCCGCTGTCATTCTTCCGCTTCATTACGTCAATCATGCACTTCTTCATTTTGGCAACGGGAAGAAGGCTTTTTCCTGGAATTCCCAACGCAAACTGCGTCATATCTGTTCCTCCAATGGCACCAAACACTTTTCCGATAAGATCTTCCGGGCTGTTCTTTTCTTCCGAAACCTTCATTTTAGCCACAGAAGGTAACGCCAGCTTTCTTTGAGAGGTCTGGCTCACATAATAGCCGTATTTCGGGCGTGACTCTACAAGCGAACGGCTCTCAAGCTCCATATAAGCTTGTTTTACAGTATTTAAACTAACATTATATAGCTTTTGAGCACTTCTCAGAGAGGGCAATCTGTCTCCAAACTGCAGGGTATCACTTTTGATCTGCTCAGTGACAACATTAGCTATTTTAAGATAAAGAACATCTTTAGGCATTGATCACAGTTTTAAGTAAAAGTACAATTTTATCCCTGTTTTATTACATATTCAGCCAGCTGATCATCTTTTGGACACTGCTTTTTAGCTGCTCCGGATTCCGGAAGTTAGGAGCTGTACTGGCTTTAATATAATTCTCTGCTCTTGATACAAAGTTCTTTCTTTCAGTTTCCGGCATTGCTTTCTGTTCGAAAATTTTAAAAGCTATTCCATTCTTTTCCTGAACAACCAAACTTGCAAATCCTATCACTTCATTTTTCTTTCTGACTAAAAGGAAAGGAATACCAAACTCCGGATTGATTTTTCTGGTATTCTGTATCTGTTGAAATATATTTTTCAAAGCGAACATGTCTGAAATATAAACTTCTGCATATTGAAAAGGTTCCTGATGTTGAATGTTGGTTTCCATAGTATTCTTCTTGACAAAACAAAATTATGGAGTCTTCTAGTTTGGACACAGATACAGAAGTATTGAATATTGTGGGTACAGATTTTTATACGTGAAGAGATTTGTTGGAAAACGCGAAGATTTCTATGTTAATATGCAAGAATATTTAAAATAAAATCGGCTGCTTCAAAGAAACAGCCGATTATTTTTAGATTTATGAGATCTGGAGGGCTACTCTACTTTTTTCAAAGCTTCTTTAATTCCTTCCAGTCCGTCTCCGAATTGGGCCAGCAAAGCTACAATCTGAGACATTCTATCATTTTCTCCCAGCCCTTTTAAAGTTTTATTTTTTATAAAAGTCTTCTTAATCTCTTCCCAACGTTCTGTTTCCTCTTCTTGGAGGATACCCATCAATTCTTTCAACTTCAGCATATTCGATTCTGCACCTGTTGTCAGCGTCTGAGATTCATTCTGATAATGGTTCTGTATGATCTGGATCACTTCATTTTCCTTTAAAATAGGTTGAATCTGAGTAATCAGTTTATTCATATTACGATAGGATCCCTGAAGCTTGAACGGAGGTTCATTTCTGTAATCATCAGACATGGCTGCTGAAGCAATATATTCTTTATTGACCTTCAGAATCATATTTCTGACCATGATGGTATTTTTCAGTACCGCTCTGAAGTCTGATATTTCGTTGGAACTGAAATTTCCTTTCAGATTGTCTGCAGGATTATCGGTTACCACACAATCATAGAGCTCATAAAGATTTTCCATTCCCGGCTGGGTCAGTCTGGTCAGGTATTCATTGGACATCAGCGAGTTTTCAATGAGGCTGAGATCAAAAAGGTTTGTTTTTGAACCGGATATTTCTCCTAAATTGTAAGTATCTGAACGGTTCGCCAGCATATCAGGAATTTTAAATTTCTCACCGCTTTCCGTATATGGATTTCCTGCCATGACCAGACAGAATCTTTTCGAGCGGAGATCATACGTTTTACTTTCTCCATTATAAATCCCTTCAATTTTTCTCTGACCATCGGCAAGAGAAATGAATTTTTGCAGAAACTCAGGATTACAATGCTGAATATCATCAAGATACAACATCACATTATCCCCCATTTCCAAAGCAAGGTTCAGTTTCTCCAATTCCTGTCTTGCGCCTGCGTTTCTGGCTTCATTGGGATCTGTAGAAACAATGTCATATCCTAGTGAAGGTCCATTGATCTTCATAAACACCAGCCCCATACGTTCTGCCATATATTCCATCAGGGTGGTTTTACCATATCCCGGAGGGGATACCAGAAGAAGCATTCCCATTCTGTCTGTTCTCTTATCTGAACCCACTGTTCCCAACTGTTTCGCAAGGTTAGCTCCAATCAAAGGAAAATAAACATCATTAATCAGTTTATTTCTGACAAATGAACTTAATATCTGTGGTTGGAAAGTATCCAGCTTCAGTGCTTTTTTCTTTTCATTCACCCAGCTGTATTTCAATTCCTGAAGTCTTTTATATTTCGGAACAGTAACGGTATTAAAATGACTTAGCCTGGATACAAATTCAAAATAATTCAGATTGTATTCTGCCTCTTTTTCAAGGGATTTCAAACCTTTAATTACGGCTTCATAGGAAACGCTTCTGATATTTTTCGGATCAAATTTCTGGGTAATGATAAAGCCAAGAACCTCATCTATGATATTTTTCTCCGCATTCGGATCAAAGGCTTTTAATGCTCCTTCCGCAATATAATAACATGCTGAAGGATACTGATACATAGCCTGTATCTGAACAAAAAACTCCAGATCTTTCCCTTTTTCCTTAAGTTCTTTTAAAAATAATCCATACAGTGCCCCTGCTTTTTCCGAAATCAGGAAGTTCTCTTTATCTTCCTGCTTCAGATATACTGCTGCATTGATATAATCTGTCTCTGTAAAAATACCATTTACTGATGCAAATGATTTCATTTCTTCTGCCAGCTCTCTGCTTAAGTATTCAAATCCCTGTTTTACGGCAAAAGATTGTGAAATAATTGCTGTAGCTGCAAACTGTTTGGCGTAATATTCTTTTCTTTCAGGATTCAGGAAGAACCAGAACAGCTGTGCTAACCCTCTTTCCTGAGCTGTAAACCTCATCAGCCCTAATTCATTATGTACTTGCTGAAGCTTTGTAACAATAATCTGGGCGTCTTTGTCATGAATTCCTTTTACCAGCCCTTCCCCAAAATGTTCTGCTGTAAACTGTTGAACCACCTGCTCATTCTGCTGTTCTGTAACAAGCTCTTTATGGTTGGAAAATACATTCCAGGCAAGGTATTCAAATCGTTTTACATGGGTATTTTCTGAAACAAATTCCTGGTTCCAGACTTCTTTAAACTCATCAACTGTAGGAAAGTTCAGAGGTTCATAGAAGCTAGTTCCGGTAAGGTGATAGTAATATTGTGCATTCTTCAGCACAAGAGTAAGATCCAGTTTCTGTTGATTGACCGCAAATTTATAATCTCCTAATGCTATAACGCTTTCACCATCTACATAGATCTCTTTTTTATCTTTAAGCTTTCTTACGGATTCCTGCTGACTTGTTTTTAAAAGGGTCTGGATTTCTTCTGATTTTGCAGAATCTTCTAATTCTGCCAATTGCCTTGCAAGATCCCTCACTTTTTCCACCATCAGATCTGAGGCAAAATACCCGTTGATCTCATTTTCTGAATCAAAGGATTCTGCTTTGGTCTGAACGGATTTCAGGATTCTTTGCGCCGCATCAAAGAGACTTTGAGTTCTTTTGTTTCTTGATTCTGTAAGTTGTACTCTTTTATTCTGGAAATGTCCGTAGACTTCTTCTCTTTTGGTTCCTATCTGCTGAATAAACTCATCAAAATCAATGAATTTAGTTTCCATCTCTTCCAACTGAATGGAAAGTTTGGTCAGATATTCATCACATTTCTCCGGAGTCTGTGAAAGTTCCAGAAAATTAATCACAGACTGATCAAATAATGTAATCTGGGCCTGGAAATCTGAAGCCAGTTCTTTTCCTGAAATTTCTCTTTTTCTTTTACTGAGTTCAAGTCTCTCCTGATTCAGCCGGGCAAAGATTAAAGATATATTTTCGATAATCTGAGTGGACTGAGAGGTATCTTCAATTTTAAGATTATTAACGATATCTACCAACAGCTCCAATTGTCCGGATAATACGTTGATATTCTCATCGATGGTTTTAGCATCAATAGCCTTCTGTAGCGCAACAATATCCTCTGAAATTGTCTGAGCTTTCTCCTCATAAGGCAATAGAGCGCCTTCCTGCAGCAGAAAATCCACACAGGCATTGGAAAGTTCGGTATAACGGTCTGAAAGAGCTTTTTCTAGGGAATCCAATAAAGCTGTATCTGCATATTTCAGCTCTCTGGCTCCTGTTACTTCTCCTCTTAACGCCCTGATTTGTGAAAGAGCATCAATATATTCTGTAAGCTGGGAATAATGAAGCCTTTTGGTATCATCAAGGATCTTATCGCAGGACTGTTTTATTTTTTCTAAGGCTTCTTCTGTGTTTTTCCTCTGCTCAACTACTTTTTCATATTCGTTGATCGCTGAATGGGCAATTTTACGAATTTCTTTTAGCGGCTGATCCAGTTTCTGAACTTCATTTTCACCCAAAAAGTAATAATTATCCAGAATAAAAGTGGAAAGCTTTACAATATCATCGTATAATCCGCTGTAGGAATCTTTTTTATTCAAAAGCGTGATAAGCTCCTGGCTTTCTGCCATTACTCGTACAATATCTTTGTTTCCGATCTTATAAATCAGACTGTCGGCTTTTTCAGCATTCGGCTGTAGCTCTTTGGAGAAAGGGGTCTGCCAGATTTGGGTCAGATGGTGCTTAGTTGTTTCAATACTCTCCCGAAGATAGATCAGTTTTCCATCATTGAGAAGCGAAAAACCGCTGCATCGGATGGGTGTTTCTATCGTTTGGGTGATGATATTATAGGAAATCAGCTGATAGTTATTCGTTTTATCATCATAGAAAACATACAAGAAGTTTTCTCCGTTGGGTTCTATAACGGTTTTCAGGTAATACAGTCTGTTCTGATCCTGTGAAATCACCTTTAACCCACCGGTCTGGAGAGCATATCCGTTTGAAAATAGTACTCCCTGATTTTCTGGCAGCAGCAAAGCTGAATATTTAAGTGCATCAGCCCTTGAAACGGTCTTTTCTTTATGGTTATAAATGAAATAACGCTCTGTTTCCTGGTACGGCTTTATTTTAAACAAAACAAGGTTATCCAGATCGCAAAAATGGATCTCAGCATCATCCAGGTTCTGATCTTTATGGATCACATCTTCGGAATAGATTCCTTTCCCGGTATCTGTATTATCTTCAACCTTGATCGTAATATCTCCACCGATGCTTTCTACGAAAACCTTATCAGCCAGTGAAATATGCGGATGTTTTCCGGATCGCTGCATATCTCTTGTCGCTTTTGTCCATGCAAAACCATGCTGAGGCGGGTATGATGTTTCTGAAGCGCTTCTGGAATCTACATAAATAAGCTGATTATCTTTAATCAACCATTTGAACGCTTTAATATCTGTAGTGCTTTCTGAAAGCTGGAACACCATATAAAGATAGTTCTCTGTAAAACTAAATCGGGCAAAGAAGGTATTCCTGTAGTATTTGTAAAGATTTTTAAACTCATCAATAAAGATCTCATCATTGATAAGAGCATAATCCTGAGGTTCAAACCTGTTTTTATTGATTTTATAAACGGAAAAAACATCCGAAATATTGATTTCAGTCTGTAGGCCTAAATGCGCATTGGAGCCAAATATCAAATGGTCACCTAAAGAATAAATATCCTTGGCAATACAGCTATGTTCTGTGGAAATCCTTTCATTGGCAATCAACGAAAAATCTATTCCACCGAAGATATTTTTACGGTCTTCATTAAGCTGCTGAAGCCTTTGTATAAGGTCATTCTTCTGCTCATTCAGACGGTTCTGAATAATTTCGTAAGTTCCGGAATTAAGTTTTTCTGACATAGTGTTAGATTAGATGGTCATGACTGCTGCTGTACAGCAGATCTTTGGGTAGAACCTATTATACTTTGCCTTTATCTTCATATAAGCCTTATAGGTTTTGGAAACCTATAAGGCTTGTCAGGCAAACAGTTAATCTATTTTTAAACTGATTATCAAAAGATTAACTGTTTTTGTATATTAAACATGGTTATTGTTTACCGGTTTATTGTCCACCCCCAAATGTCTGGCCATATCAAGAGCTCTTTCCAGAATGCCTTTTTCCTGTTGATTGGCAACACCGTTCAGCTTAAAGATCAGGGAGGCAATACTCATGTTTTTGATATCGTCTGATGAAATATTGTATTTGTCTACCATTCCCATTACCTTGGCTATGATATTTTCACCGTCTCCTAACAGGTTTTCTCTCAACATCTGTGCATTTTCGCTATGGTTTACGAATTTATCCAGACCTTTTCCTGCGGATACCTGGCGAATCACATTATCAAAGAAGGTATTATCTCCACCTACGATATCAATTTTCGCTGTTTTGAATGCTTCTGCCAATACCAGAGACTGAGCTTCTGCAATGTCTTTCTGAATCGCAATTTCAGCCAATTCAACTTCTTTTTCTTTATTCAGTCTCAGACGGAATTCTTCGTGATCTTTTCCTGCTTCATTCAGTTTCTTCATTGCTTCTGCCTTTTCATTAATTCCGGCAGCTTCTGCCAATGCTTTTTCTTTGATTACTTCTGCTTGGGCAATGCCTTCTTTCTTTACGGCATCAGCTTTTTTCTCAATCACCACAGCTTCTGCAATACCCTGTCTTTCTGCTGCGTCTGCTTTTGCATGCATCACCTGAGCTTCAGATAACCCTACAGTAGCTTCTTCTTTGGCCTTAGCATCTGCTATAATCTTACGTGCTTCTGCTTCTTTTTCTGCGGCATCTCTTTTCGCCTGAGCTTCAATCACATATTTCTGAGCATCTTTTTCTGCGGCCAGCTTGCGTGCTTCTGCTGCTCTGGTTTCTTCAATCAGTTTTTTCTCTGCTTCCTGAGTAGCAACTGTAATTTCAACCTGCTTATTTCTTTCTGCAGTTTTGAAAGCTTCCAGATCTTTAATTCCCTGCTGCTCTTCCACTACTGTTTTTTCCATAGTCAAACGTTCGCGGATCGCATCCTGAATACTTTTCTTTTCTATTTCTATCGCTTTCTCTTTTTCAATTTGAGCAAGGGAAACAATTCTTTCTCTTTCTGTAGCCTCTAACGCTTTGTCTTTTAGTACTCTTTCTGTTTCTACGAGATCTGCACGTTCTTTATTTTTAGCAGCAATCACCACCTGGCGAAGTTTATTTTCTTCTGCAATCTGTAATTTCTCTTCTGTTGCAATACGAACGGTTTCATATCTAAGACGTTCTTCTTCTTCTACTTTTAAGATTTCAGCATTTTCACGGGCTTTGATATTGGCTACTTCTCGTTTTTGAGACTCCTGCTTTTCTGCCAGTTGTTTTTCAAGCTCAAGAATTGCTTCTCTGGCTTCTACGTTTTGTTTTGTAATGGTTTTTTCTTCATCACGACGAACCTGATTGGCTTTAATATTCTGTGTTGCTGTTAATTCCGTAATCTTTTTAATCCCCTCAGAATCTAGGATATTATCTTTATCTAATTTATCAATGGAAGTCTGCTCCAGATAGTCAATCGCACAATCATCCAAAACATATCCGTTCAAGTCTGTCCCGATGATATCAAGGATTTCCTGACGGAATTCACTCCTCGCTTCGTATAATTCAGTGAAATCAAATTTCTTTCCTACAGTTTTTAAGGCTTCCGAGAATTTAGCTTCAAAAAGCTCTCTTAAGGTCTGAGCATCAGAAGCTCTCTGACATCCAATTGTTTGCCCTACATTAACGATATCATCTACTGATTTATTAACACGGATAAAGAATGCCACCTGAATATCAGCTCTCATATTGTCTTTACAGATCAATCCGGCTCTTCCTTCTCTTGATATTTCCAGTTTTTTCACCGAAATATCCATAGATTCCATACGGTGAATGACAGGAATTACGATTCCAGCGTTAAAGAAAACCTTTGTGCCACCATAACCGGTTCTTAAAATAACAATTCCCTGAACAGTTTTTTTATACATGGATAAAATCCAGAAAATCAACCCAATGGTTGCTACCGCAACAATGATAATTCCAGCAATTAATGGTAAGTTCATAGTTTTATAAGTTTAGTAGTTTATATAAATGTGTTTTTTTAAAAGGTGTTGAGAAAGATCTGCAACATATAGTTCAACATAATTAAAAATAAGCTGAGCATGGTTATTTGTTTTTAATACCTCATGGATTTCTGTACATAGTAGATTCGCTTATCAAGATCTTCATCCACGATCATAACACGGGTTCCGTGTTCCAGCTTGGTTCCGTCATGGCTTCTTACCATCAGGGTCATAGGATCGCTTCCGATAAAGACCTCCATCATTCCTATTTTGTCATCCTGAATGCTAGACTTCAGTCTTCCTTCTCTTCCCAGAAACGCATATGACACTTCTCCTTTATGGTTAATTTCCTTGAAAAAAGGATTTAAAGGCTTCAAGAGTACTTTGGTAAGCAGCATTCCGGCAATAAACAATGGAAACAGAATCAGTATTCCTGCCCATGTTGGCAGTGGAATGAAATAATTAAGATAAAATGATCCCAACCAGGTAACCAATAAGGACAGGGTAAGGAAATAGGTAATAGGAACAATATCCAGATTAAGAAACTTCAGGAAATGCATCCATGCAGAAGGATCGTGATCAGGGGTATGAAAATGCCCATCCGGAAGGTGAGTATCTGCCCCCACATCAATATCAGAATGCAGTCCCACATCAATATCCAACCCAGTAATTATGGTAAATAACCAATAGACTACCGAAAGCCCCAGCAATACACTCAAAACAGTATTTACCGGTGAAAATGCAATGTGTAAAAATTCCTGAAAGGTCATATATTAGCCTTTTTTAAGTGTTTCCTTTAATCTATTCAAAGCTTCCTCAGCTTCAGTATCTTTGTTGTTTACCATGGCATCAATCTCCTCATCAATCGTCTTTCCTGATTTCGATAGATCAGAATAGGCTTCTGCCAGCGTTTCCTGCTGTACAACTCTCTCTTTCAGTTTTTCCAGCATGCTTACCGTACTTCCGGTATCCATCTGGGTCATTTTCTGATTAATATCTTTTGTAGCTTCGCTTACCTGTACTCGCGCTCTAAGGGTCTTTAATTCATTTTCCCATTTGGCGATACTGGATTTCAAGTGATTAATAGTTGCCTGCATCTTTTCACATTCTGAGTGAAGCTTTTCATGCTCTTTATGCAGCTGGTCTGCATTTTGCTGGGAAGAAGCCTGCCTTTTTAAAGCTTCTTTGGCCAGACGGTCCGCTTCTGAAGCTTCCACCTCTCCTTTTTCGGCTTTCTGAACAATCACTATCGCCTTATTGTAATAATCTTTTGAGGTTTGTTCTTCTGTTTCAGCTTCATTTTTCTTTCGGATGGTAAGAGCTTTTAACTGAGCCAGAGATTCTACACTTTTCCCCAGTTCTTCTTTCATTTCACGGATTCCCTGTTCCGTTAAGTTGATAGGATCTTCAAAATTATCGATCACAGAATGGATCTCTGCTTTTCCTATTGTTAATAATCTTTTGAAAATGTTCATTTTAAATATCTTTTGTGAATTACTTACTCATTTCAAGCATCTCGTTGGTAAACTCTCCTACCAGAATTCCTAATGAATTGATGGATGCCATCACTTCATTCTGTGCCATATGGTCTGTAGGAAGGGTATCCCTGAAAATGACCCGTTTTCCGGTGCTGTCTAAAACAAAAGCTCCATGCACAATATCTCTGTTTTTCTGAAGCAGCCTTCTAAAGATTTGTTCTGTAGGATTTTTTATTTCGAAAAGAAACTGTTCCATAATAAGGATAGAATCTGATATAATAAGGATCATATTTTTGATTCCGTTAGATTCTTTTTCAATGATTAAGATTCTCTGAGCCTCATCTTCCAGGATGATGTTAAACTCATAATCTAACAACCACTCTTTGACTGTTCTAAATATTTGATTCTTCATGCAGGCTGGTTTAGTGTTTTGATTTTTCGTTCTACACAAATATAACATAAAATTTTCAAATTGCAAATATTTTTAGCAACCATTTGTTTAAGATTCTCTATATTTGCAAAAAATATTAGACAAATAATGAGCTTCTTTGGAACCAATATTAAGAAAATAAGGCAGGTTAAAGGCTTGAGCCAAAAGGCTTTTGCTAATTTATTTGACTTAAACAGAGGGGTGATAAGCTCTTATGAAGAAGGCCGCGCAGAACCAAAGATCGAAACCATACTAAAGGTAGCCAGCCATTTTAATCTTGATCTTGACAAACTGTTAACTGAAACCCTGCAAGTGAATCAGTTAGCCAGTGTTTCAGACATTGATCAGTTGATGCTTTTCCCTGAATTGGCTATCAATGAAAAGAAAGAAGCAGTAAATCCAAAAGAAAATAATTCTGAAAGCACTTCTATTTTGCAAAAAATATTAGCATCCGTAGATCTGGTGTATGAATTTACTCAAGAAAAGCAATTGATTTCCCCTTATCATTATGATGATATTTTATTTTTGAATAAGGCTGACCTGAAAAAAGATCCCAATCATCATTTATTAGCAGTGGTTAATGGAAATTTAAAATACACTACTCATACTGAGAATCAGGATCTTTATAAAATTGTAGGGCATGTTTCTACTACAGAAAAGAATATATTCACGGATATTTTTGAAAGGCTAGAAAGTTTGGAAAGAAAAAAATAAGCCTACGCTTTTCCTTTCTTCTTTCTCTTAAACCACCATACCAGAAAGCCCGTAACAGGAAGCGAGGCTCCTATGATCGTAATAAAGAAATATAAAGTTCTTCCCCATATTCCTCCAAGAGCAGACCCCACATGCAAGTCATAATTCAGTTTCTGTACTTTGGTGGCAAAATCAGCCTTGTCAAAAGGAACAGCATACGCTGAAGTATTAGCCAGACGAATACCCGTATTCCGATCATAACTAAAACTTTGAAGATCATAGAACCGTCGGTCTGAAGGATATAAGAATATCCCTATTGTTTCCATAGAATCTTTAGGAACAGATAAATAATATCCTTTTGCATCTACTTTATCTACAGCATCTTCCCAGGCCATAAGCATAGATATTGGTAATTTTTCCGGTTGGTAAGAAGAAATATTTTTAATTTCCTGCCGTTCTGTAGGGGTTTTACCAAGAGAAGTTGTGAAATACAGGAACTTATTGAACCACGGAAGGCCATAATACATCCCCGTCATTGATATTACCAAAAGAATAATCAAAGCGTAGAAACCAAAGACATTGTGCAGGTCATAATTAAGTCTTTTGATTTTAGCATCCCATTTCACTGAAAAGCTCTGTTTCCGCATGGCTTTCGTCCATTTTTTAGGCCACCACAGAACCAATCCTGATAGTAAAGTAATAAAGAAAATCAGGGTAGAATAATTAATTACAGGTCTTCCAATCTCTGATGGCAGCCATAGAAACCGATGTCCTTTTAATGTCCATTCGAAAAAATCAAATTCTTGCTTAAATGAAGGTTTCCGGATCACTTCACCTGTGTAAGGATTCAGATGCAAAACAAACCCCGGATTTCTCTTTCCAAAGCCTATCATCGCAGCTTTGTCAGTAGGACGCCATACAAAGGATATTTCCTGTTCAGGATATAAAGCCTTTGCTTTTGTGTAAAGTTCAGCCGGATTAGCCATTTCTTTCCCTGAAATAGACTCAATTTTCAATTCCGGGTTCAGCCAGTCTTTAATTTCATCACGAAAAGACCAGGTAATTCCGGTGATGCAGATCACCACAATAATAAGCCCGGATATAAGGCCCAGCCACAAATGCAGCCAGGCCGATATTCTGTAAAACAGACTTCTATTATTTTTCTTTTTGGGTTTTCCGGTATTCATTTAAAAATTATATGAAAGATTCAGTCTGAAATTGATTGGATTTGATGCTCTCCATCCATAATGAGTATATGACCAGGCTCCGGGATAGAATCCTACATAATTATAGCGGTCTGTTAGGTTATTCACCAGTAATGACAATTGGTAATTATCCCGTTTATAGGAAACACCCACATCCAAAGTGAAATAGTCATCAGGAAGATAGGGATGATCTAAAACCACTGGCCAGGCAGCTCTTTTAGCCTGATATTCATACCCAAGGGAAAATCCAAGACCTTCTAAATCCCCTTCTGCAATGGTATATTTTAGCCAGGCATTGGTGATATGTTTTGCTGTTCCATACAGCATTCCTCCAATTTTCTTAGGATCATTATCTTCTGTTACTTTTGCATCCGTATACGCATAATTAAAAAGAATACTCCAGTTTTTACTGATATTTCCATTCAGATCAAACTCAATTCCTTTCGATACACTTTTTCCGGATTGTTCAAAGAGTCCGGGATATTCAATTCCGGCAGCAGTCAGCATATTTGTTTTGGTAAGATGGTAAAATGTAAGATTGGTCATCAGCTGCCCATTGAACCATGTTTTCTTTACTCCAAACTCAGTATTTTTACCATACGATGGATCTGCTGTGCTCCCATTAAGAAGTTTTCCAGTCTGTTCCTGAAAGCTTTCATCATAAAGTCCGTATAATGTAAATGTTGGAGTCAAAAGACCGGTAACACTAAACCTTGGAGTTACAGCCGTATTTTTTACTTCCGCTCCTTTGTCTGCCGCACTTGTTTTCACTGTTGAAGTATAGCGGAATCCTGCAGCTACTCTTAACTTATTCTCCAGAAAACGGGCTTCATCCTGTAAATGAAATGAAGTATAAGAATAGTCTGTAAGATAATTCGCTCCACGTTCTCTAAGAGATTTTGAACGGTCATATTCAGGAATATCAGATTTTTTCAAATGGCCATAGATAGGGTTATAAATATTAAATGCCGGGCCTACTTTTTGTGGAAGAACAGACCAGTCAGCCACATAAGATTTTTTTCCCATATCTATTCCCGCAAGAATATTATGACTGATATTTCCGGTCTCAAATTTTCCTCTCGTAAACACCTGCCCTATTGTTGATGTGTTCAAAGCATCATTGATACTGATTCCGCGGTCTACATCTCCTTTTTTTCTTCCTTTCACTGGATCGTCTGCCAATGCAATGCTATTATAGCTGGCATATAATGACTCTCCCTGCATCTGAGATCGTATATACCCAAACTGACCGGTAACCATCCAATTATCATTAAAATTATGATTGATAGTCCCGTACAGATTATGTTCCCATGAACGGGTTGGGTCTATAATGGGATCAGAAAAGCTGAATGATCTTTTTACATCTTTAAATCCATCAATACCATAGGCATACTTAGCAAATCCTCCCTGAAAGTTATTCTGCGAGAGAATATATTCCAATGTAATATTGGTATTCTCTGATGCAATATATTTGAAAGACGGATTGATGACGTATTGCTCATGCTCTACATATTGCTGAAAAGAACCTGATTTAGTGCCCATCAAATTAAGCCTCCCCCAGAACTTACCATCTTTACTTAATTTTTTTTCAACATCTGTAGATGCCCGGTACAGATTGAAACTGCCTAAAGTAAGCTGAACATTTCCTTTTTCTCTCCCCACAGGCTTTTTGGTAACAATATTATAAAAACCTCCGGGTTGTGTATTCCCCATCATAAATCCGGCAGGCCCTTTTACAAACTCTACACGGTCTACAAACGACATATCTTCACGAAGAGGACCAAAGCTCCCGCTTACATCCATTCCGTTCCTAAGATTAGAAGCAGAGAATCCGCGTACAGCGATACCCACACTTCCTTCTTCCTGATGGGTAATAGTCCGCACTCCACTTACATTTCGGGTAAGCCCCTCAGCCGTCGTAAGAATTTGCTGATCGTTCAGTAAACGCTGATCTATCACCTGAATATTCTGAGGCGTTACCAAAAGATTCTCCCCTAATCTTAAAGTAGAAGAAGGAATTGTTTTTCGGTTTGCCGTAACGTTTACCGCAACAATCTGATAAGTATCTGTTACTTGTATAAAATCATGAGTAATACTGTCACTTTCCTTCAATGTAAAAGAATAGGTTTTGATTACCTCGGGATCATCTACTTTAAGTACATAGTTTCCTGCAGGCATATTATTAAAACGATAAAAGCCGTTATCATCAGTATATGTTTCTGATTCTCCGTTATTAAGAATAACTTTTACAGCCGGAACCGGTTTCTTTTGGGAGTTCATTACCTTTCCTGTAATCTGCGCCGTGCTTTGTGCCCAGATCACTGCAGGAAAAAGCACGGCAGGAAAAAGGAATCTGTTCTTATTCATACATTGTTATTTAGAATTAGTTTAATTAAATTTACACAGGCAAAATTAGCGGTTGCCGATAGGAAAAACTTTTGAGCTTAGGATAAAGACTTTAGATTTTGGGAGAGATTGTACCGAACCATACGATAGCAAGACAGATTTTGGATTTTTTCGGAGAAAATCATCGCAGCAGCGTGCCCGAAACTTTCGTTAATGAGCTTGGAACATTTGAAACTCTGACTTTATATGAAGGGGATGAATTTTTGGTAAAAGAATATCAGTTTTCTTATATCACGGATTATACGATGAAGTTTCGTACAGAAACCATAAAATATATTGAGCTGGCTTTTTTCCTTGACGGAGCAGAAGTCATCAGGGATCTGGTTGATGGGAAGCCCGGAGAATATAAACTGTTTCATCATTATATTTATTTTACTCCGGAAAATGCTGATGTACAAATAGATTTCCAGAAAGAGATCTCTTACAAAAATCTTGATATTTACGTCTCCAAGGATTACTTTCATCAATTGGCAGAGAGCAGCGGTGCATTACAGGATTTTATTTACAAAATAGACCAGAACCAGCCTGCCAGTTTATTCCCAGAGGGCCTCCCTATCACCCCACAAATGATGGGTATTTTACTGGAAATCAAAAAATGTAGTCTGGAGGGGTTTTACAAAGATTATTTTATTAAAAGTAAAATACTAAGCCTTCTTCTGCTCATCTTTGAATTTGCAAAAAAAGAGGAAAACAAAACTGAAACAAAAAGCAAAACCGCCATCAGCAATGCTGAAATTCACACCCTGATGGCCGTAAAAGATTTTATAGAAGGAAACCTAAAATCGTTTTACACCATTGAACAGCTTTCTATCAAATTTGGTATTAATGAATTTAAATTAAAAAACGGATTTAAAGAGCTGTTTGGGGATGGTGTTTTCCACTATGCTTCAAAACTTAGAATGAAGGAAGCACTTTATCTGCTTAAAAATTCTGATTTCTCCATTAAAGAGATTGGCTATCATTTGGGATATGCTTCTCCCTCGTCATTTAGCGTGGCTTTTAAGAACGAAGTTGGGGTTGGTCCCAGCTATTATCGTAAAAATTAAAAGGAGATAAAATTCAGGTAAAATAAAGAAACAAAAAACCCTCCGTATTCAAAATACAGAGGGTTTTGTACCCCAGACGGGACTTGAACCCGTACGTCCTTGCGGACACAGGATTTTAAGTCCTGCGTGTCTACCAGTTCCACCACCAGGGCCGGTGTGTGGTACAAAAAAAGGATTTGAAAGCAAATCCTATTGTTTGTATGGTGCGGATGAAGGGACTCGAACCCCCACGCCTCACGGCACCAGATCCTAAGTCTGGCGTGGCTACCAATTACACCACATCCGCTGGTTATATTGATCTGTTTTCACAGATTCAAAATCAATTCTCTTACAAATATAAGAAATTCTATTAAAGAACACTCTCTATATAAACAAAAAACCCTCCGTAGCAAATACAGAGGGCTTTGTACCCCAGACGGGACTTGAACCCGTACGTCCTTGCGGACACAGGATTTTAAGTCCTGCGTGTCTACCAGTTCCACCACCAGGGCATGGTGTGGAGCGAAAAACGGGATTCGAACCCGCGACCCCAACCTTGGCAAGGTTGTGCTCTACCAGCTGAGCTATTTTCGCATAGTGCGGATGAAGGGACTCGAACCCCCACGCCTCACGGCACCAGATCCTAAGTCTGGCGTGGCTACCAATTACACCACATCCGCTGGTTTTTTGTATTGTAAGTTTTAAAGAGCTTGCTTCGTTTTTGTGAGTGCAAATATAGGACAATTTCCTTTACCTCCAAACTTTTTCAGGAAAAAAATTAAAATTTCCAGATTTTTTTTCAGCAGCAGCTATTATTACATTTCATTTTCTTACTTTTACATCGTTAATAATTACGATATGGAATTACAAGGAACGGTAAAGAAACTTTTTGAAACTCAAACATTTGCAAGTGGATTTCAAAAAAGAGAATTGGTTATTTTAACCCAGGAACAGTATCCACAGCCGATAAACATAGAATTTTTGTCTGATAAAATTAGTTTATTAGATAACCTTAAAGAAGGTGAAAACGTAAAAATAGGAATCAACATCAGAGGTAGAGAATGGGTTTCTCCACAGGGTGAAACTAAATACTTCAACTCTATTACAGGATGGAAAGTAGAGAAGGTTTTTGATAATGGATCAGAACCTACTCAGGCTATGCCTCAGCAATCAGCATCTCCTGTTTCCAACGAAAATCCGTTTGCTGGAGACGATGATGACGATTTACCTTTCTAATTAAAGAATTAAAATCAAATATAATCCTGCTTTCTTAAAAGTGGGATTTTTTTTCCAAAAAATGGTCCGACTAGACGAAAATGAGATTTCATTTCCTGATCCGGAAGTGTATGATGGACATGACGGGCTGATTGCCTTTGGTGGAGATTTGTCTGTAGAACGCATTTGGTTCGCTTATCAATTGGGTATCTTCCCCTGGTACAATCCGGAAGAGGAAATTCTATGGTGGTGCCCGGATCCCAGATTTGTTCTGGTTCCAGATGAAATAAAGGTTTCCAAATCGATGAGAAAAATCCTGAACAGGAATATTTTTACTTTTTCGGAAAACAAAAACTTCAGAGAGGTCATCAAAAACTGTCAGCAAACTGAACGAAAAGGGCAATCCGGAACCTGGCTTTCTGATGAGCTTATGAATTCTTTCATTCAACTTCATGAATATGGTCTGGCCAGAAGCATTGAAGTATGGCAGGATGGAGAATTGGTAGGTGGTTTTTACGGTTTACAGATTGGTAATGTTTTCTGTGGTGAAAGTATGTTTACAAAAGTAAGTAATGCCTCAAAAGCCGGATTTATTCACTTTGTAGAAAGCAATAAAGATTATATTGAATTAATTGACTGCCAGTCTCATACCGAACACCTAGAAAGCCTGGGGGCAAAAATGATTCCTAAGAAAGAATTTTTAAAAATCCTACACGAAAACAATGAACGCAGATAAAGAAAAATGGATTCTTCTGACAATCCTGAGTATTATTTGGGGATCTTCTTTTATTTTGATCAAAAAATCACTGGATCATTTCAACCCGTATCAGGTAGGGTCACTAAGAGTCCTTATTGCCGGTATTGTTCTGCTGCCAATTGCCATATCCAATTATAAACTTTTTCCGAAGAGGCACTTGAAGTGGCTTATCCTGGCTGCTTTTACCGGAAACTTCATCCCTATGTTCCTGTTTCCTATTGCAGAAACAGAAGTCAGCAGCAGCATTGCAGGAATCATCAACTCTATGATGCCCATTTTTGTAATTATTGTAGGAGCTTTGGTATGGAAGTTTGAAACCAC
Organism: Chryseobacterium sp. BIGb0232; assembly: GCF_024810195.1. Taxonomy (NCBI): domain Bacteria; kingdom Pseudomonadati; phylum Bacteroidota; class Flavobacteriia; order Flavobacteriales; family Weeksellaceae; genus Chryseobacterium; species Chryseobacterium sp. BIGb0232. The sequence continues at coordinate 106,741 of NZ_JANUEH010000009.1, forward strand.
AAAGAAACAGATCATAGGAACGCTGATAAGCTTTACAGGAGTCTGTATTCTGGCTTTTGGCGGTGGTGATAGTGGTGAACTTAAAATAATCCCAATTTTACTGTTATTACTGGCTACCTTATGCTATGCTGTGAGTACAACCACCGTAAAATCAAAGCTTATGGAGGTTTCTTCCGTAGTTTTATCTTCTTTTATATTTTCTTTTGTTTTAATTTTTCCTTCCATTATTGCCCTTACAAGTACAGGTTTTTTTTCTGAGTTCAGTTTTTCAAAGGACAATATGCTTGGGCTTATGTTTGTAAGTTTACTTTCTATTTTTGGAACCGGGCTTGCTATGACCATGAATTATCGGTTATTAAAAGTTTCCACCCCTCTTTTCGCCTCAACGGTCACGCTTATCATGCCTATTGTCGCTATTATTTGGGGTCTCATTGATGGTGAAAAACTAACTGTTTTCCAATTTATAGGTGCGGGAATTATTATTGCCGGGCTGATCTTTTTAAGAAGTAATCCGAAGAAATAAAGGTCTAGTTGAAAAGACTGGAAGCTGGAAGAAGGAGGCTGTAAGTTACTTTTAGTGATATGATTAACTGATTATTTGTTAATGGTTATTCCAGAATTATTTTAACGCAAAGCTCACAAAGGGTTTGATTGAAAAAATTTCGTTCGCAAAGGCGTTTCACTTAGCTATGTTCGTATTCTTTGCCGAATGAGGTGCCCTTGCCGGCGAAAAATATTCGTATAATTTGATGCTTCTTTGCGTATTCTTAGCGTTAAAAAATAAAAAAATATCCTAATCTGAACTCCGGTTCATTAATGGTTCTTACTTCAAAACCTCCCTAAAAAATGATTAAACAGAAAGGACAATAATTATTCTCCGATTTCTTTTCCATCTCCCAGTTTCGAGCTTCGTTTATCAATAAAAAAAGCCTGCATTTCTGCAGACTTTTTCGTTATTTGGAGTATGTTTAGTTCTTTTTCTTTACTTTACTCACCTTCACCTTTTTCACCTCATCTTTGATGAACGGGTATTTCTTCTGCATATCCTTTACCAGAGACGGATCCAGCTCTAAAGCTTTCTGAAGGGATTCTATTCCTTTGTCCTGATCTTTCAGATTGAAAAAACAGTTACTTAACTGATAGTATAGCTCTGCTCTGTCATGATGTTTTATTGCTGCATTTAAAACAGTAACAGCGTCTTCATATTCCCCTACAAGCATAAGAACTTCTGAGTAAGCATACCAGTTGTAAAACCTTGATGGTTCAGCGTCTACCAGTTTTTTAAGACAGGCAAGACTTTCTTCAAATTTCCCTGAATCAATGAACAGGAATGCTAATCTTTTCTGATAATCAAGATTATTTTCATTCAACTGTGTTGCTTCCTTAGCAAAATGAAGTGCTTCAGACATACCACCCATTTCTTCATATAAATAAGACTGCTCCATCATCGCCAGATAAAACTGAGGGTCTTCTCTCAACGATTTCTGAAAAGAATTTAAAGCTAAAATAGGCTGCTTTAATGCTTTGTTGCACAATCCGATTTTATAAAAAGTAAATGCTTTGGTATATTCCAGTTCAAGCATTTCCTCATAGGTATCAATAGCTTTTTGGTATTGTCCTAAAGCCTCATAACATGCTGCTTTATTGGCATATACTCCTACAGAATTTGAATTGATAGCCAATAGATAATCATATCCTTTTATGGCTTCATCGAAGTTCTTTCGGTTGAAGTAGAATTGTCCGTATTCAAACCATGCGGTTTCAGAATAAGAAAATTCATCTAAATATTCATTAAGAAAGGCAATAGCTTCCTCACTCTTATTCAAATCACTGAAGCACACCATTGCATTTTCCAGCGAATATTCATCCGTAGGATCTTCTTTAAGTGCTTTTCTGTAATGTTTAAGAGCGTTAAAAGGATCACCCAGATTTACATATTCATCTGCAATAAAGTTGTGAAGAAAGTTTTCTTCTTCCTCCAGCGTAAGAGCTTTTTTACAGATTTCAATGGATTTTCTAGGGTTACCCAGGTTCGAATAATACTTAGCGTAGCAAACTAAAAAGTCTGTATTCTCCATGGAAGAACCTTTTAACTCATCAATAAGATCTTTCGCTGTATTATATTCTTCCCACTCCAGAAGGATTTCAAGTTTTTTGATCTTGATATCTAATGAATTGGGGTGAAGCTTTAGTCCATAATTAACAGCTCTGTCAGCGTAATTAAAATCACCCAGCTCCAAATAATAAACAATGATATCTTCCAACTCCTCAGTATCGAAGTAGAATTCGTCATTGTTTTCCATCATTTCTTCGAACTTTTTTACAAGTTCATTTCCAAAATACTCTTCCAATAGTGTCCTCTTTGTCGGCCCGATGCCTGAATTTGCTTGCAGACCCCGGCAAACTTTATTAATTAATAATATATCTGAAACTGATATTCAAATATTTATGCAAAGTTGCAACTTTTTTTTGAAATATCCTTTTCATAAATTTCTATTATAAAAATAGTAAAAAAAGAAAACCGATAAAAGGATTGTGGATAAAAAAACGAAAATTGGGGGTTAAATTTTTATTACGAGCCTTTTTCCTGTTTGTATCTCAGCATTCCATGCATTTTCGATATTTTTTATATACACCTCTTCTGTTTCTATTTTAATTTTTCCTTCCACGGCAGCCTGAAACATTTCGGGAATAATTTCTGAAAATAACAGTGCTGATTCTTCTTTTGTCCAGCTTCCCAATCCTGATCCTGAAATCTGGATATCTGTCGATCTTAGAATCTGAGAAGACAGCTGAATCGTATCGCTGCTCATCCCGCCAATAGTAATCAGTTTTGTTTTATGAGAAAATGTTCCGTCTCCTTTAAATGCTGATAAAATCATTTCTACAGAATGGCCCCAGATATAATCGATAACAATATCAATAGGAGTTTCATTATGAATTTCCTTTATTTTCTTTTTAAAATCTTCGTCACTTAACTGCAGGGAAACAGCCTCATCTGCTCCCAGTTCACGGAGTGCCTGCAGAGATTCTTCGTTTCTTCCGGTAACAATAATTTTTGAGGCTCCATATACCTTCGCAATCTGAACCGCTATTCTGCCTGTAATTCCGGTTGCTCCATTTACCAGAACAACACTTCCCGGTTGTATACCCGCTTTGAATTTTAATGCCATCGCCGATCCCATCACTGCATTGGGAAGGGCTGCGGCAATGGAAAAATCAAGTCCATCAGGAACATTAACCATCATTTTCTTGTCTGCAATTGCTTTTTCTGCAACGGTTCCTTTTTTACTGAAAAAATATACTTTTGTCCCATCTTCGAGCATCCCTACTCCATCTGAACCTACAACTGTTGGCTGATGATCTTCATTTTCTGTAGAATAATGCTTTCCACTGGCCCTTGCTTTATCAAGATTTTTAATGGATGCTGCTTTTACCGTAACCAATACTTCATTTTCATTGGATATTACCGGCTCAGAAAAATCTGCATACTGAGGAATACCTCCTTTTTCAAATACTACTGCTGCTTTCATTGTTTTAAATTTTTGTACAAAATTATGACGAGGAAAACCGTGAGACGATAACATTTGTTATCAGTTGAAGAAAGGCTGGAAGAGGGAGGCTGGAGGTTATATGAGTCGTGAGTATAAGTGAAAAGGATAAAAACGCAAGGGTTGCAAGGGTTTTATGGTTATGTTTTATTTTTTCTTTGCTCAGCTAAGAAGACGAACATTGCTAAGTGAAACACCCTTGCGAACGTTTTTATAAATATTATTTTTAATTCTTTGCATACACTGCGTTAAAGATTCTTGTGAAAAAACTAAAACGCGAAGACCACAAGGTTCTTCATCATGCTGTTTTATTTTTTGTCCGCAAGGGCGCTTCGCTCAGCTAAGAATGCGAACATCGTTGAGTGAAACACCTTTGCGTACGTTTTATGAGCATCATTTTTAAATTCTTTGCAGCTGCGTTAAAATCTAATTCATTTGTTCCTTCATCTGCATACCGTCTGCGAGAAACTTCCCGCATCCAGCATCCATCTTCCATCTTCCAGCTTAAGAACTCTCCTCTTTCAATATTTTAGACTTTATTCTGCTAAGATGCACAGTGGTAATACCCAGGTAAGAAGCAATATAATGCTGGGGAACTCTTTTGATGATTTCCGGTTTTTGCTGGGTAAGCTGAATATACCGCTGCTGTGGGGTATCTTTTATGAAGGAAAAGAAATGCTTCATATAATCGAAGATTCTTTCAAACAGAGCGTCCATCAATAGGTTTCTGAGTTCGGGGGTTTCGTAAGCCTCTTCAAGAAATGCTTCTACATCAGGCTTTTTAATTTTATATAAAATACAGGGTTCCACTGTTTCAAAGGAGACCATGCTGGGAAGACCTTTTTTAAAACTTTCCAGAGAAGAAAACATTGTGTTTTCAAGAAAAAACTGAAAGGTAACATCTTTACCATCATTATTATACCAGGCTCTCACAATTCCTTTTTCAAGATAGAACGCATTATTTGAAACCTCACCTTCGTTTAGAAGCAGGGTTTTAGCAGGAACTTCCATCCGTTCGAAGTTGCCTAAAAATTTTCTCCATTTTTCTTTTGGAAAAGGGAATCTGTTTTTGATGTGTTCAAACATTCGGGTATAAAAAAAGAACGGAACAAGTCCGTTCTTATAAAGTATTTAAATTAAACTTTTAATTTTCGCGATGATGTCATCTCCTAATTGATCAGCTTCTTCCTGAGATTTTGCTTCTGTATAAATTCTGATGATCGGCTCTGTATTGGATTTTCTAAGATGTACCCAATTGTTTTCGAAGTCAATTTTCACACCGTCAACAGTAGAAACATCTTCGTTTTCATATTCTTTCTCCATTTTACTTAGGATAGCATCTACATCGATCTCCGGAGTCAGTTCTATTTTCTTTTTACCCATGAAATAACTTGGATATCCTGCTCTCAATTCGGAAACTGTCTTATTTTCTTTTGCCAGATGGGTAAGGAATAAGGCCACACCTACTAAAGAGTCTCTTCCGTAGTGAAGATCCGGATAGATAATTCCTCCGTTTCCTTCTCCACCGATTACGGCGTTTTTCTCTTTCATTAAGGTAACCACATTTACTTCTCCTACAGCACTTGCAAAGTATTCTGAATTTTGTGACTGCGCAACATCTCTCAATGCACGGCTTGAAGAAAGGTTAGAAATTGCAGCTCCTTTTTTATGTTTTAGTAAATAATCGGCAACGGCTACCAATGTATATTCTTCACCGAACATTTCTCCTTTTTCATCAATCAGAGCCAGTCTGTCTACATCCGGATCTACCACAACTCCTACATCTGCTTTTTCTTTTTTTACCAATTCACAGATATCTCCCAAGTGTTCTTTTAACGGCTCCGGGTTATGTGGAAAATGACCTGTTGGTTCGCAGTATAATTTAACCGTTTCACAACCTAATTTATCTAATAGCATTGGAATGGCAATTCCTCCTGTAGAGTTTACAGCGTCCAACACCACTTTAAAGTTTTTAGCTTTAATGGCTTCTACATCTACCATTGGCAAATCAAGGATCTGCTGAATATGAATATCAAAAGCATCTTCTCTGGTCTCATATTTTCCAAGATGATCTACTTCTGCATAATTGAAATCTTCGCTTTCAGCCAATGCAAGTACATCTGCTCCGTTTTCACCCGTGATGAATTCTCCTTTTTCGTTTAAAAGCTTAAGGGCATTCCATTGTTTTGGATTGTGAGATGCGGTAAGGATAATTCCACCGTCTGCTTTCAGCTCAGGAACCATTATTTCTACAGTAGGGGTTGTAGAAAGTCCTAAATCAACCACATTGATTCCTAATCCCTGTAATGTTGCTGTTACCAGTGAAGAGACCATCTGTCCTGAGATTCTGGCATCTCTTCCGATAACCAGTGTTAAGTCTTTTTTATTTTTATTATTCTGAAGCCATGTTCCGAATGCGGAAGCGAATTTTACCACATCTAATGGTGTCAAGTTATCATTTACTTTTCCACCGATGGTTCCGCGAATTCCCGAAATAGATTTTATTAACGACATTCTGTTTTATTTCTTATTGATTAGTGTAATAATTTATGCGAAACAAAGATACTTAAAAAGACATTGACCTTATAAAACAGGAATCTTTTTTTGAACTTTATCATAAGTATTCTTTACAACTCTTGGAGGAGCAAAACGATAACCTATGTACAGTAAACCATACAGGCTGTTATTCTGTACGGCCTGATTTCTTGTCTGGTTATAGGCATAGGCACTGAAATTCATTTTCCCGCCAAATAAAAACCGGTCTGTATTGTATCCTATATGAAGACCTCCTTCCATTCTTAACGTCAGATATTGGACGTTCTTTATCGAACCATCCCCAAAAACATCGCGATAGGTTGAAAACTTCCCTCCGAGTCCGAGAGCAAGATAAGGTGCAATATTTACATTTTTTCCAAGTACCCAGTTATAGAAATAGCCCATATTGGCTCCTAATTTATACTGTGTTTCTTTGGCTTTCTGATCTTCTATTTTATTTCTTAAAATAGTAAGGTCATAATCCAGAAACGGAACCCAGCTGCCACTGCTTTTCTTTTGCCATTCGCCCTGGGTGTAGATACTTCTTGCAGAAAAGTTTTTATTAAGAATATAGGCCGTAGAGCCTCCGAAGCTTTGTACTCTTAAATCCGGGAATTGCATATAATAATCTCCTTCCTTCCAAGCTGGAAAGAGCTCTTTCATATTTTCAATATAAAAGCCTTTTACATTTTTGTAATAAAGATTCTGGATCAGTCTATTGGGGAAAAATCTGACACTAAAGTCTGTATAAGAACTATTTCCTTTCAGATCATTGTCATTATTCCCTTCAAAGAAACGGGGTGCAAAGGATATGGTAGCACTTATAATCCTATAGTCTACGGAGAATGAAACTTTTGTTTTATTATTGATGGAGAAAATCTGTTTTTTTTCATTTCCTTTTTCGCCTTCTGTAAAGATATAGCTTTCAATATTGGTATCCAGATTGGCGCGAATCATCACCTGATCTGCGTAAGATTTAATATCTGTGGTATCTCTTTGTGCATCGACCTGAATGACCAACAGTAAAAATAATACAACAAATATTCCTTTTGTAAGACTCAATCTGGATATTTTAAATTAAAAAAATGAAAATACTACATTTTTTTCAATTATCCATGTGAGTTTTATATTAAGAACAACCGCAATCTTTATCGCAGCTTGATCTTTTAGAGCTGAATTTTTTAGGGGCAAAATTCTTTTTAAGCACTTTGAATAAAGAATAGCAGGCAAATACTACCAATAAAGCAATAAGTACATACTGAATAACTAAGGAAGAGTCCATTATTTTAAAATTTGATATACTATCATCGACACAAAATATGCCAAACCTGTCATCATAGCTACCTGAAAGCCTGTCCATTTCCAACTTTTGGTTTCTCTATAGACTACTGCAAGTGTAGAAATACACTGCATTGCAAACGCATAAAACAGAAGAACGGAAATTCCGGTTGCAAAGCTGAAGACTTTTTCTCCATTGGGCTTTACATCTCTTCTCATTTTATCAATTACCTTTACTTCCGGAGCATCATCCTCAAGACTATACAGCGTTGACATAGTGCCTACGAATACTTCTCTTGCTACGAAGCTGGTCAGGATTCCTACTCCCATTTTCCAATCGTATCCCAGTGGAGCGATCAGCGGTTCTATTCCTTTACCCATTTTGGCCAGATAAGAATGATCTAAGTGAACGTCTGAAGCAACAAACTCATTCGGTTGTTGTTTTGGCCCGAAATAGCTTAAAACCCAGATAATAATACTTACAATAAAGATTATTTTTCCGGCTCCGGTAATGAAATCCCATACTTTCCCTAAAACCATTTTAAGATCATATCCGAAAAGTGGTTTTTTATAAGCAGGAAGGTCCATTACCAAATATGTTTTTCCACTGTCTTTAATGAATCTTTTCAGAATAGCTGCAGAGAATAAAGCCACTAAGAATCCTAAAAGATACATTCCCATCAGAACCAAAGCTTTATATTTTATTCCTAAAAACGATCCTTCTGAAATAATTAATCCGATGATAATACTGTATACCGGAAGTCTTGCAGAGCACGTCATAAAAGGAGTTACCAATATCGTCAGTAATCTTTCCTTCACGTTTTCAATATTTCTTGTGGAAATCACTGCCGGAATTGCACAAGCGGTTCCTGAAACAAGGGGTACAATACTTTTACCATTTAATCCAAATGGACGAAGAAGCCTATCCATCAGAAAAACAACTCTAGCCATATATCCTGAATCTTCCAATAAATAAAGGAAATACAGTAAAATACCAATCTGTGGTGCAAAGACTACAATTCCTCCTATTCCCGGAACAATCCCGTTAGAAATCAATGAATTGATTGGTCCTTCCGGAAGATGTTCTCCTGCAAAAGCTGACAGCCACGAGAAAAGCTCTTCAATCCAATTCATCGGATATTCTGCAAGGAAAAAAACGCTTTGGAATATCACCAATAAAATCAGTAAGAAAACCACATATCCCCAGAATTTGTGCACCAAAACTTTATCCAGTTTCTCTGTGAGCAATTCTTTGAACTGAGGCTGTTTGGAAATAACGTTGTCTAATATTTTATCTACATTCTGATATCTCCTAACGGTCTCCTGAACCTGTAATCTTTTAGGAACCAAACTTTTAACATCAGAACTATTGATCTGATCCATTTCAGGATCTATTTTTTCAAGGTTTGTTCCCAGTGAAAGACTCATCCAGGCCTTATATTCATTATCAAACCCTTTTTGAGAGACAAGTTTCTGAATAAAATCTTTATGTTCGTTTGGTGTTTCAAAAGAAACTTTATCCGCCTTTACGAATGTACTGTTATAAACAGCTTCTCTCACTTCATCAATCCCAATCTGTTCCTTTGCATTGGTTTGAATAATCTTAATTCCTAATGCCTCAGAAAATTTCTGAACATCTATGGTGATTCCTCTTCTTTCCGCCTGGTCGATCTGGTTAACGATCAGAATCATCGGGATTCCAAGATCCTGAATCTGCTGAAATAGAAGAAGACCTCTCTTTAAGCTTAATGCTTCAAGAATATAAACAACTCCTGCATAGTTCTTTTGTTCATCAATAAGGTATTTTGAAAAAATAGCCTCATCTTCTGAACTTGGATAAACGCTGTAAGAACCTGGAAGGTCAATGACTTCGACGTCCTCATTCTTATGCGTATAATTTCCTGAATGGCTTGCAACGGTAACCCCTGCATAATTTCCGGTTTTCTGCTTTTTGTTACAAAGCGCATTGAAAACCGTTGATTTTCCTACATTAGGATTTCCGACTAAAAGTATCTGTTTTTTCTTGTTTGCCTGCATTAATTCAATTCTTCAACAATGATATAATCTCCTTCTTCCTCACGAAGAGCAATCCGGCTTTTTTCGGCTCCAAATTCCACATACATCGGTCCATTAAACGGAGCCTGGTATAAAATTCTGAAAATGGTCTCCGGAAGAAGTCCCATTTCAATAATTTTATTGGGCATTTTCAGATGGTCATTATCATATCCCAATATCTTTCCCATTTTGTTTTTAGGAAATCCACTTAATTTATGTAATTCTTTCTCTTTCAAAGCCCTATTATTTTGTAGCGCAAATATACGCTATTTAAATTTAATCTAAATAACGTTTTGGCTATAAAAAGAATCAACCCAAATACATTACTGTACCTGGGTTGACTCGGAATATAATTTAGTTGATATGAATGCTTATTTTTTCTTTTTATCAGGAGAATCCTGCTCTTTTTCAATCGGATTATCATTTGAGTTAAAGTAATCCTTAGCCATCTTCTCTTGCTTTTTAAGTGCATCTCCAATGGTAACATCTGATCCCGGCATTTTCATGTTCATCATTTCGGGGCTCACTTTCTGGCGGATTTCAGCCATTGGATCCTGCTTAAAGCTGGCGTATGCTTTGTCAAATTTTTCTTTTGTAGTAGATGTCACTGTATTGGAAACACCATATTTCGCATTGATCTTATCCGAATAGGTTAGTTCCTCATAATTTTCAATCTTCTTATTTCCGCTCAGCATCCATGAATAGTTTTTCTCATCATCTTCAATCTTAACGATGAGCCCCGGAAGGCCATAGAATTTATACGGACCATCCTGAAAAGGAATATCTGAACTGAACCATGCAGTCCATTTTCGACCTCCATATTCTGTAGTTGCTTTCTGGGTATTGTATTCTCCTATTTTCTGTTTTTCCGGCTGGATATTCCAAACAAACTTAACTGGAGCATCATATCCAAATAAATTCATGCTTACTCTATCAAGATACTGTTGTTTCATTTCCGGATAAGTTTTTACAATCTTGTAAGCAAATTTAGGAGTCTTGATAAGTTTAGAAATATCTTTCCATACTTTTGCTTTCTCCATTTCCTCAACAGCAAGCCTGATAATAGAATCCTGAGCGGGCATGGTATAATCCTGATAAATGGACTTTTTGGGCGTAATATCCAAAATTGTAATGAGCTTGTCCAGTTTTGCAGAATCTTTCTTCGGCTTAAAGGTTAATTCATAAAAGAATCGGTTTGCCGTTTCTTTGCTGCCCTGAGCATTAGCAAAGGCAAAAAGTATGATAAGAAATACTGAAAATAGCTTTTTCATTCCTCAATTTTAATAATTAGTAATCACTGTTAAGAATTTGTTACAGTTTTTCTTCAATTTATTTTTTAAAAGATAAAATCAGGAAGGGGGAAATTAATCTGAGAAAACCGTAATTTCCACTATAAAATTAAGGAATGTATAAAAATTATGATTCTCTTAAAACATTTTAAGATATAAAATTTTTACCTTTAAACTTCTCAAAAACAAAATATTATGGATACTCTATCGCAATTTAAAAATGAGCTGGAAGCTGAATATCAGACGACCAGAAAATTCTTTGAAATTTATCCTGAAGAAAAAAATGATTATGCTCCTCATGAGAAAAGCATGAAAATGTTGCCCCTTGCCACTCACATCGCTGAAGTTTTTGAATGGCCCAACACTATGCTTACCACTTCAGAGCTTGATTTTGGCAAAGGAGATTATCAACCTAAACAGCTTTCTACGAAGGCAGACCTTCTTCAAACTCTTGATCAGAATTTTAAATCTGGAAAAGAGGCTCTGGAAAGTGCAAATGAGAATGACCTTACTGCAAGCTGGGCGCTGAAAAACAATGGAGAAGAGCTTGCAAAATGGTCTAAATATGAATCCATCCGTCATGCGCTTAATCAGATTACCCATCACAGGGCACAATTAGGCGTGTATTACAGGATCAATGATATTCCTTTACCGGGAAGCTATGGTCCTTCTGCTGATCACCAGGCTTTTTAAGTCCTTATATATCTCAATAAAAAACCAATCCGCTCGGATTGGTTTTTTTATTTTATTTAAAGTTGAATTTTACAGTAAACATGACCTGGCTAGGGCGGAGCTGCATGGAGGTGGAAGTAATCGCAGCATTGTCAAAATCAATTTTTTCAAATACTTTTCTATTGGCAATATTCATCCATTTCAATTCAAAATCTACTTTCTTCTTAGCCCAGGAAAACTGATAGGAAAGGTCAAAGAATCCGTTATTATACTTTGCATCGCCTGATTTTGAATTGATCTGATCCCAATAAAATCCAATGGTATGGTTTTCTATCGGATAAAAGAAGACATTCAGGTTATGGGTGTACCCTTCGCTTTTTCCTAAATTTCCTGTCATGAAGATGTTAGACTGCTTATTCCATGTTTGAGAGGCGTTAAAGTCTACACTCATCCATGAAAAATAGTTATTATTGAATTTAAAGCCTATTGTGTTTGCAATGGTCTTGTTATCAATAAAAGCAGTATTTCTTATTAACTGTGATTTAGACAGGGTATTGTTAAATGTAAAAGAAGCATTGGTTTTAAATTTTGGAAAATATTTTCCTATTTCTGCATAATAGCTGTTGCTGGTTCTCTTATTTTCTCTTTCCAGATATTCAGTCACTCTGAATCCAAATGGATTGACAAAAATGGAGGAGATAAGATTATTTTTGGTATCCCCTATTCTGCTTCCTACATTGAAGAAAAGGTTATTCAACGGGTTTCTGTATTCTAATCTTGCACCTAAACTTTTTGTAGTGGTCTGAGGAATCGGGTTGTTCGGGTTCATGACGCTGAAACTTCCCGGATTGGTCATAATATATCCGCCGTAAGCAGTCTTTATATCTCCAAAGTTATTACTGATATTTCCATTGACACTTGCTTTAAAGAAAGAAGCAAATGAATACTGCACAAAAATATTAGGAGTGAATGTCGTTTTATTCAATGTTTTTGAAACGTTTCTAATAACATCATCTGCCTTAATGTTATTAAAGTTTACCGGAAAACTGGCAAATAGGCTCCAGGCTTCTGATTTATAATTAACTCCTAAAGATGCTGAAGGGGTAATTTCAGTAAATTTCAGGCTGTTTTCATAAGTCGGGCTGTTAAAATCAGGTTGTCCGGAGGTTGTAATTCCGTCAAAATTAGTATCCAGTTTATCAGTAGAATAATCAAATCCTACCTGTGGAGTAAAGGTCCAGCCTTTCTTTGTAAAGCTTATATTCGCAGAATGTGAGGTATCTAATGTCCTGATTCTGAATCGTTGTAATGCAAAACTTCCCGGAACAAAATCGATCGTTTTCATTGAATCTTTGATTGAATTTCTGTATGGAATCTGCATATAATTAGCAGGAGAGATCTCCAGAGTCTGGTTATCATCCTGATAGCTGATATAGGATTTCAGGTTGATCATCTTTTCTTTCCAGGGAATAATTGTACTTAATGAGTTCTGGAAAGAGGACGTTGGAGATTGTACAGCTTCAAGCCCGTTTCTTTCAGAAACACTGTCTTTTCTGTATGCGTTGGTACGGTCTCCGTTCCAGTACTGTGAAAAGGTAGTTGTATTTTTGAAGAACCCTTTCTTTGCATTTTTAGTAAAAATAACCTCGCCTTTTAGTTTATCTGTATAAAAATTATTTAAAAACCGTGTTCCATATTGAGTCTTTTGCTGGAAATCATTCGTGTTGCTTGATGATTCTCTTTCTACTGCATTATTGGTATAATTGGCATTGACCTTAAGCTCCCATTCTTTTTTCTTATCAATATTGGTAAGGTAATTCGCTGAAAGATAATGTACACTATTGAATAAATATCTTTTCACAGGAAGATCAGGCGTTACCGCATTTTCCACACTCAGCCAGTTATTCTGGGAAATATTGGACCTTCTTCCTTCCCATCCACTTCCGAATGCCAAAATATTCCCCTCATTTTCTACCTGCTCACCCATATTATTGGTCTTATAGTTAACTACCCACTGGCTTTTCTGTCCGAAAAACATAGGAGTCAGTTTCACATTCCATAGCCATGGTTCTCCAAAGCCTGTTCCCACTTCGCCACGACCAGTCATGGTTACTGAGTTTTTAAGCTTAATATTGATCGCCGCCTGATCTGAAGGTACTTTATCCTGAAGAATCTTTACCGGCTGGTGGTTTTCAAGGACTTCCACTTTTTGTACAGCATCTTTGGGCAGCGAGTTGTTGATTGTTCCATAGCCGCCTTCCATAAGGTCTTTTCCGTTGACATAGAATTTATTGATTGCATTTCCCTGATAAAGAATAGTTCCGTCTGTATTCACTTCAATTCCCGGAATTTTCTTCATTACATCGGCAAGGGTTCTGTCGTTTTTACTGTTGAAAGCTTTAAGATCATAGGAAATGGTATCTCCTCTGGCAGTGATCATTTTGGTTTTCAGCTGTACTTCCTTAATTTCTGTAGCTTCAGACTGCATTTTAAAATTCAGGGTTTGCTCGCTATTGCTGATTTGCTTTGTAAGCGGCTTTTGATTGAAGGCCTTTACTTTAAGATCCACATTGGATTCTGAAGAGGTAAAAGTGACTTTGTATTCTCCCTTGGAATTGGTGATTCCATAAGCCAGAATAGCATCTTTACCCGGTTCCTCGATCGTTACACTGGCACTTGGTATGGCTGCTCCTTCATCATCTATAATTTTCCCGGAAATTGTTTTCTGCGCGAAGGTGAATACCATCATAAAAAGCATCAGAAATAAGGAAATATTTTTTTTCATATTCACTATTTGACTAATTAGTTAATCATTGTAGTTTTTCGTTACACTTTCTTTAAAGATATATTTTTGTTTTAAAAGTTAAATCCTTTCACTTTACCTCTTTATATTTTATCTTGTTTGTAAAGGAAAAGTATAGTTACAGAAAAATTCCAGATATTTTCTTATTTATATCAAGAGAAAATACAAATCAATAATATAAAAATTCACCAACAATTGAATAATGACAAATTATAACTACCTTACTTTCAGTAATTTGAAATTATTTATAAAAAAAATACTATTTTTTTATAAATAAAAAATATTCTAGGGGCATCCGTTTTTAAACTTTAAATTTAAAAATATTTCCCGTGCTGTTGAATTAAAATAATGTAACTGCCTTTTATTCTTTAATTTATCCAGTTTCAATAAAAACTGCCTGTGAAATAAAAATAATATCTTCGCATCAGAATGGATTTTTATTCATCTATTTTGTGTTTTTACCCTGTAATTCTGTTACAGGGTATTTTTTATACAAAATGATAAAAAAAATAAGATTTCTATAAACAATTGCTAATATGTTAATTTTTATTTAGACTAAATAATATAATTTAAATTGCATTATATATTAAAAAAAAATTAAACTCTGGTTCATAAATATTTATTTAATAATTTTGTAACATAAAATTTACAAAATGGGAATTATTTTAAAGCCTATAGATGTTGTAGATGATATTTCTAAAGAGGAATTCTACGAAAAATATCTAAAGCCAAGAAGGCCCGTTGTCATCAAAAATATGGCAAAAAAGTGGCCTGCTTACCAAAAATGGACGATGGAATATATGAAGGAGGTTGTAGGAGATGTGGAGGTCCCGTTATATGACAGTTCAAAGGCAGATCCTTCTGCTCCCATCAACTCTTCTGCAGCTAAAATGAAATTCGGAGATTATGTAGATCTCATTAAAAGAGAACCTACTGATCTTAGAATTTTCCTTTTTGACCCCATAAAATACGCCCCGAAACTTCTTGAAGATTATATTTCTCCTAAAGAACTGATGGGAGGCTTCCTTGATAAGTATCCAAACATGTTCTTCGGTGGAAAAGGTTCTGTAACGTTCCTTCATTTCGATATAGACATGGCGCACATTTTCCATACTCACTTCAATGGAAGAAAGCATATTCTTCTTTTTGACTATAAATGGAGAGAAAGGCTGTATCAGATTCCTTATGCTACATATGCTTTGGAGGATTATGATATTGAAAATCCTGATTTCACAAAATTCCCGGCACTGGATGGTGTAGAAGGTATTGAATGCTATCTGGAGCACGGTGATACTTTATTTATGCCTACCGGATGGTGGCATTGGATGAAATATCTTGATGGCTCCTTCTCTATCTCCCTAAGAGCCTGGGATAAATCATGGGCAGTAAAGGCACATTCTTTATGGAATCTTACAGTACAGCGTAAATTTGATGACATTATGAAGTCGAGTTTCAAAAAGAAATACATGGACTGGAAAGAGAAAATGGCTTTTAAAAGAGCTGAAATAGCTTTAAGAAGAGGCTCACCAAGATAAATAAAAAAGACGTTTCAATGAAACGTCTTTTTTATTTTAATAGCTCATTTTCAACAACTTACAAAACTCTATATACAGGATACTGCCTGAAGGTTTTTTCTTCAAAATAAGGAGAATGTCTGTACACCCAATCCAACTGAGCTTCCCCGTTTTCTGATAGTTTTTTGTCTGATTTTTTTGCTGCCTCAAAGTCTTCTTTCAGCTTTTGATCATTTTTCAGCAGCTCAGCGGCTGTATCTTCAAAAATATAGGCTGAATAATATTCTTTCTGGGCCAGAATACCATCGAAGAAATTCCAGTTAAAAAAGGAATCTAAGGATTCAGGCTCAAGGGTTTCTATCATATATTTAACCCCGGACTGATTGGTGGAAACAATATAATCTCCAGCTGTAAACTTCTGATCTTTTTTAGAAGAATCTACTGTAGTTTCAAAATGCAGATAGTGCCCTTCGTAAGGATTTTTTACGGTTTTAAAGTCTTTAATCTTGTAGGATTCTACAGCAATTATACTGTCTTTCAGAATCGCCTTCATCTGAATTCTGTTTCTTTTAAATTCTTCAATAACTCTGTACTGTGATTGTGGGATTATATAGTATTTAGGAATTGTGATATACCCTGTAGGAACGGCGGTGGTAAAAAGCTTTATATTCTTTGTAAAAGGTTTGTTTCTGTCATAATACAGCCTTGGTTTTCCTGAGATTTCACTTGGCTTATAATTCCCTTCATAGCCTTTAAAATCCATGGTTGTATACTTGGTCGAGTCTATTTTCCAGCGAATTCCGTATTGCTTGCCTGCCTGATATTGCTTAAGATTTTCTATACGAAGCTGCTTTATTTTCTGATAATCTTTATCAAGGTTCTGCAAATTCACCAACATATATTTGTAGGTCGCATCTACTCTTTTATCATAAGGCTTCAGCATATGGGTTTCGGGAACGGTTCCTAAAGAATTGAACAAAGTGGTGTATCCTGTAGAATATCTTGGGGAATCTTCGAACGAAGCGAAACCAACCTCCGGAATATCCCCATGAATGTTGACATAAGGGGTGCTTTCATATCCTAATTTCTTCATATCATCAAGGTTTTTAGCCTGATAATCATTGTAAAAATAAGCTCCTAATGTATTTCCCAGACGTTCTTTAAAAGTCGAGATATAAGTAAATGTATATTGATAATCTGCTCCGTTACTGACATGATTATCAATGAAAACATCGGGTTTCAGCCATTGATAGATTTCCTGGAAGCTTCTGGCGTTTTTAGAATCTGCTTTGATAAAATCCCTGTTCAGATCATAATTTCTTGCATTTCCCCTGAATCCATATTGTTCCGGGCCATTCTGGTTGGCTCTGGAATGGGAACCTCTATTCAGCATTCCGCTGATATTATAGGCTGAGATCGCAGCAATGATAAAGTTTTGTGGAGTTTTAATTTTTTGAGTTGCCAGATCTCTCATCAGCATCATCGTGGCATCAATTCCGTCCGGTTCTCCAGGGTGAATTCCGTTGTTGACAAAGAGAATGGCTTTATCTTTTCTCAGTTTTTCAGGATCTTTTTCAGGAAAAGGATTGTAAACGACCACATAAATGGGTTTTCCGTTATCATCTTCTCCTTTTTTAAGATACTGAATGGTATTAAAATTTTTGGCCAGATCCTGGTAATAGGTATTCATTTCATCGTAAGTAACGGTTTGATTTCCATTTCCTTTTTCAAAAGGGGGCTGAAATGTTTTTTGTCCAAAAGCCAGGGAAGAACATGCAACAAGCAGGAGGTATTTCAGTTTCATTGATATATTATTTTCCGGATTTAAAATTAGGTAATATCACTGGGGCTGAAAAGAAAAATGGTAAAAATACACTATCAGAATATGATTTAATAAAAATAAAAAAACCTTACAGGTTTTGGAAGCCTATAAGGTTAGATTGTAGGCATATATACTGCTCATTTCTTTTATTATTATTTAATCTATCCGTTCCGTCCTTTTTCATGAGGGTAAAGGGAAGGAAGCGGATCACTTTGCCAGAATTCGTTTGTATCAATATCCATGATGGATAGGGCTCCGGTAAAGGCAGCTCCGGTATCCATATTCCAGATATTGCCTTTATTTGTAGGAACTCTGCTTCCGATATATAAGGTTGGAGTATGTCCAATAAATATTTCTTTGTACAGGAGCAGCCTTTTAGGGTATAGTAATGAATTCTTTTCCAGTTTTTTATCCATTGCTACTGCGGTTTCCCACAGGGTTCTGTCCCATCGGTAATTGCTGGAATAGACTTCTTTTTCAGGGCCATGCATGGAAGAATATCCGGCATGAATGAATAATCTGTTCTGATCATCTACATAATAATGCTTCATACGCTGGAAAAATTCAAGGTGAAGAACCAACTCTTCTGAAGAATAATCGGTATAGCTGTCTACGGTACTTTTTCCTCCATTAGCAAGCCATATTCCCGGTCCCTGCTCAAAAGCCAGCCAGTCTTCACACCATACATCATGATTTCCTTTGATAAAAATACATTTCTGTTTTTCGGAAAGTTCTATTAAAAATTTTATGATCTGAGAAGATTCGCTCCAGCCATCTACATAATCTCCAAGAAAGATCAGTAGATCATCCGGAGTAACCTCAGCGCGTTCAAGCACCTGTTGTAATGCTCTGAATCCGCCGTGAATATCTCCTATTACTAATGTTCTGCTCATGGTTTAGTTTCGTTGGTGAAAAGATAAACCATTATCTTTAAATAATGGCTCTTTTGGTTCAACCCTGTTGATTTTTATTACTTTGAAATGTATTTTGGATCTATAAACTCTGTGAGCCACACTCCGTTG
The DNA here is from genome assembly GCF_024810195.1 of Chryseobacterium sp. BIGb0232. NCBI lineage: Bacteria > Pseudomonadati > Bacteroidota > Flavobacteriia > Flavobacteriales > Weeksellaceae > Chryseobacterium > Chryseobacterium sp. BIGb0232. The sequence goes on from NZ_JANUEH010000009.1 coordinate 125,282, forward strand.
GCAGATTGGTAGAAAGAAACTCCTTCTTCATACATTTTTCCGGTTCTGATTGTCAGAATTACAGGTTTCCCGTGTCTTATTCCCACCTTTGTAGCCGTCTCTTTATCAGCGCTTAAGTGTACATGCTGACGGGTTCTTTTCTCAATTCCTTTTTCTAAAATGGATGAAATATTGGCTTCGGCGGTTCCGTGATATAAAAATTCAGGTGGCTGTATAGCTTCCAAGGCTAAATTGATGTCAATAGAATGTCCCTGACTGGCTCTGATTTTTGTTTTATCATCATTAAAAGCAAATCTCTTTTTATTATTGGTTTCTACCACCTCATCTAATTCTTCGAAAGAAAAATGCACTCTTTTTTTGGCTGATTTTGCTCTCAGCTCTTCTACATCTGCCCAGCCGTTTTCATCCAGCTTTAATCCGATAGTCTCGGGTTGATGCCTCAAAATGAGGCTTAAAAATTTACTTATTCTTTTTGTTTCTATTTCGTTCATTGTTTGTTTTTTAATTTTTTAATAAGTCTGCTAACCGTAAAATAATCCTGTTTCATTTGATTATAAACAGAAAGCTCATCTCCTGATAATCCTTCCAGTATTTTTTTCTGCTCATACATACAATGCTCAAAATCTTCATCACTTACACAGAGATCCATTTGATCTTCAAGTTCCAAATATTCACTGATGATGGCTTCATCAAGATTATACGAAAGCAGTTTCTCCTTTATATAATTAGACCATGCCAGATCTTCATTATATTTTTCTTTGCGCAATACTTCAATTTTCTTTTTGCTTTCATCCGTTATGTTATAATGATTAAGTCTTCTCCATAATAAATCTTCAATAAGCCCCTCTCCAAACTCTCCTCTGTCCAGAATATATCCCGGATCATAAGTGTTCAGATACTTCAGGAAATTTTCATTTTTATTGGGGTAAATAAATACATTTCGTAGATACATTCCCATTCCAAAAAAAACTGTCAAATCATTAAGCCTTGAAGCTAACGATTCATTCCTGATATTACAGATCGTATTTTCACTCAATCCTTCATGAATCAAAAAATCAACAGCTTCTTCTACTGTGTTTATTTTTAAGGTCTTTTCCTCAAGGTATTTTGCATGAGCTTTCTCTTCTTCAATCAATTTTTCAGCCTCTTCTCCTATAGGAACTGATGGTTTGTAAACCTTTCGAAAAGAATCATAAGATACAATCTCTCTACTGTTTGTTTCCAAATATTTCCTTAACCTCCATGCAAAAAATCTTTTTTCTTCGTCCAAAATCCCAAGGGCCTCTTTCTCAACTTCCTCAGTACGGCCAAAGAAATCAACAGTTTTTATTTTATCAACCATTAAAGTATTGAAGAGTGGTATTTGATTAGTTTCTATCATCAACTCTCCGTCCTTCAATATTTTAAAATTACTGATTGTATTTTCTTCGATCTCGCATTTGATAAGAAACATTCCGTGATCCGGGATATGATCAGGTATAGAACCGGTATAAAAATGTAAAGGAATATCGGAAACAAATTCTTTAAAAAAAGTTCTTTCTATTTCCAGTAATTCTTTTTCTGAAATAAATTTATATAGAGTCATCAAGGGTCTTAATTTTGTTAAAATTTATAATATTCGGGAATTAAATATACTGGTATTATATCACCTGTATTGTTCAACCTACATATTCTTTAAAACTAAATTTTGCTATTCCGTTCATTGGTTTTGGTTTAATTAAGCATTATAAAATTCCGGAGAAAAAGTGACTGCAAACCCTGTTTTTTTATTGATCTCCTCTGCATATTGATCATAATAATAAATCTCTGGTGATATTGAAAGCATTACAAATGATTTTTCGTACAAATAAACCCACAAACAAGCTTCCGCAGGTCCCCTTCCTTTAAGTACATTTTGAATTTCAATTCTACTGATCTTATTCAAAGGAATTAATAAAGTTCTCTTTTGATCCGTAAAACCCAACAGACTATTTTGATTATCCATCCAGAGTAAAGACTGATCCTTTAAAATATTCAATACCTCATCTGGTGTCTGAAATAAATAGTCCGGTGAATAATGAACACGGCAGTTTTCTAATTTTACCACTTTATTGATTTCTATTCTTCCTTTATATTGCTGCAAAGGGGTGTTCAGAAAGATATCCTCAGGGTCGTATTTGGAAAACATGTTGGCAAGGGCTTTTAGGAAAGATTTCATTCGCTTATAGGTATTTATGGTTTAGCTTTTCACATAACGTTTCAATATCATCCTTTCTTACCAGCTCGTTAACCCATTCCTGAGGAATATTTTCAAATCCATAATAGATTCCTGCCAACCCTCCTGTAATGGCTCCGGTTGTATCTGTATCTTCACCCAGATTAACGGCTTTCAATACTGCTTCAGAATAGCTTTCTGAGTTTAGAAAGCACCATAAAGATGCTTCCAGACTATGCAGCACATAGCCGCTTCCTCCTATTTCATCTTCGGGATACCCTGAAATATCATTTTTTAAAATCTTTTGAAAAAGTTCAATCTCATTTAAGCTAAACCATTGCTTTTCTGCATATTCCAGAACCAGATTTTGTATATGTGTATATGCTTCCGTTTTATTTTTTTCTTTAATTAATTGAATTGCAAAAATCACATAGATAAAACAGGCAAAAACAGATCGGAAATGCCCATGAGTGATTGTGGAGACTTCTTTTACCGTTTGATAAATCTTTTCAATATTTTCTTCATTCTCTAAATAAAAAGCTAAGGGAAGAATTCTCATTAAAGAACCATTCCCATTATCTTCTTCAAAAATATTCCCCGAAAACCGGGCACTTTCTCCTTTAATTAACCTTGTAATAGCTTCTCTTGTAGTTCCTCCAATATCGAAAAGTCTTCCGTGGGCGCTCCAGTGACCATATTTCACCCATTTTACAAAACTTTGCCCTATCTTTTCCAAGTTATAGCCCTTTGTAAGTTCTTCTGCCAGACATAATGTTAATGAACTATCATCACTCCAGGTTCCCTTGGGTTGATTATGCGAGCCAAATTCCTGCATTTCTGTAACAGGAAACTGTTTCAAATATTCTCTGTTTTTAAACTCAACCGGAACTCCTAAGGCATCACCGATGCATACACCCATAATTCCTGCCTTTACTTTATTTTCCATCAGGCAAGGTTTACCAGCTTATCAAATAACAGTTTCATTCCCTGTGTGGCGGTTTCTTTCATCACCACCGCTCTTTGCCCATAGCCAAAGTCTGTTTCATTAGGGTTGATAACAATTAAAAGACAGTCATCTTTGATATCATGGATCAGTCCAGCTGCAGGATATACCTGTAGAGAGGTTCCGATTACCAATAAAATATCTGAGTCTTTTACTATTTCTCTAGCATCCTGATATAAAGGAACATCTTCCCCAAACCAAACAATAAATGGTCTTAATTGCCCCCCATCTTCTGCTTTATCTCCTATCTTGATGTCTTCTTTCTGCTCATAGATCAGCTTTTTATTATTGCATGAGCAAGATTTAAACAATTCACCATGGATATGAAGAATTTTTGTGGAACCGGCTCTTTCATGCAGATCATCAATATTTTGGGTAATGATCTGAACATCAAAATATTTTTCCAGTTCTGCCACTAGTTTGTGGGCTTCATTAGCTTCCACTTCATGAAGTTGACGTCTTCTCTGGTTATAGAATTCCAATACCAAAGCTCTGTCTTTTTTCCATCCTTCCGGACTGGCCACATCGGTTACATTATGATTTTCCCAAAGGCCGTCTCCATCTCTGAAGGTTTGTATTCCGCTTTCTGCACTGATTCCTGCTCCGCTTAATATGGTTAGTTTTTTCATTGGTTTTTAATTTTGTTTCGTACACTGAGTTTTTCTGCCACGAATGCACTAATATAATTATTGATGCTTAAAAGGATGCTTTTAAATTTTTTTTATAAATCTCTTCATTCTCTTCATCAAAACAGACAAAAATAACTTTCTCTATGCTATCTGACTGAAATTTTCTTACTTCATTGACTGCAATTTCTCCTGCCAGCTCTTTAGGAAACTTATAAATTCCTGTGCTGATATTGGGAAAAGCAATTATTTTAATTTCAAGATCTTCTGCAAGCTTTAAAGCATTTTTATAGCAAGCTGATAAAAGCTTTGAACTCTTTTCTTTATCATCATTCCAGACTGGTCCTACAGTATGGATAACATATTTTGAAGGAAGATTTCCCGCTGTTGTCACTACTGCTTCTCCTGTGCTGCATTTTCCTTGTCTGTTTCTGATCGCTCTACATTCTTCCAGTATTTTTGGTCCTCCAGCGCGATGAATAGCACCATCTACACCTCCACCGCCCAACAAAGAGGAATTGGCAGCATTGACAATAGCATCTGCATGAATCTTTGTGATATCTCCTTTTATGACTTCAATTTTCATTGTATTTCTTCAAACGGCTTCAGCATCTCTTCTTTCTTTGTAAGGACAGCAAAAACCACTCTTTTAAATTTGTTCTTATATTTTCCCTGGAGATATTTTTTGAACAACCCAGCAATTTCTTTTGGATCATTTTTGAATACTCCGCAGCCCCATGCTCCTAAAATCAAGGTTTCATTTCCCTGGTGTAAGGCCAGTGCAAGCATCTTATCCATTCTGAGATCCATTGCTCCTAATATCTCATTTTCTCTTTGAGGTTCCTGTCTTTTTACCACTCCTGCATTCACAGCTGCTGAAGTAATGAAATTACACATAACAGGTTTGGATAACAATTCTCCTTTATCCTTTCTGAAAACAGGAACTTTTGGGCTGTAAATCATTGTATCTGTATAAAAACAAGAGGTCATACTACGGTGTAATGTGTAATAATCTTCTGCCATTAAAAGGGTTTCATACAATGCGGAAGTTCTTGCCAGGCTTTCTTCCTGCGCTTCTGCTCCATTAATAAATCCGCCGCCTGGATTTTTTGCGGATGCAAAGTTCAGACACATTACTTTATCCTGACCTTCTTCTTTAGTTAATTCCAAAATAGCTTTTAACGAACTGCAACGCAAGGTTTCAAATTGAGTTTCAAAATGAGTTTCCGGCATTGGAGCAACTGTAAGCTCAGAAAGTTGTTCAGGAGTGAAAAGAGCTGTTTCTTTTTTGCTGATTTCCAGCTCGTTTTCTATATCTATCCTTTCGTTTTCTGTATTTATATAATATTTCCTGGCCAGGATATCCAATGTATCTTTTGCCATTCCTTTATTTGTCATGATTCTTTTTTTTGAGCCACGAATGCACGAATGTTTTTACCATCCTATGGATTCGTGGTAGTTATTTTTAAAGTCTTTACCAGACTTTCTATTTCATTATTTGCGGATCCTTTAAAATCATTTCCTACAAATACTTTGATGACTTCTATGTTTCCAATTATGGCATTATTGAAAGTGTCCAGCTCTTCCGATGGAACCCACAATTCATTATGATTTCTGGCTCCTACATTCTGTGCCGGATATTGACTGGCAACATTTTCCAAGACTTCAAAACGGGTTACAAAACCAAGATAATTTCCAAACTCATCTCGGGTATTCCATTTCTCAGCAATTTCTGAAGCATAGTCTTCATCCAGAACCGGGTAAAAGATGGGTTGCCATTCTAGTCGTGGAGGAAATTTTTTATATCCGTTCTCCATAATAAGAACCATTTCCTTTTCTCCTACCGGTCTGTACAATCTTGTTGTTTTCATCTTCTTAATCTTAATTTGATCCTATCCTACGAGTAATTTCATTGGATAAAGGATATATTTTTTCTATGGGTAATAGTTTCTTTGCTTTATCATATTCTCCCTGTTTGGTAAGATTCAATATCTTTTTTACCAGTGGTGAATAATCTTCTATTTTTACGATCCAGTCTTCATTAAACTCTTCTATCAGATACCTACTGATTCCAATCTGTATGGAACGATACTCTAATTTATTTCCTTTAATATTTCTTTCAGGATCCCATTGTACATAGACTTTGGCATTTTGAAACGCTTCTTCCCAGGTTTTGGGATCTGGATATACCCTTTTTTCAGGAGAAGTTAAAACAGCCAGTTCTAATGCTTTCTCCCAGGCTTCTCTTTTAATATGAATAGCAAGAGTACATTCCTGATTGGATTTCTGTCCGTAATTACTTCGCTCCATCATCCAAAGAAAAGAAGGTTTAATCCAAGTCATTCTGCCAAATGAAAAAGGAGCACTAAACTTCTGATTTTCTACTGCAGATTGTGCAATGGCTTTATTATAAGCCTGATATACAACAATGGTATCACGGGTATAGTCTGCTCTTATTTCAAACTCTTTCATCTCATCTTAATCAAAATCATTTATACTTCACGTTTTCCCTCCTTAAATATAAAATTAAAACCCTTATTTTCATTATTAAATCAGCTTTTTAAAATCTTTTGAATAAGGAGAATAAGATCCGAAAATGCCGTCAAATTTTATTTCTAATTTATCAAATTTAAACTCCTCTTCAATCTGATCTATACAGGTTATTACTAAATTCTTTTTTGTTGAATTTACATTGGCCCCATCCAGTTTTAAGGCATAATTCAACAGGTTATAATCCAAATCTCCGAGCCTCAGCTCTTTCTGATATTCATTAAAGGTACAGGTTTCCTCTTCATTGTTTTTCAATATAACTTCCTTTTCATTGCTCATCCAGCCGCTCCCATGACGTGTTGCATAGCTTCTGGTCACATAATACATTTCAATATCTTCAATATGAAGCCTCTTACAGATCTCATAGGCATTTTTTGAAGTGGTATTAGCATAGGTTACGTTCGGAAAAATACCATGATCCATATCTAATAAAATGCCTTGACTGCCTTCAAAAATGAGATTTTCAAATGAATTCAGATAGTTATAATCATTAATCTTCCAATCGATCTGATCAATTGCCTCTAAAAAAGGTTTTATCTGTTCTTCAATTTCCTCCTCTCCCATAACACCGTAGTAATAAGCAATTCCTTTCAGCTTTTCTACCAACATTTCCTTTGGAGCAATAAGATCAATCGCAAATAGCTTATAAGGACTTTCATTTCTTTTCATGGTAGCTCCCACTCCTTTTCCGCAGGTTCCATGTTCCAGATTCTTGGAATTGGTTCTGTTTTGCCAGACGTCAAAAGGCGTAGTTACCTTGGCTAAAGGATGAATGTGAAGCTCTATATTTCCGTTTTTTGCTTTTAATTCCTCCCTTTCATTCAATAGAAACAGAGGATAAATGGTACAATGTTCGGTAAAGTAAGATGGCAATCCGCGAAGAGCTCCACTCGCAAAGCTTGAATGAACATGCTTCCTGTCATCTATCATTACCGTATGAGCAGCCTGCTGTCCTCCTGAAAATCTGATCACCACAGACTCAGGGTTTTGTTGAGCCAGGAAATCCGTAGTAATTCCTTTTCCTTCATCTCCGAAACCTAATCCTATAACTATTTGTGCCTTTTTCATGTCTGGTATTTTTAAAGTTATTGCCCTCCGGCAAGTTGTAATCTAAAGCATCTGTACGTTGTCTAATCCATCCATTGTTGGTGTTCCAGAGGTTCTATCTTTAAATGTATTGCAGATAATTTTTTTAATAACCTCCGGGATTTGTCTATGGTCTTCTATCGATATACAGTTTTGTCCTAACAGATCTTTCCAGCCTCTGTCTGCTCTTATTGCCTGATCAGAATGTAAGACATTGATATGATATACTTCGTATCGTTTTTTAGCTTCTTCCAACAGTTCATAGTGAGTATAAGTCTGCTGACCGGATCCCATAATTTCCCTGATGGCTGATGCCGGAAGTATTTTCAGGCAAGGCTCGTCACCCACTGTAAACAATAGTCCTTTTTGGTTTCTTTTTTCAAAAGCATCTGTTCTGGTATGGAAAGCGGCAAAATACCAGGATAAAAGATAACTTTCACCAGCATTTCCGCCTCCTCCGGATTCAATATAAGTACGGGTAAGCCACATATCCAGTTCTTGATCTCCTGACTCAAACTGACCTACCTGAAGAGGATAGCTATCGCATTCATGATCTCCTATTCCCAGGAAAAGCAATGCCGGATCCGGAACTCCGCCCTGAATAATACCTCCCATCAGTTTTGGTAATCCTTCTTTGATGAGTTCATGAGGAATATGTCCCATACTTCCGGTGACATCCAATCCCAGAATAATAGGAACTGAATTAGGATGTACCTCAGAATCCCTGGATTCTCTGAAGGAAATTCCGTGAGGAATCATTGATGGATGCGCCTGTCTTTTGGCATTCTGTGTGAAGATTTCACCTGCGGATTTTGTTCTGTAACCTGCTTTGCTTGCTCTGTCATAACGAGCGTCTATATCGTATCTTGTACTTCCCATGACTAAAATGTTTTTCCGAATAAATATTCAAATCTCTTTTGACTTACTTCTAGCTGAATATTCAGATTTCTGATTGTTAATGATATTTCCATGTCTTTCTGAACGAATGCTTCTGGATTAAAATCCGCAAAAGTCAGACTGTTTCTGTCCAAAGGGCTGATATCAATTAGTCCTTCCTGCTCACGCTCGAGTCTTTTTATTTTTAACTCGATGTCTTCTACCTTGCGCCTGTAAATCAATTCTGAATCTTCTCCGATCGTTCGCGCACGGTCTTCTCTGATCTGATCATTGTTTCTCTGTAATGACTCGATAAATCTTGGTTTTAATTCATCTTCCATATCTGATCTTTTTTTGTGTTATTATTACGCTAATTAAAAAGAGCATAGCTATGCACTATCCTGCATTCATTTTTAACAGGAATACATTATATCAGTTCTTAAAACATATTTTAATCCGCTAATCAGTGTTTTTCCCTCATGTCTTAAAGGATGATAAAAAACTAAGGCTGTACCCTTCTTGGGAGCTACTGTGAAAAGGTTTTCAAATTCTGTTTCTCCTCCTTCAAAGTCATCATTCAGATAGATTAAAAAGGTATAGAAACTCTTCTCTTTTTCATTTCTGATATAGCTTCCGTCCCGATGCATCTTAAACTGTTGCCCTGGAGAATACTTGTAAATTCTGAACATCTCATTAAAATTCAAAAGCCTGCAATTTTCATGTTCTTTTGGAAGAAATTCTGCTGCTTTTCTGAAAAGATCTTCAGCCAGATTGTTATCAAAAATCATCAGCCTGTCATTATTTCTGATTCCTTTGCTCATCATCTGACGTCCACCAACATTAATCTTTGCTTCTTCAAAATTTTTCTCCTGTGATAAGGCAATGTATTCGTCACATTCTGCTTCTGAAAGAAAGTCCTCAATCAGAAATATCTGCGGATGTAGGTCTGTTTTTTCCATGATTAATATTCTGTGATTGGTTATTGTGTTTTTACCCTCTTAATTCGTCTCTTACTTCCATCAAAGCAAATCCTAAAAGGTTTTCTCCGTTCCATAATAAAGGATTTTCTGCTCTTGAATCTGTTTCCAGCATCCCGATTCCCCAAATGGTATCGTAAGGACTGGCTTCTACCAGTATTTTATCTCCTGTTGACAAAAGAAAGTCTTTATATTTTTTGTTTTGAGAAAATTTTAAAAGATTTCCCTGTCTTACAATCTCATATTTGTGCTCATCCCAAAGCTTCGGATCAAAGTTTTTTACTTTTCTGCCCAGGCTTTTAACCTGATTAGGAGTAGATGCCTGCAATATTTTTTCTAAGTTTTCATGGTCATTGAATAATTTTGCTTTACCAGCCATCATATAATGTTCTGCTGTTTTATAAACAACCCCATTTTCTTCAAAATTCCCTGTAAACCACTGGCTAAAACATGATTTGGTGATTTCATTTTTAACCGTGTGTCCCCAGAAAAATAAAAACTTTATCCTTTGCTTCTTCTGAAATTTCTCTTTAATATTTTGTAAGGTGTATTTCATATTGTGTTATTTCTACGCAAATGTAATACAATATCATTTTACTTACCAAATTTATTTGTGTTATTTTTACACTAATATATATAACTATTTGATTTTCAGATTAAAAATATAATACACTGTAATAGTAAATAAATATATATTTGATTTTTTTAGCCACGAATGCACGAATAATTTATTATAACCATTTGAAAGGTTACATTTTCATTCGTGCATTCGTGGCATTATTTCATCTCAATTCTTTTATACCTTTATCTTGTAAATAATAAAGTGGCCGCCTCAGATTGAGCCGACCACTTCATTGAAATATATTTTGTGATTGAAAATTATTTGATTTCGAAATAAAATCCCTGTTCTTCCAATTCTTTATATTTTTCCTGATTAAAAGTAAAGAGTTTTCCGGGCCTTCCACTTCCCTCTTTTTTAACGTTATTGGTTTCATTAAGCAATCCGTAGCTCATGATTTTCTTGCGGAAGTTTCTGCGGTCAATTTCCTGTCCTACAATAGTTTTGTACAAATTTTCAAGGTCAGAAAAAGGGAATTCTTCATTGAGAAGATTAAAGCCTATGGGCTGATATTGAATTTTTGTACGAAGCCTTTTTAAGGCAATATCAATGATATTTTTGTGGTCAAAAGCCACTGTTGGAAGCCTATTGACACTAAACCATTGTGCATCATCGGCATCTGAGTCTGCAAATAGTTCATGGTAAGAGGGGTTTACCAACCCCAGATAAGCTACAGAAACCACTCTGTTTCTAGGATCTCGCCCTACGTTACCAAATGTATAGAGCTGCTCTAAAAAATCAGGTTTTATACCTGCTTCTTCATGCAGTTCTCTTTTAACAGCATCATCCAGATTTTCACCATCCAGAACAAGGCCTCCAGGAAGCGCCCAACCGCCTTTAAAAGGTTCAATATTTCTTTTGATAAGAAGGATTTGAAGATCTTTCTTATCAAAATATCCGAAAATAACTGCATCTACAGCAACTTTAATATCCTGTAATTTTTTTGGAGACTCCATAAATTAATTTGCGTTACTAATACGCAAATATACAATTTTAAAATTAAATCTAAATGATAATCTTTTATTTTATACGTCAACTTCTGTCGTTATCAGCATCTATTTTTACCATACAAAATTTAATTATTCTGCAGAATAATTAAATCAAATTAATCACCTAATATAAAAAAATGGCAGACTTATTAATTAATGATCCACATACCGGCGAACAATGCGGGTATTTAGAAACACAGGTATGGTATGACAACACAACTCCTATGAGTGATACTCTTTGTGACCATGTAGTATATATAAAACTTGATAATAAGTATTATAAAAGAGTATTAAACGATTACTTAACTGTTAAAATGTTCGGTGCCATTGGAGATGGATTAACCGATGATTCTGGAGCTATCCAAAAAGCAGTTGATTTTTGCGAAACAACCTCTCAAAAAACATTGTTTTTCCCTCCAGGAGATTATCTTTTGAATACTCCTATTCAGAGTTCAAGAGGCGGAGTAAAATTCCTGGGTTCGGGTGCCTTATTAAGAGAAGAAAGCTGGTATTCTAATACACCTGTTTATTCTTCTTTTCCAAAGCCTCCATTTTCAGGATGTTCATTGATAATTCCAAAGAATAGCAGTGCTCTTGTTTTTAAAAACAGTGTTGTTGATCCCATTAACATTGAAGCTATTCAATTTTTAGCAAAAGAAGGAAGAACAGTAGGAGAAACTTATGCTATCAATTTTAAATCAGAGTTTACAGGACCTACATGGCCTTTTGTTATCAAGGATTGTCACTTTAGAGGCTTTAACCGGGCCCTATCTTTTAAGAGCGAAACTGCTTATAATATTGCTTGGGTTCAAATTACGGGTTCCGCTTTTTCTCAAAATGATGAATGTGTATATTTTGATTTTGCAAGTGATAAACAACGTAATTTGTCATGGGGATTTTTATTTGAGAATAATAAATGTCATGATAATACCAGAGTTATTTATGGTTATTTTGCTAAAGATCTGGTAAAAATTGTGAATAATAATTTTGAAGGTTCCATCCCTTACTCCAATGATCCTTATGCTTTTTTGCCAGATCAGACTGAAGAGAAAAACCACTACCATGATTATTATAGTATTGATATAGAAATTGACAATGCTGTTGTCCAGTTTTTTGGAAACCATTTCGAAGCCATGAGTAGTCATGCAGTTTATATTTCTTCATTAAGAAAAGATATTCAGGGGAACTATATGCCTACTTTCGGTACAACATCTCTTTCCAATAAAAACAAAGTTGAAATTATTGGAAATAATATGGATGGGATGACTGATCATAAACAAATAAAATTCAACCTAACTGGTGTTCAAGTCATCAACAAAGATGATGTGCCTTTATCTGTTCACGCATGTGAAATTGTTGAAAATAATGCTACAAGTGCAAATATATTTTTAAATCCTGAAGCTAAGAAAAATGGTACAATCATTAAGTTCTCAGATACCGATGGCTCCTCCTATTTATTCAATGATACTTTAGACAATTATGGTGTTAGAAAAATTCCAGCAACTCCGAAATCTTTACTGATTGATGGTGAACAATATGAAAGTAAAGGGAATAACACTTTAGATAATAATAATCATTATTGGGGAGGCAATACTTTAGCATTTAAGTCGATTCCAAAATATCTTGGAGCTTCCTTTAAAATTAAAAGCAGATTAGATATTTTTGCAGCAAGTGTATTTTTCAATATTTTTCATCTTAATGGATCAAATCCAAGCGAGTCATACAACAAATATATTCCGGGAACATTATTTCAAAAAGGTGGAGATTCGTTAATTGTAGCGATCATTCCTAATGATAATTATTATCCTAATGTAACAAGTAATAATGTATTCTCTGCAGGGCTTTCAATGGGCAATTTGGAACAAAAAAATATATTGGTGGCTGCAGATATTACTTATTTTACTTTTTCTTCAGAAAATCCTAGTATTTTACCTTATTATGCAAAATCTAATCTTGTAGAAAAATTCGGTACTTTCACAGAAGGACAATATTTTGTAGATATAAATCATAAAGTAAATATTGTTACTGAAAGTGGAACCATAAATCAGGAAGGTTTCCTTCAGGAGATAAGGCAACCAGGAGAGCCAGAGAAGACTACTGTTTCAGGAACCATCGGGAAGAATTTTATTGTAGTAAACCATCCGAAAAAGTTGACAACCGGGCAATATATTAAAATACCTAACCCCCAAGCTCCTTTGAAATATAATGAATATAAGATTACAGGATGTGAAAACGGGCAAAAATTTTACTTAGATAAAATTCTCCCTATTACATTTACTAATTCCATTTTTTCTTTCAAGGAACCAACAATTACTATAATTACCTGATTATATCTTATAAAAAGAAACTATCTCCCTTTTTAATATGGGAGATAGCTTCTTCTTATTCATTTGTTCTTTGTTTATACACATATAATAAAAGTTCATACCTTTAAGTTATTATTATAACCAACTTAAAATTAAATATTTATGAAAAATTTACTGGCAATCATCACTATTGGTTTTTTACTTACATCATGTGAAAAGGGAAAAACCACAGCATCTGAGACCCCAGATAAGAAAGACTCTACTGCTAATTCTGAATGGAAGCCTGTAGATTCTGCCGCCGCAACAAAAGCATGGATGGAATTTGCCACCCCTGGCGATATGCATAAAATGCTGGCTAAATTTGACGGAAACTGGACAGGTGCTACCAGCATGTGGATGGATGACAGTGGAAAAGCTGCTACCAGTACTTCTGAGTGTACTAACAAAATGATCTTCGATAGTCGCTATCAGGTAAGCAATTACAAAGGAAATTTCATGGGAATGCCATTTGAAGGAATGAGCATTATGGGCTATGACAATGCCAAGAAGAAGTTTGTAAGTACCTGGATTGATAATATGGGAACAGGATTAATGCATGCCGAAGGAGACTGGAATCCTGGTAAGAGATCAATTGATTTTAAGGGTAAAATGACAGATCCAAGCCGACCTGGAAAAGAATGTGAAGTAAGGGAAGTTTATACCTTTACTGATGACAATAACCATACATTGGAAATGTATGGACCTAATCCGAAAACAGGAAAGGAAATGAAAACCATGGAAATAAAATTCACCCGTAAAAAATAAAATAAACCCCCATTTCAGCTTGAAACGGGGGTTGTTTTTATAATAATATTGAATTACTCATTAAGTTTCAATACAGCCATGAACGCAGACTGTGGAACTTCTACCCTTCCAATCTGTTTCATTTTCTTCTTACCTTCTTTCTGCTTTTCCAATAGTTTACGCTTTCTGGAAATATCTCCTCCGTAACATTTTGCGGTAACGTCTTTTCTTAGAGCTTTAATGGTTTCTCTTGCAATAACTTTTGCTCCCAATGCTGCCTGAACAGCAATATCAAACTGCTGTCTTGGGATCAGTTCACGAAGCTTTTCACACATTCTTTTTCCGATATAGTAAGCATTACTGTCGTGGATCAGAGATGAAAGGGCATCTACCATGTCACCATTGATCAGGATGTCCATTTTTACAAGCTTGGAAGCTCTGAATCCGATTGGGTGGTAATCGAATGATGCATATCCTTTAGAGATTGATTTTAATCTGTCATAGAAATCGAAAACAACTTCAGCCAAAGGCATATTGAAGATCAGTTCTACCCTTTCTGATGTTAAATAACTTTGATTAACGATCTCTCCTCTTTTTTCGATACATAAAGTCATTACTGCTCCAACAAAGTCAGATTTTGTAATGATAGATGCTTTAATGAAAGGTTCTTCTACTCTATCCATTGTAGAAGGATCCATCATTTCAGATGGGTTGTTGATCAGGATTGGAACTTCAGGTTCTTTTTTGGTATATCCAAAATAAGAAACGTTGGGTACCGTAGTAATTACGTTCATATTGAACTCTCTGTCAAGACGCTCCTGAACGATTTCCATGTGAAGCATTCCTAAGAATCCGCAACGGAACCCAAAACCAAGTGCTGCAGAACTTTCCGGTTCGAAAACCAAAGAAGCATCATTTAATCTCAGTTTTTCCAATGAGAATCTCAGTTCTTCAAAATCTTCAGACTCAATAGGATAAATACCCGCAAATACCATTGGTTTTACTTCCTCAAATCCATCGATTGGCCCGTCTGCAGGATTCTCAAATGAAGTAATAGTATCACCTACTTTTACTTCACGGGCATCTTTAATACCAGAAATCAAATATCCTACATCTCCACACTGAATTGTTTTCTTTGGAACCTGTTTTAGCTTTAAGGTACCTACCTCATCAGCTCCATATTCTTTTCCTGTAGCAAAGAATTTAATTTTTTCATTTTTAGAAATACTTCCGTTTACCACTTTAAAGTAAGCTTCAATCCCTCTGAATGGGTTATAAACAGAGTCAAAGACCAATGCCTGAAGTGGTCCGTCGGGATTTCCTACCGGTGCAGGAATTCTTTCAACGATCTGCTCTAATAAATGATGAACTCCTTCTCCTGTTTTTCCTGAAACTCTCAATACATCTTCGTATTCACATCCGATAAGATTCATAATCTCATCTGTTACTTCTTCAGGATTAGCAGACGGAAGGTCAATTTTGTTCAAAATCGGAATGATCGTTAAATCATTTTCCAATGCTAAGTATAAGTTACTAATTGTTTGTGCCTGAATACTCTGAGCAGCATCTACAATAAGAAGGGCTCCTTCACAGGCAGCAATAGAACGGGAAACTTCGTAAGAAAAGTCAACGTGTCCCGGTGTATCAATCAGGTTTAGAATATATTTTTCTCCTTTATACTCATAATCCATCTGGATCGCATGAGATTTAATAGTAATCCCACGTTCCTTTTCCAAATCCATATCATCAAGCGTCTGAGACTGTAATTCTCTTTGGGTAACGGTATTCGTATACTCCAAAAGACGGTCTGCCAAGGTACTTTTACCGTGGTCGATATGAGCGATTATGCAAAAATTTCGTATGTTTTTCATTTAAGAATCTTGTAATTTGCAAAGATAAAAAAAAGCGAGAGATTATTGTCTTTCATTATCTTATTGTATCAATTTATTTAAATTTTCATCAGAAATATCATATTCTCTGTTGTTGGGAATTTCTCTTCAATATAATAATCTTTTTATTTTACTACAAAATTAGATTTAAAGAGAAAATTAAACGGCTCTCACAAAAAAAGATCTGTAAGAGCCGTCCAACATTAAAAAAATAAACTATTATGGGGTCTGTTTAGGTCCCGAAGCATTATTATGTACATGAGGTTTTCTTTCGTTCATTTTATCTCTCATCATACCCTCAGACTGAAACAGCTTAAGGACTTTCTGGCAGGGAATTACCTGCTGCATTTTTTCTGCATATTTTTTTCTGTTATCCAGAAGCTTCTGTCCTATCTCAAAGCTTTGCTGTAATTTAGCTTTAGCTTCATCATCTGATAATGTTTCAGGATTAAAGCCTGGATCAAATTGACTTTTTATCTGCTTCTGACTATCCAGATACTCGTTATAAAGCTGGGTAAATTCTGCCTTATCTCCGGAATCTACATTCAGATTATCCATGATCATATTATTCCTGAATTTCTTAAGGAGTTCCTTCCTTTCCTCAGGAGAAAGATTGTTGATGACTTCCTTTCTTTGTTTAGGATCCATCTTCTTCCAATCATAGTCGGTTCTTTGAGCATTTAAGCCAAGACTAAAACCATAAATAATAAAAAACGTCAATAGTATCTTTTTCATCTTTCTTTATTAATTATATAAATCCAAATAAACATCCTGAGTTGAGTTACTTGCCAGTTCTGCAATCTCAGAATTGGAGAACGAGTCCAGATATTCATTCATCCGGGTTTCTTCTTTTTTAGTTACGGGTTTCACTATTTTTTGTGAAACAGCTTCTTTTTCACTTCCTCCTTGGCTTTTTACAGCTAAAGAAGTATTATTTTTTTGATTTCCAACTGTTTGATTATTATTTTCAACAGAGGTTAAATCTCCTTTCAATGTTTCATAGGCAAGCTCAGATTCCGTTTTAGGCTCTCCTTTATGCATTGCATACGCCTCTTTTGAACTCAATCCCTGATCTGCAGAATTATTACTGGAATTATAAATAAAAGTTACTCCAAAGATTAAAGCCAGTGACGCTGCTACTGCATACATCCAATTTAATTTAAAGACCGGTGCTGGTGCTTTTTGCTCCGGCTTTATATCATTCATAACCCTCTCCTGAATATTTTCAAACAAATTTTCAGGGACTGTGTAAATGTTTTTACGTTCTAGTTTTTCTATGTCGAACTCTTTCATCTTCGTTTTGTCAAAAATTATCTTTCGTAATTTTCCTTAATATAATCTTCTATTTTCTGTTTGGCATAATGATAATTAGTTTTCAATGTCCCTACCGACATATCTACAATTTTAGATATTTCTTCGTAAGGCAAATCATCATAATACCGCATCATAAATACCAGTTTCTGCTTTTCCGGCAGGCTTTGTATAGCGTTCTGTAATA
Source organism: Chryseobacterium sp. BIGb0232 (assembly GCF_024810195.1). NCBI lineage: Bacteria > Pseudomonadati > Bacteroidota > Flavobacteriia > Flavobacteriales > Weeksellaceae > Chryseobacterium > Chryseobacterium sp. BIGb0232. The sequence goes on from NZ_JANUEH010000009.1 coordinate 142,678, forward strand.
AAGTCTGTATCTCTTCTGCATCACCTTCTACATTGTCTGCCACCAGATTTTGCATATGATACTCCGGGTCTTCATCTGTTTTCTGCATTTTCTTCAGTTTGTTGACCTGCTGCAATGCTTCATTGGTAGCAATTCTATACAGCCATGTATACAGCTGACTATCATTTTTAAACTGATGAAAATTCTGATAAGCTTTGATAAAAGTTTCCTGCAAAGTATCCTGGGCAAGATCTCCGTCCACAATAATTCTTCGTATGTGCCAGTACAATCTGCTTTGATAGGCATCCATCAAAGCACGAACACCTTTATCCTGTGTCCGTGGATTCTGCATCAACGAAATAATTTCCGCGTCCTTAATCTTCATAAGATGCCTTTCACTGTTTTGGATTACAAAAATAACTGAAAGTTAAATTAATTATTCAATTTTCAGTTTAAATATTAAAAATATTATGAGACAGTTACGCAATAAGTGTGCCTCTATTTAAGTTTGGGGTTTCTATGCGGATCTTCCTTTCCCGACTCATCTTAAAATCCTATATTTGTTAGATGCAAATTGTAATTATCGGTTCCGGAAATGTGGCTTATCATATTGCCAAAGCGTTTTCTTTGAAAGGTATTTCCCTTGCTCAGATCTTTGGGCGGAACGAAAAAGAATTGAGTAAAATTTCTGGAGAACTGCATATTCCTTATTCTACAGAAAAGTTGGAAGATGCAGATCTGTACATCATCTGTGTAAGCGATCATTCTGTGGAAGAGGTTTCTAAGATGATTACCAAGAAAAATTGTCTGGTTGCACACACTTCAGGTTCGCTTCCAAAGGAAACTTTAAGCGGTGAATACAGAAAATCCAGCTTTTATCCATTGCAGACCTTTTCAAAATCCAAGGAACTGGAATATGAAAAAATCCCGTTTTTCATTGAAACAGAAAATAAAGAGGATACAAAAATACTCTTTGACCTTGCTTCCAAAGTATCAGAAAATGTGATGGAAAGTAATCATGAAAAAAGAAAATATATTCATTTAACGGCTGTTTTTGCCTGCAACTTTGTGAATCATCTTTTTTCAAGAGCCAAAGAAATTTCAGATTCTCAGGAGATTCCTTTCGATTATTTTTTACCGCTGATTGATGAAACGATTCAGAAGATCCATGAGATAGAACCTAAAATGGCTCAAACGGGGCCGGCTGTAAGAAATGATCTTAGGATTTTAGAATTACATGAACAATTAATACAAGACGAAGAAAGTCTTAGCATTTATAAGACAATGAATCATTCTATTCAAAAAATGTATGAGTTATAAAGAGAAATTAAAGGATATTAAGGCCTTTGTATTTGATGTAGACGGAGTTTTCACAGATGGAAGCGTTTATCTGATGCCTGGAGGAAATATGAGCAGAGTAATGAATGTACTGGATGGCTACGCAGTGGTTAAAGCCTTAAAAAACAATTATTTAATAGGAGTTATTACTGGTGGAAATGATGAAATGGTAAAGCACAGAATCAATTACCTTGGAATCCAGGATTATTATCCGAAATCCCATAATAAAATGGAGGATTTTGAAGATTTTAAAAAGAAATATAATCTTAAGAATGAGGAGATCCTGACTATGGGAGATGATCTTCCTGATATCCATATTATGGAAAGCTCTGCTATTGCAGCATGTCCTGAAAATGCCGTTCCTGAAGTAAAAGGAGTAGCTGATTATATTTCTCCAATAAAAGGAGGAAGTGGTGCTGTGCGTGATGTCATTGAACAGGTCATGAAAGTTCAGGGGAACTGGCATGATGATAACACCCAATCTGTATAACTTTACTTATGAAATTACTTTTAGCATCACAGTCACCAAGAAGAAAAGAACTTCTTTCCAGCCTTGGTTTTGAATTTGAGGTTGTAAAAATCGACTGTGAGGAATTACTTCCTGAAAACATTAAAATAGAACAGGCTGCGGCTTATTTATCTGAATTAAAAGCAGATGCTTTCAGAAATCTGGCAGCAAACGAAGTTTTGCTGACGGCTGATACAGTGGTGGCCTTTGACCAGAAAATTCTGGGAAAACCTAAGGATGATTCAGATGCCCAACATATGCTTCGAAGCCTTTCGGGAAGAATCCATCAGGTGTATACTGGAATTACCATAAAAACTGCAGATAAAACATTTACGGAAACAGATGTTGCCGATGTGACCTTTGACGAGATCAGTGATGATGAAATACAGTATTATATTCAAAATTATAAACCATTTGATAAAGCCGGAAGTTATGGGATTCAGGAATGGCTTGGAATGGCGAAAATCAAAAGCCTGACAGGAAGTTTTTATACAATTATGGGGCTTCCTACCCATCTTGTTTATAAAATTTTGAAAGAGATTTCTGCGGTTTAAAAATCACAGCGGTTTCTGACTCTATAAAGATGAAATAAAATATTTCCCAGAGAAATATAAATATTATTCATTATAAAATTTTATTATTTTTACAAAATCATCAAACTGCTGATAATAAAAAGCAGATTAGCAAGTTATATTGAATAATGAAAAAGAATATATTGTTCCTTTTAGTGATTTGTCTTATTGCTTCCTGTGCTACCAAAACAAAAAAGCCGGAGCAACGTTCAAAATTATTGAAAGGCTTTTCCACATATTATAATACCCTGTTTAATGCCAAAGATGCATTGAATAGTGAATTCACGACCAGGGATAAGGCCCATAAGGATAATTTTTATGCTCCTTATATCCCAATACTTACTTTTGAAGATCAACCTTTGGGCAGTGATCTTGGCCAATCAGCAGCTTTTGCAGAAAATTCTATGAAAATGGCAGAAGTAGCCAACAGGCCCGGAAGAAATACCGGAATTCCTAATATGCCGGGAGGTCCCGGAAATGATTCTAACAATCAGGATGCAGCCCCAACAAAAGGAGCAACAACACTGGAAATTGCTGAAGCTAAAGCATTAAAAGCCATCAATAAATATTCTGTTACCAGAAATGGTGAAGAAAAAAATAAACAGATTTTTGATGCGTATATAATCCTTGCCCAATCAAGAATTTATCAGAACAAACCATTGGAAGCATTGGATGCTCTTAACTATGTCTTCACCTATATGAAGGATGATAAAAGGGTTCCACTGGCAAGAATCTATCAGGGAGTAGCATATGATAAGATCAAAGATTACCATAGAGCTCATGAAACTTTTGCTAAATTAAAGGGAGAAGATATTAATAAATCCTATGCTAAACTATTGAGCATTTATTATGCTGAGTCTCTTTTAGATGCAGGGAAAAAAGAAGATGCTTCCAAGGAACTTGATCTGGCTTTTGATTTAAATTCCAACAGAAAACTGAAGAGCAGAATTGCCTATTTAAGAGGTCAGGTTCTTGAAAATCTGGGACAAAATGATAAGGCAAGGGATAGCTATACTGCTGCTTACAAATACTCCAGTGATTTTGAGTTTGAGGTAAAATCTCAGATTGCCATTGCCAAAACCTTTAATGGTAAAGGAGATTATAACGGTGCCAAAAACTATCTGGAAGGGATCAGTAAAAAAGGGACTTATGGTTCCCGGAAAAATGAATTTTATTATGCTTTAGGCCTTATGGCTAATAAAGCCGGAAAAAAGGATGAAGCACAACAGTTTTTCAAAAAATCATTATTTGAAAAGGTTTCTGATCCTCAAATCCGTGGGCTTACTTATTATGAAATAGGAAAAAGCTATTTTGAAAAGAACGATTATATCGGTGCCGGAATTTACTATGATTCTGCGCTTGCCGTAATGACCTACGAGCCTTCTAAAATTCTGTTAAAAGACCAATCTGCCTATATTAAAAAGATTTCCAAGAACTATTATCTTATCAAAAAAAATGACAGTGTTCTTTCTTTAGCTAAGATGGATAATGCTCAAAGAACAGACTTTTTTTCAAAGTATATTGCGAAATTAAAGATCAAGGAAGAAAAAGAAGAACAGGAAAGAAAACGTGCAGAACGAAATAAAGGATTTGATACCGGAGATTATAGTGCAAATTCTATTTTTGCCAATAATAGTTCCAGTGCTTTTGAAGATTTTGGAGTGACAACGAAAGGCTTTTATTTCAACAATACCGGAACCGTAAGCAAAGGGACATCTACATTTAAGCAGGTATGGGGCGAAAGAGCGCTTTCTGATAACTGGCGTTTTTCTAAAAAAATGGCTTCTATTGAGGATATGAAAAATGAAGCTCTTGGAGTGACTTCAGCACCTAATCCAAGACGTTTTGAACCGGCTTATTATATTGAGCAGATTCCTACAGATCAGGGAAAATTAGCTCAACTGAAAAAGGACAGAGATACGGCATCATTAGGATTGGGTATTATGTATCAGAATTATTTTACCAATACTCCTCTGGCCACCAAAACTCTTTATGACCTCGTAGATGTGAAACCGGAAGAAAAGGTAATGCTTCAGGCATTGTATGAAATTTTTGCGATGAACTATGAGAAAACTCCTCAGGCAGCAGAAAAAGCAAAACAAATTCTATTGACTGATTATCCTTATACTTCATATGCAGAATTTGCAAGGAACCCTAAAAACAATTCATTTGTAAAATCAACGGTAGATGTAGAAAATGAGTATAAAAGAGCCTACGCTTTATATGAGTCTGAGAAATTCGTGGAAAGTAAGGAAGTCGTTGACCAAACTATCCAGAAATATCCGAAAGATGCACTGGTACCGAAATTATACCTATTGAATGCTTTCAATACAGGAAAATCCAGCGGAAAAGAAGTCATGATCCTCCAGCTTGAACAGATTGTCTTAAACTATTCTAAAACTCCTGAAGGAATAAGAGCTAAAGAGATGCTGAATTACCTGAAAAGTGACCTCAGCTTCCAGGCTACAGACAATAAAGGAAATTCGATCCAGCAACCACCGGGCTCTCCTACTCCATCTTCGAACAAAAGCAAAAATGTTCCGCAAATGGCAACCGGAGACTCCAACAGCCAAGGAAATCCGGATGCTAACCAGACTAAACAGCTACAACAGATGCCGACAGTGAATATGAACAATTCTCCACAGCAAAAAATTGATAAGCCTAAAGTAAAAAATAAAAATGTCCCTGATGGTGGGCCAGAAAGCCAATAAAATAAAAAAGCGAAGATTTACTCTTCGCTTTTTTATGTAGTTATTGTTTCTTCTGAGACATAAAATTTTATGACCCTTTTTTCTTTACTCCATGGAAATCTTTAAGATAAAAAGGTTCAAAATAAGCCATATCTTCGAATTCTTTATTCTCTATTTTTTCCAGCGTCTTTTTAATCAGGTATTGCGAAGAAGGATAAATATCTTCTCTGAAGTCTGCATCAGGCAGATTTAATATATCTTTTGCTTTCCTGGCACCGTCTCCCACAAAGACTACCTTTTTATCCCTGAACTCTTCAAAAGAAGTTTCGTCTAAAATCTTGGCTTCAGTTGCTGAAATTTCTTTCCCTGTAGAACCGTCATAAACAGCTGTATAAACCTCCAATCTCCTTGCGTCGATCAATGGCACTATAAATTCATAGTTCTGGTCTAAAAACGGCTCTATCATGCTTTCAAGAGAATTAATGGCAATAAACGGAACCTTCAGTCCATAGCAGAACCCTTTTGCAGAGGCAGCACCAATTCTTAATCCGGTATAAGATCCCGGTCCTTTACCTAGTGAAACTGCTTCAATGTCTTTCAGTGAAATTCCTGCACCTTCCAGAGCCCATTCTACATAGGTATGAAGGCTTTCAGACTGTTTATAGTTTTCAGAAACTTCTTCGCACACGCATAACAGCTTTTCGTTATCTGATACGGCTACTGAACAGTTTTTAGACGATGTTTCAAGATATAGAATTTTCATAAGATAATGTAACAATTTAGCAATATAACAATCCCTAATCACTGGGTGTTATATTATTTTTATGCAAATTTAATCCTTTATTTTGAGACTACTTTCTATAGATTGTTCGCGGTTCGGACTGAGCGCTTGGGTAAATGCACATATCTGCAATCGTAACGTGCTTCGGAGCATTGATACAATAAGCAATGGCATCTGCTATATCTTCTGCCTTTAATGCCTCATAACCGGAATATACCGTTGCAGCTTTTCCACTGTCTCCTTTGAATCTTACCAATGAAAAATCTGTTTCTACAGCTCCCGGTTGAATATTGGTTACTTTGATCCCGAATTCAGTAAGCTCCAGTCTCATTCCTTCGGAAATAACATCTACTGCTTTTTTGGTAGCACAGTACACTACTCCATTCGCATAGGTTTGTCTTGCTGCCACAGAACTAATGTTTACAACATGACCTAAGTTTTTAGTTTTCATTCCGGGAATGATCATTTTGGAAACATACAGAAGCCCTTTTACGTTCCCATCAATCATCGAGTCCCAGTCATCAGTCTTTCCGGATGATAGCGGCTCAAGCCCATGAGCATTCCCTGCATTATTAATCAGAACATCAATCTCTTTCCATTCTGAAGGAAGCGAATTGACCGCTGTTTCCACTTCTTCAAGATTCCTCACATCAAACCTTAAACTAAATATTTCGGTAAGAAGAGATAGCTCATCCTTTAAAGATTTCAGTGCTTCCTCTCTCCTTCCACAAATGATGATTCTGTTTCCCTGCTTTGCCAGCAGTTCAGCAGTGGATTTACCGATACCGGAAGTTGCTCCGGTGATTAATATTGTTTTCATACAACTGATTATTTATTTAATATAGCAATCTATGAGCCTAACAATTTGCCAATGTATGATATTTATTGTTACACTGATCTCTTACTAAAATGATACATTATTTATTATACTTTAGGATTACATCAATTCGCGTCAAATGCCTGAAAAGCATCAGCAATATGATCAATCGTTAAATTTCTATGTTCATCAGGAAGAACGGAAATGATATCAAACCTTACTTCATTTTCTTTATTCAATTCTTCCAGATAATGATTTGCTGCCAAGACAATGGATCTGATCTTTGTTTTGGTTACGGCTTCCTGAGGCAGTATAAAAGCATCTGTAGATCTTGCTTTTACTTCAACAATAATGATTAATTCATCCTTTTCAGCAATGATATCTATTTCAGCTTTTTGAAACCTGAAGTTTCTGGCCAGGATTTTATAACCGCTTTTCTGAAGATAACCGGCAGCCAGATCTTCTGCGATTTTTCCGAAGTCATTGTGGTCAGCCATTTTCTATATTTTAAGATATAAAAGTGGAGTAGTAGCTTAAAATTCGATCTTTACTTTAGCATCAATTTTTACCTTAACCGTTCCACCAATTAACAGTGGTCTGTTGTCCTTGATATGTCCGTTGGGAAAACCAAATACAGTAGGAAATTTATATTTTGAGATTCTTTCAGAGATCATTTTATAAGCAAATCCGTCAAAACTGGATTCATACTCTTTATTGTCTTTTTCATTGCCCATATTGGTCATTCCACCTACGATAAGACCTTTAATCTTATTGAAAACTCCTGCCAGTTCCAGACTCATCATCATACGATCAAGCGCGTAGAAATTTTCACCAATATCTTCTATGAATAATATTTTATCTTTAAAGTCAAAGGAATACTTCGTTCCCAGAAGGGCATAGATAAGGGCTAAATTACCTCCGATCAATTCTCCTTCAATATTACCTTTTTTATTTAATGGGTGGGATTTTAGGCTATATTTTGGTGTTTTCCCTTTTAAAATATCAAAAATCAGATTATAACTTTCATCGGTCACCCCAAAACTGGATGTTTTAATGGTCTGCCCATGAATGGAAGCAAAGCCTTTTTTCAACAGATAGCTTTGTATAACGGTATTATCTGAATATCCGATATACCATTTCGGATTTTCTGTGAAATTTTTCAGTTTCAGATGCTGGATCAGGTGCTGGCATCCGTAACCTCCTCTTGAAGCCCAGACTGCACCAATCTCTTTATCGTTTAAAGCCCAGTTGATATCTTTTATTCTTTCCTTTTCTGTTCCGGCATAATTGTATCCGTTTGAAAATTTGGTATAAAGATGTTCGCCTAAAACAGGTTCAAATCCTTTACTTTTTATTAATTCTATCCCCTTTTTAAGTTGAGAAGCATCTACAGCTCCTGCAGGAGAAATAACAGCTATTTTGGCTCCTTTTTTAAGAGCTTTTGGAAAGATAATTTTTTTCATTTTGTTTTTTGATATTTTACTTCTTTTTTCTCGGCTTCTTCCAGTTGTCTGTCAAACTGATTAAACTTTTTAAAGCTCTGCAGGAAGATAAAGAAACTGAAAACAATAAGAATCACTCCTACAACTCTTCTGATCCTGTTGGCCAGTTTTTGGGTGAGTTTATCGTGAAACTGCTTAGCCAGAAATATCTTGGCAAGGTCAATGCCCAGATAAGTTCCTATTACAATGCTTATATATAAAATAAAACTGCTGGTGTCCGGATATTGATTCCTTACGGAAATTACCGTTACCAGCCAGAAAAGGATGACTCCAACATTGAGAAGATTAAAGAAAAAACCATTGAAAAAGGTCTTAATATAATTTTGACTAATGATCTTCTCTTCACCAGGCATGTGCATTTTGGTCTTCGTTACCAGCATGACAATTCCATAAATAAAAATAAGAATGGAAGTGATCCTATAAAAACCAGGGTGTTTATCAATTAAAGTAACAATATCCGCACTGGCATAATAAGCTGCTACAATACACAATAAATCTGCAGTAATTACGCCCAGATCCAATGATAAGGCATGCTTTGGGCCTCTGGAGAAACTGGTTTCAATTAACAGGAAAAATATAGGCCCTATAAAAACCAGACTCAACATGAATCCTAAAATAATGGCAGATAATACAAGTTCAAGCATTTAATAAATTTTAAAATGAAAAATATTTCATTCCGTTTTATACAAAGTTATACTTTATGATTTAATTATTCAATAAAGATGTGATATATCAACTTTATTTTCGTCTCAGATTGGGATAGGATTTTCGTGGAAAGAAGCATGAAACTAGGAGAGGGAAGTACTTAAAGGAAAATGAAAAAAGAAGATATTTTCACTACTTAACAGCCATAAAAAATAAAGAGGTCATTCCAAAATGGAATGACCTCTTTTTCTTTTTATATTTCTAGGAATTTTACTAGATTCTACCTTAGTTTTCTTTATCTAAACATTTCTCATTGTATACAAATTCAAAGTCTTTTCTGATTTTAAATCCAAAAATACCTCTTTCAAAAGTATAGATAATCTGATTTCTAAATAACATCCTTTTATAATCAATTAAAAAACTTCTTGTCATATAAGAATATTCATATGCATTCCCACTCAGATAGATGTAAGTAGTCTTACCTTTCTGGTGGCTATTTTTTCCTCCAACTTCGGCAATCATATTTTTATAACAATATGTCTCTTTTGTTGGATTCATTCCTGTGATATAATTTATCAAAAAGAATCCATTGATTAGAAGCGGAAGTGTAACTCCAAAAAAAAACTTTTTTCCTAGTTTTTTAACAGCTAGAATATTTCTGTTGATTAAAACATTACACAGTACAACAAGAATAATCATCACCAACGCAAACAGATAAAAATTGATAACAGTATTAAAAATTATTGTTACCAACAATATTACATTCAGAAGACTAAAAATAATATACTTATCTATTGCGGTCATTATTAAACAATCTTAAAGTCCAATTGTTTTTGAATCAGGTTCGCTTTTACTACTTTGATCTGAACCTGATCTCCCAGCTGGTATTTATTTCCGTGTCTTACTCCATATACTGCATGGGTTTTTGCATCATAAGTATAAGAATCATCTACTAAATCTCTTAATTTGATAAGACCTTCAGCTCCGTTTTCAGGAATTTCTACCCAGAATCCGAATTCAGCCACTCCGGAAATAACTCCTGTGAATGTTTCACCAAGATGTTTTTCCATGAATTTCACCTGCATGTATTTGATAGAATCTCTTTCTGCATCAGCAGCTAATCTTTCCATTGAACTGCAGTGCTTGGATTTTTCTTCCAGCTCCTGTTTGCTTGGAGATTTTCCTCCATCCAGATAATGCTGAAGAAGACGGTGAGCAATCAAATCCGGATAACGGCGGATAGGAGAGGTGAAGTGGCTATAATATGAAAACCCAAGACCATAATGTCCGATAGGTTCTGTAGAATATACCGCCTTACTCATACTTCTCATGGCCAATGTTTCAATCATATTTTCTTCTCCCTTTCCTTTTACATCATGAAGAAGTTTATTCAAAGATTCTGCAACCTTTTTGGTATTGGCCAGATCCATCTTATATCCGAATGTGGAAACAAAATCTCTTAATGATTCCAGCTTAGCAGGATCCGGATCATCGTGAACCCTGTAGATAAATGTATTATTGGTGACTTCTCCTTTTCTTGTTAAAGAGATAAACTCAGATACTTTTTTGTTGGCTAAAAGCATGAATTCTTCGATCAGGTGATTGGAGTCTTTACTGATTTTAAAATAAACTCCAATTGGCTGATTATTTTCATCCAGATTGAATCTTACTTCACTTCTGTCAAATGTAATCGCACCATTTTTGATACGGTCATTACGCATGATCTTAGCCAGCCTGTCAAGAACATTGATCTCTTCAGCCAGATCTCCCTGACCGGATTCAATACGTTCCTGAGCCTCTTCATAGGTAAATCTTCTGTCCGAATGAATCACTGTTCTTCCAAACCACTGTTTTTGGATTTCTGCCTGATCGTTCAGTTCAAAAACTGCTGAAAAGGTATATTTATCTTCATTCGGGCGAAGCGAGCATACATCATTACTTAGCACTTCCGGAAGCATTGGTACAACTCTGTCTACCAAATAAACTGAAGTTGCTCTCTGATATGCTTCATCATCCAGAATGGTTCCCGGAACTACATAGTGAGATACATCAGCAATGTGAACTCCGATTTCCCAGTTTCCGTTTTCCAGTTTTCTGATAGATAACGCATCATCAAAGTCTTTTGCATCCTTAGGGTCTATGGTAAATGTGCAGATATTACGCATATCCCAACGTTTTGCCACTTCTTCATCAGTAATGCTTCTGTCTATTTTATCCGCATCCAGTTCCACTTCCTGTGGAAACTCATAAGGTAAACCATATTCCGCAAGAATAGAGTGGATCTCTGTTTCATGTTCCCCCGGAGCACCTAATACCTGTATAATTTCTCCTTCAGGATTTTTATCACCAGGTCTCCATTCTGTCATCTTTACGATTACCTTATCGCCATCCTCTGCATTATTGAATTTTGCTTTCGGAATAAAGATATCTGTATTGATTGATTTTTTATCACAAACCACAAATCCAAAATCCTTGTGGGTCACCTTCTGAAAAGTCCCCACAAACTCTGTTCTGTTTCTTTCTAAAACTTCCAAAACAGACCCCTCCAATTTCTTTCCTTTATAATGATAAGTTATAATAAGAACCTTATCTCCCTGCAAAGCATCCTTTACATTTTTAGCATGAACGAAGACATCATCTTCTAATCCTTCTACATTAACGTAAGCATTTCCGCTTTGGTTAAAATCGATAATTCCGGTTAATGTTCCTGCAATTTTCAGGTTCACAATATACTTTCCTTTTTCTACTTCTTTAATCTTTTCAGATCCCTGAAGTTTATGCAGTGCCTGAATCACAAGTTCCCTTTGTCTTGGGTTTTTATAATCTATTCCGTCAGCAATCTGCTTATAATTATAAATTTTTGATGCATTTGCATTCATGAAACGAAGGATTAATCTTCCGATCTCCATCAGTTTCAAATCATTTTTATGACTTATATATTTTCCTTTTTTTGGCATTTTAATTTTTTTTAATTGTTATATTCCGACTCTGTGATCTCTTCTATTTTTGAGCTTTTACATCTAAAATAAAAATCTTTTTTATTGAGAGAAATGGTAACCTTATTGTCTTCAACATATACAAAAAGATCCATTTTATCACTGTCCGGAATCATTTTTTCATTGGAATCCGGTATTTCTGCAAATTTTCCTTTTGCATTATACACCATTCCATATTTCGTTTCTAATTTAGGTACTCCTTTGAGACCTATTATATTTTCTATACTTTCATAATCAAAAATACGGGGTCTTCCTATTGGAAGAATCATTTTATCAGGAAAAAGGTTGGCAAACTTCTTAAAGTTTCTCTCATCCCAGAATGATTGAAATATCAATTGCTGTACCATATTCCCTGCAGAATGATCAGTTCTGTCCATCCCACAACCCGCTTCAAATTTTCTATACATAGAAACATAAAGCACTTTACTTTTTAGATTCTTTCCCTCTATTTTTTTGAAAATAAAATCTGCTAATGCATGATAATTAATATTCTTATTATGAGCTAAAAAATCACTTTCTATTTTTTGCAACTCTTCCTCGGTATACCTTTTCGGAGTAGGAATAATCTTACAGCCATTATTTTCTGGAGCCCCAGGTGTTGTAGGACAATTATCATCCTTATCTAAAATTCCGTCACCATCTGTATCTGGCCAGGGACATCCATTATTTTCTGTGGGACCGGCTACAGTAGGACAGGCATCATCTTTATCTAAAACTCCATCACCGTCTGTATCCGGCCAAGGACATCCATTATTATCTTCTGATCCTGATACCTCAGGACACTGATCCATATAGAATCGAACTCCATCTTTATCCTTATCAGAAAGGCAGATCTTTTTACTGAATTCTTTTTTGCATTTTTTAAATTCAGTATGATCCTTAATCTCTTGGGCATGGAAACAACTGACCATAAAAAATAATACTGCAGATCCTTTTATTTTCATCAAACCTTAATGTTTAATTTAATCTTATTTTTCTAAATCTACTTTATAACGGAAGCTTTAGTTTTGTATAAATTTAATACAAATCTGGAGAAGAAAAGAGAAAAACCTTCTATAAAATATCTTTTAAATATTACAAAGGTTCAGGAGAAGTATAGAATCTAGTTTCTATTGAACACTGCAAATGTACAAATAAAAAATAAATAAGGCCTGCAATCAAATTACAGGCCTCAGTATATTTAGCAAACAGCAATTTTATCAACTCTGTTCTGGTGTCTTCCCCCTTCGAAGTCTGTAGAAAGAAATTTGTCTACAATTTCAATCGCCAATTCTTTTGATATAAATCTTGCCGGCATAGAAATCATATTGGCATCATTGTGCAATCTCGCCAGTGTTGCAATCTCCGGCATCCAGCAAAGTGCACATCTAATTTTCTGATGTTTGTTCGCAGTGATCTGAACCCCATTTCCGCTTCCACAAATCAAAATTCCCAACTCATTTTCTCCGTTTTCCACAGAGGTTGCAGCAGGGTGTACAAAGTCCGGATAATCCACACTGTTTGTGGAAAACGTTCCAAAATCCTGAACCTCAAACTTTTCTGAAAGATAGTTCTTAACAATCTCCTTATATTCATAGCCTGCATGGTCCGCTGCGATAGCAATTTTTCTTTTCATAATACTCTTATTAAGCTTTTTTAGATTTTATTTCCTTACAAAGGTAAGAATAATAACAATTCGTGTTAGTAAAGCGTGAGTTAATTGTGAAAAGGTATGTTAATAACTGTGGAAAACTTTTTTCAACTTTCTATTTTCAAACAAGAATTTATTTCGTAATAGAAAATTCATCCAAAAGTTTTTCACACAACTTTCCAGATCTTTTCTCAAGCTATCCCCAGGTTTTTCCATAATAAAATAACTAATAATGCTTTGTTGGCAAAGTTATCAACAATTGTGAATAAGTGTGTGAATATGCAGGTTTACAGAGATTTATATTGTGAGTTATTTATGAATTGCGTACCAGTTGAGTATTATCAACTTTATGCCTAAAACTTATCCCCGTTACTAACAATACATAACAACAACAACTTTATTTTTTCTTTTAAAGAGAGAAGAAATGTTGATTAATGGGTGATTGTCTTCGGGGAAAGTTTTTGAAAACTTTTATTTCCATCAATCTGTTGAAAAAGTTTAAAACCTTACATTTGTGAAACGAAAAATCAATAAAAATTATGGAATTGTCCCTGCCGGAATTTGTCGAAATGTAACCAGGTCCAAAAAGGGGATTGCATGAAATTTGAAAAAAAATAAATCAAATATAAAAATGAAAACAATTAACGACTTCAATTTTAAAGATAAGAAAGCTCTTGTAAGAGTTGACTTCAATGTTCCACAGGATGACCAGTTGAATGTGACTGACAATACCAGAATTGTTGCGGTGAAACCTACCGTTGAAAAAATTCTTAAGGATGGCGGTTCTGTTATTTTAATGACACACCTTGGGAGACCAAAAGGGGAAGTGAAAGATGAGTTTTCTTTAAAAAATATTATTGGTGAAGTATCCGGTGTTCTTGGACAGGAAGTAAAGTTTGTTGATGAATGCATCGGTGAGAAAGCTGAACAGGCTGCTGCTGATCTGAAGCCGGGAGAAATTTTATTGCTAGAGAATGTTCGTTTTCACAATGAAGAAGAAAAAGGTGATGAAGGTTTTGCTGAGAAACTTTCGAAACTGGGGGATGCTTACGTAAACGATGCTTTCGGAACTGCACACAGAGCCCATGCTTCTACCGCAGTAATCGCAAAATTCTTTTCATCAACTAAATTTTTCGGTTTATTGATGGCTAAAGAACTTCAGGCCATCGATAAAGTTTTGAAAAGTGGCGAGAAACCAATTACTGCAATTTTGGGCGGATCTAAAGTTTCAACTAAGATTACCATTATAGAAAACATTCTTCCTGCAATAGATAATCTGATCATCGGAGGTGGAATGGCTTTCACATTTATAAAAGCATTGGGAGGAAAAATCGGAAACTCATTGGTTGAAGATGATAAGCTTCCTCTGGCTCTGGAAATTTTAGCAAAAGCTAAAGAACATAAGGTAAAAGTATATCTTCCGTCTGATGCTATCATCGCTGAAAGTTTCAGTAATGATGTTGAAAGAAAAGAAGTAGATATCTATGCTATTCCTGAAGGATGGATGGGATTGGATGCTGGTCACAAATCAAGAGATCAGTTCAATGATGTATTATTAAATTCTAGAACTATTCTTTGGAATGGTCCGATTGGAGTTTTTGAAATGTCAAACTTTGCTGGCGGAACTGTTGCTCTTGGAGAGAGCATTGCTGAAGCAACAAGATTGGGAGCTTTCTCTTTAGTAGGAGGTGGTGACAGTGTTGCATTCGTTAAGCAATTCGGATATGCTGATAAAGTAAGCTATGTTTCCACAGGTGGTGGAGCAATGCTTGAAAGTCTTGAAGGACTTGAGCTTCCTGGAGTAGCTGCTATCAACAATTAATAAAGATAAAAATTCAATATTTTGAAGCCTGCTAATATTATTAGCAGGCTTTTTTGTGCTTCAATTTTCATTTAGAAATCCTGAATTGACTAAGGGTTTTATAACTTTTAGATATAACTTAAGGTTATATTGTTTTTAGGTATTTTGATTTACTGTGAGTTACGTTTTTATACCGTTAAATAAAGGGAAAATTTAGGTTATCTATCTTAATAAAATAGATAATTCGGCTGTATTTAATCACATTATTTTGTCTACGGATTATAGATCATCTGGTTTGAATTTTATAATTTATTACGTCAAGTTTTGGCGTTAACGGAGAATACATTTGCAGTACTAAATTATAATATTATGATGTATACAAATGAATTTTTCGCTGTAGGAAATACTGCTCCCAATGATGATCTTGTACAGCTAATTGATAGCTTTACTAATGAAATTGTTGTTTTTAAAAAAATAGTAACTTGGGTTGATGGTGAGTTTCTAATGGCTAATGATGCTAGAGTTCTTGAAGACGAAATCATCTATCGCTCCAGAGGAAACGATTATTATGTTAATACGGTGATGTTTTCCTCAAGAAAAGTATATGTTACGAGTTTTGGTGTGAAATCTGATATGCTTGTCGATCAGAGAGCTTCAATTCAAAAAGCTTTTAATATTTGTTCTGTTCTTAGACTCAAACTAGTCTTTCCTAATGGAATTTTCTTAGTTAATTCCTATACTGATAACAATAAATTTAAGGAGGATTATAGTAATGTATTAGAGCTTAAATCCAATTTAGATATTGAATTTGAGGAATATAGTGTCATTAAACTTGGAGATTATTTTGATGATAAAAACTTTGTTTTATTTTCTGGGTTTAATCATGAAAGTGTTGATAATTTAAAGCCTATATTTAATATTACTCTTAAAGGTAAGGGGACAATTGATTTTAGTGGTGATGTATCGCAAATTAGAGGAAAGGATCGTGATAGGATGATTCGAAGACTAGGATTTGAAGGAGGTAATTGTACAAATGTTCTTATTGACGGATTACACTGGGTTAATGGAGATTTAAGTAACTGTATCGGAACTGGTTGGGCACAAAATGGAAATAAGTTTGCTATCCAAAACTGTATTTTTGAGGATTTAACTAAAAGTCATGAAGAATCCAACTATGATCACTCTACAATCTATGGTAATTCTAATTTTTTAATTGTACACAATAATACTTTTATTGGAAATGAACAGATGAGATTGGTTGGATGTGCTTGCGAAATCCATGGAAGTAATGCTTCATTTTCGAATAATAAAATTTATAATTATTTGAGAATGAATTTTATAGTCGGGAACGAAACTGAAAAAGGACCTATTTCTAATATTACAATTTCTGATAATATTGCTGAAGTAACAGCTGGTGCCGTATATGTTTGGGGAACAAAAAATTGTGTTACTTCTGATGTTTTTATTACTTCAAATAATGTTAAACATAGACATGTTGAAGGCAAAACATTATTGTATAATGGTTGGCAATCTTTACTAATCATTGAAAATAAACTTGGAAAATGTGAGAGAATTACTGTGAAAAATAATGTTTCACATATACTCTATAATATTGAACATAGTACAATTGCAACCCGATATGCTATAGGTATCTCTTGTGAAACAGAATCTTTAGTTATTTGTGATAATCATTTTATTGGACATTCTGTAGGGGTGATTTTAACTTTAGCTGATAAACCTTATAATCAATATGTAGATTTTTCATTTATTAATATTTCAAGGAATAGTTTTTCGGCTTCTTCAAAAATTCTTACTGTGAATGCAAAAAAACTTAATTATTGTTTAATCTCAGGTAATACTACTGCCTTGGCTTCAGACAATCTTGAAAATTTAATTGAAATTAATAGTGATATTATTCAATCCACGACTATAAAAGATAATATTTATATTTCCAATCAGCCAAAAGTTGAGTTTACACCTTCTTCTGTATTTTTAGCAGATCCATCCAATAAAGCTAAATACGTTTTATCACTTGTAAGTACTCCTGTACCTAGCATTAATGGAGAAGCTTCAGTTTTGGTAAGTCCGGTGGTTTCAAATAGCCATAAAAGGGTAGGAGGGATGTATACAATTCAACCTACATATCCTTTCCCTGAACTTTTCTTTAATGCCCATACTTTTGGAGCTGGGGGTACTGCAGACATTAAATTTAAAGTTGATAATATGACTTCAGATACTTTCTCTGGAAACCCAAATTTAGTTAGTACCCTGATTGTTAATTTATAATATAGAAGACCGGATCATATCCGGTTTTTTTATTCAATATTATTTTGTGTTTGATGTTATTAGTTTTAATTAATTGTTTATCAATTATTAAACTAATTTAATTATTAATTTACTATGTCTTTTTAACCCATTTTTTAATTGATTTTCATTTGAAACAATTTTTCAGTCATCTTATAATTATTTGTATAATTTAATTACCTGTAAATCAGAAATTAAACTTTTTACTGATTGATTTTTAATCATACTATATATTAAAAACAATGATATTAGGGCTGTATTGAGGTTTTACTTCTAGACGTTTTTTAAGGTTTTTTGTTTTTTTGAATTTCCCGTGTCATGATTTTGTTATAAAATCAAAATCTGTTTTGCTCGTGGTTATTTTTTCTTTACCGGGATTTTTGATTTCTTCTTTTTTATTAACGATAAATTTTTTAGAGAGGTAGGTTAGTATGTTTTAATTTTTCAATATTGAAAAATTATTTGTGGTTGCAGGAAAGCTCTAAATTTTATCTCTTAGTATTTTGAAAATATTTTTCTGATAATATGCTGAAAATTGACCTTCAGAAATGATTGAAAAATCGAAAAACTATTATTTCTTGAGTATTTGTGTGTAAATTTAAAACAAACGGTTAAATGATATGTTTTTGTGAGAATTTATAATTTTAAATCCAATTTTCCTCTTTTTGAATTTGATTTAGTGCTTTTTTCCAAGCTTTAGAGGTTTTAGGAATCTTATGGTATTTTGATGAGATTTATTTTTAAAAATAAATTTTATTAGAAATGGAGTAGGGGAGTTTAAAAAGATTGTTAGCTAGAATTTTTTTTAACACAACTGAAATTATATTCTAGGTTGTTTTAAAAAAATAAAAAACTCAGAGAAGAAGTTCCCTGAGTTTTTAGGTTTTTTAGCTCAGAATACTGAAAATTGGCTTTCGTAAACGGCTTAAAAATCGATTTTCTATCTTTTTTCGATAATATATATCAAACTTGAAAATTCGTTCGAAAAAAGGGCTTTTATGTTCGAAATTGTTCCGTAGAAGGTTGCTTTTAGCCAGAATAGAGGAGATTTTTTATATTTTTCGCTCAACATAGAGATGTAATAGGAATCAAGAACCAAAGGTTTGATCTTTCTCATTTTCCAATCCGTTTTTTTAGAAATCAGATTTTCCATTCCTGTTTTAGAAAAATGATAGATGTGTCTTGGTACATCATAGGCGGCCCAATATTCTTTATAATGTTTTGCATCGTAAGAAGTAGGGTTGGGCACGGCAATAATAAGGAGGCCTTTATCTTTTAATTTCGAATGAAAAATATTTAGCATTTCATCCTGGTTCTCTACATGCTCAAATACATGCCATAATGTAATTGCATCTAAG
This sequence comes from Chryseobacterium sp. BIGb0232, assembly GCF_024810195.1. NCBI lineage: Bacteria > Pseudomonadati > Bacteroidota > Flavobacteriia > Flavobacteriales > Weeksellaceae > Chryseobacterium > Chryseobacterium sp. BIGb0232. The sequence continues at coordinate 161,599 of NZ_JANUEH010000009.1, forward strand.
CTTTTGTCTTCAATTTTTTGAATATCATCCAGGATTGTTGCTTTTGTAATTTTAGCCTGAGCTGCTTTTCTTGCATCTGCATCGGGTTCAAAACCGAAAGTTTCAAAATCATTTTCTATATACTTTACAAATTCTCCGGCACCACATCCATAGTCTAATACTTTTGAACCTTTTTTAATTCTGTCAACAAGAATATTTTTCTTGTATTGCAGATTAAAAGACTGAAGAAACTTATACAATTTTTCTTTCAGGCTTCCGGAATCCTGGTGATGGGAAATGTAATCTTCGCTTTCGTAGTATCTGGAAATATTGGATGGAATAGGGGAGGTTTTATAAACTCCCTTGGTTTCTGTTTCTTTTATTTCAAATATTTCCTGTGAAAGAAAATGATCTTTTATTTTCATTGAAGTCGAAATCTGTTATATTTAAAAAATTAAGATACTCATAAGTGTCTAAGCTTATAAATACCTTAATTTTTGTTTTTATTGTAAGAAATGTTTCACGTGAAACATTTTATTTTTAACGTCCTAAATACACTAGTAAAACGTTAATGTCAGCCGGAGAAACACCACTTATCCTGCCTGCCTGTGCAATAGTCTTAGGTCTTACATTAGACATCTTCTGTTTTGCTTCTGCAGAAAGGCTAGAAAGGTTAGTGTAATCAAAGTCCTCGGGAATTTTAATGTTTTCCAGACGGTTTAGCTTCGCTACGTTTTCCTTTTCTTTTTCAATATATCCTTTGTATTTAATATTGATCTCAGCCTGTTCTCTTACTTCGTTATTATATTGAGAAGAAACTTCTTTAATGAAATCAATTTCATCAAGTTTTTCTAAAGTAATGTTAGGTCTTGTAAGAAACTGGGCAGCTCTGTAAGCCTGATCTACAGGATTACTTTCTATAGATTCAAGAATAGGGTTAATGATACCTGGTTTTAAAGAGGTTTCGCGTAAAAACTCTTCAAGTTGCTGACTATCAGTTATTTTGGATTCTACTTTTCTTAATCTGTCTTCTTTTGCTAATCCAAGGTTGTATGCTTTCTCAGTTAATCTGATATCTGCGTTATCCTGTCTTAATAAAAGTCTGTACTCAGCGCGTGAAGTAAACATTCTGTATGGCTCTTCAGTTCCTTTTGTAATCAGGTCATCAATCAGTACTCCGATATAGGCTTCATCTCTGTTCAGAATAAAGTCTCCTTTTTCGTGAACTTTATTATGAGCATTGATTCCTGCAATCAGACCTTGTCCTGCTGCTTCTTCATATCCGGTTGTTCCATTGATCTGTCCCGCGAAATATAAATTGTCAATCAATTTTGTTTCTAAGGTATGCTTCAATTGGGTAGGAGGGAAGTAGTCATATTCAATAGCATATCCCGGACGGAAAACTTTTACATTTTCAAATCCTGGAATATGTTTCATAGCTTTGATCTGTACATCTTCCGGAAGAGAAGAACTAAATCCGTTTACGTAGATCTCAACAGTTTTCCATCCTTCCGGTTCTACGAAAAGCTGATGTCTGTTTCTTTCTGCAAAACGATTAATTTTATCTTCAATGCTTGGACAGTATCTTGGGCCTAAACTTTGGATCGTACCATTGAACATTGGACTTCTGTCAAAACCTTCTCTTAGGATATCATGTACTATTTCGTTGGTGTATACAATATGACAACTTAATTGTTTTGTCAATTTCGGTGTATCAAGATAGCTGAACTTTTGAGGATTTTCGTCTCCCTTCTGTTCTTCCATTTTTGAATAATCCAAACTTCTTCCGTCAACTCTTGGTGGAGTTCCGGTTTTCATTCTTCCAGCTTCAAAACCTAAAGTGACTAATTGTTCTGTGATACCAAATGCTCTTGGCTCACCCATTCTTCCACCACCTAATTGTTTATCGCCAACATGAATTAATCCGTTAAGAAAAGTTCCGTTGGTAAGAACTACGGATTTTGCTTTAATCTCAATTCCTAAAGAAGTAACAACTCCGGTTACTTTATTATTTTCAACAATCAGTTGTTTCACCATATCCTGAAAGAAATCAAGATTGGGAGTATTCTCTAAAGCCAGTCGCCATTCTTCGGCAAAAAGCATTCTGTCATTTTGGGTTCTTGGGGACCACATGGCAGGACCTTTTGAAAGATTCAGCATTTTAAATTGGATGGCCGATTTGTCTGCTACGATTCCGGAGTATCCACCCATCGCGTCAATCTCTCTTACGATTTGTCCTTTTGCGATTCCACCCATTGCCGGGTTGCAACTCATCTGTCCGATGGTCTGCATATTCATTGTAACCAATAGTGTTTTTGAACCCAGGTTGGCTGCTGCTGCTGCTGCTTCACATCCTGCGTGTCCTGCACCTACTACGATTACATCATATATTTCTGAAATCATTTTTATCTTGCTTGTTTAAGCTTAAACCTTATCTTTAACTATCAATGTTTCACGTGAAACATTTTTGAAGAATGCACTCTAGGTAAATTTATATTACTGCTAGAATTGAGTACTTTAGATATCGGACTTAAAGTATTATTTAATTTAATTCTTTGAATTCCTATACTTGCTTAAGTACAAATCTTCCATTCTTCGCATCTCTTTTTCCTCTTCTTCTGTCTTGTCTTTATAGCCTATAAGATGTAAAATTCCATGGGCTAAAACTCTTCTTAATTCATCTTCATAATCTCGGGAAAGGGTAGAAGCGTTATCAGAAATGCGTTGCAAAGATACGAAAATCTCAGCGCTTATTGTCTTGCCTTTTACATAATCAAAAGTGATGATATCGGTATAATAATCATGCTGTAAATAATCCTGATTAATCTTCAGAAGATATTCATCATCGCAGAAAATATAGCTGATTTCTCCTAGTTTTTTTCCTTCTGAAAGAATCAAATCTTCCAGCCATTGTTTGTAATCTGTATCTACCGACTCCGGTAAATTTTCGTAAAAGAATTGTATCATTGTATTAAAACCAGTGTCCTAAAATAACACTGAATATGCCTTTTTGATTGTTTTTAAGTGAGTGGCTGAAGTTTACTTTTATCTGCCCGAAAGGAGATTTGTACCCAGCCGTAATTCCAAGTGAGCTATAATTTACTTTAACTGCATCTTCGAATTTAATGTCATTGGAAAGATTGGCAAAGCTAAAGTTTCCGCTGATAAAATAGTTTTTATTGAACCTGAATTGAAGGTCATTGGAAGCCAATATCACATTATTAGTGTGTAACTGGGCAAAATAAAACCCTCCAAAACGTTTGAAGTTAATAATATTCTGCTCAAAAATTCCTCCCAATCTGTATTGATAATAGGGTGGAAGATGTTCTCCAAGAGTGATTCCGCCAAATAAATTAAGACGATAAGTAAATTGTTTTCCTAAAGGAATATTGATCTTTAAATCTGCCTTTATCTGAACAATTCGTTTTTCTACTTCCGATTTTAAAAGGTCTATGACCTTTCCTTCGGCGGCAAAATATATTCCTTTGGTTGCAAACTCCTTGTCATCCTGCGTATCAGTCTTCAGAAATACATAAGGATTTAAAAAGCGGGCATAACGTCTGTTGTCGCCGTTAATTTCAGCCTTAAAGTAATCGTGGCTAATACCACCACCAATAGCGTATTTATCTTTCCATACAGACTGTATATAGGCTTCGTTTCTCATCCATTCCCATTTGTCGATAATATTATTATCAGCATTTTTAAGGTCAAAACTCATTCCGGAAGAGTAAATACCAAAGCCGGGAATATATCCGTTATCAATAAAATAATTCAGATAGTATCTTAATTTATCACCTACCACTACATCCACAGAAAGATTAGAGTTTTTAAATAAAAGTCTCTTTGCTGAATAGTTCAGAAGAAGACCTGTTTTAAAAACTTCATCATAATGTAATCCAAATTTTAAGAAATGGCGGGCTTCATCTTCGGTAACATAAAGCTTTAAATAATTGGCATCATTCTCCTGAACGATATCGTAATTGATGAATTTATAGTTGTTGGTAGCAACCAGTTTATCAACCATTTTATTAATGTTTCCATAGGTTTGCAAAGAGGGGAGACGCAGTCCCATTTTCCCCAGAGTATAGTTTTTACCATATATTTTGCTTCCTTCTATAGAAATGCTGTCTATCTTATATACATTAGAATATATCGGATTTACGCTTTGTCTGAGACGGTCGAACTGACGTTTAGGCAGCTGATCCAGAATCTGAGAGTATTTTAAACCTTCCACATAACCGCTGTCAAGGATTTTTTTCTTGTCATCATAGCTTGTTGCAGACATTCCTTTGAGGTCAGGTTTAATATTAATATCGGTATATTTATATTGTTTTCTTGTATCTTTTTTGATTCCGAAATCAATGACCTGGTTTAGAATGGATATAATATTGTTTAAATCCTCTCTTTTGGATAGATCCTGGTTAAGGTCCACACCGATAACGATATCAATTCCTCTGTCCTTTAATGGCTTTGAAGGGTAATTTACCGTCATTGCTCCGTCAATATAGATACTGTCACCTATTTTAACAGGATCCATTAAAGATGGAAAGGCTGAACTGGCCATAATAGACTGTACCAGATCTCCTTTTTCAAAGATCTGCATATTCCCGCTTTCAAGGTTGGTGGCAACGCATAAGAAAGGAATGGGCATTTTAGAAAAGTCTTCAATATTGGAAACATTTTTAAAAAGTTCCTTTAGAAGATAAACATTTCTTTGTCCTGTACTGATGGAAGAGGGAAGTGTAATTTTCCCGTTTTTTAATGGAATAGATAAAAGATATTTGTCAACAGATTTATTGAAAAAGCTGGTTTCTTTTCTGGATTTCGGATCCATAATTAAAGAATAGAAATCCGTATCCATTACGATTTTTTCTATTTCTTTACCGGAATATCCGGAAGCGTAGAGTCCGCCAACAATAGCGCCCATACTGGTTCCGGCAATATAATCCACTTTTACTCCTAATGAATCTAATACTTTTAGTACTCCTACATGTGAGAAACCCTTGGCACCACCACCGGCAAGCGACAGTCCTATTTTGGGGTTCTTCGGAATCACCAGGTCTTTTTTTACCTGAGATTGGATCCATAGCAATGGGAATATGAAAAGAAGAATCAGGAGTTTTCTCATAGTTAATCTTTTATATAGATCCGTTTCACCCGGGGCGAAATGGATGTTAATACTTCATAGGTTATCGTTTTGCAGTATCCTGCGAATTCTTTTAAACTTGGTTTTGCATTAAAGACGGTTACCATATCGCCTTCCTTTACATTTGGAATGTTTTCCACGTTAATCATCATCATATCCATGCAGATATTTCCAACAATTGGAGCTAGTATTTTATTCACTCCAAGGCTTCCTACCTGATTTCCGATCAATCTTGGAATACCATCTGCATATCCAACTGGGATGGTAGCAATCTTTGTCAGATGATCTGGCTTAAATTTTCTGCTGTATCCTACAGACTCTCCGTTTTCAACCATTGATATCTGTGAAATTACGGTTTTAAAACTTACCACAGACTGTAATTGTTTCTGTATTTCAGTATCCGGTGATTCTCCCAGCATGCCAATACCGATCCTTACCATATCATGTTGGTGATCTGTATAGCTGGTTATTCCGGAAGAATTTAAAATATGTCTGAGAGGAGAATAGCCTAGTTTTTCCGTTAAGAAACTTGAGTTTTTTTCAAAAATATCCAGTTGTTTGAAAGTAAATTCTTTCTCTTCCGGCATGTCGGAAGAAGATAGATGGCTGAACATACTTTGAACTTTAAGATTTTTCTCACTTAAAGTTTCGCTCAGCTGATCCAGTTCAAAATCTTTAAAACCAAGACGGTGCATTCCTGTTTCCAGTTTAATATGAATAGGATATTTCTTATCATATCCCGATTTTTGAACCGCTTCATAGAATAATTCCAAAACTCTGAAACTATAAATTTCAGGTTCCAGGTTATACTCTATGATGGTTTGGTAACTGTGTTGTTCAGGATTCATCACGATGATAGGAGTGGTAATTCCTTTTTTACGAAGTTCAACGCCTTCATCAACATACGCTACTCCTAAATAATCAATGTGGTGATGTTGTAGGAATTCTGAAATTTCATAACTCCCCAAGCCATAAGCATTGGCTTTTACCATAGCCATCATTTTTGTGCCTGGCTTTAACAGTGATTTGTGGTAATTGATATTATGAAGAATAGCATTCAGATTAACTTCTAAAACCGTATCATGTTTTCTGAGCTCAAGAATATCTTTTAATTTTTCGATTTCAAATTTTCTGGCTCCTTTGAGAAGAATAATCTGGTTTTCGATTTCAGAAAGATGTTTGCTTTCGATCAGTTCTTTGGTATCGATGAAAGTAAATGTTTTAGATTTAAATAATTCACTGAACTTTGATATTTCATCACCAATCAGGAATACAGAATCAAAATACTGTTCATTCACCAATTCGGAAACTTCTTCATACAACTCCTTAGAATTGGCATTTACCCCTACGATATCTGTTAGGACTAAAGATTTTTTCGGCTTATTGTATTCTTTCAAAAATTGAAGAGCAGTTTTCAAAGAATCGAGGTCAAGGTTAAAAGAATCGTTGATGACAATATTGCCCTTATTTCCTTCAATCGCTTCAAGCCTCATTTCGATGGCCTTTAAAAGGTTGATTTTTTCAATGATCTTTTTATTTTCGACCTGTAACACCTTAAGGACAGCGATAAGCGCTGTAGCATTGGTTAACGTAGCTTCGTCTCTCTGATGAGCCGGAAAACTGATTTCTTCCCCAAAATATTCAACAAGGATGTTTTCATCTTTGGAAATATTGTTTTTGATGAAGACATCATTAGTTTCTTTCAATCCGTAAGAGATTAATTTTTTATCTGAATATAATTTTTTGATTTTCTGATCTACCAAAGAATGGTCACCATTATAAATGATGATTTCAGAATCTTTGAAAAGTTTAATCTTTTCATCAATCAGTTCTTCTTCGGAAGAAAAGTTGGCTGCATGAGCATTTCCGATATGCGTTAATAATCCGATCTGAGGATGGAAAATATTTTCGAGCTTTTCCATTTCATTCGGGTGGGAAATCCCTACTTCAAAAATTCCCAGCTGATGAGAATCGTTAATCTGAAGAAGAGAAAGGGGAAGTCCTATTTGAGAATTAAAACTCTTTGGACTTTTTACAGTAGGGAATTCATTCCATAAACATTGATATAGCCATTCCTTTAAAATGGTTTTTCCATTACTTCCGGTAATTCCGATAGATCGTAAATGAGAATTTTCGAAGTGATACTTTGCTAATTGTTGAAGAAAATCTACAGAATTTTTAACAATAATCCACGTTATATTTTCAAACTGTGGATATTGATGTTCAGAAATAATAATATTAATACCTCTGTCTATAGCAGCTTCAATGAACTTTTCACCAGAATTTTTATGCGTGTTGATCGCAATGAACGCAGTATTCTTAATTGAGTAAATAATCCTGCTGTCATATGCTATATTTTTAACCACTAAATTCTTGTCTCCAATAACCTCTGCATTGGTGATCTTTGCAATTTGTTGTACTGTATAGTTCATTGGTACCCTTTCTGCTTTATTTTATGGCGAAATTGCAAAAAAGGTAAAATTGCAAAAAGGCTGGAATAGCTCATTATTGTATGGCTGATTCTTCTTTTGAAATTTTACAGTATTGCTTTTTCGTTTATCATTTATATTAAGTGAATATATTTTATTTTTTTATGCTTTTACCTCTATCACTTACCTCCTTTTTGAAAGCACTTCATCAATAAAAACACGGCGGCTTACAGCTTCATAGCTTTCAGTTTCACCCAGCTCTACCAGATTGTCTCCCTGGGAGGTTCTCATAGAATAATTGGCAAGGTTACCTGTTCTCTTGCAAATAGCATGCACTTTTGTAACATATTCTGCAGTAGCCATCAAATTGGGCATTGGTCCGAAAGGACGTCCCAGAAAGTCCATATCTAATCCTGCAATCACTACTCTGATGCCGCTGTTGGCCAGTTGATTGGCTATCTCAACAATGCTTTCATCGAAAAACTGAGCCTCATCTATTCCTACCACATCGCAATTGGATGCCAATAGAAGAATCTCATTCGGATTATCTACTGCGGTGCTGCGGATTTTATTCTGATTATGAGAAACAACGTCCTCTTCAGAATACCGGATATCCAGTTTCGGTTTAAAAATTTCCACATTTTGTCCTGCCATTTCTGCTCTACGTAATCTTCGGATCAACTCCTCGGTTTTACCCGAAAACATAGAGCCACAAATCACTTCCATCCAACCACTTTGTTTGGAATGATTAATTGTATTTTCTAAAAACATTTGTTAAATTAGCCGTATATTTTCAACATCAAAAGTAAGCAATTTTAATAAGAATCTTATCATGCAGAATATCCAAGATTTAAAGGAAAAGATTTTATTTGAGTCTAAGAATATCATCGATAATCTTGACAAAATAAATAACGTAGACGAATTACTTTCCAAGCAAGATCTTGTAGATGAGCTTGCTAACAGGATTTCTTTTTTGAAATTACTGGAAAAAAATATTGAATACTTTATTGCAGAAGAACCTGTTTTACATGCAGACAGTTCTGGGGCTTCTTTTGTTTCGGGTGAATCGGATCATCATGATTCTGGAAATGAGGTAACAGAAGAAGAAGCTATTTTCAATAATGAACTGAATGAGATTGATGAGCATGAAAATGACCATTTTATCATCGGATCAGATGAAGAGGAAGCTGCTTTTAACAACCAGCTGAATGAGATCGTTGAAAATGAGTTCCATGAAAACATTATAAGTTCCGTAGCAGAAAATAATGAAGAAAGGACTATTGAAAATGTTCAGACTCCTGTTGCTTCTGAAGATATAACGGAAGAAGAAGCAGTTTTCAATAACCAATTGAATGAAATTGATGAAAATGAACATTTTATTACCCATGAAGCTGTTTTAAGCTTTGTGGATGAAGAGAAAATTTTAGCTGATGCTCGCCCTGATTCAGATGAAGATATCAACGAAGATATGTTTAATGAAGAAGTAACAGAGGAGGAAGCCATTTTTAATAATCAGCTGAATGAAATAGATACCGATGAGGAAGGTGAAAAAGAAAATGAAGTAGATTATGCAGCAGTAAGTGATACTTCCGAAAATAAAGTCAGAGAAACCATTCCAAGTATTTTCGATACTGAAATGCTTGATGACGAAATACTGATCGAAGAGAACGAGGAGCAATTTGTAGCTTCCAATGTAGCTTTAGAGCAGGGAGAACTGGTTTCGGAAACTTCGAATGTTGAAAATATCCTGAATGAGATCAAAAATGACCATTCTGGGGAAGAAAAACAGGATGAACGTGTTCTCGCTGAAGTATATGACAGAAGAACAATTGTTGAAATAGATAAACCTGTTCCCGAAGAAACAGAAAGACATCCTTCTGATGAGAGTTTTGAAAATTTAGACGAATATCAGCAGGAGAAAAAAATAAAACTAGCCAATATCAAAGGGTTGAAAGCTGTTCAATCCCTGTTTGACGATGATCCTCTGGAAAGAGATTTTCCAAAGGAAAACCAGTCGGAAACTGTAAAAGAAGATGCCGGAAGTATTCTGAAATCCAATATTCCTACCAACTTTATGGAAGCTGAAAAGCTAAAACCGGAATTTAAACTGGATTTGAATGACAGAATTGCTTTTTCAAAAATGTTATTTGAAGGAAGCCAGACAGATCTTAATGATACAGTAGCACAGCTTAACCATTTCAGAACACTGGAGGAAGCGAAAGAATACCTGAGCGACCTTTATTACGAAAGAAAATGGAGTAAAGTGGACGAATATGCACAGAGACTTTGGATATTGGTGGAAAATAAATTCTTATAATTTTGAGCGGAATCCTATATTTTGTTCCCACACCCGTTGGGAACCTGGAAGATATGACCTTCAGAGCAGTGAATGTTCTGAAAGAAGTTGATTATATTTTATGTGAAGACACGAGAACTTCCGGAATACTTTTAAAACATTTTGAAATCTCCAAGCCTTTAAAATCTTATCATTTACACAATGAACATCAGGCAACAGAGAAAGTAATTACAGACCTTAAAAACGGTCAGAATATTGCCATCATTACCGATGCGGGAACTCCCGGAATTTCAGATCCGGGGTATTTACTGGCAAAAGCAGGAGCAGATAACGATATCGAAATGATCTGTCTTCCCGGAGCAACAGCTTTGATTCCCGCTTTAGTGGTTTCAGGGCTTCCGAATAACGAATTTTTATTTGCAGGATTTTTACCACAAAAGAAAGGAAGACAAACCAAATTAAAGCAGCTTGCTGAGGAAAAGAAAACCATTGTATTGTACGAAAGTCCGCATAAAATCAATACAACATTAGAACAGATCAAAGAATTCTTTGGTGAAAACACCAAGGCAAGTTTAAGCCGTGAGATCTCTAAGAAATTTGAAGAAACTAAACGGGGAACAATCAATGAATTAATTGAATTTTCCAAGAGTAAAACTTTAAAAGGAGAGATTGTTCTTATTGTCAATAATTCTATTTAATTTTTAATTGAAAAAACTAGTTTTTGTATTGTGTTCTACAGTTTGTATGGCGCAAACTAACCAATACACTAAGGTCCTTCTTTCCAAAAAGACAGGGAAGGAGGTAAGCTCATATTCTGAAGGCTTTGGAATTGTCTACGACCCTGTTTCCAAAAAGCAGGGCATTGTAGATGCTAAAGGAAATATAACCTTTGAATCCTCTTATAAAGGTGGAATTTCCCATATTTTTAAAAACAGATTTATTCTTTATTCTGAGGAAGGAAACAGAAGAAAATCAGCGATTATTGACGAAAAAGGAAATGAACTGCTTCCTCTTGAAGATCAGGATTTCAATACATCCTGGTGGAGTAAAGAACGTATTATTGCTTCCAGACAAGGAAAAGAAGCTGTTTATGATTACAATGGAAAATTAATCATTCCGGATTCAGACAAGATTCGCTTTGCAGAAAAGGATGCGTTCTTTGTTTTAAAGGATAAAAAATGGTTCCTGTATGACTTTAATGGGAAGCAGATAAGTGACAGGGAATTTAAAGATGATTACAGTTTTGAAAATGGAAAAGCTCTTATTATCAATGAAGATCATCAAAGTGAAATCATTGGGAAAAGCGGTCAGACTTTACATAAACTTTCGAAGAATGTAGTAGATATCAATGCTTACCCCTATCTGATTACCCAAAATAAAGCAACCGGAAAATATGGATTGATTGATGCTGAGAACAACACATTAGTGGATGAGATCTACAGTGATATCACCCCGGAATACTTTGGAAAGAAAGAATATATTTATCTCAGAAAAAGTAATAAAACGACAGTCTTTTACAAGAAAGATCAAAAGCTTTATCCTAATAATTTTAAATATTTATATCCATTATCTAACCATCTTTTCAGGGTTTATAGTGACAGGTCAGATCAATCCGGTATTGTAGATCTGCAGGGTAATACAGTTATTCCTCAGGAGTATGACTTTATTAAAAATTTTACAGTCTCCGGAAAGGATTTTATTTATCTTAAAAAAGGGAATGAGGAAAAGCTTTTGGATAAGGAGCTCAAAAATATCCTGAATGAAGGCGATGAGATTGTAGGTTTTTATCCTGAGAATATGATAATTAAAAGACAAGATCAGTATTATCGATTTTCGGTAACGAACAGGTCTGCAGTTGTAATTAAGGATATAAAGCAGATAAAGAATCAGGATGTTGAATACTTTAATATTCTGAATGAGTATTCAAAACCATTGGTTTGTATGAATAATAGTAATCTTTATGGTATTCTGGATGCGAAGGGTACGGAAATTGTTCCTTTTGCTTACGAAGATATTATTGCCTTTGACAATTTTGAAAATGAAATCGTTGTTAGGAAACAAGGGAAGTATGGAGTTTTAAATTTTCAGAATGAGCCTTTAACGGAGGTTATTTATGATAAATATACCTGGATGAAAGAAGTCTTGAAACTGAATAGGGATAAGAAAACTGACTTAATTTATTTCACCAGATTTAGAAATGATATGGCGGAACTATAGCAAAATCAGAGAAATTTAACAAAAAAGTTCAGTATTTTGATGTTTTCAATGTGTTGAATAACAATTTATAATATCTTTGCAAACCGTTTAATTCTGAAAAAGAATTATTCTACTAAATGAGTCAGCTTTCACTGGCTGAATGAGTTATAAAAAAATAATCGTCAAGAGATATGAAATTATTAGAAGGAAAGGTAGCACTAATTACCGGAGCTACAAGAGGAATCGGGAAAGGGATTGCTGAAATGTTTGCTCAACAGGGAGCAAAAGTAGCATTTACTTATGCCGGTTCTGTAGACAAAGCTAAAGAATTAGAAGCAGCTTTAAGTTCTGTAACCCAAATTAAAGGATATCAGTCTGACGCATCAGATTATGATGCCGCTCAAACATTGGTAGAGGAAGTAATGGCAGAGTTTGGACAGATTGATATTTTGGTAAACAATGCAGGGATTACAAAAGATAACCTGTTATTGAGAATGTCTAAAGAAGATTGGGATCAGGTAATCAAAGTAAACTTAGATTCAGTTTTCAACCTTACAAAAGCAGTTATCAAGCCGATGATGAAGGCAAGATCAGGATCTATCATTAATATGACTTCTGTAGTAGGAATTCAGGGACATGCAGGACAGGCGAACTATGCAGCTTCTAAAGCTGGTGTTATTGGGTTTACAAAATCTGTGGCATTAGAATTAGGATCAAGAAATATCAGATGTAACGCTATTGCTCCAGGATTCATCGAAACAGAAATGACTGCTATTCTGGATGAAAAAATAGTTCAGGAATGGAGAGACGGAATTCCAATGAAAAAAGGAGGGCAGCCTGCTGATGTAGCCAATGCCTGTGTTTTCTTAGGAAGCGAAATGGCATCATACATTACCGGACAGACACTGAACGTTGACGGTGGAATGTTAACTTAAAATATAAAGAGGCTATACAAAATGTGTAGCCTCTTTTTTTATTTGGTGCAGACTTTTTAAATCTGCATTATCTGTGAGAGAAAATTAATTATCAGTTAAAAACCTGATTTTCCTGTTCCTGAACTCTGATAAACGTAGTTCTTTTAGAAAGTTCCTTAAGTTTGGATGCACCCACATAAGTACAGGTAGAACGCACTCCTCCTAAAATATCCTTCACGGTTTCAGAAACTGGACCTTTATAGGCTACTTTTACAGTTTTCCCTTCTGAAGCACGGTATTCAGCAACCCCTCCTGAGTGTTTATCCATAGCTGTTTTTGAACTCATTCCGTAGAATAAACGGTATTTTTTACCATTTTCTTCCACCATTTCACCCCCACTTTCATCGTGGCCGGCAAACATTCCGCCCAGCATCACAAAATCGGCACCACCACCAAAAGCCTTGGCAACATCTCCCGGGACTTTACAGCCTCCGTCTGCAATGATGTGGCCTCCTAATCCATGAGCTGCATCAGCACATTCAATAATAGCAGACAATTGTGGATAGCCAACTCCTGTCTTTACACGGGTGGTACATACAGAACCAGGTCCGATACCCACTTTAATGATATCTGCTCCTACCAAAAGAAGCTCTTCAACCATTTCTCCGGTTACTACATTCCCGGCAATAATAACCTTGTCAGGAAAATTAGCCCTTGCCGTCTTCACAAACTGAACGAAATGCTCAGAATAACCATTGGCAACATCTATACAGAGAAACTCGATTTTTGGGTGCTTTTCAAGAATGAGCCTGATTTTCTCTTCATCTGCTTTTCCTGTTCCTGTGCTTAAAGCAATATATTGATGAATGCTTTCAGGCTGGCTTTCCAGGAACTGATCCCATTCTTCAGGAGTATAATGTTTATGTATTGCCGTGATGATCTTGTCTTTAGCGAGTTCTACAGCCATTTCAAAAGTCCCTACAGTATCCATATTAGCAGCGATAACAGGAACTCCACTCCATTTTTTTTTGGTATGTTTAAAAATAAATTCCCTTTCCAGCTCTACTTCTGAACGGGACTTCAAGGTGGAACGCTTAGGGCGGAACATTACATCCTTAAACCCTAGTTTTATGTCATATTCTATACGCATTTTGTAATTATTTCTCAGAATAAAGGTAGTAAATAATCTGAAATGGATTATTTTTGAAGCCATGGATTTTCCTGTAACTTTTCATATTTTCGGTCATACAATTCTTGCGCATCCTCTTTTTGAAGCCGTTGGTATGTTTCTGGGGATGAGATATTATTTTTATCTTAAAAGAAAATCAACCGAGAAGCTCTCGTTCAATACTTCTGCTGCAGTTCTGATAGGCGCAACAGCAGGAGCGCTATTGGGATCCAAACTCATCGGAAATCTGGAAAATCCTTACACCATGTTTGAGGACTTTAGTTTTCAGAAGTTCTGGTCCAGCAATACCATTGTGGGAGGGTTAGCCTTTGGTTTACTGGGAGTAGAGCTGGCCAAAAAAATAGTCAGACACAAACAAAGCACGGGAGATCTCATTGTTTTTCCCTTAATGTTGGCGATCATTATTGGAAGGATTGGTTGTTTTCTTACAGGAGTTCACGAGGAAACCTATGGTATTCCTACAGATTCTATTTTTGGAATGAACCTGGGAGATCAGTATCTCAGACATCCTGTTGCCTTATACGAAATAGGGTTTCTTATCAGCCTTTGGATCATTCTTAAATATATTCAGAAACAGAAGACATATCCGTCAGGGTTCCTTTTTCAGATCTTTATGCTGAGCTATTTTATCTTTAGACTTTTATTAGATTTCATTAAGCCAAGAGTTGAAATTGCAGGAAATCTTGGAACTATTCAACTTGTATGTATTTGTGTAATTATTTACTACATTTATACTATTAAAAATATTCAAACCACTTATTTAAAACATTCAATATGAAACTCTTAACATTTTTAGATGGCGGGAGCCTTGCAGGTGTTTTTTTTATGATCGTTGGGATGATGATTATAGGCGCTCTGTTTTTTTCTATTATTGTTACTTTTATTGTGAAACTAATCTATGAAAGTAAGGATAACAGAAAATTCAGCAGAAAACAGTTTATAATGACTTTTATTATCTGTTTATTGGTCTGTGGTCTGATCAGCGGATATATCTGTGGA
Organism: Chryseobacterium sp. BIGb0232; assembly: GCF_024810195.1. Lineage (NCBI taxonomy): Bacteria > Pseudomonadati > Bacteroidota > Flavobacteriia > Flavobacteriales > Weeksellaceae > Chryseobacterium > Chryseobacterium sp. BIGb0232. The sequence goes on from NZ_JANUEH010000009.1 coordinate 176,747, forward strand.
TAAATATTTTAGAAATTAATTATGCCAGTAAGAAACTATACCTATTACGATTATACCATTAGTCTTTGCCCGGAATGCCTGAAAAGGGTAGGGGCGAAGATCATCATAGAAGATGAAGCTGTTTTCATGACCAAAAGATGTCCTGATCATGGCTTTTTCAAAACAAAGATAGCCTCAGATGTTCAGTATTATAAAAATATAAGGAACTATAACAAAGCTTCAGAAATGCCGGTTCATTTCGGAACAGATGTAGAATACGGATGTCCTTATGACTGTGGGCTTTGTGTGGATCATGAGCAGCATAGCTGTCTTTCGATTGTAGAAGTTACGGATCGCTGTAATCTGACCTGCCCAACCTGTTATGCCATGTCTTCCCCACATTATGGAAGCCACAGAAGCCTTGAGGAAATTGAGGCCATGTTTGATATCATTGTTAAAAATGAGGGCGAACCGGATGTTGTTCAGATCAGTGGCGGAGAGCCTACTATTCATCCGGAGTTTTTCAAAATTATGGATATTGCCAAGTCAAAACCCATTAAACATTTAATGTTGAATACCAATGGGATAAGAATTGCCAATGATCCTGGTTTTGCTGAAAAGCTGGCCACCTATGCTCCTGAATTTGAAGTGTATCTTCAGTTTGATTCTTTTAAACCTGAAGTGTTGGAAGATTTCAGAGGAAAAGATCTTACTTCCGTAAGGATGAAAGCTTTGGAGAAACTGAATGAGCTAAACCTTTCCACCACCTTGGTTATTGTCCTTCAGAAAGATAAAAATATTGATGAGATCGGAAAGATCATTGAATTTGCTTTAAAACAGAAGTGTGTAAGAGGAATTACCTTCCAGCCGGTAGAAATTGCAGGGAGAAACAGGGAAGATTCTGCACATGAGAAAATTACCTTAACAGAGGTGAGGCAGGAGATTCTTAACCAGTTTCCACTGTTAAATTCTGATGACATTATTCCTGTTCCTTGTAATCCTGACGCCTTAGCCATGGGATATATTTTAAAACTTCAGGGAGAAATCATTCCCCTAACCCGATATATCAATCCTGCTGATCTTCTGAACAACGAATCCAAAAATACCATCGTTTATGAACAGGATGCTGGGCTTCATATGCAGTTGCTGGATATCTTCAGTACCGGTATTTCTGTCGATAAAGTAAAGCCTAAGGTTAATCAGCTGCTTTGTTGCCTTCCTGAAGTATGTGCTCCGGATCTGGATTATGATAATCTGTTCAGAATTATCATTATGAACTTTATGGATGCTCATGATTTTGATGTAAGAGCAGTGAAGAAGTCCTGTGTTCACATTGTGAATAAAGATCTGAAATTAATTCCGTTTGAAACCATGAACCTTTTCTATAGAGATGATAAGAAAAGTTATCTTGAGGAATTGAGAAAAGAAGACAAAGTATTATTTTAAGCATAATCATCTGTTCCCGATCTGTGGCTAATAGATTCTACCACAGATGGATACGGATTTTCACAGATGATTGCGTATAATTGATAATTTGTAACAAAAATCTGCGGTATCTACTCAATCAGCGAGAGTAAAAATAAAAAGCGTGAAGATCAAATTTCACGCTTTTTCTATATCTTAATAACAGTATTATTTAACTTCCTTTGCGGTATCAAAAACCATTACTTCTTCTAGGGTTTTCATATACTCATACGCAGTAAGGTCAAACTTCACAGGTACGATAGAAATGTATCCGTTAGCCAAAGCTGTTTCATCAGCATCTTCAGAATCATCCATATTGTTGAAGTAACCTGTTAACCAGTAATACTTTTTCCCGTGTGGATTTACCCTTTCATCAAAGCTTTCTTCCCATTTAGCATGAGCCTGCTTACAAACTTTCACTCCCTTTATTTCTGATGCAGGAAGTTTAGGGATGTTCACATTCAGAACAATTCCTTTTGGCATCGGGTTTTCAAGAGTTTTTCTTACAATATTCTGAATAAACTCTTTAGCCTGAGTAAAATCTGCTTCCCAGCTGAAATCCAGTAATGAGAATCCGATGGCAGGAATTCCTTCCACACCTGCTTCCACAGCAGCAGACATTGTTCCTGAATAGATTACATTAATAGATGAATTGGCCCCATGATTAATCCCTGAAACTACAATATCAGGTCTTCTTGTCATAATTTTATCAAGAGCCATTTTTACGCAGTCTACAGGAGTTCCGCTGCAGGAATAATCTGTTTGCGGGCCATCAAGGGTAACCTCTTCGTAGCTTAGTGTAGAGTTAATGGTAATAGCGTGGCCTTTTCCACTTTGGGGAGAGTTGGGGGCTACTACCACTACTTCTCCGATTTCGTTCATAAAACTGATCAAATTTCTGATACCAGGAGCTGTAATTCCATCATCATTAGTCACCAGAATAAGCGGTCTTTCCATATATTATCTTAATTTTTTATACAAATGCAGTACAATCTGTTCATTTTGAGAATTGAACAAAAAGAGTTTCAACACATCAAATGTAGTTAAAAATAAGACGTGATAAAACAGCAGGTTAGCCATTCACTGATTTAATCTCAGTAATAAATACCCTGTATTTTGATAGAGAAAAGGCCCTGAATGCCAAAATAGAGAAATCCTCCAGCTTAAGTTACCGTTGAATTTTAGCGTAAATTTATCATCCTCCCAATACGAATTAACATTGAATGGAGAAGACAGAATACGGTTTTATTTATAATCAATCCAACGGTTTTCTCCCCGTAATAATATTATAAAGAACAACAATTATAGCTATAACCAGCAAAATATGAATCAAATATCCTGTACTGATTCCGGGCACAATTCCCAGTATTCCTAATAGCCATACAACAATGCAGATCACTGCAATTAACCATAATAAACTTCTCATGACATTACATTTTAAAGTTATCTGTTTAAATATCAGCATATTTTATGCCTTTATAGGTTAAATTTTATTTTTGTGGTATCGGATGGTGTATTTTTCTCCTTTGATAATTTTCAATATAGGGACCATCCTAATTTGGCGAGAAAATAATTCTTTTACCTTTTGGATCTAAAATTCACTTAACATTTTATTTAATTCTTATAAAAAAATAAGACACTTACGAAATTATAAATGTCTTATTTACCAAAATTAATTTATGAGAAAAGGTGTTTGTTATTGATTAATAAAAGGATTTGACCATTTTTTGTCTACATATACATTTTTTCCAGAAAGAGTTTTAAGAAATGCTACAATTGCTTTTTTCTCCTTTTCTGTAACTCGTAAGCTTTTGACTCCAGCTAAACGGGTATCCAGGTTAGTATTTTGACTGTTCTTGGGTACATTATTATAGTGATCTACAACTCCTTCCAGGGTGGTAATAACTGCTGAGTGCATCATTGGTCCATTAGATCTTCCATTACTATTGACAAGGTCTCTTAAGGAAGGAGCTCTTGTAACGCTAATATCAATACCATTCCCGTTGATCTTATTGATTATTCCATTATTCCCGGAATTAGGTTCCATGCTGAGTTCAGGAATTTGATGACAAGCAGCACAACCAAGCCCACCAGATATACGGTTACCGGTAACTAAAAAACTTAACACAGGTATTTTCATAAAAAGATTTTTACCCAGGTTTTCTTCTTCTGTAAAATTATCTAATGGTGAAAAATCTGAAAGAGCCTGAGCTCTACCCTGATCGTATTTAGAGTCAAAAGATGTAATACTTAATACAAATTGGGACAATGCGCTTTGAATTTTATCTTCATTAATTTCAGAATTACCATAAGCTTTGGTGAATAATTCTTGATAATAGGGTAAAGCGGTCAATTTAATAATGAGATCATTAAATGAAGGATCTCCATTTGTACCACTGAAGCCCATTTCTATGTGGTCTTTAATAGGGATAGAGGTTTGCTCTTTCAAAGAAGATGCTCTTTTATCCCAGAAAAAGCGAGGCTCATCAGAAAACCTTGTATTGATCAATCTCATTGAATGTCTCTCTGTTTTTCCGTTTACTCCCTGGCTTGCAATATTATCATCACCAAAAGCTAATTCTTGTTTATGGCAACTTGCACATGAAACAGTGTTGTTTGAAGAAAGGTTCTTATCATAAAACAAAACTCTTCCTAGCGTTGCTCCTGCATCTGTTACAGGGTTCATATAAGTGGAATTGCCTCTAATAATGTGGGATGGAATCTCCTGATTTGAGTAATTGGCGAGATTATTCAAATCAATATTATTTCCAAAAAAGGCAGCCAAAGTATTAGACAGTCTAGCCTTGGATAAAGCTGAAACTTCAGGATTCTCCCCGGAGATTGGCTCTAACATATTATCATTTTGACAGGAGACGATACCCAACATAATTAAGGGTAAAAGAAATAATTTTTTATTTTTCATTTTTTAAAGTATTTTAAATTGTGTAGTTTGTTGAGGGTTAAAAACAGGTAAGTAAACATAATGGGCTTTACAGATATGGGTATCACTTGGAAAAGGGCATCCTGTTTTCTATTTTAGAATAACTGTGCTCTTTCTGCATAATCCCTCTATTACTTCAATGGCAATATAGGGAACTCGTGGGTGGATAAAAGTAAAGAGACTCCATAATATTCATTTGATGATTCTTGGGGTTTTAAAATTTCAGCCAATTTTGTACAATCTTTTTCCCCTTTGGAGTAAGAAAGCTCTCAGGATGATATTGCAGTCCCGTAATATCATATTTTTCATGCCTCAGAGACATGATTGTCTCTTGATCATCAGTAGATGTTATGACCAGGTTTTGAGGCAGATTACGATTTTCCACCACCCAGCTGTGATATCTTGCGACTTCTATATGGTCAGGCAATTCTGTATAGATTTTTTCATTTTTGTTAAGTGAAATTATGGAACTGACTCCGTGATAAACTTGAGAAGTATTGATAAGGTGAGCTCCAAAAGCGATTCCTATGGCCTGATGCCCTAAACAGATACCCAATATTTTTTTTGAATGCTTATAAGTCTTTATCAAAGGAATACATAGCCCGGCATCCTGTGGTATTCCGGGGCCCGGAGAGAGAACAATAGCATCATAATCCTGTGCTAGTTCCAGCTGAAAGGTATCATTCCTATAAACATCAATCTTATAGTCACCACATTCGGAAATGAGCTGTTTTAGATTGTAGGTAAATGAATCGTAATTGTCTACAAGCAGTATTTTTTTCATAATGTATACGATCTAAATTCTTTTAACGTGTTTAGAATTAAGGTGATCTTATTGTTTACTTCTTCCAGCTCTTTTTGAGGATCAGAAGATATGACAACGCCGGCTCCGGCACGGTAAGTCATCATTCCGTTTTCGAATAAGGTACTTCTTATAAGAATGCAGGTATTGATATCATTATTAAATCCTATCCAGCCAAGTAGTCCTCCATAATATGAACGACTGCTGCTTTCTATATCATCAATAAGCTGTACTGCCTTGTATTTAGGCGCTCCACTTAATGTTCCTGCGGGTAAAAATTCTTTGATCAGACGGACCGTATTAAGCTCTGTATTTAGTTGGCCTTGTACCTGGCTTACCATATGGATAACATTATTATAATGTTCTATGGTCTTCAGTTTACTGATGTATACATCTTTTGCATATCTGCTGAGATCATTCCTTGCCAAATCAACAAGCATATTGTGCTCTGCATTTTCTTTAGGGTCTGCCAGCAGTTCTTTTTCCAGCAATGCATCCTTTTCTTTATGCATTGTTTTTTTGTAGGTTCCTGCGATGGGTTTTACTATTGCCAAACCATCTGACGAACTGAAATGTGTCTCTGGTGATGCTCCTGCTATTGTATAGTTTTCTTCTTCCAGAAAGAAATAATACTGGGCACTGTTGTTTTTCAGCTTCACAAAAAATGTCCACGGATCGCCTGTATAGTTTCTGGAAAATCTTCGGGAAACGACCAGCTGGAATACATTCCCTATCTGGCAGTGATGTTTTGCTTTGTTCACTTTTTCTAAAAATTCTTCCTCCGTGCAATCTTTTTCTTCTGCGTCAGATACTAGAAATCCTTTTAGTCCTGTATTTAAGGTGTTTTTCAGCTGTTCTTTCATTTCCGTCATCTCCTCAATTTCTCCATCATAATAGTTATTGATGCAGACAACTTGTGAGAGGGTGATATTGAAAACATAAATATATCGGTATAGAGAAAATTTAAAGAGTGGCAACTGGCTGCTTTCTCTTTCTTCAGCGTATTTTTTCAGAGAAATATTTTCTATAAGCTGTATAGAATCATAGCTGCTGAAACCTAAAAGACCATTATATGGATGAGAATTATTTTCAGGGATGTTTTTTTTCTGCCATTCAGCTGTTTTATCCCAAAAATTAAGTTCGTCAGTTTCTATTGTTTCTGTCTTTTCACCTGATCTGTATTGAAGCTTATTCACATTATTTGACTGTAATGAGGCAATAGATTCTGTCGCAATAAAAACCAGCCTGTGGTTGTCATTGTTTACGGTTTCAGAAACTTCAAACCAAATAGAACTTGTGGCTGTCTGCCTCAGGGAGTTATAAAAACTCTTCATATCAAAGTTTTCGGGGTAATCTGAACTTATATGAGAAGAAAAGATCTTAGTTTCTTTCATAGATTTAGTGTGTTAAATCATTTATTATTTTACTTAGTAGGGCAGAGGTCTGCTTCGGATACTGGAACATAAAAAAATGTCCTCCCTCTACAGGAAAATAGCTTGTAGTATTGGACGTATGACGGTTCCAATCTTTATAGCAGTCTTTATTATTATACAGCTCATCATTTTCTGCTATGATTACTGCCAAAGGAGTTTCGATAATAATGGACGGCCAGTCTTCAACAGGATTTTCTTCTAAAAGTGCTGTATCTTTTTCCATAATCTCTATCCGTTTCTGCTGTACTCTCTGAAAAATCGGGGCATTTTTGCTTCTTTCATATTTCGTTGGAAGAATATCAAGCAGCAGGGCATTTCGCTTTTTTCTCGGCATTGGCAGTTCTGCAGACTGAAACAGGGGTGCCTGCATCCCTGAAACAATCAATCCTTTTGGCATATAATCGTTCTGTAGATTAAATAAAACAAGAAGGCCCAAAACAGCTCCCATACTGTGTCCCCACAATATAAAAGGCTGGTCTTTACTTAGCAGTCTGCTTCTGATTTTATCAGAAATATCTTCTATAGTTTCTTCTAATGTTGAATGAAAAGGTTCCGTACTTCTCATTCCCCTTCCCGGCAGTTCTACATAATGTACCTCCACATCTTCCGTATTCAGTACATTGGATACATTAGACATTGAGGAAGATGAGCCACCCGCATAAGGAATACAGAACAATAGTGTTTTGTATTCCATCTAAACAGATAATTTACTTTTATCTATAAACATTACGGTTACTTTTCCTTTTGCACAGACAGAACCTTCTGCCGAGGCTTTTACATGAATAGAGCAGGCAGGCCCTTTTCTCCAGTCTATACTTACCTCCAGCTGCAGCAAGCATCCTGGTAATACCGACTTTAGAAAATTAATCTGGACATTTCCTAAAACGCCTATTATGGGTCTTTCTGTCGGAGGAAGAGGCCCTCCTTTTTCCCATTCCAGATCATCTAAAGCCAGCATGAGCGATGAAGCCTGTGCTAAAGCTTCTGTAATAAGAACTCCGGGCATAATGGGGAAATCGGGAAAATGACCTGCGAAATAGGGCTCACCCATAGAGACAGCTTTTACAGCAGTAAGTTCTTTTCCAGGAATATAACCTGTCACTTTATCTATCAGAAGAAACGGATGTCTGTATTTTAAAATTTGAGTGATCTGATAGGATTCTAACAATGCTTCCATTTATTTTGTTTTTTCTATTATGGTGAGAATTACAGTTCCTGCCTTGTCTGCTGAAAGAACCAGAATGTTTTCCTGATCTGTTTTGTGAATGCTTTTTCCTTCGAATACTGAAACAGCATAGGCTATTCCCAGCATACCTCCGGCGTTGTCATTATCTCCAAAAAGGTTTTCAGGATAAATGACAGATGTGCTCAGCCCATTTTTTCTTAACACTTCTTCAAAAATAGTTTCATCAATTACCGAAATGCCTCCGGAAAAAATAATGGTATCAAAACTGAATAGTGCTGCCATATCTGAAATATTCTGATACAGAAATGCTTCTGTCGGCAGATCCTCTGTATGGGTTTCAGAATGTATCTTTTTTATTGTGGCTAAAGGTTTTCTGCCTGCTTCAGATAAAGTTTCCCTGCGTTCTAAAACCATGGCTATTCCCAGTTCGGTGGAGGCTGGTCTGTGCAGGGCTTCATTTCCCCTGCGGATAGACCCCTGATATTCATTTCGGACTTCTGTAGAGGCAATGACTCCGTAATCTGTGATTCCCTGTTTTAGATGGAGGGAAGCAATATCTAAAGCCTGAAGGCTTCCTGCCATCCCTGCACATACACTGAAATTGGGCCCTTTTATTCCTGCCTGAATGGCCATCTGACTGGCTGCTGCATTGGCAATGGTGCTTGGAGCTTTCATTGGGCTTACACGGTCCGGACCTTGATTTTTTGCAGTTAAATCAAAGATAAAACAGTCTTCAAGGTTGGAAAGTTCAGTGCCGTCATAAAGCCCGATTCTTTCAGGAGCTTCATTGATTATCGAACTTAAACTTCTGTTATGTATGGCATGAAATGCTGCATTACAGTACAACAATGTTGCTTTGTTAAGAAATCTCTGTCCTTTTGGTTTTAAAAAATTCTGGGGATCATGATCTTCAATGATTAAAGCTTTCGTTTCCGATTCTTTTCGGAAGAAATAATTGTCAATCTCCGTTCCGTATGGACTATTGAAGCCTATTACGGAAATTACTATATCTTTATTTGAAGTGTTATTTGCTGTCATATTTACTGAATATTACGCTGCATATATTCCCGCCAAAAGCGAAAGAATTACTAAGAACATGATCTACTTTATTTTCGATTTCTGAGGATGGCTGGATATGAAAATGAGTATTAAAGGCTTCATCAATTTTTTCTGTATTGCGGTTTCTGGGAACTTTTTGATGATGTAGAGAAAGAGTAGCAGTTACTGCTTCCAATGCACTGGCTGCTCCCATACAGTGTCCTAACATGGATTTGATTCCATTGACATATAAAGAATCTATTTCTTCTCCGAAAACATTGCGCATCGCATTTACCTCATGGGAATCATTGGCTTTTGTTCCTGTTCCGTGGGCGCTTACATAAGTGATGTTCTTTCTATCAATATTGCTTGATTTTATTGCATTGTTCATAGACAGGGTAGCACCGGAACCTTCCGGATCAGGGGCTGTAGGATCATAGGCATCACAGGCTAAGCCGTACCCTTTGATTTCGCCATATATTTTAGCTCCTCTTGCCAGTGCATGTTCCAGTTCTTCCAATACTAAAACAGCTGCTCCTTCCCCTACAATCATCCCGTTCCTGTTCTGATCAAAAGGTTTACAGTTGTCTTTTGACATGGCTCCCAATCTGTAAAAAACGGTGTAGCAGGACCGTGTAAAAGGGTCAGCTCCTCCTGCAATAATTAGGGAAGATCTGCCTTCGCGAATCATAGAGTAGGCTGTGCCAATAGCATAATTTCCTGCTGCACAGGCTGTAGGAATTACCATATTGGTTCCGCCGAGATTGTAATATTTTGCTATACTGGCACTTAATTCAACTGGTCTGAAATAAGTAAGTGTCTTTGCTGCTTCAGAGGAAAGGTCTTCATGTTTCATTTCCAGATTCCACTGATCTACAACTCTTTCTACAATATCCTGGTTGCCGTTTGTAGTACCCAGAATAACTCCGTAATTATTTTTTTTGGTGAATTTTTCAAAACCGGCATCTTTCAGACCCATGTCTATCGCGGCGGCGGCATAAGTAACGGCTTTGCCATAAGGCTTAAAATGCTCCAGCAATTCAGTATTCTTATAATCTTTTTCCAAGTCTACTTCAGCAGCGCGGGTAACTCCTTTATAGTTGGAGGGCTCCAGTTTTGTAAGGTCTCCGACTCCTGATTCTCCATTCAGGATTTTTTCCCAAAATGCTTCTTTTTCACAGGCTAAAGGGCTTACTACACCCATTCCTGTAATTACAATTCTTTTCATATGTGTTGTGTTTTTTATAAAGTTAATCCTCCATCGATAATGAATGTCTGCCCGGTGATATAGCTGCTTTTGTCCGAGCACAGAAAGGTTACCAGCTCAGCAACTTCTTCCGTTTTTCCCATCCTTTTCATGGGGATCATCTGATCTATTTTCTTTTTATCCTGTTCATTCATTTTGGCTACCATTTCGGTATCAATAAATCCCGGGGCAACAGCATTTACCTGTAAGTTAAATTTTGCAAATTCCAGAGCCAGTGTTTTGGTTAAAGAGATAACAGCTGCTTTAGTTGCTCCGTAATTGGCCTGTCCCACTGCTCCTCTTACTCCTGAAACAGATGATATATTGATGATTTTTGAATTTTTCTTTCGGATGAAAGATCTTATCACTGCTTTTGTGAGGTAATAAGTCCCATTCAGGTTGGTTTCCAATACATTGGTCCACATATCGGTGGTCATGCTGAAAAAAGGGGCGTCCATTGTGATTCCTGCATTGTTTACCAAGCCGTATAGCGGACCTAATGCAGATTTTTCAATTTCGGCGATTAGAGATTTTGATTGTTCTTCATCTTTTATGTCAGCCTGATAAAGCATCGTCTTACCCGGAAATTCAGCTGAAAGTTTGTCCAAAAAAGCTTCTGCTGTTTCTTTCCCATGATTATAGGTAAATGATACGGATGCTCCCGATGAAAGCAGCTGCTGAACAATGGCTCTGCCGATTCCTCTTCCGCCTCCTGTCACTAAAAAATGTTTGTCTGATAAATCTATTTGCATAATTATTTTTAAATCTTATTGAGTATGGAAAGGTCTCTGCTGCTGGTCTGTATTTTGGAATTAAGGCTGTTCATAAAGTCTTCTGCGCTTCCGAAACTGCCTGCCAGACGGTGACCATAAGCAAGAACTTTACTGTTAAGTTCAAAACGCTGCTCCTGATAGCCTGCCAGTGCTTCTTCCAAAGAAATTTCACTGTTAAAATATTTTGAAAGCCAGATGAACAGTTCTCCTGTATCTTCAATAGCCAGGTTCATTCCCTGTCCCGTAATGGGATGGATGGAATGGGCCGCATTTCCCAAAAGAAGTATCCTTCCTTTAAAGTATTGTTCAGAATGCATTCTGCATAAGGGAAAGGTGAGGAAATTGTCCAGTGAATTGAGCTGGTTTAACATGTCATCACTTTGGGTAACAAATGTTTTCAGTCGGTTGATCAAAGTTTCTTTGTTTCCGGATTCTTTCAGGTTTTTCCCTTCTTCCATATTAAACCCTAAAATACATCGGGCTTCTGTATTGTTGATCGGGTAGAAATAGGCGAGCCCTCCGTTTTTGTCTACATACAATCGGTTGAGCTCTTCTACACTTGATGTAATAGGGTATTTGTTGAAATACATCACATGATCGTAATAGTCGAAATGGGCTTTTATTCCTGCATATTCTCTTACAATGGATTTGGTTCCGTCCGCTCCGATAAGGATATTGCTGAAAATCTCCTCTCCTGAATTAAGGGTTACATAGACCCCATTTTCCACTTCATTAATTTTTGAAACGGATTGATTGACCAATAGTTCTACGGTTTCGATGGCCTGAATTTTATCATAAATCGTTTCCAGTAAAACACTGTATGGACAAACCATAAAATATCCTCTTTCGTTTTCTGCTTTATAATTGATGTGATCGACCTGAATGCCGTTATGAAAAACGCTGAGCTGATCTCTCACTCTGCATTCCTTATTCATAAGTTCCTGTAGCAGTCCGTGTTTTTCAAGGACATTGATTCCGGAAGGCTTCAAAATATCGGCACCATTCATATTGACTTTAGCGTTTTTTTCTAAAATCAGGATTTTTTTGCCTTGTGAACCCAGCAGCCAGGCCAGGAAAATACCGGCAATTCCTGCTCCTACAATGCAAGCGTGATATTCTTTATATTTTGGATTTTGATTCATACGAATGATTCTGTTTTTAAATGAGAGATTAATAGTTCTATACTTTTTCTGTATACTTTATCCGGAATGAAGGAATGATCCATCACTTTATATTTTTTACATACGTGATCCACCAATTCTTCTTCTGATAAATAGTCTTTACGAACGGCTACAAACTCTATCAAGTCGTTACACCCAAGAAGGCTGCAGGCTGGTGCAGATAGGGCCTCCACACTTGTAAGGATACCATTGTGTCCTAAAGCAATGGTCTCAGCACGCAGATCTCCCAATCTATTGATGCTGTTTATAAATTGTTTTACATGATCAAAAGCCAACGGAAACCATTTTTTTGTATTGATAATTTCACCTAAAGCATCCGATACAAACAAAATATCTTTTTCTTTATAATGAATACTCACAGAGCATAGACTATGGCCCGGAGTATAGATTACTTCCCAGATTCCAGATTCCGTTTTTATTTGTTCCTTATCTTTCAGAATGATGAAAGGAATCTGTTGTAAGTCTGCAGGAAATTTTTTAATCTCTTTATCTGATATCAGGGCATTCAGCTGACGAATCCTTTTTACATATTTTTCATTACGAAAGTTTTTCACCGCATGTTCCGAGGCATATAGTTTTATATGCTTCAGATAAGGATAAAGAGATTCTATAGCTCCGCAATGATCATAATGGGAGTGTGTAATAAACCAATGTCTGACTAATGAGAGATCAGAAACATGTTCTTTCAATTGTGCCAGCAGCGCTTTGGCATCCCGGGTTAATCCTCCTTCTATCAGGATGTATTCCTGATCTTCTTTTACCAGATAAACCGGGTTGGAGATTGTTCCCAAGATGGCCAAAGAGCTGTTTATATTTCCTGTTTTATTGATCCACATGGTGTTATTAGAATTTATATAAAACACTTCCCCATGTTGCTCCGGAGCCGTATCCAACTATAAGTCCCAGCTTTCCTTCTCTTTCTTCCGGAGGAGTATTCTCCATATATTCACTCAGAGTGATGGGTAAAGAACCGGAAGCAATATTTCCATATTTATGTACATTGATCTGTACCTTATTTCTTGGAATTCCCAGAGTATTTATCACCGCATCCAAAATTCTCATATTGGGCTGGTGGGGAATAATAACATCTATATCTTCCATGGAAAGATTGTGCTTTTTCAATGTCTGTACTGTTATTTCTGTGAATTTTTCTACCGCATGTTTAAACATGTCTTTGCCATTCATTCGGAAATAGGAACATTTGCTTTCATCTCCGCTGAAGGTTTTGCCTGATGTACCCGGACTTTCTGTCCAAAGCAGTTCAAAATAACTTCCATCAGCGTGTATTGCAGCATCCAGAATTCCTTTGTTCTGATCCTCTGAAGCACTTAGCACAACAGCTCCGGCGCCGTCACCAAGTAATATGGAGAGGTTTCTGCCGTCATCAGAATAATCCATTCTTTTTGATAAAGCTTCTCCGCAGCAGACTAATATATTCTGATGTGTTCCGGTGGCTATAAATTGTTTTGCGATGTCCATCCCATAAATAAGCCCGCTGCACTGTGCTCGGATATCAAATACGGGAATTGTATTTTTCAGAGAAAGCATTGGCTGAATAAGGCAGGCCTGAGATGGATCATGGTAATCCGGACTCAAAGTATTTACAATCAGCATATCGATATCTTCCGGTAAGAGATTGGCTTTTTCAATTGCTTTTTTGGAGGCTTCTACCATTAATACGCCTGTGCTTTCATTTTCAGAAATATGTTGTCTGGTAAGCACGCCTGTACGGGTTTCTATGAATTCTTCCGTGGTATTCATCCATTTAACAATTGTTTTGTTGTCTATAGTTGAAGAGGGGAGAGCATGGCCAAATCCGGATATGACAGTATTCATTAGTCGTAGTTTTTGTTCATTACATTATCTATATCCTCTGTTCCGGCAGATTTTTTTCTGAAATATTCTACAGCATCTTTCACATCTTTTTCAAATCTGTTGTCTCTCCATACTTTCATGTTTTCATCATCATTAGGATCACAGATTCCAAGTTCCAGAAAGTATCTCATCAGAGGAGCCATAATTCTGGAATTGATTTTTTGACGGTTTTCACTTTCCAACACGGCAGGAATCAGTTTTTTATAATCTCTGAATGCGGGATTATGAAAACCGACACGGGAATACACTACAATACTGCAGACCGACATATCAAGCATGCTTCTGAGCATTGGTGCTGTGCTTTCCTGTGCTTCTTTCAAAAATTCAGGAACCATATCTATAAACTCACGGATCATATTTTTGCCCCATTCTATATGTCTTGCTTCTTCTTTATGATGTTCTACGGCTACTGCTCTTGATAAGGGGGAAATTTCCTTGCTGTTGCAGTCTTCCATTGCATTGTTTTCTGCCAGCCATTCGATAAGAATGGTAAGGTAGATGGCCTTTAGGGGAAATTCGGACATTGCCGCATTGTGGCTGTATATTTCTCTAAGGTTTAAAGGGCTGGGGAAAGGGGTAATCTGAAAATGGGCCATTGCCTTTTTGAAGACCATTGCATGCACTATTTCTTCTTTGCAGAAATGGTGTATGTATTTTACGACTTCGGGGAATTTTTTAAGGGAGCCATGATTGACGATTTTCATATAGTATTCTGACACGAGGTTTTCGAATACAATGAAAGTATACCACCATGAACCTGTTTCATAGACGGATAAAAGTCTTCTTTCTTCTTCTGTAGCAAGATCATAATAAGGTGTTCCGTAGATCGCAATATTTTCTCTTTTTTTCAGCCAGGCGTTTTCTATAGGTTCGTCCCAAGGATGATCCAGAAGGAGGCTCATCTGTTTTTTTTCGGAAGCTTTATTCAGCTTTTCTAATAAGAGGGTAAACTTCGGGCTTAGTGTTTTTTTCTTTAGATTGCTCATGTATTCTGTGTTTTTTTCATATTTAATAATTTTCCTTGTGTAAATCCGAAACACATTGCAGTTTCATAACCGGGACCTCCGGACCATGTGCTTACCAGTTTTACTTTGTCATTTGGGAAGTTGCTCAATAGTCCTAAATTGGTTTTTGGAAGCATTTTGTAGGCGAAAGCCGAACCTTTAGTAGCCAGTGTAAATTTGTAATTAGTCTTTGGAGTTGAAGATTCTGTATAAACCAATTTATCTTCTATCTGAGGAAAAGTGTTAAGGACTCTTTTGATCAGTTTTCCCTGAATTTTTTCTTTTCTTTGATTGTATTCGTCTTCGGAAAGGGAGAACCAACGGTCTCCATGATCCAAAATAATGAATTGAAGAATATAGCCTCCTTCTGGGTCTACACGATGATAGTTACTGACACTCAATGTAAAAAGGTCATAATATCTATCCTTTTCAAAATCATCTTCTGTAAAGTTGTCCCCTGTATCGGATACTAAAAGATATTCAGGAGAAGTTATTCCCAATTCTTCAGGTGGTACAGAAAGCACAACGAATACACAAAAATGACCCCATCCTACGGTGAAGTTGTTAAGGACTTGCTTAAATTTCTGTGACTTTTCATCTGATTTCAGCATTTTTACTACATCTTCAGGAGGACAGGTTGCAATGACTCTTTTTGTTTTTACTATATTTTTTCGAGTGGTTACAAGCATATGATCTCCTATATCTTCCATTTCATATACCTTATTTTTCTTTAGCAGTATTCCGCCACGATCTACAAATTCTTTTAATAATAAGTCCGAAATACGTTGTCCGGTTCCTTTCATAAATGCAGGACCACCATAAAACATAGCATAAAGGCAATGAAGAAAATAAAAAGCATTCACTTCATTGGAAATGGAACCTGAATAAATAGCAATAGGGCTGAGTACTTCTATGATATCCTGTCCTTTGAAAAGGGTATTGAAATATTCACGGGCAGTTATTTTGGACAGGCTTCTGCTTTCTTTCAAGATATCCCTGTTGATGGTGTATTCATTCATTAGCTTTCTGAAAAACATATAATGCTGATACCCATGGGATTCTATATCATGGAAAAGCTTTTCTATCCCTATTATTTCTTCAGGAAAGTAATTAATAAGGGTTTCTTTAATGTCTTCCGGTTCAGATGGGAGTTTGATGAATTGGTTTTTATAAACTACGGTTCCTATTTCTTCATGCAGCTCAAATTCATCCAGCAATGATTGCAGGCCTAATCTTTTAAGGGAAATCCAAAGGTTTCCAACATTTTCTTTGAGCCCGCTCACTTTATGCTGGCTACAATCAAAAACAAATTTTCTTTTATTCCGGTAAAAATTGGTAGCATAACCTCCTACTTTATGATGGGCTTCGCTGATGGCAACTGAGCTTCCTTCAGAAACTGCTGAAAGTCCATACATAAGCCCACAAAGTCCTGCTCCTATTACTAATTCGTCGACTTCTAAATTTTCAATCATTACTGGATTATTTTATTTGTTTTTTAAAAAAAGAGATCACCCTCACTTTTTTGAAAGCAAGTATTTTTAATTACGGATGTCTGTTATAAACCAATATTAACAGGCTTTGTTAATATCGGTGGAAAGTCAAAATCTATTAAAGTCTTGGGTTCCCAAACTCTTTTGTAACCTCCAAAGACTTTGCTTTTAGACTTTAAATGGCCAGTTCTTCTTCCAGAACTTCTACGATGTCTTTTGGTGTTTTCATTTTGATAAGAATTCCTTCGTCTAAACTGATATTGAATTCTCTTTCCAATTCCACTAAAACTTCTAATCCCATAAGAGAAGTGACTCCTATTTCATTTAATAAGTCTGTGTCAGGCTTAATAATATTAATTTCGCATTCTGCAATATCTGCTAAAACTGCGTATACTTTGTTAAATAATTCTTGATTTTCCATTCTGTTGTATTTTTTAATAGTTAATATTTTCTGTATTCCATACCTGTGCTCCAAACCCCCATCCGATTCCTGCACCGGCGAATACAATTTTATTATTGGGTTTTATTTTTTCATCTTTTAATGCAAAGTATAGGGTTACCGGAATTGAGGCAGAGCTGAGACAACTGTATTTTTCTACGGTAGTTGTATATTTGTCTTTCTTTATTCCTATTCCCATTGCCCACATTCTGATGAGCATTTTTGAGGGCTGATGAAAGACAAAGTGGTGGATGTCCTCAAGCGTAGCATTTGCTTTTTCTAAGGCTTTAAAGGTAACCTCAGGGACATTGTGAGGGACGAATGTCTGCATTTGAGTGGGTGCATCTTGTCCTAATGTAAAATAAGGACGGGTAAATTCTTTCCCGGGCTTATCTGGAGGAGATTTCCATTGCAATGTTGCAATATCATTATAGATGGGAATGCTTTTATAATGAGAAGAAACTAATTTTCCTTCTTTTTCTGATCTTCCTACGACTACCGCTGCAGCGCCGTCTCCAAAAAGGGTAGAAGAGGGTAAGGAAAAATCAGCAATTTGTGTAAAAGTTTCTGCAGAGCAGATCAATACGTTTTTGTACTTTCCTGTTTTTATGTAATCAGAGGCCATTTGTAGTGCTACGAGAAAAGAGATGCATGCCTGATTGACTTCTATAGTCATCGCTGAATGTTTACATTGCAACTCGGTTTTTAAATATTCTGAAATTCCGGGAAAGATCCTGTCATTTTCTTTATCAGACCAGCCTGTAATGGTGCATGTTGTTCCTATGATAAGGTCTATGTCATGCGCTAAAAGACCGGCTTTTTTTATTGCTCCCAAAGACGCTTTCTTAGCAAGCTGGGAACAAGATTCGCCTTTCTCTTTGTCTACCATATATCTCCCTTCCATTCCCCAGTTTCTCCACCAGTTTTTAGGAAGATTGGGGATGCTGGAAAATGGAGGCATATCATTGGTGTAATATTTCTCTGGAAATCCTACTGCCACGCTTTTTATAGAGGAATTATATCTCATTTGTAATTTTTAAAACCGAATAATGTGAAAGGAATGGGTTATACGCTATCATTGTTAACGGCAGTTTCTTCATTTCTGTGTTTTCTTGTAAATGCCAAGGAATACTGTTCATTGCCAATGTATCTTCTGTTTCTTGGGGTGACAGATGTTCTGAAAACCATTTTTCTGTAATAATCGGAGTCTGTTGGCCTTCCAGCTTTAATAATATATTTTCAAATTCAGAATTTATAGTTTTTACAAAAGAGGGACTATAATTCCAGTTGAGTCTAAAAATGTTTTCTTCTATCAGAGCTTCTTCATTTCCTTCATTGAAACTTAGGCTTGCTTTTGGTGCTTCAGGAGAAGAAATATGGATGTTTTCTAATTCTATTTTGTTGTTGCTGGCCTTAAGTAATAATGCATTAACTCCATCAGGAATACAAAACCCATTCTCATTATCCTTAAGAAAGGCAGAAAATTTATTTGACTGAATCACCAATGCATATTTGGACTCTGAAGTCAATAAAAAAGAAGATGCAATTTTGATCATATTTCCTAGGTCGCTATGAAACATTTCAAATACGAATGCGTTTTTTGCTTCTAAATGTTTTTGTACTTCGTGGCCTACTCCGGGAGCTGAAGTATTTCTCAGAGAGGTTGTATCATATAATGAAATAGAAGCATTGATAATTATACCTAATTCATGAGGCATAATACCATTTTGATCTAATAATTGCCTGCATGTATCCACAGACCAAGTGGATAAAGATTTTTCTTTTTCAACTTCGTATATCTGACATTGAAAACCTTTCTCCATTTTCCCGCGATTACCAGAGATATTTAACCCCGGGATCTGGCTAATTGCATCTATTATCTGCATAATGTATTCATAATTATTTTTTTTAACAGTGATTTACCAACCCCTTCCTGTATATTTTTCCATTACTGTTTCTTGGTAATTCTTTTATAAAATGAATTTTGGAAGGACGCTTATAGGAGGGAAAAATTTCTGATAACTTCTTTTGAATTTCATCAGAAAGAAAAACCATATTGCAGCCCTCTTTTCCCACGACATACAGTACTGGCTTGGTAAGGGCGTCATCATCTAAATAATAGGTTACTGCACATTCATCTACTTCATGGAAACTCCGTAATATGATATTTTCTATTTCCAAAGGGTTTACCCAGCGTCCGTTTACTTTAAATAAATCATCTTTTCTTCCATGATAAGTATAAGTGCCATCTTCTGCTTGGGAACATAGATCCCCTGAAAAGTACCAGCCCTCTTTATACTTTACTTTATTGGCTTCTTCTTTTTCCCAATATGAGCTGAGTGTACTTTCAGGAGGGGAGACACATAATTCTCCTATTTCGTTATGGTTTTTTATGCTTACGTCAGGGTTATCTATTTTGCATATTTTTATCTGATAGCCGGAAACAGGAATTCCCAAAGATGAATTCTTATTTTGTTTTTTTAAATGACGGTTACACATGAAAATATGACCTATTTCTGTTGAGCCTATCCCATTAATAATTGTTTTCTCAAATTTTGAGTCCCATTCTCTGGCAATAGATTCAGGAAGTGAAGAGCCTGCTGATACAAATAATCTTATACTGTTGAAATCGTTTTGCGAAAAACTTTTGTAGTGATGCAGTATATCTAAGTATACTTTTGGAGTACCAAAGAAAACAGAAGGTTTGTAGAGCCGGATATTTTTTTTCAATTGATCAATAGAAAACCATTTTTCATCAATTACTACGGATGAACCTATAATTAATGGAAAAAATAAGCTGTTTCCCAATCCGTATCCAAAGAACATTTTAGAGACAGACATAATAATATCTTCTTTACGAATTCCCAATGTCTTTTGTGCAAACAGATTCGTATTTAAAAGCATGGTGGCATGAGTGTGCTGAACCGCTTTGGGTTTTCCTGTGGTTCCTGAAGTATATTGCCAAAAGGCAATCGGGTTATTTTGTTCATATGCAAAATCCATATCAGAAAAGCTATTATCAGTCTTTAGTACCATATACTTATGCAGATAATTATCCGAATGATATTCGTCTTTTAAAGGAGAGTTCACGATAATACATTCATTTACAATGTAAATTGAATTATGTACAGCCTTATGTAAACGGAGGTATTGTTGACTGTCTATAATGATCCCCTGTGCTTTAGAATCTTGTAGAATATATTCTAATTCAGAATCCTGAATCATCGGATTTACAGGAACTGGAATGCATCCTATAGATATTAAAGATAAGAATGAATAAATAAATTCTGGGGAATCCTTCATGCTCAGGATGACTCTATCTCCACAGCTGAGTTTTCCTGTGGATTTTAAATTAACGGCTAGGGTTAATGTTTTTTCAGCTATTTCTTTTCCAGATAAGCTATTCAGATTATAAAGTATTTGGTTTCCATTGTCTGATAACAATAGATTTTTAATGATATTTTCTGATAAATTCATAAGGTATATATTTTAGCGCTTCTGACACTTACTAATAATGTCAGATGATATCGAAAAGGCTAATTTCTATTAATCTATCAGAAAAGATTATTATATGAATACAGAAATAGGAGAGCGGGTTTATACAAAAGTTTTTTCATATTCGTGTGTTTTTTCAAAATTTGTGTGTTTTTCAAAAGTAATATTATTTTTTTATATTATCACATGTTTGTGATATATTTTATAAGTGTAATGGACGTTGATTTTTTTTTATTAGTAAAAATAAAATATTATGAATTTGAATAAAGTTTATATGCATGATTATTTGTTCATAAATATTAAACATATAATGGATATTAAAAAGACAGTTTTTTTTAACATTTATTATGTTTCGAATAATATACATGCGCTATAACAGCTCAAATATTACCTAAAATAATGGCACTGACTGTTATACAATGGATTAATAAATTAAACAATAGAAATATTAACAACTTAAAAACTCAAATTGCTTAAATGCACCACAGGTTTCTTTTAATAAAAATCTTCAAAACTATACGATATTTGTAAATAAGGTATTAAATTTGATCGTTTGTAACAGTCCGCAAATTATTGCTACTTATTACAATACTTATTTTTCAAAAATTAATAAATAAAGACAGTTTATGTGGAAAAATTTCAAACTGAATAAATTTTTACTACTGATTCCATTAACCAGTCTAATGTTTTGCTTCAATTCGCCGAAAAACGATGATGAAAAGATGCAGACAATAATGGTGAGCGTAAAAAACACTCTTTCTTACCTGCATTATAGTCCGAAGCCTATCAATGATGCTTATTCAAAGGATGTTTATAAGCATTATTTCGAATTGGTGGATCCTGCCAAAAGATATTTCCTGCAGTCTGACATGGATGAATTCAGCAAGCATGAAACAAAGCTTGATGATTATATCAACCAGGGAGATTTGAGTTTCTATAAACTTACAATCGACAGATTGTACCAAAGAGTAGATGAGATCGATAAGATTACTCAGGATATTTTTAGTAAGCCCATTAACCTTCAGGAAGATGAAACACTTACCCTGGAGCCAAAGCTTAAAAAAGTACCGGCCAATAAGCAGGAACAGTACAACGAATGGAAAAAATTCATCAAGTATAATATTCTTCAGGAAATTGAATCGATGAACAGTAAAGAAGAAGCTCAGAAAGAGAAGAAAGATTCTGTTCAGAAGTATAAATTAAATGATACGATCAAGTTTAAGGTTCTTACTCAGGATGAAAAGATCAAAAAAGCAACGGATGAAGTAAAAGACCTTGTAAAAGATACCTTCACAAGATTCAAAAAGAGAAAGAAAATGGATTGGTTTACGGTATATATGAATGCTTATACTGAAGTATTCGATCCGCATACCAACTACTATTCTCCAAAAGATAAAGAAGATTTTGATACTCAGTTTACCGGTAAAGTAATCGGTATCGGAGCATTGATCCAGGAGAAAAAAGGAAATCTTTATCTGGGTGCTCTTACCATTGGTGCTCCGGCATGGAAATCCAAGCAGCTTTCAGAAGGAGATAAGATCCTGAAAGTAAAATCAAAACCAAAAGATGATGCTGTAAATGTGGTAGGAATGCTTTCCGACGAAGCTGTAAGGCTGATCAGAGGAGAAAAGGGAACACCTGTTACCTTAACCGTTCAGAAAAAAGACGGGACTATTAAAGATGTAACAATGATCCGTGAAGAGGTAGCTATTGAAGATACTTTCGCAAGAAGTATTGTAGTGAATACTCCTAACGGTAAGAAATATGGGTTTATCAACCTTCCGAGCTTTAACGCAGATTTTGAAAATTCAAAAGGAAGAAATGCTTCTGATGATATCAAAAATGAGATTGTTAAGCTTAAATCTCAGAATATTGAAGGAATTATCCTTGACCTTAGAAACAACGGTGGTGGATCACTGACGGAAGTAGGCGATATTATGGGGCTTTTCATGGATGCTGGACCATATGTTCAGGTGAAAGATGGAAACGGGAAAATACAGACTCTAAAGAATAAAAATGAAACTCCGATCTGGACCGGTCCGCTTGTTATTATGCAAAACGAACTTTCGGCTTCAGCTTCTGAGATTTTAGCAGGCGTAATGCAGGATTACGGAAGAGCTATGGTTGTTGGATCTCCGCAATCTTTTGGAAAAGGAACCGTTCAGACTTTTGTTGATCTGAACAGATTCCTGAATACAGAAGATGATTTCGGATCTTTAAAACTGACGATCCAGAAATTCTACAGAATTACAGGAGAGTCTACACAGAGAAAAGGAATTGTTTCTGATATTCAGATGAAAGATTTCTTTACCTATGCAGAAGTAGGAGAGCGTTATGATGACTTTGCTTTGGCTTGGGATAAAATTCCGGCTACAAAGTTCCAGAAACTGAACTTTTTCAATATCCAGGCTCTTGAAAAAGCAAGTGCAGACAGAATGGCTAAGAATAAAAACTATCAGCTACTGTTAGAATCCGCACAATGGAGAGAAAAACTGGATAAAGAGGAAAACATTACATTGAACATCAATAAATTCAATGAAGTGATGAAGCACAGAAAATCTCAGATTGAAAAATTCAAAGTACTTACTAAATTTGAGAACGGCCTACAGTTCATCATGTATCCTAGTGAGATTGAAAGAGAGAAAAAAGACGAAGCTTTCAAAAAGAAATCTGAAATGTGGATCAAGAATCTGAAAAAAGATCTTTACCTGCAGGAAGCAATGAATATTGTATCCGATATGGGAGTAAAATCATAAACATAAAAAGCCCGATAATGAAAATTATCGGGCTTTTTATTGTGTAAAATAAATGATTACTTAATCTCTACACATCCTACTCTTCCGCCGGCATTTCCGGTAGGCTGAGTATGGAAATCATCTGCTGCAGCGTGTACAATAAGACCTTTTCCAATGATGTTTTTAGATTCATCTGTACATCCAAGACACCATTTATCTGTCTTGAAGGTTAAAACTGCAATTCCGCTCTGATCAGCTACCAGATTTCCAATATCTCCCATGTGGAAATGCTCAGCACCCCATTTTCCGTGATCGTTCTTGGAAGGATTCCAGTGTCCGCCTGTAGAAGTTCCGTCCGCCGCAGAACAGTCTCCTTTTTCATGAATATGTACTGCATGAATTCCGGGAGTAAGGTTCGTTACATTCAGGTTCATAATGACTTCATTCCCCTGTTGGGTAAACTTAGCCGTTCCGCCGGTCTGCGTTCCGCTTTTGGCATTTACAGCGTACGTTTTTGTAGTTCCGCATGAAACAGCCAACAATGCACACCCTGCCAATAATGATAGTGTTTGTACTTTCATTTTTAAATGATTTAAAGTGATTTTATGCTAAATTTAAAAAAGATTTTCCAAAGCGCTTTATGATTCCAGTCTTTTTTTCTGAAAGAATATCTGATACGAGGCTTTAATCTATGTTGTTTTAGTCTCAGAATGTGTAAGTTTAACCTTGGGTATCATTGCGTAAGAAAATACAGATAAAAATGTTATTTTTAACTTTTTGATGGCTAACCCTTTTATATTTAAAAATCATTATAACACATTTGAAGCGCATCAGCAATGGTTATTCTATATACATTTATCAGTGAAGAAAAGCATCGGTATTTTTTAGACCGGTATTTAAACTCTTTTCCGGAAGATTTTAAGCAGGATATTCTGAAATACAGAAGATGGCAGGATGCTCAGCTTTCCCTGTTAGGGAGAGTGCTTTTGTTCCAGGGATTAAAGTCCCGGTATCATATTGATGAGGTATATATTGAGCGTACTCCAGATAATAAACCTTACCTGAAAGGGCAGCCTCTTCATTTCAATATTTCTCATTCCAAAGAACTTGTTGTTTGCGCAATTGCAGAATTTCCTATTGGAATTGATGTTGAATTTATAGACCCTAAAATCAATTATCTGGACTTTCAGTTTCAAATGACAGAACAGGAATTTCTTAAAATTGATCGTTCTGAAGATCAAATTGGGGATTTCTTTTCATACTGGACCCGAAAAGAATCAGTAATGAAAGCGCATGGAGGAGGAATGATGATTCCTTTGGATTCTTTTGAAATTGTAAATGATGAATGCGTAATTGAGAGTAAAAAATTCTTTACCAAGAATATTTTTATTGATGAAAGTTATCAGAGTTGCATAGCTTCAGACAATAAAAATCTTAAAAATGTGGTACCTTTTTTTATAGCCTCTGAAATTTGAGTTAATCATTTTTTACATCCTTTCAACCCTTATATTTTGGTGAATTTCAATTATTTAAATTGAAATAGGAAATCATTAATTAGTGATAAACTTTCCAAATTTTAATGTTTTTTTTTTGCAAATTCATTTTTAACATATATCTTTACTGAGAGAAAAAAATTATTTAAACACTAAGACCCTATACAAATGAAAAAAAATGTATTACTGCTGATTACCTTCAGTTTCAGTGTGCTTTCCTTCGCACAGGTAGGTATCAAGCAAGAAAATCCCAATCTCAGCTCAGATCTTGAACTGGGGTCTAACAACAAAACGTTACTTCTAAACAGAGTTCCCAACACTGCTGCAGTCGCAAATCCAGTTAATGGCATGATGATCTATGACATATCCGAAGAATGCGTAAAAGCATTTCAGGCAGATAAATGGTCTAAATGTCTTGGAAAAGGATTGATTGGAAAAAAAGCATTGATGAATCCCGTTTCCTTGTCATGTACTTCAGCTACCGTTTCTCCCAGTCCTATTGCAGGACAGGCTTATAAAGGTGTGTTGACAGTTCCCTATACAGGAGGAAATGGTGGTGTTTATGATGCAGTATCCATTCAAACAAATGGATTAACTGCTGCTTTACCTGCCGGACAATTTGCTATTGGGAATGGACGTTTACAGTATTCTATCACAGGAACTCCGGATCGGACCGGCAATATTACATTGAATGTAAATGTTGCAGGAAATACCTGCTCCGTTGCTTTAAAATAATGTAATTGTATTTCAGTAAACAGTTCCGGATCATTATCATGTATCTAAGTAATTTCTGCAGTTCACAAGATGCAGAAATGATAATCGTTTGTTGATCAGTAATTAAAATGCTTATAAACAATTATTATCTTCAGTAGTATACAGTTTACTATACTTTTTAGCTATACAGATATTGAAAGGATCTGCTTACAAGATTTTTTATTCCCTATTTCATTGCAACTTCAATGAAAAATATTTATATAGACAAATTTTATTAAACCACAACAAAAATTCAACATGAAAAAAAAGTTATTATTACCTATTTACATTAGTATTAGCTCTTTTTCCCTTGCACAGGTTGGGATTAATCAACCTAACCCTAATTTAAGTGCAGATCTTGAATTAGGATCTACAAACAAGAGTTTACTACTGAACAGAATACCTAATACAGGGGTGATTAACAGCCCTGTAAACGGAATGCTTATCTATGATGTCTCTGAGCAATGTGTAAAAGCTTTTCAGGGAGGTGCATGGTCGCAATGTTTCTGGAAAGAAAGCCCATTTGCTTTAGTATGTGCTTCTGCAGTATTTAATCCTAGTTCTGCAACTCAAAATGTAGCTTACAGCGGTACTTTAACAATCCCTTACACGGGAGGTAATGGAAGTGCTTATGCTGCGCAGACTTTTCAGTCTAATGGGTTAACTGCTACATTGAATGCCGGGAATTTTGCGACGGGAAATGGTTCTTTACAGCTTAATGTGTTGGGAACCCCAGTGACTACAAGCCCTGCAGTATTTAGTATTACTGTAAATGGAAGTACCTGTTCTGCAATTTCACTTCCGGTCAATAATGGAACCCCGGTAGTTCCTTCTACTATTACCATCAATGAGGGAATATATTTTATAGGCTCGGTGCTTGATAGTGATTATTCTCCTTATACAGAGCCTACAGGCCCTGCAACAACTGCCAGACCTGTGGCAGCAGATGGTGTTCCAGATAAACTGGCAGATTATCAAGGGTTCATTTCTACATCAGGACTGGATATCTTTATTCCTGTCACCACAACAGGAAGTGGTTCCCTTACTGGATGGAGCTCAATAACAACGGTTCCTGCCAATCTTACAGAAGATGGAATTTCCAGACAGCTTATGCTTTCATGGTCAACACAATCATATGATTCTAATACCAGATCAATCAAAGCAAAACTTACGGCTATAGGAGGTACTTTGAATGCCAGAAAACTTGACATAAATGCCGGAATAGGAAATGATTATCTTGGAGTATTAATGGCAAGGTTCCAATTCCCATCTAATAATTCCGGGACATCCAAAAATTATGATGTTCGTATATTGCCTGGTATTCCTGATAGAAAATTTGGTGAAACAGACAATTCAGGATTGCGTGAGCATAATTTCCTTTATCTGCCGGTTCAGGCTGAAGATGGTTACACATGGTTGAATAATAACCTGGGTGCAGATTATACTAATATAGACGGGACAAACTTCAGTATTGCACAGCAAGCAACCTCAGCACAGGATTATAAGGCATATGGATCATTATTCCAATGGGGAAGAAAGCCAGATGGGCATGAACTGGTTAAATGGACTGGTCCTTCAAGTGGAACTCCGGTTTACCCAACTGTAACTTCTACTGCTAATGATAACCCTACTGATACAAGATTTATTGGAACAGGAGGTGGATGGAGAATAAATAATGACCCAACTTTATGGCAAACCAGTATTAAACCGAACAACCCATGTCCTAGAGGATTTACGGTTCCTAGTAAATCACAGCTTGATAACTATTTACTGGCTGCTAAACTGGGCAGTGGAATTAATGCTGCCGCTGCAAGTAAATTAAAATTGCCAGCAGCTGGTAATCGAGATTCATCATTTGGAACCATATCATCATCTTATGCAGGAAGCAGTGGGTTCTATTGGAGTGGTGAAGCAGGCGGTTCAAGTCCTTCAGCATATATCTTCCAAGTCTCACAATTTGGAACACATGGTGTATCAAGTTCTGGAACAGCACAAGGAAGCTCAGTTCGTTGTATAAAAGAATAAATAAAATTTAAAATAAATGATTATTTGATGGCTGCCAGCATTTTTGTTGGTGGCTATCGGGTAATTATTGAAGTACCATTAAAAAAAACGTTTCTATATCAGCTTACTTCATCTGAAGTGTATGATGAAAATTCTGATAAAAATTACACATCTACCTAAACAAAGGCTGGTGTTCTTTTAGTAAAAATAAAAGGATACCTAATAAATACATTAAGATTATTCTGCTCTTGGTAACTCAATATTTCTTTAGATCTTATTCCCGAAAGGATAGATCGCTGATGTCCGGAAGTATTTGAATGAGAGTTTTTCAGAATAATTGAATGATGAAAAAAGTACCTAAATCTAACCTACCTAATATCCCTATCTTATGGAAGCATCCCTTATGAAGCTAACCCCATACCAGTCCATTTTTTTCAACGAATGGATGCTGAACCCTTCCCGAAGTGATTATAATATTATATTTGACCAGTCAATGTCTGGTATCATAGACATTCAGAGACTCAATATAAGCTTAGTAAGATTTGTTAATAATCAATTGCTGCTCAACAGCAATGTAATCAGTCAATCAGGAGATCTATTCTGGAAAAGAAGACCGTTACTGTTGGAAAGCGATCAGATATTGACATTTATTTCCCAGGAGCCAAGCCCCGAAGAAATTCTGCAACTGGCATTACAGCCTTTTGATCTGGAAAATGATCAGCTTGCCAGATTCTATGCCATCCAACTAAAAAATGGTGGATATAGAATTATCCATATCTTTTCCCATATCCTTGTAGATGGATTGAGTGCTAACAGTATTTATACGGAACTGAGTACATATTATAACCATCCTGACTATGAGAATCCAATTAATCTTACAGAGCAGGAAAAACTATATGAAAATCTACGAATCCAACTCGAAGAAACACTGGAAAAAGGAAAATCTGAAATGTCAGATTTCTGGAAAACCAATCTGAAAGAGGTAGAAAATATTGGATTTAAATTTTTAAAAAATAAATCTTCAGAGTCAATCTCAGAAAACAATTCAGAATATCCCAAGAACCCGATAAGTGAACTTCGCTTCAGCTTTCCCGAATCTACTTTTTCAAAAGTAAGACAATTAACATCAAAATATAAACTTACACCTTATACGTACGGACAATTGGTGTTAGCTGTCTTATTGCACAAAATTTCAGGAGTAGATAATCTAGTGATTAACTATCCGGTTGGGATTACGGAAGGCCAGGATTTTATCTTTGGAGCCCATATCAATACGGTTTTAAAAGGGTATAGATTCAATAAAGATACTTCACTTCAGGATCTTATTGATCAGAATATAGAATATACCAATCAGTTAAAAATAAGCAAAGCCCGATACTTTCCGGTTGAAGATTTAATCAGCTATGCCCCTACTTCTGATATTCTAGAATATGGATTTGTACAAACCAGTCTTAAAGATGTGGTGATTCATTATGAGGGCGCAAATGATGTCATTATCAATAGCGATCTGAATGTGGATCTTGTAGGAAAGCTGTCATTCGAACAGGAGGTAAGAAACGGGCAACTCAACTATAAAGTCCGGTATGCTAATCAGGTACTCAGCCAGGAGCTGGTATTTAATTTTACTGAAATTTATCAAAAACTGTTTATCGATATCCTTGAAGAGTTACTGGAAGGAAAAACAGAAAGTTTAATAACCCATTATCAGCTTTTAAAAGATGAAGCATTCCAGGCAGTAATCAAAGACTGGAATAACACAGGTTCTGATCACGTTGTAAAGGGGACAATTCATCAATTATTTGAAGAGCAGGCAGCCAGAACGCCGGATAATACCGCACTTGTATTCCATCAAACTAGGCTTACTTACAAAGATCTGAATGAAAGGGCAAACCGGCTGGCAAATTACCTTGTTAAGACTTATGATCTTAAGTCTGAAGATTTGATTCCTTTATGCCTGGAACGTTCAGAAAATATGCTGGTTGCTATTCTTGCCGTTTTAAAGGCTGGAGCAGCCTATGTTCCGATGGATCCGTCATATCCTTCAGACAGAGTTGAGCATATTCTTAGTGATACCGGAGCTAAAATAGTATTGGCCCAATATTCAACACAAGAAAAAGTTCAACCAGTTGATACTGATGTTGTTATATTAGATGATTCTACCTTCCAGAATGTAATGGCGGAAATGAATTCCGATAATCTTTCTATGGATGTAAGTCCGGATAATATGGCCTATGTGATCTACACCAGCGGAACCACAGGAGTTCCTAAAGGAGTAATGGTAGAGCATAAAAATGTAGTTAATCTGGTAGATCAGGTACAGGAGGCTTATGGTTACAGTAAAGGAGAAAAGATAACAGCCTATACTTCTTATGTATTTGATGTATCCGTCTCCGAATTTTTCAATGCTTTATTCTATGGAAATGAGCTGCACATATTAGGAGAAGATATCAAGAAAGATGCAGATTCTATCAGCAGATATTTACTCTTCAATGAAATAACATATGCTTATCTGCCTCCGGTAATGCTTTCCGTATTACCACGAGTGGAATATCCATCTTTAAAAGGGTTGCTGTATGCAGGTGAACCCTGTGATTATGAAACAGGAAAATATTGGTCAGAATATACCAGCCTATATAATCTTTATGGTCCTACCGAAGCTACTATTTATGCTGTTTATAAAAAGGTACACCATGGAGATGTGCATCTTATCGGGCGACCGGTAGGAAATACAACGACTTATGTTTTGGACAAATATCTTCAGCCAGTGCCTGTAGGAGCTGTTGGAGAGCTTTATCTTGGCGGAGCAGGTATTACAAGGGGGTATCTTAACAGACCAGATCTGACTGCGGAACGTTTTATAGAAAATCCTCTTCAGGATGAAGATGACAAGCTTTATAAAACCGGTGACCTTGTACGCTGGCTTCCTGATGGAAATATTGAATATATCGGACGTAATGACTTCCAGGTAAAAATCAGAGGATACAGAATTGAGCTGGAAGAAATAGAAAATAAACTTCATCAGTTTCCCGGAGTAAAACAATCGGTGGTTCTGGTGAAAGAAAACAAAACAGGAATGAAATATCTTGCCGGATATTATGTTTCTGATAATGAATTGAATACTGAAGATCTTGCAGTATTTCTTTCCGGGGTTCTTCCGGAATATATGATTCCCGGAGCTTTTGTACATCTTACGGAGCTTCCGCTTACTGTAAACGGAAAACTGGACAGAAAGCAGCTTCCGGAGCCTGAATTTACAGGGAACAGAGAATATACTGCCCCACAGAATGAATTACAGGACAGGCTTTGCCGGATCTATGGTGAAATACTTGGATTGAATAGTGAAACCATCAGTATTTATGATGATTTCTTCCGTCTGGGAGGAAACAGTATCATGGCAATAAAGCTCATCAGTAAAATACAGTATGAATTGAAACTACAGTCTAATGTGGCCATGGTTTTCAGTCATAAAACGGTTGTTTCCCTTGCTGAGGTATTAAGTGGAGAAAATAATATTGCTCAACAGGAAAAAATTACACCTGTACTGGTGGGTTCCGTGGAAGAACAGCGTTTATCTTTTGCTCAGGAAAGACTTTGGTTTATTGAAAAATATGAGGAAGGAAGTAATGCTTACAATATTCCGATGGTATTTCAGCTTGGAAATCATGTGCAGGCAGAACTTCTTCAACAGTCTTTTGAACTATTGATTCATCGTCATGAAGTATTGCGCAGTATAATCCGATCCACAGAAGATGGAATAGGATATCAGATGGTTACTGAGCAAAATATTCAGCTTTCTATACAGGATGTTCAGACAAAAGAGGAATTGGATGAGAAGATCAATATAGCTAATAATACCATCTTCCGGTTAGAAGAAGAACTCCCATTAAATGTCTCCCTTTTCACTCTGAAAGATCAGAAATACTTATCCGTTGTAGTTCATCATATTGCTTTTGATGGCTGGTCTACGGATATTTTCATCAAAGAATTTAACAATATTTATCATAGTCTTGCAGAAGGGAAAACACCACAACTTAAGGCTTTACCTATTCAATACAGAGACTTTGCTTTATGGCAGAGAAATTATCTTGCAGGAGAAACTCTCGATCAGCAGATACATTACTGGAAAGATAAACTTGAAGGCTTCCAGACTCTGGATCTTCCCTTGGATCTTAAAAGACCAACACAAACCTCCTATAAAGGAGCTACGGAATATTTCAATTTGCCAACAGATCTTGTAACAGACCTGAGAGAGCTTTCAAAAGATTTAGGCGTAAGTTTATACAGTGTGATGCTGAGTGGGTATTCGCTGATGTTGTCAGCTTACTCGGGGCAGAATGATATTATTGTGGGAAGTCCTGTTGCCAATCGTCACCATGCTGGCTTGGAAGATATCATTGGGTTCTTTGTTAACACGCTGGCATTAAGAGAAAAAATAGATCCCGAACAGGAAATTAAAGACTTTATTTTACAGGTTTCTCAATCGGTAATGGAAGCACAGTCTCATCAGGATCTTCCGTTTGAAAAACTGGTAGAAGAGCTGAATATAGATCAGGATATGTCCCGTCACCCGATTTTCCAGGTGATGTTTGGGCTTCAGAGCTTTGATGGCGGAATATATACAGCCAATGCTGATGAAGCCATACTGCTTCCTTTTGATGGTGATATTGATTATCAGACAGCGAAGTTTGATCTGACTATGATGATCGATGATAATGGAGAAACAGTACGTGGAATATTTAATTATGCAGTATCCCTTTTCAACAGAGATACGATTCTGCGTATGAAAGAGACTTATGTGATTCTTCTAGAGCAACTTGTGAGCCTTAGCCTTAGAAGTCAAAAAGAAGAAAGCTTTAAGATCAGTGGTCTTCATTTGATGACTAATAAAGATCATAAAAAGATTATAGAAGATCAGAATACAATAGAAATAGCCTATCCGGAATCACATACCCTTCACAGGCTATTTGAAGATCAGGTACAAAGAACTCCGGATCGTACAGCATTGGTATACCAGAATGTACAGTTGTCTTATCATGAGCTGAATACCAAAGCGAACCGACTTGCCCATTATCTTATTGAAACCTATAATCCTCAGCCTGAGGATATGATTCCTTTATTTCTGGAACGCTCAGAAGATATGATTGTGGCCATTCTTGCTGTCCTGAAAACCGGGGCGGCTTATGTTCCGATGGATCCATCCTATCCGGCAGACAGAATAAGACACATTCTGGATGATACCAATACAGAAATCATTCTTACCCAGGAAGAAATAGCTGAAAAAATCCAGAATATAGACCTTACGAAGAGCATTATTGCCTTGGATGAGGTCTCTTTCAGAGAACTTATTGAAAAAAGTAATGCTGAAAATCCGGAGACTGAAACGAAGTCACACCATCTTGCTTATGTAATTTATACCAGTGGGACTACAGGTGTTCCTAAAGGCGTAATGATAGAGCACAAAAGTGTGGTGAATGTAGTGACCCAGATAAGAGATGCTTATGGGTTCAGTGAAAATGAAAAGATAACGGCTTATACATCTTACGTATTTGATGTTTCGGTATCAGAATTTTTTAATGCTTTATTATATGGAAATGAGCTGCATGTATTGGATGAAACCATTAAAAAAGATGCAGACTCAATAAGCAGATATTTACTTGATCATCAGATAGCGTATGCCTATTTACCACCGGTAATGTTATCCGTATTGCCCCGTATACAATACCCCAACCTCAAAGGATTACTGTATGCCGGAGAACCATGTGATTACGAAACAGGAAAATACTGGTCAGAATATACAACCCTTTATAACCTTTACGGGCCAACAGAAGCTACAATTTATGCAACCTACAAAAAAGTAGAACATGGAGATGTGCATTTGATCGGACATGCTGTGGGAAATACTTCAGTGTATGTATTGGATGCCCTTCACCGTCCGGTTCCGTTAGGTGCTGTTGGAGAACTTTATCTTGGTGGAGCTGGCATTGCACGAGGCTATCTGAACAGGCCGGAGCTGACTTCGGAACGCTTTATTTCAAATCCTTTTCAGACAGAAGAGCAGAAAAAACAAGGTAAAAACGGAAAACTTTATAAAACAGGGGATTTAGTAAAATACCATGCTGATGGAGAGTTAGAATACATCGGACGTAACGACTTCCAGGTAAAGATCCGTGGTTATAGGATTGAGTTAGGAGAGATTGAAAACAAGCTACAGGGAAATCCGGCAATCCGACAGTCAGTAGTTCTTGCAAAAACCAATA
Organism: Chryseobacterium sp. BIGb0232; assembly: GCF_024810195.1. Classification (NCBI taxonomy): domain Bacteria; kingdom Pseudomonadati; phylum Bacteroidota; class Flavobacteriia; order Flavobacteriales; family Weeksellaceae; genus Chryseobacterium; species Chryseobacterium sp. BIGb0232. The sequence continues at coordinate 210,335 of NZ_JANUEH010000009.1, forward strand.
AAGCAGGATTGAAATATCTTGCCGGATATTACGTATCAGATTCAGTGATAGAATCTCATGTGATTTCAGAATTTTTGGCAGAAACTCTACCAGAATATATGATTCCGAGTGTGTATGTATATCTTGAACAGCTTCCGTTAACGATCAATGGAAAACTGGACAGAAAACAATTACCAGAACCAGAATTTACAATCAGCAGAGGCTATACAGCTCCTGAGAATAAGTTACAGGAAAGACTATGTCAGATCTATGCAGACGTTTTGGGTCTGGAAGCCTCAGTCATTGGAATTCATGAAGATTTCTTCCGTTTGGGAGGAAACAGTATCATGGCCATAAGATTGATCAGCAGCATCAAAAAAACGTTAGATATATCAATAGGAGTAGCAGTTGTGTTTACTCATAAAACAGTAGCTTCCCTTTCCAACATTATTGGAAGTAATGCTGTTACGGATATTCAGGAAACTATTGTTCCGGTAGAGGTTTCTTCTCCTGAAGAGCAGAGACTGTCTTTTGCACAGGAAAGATTATGGTTTATAGAAAACTTTGAAGGCGGAAGTAACGCTTACAATGTTCCAATGGCTTTCAGATTAGGCAAAGGAATAGAACTGGATATTCTTCAGAGATCATTAGAGACTGTAGTAATGCGCCACGAAGTACTTCGTTCCGTAATCCGTACTGCGGAAAATGGAGTGGGCTATCAGGTGGTTACAGATTTTGTTCCTGAACTTCATTATAGAGAAGTTGAATCCAAAGAAGAACTGGAGAACAGCATAGATCAGTGTGCCCATAAAATATTCCGTCTTGAAGAAGAAATTCCGGTGGAAACTACCATTTTCAGATGGGAGAAAGATCATTACCTGTCTGTTGTGGTTCATCACATTGCATTTGACGGATGGTCTGCCGATCTGTTCTTAAAAGAAGTACAAATTATATACAATGCTTTTGCTAAAGGAGAAAGTCCTCAGCTTCCGGCATTAAATATTCAGTATAAAGACTTTGCTTTATGGCAGAGAAATTATCTTACAGGAGAGACACTGAAGAAACAGATCAACTACTGGAAAAATAATCTTGAAGACTTTGAGGCACTTAGTTTGCCTTTAGATTTCAAACGACCAGCCAATATCTCTTATGACGGAGCAAGCGTTCATTTTAGCCTTTCTCCGGAAGTAGGTCTAGGATTGAGAGCTATTTCCAGAGAATGGGGAGTAAGCTTATACAGCGTGATGTTAGGTGGATATTACATGATGCTTTCTGCTTATTCAGGGCAGGAAGATATTGTGGTGGGAAGTCCGATTGCAAACCGTCATCATGAAGGTCTTGAAGATATGATCGGTTTCTTTGTAAATACGCTGGCACTGAGAGAGAAGATCAATGCAGAGCAGGAGCTTAAAGACTTTATTCTTCAGATTTCAAAATCAATAACAGAAGCGCAGTCTTATCAGGAGTTGCCATTTGAAAAGCTGGTAGAAGAACTAGATATAGAACAGGACACTTCAAAACATCCTGTTTTCCAAGTGATGTTTGGGGTTCAGAGCTTCGGAATGAATGCTGATAGTGAAGCTGTATTTACCCCTTTACATCATGAGATCAATTATCAGGCTGCAAAGTTCGATCTGACGACGATGATTGATGACGGCGAAGAAACAATCAGAGGAATATTCAATTATGCGACCTCTCTTTTCAAAAAAGAAACGATTCTGAGAATGCAGAATACTTACGTTCTTCTTCTGGATCAATTAGCTAAAATAGGAGAGAGTAGCGATAAGAATATAAAAATCAATGAATTCCGTCTTCTGGAAGATTCAAATTACAGCCAGATCACAGAAGATTGGAATGAAATAATTTCTGACTATGCTTCTGATAAAACAATCCATCAATTGTTTGAAGATCAGGTGGCAAAAACACCTGATGCTACAGCTTTAGTGTATCAGGACATTGAATGGTCTTATCAGGAACTGAATGAGAAATCAAACCGCCTGGCAAATTATCTGATCAATACGTATGATATTCAGCCGGATGATCTGATTCCTTTATGTCTGGAACGTTCCGAGAATATGCTGATGACCATACTGGCTGTATTGAAAGCTGGTGCTGGTTATGTTCCAATGGACCCTTCTTATCCGTCAGAAAGAATTGAACATATCCTTCAGGATACGAAAGCCAGGGTTATTTTAGGGCAGGAAAGTACAATGAAACAGCTGGAAAATCAAGCTGCTGATGCCATTGCATTGGATGAGGTTACCTTTAAAGCAATACTTGAAACCTTTGATTCTAATAGTCCTGTTACCAACGTTAAGAGTAATAATTTAGCGTATGTAATTTACACCAGTGGAACAACAGGTATGCCTAAGGGAGTACTGATAGAGCATAAAGGAGTAGCCAATTTGATACAGCAGCATGCTAAAGAATATGGATTTATCTCTGAACAGCCTGTTCTGCAGAAAAACTGTCTTTGGTATGCCAACTATGTATTTGATGCCCATGTTGCTGAATTATACCCGGCGCTTGTACATGGACAGTCTGTACATCTTCTGAATAAAGAAACCCAAACAGACCTGGTTGGATTACAACAATATATAATAGAAAAAGATATTAAAGTTGCTACCATCCCACCGGTTCTATTAACTAAAGAATACATCCTTCCTTTAGAAACGCTTTTGGTTGCCGGTGATATCACCAATCCACAGGTCATGGCTCTGTATAAAAAACATGGAGTAGATTTGGTCAATGCTTATGGACCAACAGAAAGTACCGTATGTGCAACCTTGCATCATTATAACGAGGATGAAAATCCGTTAAATATAGGAGGTCCGATCGGGAATGTAAAAGTTTATGTTTTAGACCAACACTTAAGACCTGTTCCTGTAGGAGGAGTGGGAGAGCTCTATGTAGGAGGAGCAGGAATCGCAAGAGGCTATCTGAACAGACCTGACCTTACAGAGGAACGTTTTATCAAAAACCCTTTCCAGACTTTAGATCAGAAGACAAAAGAAGAAAATGGACGTCTGTATAAAACAGGTGACCTTGTGCGTTGGTTATCGAATGGTGAGCTGGAATATATCGGAAGGAATGACTTCCAGGTAAAGATCCGCGGCTATAGAATCGAATTAGGTGAGATTGAGGATAAACTGTTAACCTATCCGGGAATCCGTCAGTCAGCAGTATTGGCTAAGGAAAATAATGCAGGCTTAAAATATCTTGCAGGGTATTATGTTTCTGAAAACCCTATAGATTCAGCAATCCTTTCAGAGTATTTATCTCAATCCTTACCGGAATATATGGTACCGGGGGCATTTGTTCATTTAACCTCTTTTCCATTGACAATCAATGGTAAACTGGACAGAAGAGCATTGCCGGAACCCAATTTTACCGGAAATAAAGAATATACAGCTCCGGAAACAGAGCTGCAGAAAAAATTATGTCAGATCTATAGTGAGGTTTTAGGTCTTTCTTCAGGCAGTATCGGCATTCATGATGATTTCTTCAGATTGGGTGGAGACAGTATTATCAGCATTCAGTTGGTAGGAAGAATCCGTCAGCAGATGGAAATAAGACTGAGTGTTAAAGAAGTTTTTGCTGCCCGTACTACAGCTTCTCTGGCATTACTGATAGAGAATAAAAAGAAAGAAGAGGAAAACCACATCGTTTCAGAACAGGGATTATTACAGGGCGAAGTTCCACTTTTACCGATTCAGGAATGGTTTTTCAATCAGATAAAATCAGGATATTTAGAAGATTTCAACCACTGGAATCAGGCCTTCCTCATTAATGTTCCAAAACTTGATAAGGAGCTGTTGGAACAGTCTGTACAATATCTGATTGAAAGACATGATGGCCTCAGACTTCAGTATCAGCATAAGAACGGAAAATATATCCAACAGTATAGTGAAGCGAAAACACTCTCAATCAATTATCTCAATATTTCAGGCCTGAATCAGGAAGAAATATCAGGGGTTTTTACTGATTGGCAGTCTCATTTTGATATTGAAAGCAGTCCGTTATATAGTATTGGATATATTGATGGTTATCAGGATGGTAGTGCAAGGATTTATTTTGCATTCCATCACCTGATTATTGATGCTGTAAGTTGGAGAATTATCACAGAAGATTTAAAGAATATTTATCAGTCTCTTGAAAAAGGAGATATAAAAACAATTACATCCTATACCAAAGGAACCAGCTATCGTCAGTGGGTAGAAGCTGTAAAAACATACAGATCAGAATCTCAGGAACAGGAGCATTCTCGTTGGAATACTATTGCAGATACTGTTGCAGAGAATAATAGAAATCTGGAACTTTTCATAGGTGAAGATTACCAGCAGAGTCAATTGATGGTATCTGAAGAAACAACGCAAAAGCTAATCAGAGGAGTTCATCAGGTCTACAATACACAAATCAATGATCTATTACTTTCTGCATTATCTCTTGCGCTTTCAGAATTAACCGGACAGGAAAATCATTCTGTTGTTCTGGAAAGCCATGGCCGCGAAGAAATATCCAATCATCTTGATATTACAGAAACAGTAGGTTGGTTTACTTCTATGTATCCGATGCTTTTAACCAAAAGAGAGGATTGGGCAGATACTGTAATTGGAACTAAAGAATCACTGAGAAGTATTCCTTACAACGGAATCGGCTATGGAAGCCTGATAGGCTATACAGAGCACGAGTTGCCTAAAATCAGCTTTAATTATCTGGGACAACTGGATCAGGAAACGGGAGAAAAAAACTGGTTTATTGCTGCTGAAGACAGTGGGCTGAGCATTGGAAATAAAAATAAAGACAGTTATTATATCAGTATCAATGGTGCTGTCATAGGCGGTAAGCTTCAGTTTAAAATTTCCGGTCATCTGAAGGATAAGCAGATTAGTCAGTTCTCAGAATCTTTTAAAACAAAAATAGAGGAAGTTATTGACTGGCTTTCACAGACAAACAGAAGCTTTTTGACTCCATCCGATGTAGATTATGTAGTTGAAGAAAGTCAGCTTGCAGATATTCAGAAAGAAGGTGAAATAGAAGGAATTTATCTGGCTAACAGTTTACAGGAAGGATTTGTATACCACGCTCTAAATCAGGGTGAAACAGATGATGCCTATCGTGTACAGCTGATTTGGGATTATTTTGCCGAAATCATACCTGAAAATCTGAAAAAGTCGTGGGAATTTACCCAAAAACGATATCCTGCATTAAGAATAAAATTTAACTGGAATGGAGAAATCGTTCAGGTTATCGATAAAAAAGGAAATCTGGATTGGAGGTATCAGGATATCAGCAGCATCAATGAAGAGGATCAGAATAGCCTGATTGAAGAAATAACACAAAATGACCGCTTTGAGGTTTATGATTTATCCAAAGGAAACCTTTTCAGAGTTTACCTTTTCAAACGAGGAGAAAACCATTATAGTTGCTTGCTAAGTAACCATCATGCAATTCTGGATGGATGGAGCTTACCTGTTATTCTGAACAGTGTTCATGAATCTTATCTTCAACTGAACAAAAATCATCAGCCTGAGCTTGTAGCTGATACAGCCTATACAGATACCCAAAAATATCTGCAGCAAAATAAAGAGATCAGCAGCAGTTTCTGGAAAAGTTATATGGATCAGATTGAAGATCAGGAAGATCTGACTAATCTGTTGAAAGAAAGTCAAAGGCATACAGATCTGGGTATTTATAAGCATATCAAAGACCATCAGGATGTAGAACTTTTGATAGAAGGTGAGCAATATCAGCAATTAAAAGAATTTACCCAGGCAAATGGCTTTACTGTAAATGCTGTCTTGCAGTATTTGTGGCATAACCAATTGAAGATCTACAGCAACTCGGAAGTTACTGTAGTGGGAACCACCATATCCGGAAGAAACCTTCCTGTTGACGGAATAGAATCTTCTGCAGGACTTTACATCAATACTTTACCACTTATTGTAACCCATGAAGAAGGTAAAGTCAAAGATCATATTATAAAAATACAGGAGAATATCAGTGAGCTTAATAGTCATAGTGATGTTAACCTGGCCGCCCTTCAGCGTGACGGACGCAGAATTTTCAGCAGCTTATTTGTGTATGAAAACTATCCTGTTCCTCAGGGAGAAAATAACAACGAATTAGGATTTGTATTCAGAGATGCAGTAGAAAGACTGGATTATCCGCTGGGAGTAACAGCTTTTGAGCGTGACGAGAGGGTTTCACTGGTGATAAGCTATGAAGGACATCTGTTTGATAATGGAATGATGAATCAGCTGCTCAAAGGCATGAAAACAATTCTGAATCAGCTATTGGAAGATCCTGAAATGAATTCCAAAGATCTGTCTTATATCACTTCCGAAGATGAGAAAAAAATAATCCTGGACTGGAACAATACTTGGACTGAATTTCCAACCGGAAAAACCATCCAAAGTATGTTTGAAGCGCAGACAGCTAAAACACCGGATCGCATAGCTTTGGTATATCAGGATGTAACCTTATCTTATAGAGAGCTTAATGAACGTGCAAACAATCTTGCCAACTATCTGAACAATACTTACGATCTCCAGCCGGATGATCTTGTTCCTTTATGTCTTGAGCGTTCAGAAAACATGCTGATTGCTATTTTAGCCGTATTAAAATCCGGAGCAGCTTACGTTCCGATGGATCCTACCTATCCAACAGACAGAATGGAACACATTCTTCAGGATACACAGGCAAAAATAGTTATCACCCAGAATAGTGTTGAGGCAAAATTCAATGAAATTCAGTCAGCAAAAGCAGAAATTCTGTTGTTAGATGATGAAAAACTGATAGAAAAGCTTAAAAACAGCAGTATTGATAATCCGGTTACTCAAACTCAGGCAGACGACCTGGCTTATGTGATCTACACCAGTGGAACAACAGGAATGCCTAAAGGAGTAATGATTGAGCATACAGGAGTGATAAACCTGGTTAGCGATCTTTATACCCGCTATAACCTGAATGAATCCGAAATTATTCTTCAGTTTGCCAACTATGTATTTGATGCCTCGGTAGAGCAGATTTTCTTAGGATTATTGAATGGCTGTCAATTACTGTTCATAGACAATCAGGAAATGCTGAATGAAGAGGAATATATCAGAAAATTAAAAGAGCATAAAGTAACCTATCTGCCTTTTACACCTTCTGTATTACAAAATATAGATGTTACAACGGTGGAAACTGTACGAACATTAGATTCCGGAGGGGAAGCTTTGCCGGCAGATCTGTATAACAAATTGAAGAAAGGAGACTTCCTGTTTGTCAATTCTTATGGGCCTACAGAAGTTACCATTACTTCCCTTGTAAATACCAACCGTGATATCAACTGTATTGGTCGCCCACTCAATAATACAAGTATATACGTTCTGGATCAGTTTTACCGTCCGGTTCCGGTAGGTGCTGTAGGTGAGCTCTATATTGGAGGAATCGGAGTAGCCCGTGGATATTTGAACAGACCTGATCTTACCGAAGAACGATTTGTTCATAATCCTTTCCAAACAGAAGAGCAGAAAATCAAAGGTGAAAACAGCAGGATTTATAAAACCGGAGACCTTGTACGTTGGCTTCCGGACGGAAATATTGATTATATCGGAAGAAACGATTTCCAGGTAAAAATAAGAGGATTCCGTATAGAGCTGGGAGAAATAGAAAACAGATTACTGCAGTATCCGGGAATTCGCCAGGGAACAGTTCTGGTGAAAGAGAACAATGCCGGACTGAAATATCTTGTAGGGTACTATGTTGCTGATACAGGAATAGACACTCGTCTGATTTCAGAATTTATGTCAGAGACACTCCCTGAGTACATGATACCCGCTGCATTTATGCATCTGACCACGTTACCACTGACGATCAATGGTAAGCTTGACAGAAAGCAGCTTCCTGAACCTGAATTTACCGTAAATAAAGAATACACAGCACCTCAAAATGACCTGCAGAAAAAGCTTGTAGAGATTTATGGAGAAGTGCTGGGATTGAATGCAGAAAATATTAGTATCCATGATGATTTCTTCAGATTAGGAGGGAATAGTATCATGGCGATCAAACTAATCAGCAAGATCAAACAGAGTGTAGAATTACAAGTAAATGTTGCTAAAGTCTTCAGTAATAAAACAGTAGCTACCTTAGAAAAAGCTCTGATGGAAGACAATAATCCAACAGAGCAGATAAGCTTAAAACCTGTTAAAATAAATACCCCGGAAGAGCAGAGATTATCCTTTGCTCAGGAAAGGCTTTGGTTTATAGAAGCTTATGAAAAAGGCAGCAATGCCTACAACATTCCGATGGCCGCTGTTCTGGATGAAAAAACAGATATTGATGCTTTAAGTATGGCCTTAAAGACTGTTGTAAACCGCCATGAAGTACTTCGTTCAGTTATTAGAACAACTGAAGAAGGAATAGGATATCAGGTGGTTACAGACTTACTTCCGGAAATTAAAACAACAGAAGTACATACCAGAAAAGATCTCGATCAGTGTATCAATCAATGCGCCAATAGGGTATTTAACCTTGATGAAGAAATTCCGGTACATATAGAATTATTTACATTTGAAAATCAGACTTATATATCCATTGTCATCCACCACATTGCTTTTGACGGATGGTCTACCGATATATTCCTGAACGAAGTGCAGACGATTTACAATAACCTGATTAAAGGAGAGGTTGCTGAACTTTCAGCATTGAAAATTCAATATAAGGATTTTGCTTTATGGCAGAGAGATTACCTTACAGGAGACCGTCTGGAACAACAGATCGGCTATTGGAAAAATCAGCTTGAAGACTTCCAGAATCTTGATCTTCCGACAGACTTCAGAAGACCTTCTCAAATATCATATGAAGGAGAGAACCTGTACTTCAATCTGACTGCAGAACAGGGTGAAAAACTTAGAAAATTATCCAAAGATCTTGGAGTAAGTCTTTATAGTGTAATGCTTGGAGGATATTACCTTATGCTTTCTGCTTATTCAGGACAGGATGATATTGTAGTAGGAAGCCCGATTGCTAACCGTCACCATGCCGGATTAGAGGATATCATCGGATTTTTTGTGAATACACTCGCTTTAAGAGAAAAAATAGATCCGAAACAAAGTCTTAAAGACTTTATTCTTCAGGTATCAAAATCCGTGACAGAAGCTCAGTCACATCAGGATCTTCCATTTGAAAAACTAGTAGACGAACTGGGAATCGAACAGGATACTTCAAGACATCCGGTCTTCCAGGTAATGTTCGGATTACAGAATGAAACGGAACTTATTCAAAATGAAGAGGCTCTGTTTTATCCATTTGATGGAGAACTTGGCTATCAGGTAGCGAAGTTTGACCTGACTACCATGATTGATGACAATGGAGAAAACATCCATGGAATGTTCAATTATGCTAAAGCAATATTTTCAAGGGAAACGATTCAGAATATGATCGATTCTTATCTGTTTTTGCTTAATCAGATTGCAGAAACTGATGAATATGAAAAAACAGAGCTTTCAGGATTACAGCTTGTTCCACAGGAAAACTATAAAAAGATTACTGAAAACTGGAATGCTACCCGTAAGGAATATCCATCAGAAATGACTATTCATGGGCTGCTTGAAAATCAGGTTGAAAAAACTCCGGATCAGACAGCAATAGTATATCAGAATGTCAAACTGTCTTACAAAGAATTAAACGAAAGAGCTAACCGTCTTGCCAACCATCTTATTGAAGCTTATCATCTTCAACCGGGTGATCTCGTTCCTTTATGTCTTGAGCGTTCAGAAAATATGCTGATTGCTATTCTGGCCGTATTAAAGACTGGTGCGGCTTATGTACCAATGGATCCTTCATATCCATCAGACAGAATTCATCATATTCTGAAAGATACAGGGGCAAAAATAATATTGGCAGAAGAAAAAACGGCTGATAAAACAGAACATTCAAATGTAATCGCATTGGATGAGGTTAGTTTTAAAGCAATACTTGAAACAGCTGATTCTAATAATCCTGCAACCAGTACAAAATCTACAGATCTGGCGTATGTTATTTACACCAGTGGAACAACAGGATTGCCAAAAGGAGTAATGATTGAACATCGTGGAGTGATAAACCTCATTGGATCAATGATAAAAGCCCATCAGCTTGAAGAATTTCAGGAAGTAGGATGCTATTCCAATTATGTATTTGATGCCTTTGTTTATGAAGTGTTCCCGGTGCTTTGTAACGGAAATACCTTATGGTTGTACAGCAATGATCTCAGAACTTCAGTAGGAGAGCTTAATGACTATATCAATGAAAATAAAATAGAAGTTTCATTTATACCTCCGGTTCTGTTGAGAGAAATCGTTGAAAATGGAACAAGTCTGAAACTGATTTTTGCAGGAGGAGAAAGCTTCCCGTCTTTAGATCAGAATATTGATGATATTATCCTTATTAATGAGTATGGCCCGACAGAAGGAACTGTTTGTTCTACTTTACACCATTATAAAGACGATTACAATCCATTAAACATTGGAGGACCAATCGATAATATGAGCGCTTATGTACTGGATCAGCACCATCGTGTTGTTCCGGAAGGAGCTATAGGAGAATTGTATATCAGTGGAGCCGGAATTGCCAGAGGATATCTGAACAGACCAGAGCTTACTGAAGAACTTTTCATTGCCAATCCTTTCCAGACCAAGGAACAGAAAGAAAGAGGAGAAAATGAGCGTCTGTATAAAACAGGAGACTTGGTACGTTGGCTAGGAAATGGTGAATTGGAATATATCGGAAGAAATGACTTCCAGGTTAAAATAAGAGGACACAGAATTGAGTTGGGGGAAATTGAAAATACCCTGCAGCAATATCCTGAAATCAAACAAACCGTAGTTTTAGCTAAAGAAAATCAGGCAGGACTGAAATACCTTGCAGGATATTATGTGTCTGATAATGTGATAGACTCTGATGTGATTTCAGACCATTTATCAGCATCATTACCAGAGTATATGATTCCGGCAGTGTTTGTTCATTTAACCTCTTTACCATTAACAATCAATGGAAAACTGGATAGGAGAGCGTTGCCGGAACCGGAATTTACAGGCGGAAAAGAATATACAGCTCCTGAAACTGATCTACAGAGAAAATTATCCACAGTTTATGGTGAAGTATTGGGAATTCCATCTGAGGCAATCAGCATTCATGATGACTTCTTCAGACTGGGGGGAAACAGTATCATGGCTATTAAACTCATCAGTAAGATTAAGCAGGTCTTAGGAACACAAATTGCTGTAGCAACTGTTTTCAGTCATAAAACGATAGCTTCACTTTCTCTTGTGTTGGCAGATGAAAATAATGCAGCAGAACAGATCGTTATTACTCCTGTCACGGTAAATTCTCCGGAAGAACAAAGATTATCCTTTGCTCAGGAAAGGCTTTGGTTTATCGAAAATTATGAAGGCGGAAGCAGTGCTTATAACATCCCAATGGTTTTCCGTTTAGATGAAAAAACTGATCTGCAGGCATTATGTAATGCTTTGGATGCCGTTATAATGCGTCATGAAGTACTTCATTCCGTGATCCGTATGACAGATGATGGTTTAGGCTGGCAGGCTGTGATAAACGATCTTCCGGTAATCCATCAGGAGGAAGTAAAAACGATGGCTGAACTGGAAGAAAAAGTAAGCCTTATTGCCAATAAAGTCTTCAATCTGGAACAGGAACTGCCTGTTAATATCCATATTTTCAAACTTGAAAATGAGTATTATCTGTCTGTGGTTATTCACCATATTGCATTTGACGGATGGTCTGCAGGAGTATTCCTGAAAGAAGTCATTCATATTTATGAAGCCATTAAAGAAGAAAAAACTCATGATCTTCCGGCTTTAAAAATTCAGTACAAAGACTTTGCTTTATGGCAGAGAAATTATCTGACAGGTGAACGCTTGGATACTCAGGTTAATTACTGGAAAAATAAACTTGGTGGTTTCCAGAATCTAGATCTGCCATCAGACTTCAAGAGACCGGCTCAGATGTCTTATGACGGAGACAGTATTTATTTCCGTATCAATGAAGAGCAGAGCCAAAAACTACGGGAATTGTCAAAAGATCTTGGTGTAAGCTTATTCAGCATCCTTTTAGGAGGATATTATCTGATGCTTTCTGCTTATTCTGGACAGGATGATATTGTGGTAGGAAGTCCTATTGCCAACCGTCATCATCCAGGTTTGGAAGACCTCATAGGTTTCTTTGTCAATACCTTAGCGTTAAGAGAAACCATTAATCAGGAGCAAAATACTAAAGATTTTATCCTGCAGGTAGCCCATTCAGTAACAGAAGCACAGTCTTATCAGGACCTTCCGTTTGAAAAATTAGTAGAAGAATTGGGTGTGGAGAAAGATACATCCCGTCATCCAGTATTCCAGGTGATGTTTGGTCTTCAAAGCTTTGGCGAAAACCTTTCCGATAATCAGTCAATCCTTTATCCGTTTGCAGGAAAGGTAGATTATGAAGTCGCTAAATTTGATATTACCACTATGATTGATGATAGTGATGAAAGCATTCATGGAATGTTCAACTATGCTCAATCGGTATTCTCCAGAGAAACAGTTAATAACATGATGAACTCCTATCTGTTTATGCTTGAGCAGATAGCGGATACTAAAGAACAAAAAGATCTTAAGTTATCTCAATTAACTCTTATTTCTCAGGAACAACAACAATCCGTATCAAAATTATGGGCCTCAGAAACTCATTATTCAGATCAGAATACCATTCACGGCTTATTTGAAGCACAGGTTGAAAAAACTCCGGATCACACAGCTATTGTCTATCAGGATATAAGATTATCCTATAAAGAGCTTAATGAACGTTCCAATCGTTTGGCAAACTATCTGATCGCAACTTATGATCTTCAGCCGGATAATCTGGTTCCGTTATGCCTTGAACGTTCTGAAGATATGCTTGTCGCTATTCTGGCTGTTTTAAAAGCCGGAGCAGCCTATGTTCCGATGGATACCTCATATCCGGTAGAAAGAATTAAGCATATTCTTGAAGATACAGGTGCAAAAATAGTACTGACCCACAACAGTTCAGCGCTAACCGTTAAAGAAGCTTGCGGTGAAACGGCTGCTATGCTTATTCTGGATAGCCATGAACTAACGGAAACTCTTGAAAACAGCAGTATTTCCAACCCTGTAACTCAGGCAGAACCACATCACATGGCTTATGTGATCTATACCAGTGGAACAACAGGAATGCCTAAAGGAGTAATGCAGGAACATCGGAATGTAGCACGTCTTTTCAGTGCAACCGATCATTGGTATCAGTTTAACGATCAGGATGTGTGGAGTTTATTCCATTCCTATGTATTTGATTTCAGTGTATGGGAGATCTGGGGAGCGTTACTGTATGGAGGAAAACTTTTAGTACCATCTTCAGAACAGACAAAGGATACCAATTTATTCTTCAGCCTGTGTCTGAAAGAAGGGCTTACTGTTTTAAATCAGACGCCAACCGCTTTCTATCAGTTTATTGATACAGCCCTTCAGCGTGAAGAACTGCTGACAGAGCTGCGCTATGTGATATTCGGAGGAGAAGCATTAAACCTTGCCTCTTTAAAACCATGGTATGAACGTTACCGTTCAAAACCTGAATTGATTAACATGTACGGAATTACTGAAACAACTGTCCATGTTACCTATAAAAAATTAAGTGTAGAAGACCTGAACAAGGCCTCTCTGATTGGAGAAAATATCCCTGACCAGGCGATGTATATCCTTGATGCCCATCTTCGTACCGTTCCTGTAGGAGCTGTAGGAGAATTATATGTGGGCGGAGCGGGAATTGCAAGAGGTTATCTGAACAGACCGGAACTTACAGCTGAACGTTTTATACAGAACACTTACCAGACTTTAGAACAAAAAGAATCCGGGAAAAACGGAATTCTGTATAAAACAGGAGATTTAGTTCGCTATCTGCCTGACGGAGAACTTGAATACATCGGAAGAAATGACTTCCAGGTGAAGATCCGTGGTTACAGAATCGAATTGGGAGAAATAGAAAACAGATTACTGGAATATCCGGAAATAAGACAGGCTGTAGTTCTTGCCAAAGAAAATAAGGCAGGAATGAAATATCTGGTTGGCTATTACGTTTCCGATGCTGCTTTGGAAGTTGAGAAGATCACCGAATTTTTATCCGAAGTTCTACCGGAATACATGGTACCGGCAGCTTTTGTTCATTTAACTTCATTACCGTTAACGATCAATGGAAAGCTGGACAGAAGGCAGCTTCCTGAACCAGAATTTACAGGTGGAAAAGAATACACCGCTCCACAAACTGAGCTACAGAAAAAATTATGTCAGATTTACGGTGAAGTTCTTGGGCTGGATGCTTCAGGAATAGGTATTCAGGATGATTTCTTCAGACTCGGTGGTGACAGTATCATCAGTATTCAGCTGGTCAGCAGAATAAGACAGCGTTTAGAAACAAGAATAAGCGTTAAAGATGTATTTGCTTCAAAATCAGTAAAAAATATTTCCGAACTGATCGAAAATAAAGCAAAAGAAGAACAAACCCGTATTCTGACAGAGCAGGGACCGCTTACAGGACCTTTATCATTCCTTCCGATCCAGGAATGGTTCTTCCAATTGGTAGAAGAGGAATATATAGGTGATCTGAATCACTGGAATCAATCCTTTTTGATTAAAGTTCCTGAGCTGAACAGAGATTTGCTGGAGCAAAGTGTTAAACTGCTTATTGAAAAACATGATGCCTTCAGAATTCATTATCCGAAAGAAAACGGAAAATATACCCAGCAATACGGAATCAACACCATACCGGAAATAAAATATCTGAATGTTTCAGAAACACAGCCGAAAGCACTTTCAGGTGTCCTTACAGAATGGCAGTCGCAGTTTGATATTGAACTGGGGCCGCTATTCCAGATTGGATATATGGAAGGTTATGAAGATAGAAGCGCAAGGGTTTTCTTTGGACTTCATCACCTGATCATCGATGCTGTAAGCTGGAGAATTATTACCGAAGACTTAAAAAATATATATCAGACCCTTGAAAAAGGAAATACCGTTGAGGTTCCGGTAAAAGGAAGCAGCTACCGTCAATGGATTGATGCTATAAAATCCTATAAGAGCGATGATTCTGAATCAAGAGAAACAGAACATGCTTATTGGAATACAATAACGGATACAGTAGCAGAGAGCAATGATATACTGAAAGGAATATCCTCTCCGGAATATCATTATTCCAGTGTTATGCTGGAAGCAGGATATACAGAAAAGCTGATCAGAGAAGTACATCATGTATATCATACTCAGATCAACGATTTGTTGTTATCTGCATTGGCTTCTGCACTTTCAGACCTTACAGGTGCGTCTGCTCATGCCGTTCTGCTTGAAGGGCACGGGCGTGAAGATGTATTTGGAAATATGGATATTACAGAGACCGTTGGTTGGTTTACCTCTATGTACCCACTTCTTCTGAAAGCTGGAAACGATATAAAAGATACCGTGGTTTTGACCAAAGAATCTCTGAGAAGCATTCCGAATAACGGAATTGGCTACGGAAGTCTTGTTGGTTACACAGAAAGAGAGCTTCCAAAGATCAGCTTCAACTATCTCGGACAGCTTGATCAGGAAGAAAGTACAGGAGAGAAAACCTGGTATATTGCCGGAGAAGACAGCGGGAAATCTATGGGAGATAAGAACCGTGATAACGATATTATTACGGTAAACGGAGCTATTGCAGACGGGCAGCTTCGCTTCGGAATCTCAGGATATCTTTCACAGGATCAGGTTGATCTTCTGACAGAAAAATTCAAAGAATATATTCAACGAACAGTTGATGAGTTAGTAACTGAAAAAAGAAACTGGCTTACCCCTTCAGATACAGGAAATATTGTTGGAAGAGAGCAACTGATGCAGATCCAGGAACCGGGAGAAGTTGAAGGCGTTTATCTGGCCAACAGTTTACATGAAGGATTTGTTTACCATGCCTTAAGCCAGGGAGATAAAGATGATGCCTACAGAGTACAGATCCTATGGGATTATCTTGCTGAAATCAACCCTGAAATGCTTAAAAAAGCATGGTCATATACCCAGGAACAGCTTCCAACACTGAGACTTAGATTTGAATGGAGCGAAGAGATTGTACAGGTTATTGATAAAAAAGGAATACTGGACTGGCGTTATCAGGATATTCAGGATATGACCGAAGAGGATCAGGAATCTTTAATTACAGAAACGACTCAAAAAGACCGTTTTGAAGTATATGATCTGTCTAAAGGAAGCCTGTTCAGAGTCTATCTGTTCAAACGTGCAGACCAACGTTATACTTGCCTTTTCAGCAATCACCACGCTATACTTGATGGCTGGAGTATGCCTGTATTCCTGACCATGATTCATGAAGCATACTTAGCACTAATAAAAGGAAAAGCCCTTTCTCCCGATCCGGATAAAGCGTATGCTGAAGCTCAGAAGTTCCTTCAGGAAAATAAAAACAGGAACGGCAGCTTCTGGAAAAACTATATGGGGCTTCTTGAAGATCAGGAAAATCTGAATTGCCTGGTTAAAGAATCCCAGAAACATATTGATCTCGCTGAATATAAACATATTGTAGATCATCAGGCAGTAAAAATGCTGATTGTAGGGGAGCAGTATCAGAAACTGAAAAAATTCACATCTGATAATGGATTGACAGTCAATGCTGTACTTCAGTTCTTATGGCATAGACAGCTTAGCTTATATAGCAATAGTGCAACAACCGTTGTAGGAACAACCGTATCCGGGCGAAGTATTCCGGTAGATGGAATAGAATCTTCAGTGGGACTTTATATCAATACATTACCATTGATTGTGAACCACGAAGATGGTAAAGCAGTAGATATTATAACAGAAATTCAGCGCAGAATCAGTGAGTTGAATACACACAGCAGCGTTAACCTGGCAAGCCTTCAACACGATGGACGAAGAATTTTCAGCAGTTTATTTGTGTATGAAAACTATCCGGTACCTAACGGAGAGGAAGATAACGAGCTGGGAACATTAGGATTTGTATTGAAAGAATCCGTAGAACGTCTGGATTATCCACTAGGAATTGTTGCTTATGAAAATGAAGATGAGGTACTGTTAAAGATCAAATATGACAGTTTCTTATTTGAAAATGAAACGATGCAGCAATTGCTTCAGGGAATGGAAACAGTCCTTGAGCAGCTCTTAAAAACTTCAGATATTAAATCGGAAGACCTGTTCTATCTTACTTCAGAGCAATATCAGAAGATAACAATAGACTGGAATGCTACAGAAATAGCTTATCCTGAGCAATATACCATTCATAAGCTGTTTGAAGAGCAGGTGGAAAAAACTCCGGATAATATTGCTTTGATATTTGAGGATATACAGCTTTCCTATCAGGAGCTGAATCAAAGAGCAAACCGTCTGGCTCATTATCTTATTGAAAATTACGGTCTTCAGCCTGATGATCTGGTTCCGCTATGTATTGAACGTTCAGAGCATATGCTGATCGCTATTCTCGCTGTTTTAAAAGCCGGAGCAGCTTATGTTCCGATGGATCCAACTTATCCGATTGACAGAATTGAACATATTCTGCAGGATACCGGAGCAAAAATTATTCTTACTCAGGAAGAGGTAGAAGAAAAGCAGGGCATGTCCCAAACGGCAGAAACAATTCTGCTTGATAGCAAAGAAATACTTGAAAAAGTTGAAAATTCAAAGGCTGAAAATCCTGTCACTCAGGTTACATCAAATGACCTTGCCTATCTCATCTATACCAGTGGTACCACAGGGCTTCCAAAAGGGGTAATGGTAGAGCACAAAGGAGTGATCAACCTGATTGAGGACCTGTTTGTCCGCTATCAGTTAGGAAATACAGAAGTGATCCTTCAGTTTGCCAATTACATATTTGATGCATCCATCCAACAGATGTTGCTTGCAATATTGAAAGGAAGCAGCTTATTATTTATTAAAAACCAAAAGATACTCAACGAAGAAACGTTTATAGAAACCCTTAATAATCATAATGTTTCTTATATACATCTTACGCCAACGGTATTACAGAGCATAGATTTTACTCAGGTTAAGAACCTGCGTACACTGATTTCCGGAGGAGAAGCAATGCCGGCAGATTTGTTTAAAAAATTAAGTGGAAGAGACTTTAGGCTGGTAAATTCCTATGGGCCTACAGAAGTGACCATCACCTCCATTGTCAACCCGGAAGGAAAGAATACCAACATTGGGCGACCACTGAACAATACTACAGTATATGTATTGAATAATCATCTTCGTCCGGTACCTGCAGGAGCTATCGGAGAGCTTTATATTGGCGGAGAAGGAATGACCAGAGGATACCTGAACAGACCGGAGCTTACAGCAGAACGTTTCATCAGCAATCCTTTCCAGACCTTAGAACAAAAAGGAAAAGGTAAAAATGGTATCCTTTACAAAACAGGAGATTTGGTACGCTACCATGTCAACGGAGAGCTGGAATATATCGGAAGAAATGACTTCCAGGTGAAGATCCGTGGTTATAGAATAGAGCTTGGCGAAATAGAAAATACTTTATTGCAATATTCCGGTGTAAAACAGTCCGTAGTATTGGCCAGAGAAAATAATACAGGAATGAAATACCTGGTAGGCTATTATGTTTCAGAAACGGCTATAGACCCGGATCAGTTTACTGCATTCCTGTCTGAGGCTCTGCCTGAATATATGATTCCTGCCGCTTTTGTACATTTAACATCACTTCCGGTAACCATCAACGGTAAATTAGACAGAAGAGCTCTTCCGGAACCGGATTTCACAGGCGAAAAAACCTATACAGCTCCGGAAAATGAACTGCAGGAAAAACTATGTCAGATCTATGGAGATGTTCTGGGATTAAATACTTCAGATATTGGTATCTATGATGATTTCTTCCGCCTTGGAGGAAACAGTATCATGGCCATCAAGCTGATCAGTAATATCAAAAGAGTGCTGGATATAAGAGTAAGTGTAACCGTTGTATTTGCTCACAAAACAGTTGCTTCTCTTTCTGAAGCTTTAGCAGGTGAAAATATTAACGAACAGGATGTTATAGCTCCTGTAAAAGTCTCCTCACCAGAAGAACAGCGACTTTCATTTGCTCAGGAAAGGCTGTGGTTTATTGAAAACTACGAAGGCGGAAGCAATGCGTACAATATTCCTATGGCTGTCCGTCTTGATGCAAAAGTCAATATTCCGAAGCTATGCAAAGCGCTTGAGACGATTGTAATGCGTCATGAAGTGCTACGAAGTATTATCCGTTCTACAGACGAAGGAAAAGGGTATCAGATTGTAATGGATAAAGCTCCTGAGATTCATACCCGCCACGTTTATGCAAGAGAAGAACTGAATGAGGCAATAAACATTGCTTCAGCTAAGATTTTCCGTCTGGATGAAGAATATCCTATAGCCATCAATCTTTTCAGATTAGAAAGTGATCATTATCTCACCGTTGTCATTCATCATATTGCATTTGACGGATGGTCTACCGATATATTCCTGAGAGAGCTGCAAACAGTTTATGATGCTTTGGTTAATAGTCAGCATTATGAACTTCCGGAATTAAAAATTCAGTACAAAGACTTTGCTTTATGGCAGAGAAGCTATCTTTCAGGAGAACGCCTTGATAACCAGGTTGGATATTGGAAAAGAAAGCTGGATGATTTCCAGACTCTGAACCTTCCAACAGATTATAAAAGACCTGCTCAGGTTTCTTACGAAGGAGATACCATTGATTTTATTATCGACCCTAAAGTAGCTGCAAACCTTAGAAATACCTCTAAAGAACTGGGAATAAGTCTCTACAGTGTAATGCTGAGCGGATATTACCTGATGCTGTCAGCGTATTCCGGTCAGGATGATATTCTGGTAGGTAGCCCTATTGCGAACCGTCATCATGAAGGACTTGAAGATATTATCGGATTCTTTGTGAATACCTTTGCTTTAAGAGAAAAAATAGATCCGGAACAGAGTCTTAAAGATTTTATTATTCAGGTATCGACCTCCGTTATAGAAGCACAGTCTCATCAGGATCTTCCGTTTGAAAAGCTTGTAGAAGAGCTGGGAGTGGAAAAAGATATGTCCCGTCATCCTGTTTTCCAGGTGATGTTCGGACTGCAGAGCTCTGGAGGAAATTCTGATAACAGAGAAGAATTATTCCATCCTTTTGAGGGACAGACAGACTATCAGGTAGCTAAATTTGACCTGACAGCGATGATTGATGATGGAGAGGAAACCATAAAAGGCTTCTTCAATTATGCAAAAACCATCTTCTCCAAAGAAACGATCACTAGCATGATCAATTCTTATGTATACCTTCTCGATCAGGTGTTTGGTGCTGATAAAGTTATCAATCTGGAAAATATCAGGCTGGGTAATCTTACCCTTGTATCTCCGGAAGAAAATAAAAAGATTGTAAAAGAATGGAATGCTACAGAGAATGCATATCCATCAGACAAAACAATTCATGAGCTGTTTGAAAATCAGGTTGAAATAACGCCTGATCATACAGCTTTAGTATATAAAGATGTCAAGCTTTCTTATAAAGAACTGAACGAAAGATCCAACCGTTTAGCCAACCATTTAATAGCTGCTTATAACCTTCAGCCAGACGAACTCGTTCCATTATGTTTAGACCGTTCCGAGAATATGCTGATCGCTATTTTAGCAGTATTAAAATCCGGAGCAGCCTATGTTCCTATGGATCCTTCTTATCCAGCAGATAGAATAGAACATATTCTTCAGGACACCGGAGCAAGATTGATTTTAGGTCAGGAAAGTACCATTGAAAAGCTAAAAACTCAAGCAGTAGATATAATTTCATTAGACGAAATTACTTTTAAAGCAGCACTTGAAACAGAATCCATTAATAATCCTGTTACCAGTACTCAACCCAATAATTTAGCTTATGTTATTTTCACCAGTGGAACCACCGGACTTCCAAAAGGAGTAATGGTTGAACACAGGAATGTATCCAACCTGATTCATCAGGAATCCAGAGAATTCGGATTGCTTGAAAACGGAGTTCAGAAGAACTGTTTATGGTATGCAAACTATGTATTTGATGCCCATGTTTGGGAATTGTACCCATC
>NZ_JANUEH010000010.1:0-223071 GCF_024810195.1 Chryseobacterium sp. BIGb0232
ACCCCCACCCAACCGCCCCCCCCCCCCCCCCCCCCCCCCCCCCCCCACCCCCCCCCCCCCCCCCCCACCCCCCCCCCCCCCCCCCCCCCCCCCCCCCCCCCCGAAACTGAGAAAAAGCGAGTAGCGAAAGCAGGTTCCCGGCTCATTATATATAATCACTATACTTCGAATAATTTTTTTATATTAGTATCAGGTATAACCTTAATTAAAAAAACGATGACAGATTATTTTGGCTTTTTTGTAAAATTGACTGTAATTTCTGTCATTATAGCAATCGCTACAATTATTTTTGTACCCTTTAAAAAATATAAAATAGCCAAAATATTATTGCTGATTTTTGCCGGTATTTTATTTATCATTGGTGCAGGAGGATGCTTTTTAATGACCATATCCAATGTAGGATCTTACAGGTATTAATATTTTCCCAATAAAAAACATTATTTTTGCACATCAGACATAAAAATTATGGCAAAGCAAGAAGATGTTTTCAAGAAAGTAATTTCTCACGCTAAAGAATATGGGTTTATTTTCCCTTCAAGTGAGATCTATGACGGTTTATCCGCTGTTTATGACTATGGACAGAACGGAGCTGAACTTAAAAATAATATCAAACAATACTGGTGGAAAGCTATGGTACAGCTTAACGAAAATATTGTAGGTATTGATTCGGCGATCCTTATGCACCCAACGACATGGAAGGCATCAGGCCACGTAGATGCTTTCAACGATCCATTGATTGATAATAAGGACTCTAAAAAACGTTTCAGAGCAGACGTTTTGGTGGAAGATTATTGCGCTAAAATTGAAGATAAAGAGAAAAAAGAAATTGAAAAAGCAGCGAAAAGATTCGGAGATGCTTTTGATAAGGCTCAGTTTGAGGCTACCAATCCAAAAATTTTGGAGTACAGAGCAAAAAGAGAGGCTATTCTTTCAAGATTGGCAAAATCTCTGGAAAATGAAGACCTTGCTGATGTAAAAGCTTTGATTGAAGAGCTTGAAATTGCTGATCCTGACACCGGTTCTAAAAACTGGACAGAAGTAAGACAGTTCAACTTAATGTTTGGAACTAAGCTTGGAGCTTCTGCAGACAGTGCTATGGATCTTTATTTAAGACCGGAAACGGCTCAGGGTATCTTTGTTAACTTTTTAAATGTACAAAAAACTTCACGCCATAGGCTTCCATTCGGTATTGCACAGATTGGTAAAGCGTTCAGAAATGAGATTGTTGCAAGACAGTTTATCTTCAGAATGCGTGAATTCGAACAGATGGAAATGCAGTTCTTTGTAGCTCCGGGTACAGAACTTGAATTCTACGAACAGTGGAAACAAAAACGTCTGAACTGGCACTTAGCTTTAGGATTAGGGAATGATAATTACAGATTCCATGATCATGAAAAACTAGCGCACTATGCGAATGCTGCGGCTGATATTGAATTCAACTTCCCATTTGGTTTCAAAGAATTGGAAGGAATTCACTCCAGAACAGATTTTGACCTTAAGGCACACGAAAAATTCTCAGGAAGAAAACTTCAGTTCTTCGATCCTGAAAGAAATGAGAACTATGTTCCTTATGTAGTGGAAACTTCCGTAGGTTTAGACAGACTATTCCTTTCTATCTTCTCACATTGTTTAAAAGACGAAGTATTGGAAGACGGTTCAGAAAGAACTGTTTTATCTTTACCTCCTGCTTTAGCACCAATTAAAGCTGCTATTCTTCCATTGATGAAGAAAGATGGTTTAGCAGAGTATGCGGAGAAGATTTTTAACGATCTGAAATATGATTTCAACTTATTCTATGAAGAAAAAGACGCGATCGGAAAACGTTACAGAAGACAGGATGCCATTGGTACTCCTTACTGTATTACGGTAGACCATGATTCATTAACAGATCATACCGTAACCATAAGAGACAGAGATACGATGCAGCAGGAAAGAGTTCCGGTTTCAGAATTGAGAAGAATCATTGATGAGAAGACCAACTTCAGAAATCTACTTTCTAAAATATAGTCTAAAAGCCCTGAAAAATCAGGGCTTTTTTTATTTCCAAAAGTAGTACTGAACATATTTAAATAAATTATTATTTTAGCCGGACTTTAAACATTAAAATAATAATCATGAAAAAATTAATTATTTCATCGCTGGCAATAGCAATGATTGTAAGCTGCAGCTCATCTAATGGCGATACTCAAGATAATAACAACAACAACAACAATAATAACACTCCTTATCTTTTAAAAAAAGTTACCGAAACTACACAAGACGGGCAAGTCTATACCCTTGAATTCAAATATAATGGTGATAAGATCACAGAATCTGTTAGTGCAACTGATAATCAAACTACACGCTATTATTATAATGGCGATGATATTGTAAAAACTGAAGAACTTGAAGGAGGGATAATAAGACAAGTAAGAGAGTTTACGTATTCTAACGGAAAATTAACTGCTGAAAAAATAACCCGAACAGATTACGGAATATTGGTTTACACAAAAAACTATCAATACATCACCAATACTCACGTTAAATTTAATGAGTATAAAGGCTCTACTTATAATCCGGCAACAGGAGTATATTCTGATCTTCAATTTGCAGAAGTGGATGCCTATCTGACCAATAATGGTAATGTAGCTTCCACAAGCCATACTTATAATGGAACCACCCATAATGTTACGAACACCTATGATAATGCCAATCATCCAATGAAAAATGTAAAGGGCTATGTAAAAATTGATTTGTTTTATCTAAATGATGGCGAACTGGCTTATAATAATTTAGTAAGCAGAAGTGAAAATTCTACAGGAACTATAGTTAGTACAAGAAAAACCACTGCAAATCATACTCTGAATAATGCAGCTTATCCTACTCAAAGTGCTATGACGTATACAGGAGGCTCATCCGGAACCAATACTCATATTTATAGTTACCAATACAATAAGTAATTTTTCAAATAAAAGCTCTGGTTTCAGGGCTTTTTATTTTTCTTCAACGTATTCTATAATTTATTATTTTAGTCCAAAATTCGACCATGAAAAAACTCACTTTATTGATGTTTGGACTGATCCAGACATTTGCCTTTTCTCAAACCCAGGATTTAACAACATTAGCAGCAGGAGACCATGTCGGAATGAATGCACTATTTGACGATAAGGATAATCTTTACGGCTATGTATCTATTTATTCTTATGGGAAATCCGGAGACAAAACCAAGAAATTCGAATACGTTATTCTAGATAAGAACCTCAACCCTGTTGCCAATAAAGAGTTTGAAGGTGACATTACCGCAGCATCCTATATGGGATATGTTGACTTTAAGGGACAAATCATCTTAAAACCATCCATGATGGATTATTCTCTGGTAAAAAGCAGAGAAGTTTTCACACCAGTTTCTATGGTTATTAATCCAAAGACCAATACCATTGCCAGAAAAGTATATTATGACTATCTCGAAGATGGAAGCTTCAAAGAGATCAATGAGCCTACAAGCTGGAAAGAACAAAGGAAAGACAACCGTAGTGAGAAAAAAGAAAAGGGTTACAATTATATTTCCGCAGTAGGAGAAACGAAAGAGGGCGGTTATTTTGCTGTAGAATATAAAGATTACGGGAAATATGTTAACAGTAACAGCCTGATGAAATTTGATGAAAATAAAAAAGAAGTATGGCGGTATCGATACAACACAGACGGCACCAAGAAAGTATATTCTACTTTAACTCCTCTGGAAAAAGATGAAAACTATATCTATTCTATCCTGAAAAAGGTAGATGATGATAAAAAAACATTCAGTCTTCTTGTCCTTGATATGAAAACAGGAAAACAGGTGGCCAATAATCCTATCACAGGAATTACTGATAAAACCATCGAATATATTGATACTTTTATCGCCAACTACAGCGGTATTGATAATGATAAAACTTTCGATGATAAAATCGTACTGACAGGAAGAAACTATGCATCCAACGATTATGACATTGGCTTCGCCAGATTGATGATCAATAAATCAGATTTCAGCGTGAATACAAAAACCCTTGATTATAAACCGGATTTTGTTCCCTATTTACCTAAAATTGACGGACACGGCTTTGTAGAAAGCGGATATTACCTCCTGACAAAAGATTTATATTTCATGAGTGACGGCAGTGTAGGTATCCTTTCTGAAAAATATAAACCTGCAGGCCAGTATAATGCTCCAAAAACAACAGATCTCGTATACCTGTATACAGATAAAGATTTTAAAATCAAAGACCTTAAAGTCCTGGAAAAAGAAAAAACAAAATGGGTTGTGAATAGCGACTATCTGTTTTCACAATATCTCAATGGTGGTAAAGACGTAGTTTTCTTTTACCGTGATTACCAAAAAGATGAAGTAACCAGACAAAAAAAATGGAATCTTTTCATCAATACAGTTATTGATGGAAAATTCAAGCAGGAGATTATTCCAATTTCTGAAAAGGACAACTATGAAGTCACTCCATACGTCGCCAAGGAAGGGTATATCCTTCTTCGTGAATATAATAAGAAAGATAAATACAATAAGATCCGTTTGGAAAAGCTGAACTATTAATCTACATGAAATAGTAAGCATCCTTTTGCTACAGTAATCTTACTTACAATAAAAGAAACCTATCTCATTTTTTGAGATAGGTTTCCTAATTTTTAAAACAAGGCAAAGAAATCACCCAGGTTTTATGTAAAAACATTATCCTTGACAAGGATAAAATCTATCCACCTGTAAATCAGTGAGATATAAAATTCCAACGTTATTTTGTTTTTGCAACCGTTTCAACAGACTGATAATACTCTGAAATATTTTTAATCTCATCCAGACTTAAGTTCCACATAAAATTCAGGAACTGCTGATAACTTTCGCTTTGATTTTTGGGTTCTACCCTATCCAGATAACGGTTCAGATTATAATTTTTCCGGGCTTTGTAAATTTTGGTAAAACATTTTCCCAACCATCCTTTATAATATTTTTCTTCTTCCCCATCCTGCAAAAACTGCATGGCTGTATAAATCCCCAGTCCATAATCTTCAGAGTGGAAAAAATTCGGAAGAATCTCCATCCTTGCTGTTTTTTTAAGCATCAGATAAGCTTCTGAAGGCTTTTCTGCCTCTACAGGGGTATTCAGCTCCGGAAAAGTTTTTTTAAGCTTTTCCAGCCTTTTAACCATTTCAGGGTGTGATGCCAAAGAATCCTTGTTCAGTTTTTCTTTATAAAAATTATAATTGTAAAGTGAAAAGTCTTCTTTTTTCATCCATTTATCTTTAAAAGCCTGTTTTGGAAGATCATAAAGCTTTTTGTAGGTCTCAATCTTAAGCTCTCTTGGCGAAACCGTATCAAATGTCTGAAGTTTCTGAAGACCGTTTATAAATTCATTTTTCTTAAAATCACTGTTTTTAAAAATAACATATCCCAGAGAATCTGCCTGAATCTCCAGATTTCTTTTTTCAACGCTTTTTTTATAAATCCTGTTTTTAAGAATGTCAAACGCTTTTTCATTGCGTCCCTGGCTTCTGCGATCT
Source organism: Chryseobacterium sp. BIGb0232 (assembly GCF_024810195.1). NCBI lineage: Bacteria > Pseudomonadati > Bacteroidota > Flavobacteriia > Flavobacteriales > Weeksellaceae > Chryseobacterium > Chryseobacterium sp. BIGb0232. The sequence continues at coordinate 5,524 of NZ_JANUEH010000010.1, forward strand.
GTAGTTTCTTTAATACTCTGTACCGTAGATTTATCCAATTTATTCTGTTCCACAATATTCAGGACAGATTTTAAAGTATGGTCTTCTATTTTATGCCCTAATTCATGGGAAATTACCCCGGCAACCTGAGCTTCATTATCCATCCAGTTATACAGCCCCATATTGATGACAAAAGTGCCGTCTGCAAGACAGTAAGCATTTGGAGTATTATCTCTTGCAATCAGAATTTTAAGATCCTGGGGAACTTTAGGATTATTTTTTCTGAGACGCTGTACCAGGGATTTAATTACAGCATCGAATTCAGATTTAAAAACAAAGTCTTTATTTTTTACCTGATTTTCAAAATCGGTCCCGAATTCTTTATAGATCTTAGACATTTCCGAACCTGTCCTTCCGGAATACTGAGACTTCAGCCCTTTGATCAAAGCTTCATTACCGGCTGTAAAATTTCTTAGAAAATCTTTCCGCTGAAGGTAGTCTGCGGTATCTATCGTTTTATAAGTCTGAGCAATTCCCACTACTGACAGCAGGAAGCACATCAATACAATAAGTTTTCTGGTCATATTTTTCATCAATTAAACAAAAATAATGTATTTGATGATTCATTTTCAATTTTTCATCCAAATTATTCTAAATTTGTTAAAGACCGATTCACTAAAAAATGAGAATACTAAAGTACATGATAGGAGGAGCTGTAGCCGGAGCTGCAGCAGCTTACTTTTTGGGATATGATTATTTATTCAGTGGGATTTCCAAAACGTATCTTAAAGGAAAATCAAGTGCCTATATTGATGATGGAAATCTATTCCCCAGCAATCCTATTGCTACAGAATCTCCCATACAATGGGAAGAAGACCCTGAATACAACACCAAAGAGCTACCTAAAGTTTTAGTTGATGATTTAAAACATTCTAAAACAGCCGCTTTTGTAGTGATCAGGAATGGTAAAATCCTTCATGAACAATATTGGGACGGATACAATCAGCTTTCACAGACCAATTCTTTCTCTATGGCAAAAGCGGTTACTGTTATGCTTTTGGGAAAGGCTCTCGAGGAAGGGATTATCAGCAATATTGATGAAAAACTTTCAGATTTTTATGCTGAATTTAAAGAAAAAACTTTCGGAAATGAAGTAACGCTTAAAAATCTGGCTCAAATGGAATCTGGTCTCGACTGGGATGAAAATTACAACAATCCGTTTCTTCCCAATGCCAGAGCCTATTATGGAAAAAGCTTAGTAAAAGCTGTGTTCTCAAGGAAATTTAAAGAAAACCCGGGAGTCAGATTCGAATATCAAAGCGGAGCTACACAGCTTCTTGGTTTTGCCCTGAAAAAAGCATTGAAGAAGCCGCTAGCAAGTTATCTCTCTGAAAAATTCTGGATTCCTTTGGGAATGGAACAGGATGCGAAATGGAGCACAGACGATCACGGAATAGAAAAGACCTATTGCTGTATCCATTCTAATGCAAGGGACTTTGCCAAGCTTGGACAGCTGTTTCTGAATGATGGTAAATTTGGGGATAAGCAGATTCTTAATGTAGATTTTATTGAGCAAATGAGAACTCCGACAGAAAAGTCTGAAAACATTTACGGAATGGGACTCTGGATTAATCATGACAACCCGATCAAACATTATTATTTTCTGGGACTTCAAGGTCAATATATCATTATGGTTCCGGAACATAATATGGTCATTGTAAAAACCGGAAGCTATTCCAATAATCCTAAAAATGACAGAGGGAGACCAGATCAGGTGAAATTCCTCGTTAATGAAACCGTACAGTTATTTCAATAAAAACATGGAAAAATACAGCCCAAAAATAGACTCCTATATTGAACAGTCTCAGGATTTTGCAAAGCCGATTCTGAATTATATCCGCGAAACCGTTCATGAATGCTGCCCTGATGCAGAAGAAACCATGAAGTGGAGTTTTCCACATTTTATATACAAAGGGAAAAATCTCTGTGCTAAGGCTTCCTTCAAACAACACTGTACTTTCGGGTTCTGGCTGGAGAAGGAAATGAAAACCATGCAGGAAATTACACAGAATATTGAAAAAAACGCTATGTTCAGCCTCGGTAAAATTACAAGAACTGAAGATCTTCCTTCAAAATCTCAGCTGAAAAAAGCCATCAAAGAAGCAATGGAACTTACGGATATGGGAGTTACCCTGAAGAAAGCAGCGCCTTCCAAAACAGAAATAGAAATTCCTGATTATTTTCAATCTGCATTAAAAGCTCAACCAAAAGCATGGGACGTTTTTGAAAAAGCCTCACCATCATTCAGAAAAGAATACATCACATGGATTGTAGATGCGAAAACAGAAGCAACCCGGAATAAAAGAATGGAACAGGCTTTAGAATGGATTGGAGAAGGAAAAGGGAGAAATTGGAAGTATGAGAGAAAGTAATGTTTAATATTATTTCAAAAATACCTGAACTCCATTAATAAATTCTGCATATGTTTCTATCGTTTCGGATTTCAATATTTTACCAGTTTTAAGATCTTCAATAATAAGATCGTAATTGTTGGTTTTTGGAAAATTAAATGATGAAACATATATTAGTATATTTTCTTTTTGTAATCCTATAGCTGTAGTATCAGCATCCCAATAATCAACAATTTCATATCCAGAAAAATCTTCTCGGGATATTTTGTATAGCAGATTATTGATCTCAACGGTTTTATTTTTCATATAACAAAAATAAAACATCTAAAAAAGTATGCTTAATGAAATCTAAAATTCGCTTCTGGCAGTGTATTTTTTTTCAGGAAAGCCTCATATTCAGGAGATAACTGGGCACGGCCAAAAGTATTCTCACCACTCATGCTTCCTAGCCGGACTTTATCTTTTCCATATTTCCGGTTCATGGCATCCATTGCCTTCATCACAGGAAGATGCTGATTCTGTATATCTTCTTCAAAAAGGCTGATCTGTCTTTGATCTTCTGGAACAAAATCATTTACCATCACTCCTGCCCTCTTGTAATGAAACCCATCCCTGTAAATGGCTTCAAAAAGTTCATTGACAACTCGTCCTATCAATATGGATGAATTGGTTGGGTTGGGCAGAATTTGAGTCATGGCATTTTTATATTCAGGAAGATCTTTCCTGAACCGGTTGGTCTGTACAAAGACCGTTATCATTTTGCAGCAGGTATTCTGCCGGCGTAATCTTTCCGAACAATACATTCCAAAGGTTTCTACCCGCTCCCGGACTGCTTCTTTATCGGTAAGCATTTCCATAAAACTTCGGGTAACCGCAATGGATTTCTTTGGTGATGGAGCATCCAGTTCCAGCTGACGGATTCCTCTTAGTTCATGAATCATTCTTACTCCATGAATTCCCATCATCTTCCGAACCCACATTTCGGGTTTCTGAAGAAGATCCCAGGCTTTATAAACACCACTGTCATTCATTTTGGCAGCCAACTTTCTTCCTATCCCCCAAACATCACCTATATTCAGCCATTTCAGTGCTTTTTCTATTTTTTCAGGAGTATCCATAATATAAACCCCATTAAACTGCTCCGGAAAATCCTTTACAATTCTATTGGCTACTTTACATAAGGTTTTACTGGGCGCAATTCCTATGCTTACAGGAATATTTTCTTTCTCCTGAATTTCAGTTTTGATTTTAGAACAATATTCGTGGATATCAATATATTTAAAGCCTGTAAGATCAAGAAAGAGTTCATCTATACTATAGATTTCATAATCCAGAACATAAGAACGGGCAATATTGATTACCTGCTGACTTTTGTAATTATACAGCTCAAATTTGGCAGAAAAACTTTTTACATCATACTGTTTAAAAAGATCTTTGTATTTAAATGCAGGTGCTGCCATAGGAATTCCCAGATCTTTCGCTTCCTTGCTTCGGGACACCACACAGCCATCGTTGTTGGAAAGAACCACAACGGGCTTGCCTTCAAGGTCAGGATCCAGAGTCCTTTCACAGGAAACAAAAAAGTTATTGCAATCTACCAGCGCATACATGATGATCGTGAATTATCTATACAAAATTATTATTTTTCAAGAATAAAATCACTTTTTAATCAGGAATTAACATCACATTTAACACATTGAAAAACAAATGAATATTATTTTTTAATGCGACATGTTTTGTCGTATTAACGTACTAATTTTGTTTTCCAAAAACATTTTATTTCATAACCCTGAAAACTTCACCTCATCTTTATCAAATCATCCTTAAACGCTCTTCTTCCAAATCGATCTGATATAGCTGATGACGGATAATTTCTTCATTCATCGAAATATCTTTATTGAGCTCTGAAAGAAATTTTCTTTGACTTTCCAACATTTCAAAGAGAACAGCCTTTACTTTTTCATCCATCCAATCTGTATTGTTGGTTTGATTTTTCTCTTCCCAATGTTTCAAAATCCGTTCTATCCCTGCATGGCTATTAAGTTCGCTTTCATGCCTGGTTTTAAGAAAATGATAAGTATGCTGTTTAAGCTTCTGCTTGACCTCTTTCCTTACATCTTCTTCTTTTTCTTCATCTACAAAATCATCAAATACATGTCCGTACTTAATAAAATAAGGCAATGTAAGCCCCTGCACTAAAAGAGTAAGTAAAATAACTACAAAAGTGATGAACAGAATAAGATTTCGATTGGGAAAAGGGCTTCCATTCTCAAGCGTAATAGGAATTGCTAATGCAGCAGCTAATGATACAACTCCCCTCATCCCAGTCCACCCCAGTAAAAGGGGCATCATTAAGCGCCTTCTGACAGAAGGAATTCTGGGGGCAACAGCTGGCCGAAAAATTATTGTTGCAATCATCGCAGCATATGCACTGATAATCCTTGCAGCAATGAGAATACCCGTCACCAGAAACCCATACTGAATAGCAGTTCCCAGAGGAATTCCTTCTGAACGTAATCCCCCCACAATCTCAGGAAGCTCCAGCCCAATGATCAGAAATACAATTCCATTCAGAATAAATACAAAACTTTCCCAGACACTATAACCTCTGATACGGCTGGTGCTATTTAGAAAAGTCATTCGCTGATTCGACATATATAATCCGCCACATACTACTGCCAATACACCGGAGCAATGAAACTGTTCTGCGATCCAGTACATCAGATAAGGTTCAATAAGTGTAAGTGCAATATCCGATGAAGCATCAGTAGGAAGGTGTTTATGTGCCTTTACAAAGATCCAGGCAAGCAACAGGCCTATTCCAGCCCCACCCAGGACCATCCATAAAAAATCCAACGAAGCTTCCTGCCATACAAACTGCCCGGTCCCCACAGCAATTAGGGCGAAACGGAAAATAATAAGTGATGAAGCATCATTAAGCAAACTTTCACCTTCCAGAATCGCAGAGGTGGTTGTGGGTACTTTAACAAACTTCATCACAGCTCCTGTACTTACTGCATCAGGAGGAGAAACTATTCCTCCCAATAGAAACCCTAAGGCAATCGTAAATCCAGGAATAAAATAATTAGCGGTTACAGCAACCGCCAGTGCAGTAAAAAAGACCACCAGAAAGGCAAAACTTCCAATAATGCGCCACCATCGCCTCATTTCTTTAAAGGAAATAGACCATGCGGCCTCAAACAGTAAAGGAGGTAAAAAAATAAAAAAGATAAGGTCAGGATTTATCTTTACTACTGGTAACCCAGGTATAAAGCTAACAAGAAGCCCAAATACCACCAACACGATCGGATAGGCAATTTTTAATTTGGTAGCCCACATATTCAATAGTACAATGGCTGCGATCATCGCAAGGAAGAAAGGTAAAATCGTATGCATTTAGTATTGTGTTTTTTATCAATTCATATTTACCACTTCTAATTGGTTTTTAAAAGCTAAAAATTATTTTTTTATCAATTATCTGCTTCAATCCCGCTTAATAAATTTTAAAATTCAATCCAAATACGTCAAGTTTCGTCGCTTTGCGACTATATATTTGTTTCCTAACAGTATAAACTATGGATAAGGTAACATTAGAAAGAATTCAGAAACTTCACCCATTGGTAAGAGATGAAGTAAAGCTGATTATTAAGGAATGTGATGAAGCACTCACAGGCAGAGCTAAGGTAAGAATCACACAAGGATTAAGGTCTTTTGAAGAGCAGGAAAAGCTATATGCCATCGGGAGAATTACTTCCGGTAAAAAGGTAACAAATGCCAAGGCGGGACAGAGTATTCACAACTATGGTCTTGCTGTTGATATATGCCTTATTATTGACGGAAAAACAGCCAGTTGGGATACAGTAAAAGACTGGGATAATGACAAAGTAGCAGATTGGTACGAATGTGTAAAAATTTTCGCCAAACACGGCTGGGATTGGGGCGGAAACTGGAAAACATTTAAGGACCTTCCTCACTTCGAAAAAAAGGCAATTCCATCGAAGAAAGGATCTGTAAAAACCAGTTGGAGAAAGCTTTTGAAGATGCCGAGAGATCAACAAAATTATGTTGTTTTTTAATCCTTTTTATTTGAAATTAATTAAAACACGTCAAGTTCTGTCGCTTCTCCGTCCTACCTTTGTTTTACAAAGAACCGCTAAAAGCAACATGATCTGACTATGGAATTCAAACATTTTTTCTGACTAAAAGCTATTGATTCCACCAGATTATATTGCAATGTGTCCTTTAAAAAAACAATTAACAATATAACATGAAAAAGACAACCATTCTTTCTTTGGACGGAGGCGGAATAAGGGGAATTATCACCTGTATTATTCTGCGTTACATAGAAGAACAGCTTCAGTATTATGATAAGCCGGGTGCCAAACTTGGAGATTATTTTGATCTGGTGGCAGGCAGCAGTACAGGAGGGCTGATTGCTTCTATTATTCTATGTCCTGATGAAGTCCGTAAAGCAAAGTATTCCATCCAAAAAGGATTGGAACTGTATGCTGAAAAGGGCGGTGATATCTTCCAGGTTTCCTTTTGGGAAAAGCTAATTAATCCATTTGGATTATTGAATGAAAGGATTTCTCAGGAAGCCCTTGAGAAAAACCTCAATGACTTTTTTGGAAATTTAGAATTAAAGGAATTAATAAAACCATGTTTAATAACAAGTTATGATATAGAAAACAGAAGAGCTAAGCTTTTCAATTCATGTGAAGCTCATCTCAGCACAGATAATTTTTATGTAAAAGACGTCTGTAGAGCCACTTCTGCAGCCCCTACCTATTTCAGCCCTGTACAGATCAAATCAATGTACGGTCAGATCTTCAGCCTGATTGACGGTGGCATGTTTGCGAATAATCCCGCTTTATGTGCTTATGCAGAAGCCCGAAAAATACCTTTTGCGGAAGTTTTAAAGAATCATCAGAAAGCCAATCATCCCGGAGTAAATGATATGATCATTATCTCCATCGGAACCGGAATTGAAGCGAGACCGTATTCTTTTAATAAACTGGAAAAGGCAGGAAAAATAGGCTGGGTAAACCCAATCATTGACATTTTAATGTCTGCCAATGCAGAAACTGTGGATTATCAGCTTTCTCAAATGTTTCAGACATTAGGACTGAGAAATCAGAAAAATTATTACCGTCTGAATCCATCACTGAAAAATGCTTCTCCGGCAATGGATAATGTAAGACGCTCTAATATTGAAAATCTGATACAGGCTGGATTAAGCTATATTGATGATAACAGAGAAACCCTGAACCAGATCGTTCAGAAACTCATCAAAAATAAAATATAAGCTTTTAACCTTATAATCTCCCAATATAAGCTCTGAAAATTATATTTCGAAAATTAAAAATCATTTTTTAAACACGTCAAGTTTTGTCGCTTTGCCCCACTACCTTTGGAATATCAAAAGACACAAGACAACTATCAACAAAAACTTAAAAACGCCTTTGAATTCATCATTCACCTATGCTGAACAGCCAAAAGTATGTTCAGAATACAAACAACACCCAATCACAACACAAAACATGGAAACACCTAATCACAATACAGATATACTCTTCGATGAAGACCTCTACACCGTGGAATGGAGTGACATCGAAAATGCAGAGATAGACTATGAAAACTATCTCAACGACATTGAAAATTTCTTCAGGGAAGATTTTGAAGAAGACATTCTTGAAGAAGATGTCTTATAAATAAAAACTTTAAAACATGACAAGTTCTGATGCTGTCCACCATTACCTTTGATATCCTTATCATACACAGTCTCATTAAACATTTCCAACACCTTTGAATTCACCATTCACAAAATGTTGGGCAGCCAGAACGATGTCTGAAAATATATTACAGTGGAAATTTGGCCTGCGACCACTAAAAACAGGGCCAAAGATTCTGAAGTGATCTTATAAAGCTTCAAACCAATCACCATCTTTTATATTTTATAAGCCACAGTATTTCTGTGGCTTATTATTTTTCTTAACTTCCAACAAAAAACAAGTATTAATTGTGCATAAGATTTTCCCTAAAGATTTTTTATCTGATAGGAAATAATTTTTAATCATCTTAGTAATATGAAATATTTTGGATTTATAAGAGAACATGACGATTACCCCTGTCTCAGAGGGCATTCACGAATTAATTTCCAGCACAGCTTCTATAGATAATAATAAAGATAAAGTATTGCCCTATTTACAAAGGGAAATTATGGCAGTTCCTTTAATGGGATGTGTTAAAAATGCAAAAAATCCTTTATTTGGAACGGACAATATTATAATGATGAAAGTTTTATCGCGTATAATATGATCGATACAGATGGAATATGGCTATGGCCACAATACATCATTGAATATATAAAAAAATATCCCCATATAAAGCTTAACCCTGAATTGGTAAAACATGTTTTAAGCTATAAGAAGACCCTTCATATAACTGAAGAAGAATCTCTAAAAATTGAGCAAAACTTTTTACAGGAGTTTTGGAAATAGCACAGATTATGATGACTATAGAATATTTGAAGAAGCTCCAGGCAACACCTAAAATCGGAATCTGGAAAATAAGAGGTGTATCGGAAAATGAGATAAAAAAAGTGGAAGAAAAGTTCAATATACAGTTTCCATTGGCTTATTCTGAATTTCTTTTCTTAGCTGGTGAATCATGTGGAGCATTGCCTATAATGGATACTGCTGATCTCGAAACTATTTCTTCAGACTGGCACTATGAAATCATGCAGGAGGAAATCAGGGAAACAGGGTTACATCATACACTAATACGTCCTTTTTGGCTCTTTGCAGAAAGCAATGGATGTGAGCAATTTTATTTTTTTTATTTAGATGAAGGAAATAATCCAACCGTGTATCTGGCAGACTACTCGATAACTGATGATAATAAAAAAGATATTAAATCTTTAAAGGTAAACTTCAGTACTTTTATTGAAAAAAAGATAGATACTGCCTTTAAAAGATTAAAAGAGGAAAGCTAAAAATAATTGACAATAATGAGCATTGATAAAGAAAAAGCATTAGAAATCGTTAAGCGATATTTACAGGATCGCAAGAGAGAATATATTTCTATTGATGAAAAAGATCAGATTCGTTATGAAGAACAAAAAAGGATTAATTATGGAAAATATGAAGATACTATAAGGAATATTTTTGTAGTAACTTATTATCTTGAGGGATATTATGAACCTATTCCTCAATTTGTTATTGTAGATACTGAGACAGGAGAAGTACACTGTACTTACACAAAGCATGGCTATGCTGAGGAATGGGAAGATGAACTGTAAAAACGATTTAAATGCCAGAATATACAATGATATTAATTTTTAATATTCCTTCTTCACAATAAAATAAAACACGACACGTTTTGTCGCATTAAGCTCATATATTTGTGGTACAAAATTTTACCATGAAGAAAGATTTTTATCTGACAAGATATGCGTTAATCATTAAAAGATTAGAAAGTTCTCCGGCAACCTATTCTCAGCTGGAGGACTATCTTTTAAATTCTTTTGAATTCCAGGATGCGGGGATCAAAAGCTACTCTATCCGTACCTTGCAGAGAGATATCCGTGAGATCTCCGATCTTTTCAACCTTTCTATTCACAACAAGAAAAAAGGAGACAACCGATATTATATAGAGAGTCGCCCGATCATGGAAGTAGATGAATACAACCAAAAACTGCTGGAATCTTTCCAGGTAAGCAACGCCCTGAATCTTCATCCGGATTTTTCAGATTTTATCTTCTTTGAAAGCCGCAAGCCAACCGGCATTGAGCATTTTTATGATCTGTTCTTTGCCATCCGCAACAAAAGGGTAGTAACTTTTGAACATTACAATTATAAAAACAAATTAATGACCTCCAGAAAGGTTCACCCTTTAGCTTTAAAAGAGTCTAAAGACAGATGGTACCTCATCGCGATCGATACCAAAGACAAAGCTTTAAAATCATTTGGATTAGACAGAATCAATTATCTGGATGTGACAAAGAACCAGTTCAGAGAAAAATATAAATACAATTTCAGAGAGCACTTTAAAAATGCCTTTGGAGTGATGAATCTTACAGAGCAAAAGCCTGAAAAAATCACATTAAAATGCAGCCGTCATCAGGGAGAATACATCAGAAGTTTTCCGCTTCATCAGTCACAGAAAGAGACCAAAGAAACGCCGGAAGAGATTTATTTTGAGTTTTTCCTTCACCCTACTTATGACTTTATGCAGGAGATTTTATCATATGGAAAAGAAGTAACTGTCTTAGAACCGAAATGTTTAGTTGATGACATCCGCAACCATCTTCAGGAATCATTAAACCGATATTTTGAAAGCTAATAGATCTCATATTTTTTAATTATATTTACATAAACATCCTCTATTGAGAACTTTATTCATTTGCATATTTTGTACTATTTCTTCATTTTGCTTATCACAGCAGAAAGAAGAATTCCGATTGGTAAAAAACTATTACAATCAGCACAGAGGGATGCTGAATAATGAATTCAAGAAGAAGTTCGATGCTGAATCCAATATCCTCAAAAAGGATGCAATTAAAGGAGATTTTCTCTTTTTCATGAAAAAGATGGACAGTATTGAAAACACAGCCTTAATCGGAGCACTTCTGAGAGTAAGGAATATTGAGGATCTTCAGACTTTAAAATCAAATGAAGGAAACTCCAGAGATCTTAGTGATAAAGCTACCCAGACAGAAAAGACTGCTGATTATCCCGGAGGAATCAATACTCTGAGACAGGAAGTTGCAGATCTGCTGTATGTAGACGGCGTTCATTCTGAATTAAAAACAGTAAAAACAGATGTTGCCTTTATTGTGGAAAAAGATGGAAGCATCAGCAATGTTCATGCACAGGGTGATAATTTCACTTTCAACAGGCAAGCTGAAATTGCTCTCTACTCTATTTCTGAAAAATTTTCTCCCGCCCTTGTCAAAGGTGATCCGGCAAGATTCCGTTTCAGAATTCCTTTAACTTTAACGATGACAGATTAGATGTTTACAGACGAATATTATATGAAAATGGCTCTGCAGGAAGCAGAAGCCGCTTTGGAACAGGATGAAGTCCCTATCGGATGTGTTGTAGTTTCCAATAATCGTATCATTGCAAGAGCCCATAATCTCACCGAAACATTAAACGATGTTACAGCCCATGCAGAAATGCAGGCTATAACCTCTGCAGCTAACTTTTTAGGAGGTAAATATTTAAAGGACTGTACGCTCTACGTTACGATGGAACCATGTGTGATGTGTTCAGGAGCCTTATCTTGGTCTCAGGTATCCAAAGTAGTAATTGGAGCCAGGGATGAACAAAGAGGTTTTATTAACAAACATCTTACCCTACATCCAAAAACAGAGATTATCACAGGTATTATGGAAAACGAATGTTCTTCTATTGTTAAAGACTTTTTTAAAAGCAAAAGGTAGATTTTTCTTTAAGAGCCTTTTTGACAAACATAAAAAATCAGAGAATATTGAATGTTCTCTGATTTTTATTTTATAAAGAATGATCCCAATTAATCTTTAAAGATAGAATACATTGCAAGGTCAAAATATTCTTCATCTTTCTTGGCATGCTGTTTCAAAATTGCCTCCTGCTCCATTCCTATTTTCTCCATAATTTTTCCGGAAGCAGGATTGTGAAGCAAATGAGTAGCATAAATTTTATTAAAACCTAAGTCTTTAAATCCGAATTTTACAATGGCTCTTGCTGCTTCAGTAACATATCCTTTATTCCAGTAAGGAATTCCTATCCAATACCCTAGTTCTGCCATATCATCATCCCTATCATGAAGACCAATGGCTCCGATAAGCTGCTCTTCTTTATTTCGGATTCCAAACGTAAAGCCAGTTTTTTCTTCAAAAGCTTCTCTGGACATTTTCACCCACATCTTACCATCATTTTCCGTGTAAGGATAAGGAATGTTAGAAGTAAGATCCGAATAAATCCTGTGTTTAAGAAATTCAACAATAAAAGGAATATCCTTCTCTTTCAATTGGGAAAGGATCAGTCTTTCGGTTTCAATTCTTGGAAATTCTTTTAATTCTTTCATTTTATTCATGGTTAAATTGGGTAATACAGCTGAAGTTTAACCCAAAAGGTTTGGATGATCTAGAGATCTTTTCCAAGGAAATAAAGCCCTTTCAGAGTATGAAGTCTATCCATTACATGAATTTTATCCGTTAAAGGCTTATACACATGAGAAACACCTCCTGTTGCCACGACAAAGCAATCATCGTTCACCTCATCATTGATCCGGTTGATAAAACCTTCTACCATTCCCAGGAAACCGTATACCATTCCGCTTTGCATGCAGGTTACCGTGTCTAATCCCAATACTGATTTAGGTCTTTTAAGTTCAATATCCGGAAGCTGAGCCGTCTGATGGATCAGAGAATTTAAAGAGGTTACAATTCCCGGAGCAATAATTACCCCCAAGGTTTCCCCAGTTTCTGCAACACAGCTTGCTGTAAGTGCCGTTCCAAAATCAATAACAATCTTTTTTCTGTTTGGATAAAGATTATGAGCAGCTACAAGGTTCGCATAAATATCCGTCCCCATCTGCTTTGACTTCGCCACCACTGCTGACGGAGTTGTACGATCAACAATGACCGGTGTTACTCCATGGATCTTCTTGATTCCCGAACTCATGACTTTGGTAAGCTGAGGTACCACAGATCCAATGATTACCTTTTCTATTTCTTTTGGCTCAACTTTATAAGTCTGATAAAGCATCAGCATCTGTACATAAAGCTCGTCTGCTGTTCTGTAAGGCTTTGTATTGATTACCCAGGAAATATCACAATTATCACCATTAAAAAGACCAAATCTGATATTACTGTTCCCTACATTTATTACAATTGAATTCATTATATTTTAACAGGCTAGGATTTGAAAAAATTTGAGTTCCAAATTTATAAAAAAATAAAAGGAGTACTTACAAATACTCCTTTTATCTCTATGTTGATCTTTTTATTTTACTTCTACAAAGTTATCTTCCATATTTACATCTGCAATTCTCTGACTGAAATCAATTCCTAATACAGACAATTGAGATTTTGTATAAGGAACCGTGATCGTATACTCTTTCTGCGTCCAAGGCCAGTAGGGCATTGTCTTGAATTCTCCGTAAGCATCTTTCTCTTTCCAGGTATGGGTCATATTCAATGGAATCTGATAAGTAACGATTTTCTTATCTGTAGTCATTACACTGAAATCAACCGGCATCGGAACCTGACCGTTATTAACAAGGGTAATTGTTGTAGATTTTGCATCATACTTTACATCCTTAATTCCGTAATCGATCGTTTTGGTGGTATTGATCCAATAATTGTGGAACCATTTTAAATCCATTCCTGAAACCTTTTGAGCAATGTGAAGAAAATCTCTGTCTGAAGGGTGTTTCATGCTCCACTGGTCATAATATTGCTTTAAAGTCTCTGCAAGATTCTGTTCTCCCATGATATATCCCAGCTGTACCAGGTACAATTCTCCTTTTACATAAGAAGCATACGTATAAGATGTTCCGTTATCATGGTGATCTCCTAACCAGACAGCCGGTTCTTCAATTCCTTTTTTAACGAAGTTTCTGTATGCATTCAAAGTATTGGCAAACGGATTCGGAAGTTCTTCCGGGAACAGCTGGTACATAGTATAACCTTCTGCATAGCTGGTAAAGCCTTCATCCATCCATGGGCGTACAGATTCATTCGTAGCAAGCATCTGCTGATACCATGAGTGAGAACCTTCGTGAGCCATTAGCCCCATCAGCCCTTTGATATCTTTAGCCTCACCCAGAATCATGGTACACATTCCGTATTCCATTCCACCGTCACCTCCCTGAATGAAAGCATAAGTAGGGTATACATATTTTCCGAAATGAGAATTCATAATCTGGAAATACTTGGTAATATAAGACTGAGCTTCACCCCATACTTTCGTTTTATCATTTTTCTGATAGACTAAATATACTTTTGGTCCTTCAGGAACATTAAAGCTTTCTACAGAATAATCTCTGTCTGCACTCCATGCAAAATCAAGGATATTTTTGGCAGTCCATTTCCATGTGGCTTTCTTATCTTTTTCTGCTTTGATCTTCGCAGCAGCGTCATAACCTTTTACCTCAGCTGGATTTTCAAGAATTCCTCCTGCTCCTACTACATAATCTTTATTGATTTTAATAGTTACATCAAAATCAGAGAAAGGCGCATGGAATTCTCTTCCCAGATAATCAAAAGTTGCCCAGCCATCATAGTCATATTCTGCAATTTTTGGATACCATTGTGTCATGGTCATATCCACCCCCTCTCTGTTATTTCTTCCACTCCTTCTGATCTGCTGAGGAATTACAGCATCCCAATCCATCGTAAAAGTAGTTATGGAGCCTGGCTTAATAGGTTCTGCCAGATATACTTTCATAATGGTTTCCTGAACTTCAAATTTCAGATCTTTACCATTCTGTTTGATCCAGTGAATATTCTGAGCGCCTTCCTGATCTTTTGGAATGGAAGACAGTGTTGAGATTCCGTTTTTCTGCAACCTTCCGTCACCATTTTTCCCTTGGGAAGAGACTCTCTGGTCCATCATGGAATTAGACTTAAAAGCATTCCAATACAGGTGGAAATACACTACATTAAGCTCATCCGGTGAGTTATTGGTGTATTCTAAAGTTTGTTTTCCCTGATAGGTAAATTTTTCAGCATTAACATCGATATCCATCTTGTACTTCGCAGCCTGCTGATAATAAGCTCCTTGCTGAGCCTGAAATTGTGAAATGATAAACGCAAAAATGATTGCAGCCGATTTTCTCATTTAAAATTTATTTTTTTTTAAAGGTAAGTAATTTAAACAAAACCTTAAAATGTGGAGTTATAACAGGGTTTTGCTCTGTTTTAGATAACTTTCCATCTGTTTTGTTAAATGAACGGTAAGATTATTTTTTTAACTACGGATTACGCAGATTTTCACAGATAACTATCTGGTGTTGTCTTATCCGGCTAATACATTATTGCTTTTGTAATAGTTTCTTGATAAGAGTAATCTGCCCCAGATGATAATATGCGTGCTCTATCATCCCGTCAATATTTCTTTGATACGTTCCATACTTTTGATCCACAAACATTTCATCAAGCTTTGAATCCGGCATCTTTTCTAATAAAACGGCAAACTTCTCTGAGTCTGACCATAGCTTAGTCAGCAGCGCCTCCCAATGTTCCTGAGATTCTATGGGTGGGAGATCAAAACTGTACCTGTCTTTTATTTCCAGATTTCCTCCTTCAAAAACAGGAGTAATCCCGGCAATATAATAATCAATATGAAAAGTGAGCATAGCAATAGTATTTAAAGTACCAACCTTCGTTACAGCCTGTTCCCATGTTACATCAGAAAGCTGATCTTTAAAATTGGTATTGGCAATCCAGAGGCCATCTAGCAAAACTTCTCTGAATCTTTTGGCTAATTGTAATACAGAACTCATGATCAATATGTTTTTCTAAAGATAAGTAATTAAAATATTGATCTAGATCTTGCAGATAACACTAAGCTTTGTCAAGGTTTTAAACCTTGACAAGGCTCAATATCCTAAGTATTTTAAAACAAAAAAGCCTCAGGTGTTTTACATCTGAGGCTTATATTATAATATGAAATTACAATTATTTCTTAGCAGAAACTTCTTTTTTTCCGCTTTTTAAGATCTTTTCAAGGATTCTTAAAGTAATCAGATACGTTGGCTTCACTCCTGTAAGGCCTAAACCTCCTGAAGATAGGGTACTCCCTGTTTCCAAAGGATTATCTGAAGCATAGTATGCATAGCAAACAAACAGATCCGGAGAAATATGATGTCTGATTTTAGAAGCTACCTGAATCGCTTTCTGATAATGAGCTCCTTCCATTTCAAGACCAATCGCTTTCCATGAAGTGTTCATGAAGTAAGATAAAATATCCTTATTCTGAAGCGATGTTCCTAAAACAGTAATCATCGGACCTTCAAATGCTTTCAGTTCATCATCATTAAAATCATCAAGCTTCAATGCATTTTCAAAAGGATAGTTATCAGCAGTTCCTTCAAAGATGTGAGAAGTCGGGATCATAATATCTCCTTTTTCTCCGGTAAGGATACCTGCTTTCCCCATAATAGAAACAGATTTTACATGCATCATGTATACTTCTCCTTTATGTTCGTAAGGCTTCAGCAATTCATCCATTACCTCAAAAGCCTGTTCTCCGAAAGCATAATCAAATACCATTACCACATCATCCCCTCCAAACTTACAGTCAGCAAACGGAGTATTCTTCAGGTTCATCTTACTAAGATCAATAATCTGTACATCGATATTGCTTCCGCTTTTATCCGCAATATGAATCATTCCTTCGTCTAAAGCATACTTCAATACCTTATCACGAAGTTCTTTTTTGTTTGAAATCTCTTCATACAGTTTATAATCCACTTCGTTATTATGCTTCTTTTTAAGGGCATCATTCGCATAAAGCATATTTTTCACAGAGTGCATATTGGCAGAAATAATATGCAATGGACGGGTATGAAGATTGTTTTCAAATAAAACCTCCTTCACTTTATTAGCCCACTTCTCTCCGAAATAGTGATGTCCTACCCTTTCCTTTAATATAGCACTGAAATGAATTTCTCTTTCCGTAGTTCCCTTTGCATCTTCAAGACTTACTTTTGCTAGATTATACATGATTTTAAATAAACGGTCTGGGTTATTATCATCACCAAAAGTATTATAAGCTATTAATGTTTCATCAAAAGATCTTCCTATTAATGAAGAAAGGTGGATCAATGCCACTTCTTTTTCTTTTCTGCTGAATTTCTTTTCACCTTTCACTACCTCTTCAATAATTTTGAAGGCTCGTGTCGGCTTCCAGTTTTCGTCCTGAATGAATGCCAGGTTACGGATTTTATCAGCTTCTATAAATAGGAATGTAAGGTGAGTAAGAATGTCATAAATTTCGGAACGGCCCAAAAGAACCTCAATATTCATCTGGTGTTCGTCTATTCTATAACAGTTTCTTCTTCTTTTCTTTGGAACAATAGGTTCGAAACTTCCTTTATCAAAACCTTCATCAGATGTAAGATGAATAAAAGCACATTCCTCAATCCCTTCCGGAAGCCTGTCTAATACATACATTAGACCATCAAGTTCCAATTTACTCGGGACACTCATGGTTCCATAAATCTCCGGATTGATGGTTTTCAACAAGCTTCTGATACTTTCTCCTGAAACACCCGCCGGTTTGAAAAATCCTCTATAAAATAAGTGTCTCATAGAGATATATAATCTTTCAATAGCTTCTGTTGTTTCTCTTGCTCTAGAATTTGTCATAAAATAAATTTCACACAAATATACGAAATCTTTGTCCATTTTATTTTAACTATCTTTTAATAAGTAGCTTAAATTCGCACAGGATTGCAGCATGTATCATGTAAAATGTATTTAGAACTACCCTACCCTTTAAAACCCCTTTAAATATTACATTTTAACCATTAAAAAAAACAATCACCCCTATCAAAAACACCCCAAACAATTGTTTAATTTATATAAAATTTCACAACACCCCTGAAAGTTTTAGGGGTCAAATCATTTTCATTTCATTTTTTTTGTAAATTTGCCCTATCAAAATCTACCCAAATATGTCAACCTTAAGATTCAAAGCATTAGAAACTCTTCCATTTAAGGATTTCAGAAAAGACAACAATGTCGAAATCCCGGCGAAATTATCAGAACTATTCTGCCAAAATGTTTTCTCAGAAGAAACAATGAGAGAATATTTAACGAAAGAAGCATTCCAGTCTATTATGGATGCGGTAAAAAAAGGGACTAAAATCCAGAGACACATTGCAGATCAGGTTGCCGTAGCAATGAAAGACTGGGCAATGAGTAAAGGAGTAACTCACTATACTCACTGGTTTCAACCTTTGACGGGTACAACTGCCGAAAAACACGATTCTTTCTTCACCCCTATCGAAGGAGGCAGAGCGATCGAAAGATTCAGCGGAAACTTATTGATCCAGCAGGAACCGGATGCGTCTTCTTTCCCGAATGGAGGAATCAGAAACACTTTCGAAGCCAGAGGTTATACAGCTTGGGACCCTACTTCTCCGGCTTTCATTATGGGAACTACATTATGTATTCCTTCAATCTTCATCTCTTATACTGGAGAAACTTTAGATTATAAAGCACCTCTTTTAAGGGCTTTAAATGCTGTAGACGAAGCTGCAACCAGCGTAATGCAGTATTTTGATAAAAACGTAACAAAAGTAACTCCCACTTTAGGTTGGGAACAAGAATATTTCCTGGTTGATTCAGCATTATACCAATCACGTCCGGATCTTGTATTAACAGGTAAAACTTTGTTAGGACACTCTCCTGCAAAAGGACAGCAATTAGATGACCATTACTTCGGTTCTATCCCTACAAGGGTAATGAACTTCATGAAAGAACTGGAAATCGAATGTATGAAGCTGGGAATCCCTGCAACAACAAGACACAATGAGGTAGCTCCAAATCAATTTGAATTGGCTCCTATGTTTGAAGAAGTAAATGTTGCTGTAGATCATAACTCTTTATTGATGGATATCATGGCAAGAGTTGCTCACAAGCACCATTTCCATATTTTGTTCCATGAAAAGCCATTCGCAGGGGTAAACGGAAGCGGAAAGCACAACAACTGGTCTTTAGCAACTGATACTGGTGAAAACCTGTTAAGCCCGGGAAAAAACCCTAAGAAGAACTTACAGTTCTTAACATTCTTCGTGAACACAATTAAAGCTGTTTACGAGTATGCAGATCTTTTAAGAGCAAGTATCGCTTCTGCAAGTAACGACCATAGATTGGGTGCTAATGAAGCTCCACCGGCAATTATCTCCGTATTTATCGGAAGCCAGTTATTCAGTGTATTAGAAGAACTTGAAAAAGTAACTAACGGAAAATTATCTCCTGAAGAAAAAACAGAGCTAAAATTAAATGTAGTTGGAAAAATCCCTGAAATTCTACTGGACAATACAGATAGAAACAGAACTTCTCCATTTGCATTTACAGGAAATAAATTTGAGATCAGAGCGGTAGGATCATCTGCAAACTGTGCAGAATCTATGACGGTAATGAATACGATTGCAGCAAAGCAATTAGGTGATTTCAAAAAAGAAGTAGATGCTTTGATCGAAACAGGACTGAAGAAAGACGAAGCTATTTTCAATATATTAAGAGAATACATCAAACAGTGCAAAAGCATTATGTTTGAAGGTGACGGATATTCTGACGACTGGGCAAAAGAAGCTAAAAAAAGAGGGTTGAATAACCTGAAAACTACTCCAGAAGCTCTTAAGCAGGAAATGGATAAAAAATTCCTTGATCTTTACGAAGAAATGGGAATCTTTAACCACAGAGAAGTGGAAGCAAGAAACGAGATTAAACTAGAGAAATACTCTACTGTTATTGATATTGAAGCGAGAGTGTTGAGTGACATCGCAAGAAATCACATTATTCCTTCCGCTTTAAATTATCAGAACAGATTAATTGAGAACGTTAAGGGTCTTAAGGATATCTTCGGAGATAAAGAATTTAAACCGTTGGCAAAAGAACAGATGAGCCTAATCACAAGCATTTCTGAAAATGTTTCAAAAATCAAGCTGGGTGTTGAAGACCTTATCAAAGCCAGAGAAGCGGCAAAAAGCATATCAGACAGCCAAAAGCAGGCAGAAGCGTACTGCAACAAAGTAAAACCTTTATTTGACGGTATCAGAGAAGCATCTGACAACCTTGAAATGATGATAGACGATGAGCTTTGGCCGATGACGAAATACAGAGAGATGTTGTTTACAAAATAACTCTGTAAAGTTCCATATTAGTTAAATTCCTCAGAAAACTGAGGAATTTTTTTATTCCCTTACTATGATCAAGGATGGTTTTTTGTTAAGATTTTGATCACTTCTTATCAAAAAAAGGTTTTTAAAATCCGGTTTTATATAATAATAGGAGATATTATTTAAAGCAATAAGCAAAACAAAGCTCAAACACCCATGAAATAAAGGTTTTTTTTAAATTTATTTTGTTTTTTTAACACCCTTGAAAATTAGAGTTTTAAATTACAAAACATGATTTATAGAAGAATATCGATGAATTTTGTTAAAGAATCTTAATAAAAAAAACCGCAGGTTTACCAAAAATAGGCAGTTGCGGTTTATTTTTCTTTAACATATGTAAATAATATGTTAAATAGTGTTAAAATAAGATCCTGACAATTATCATATCAGGGGTCTTTAGCTCGGAATCTCTACTTTTGTATTGCTTTTGAAAATAAATATTCCAATTTAACACGGTTAATCAAGTATATATGAAGAAAAGAGTTTTGTTTTATTTAGTTGCTTTAGTTACTACTGTATCATTGCAATCGTGTGCTACCAATTATGTAGTTTCAAAACCAGCAACTTACGCTAAAGAATACAAAACAGATGCCAAACTAGCTTCTATTGATAACAAAAAGATGGAGCAGGATAAGCAGAAATTGATAGACTCATTCCTTGCAGAAAAAGCGGCATCTATAGCAAATGCTAAAAAAGCAGTTAAGAATTCTGAGATTGCAAAAGCAATCAAACACAATAAAACCATTGACGGTATCCTTGAAGAAGCTGAAACATACCTTGGAACTCCTTACAGATATGGAGGAACTACAAGAAGAGGTATTGATTGTTCAGCTTTCGTTCTTTCTGTTTTCGGAGCTGCAGCAGGTCTTACTTTACCAAGAGTAGCGGCTTCTCAGGCTCAGGAAGGTGAAAGAGTTGAAAAAGGAGAATTACAGAAAGGAGACTTAATCTTCTTTTCTCATGGAAGAAGAATTTCTCACGTAGGTATTGTAGAAAGTGTTACTGAAGAAGGAGAGATCAAATTTATTCACGCAGCAACATCTAAAGGAGTAATGGTTTCTTCACTGAATGATTCTTATTGGGGCCCTAAATTCAGATTCGCAAAAAGAGTAATTAATGCAGAAGGAGAAAATTACAACAATCTAGCTTCTGCTACTCAAGCTACACCAGCAAATTTTTAATTTTATAAATAATTGATTTAAATAATGAAGCCATCAGAAATTCTGACGGCTTTTTTATTTGTCTTACCCCATTAAGTTTAGGTTAAATCCAATGGAATGCATTTTATATAAAAAGCAGACTAAAGCTCGCTTCTATTGAAATTAATGATTAATGCTTAGACCAACATTCAACACCTAGCTATTTCTGTCTATTTCAATATCCAGCTTATACAAAAGTCCATATATTTCAGAAAGCGAAAATCTGGCCTTTTTAAGCTTATTTAAAGCCGGATCTATCGAATAGTTTACCGAAGTCCTCAAATCTGCTTTTTCAAGGTTAGAATTGTCGAAAACAGCTCCTGACAGATCACAGTTGCCAAATACTGCATTGGATAAATCACATTCGGTGAAATCTACTTCAATCAGCTTAGAATTTTTAAAAACAGTTTTCTTTATTGAGGTCTGATAGAATATAGAATTACGAAGAGCACACCCATCAAACTTAAAGGAAAGACCAAAGCCATTACAATCACTAAACTGCAGGCCTAACATTTTACATTCCTTGAAAAAAACATTCCTAAAAGCCGTTGAGGTAAGTTTTACCATGCTGAGGTTACATCCTATAAATTCACAATCTGTAAAACTAAAACCGGATAGGTTTCCATATTCAAAGTTGCAATTCTTAAAAGTACAATTCTCGTACTCTCCTTTTTCCAATGGAGATTGTACAAAATCTGTATTCTCAAAATTTTGATCTAAAATATAAGCGTCTTTCATAAAAAGTAATGATTTATAGGTATAACAATAGAATCCACAAATTCTGCAGAACTTAAACAAAGTTAAATCTTTGGAAATAGCTATACTAAGCTGTTCTTATCCGAATAATTAAGTTTAAAGAAAATAAAAGTCATCATGGAGAAGGCCAGCAAAGAACTTCCACCGTAACTGAAATACGGAAGCGGGATTCCTACTGTTGGGAAAAGCCCCATAACCATCCCTAAATTGATTGAAAAGTGCATTAATAAAATCGAAGCAAAGCAATACCCAAATACCCGGTTAAAGGTAGACTTCTGCCTCTCTGCCAGATAATAGATCCGTCCGATATATACCATATAGCATAAAACAAGGATAGCACTTCCTAAGAAGCCCCATTCTTCACCCACTGTACAGAAAATATAATCGGTTTCCTGTTCGGGAACAAATTTCCCCTGGGTGACTGATCCTTCACGGTATCCTTTTCCTAAAAGGCCTCCGGATCCAATCGCTGTTTTGGAATATAATAAGTTGTATCCTGAAGTGTCTCTAAATGCTTTTTCACCTTTATAAAGAACCTCAATTCGTTCTCTCTGGTGTTTAGGCAATTTTTCTAAGATATAAGGTGACCCGAATGCCAATCCACATAATAAAAGAATAGACCCTGAAATTCCAGAAATCGAAATCACATCCCACGACATTCTATGATAATTCATCGCGATCAGAACACCTGCAATGATTAGAATAGCAGCCGCTACATATACTGGCGGAATCGCAAGAGCCACCAAAAAAACGGCAGCGAAAACGAAACCTACCCCAAATAGCAAACCACTTAATCCTTCCCTGTATAAAGCGATAAAGAATGCAATAAATACAAGCATAGAACCAACATCGGGAATAGCCAATACTACAACCGCCGGAATACCAATAATCCCTAAACCTGTAAGCAGTGATTTTCTATTCTTAAGATTAAAATCAGGCCCTGAAACATAGTTGGCCAGCATCAATGCAGTACCTATTTTTGCGAACTCTACAGGCTGCATGGTAAGACTTCCGAACTTATACCAGTTCTTCTGCCCCAGAATTTCCTTTCCGAAAGGGAAAAGCCCGATCAGTAACAAAACCCCGCCTATATAAATAATACCGGCCATATTTTCGAAGAACTTACTTCTTCCTAAAAATATAACGAGTCCCACCACTAAAGATATACAGAAGAATATCAACTGTTTTTCTCCTAATTTCTGGTCAACACTGTAGATATTGGCAATGGCAAAAATGCAAAGCAGGAAATACAGCCCAAGGCCCAGTTTATCTATCCCTTCTGTCCATTTCATTGCTTAACAGGTTTTTTAACAGTGTTACTATTCTTCTTATCTTCTTCTATTTTCTTTTGGAGCTTGGCTTTTTGTTGTTTAACAAGTTCCAGGCTATCCTTTATTCTTTTTTGTTTAATGGAATCCGGTTTAGGATCTTTATAAAGTCCTTTACGCTTCAAGTCTGCAATCCACTGTCTCTTATATTCCGGCATGAAACTCGAAGTAATCATTTTTTTATAAAGATTTTCTCTTTTTAAATCTCCGGTAATATATTTTTCAGCAATCACTGTACAAGCCGGGCCTGCCCACGTTGCTCCAAATCCCGCGTGTTCCATTACTGCAACCACAACAATTTTTGGTTTATCAGCAGGAGCAATCAATACGAAGATGGAGTTATCTTTTCCTTGCGGTACCTGTGCGGTACCTGTTTTGGCTAATTGTGTAAAGTCATTGGATTTCAGTCCTCTTGCCGTTCCTCTCAACACTACGGCTTCCATACCTTTTAAAACAGGTTCAAAATGTTTTGGATCAACTAAAGTCTGGTGCTTTACCTTAAATCTTGGATCAGGATTTGCCTTTCCATCAATAGCTTTTACAATATGAGGTGTGTAATACCATCCTTTGTTAGCGATAGCAGCCACATAATTGGCCAACTGAATAGGGGTTACCAAAACATCTCCCTGCCCCATCCCGTTATAGATGGCTCCGGTTGACATTTCATCCCAGTTTTTAAAATCAGTTCTCTGAGACCCGCTTGCTTTCATGATGGTTTTAAACCTTTTCTCATAAAAATCTCCGGAAGGAATTCTTCCTTTTGCTCCTACCGCAAAGTCATTATTTAAAAACTCTCCAACACCAAAGCTGCTCATGATCTTTTTCCATTCATCAACACCTTTTGAAGGGTTTCCGGGATATTTTTTGATAATAGCAATAAATGCATAGGTGAAAAAGCAGTTACTGGAAACCTGGATAGAAGGAATCAAGGGATCTGCACCACCATGTCCTTTAATTCTTTTTCCTTTATAGAAAAATCCGCCACCACAAGGAAAAACAGTCTTTTCATCCATTACGCCCATCTGCATGGCAGCCAAGGCAGTCAACAACTTGAAAGTTGATCCCGGAGGATATCCCGCCTGTAAAGAACGATCAAAAGTAGGCTTGTTTTCATAAAGCGTATCTTTTGACAGGGCATATAAATTTTTGGATTTATAAGGCCCGGTGAAAAGGTTCGGATCAATATCCGGTCCGGTTGCTGCTACTAATACTTCCCCATTATTAGGGTCAATAGCTACAATGGCACCGTGTTTATCGACCAGCATTTCTTCAGCCGTTCTCTGAAGATCATAATCAATAGTTAACGTAATATCTTTACCCGTAATTACATCTTTATCCAAAGATCCGTTTTTATAAGATCCAATATTTCGGAGTCTGATATCTTTTTGGATATACTTCATTCCTTTTACCCCACGGAGTTCCTTCTCATAAGACTTTTCAACACCTGTTTTTCCGATAAAATCTCCCGGTAAATAATAGACAGAGTCTTTTTTAATCTCTTTTTCATTTACTTCACTGGTATATCCTAAAAGGTTACCTGAAGTAGAAACTTCATATTGACGCTGAGGTCTCTGTACAATATTAAAGGCAGGATATTTAAAAATAATTTCCTGCACTCTCGCAATATCTTCCCTGCTGAGATCCTTTAAAAAGGTCATAGGTGTCAGCTTAGAATAATATTTTTCTTTCTTAATAATATTGATCTTGTTGATAAAGTCTGCCTTATTGATTTTCATCAGACTGCAAAAACCTATTGTATCAAAATCCGGTTTCATTAAGCCTTGGGTAAAGGAAATCTCATAAGCGGGCTGATTTCCCACCATAATTTTTCCGTTACGGTCAAAAATTACCCCTCGTTGAGGAATTACATATTCAATTTTGATGGAAGTGTTGGCTGCATTCAGTGCATAACGGTCTGTAAACAACTGCAAATATGCAAGCCTCGCTACAAAAATAAGAGCGATTACAACAAGGACGGAAAAGATTTTTAAATAACGTGTGTTCAAACTTTTTGTTTGATTTTAAATATTAATGCGTAGACAACTATAAATATAAATGAAATTACGCTAGTTACCAACACATTAAATAATATTTCGAAAAACCTGCTAAACTTAAAGAACTCAATATATTGAACTAAAAGCTGATGCAGGAAAATACTTGAAAATAAAAACAGCAAAAACTGCGCCCATTGCAGGGACTGAAAGGAGAAAAAGTCTGTAGACGTATCTGTAGATGTTCTGAATATCAAGGTTCTAAAATAAGCAATCAATGTTGTTGCAAAAGCATTGATTCCCCATGAATAGAGGAAACCATCAATAGATAATCCTATCAGAAAACTTAACGCCAGGAACTGAAATTTATTTCTGAAAAAAGGATAGAACATGACGAATACAGGATATAATACCGGAGTATATTTCCCGAAAATGGTAATCCTGTTCAATACAAAAATCTGTAATGCAACAAGAAATATCATGATTAATATATCAGTAAATAAAGTCCTGCTAATCATTTTCCTTTTTTATTACAGCCTGCATCGTGTCCTGAATCTTCTGCACTTCTGCTTTCTTCAGGTTCTTCACGACATACACTTTATTCAACGCACCCATTTTTTCACTCAATTCCACAGAAATATCCCAGAAACCTGTTTTATTATCTACAGAATATCCGGCAATAGTTCCAATTGTCACCCCTTTCGGGAAGATGGCAGACTTACCGTCTGTAACAACGGTATCTCCTACTTTTAAAGCAACATATTTTGGAATATCCGCAAGATGCATCACTCTGGAATTATCTCCATTCCATGTTAACGTTCCAAAATATCCTGAATCTTTCAGCGCTGCATTAATTCTGATTTTGTTGACACTCAATACTGACTGAACCAATGCGTAACTGTCTGTAGAATTGATAACAATCCCCGCAATACCCCTAGGTGCCATTACCCCCATCTGAGGAAAGACCCCGTCTCTGCGGCCACGGTTGATTGTAAAATAGTTATTTCTTCTGTTGATACTGTTGAAAACAATTTCACCATCAACAAAAGTATAGATCTGACCACCTCCGATGGTATCATGTACTCTTTTGAAAACAGGATTTTTTGATCCGTCTTTCCCATAGAGTTCTGCCATAAGGGCTTTATTCTGAACCACAAGATCTTCATTGATCTGTTTTAGCTTCAGATAAGAAACCCCCTCATCAATATACCCGGAAATCCATGAATTCAACGCAGCCGTTTGGCCCGCAATCCAGGATCTCTGCATGGCATTTCTAGAGAATATCAGAACCAGAGCAATAATTTGCAGGAATATAAAGAAGATAAAAAGTGTGTTCTTCGAAAATAATCTCAGCAAAAATCCCATTCAGATATATAGTCGTAAAAAGTTAAAATTATTTAATTAAGAAATTGAATTTATCCATATTCTTAAGGGCAATACCAGTTCCGCGAACTACAGCTCTCAACGGATCTTCCGCTACAAATACAGGAAGACCTGTCTTTTTGTGGATTCTGTCCGCAAGACCTCTTAACAATGCACCTCCTCCGGCAAGATAAATACCCGTTTTATAAATATCAGCAGCCAATTCCGGTGGCGTAAGAGAAAGAGTTTCCATTACAGCATCTTCAATTCTGATGATAGATTTGTCTAATGCACGGGCAATTTCTTTATACCCTACCATAATTTCTTTTGGTTTCCCTGTGATAAGGTCTCTACCTTGTACTGGAATATCTTCGATGTCTACATCAAGATCCTCTACAGCAGAACCTACTTCAATTTTAATTCTTTCAGCAGTTCTTTCTCCAATATAAAGGTTATGGTGAGTTCTTAAGAAATAAGCAATATCATTGGTAAATACATCTCCTGCAATCTTTACAGATTTATCACATACGATACCACCTAAAGCTACTACTGCAATTTCCGTAGTACCTCCACCTATATCAATGATCATATTTCCTTCAGGCTTCTGTACGTCGATCCCAACTCCTATAGCAGCTGCCATTGGCTCGTAAATTAACCTTACTTCTTTTGCGTTGACTTTCTGAGCAGAGTCTCTTACCGCTCTTTTTTCAACTTCAGTAATACCAGAAGGAATACAGATCACAATTCTTAATGCAGGCTGTATGAATTTACCCTTGATTCCAGGAATTTTTTTGATAAATTCCTTGATCATGTGTTCAGAAGCGTGGAAATCTGCGATAACCCCATCTTTCAATGGACGAATCGTCTTGATATCCTCGTGAGTTTTACCTTGCATATGCTTAGCCTGTTCCCCTACAGCAATAGGTTTACCCGTAGATCGTTCAATTGCAACAATTGAAGGCTGATCTATAACAATTTTATTATTGTGAATGATAAGGGTATTAGCTGTTCCCAGGTCTATCGCAATTTCTTGCGTAAACATATCAAATAAACTCATATTTTTCTTCTGATTTTAAGTTTACAAAGATATAAATTTAACCCTACTAAAGAAATTTCATTACAACATAATTTGGTTAAAATTTTATTAAAATTTATAATTCTTTATTAACTTTCTGTTTAGATAATTACAGAGTTTGATTTCAACTAAAATTAACGGGACAATTTGAGACTCAAAAACACAAAGAAAAGCAGAGAAAATAAACAGGTAAATAAGCGAATTTGAAAATTTCTTTATTTATATTTTGTATTCAACAGCATTTTAACTTCCACGGATGCCTTTTTGAATCTCTCTATAGTTTTTTACGATAATTATCATATACACTATCAGGGGATGATTAATTAAAAAAAACGTAAATTTGCCGTTGCTTATGTTACAGTATTCCAACATCCATCAAACATCGAATTTTGCCGTGCTTTCTATAAGCTACGAAAAGGCCGATGTAGAAACGAGAGGAAAGTTTGCATTCTTTGATGAAAACATCAAAAATTTTGTTTCCCGCGTCCATCAGGAAGACCTTGGGGATGCATTTGTGGTTTCCACATGTAACAGGACTGAAATCTATACCACTTCTTCCAATTATCTTTTAGTCGCTGAAGAATACTGCAAAACCATCGGGGTAAACCTTACAGACTTCCTTCAGTTTGCCAATATTCTGACTAAAGAAGAGGCTTTGATACATCTTTTCAGAGTAGCCGCCGGTTTGGAAAGCCAGATTATCGGAGATTTTGAGATTATTGGTCAGATCAAAAAAGCATACAGCCGTTTTAAAAAGGAAAGACAGAATTCTAATCCATATCTGGAAAGAGCCATTAATGCTGCCATTCAGATTTCTAAAAGGATAAAGAATGAAACAGGAATTTCCAATGGAGCTGCTTCTGTTTCTTATGCTGCCGTTCACTATATCTTAAACAGCCAAAAGAGAATTGCTGAAAAGAACATCCTTCTTCTTGGTGTGGGTGAGATTGGGCAAAACACTGTTGAAAACCTGGTAAAACATGTTTACCAGCCAAAAATTAAAATAGCGAACAGAACTCAGGAGAAAGCTGAAAAGATTTCCCAGAAATATAATATTCCTCACGTTGATTATTCTGATTTTGACAAGGAATTAAAAAACACTGATATTCTTATCGTGGCTACGGGGGCTAAACACCCGATTATTAACCAATCGCATTTCCCGAACGGAAAAGAAACATTGGTAATAGACCTTTCCATCCCTCATAACGTTGAAAAGAATGTTACGGAAAATGAAAATGTAACGTTAATTGATGTGGATGAGCTTTCAAAACAGATTCAGGAAACGATCCAGCAAAGAGAAAAGGAAATTCCAAAAGCTGAAAAGATCATTAAGGATCTGATGAAAGATTTCATTGAGTGGGAGAAAAAAAGAAAATTAGCACCAAACATTCATCATTTCAAAGCTGTTTTAAAGAACATGGAACGCAATGAAATGCATAATTTTTACAAGAAAAATAAATATATAGACATCACGGATATGGAGCTTTCTGATAAAATGATCCAGAAGATCACCAACCGTTTTGCAAAATATATCATCGATAATCCTTTAAAAGCCGAAGAAATTAGTAAATTAATGCACGAAATATTAGTTGAACAACCAAACAACGAATTCAATGAAAAGCATTAGAATCGGAACAAGAAATTCCGCACTTGCACTTTGGCAGGCTAGAGAGGTTGCAAGGCACCTTCAGAACAACAATTATTTAACGGAGATTGTTCCTATCGTTTCTTCTGGCGATAAGAATCTTAATCAGCCTTTATACTCATTAGGAATCACCGGGGTTTTCACAAGAGACCTTGATACTGCCTTATTGAATGATGAAATAGATATTGCTGTTCACTCTTTAAAAGATGTTCCTACCCTGTTACCTCAGAATATTGAGATGATCTCCTATCTTGAAAGAGACTTTCCACAGGACATTCTCATCAGAAAAGAATCAGCCAGAAATAAAGAACTTCATGAACTGAGGCTTGCCACAAGCAGCCTGAGAAGAAGAGCTTTCTGGTTAAGACATTTTCCGAATACTGAGTTTTCTGATATCCGAGGAAATATCCAGACCCGTCTTCAAAAACTTGAAGATGGAAATTTTGATGCGACCATTCTATCTTTGGCAGGGATCAAAAGAATGAAAATGGAAATTGATTACGAAATGCTTCCGGTCATGATTTCAGCCCCATCTCAGGGTGTTATTGCCGTAGCAGGACATTCCGACAAACCGGAAATCAATGAAATACTGAAACAGATCAATCACAAACCTACCCAGATCTGTGTAGAAATTGAACGAAACTTCCTTAGCACTTTAGAAGGAGGATGTACAGCACCTATCGGAGCTTTTGCTGAAATTATTGAGGATCAGATCCGCTTTGTAGCCTCACTTTGTTCTCTTGATGGTAAAAACTGTATTGCCATTGATGAAAATTTCGAATACAATCCGGAAGAAAATTTTGGAGAAAAATTCGCAAAGGTAGTACTGGAAAACGGAGGAAAAGAATTGATGGCTGAAATCAAAAGCCAGATCTAAGATAATTTAGATTTCCAATTTCTTTTAACTGTATTTTTCATCTTCTAATCCAACAGACATGAAAATCTTATTTACCAAAAATATAGACCAAACCATTATATCCAAAGAATTAGGAGAGGATATCTCGGTTGACTGTGTTGAGGTGATTAAGACCAAGCCTATTCTGATCAGCCCCTTTGATCTGAAAAACTATTCCCTGATTTTTACCAGCGTGAATGGTGTAGCTTCATTTTTCAAAAACAGGTTTAAGCCTAATGAAAATTTCACGGCTAAAAACTATAACAAGATCTACTGTGTTGGTGAAAAGACAAAAAAAGCATTAAGAAAGCACGGATTTGGAACTTTTAAAGTCTTAAAAAATGCTGAAACTCTTTCCAGATTTATCATCGGAAACTGCCAACATGAGCAATTTCTCCACTTCTGTGGTAATCTTGCTATTAATGTACTGGACAAAGATCTTCCTCTGCAAAACATTAAGTATAAAAAAATTACGATCTACAATACGGAGGAAACCAATCCTTTAATTCCTGAAAAATATCATGCTGCAGTATTTTTTAGTCCAAGCGGAGTTCGTAGTTTTGCAAAGCAAAATTCCCTGAAAGAGATGAAGCTGTTTTCGATTGGAGAAACTACATCCGGGGAATTGAGAAATTATACTCACGAGAATATTTTCACGTCCGAAGAAAACACGCTGAATTCTATATTCGAGCTGATAAGACGGGAAATCGTGAGCAAACTTTAGAATATCTGTTACCGGATTTAGACGGTGATATTAGTTTAAATAGATTATGATAAAAAACGACCTATATTTAAAAGCACTTCGCGGAGAAACCGTAGAAAGACCTCCTGTCTGGATGATGAGGCAGGCTGGAAGATATCTGCCGGAATTCATTGCCTTAAGAGACAAATACGATTTCTTTACAAGATGTCAAACGCCTGAACTTGCTGCAGAGATTACGATGCAGCCTATCCGCAGATTTCCTTTAGATGCGGCGATCCTGTTTTCTGATATTTTGGTAGTGCCACAGGCTATGGGAATCGATTTCAAAATGAAAGAATCCGTTGGTCCATGGTTGGATACTCCGATCAGAACAATGGAACAGGTTCAGAATATTGTGACTCCGGACGTGAATGATACTTTAGGTTACGTTTTTGATGCTATTGAACTTACTCTTCAGAAATTAGATAACGACATTCCATTGATCGGCTTTGCCGGATCTCCATGGACAATTCTTTGCTACTGCGTAGAAGGAAAAGGAAGTAAAGCTTTTGATATTGCTAAATCTTTCTGTTTCCAACAACCTGAAGCAGCTCATTTATTACTTCAGAAGATTACTGATACTACGATTGCCTACCTTAAGAGAAAGGTAGAAAAAGGAGTTTCTGCTGTACAGGTTTTTGATTCATGGGGCGGAATGCTTTCTCCAACTGACTATCAGGAATTCTCATGGCAGTACATCAACCAGATCGTTGAAGCATTAAGCCCACTTACCCATGTGGTAGTATTCGGAAAAGGATGCTGGTTTGCATTGGAAGATATGACGATGTCTAAAGCTTCTGCTCTTGGTGTTGACTGGACCATTAAGCCGGAATTCGCAAGAACATTGACAAACCACACGATGACACTGCAAGGAAACTTTGATCCTGCCAGATTGCATTCAACTCCTGAAACCATCAAGAAAATGGTAAATGAAATGATCAACCGTTTCGGAAAGGACAGATATATCGCCAACTTAGGGCACGGAATTCTCCCTAATGTTCCTGTTGAAAATGCTGAAGCATTCATCAGAGCAGTGGTTGACTGGAAACCAACTTTATAAACACAAAATCAATCTTCACACCGAAGATTTAAGATAATAAAAGAAGCCCTATCATTACTGACAGGGCTTTTTTTATATGTTTGGTTTTAAATAGCACTAACTCAACATTCGTTGTGCTTTTTTCACACCTTCCACAAGAAGATCAATTTCTTCAAAAGTATTATAAACAGCAAAGCTTGCTCTTACCGTTCCTGCAATATTAAAGAACTCCATGATAGGTTGTGTACAATGGTGTCCCGTTCTTACAGCAATACCCATTTTATCCAGGATCATTCCTACATCGGAAGAAATCCCTACTCCTTCGAGATTAAAAGAAACAACACCTGTTCTCTTCGCTTTCTCGCCATATACTTTCAATCCTTCAATTTCCAAAAGATGTCTTTGAGCGTATTCCAACAAAGCATTTTCATGGTTCTGAATATTCTCATGCCCTACTCTGTTCATAAAATCAACCGCTGCTCCCAACGCTATATTCCCTCCTACATTAGGTGTACCAGCTTCATATTTAAATGGAAGCCCTGCATACGTTGTTCCATCAAAAGAACATGTTGCAATCATCTCTCCTCCTCCATGGAATGGTGGCAAAGCTTCTAATATTTCACGTTTTCCGTATAAAATACCTGTTCCCATCGGAGCATACATTTTATGTCCTGAGAATACAAAGAAATCACAATCTAATTTCTGAACATCAATATTGAAATGAGGTGCAGACTGAGCCCCATCAATAACGATATAGGCATCCGTGTTTTTTCTTGTTCTCGCTATGATTTCCTCAATAGGATTTACAATTCCCAACGCATTAGAAACCTGATTTACAGAAACTACTTTTGTTTTTTCACTTAAAAATTTATCAAAATAATCTAACTGAAGAATACCATTTTCATCAATAGGAATTACTCGAAGTTTTGCTCCTGTTCTTTCACAAAGCAATTGCCATGGAACAATATTGGAATGATGCTCCAGATAAGAAATGATAATCTCATCGTCTTTTTGTAATTTTTGCGTTAGAATATAAGAAATAAGGTTCAGTCCTTCTGTTGTTCCTTTTGTAAAAATTACTTCAAAGTCATGTTCAGCATTAATGAATTTTTGGATCTTTCTTCTGGAAAGTTCCATTTCTTCTGTTGCCAATTGGCTTAATGTATGAATTCCTCTGTGAACATTTGCATTAAGTTCCGTATAATATGCGTGACAGACTTCCAAAACCGAATTTGGCTTTTGAGATGTAGCTGCATTATCCAGATAAACCAACGGCTTACCATTCACTTCTCTGTCCAATATAGAAAACTGGCTTCTTATTTCCTGAATGTCAAACATTTATTTATTTTTTAAATTAAGACGTCCTTATTTAGAACTCTTCAAATTTACGGCTTTTTTTTCGAAAGGAAGCATCCGGTCACAAGCTGATACTTGTCAGTTAATAGAAATATTCAATGATATCACATGAATAAAACTGATATAGATTGAAAAGCACAAAAAAAACCTGCCAAAAAATTTGACAGGTCTTATATCATTAAATAAGCAATACTTATTCTGCAGATTTTTCTTCTGTTGTTGGAACATCAGGAGATTGAGTTGCAACTTCTTCTGCTTCTTCTTCATCTTCTTCATCCATTGCAGCAGCACCACCTTTCATTGCATTTCTAGACATCTTAACAGCAACTACTACTGCATTGTCTGGGTGCACGAAAGAATATCCTTCTGTTTTGATACCACCTACATAAAGTTTGTTACCAATTCTTAATGGAGTAACATCAACAACGATTTCGTCAGGTAGGTTAGCAGGGATAGCTTTTACTTTTAGCTTTCTGAAAGACTGACGTAAAACACCACCAGAAACAACACCTTTAGAACGTCCTGTAATTCTTACCGGAACCTCCATAACAACTGGCTTGTCTTCAGATAATTGATAAAAGTCAATGTGAAGAATTTTGTCAGTAATTGGGTGGAACTGAATATCCTGAAGAACTGCTGGAATTGTTTTTCCGTCAACTTCAATAGATACCGTGTGTGCTTCAGGAGTGTATACTAACCCTTTGAAAGCTTTCTCTTCAGCAGAGAAGTTTAAAGGTGCTTCACCTCCATAAACAACACAAGGAACTAATTCAGCATCACGTAAAGCTTTTGTAGACTTTTTGCCCACGCTTTCTCTTTTTGTACCTTGAATTGTAATAGATTTCATTTATAAAAATTTAAAAAATTGTTCTTAATTTAATCTGCAAACTATTTAAAATCAATTAAATAACAAACTTGCTACTGATTGATTTGTGCTCATGAACCATTGTCATAACGTCCGCAAATAATGGGGCGCAAGATAGCACTTTTATTTTAGATGACAAATTATTTTTAACAGGAATTGAGTCAGTTACAATAACTTCCAGAATTTTTGAGTTCTCAATATTCTCGTAAGCTTTCCCTGAAAGCACTCCGTGAGTCGCCATAGCTCTAACAGTTTTTGCTCCTTTCTCGATCAGGATATCTGCTGCTTTACAAAGCGTTCCCGCTGTATCGATCATATCATCAATAAGAATCACATTCTTACCTGTTACATCTCCAATAAGGAACATTTCTTCTACAACGTTGGCCTTTTTTCTTTCCTTGTAAGCAATTACTACCTCTGCCCCTAGGTGACCTGCATAGTTTTTTGCTCTTTTTGCACCTCCCATATCCGGAGAAGCAATGGTAAGATTGTCAAGATGTAAAGATTTGATGTAATCAACGAAGATCGAAGAAGCATACAGGTGATCTA
Source organism: Chryseobacterium sp. BIGb0232 (assembly GCF_024810195.1). Lineage (NCBI taxonomy): Bacteria > Pseudomonadati > Bacteroidota > Flavobacteriia > Flavobacteriales > Weeksellaceae > Chryseobacterium > Chryseobacterium sp. BIGb0232. The sequence continues at coordinate 40,617 of NZ_JANUEH010000010.1, forward strand.
CCGGAATTTCGAAGAACCCCTGAATCTGATCTGCATGAAGATCCATTGTCATCACTCTTGTTGCCCCTGCTGCTGTAAGAAGGTTGGCAACTAACTTAGCACCGATCGGCGCTCTTGGTTTGTCTTTCCTGTCCTGTCTGGCAAGCCCGAAGTAAGGAATTACAACGGTAATGCTCTTTGCAGAAGCTCTTTTCGCTGCATCAATCATTAGAAGAAGTTCTAAAAGATTATCTGCAGGAGGGAATGTAGATCCGATTAGGAAAACTCTTCCTCCTCTTACGGATTCGTCCAAAACAGGCTCAAATTCACCATCGCTGAACTCCTGAAAGTTGATTTTCCCTAATTCTTTCCCATAATGTTGGGCAATTTTCTCTGCCAAGTCCCTGCTGGTTCTTGTACAAAATAGATAACTTAACTGATCGGCCATTTTTACTTTTTAAAAGATTTTGCAAATTTAAAAAAAAACCACAAGATTTACTCTTGTGGTTTCTAAGTTTTTATTTAATCAATAATTATGGGAATTTAACTCCTGAATATTTGTTAGGATCTACTTGTGGAAGCGTAGATTTATATTTGCTATTAATTGCTTTAATAAATTCATTGGCAATAACAGCATATCCTCTACCCGTAAGGTGTACTCCATCTAGTGAAAAGGCTCCTCCCGATACAAATGTGGCGCTATATTTTACGCCATCCCATGAAATTCCTGATTTTCCGCTAAGCTCAATTAGTTTAGCATTAGCATCTACAAAAGCTAGCCCCTTTGATGTTGCAATATCTTTAAGAGCAGTATTATAAGCAGCTGTTGCAGTAATCACTTTTGCTGTTTCTTTTTCTGTAAGAACATATTTGTCCTCCAATGGAACAGCAGTACCAGCACTAATTCCCTGAGGATTACAAGTAGCATCATAAGGCTTAAGCAAATTAGCAGCCGTTAAGATAATAAAATCATTACTTGTAGTTTGTCTGTAAGATTTTAACGCAGGATTAATCCCTGTTAGATCTTTCAGATCTTTATCCAATATTACAGCCCCATTCATTGTAGACCCTGCAGCGAATTTAATAAGCCTGCTTTGATACTCCACATCAGTAATCAACCCTAAACTCTTTACTTGTGCAAGCCCTGCATTATAAGGAGCATAAGCTGCATTAAGTTGAGCAGCCTGAGCGTCCGAAAGATTGGCTACAGGTTTACTAGGAACCGTTGTAAAGAACGGAATACTTGTAACATTAGGAATATTTGCTAAAACCCCTTTGGCACCATTTGCTGTAAGGGCTGTTACATATTGATTAATTACTGATTTATAAACTGTTGGATCTGTAATATCATTAGAACCATAGAGAAGTGGGTTTGCGTTCCCAGTCTGATCAACACCTGTTCCTCCACTGGTTGCATATGATAAAACATCATTATTACCTATCCATAAAGAGAAAAATGTAGGAGACTGAGCCACAGCTGCAGCTACTGGGCTAACACCTGTTGAGAATCTTGAATAATAAGGATTCAATGTTCCATAATTAGCCAACCCTAGGTGGAAAGATTTTGCTCCGGGCACTCCCAGGTTTTGATAAGGTCCTCCTGATAAAATATTATCTAAAGGAGCTCCTGGCGCTGAAGGTTTTGGCCCTAAAGCATTATTACATCCTACTACCAGTCCCATTTTCCCTAGAAAATCTCCAGTTACAGGATTTGCTAGATTAGTGAAACCTCCCGAATTATTAGGCATCATAGGCTGTTTAAACTCTCCTCCACCAGCAAGTTTCATTTGTCCTGCCAGCATTAGTGGATAAGATTCATTTTGACCGTCAATATATAAAGCATTATCTCTAAAACCGGAAGTTAATGAATTCCCTAGCGCAACATATTTCGAGAAATTAGCATCCCCTTTTGTTACTTGTATATCCTTTACATCAGTATCAAAATCAGTTTTACAGCTTGTTACGGTAAAAAGAAGTGCAGAAACTGCTATTGTTGATATTATAATTTTTTTCATAGTCTTTTAATTAAAAAGGGTTATAAGATAAACCTAGACCAAAATAGAACGCTTTTGCCTTAGCCTGTCCATAGAATCCAAGATTAGCATTGTTCACATTTCTGTACTGAGGCATCGCATATCCTCCCGCAATGTCAATTCCAAACTGTTTTAGCTTAAATCCTACTCCACCAGTAATCACATAGGTATCAAAAGAAGGCGTTTCCGGAATAAAGTTTTCGTTAGTATAAGGAGACTCGTCATAATATGCACCTAGACGACCGTAAATCATATTAGTGAAAGCATATTGAGTTCCCAATCTGAATGTTTTAGAGTTTTTAAAGTTCTTAGCACTCACAAGAACTGTTGGATCTGATGGGTTATTAGGTGCAAGTGGTGCATTCGCAAAATCCAAGACTAACTTACTATATCTCTCCCATCCATGATAGTTGAAATCCGCAGAAACCTGCCATTTTGGAGTCACTTTATAAGTTAAACCGATAGTATACTCTTCAACCAACGGAAGTGTTGCTGTGAAACCATCTTGGCCTGCAGCATTTAATTTTAATAATGAATAAGGGGTCTGAGTTGGGAACTTGAATGTAGCAGTTCCATTATCAGCCTTCATGTCAATTGCTGAACGGTATGCAATACTAACATCCAATTTTGGATCAGGTCTGAAATAGAAACCGAAACCATATCCGTGTCCGCTTGCTTTATCGTCATTGATATTTACTTGCCCATTAAATTGTGTCACAGCTTTATCCCAATCTACTTTCCCTCTTGCATAGATATAACTTGCTCCGAAAGCCAACCAAGGAGCCAGTTTCACAGAAACCATTGGTTGGAAATAATAACTCTTCAGTTCTAATTTCTGTACCATTTCCTTACCTTCCCAATTATCCGGCCATTTAATCGTACTTCCGAAAGGTGTTGAAAAGCTAAAACCTACAGATAGATTTTCTATTGGTTTATAAGTAATCGCTGCATAGATTGGGGTCCCAAGTGGGTTATCCGTTTCCGTACTCTGCAAAGTATTTAAGTTTTGAAAAGTAACTTTATTACTTGCACCAAATCCTCCCGCTACTACGCTCAGCTTGGAAGGAATAAATGACATACCTGCCGGGTTGAAGAATGTCACACTCGCATCTTCGGCATGAGCACTAGTATGCGCCATTGCCAATTGTTTTACCCCCTGCAAAGAAACTCTGAAGCCTCCTGCGTAAGATAAAACGCCCGCCAATAAAGCAGTTGATACTAATATTTTTTTCATAGACTATTATTATATAACCCAAATATAAAATTATTTTGAATACGTCTGTTAATATTTGCTAACATTTTAAACAATATATAAAAAGAAAACTATGTTTAAAATAACATTCTAGACATAATAAAGCACAAAACAATAGTTAACAAACAATTACAAATCAGACTACATAACGCTATTAAAACTGTTTAACATTAAACAATTGTTTAACAAAAGAAAATCATCACCTTGAAAAAGATCATAATAGAGTGAAATCTCAAAAAATGTTAAAATTTTGAAAGTAGATTTTTTTGTACCCGTTACAAATTTTAAAAGCAAAAAAAAGACCTATTGAAAACCCTCTCAACCAGACTTCTTTATTTCTTTAACTTCCCGACTTTACTAAAATACAAAAATGTTTTACCACGAATTCAGGTTATTTGAGTATTTTAGAATTGCATAAAGATAAAAATACATAAATTTGCAAGATTATAAATAATAGTAATATGAGTTGTGGATGCAAAACATCCGGCGATTCTGCACATTCTTGTGGTCCTAAAAAAACTGCAAGTGGTTGTGAAAATGTAAATACCTGCGGGAATAGTTATAAATTAAGTGTTTTTGACTGGCTTTCTAACATCAACAATCCGGCACCAAACAGGTGTGATTTTGTAGAAGTTAGGTTTAAAAATGACAGAAAATCGTTTTATAAGAATGTAAATAATATTCCTTTACATATAGGTAGCGTAATTACAGTAGAATCTAGTCCGGGACACGATGTAGGCGTAGTAAGCCTTACGGGAGAATTAGTAAAGATTCAGATGAAAAAGAAAAAGTTTTCTGAAGAATCAGCACTTAAAATATACAGACAGGCCAACCAAAAAGATCTTGAGGTATGGCAGGAAGCAAGAAAAAAAGAAGAAGCCGTAAAGCTTGAAGCAAGAAAAATTGCTCAAAGAATAGGTCTTGAAATGAAGGTAACTGATGTTGAATATCAGGGTGACTCTTCAAAAATCACATTTTATTACACTGCTGAGACCCGTGTGGATTTCAGACAGTTAATCAAAGATTACGCCGGTGCTTTCAGAACGAAGATCGACATGAAGCAGATCGGGTTCAGACAGGAAGCTGCAAAAGTAGGTGGAATCGGATCTTGTGGACGCGAACTTTGCTGCTCTACATGGTTAACAGATTTCAGATCTGTAAACACAAATGTGGCAAGATACCAGCAATTAAGTATTAACCCTCAAAAACTGGCAGGACAATGTGGTAAGCTTAAATGCTGCCTTAACTATGAGCTTGACAGTTATTTAGACGCATTAAGCAACTTCCCATCTTCTTCTACTACACTGGACACAGAAAAAGGAAAAGCATTCTGTATCAAAATTGACGTTTTCAAAAAGAAAATGTGGTTTGCTTATGTAGACAGCTCTATCGCATGGTACGACTTCGATATTGATCTTGTTAAAAAACTGATTGCAAAGAACAAAAGAGGAGAAAGAATACTTCCTCTGGAAGACCTGAAACAACCGGAAACACCATCCCAAAGCATTGATCTTATCCAGGAAAATAATGTAGACCGCTTCGAGAAGAAAAACAGAAACAACAGAAACAGAAACAGTCAGACTAAGCAGAACAATAATAACCCGGGACAAGGACAAAGGCAACCTCAGGGAGAAGGTCCAAAGAAAAACAGACCTGAAAGACAGGAAAGACCTAACCGATCGGAAAAGCCGGAAAACCCTAATGCTAATTCAGCAAACCAGCCTAGGCAACCCAAACCACAACAGCAGCCAAAAGCACCCGTGGAAAAAGTAAAAGCTGATGCAAACCCTGATGCAGAGAATGCGCAACAAAGCAATCCGAACAAGAAAAAATTTAAAAAGAAATATCCTCCAAAAAAAGATAAAAATGCGTAAAATTTTAGGATTATTGACCTTTATTCTTTTCTTAAGCTGTAACTCTTCTTCAGGAGAAGATGTTATTATGAATTCCGTTGATAATAAGTGGAATAAGAAAAGTGAGCAAAAATTTAATCTTGAAATTTCAGATCCGCAGAATCCTAAAAACATTATATTTGTTGTAAGAAACAACAACAATTATCCTTACAGTAATATAAGGTTCATTGTGAATTTCACCAATCTTCAGAACAAGAAAAAAGAGACAGACACCCTTAATTATGTTCTGGCAAAACCAAACGGAGAGTGGCTTGGTACAGGCTTTGGTGATACAAAGGAAACATTGTTTCAGTATAAATTAAATTATAAATTCCCAGGAAAAGGAAAATATCAAATCGGGCTTACTCAAGCTATGAGAAATGATATCTTACCAGGAATTGAAGATATTGGGATAAAAATAGAAACGGCTAAACCGTAACCATAAATGGAAGTAAACAACAAAAATGCAGGAAATAAGGGGAAAACATTCCCTCTGCCTCCTAAAAAAAAGAACACCTCTTGGAAAAAATGGGTCTCCTTTATTTGGATTGCACTCATTGCGGTAGTTTTAGGGATTTCAGGACTTTTCTTTGCAGTTTCCCAAGGGTTCCTTGGAGAAATGCCAGATGTAAAAGAACTGGAAAACCCGGACATATTTGTAGCTTCTGAGATTATTTCTTCAGATGGGGTAACGCTAGGTAAGTTTGAGAAAGAAAAAACTCAGCCTATCGTATATAAGGATCTTCCTCCTTTCCTTATCTATGCTCTTCAGGCAAAAGAAGATGAGCGTTTTAAAGAACATTCAGGAATCGACCTTTATTCTATCGCCAGAGCAGTTGCCTACGGAGGTGGACGTGGTGGTGGTTCTACCATTACCCAGCAGCTGGCAAAACTTCTTTTTACAGGAACAGCATCTCAGAATAAATTTGAAAGAGCATTCCAGAAGCTGAAAGAATGGGTGGTTGCTGTAAGTCTTGAAAAAAGATATACTAAAGAAGAAATCATTACCCTATATTTCAACAAGTTCGATTTCCTTTTCAATGCGAATGGTGTTGAAATGGCATCCAGAGTTTATTTTAACAAAAAGACCTCTGAGCTTACCCTACCGGAAGCAGCAACTTTTGTAGCGATGCTTGAGAACCCAAGAAAAAACAATCCTTACAGATATCCTGAAAAAGCAAAGGAAAGAAGGAATGTTGTTTTGGACCAAATGCAGAAAACAGGATATATTGATGCTGCCACTTATGAAAAAGCAGCCAATACACCGATAGAAGTAGATTTCCACCCTATCAAAAGTATTACTGACGGATATTCTGCTTACTACAAGTTCTATCTGAGAAAAGAGATTGATAAATATCTTGAGTCTCATGAAAAAGAAACCGGTAAAAAGCTTAATCTTTATAAAGACGGATTAAAAATTTACGTTACTCTTGATTCTAAAATGCAAAAGTATGCTGAGGAATCTATCAAAGAGCATTTAACGGATCTTCAGAAAAGATTCGACGCAGAACAGAGAGGGAGAAAGAACAGACCTTTCTACTATCTTACTGATAAACAAATCAGTAGTGTAATGCTTCAGGCTATGAAAAGAACTGGCCGATATAAGCTGTTAAAAGCTGATGGCATGCCAGATGATTCCATTATGATGGAATTCAAAAAACCGATCAAAACTTCAAGGTTCACATGGGCTGGAGAAGAAGAGGTTGAAATGTCACCTTGGGACTCTATCAGATACCACAAACAAATTGCACAGGCAGGTTTAATGTCTATGGTTCCAGGAACCGGCGAGATCAAAGCCTGGGTAGGAGGTATCGATTGGCAGCATTTCCAATATGACCACATCAAACAAGGTAAGAGACAGGTAGGATCTACATTCAAACCTTTCGTATATGCAACTGCAATTATGAAACTGGGAATGACTCCTTGTTCTGCTGTTTCTAACGGAACTTATGACCATAACGGCTGGCATGTACCGGGAAGAGGAGGAATGCTTACTTTAAAAGATGGCTTGGCACATTCTCAGAACCCGATTGCAGCAAGACTTATAGAAATGACGGGAGTAGACGCTGTTATCCAGACCGCAAGAGATCTTGGAGTAACAGAAGATATTCCTAGAAACAATACCATTGCCCTAGGTTCATCAGATATTACTATCTATGAAATGCTAGGTGCATACAGTACTTTCGCAAACTACGGTAACCACAATAAACCGGAAATGATCTGGAGAATTGAAGACGCCAACGGTAGAGTTATTAAGGAGGTAAATGTAGAGCCTAAAGAAGTAATGAACCCTATGTATGCCTACACCATGATTGAATTGATGAAAGGTGTTGCACAATACGGTACTGCATCAGGAGAGCTTGGAAGAAGAGGAATCTCAAAAGCGGTTGAAATTGCTGCTAAAACAGGTACTACACAGAACAACTCCGATGGTTGGTTCATGGGAATCACTCCTAAACTTGCGACAGGAGCCTGGGTAGGATGGGAAGACAGAGCAACCCACTTCTTCGGAACGGGTGAAGGGCAGGGAGCAAAAATGGCATTGCCTATATGGGCAATATTCATGAAGAAAGTATGGGCAGACAAGACATTGGGAATTACTCCGGATGATAAGTTTATCAAACCTTCCGACTGGAAAGACGGCTGTTCAAACCTTAAAGGATTAGGTGGCGGATATGGAGATGACGGAAGTCTTCAGACCATTGATGAGATCAAAAATCCAAGACCGGCAGATCCAACACCCAAAAAATCTACAGAAAAGAAAGAAGAAAATATCAATGAAAACCTTCACTCTAATGATGAGGTAGATTTCAATAAATAAATTCTCTTTTAGAAATACATAAGACCTTTCAATAATTTGAAAGGTCTTTTCTTTTATAATTAATACCTTTGAAGGATGAATATCGAACGCATAAGCCAGCCTTTTATCAAAAAATTTCCAGGAGATTTTTCAAACAATCCTATGCAGAGAAATACGCCTAAAGTTTTATTTTCAACGATTGCCCCTGCAGGATTTGACAAACCTCAGTTAATAGCTTTTAATAAAACTTTATCCGAAGAAATAGGATTGGGTAATTTCGATGAAAAAGATCTGGATTTCCTGGTAGGAAACAATCTGCCTGACAATATTCAGACCTATGCGACAGCTTATGCAGGACATCAGTTTGGAAACTGGGCAGGTCAGCTAGGAGATGGAAGAGCAATTCTTGCAGGAGAAATCACTAATGACTCCGGAAAAAGAACAGAAATCCAGTGGAAAGGAGCCGGAGCAACCCCTTACTCCCGACATGCAGATGGAAGAGCCGTTCTGAGATCTTCTGTAAGGGAATACCTGATGAGTGAAGCGATGTTTCACTTGGGAGTTCCTACAACCAGAGCATTAAGCCTTGCATTCACCGGAGAAGATGTCGTTCGGGACATTATGTATAGTGGAAATCCACAGTTGGAAAAAGGAGCAGTCGTAATCAGAACTGCCGAAAGTTTTCTTCGCTTTGGACATTTTGAACTGATGTCTGCCCAGCAGGAATACAAAAACTTAGAAAACCTATTGGATTTTACCATTGAAAATTATTATCCGGAAATCACAGCATCAGGCATCCAGAAATACAAAGCCTTTTTTGAAAGCATTTGCACCCGTACAGCAGATCTTATGGTGGAATGGTTCAGGGTTGGATTTGTACATGGAGTGATGAATACAGATAACATGTCTATTTTAGGACTTACCATCGATTATGGCCCTTATTCAATGATGGATGAATATGATCTAAATTTCACCCCCAACACCACTGATCTTCCTGGCAGAAGGTATGCCTTCGGAAAACAGGGACAGATCTCTCAATGGAACCTCTGGCAATTGGCCAATGCTCTTCATCCGCTGATTAAGGATGAAAAGTTTTTAGAAGATACTTTAAACAGATATGGCAATTATTTCTGGGAGGCTCATGACAAAATGCTTTGCAGAAAATTCGGGTTTGATGAACTAAGAAAAGATGATGAAGAGTTCTTTACCAACTGGCAGGGATTAATGCAGGAACTGGAACTGGATCACACTTTATTTTTTAATCAATTGGAAAAATTATCCGGCGAAACAGATCTAAAGGCAGCTTTTAGTGATATCTCCTACTCTGTTTTAAATAAAGAAAAGCTTGGGAAACTTAAGAACTTTATTGAAAGTTACAAGTCCAGATTGAATTCAAATACCATTTCCAGAGAAGAATCTTTACAAATGATGGTAAAATCAAATCCAAAATTCATTCTCAGAAATTATCTGCTCTATGAGTGCATTGAGGAAATCAACCATGGTAAAACTGAAATGCTGAATAAGCTAACTCAGGCCCTGGAAACTCCCTATGAAGAATTGTTCCCTGAGTTTTCCGCCAAAAGGCCACCTGAATATGACGACACCGCAGGATGTTCTACACTTTCGTGTAGTTCTTAATGAATATACTACAAAATGTCGTAGATATTGAATTATTTACATCATATTAAATATTTTCACTAATTTTAGAAAAATCTTTAATATGAAAAAAATTATCCTATCTTTAAGTTTAATGTTGGGAACAGCAGCATATTCCCAAACAGTACTGCTCAATGAGAGCTTTGAAAGTTATACGGACTTTGCCATTACAGGAATTGGAAGCTGGCTTACACTTGACCTTGATATGGCGGGCACTTTTTATGGTGGAGGCCCGGTTGTTGGAGGTGTAACTGATCCCAACTGGACACCCAACTGGCCCAATTCATCTTCACCAAAGGCATTTCAAATATTTAATCCAGCCAATACAAATGCCACAAACAACACGACAGTTACGGCTACAGATGAAGAAATAAGAGATTTCACTCCACATACTGGACAAAAATACGCCACCTCATGGGCTGCATCTGCACAGCTAGGAACCATTGCCAATAATGACTGGCTTATTACCCCGGCAGTGACACTGGGAACAAGCTCCAATACTTTAACATTTTGGGTGAAAGCTCTTTCTCCCGATTATACTGAACAATACAAAGTGGGAATTTATACAGGAAGCGGAAGCCCAACCTCAGGAAGTAATTTTACAACAATTTCAGGTGCAACTCCTTTAAGCGCCCCTTATTTGTCATGGCAAATGGTCACTCTGAACCTTGATGCTTACGCAGGGCAAACCATCAGAGTTGGATTCAACTATATGTCTGAAAATCAATACATGTTTATGCTGGATGATGTTAAAATCACAACTTCAGGAACTCTTGGAACAAGTGAGGCTTCAAAAGCAAAAACAAACACAGCCATTTACCCTAATCCTACTAAAGGAGAAATCAATATTAAAACAGATAAAAAAATAAAATCAACTTCAGTAATTGACATGTCAGGAAAAACCCTCAACAGAACAGAATCCGGAAATACAGATATTTCATCTCTTCCAAAAGGAATCTATCTGATGAACGTAGAATTTGCTGACGGAACTTCTACAACAGAAAAAATTATCAAACAATAATCACAACGTGTATACAATCTTCCCAAAACCACCCATTCCGGTGGTTTTTTATTTTACTTTTGCAAAAAATACGGCACGTGTCATTTATCAAGACAAAATTTATTAACTTTTTGAGGCTGGTCTTCCCTTCCTCCTACACTGAACTTACAGTTTTCCTGTTCTTTATCATCTGTTACGGAATTCTGGGTTCTTATATTGCCATTCATTACAGAATTATCTTCGATAGCAGAATTCCTTGGGATGCCTATTTCAGCTTTGACAACAAATCTATTCTGATGACTGGAGGCAGCTTTGAAAGACACCCTCTATCCTATTATTTTTTCAACTGGATCAAAGAATTCTGTTTATTCATTTCAGGAGGTAAAATGGATATGACCTTTAGACTCACCCTAGCCTGGCTCAGCAATATCATCATCACTTTAAATGTGGTTCAGATTTTCAAATACCTTAAGAATATCATCAGGCTTCCGTTGCCTTATAGTCTTTTGATTATATTATTCTTCGGAATATTTTCTACCAACATCATTCTTTCCTTTACTCCGGAAAATTTCACCTACACCCTATTCTTTCTTTCTCTGTACAATTATTATGCAGCTATAAAACTCAGAAAGGAAGAAAAAATACCAGCCACAGCACTTTCATTGGCAGGCATTACCATTGGAGGACTTACCATTACCAACATGGTAAAAGTTTTCATCCCGGTTTTCTTCGAAAAAGGACTTTTTAAAAACTGGAAAAAATTAGGAGGAGCCATTTTACGAGGTATGGCTGCCGTTACAATCTACACATTGCTTTACCTGAACAGAATTGATTTTAAATACCAGAACATTTTTTCAAAGACCAATCAGCAATATGAAAAGTTTTCCAATGTAGAATCCATGCCGACCTGGGATATGATCCTGTCTTTCTTTTTCGGAGGAAATATTCTTTTTCCGAGTTTCATTATTTCAGACAAACACAATATGAAAGGTTTTGACTTTAAAGGTCTTTATATGGATCTTTATTCGTCAATATTCCCTTACATTTTCATCAGCTTATTATTGATATTGACAAGTTGGAGTTATCTGAAGAATTTTAAAAACAAATGGGTGCAGGTTATTATGATTTCATTTCTCTTTGACATCATCATTCACTGCATCATGAGATTCGGGCTTCACACTTCATATATTTACGGTGGTCACTTTGTATTTGTATATCCACTACTTATTGGCTGGCTATTGTTCGCCTACAGATCCTCTGCAAAAATGATGGCTTTTTTAACGCTAATAATCTGTTTCCTTTTTGTCTATTTACTTGCAAACAATCTGTTCAGAATATCAGAATTCTTTTGGTTTTTAGAAACTTATTATCAATAAAAAAACCGGGAAAATTCCCGGCTTATATGTTTTAAAATCTTCAGTATTATTTTGCTTCAGCACAGAAAATTCTATACTGAACAGCCACTGCAGATTTAAAATATTCTCTAATTCTAGACAGATCCCCAGCCGCACTTTGCTTAGTAAAGTAACTTCCAGCTAAGATTTTATAGTTCGGTCTTAAAGAAGCATCTGTTTCCACTTTCAGATTAGGAAATCTTTTTCTGAAATAAGACTTCACTTCATTAGCTTCTTCATTGCTCTTCACCGTTGTGATCTGAATTTTATATCCTAAAATTCTAGGATTTTTTCTACAAATCTCTGCATTAGTCAATTCCCTATTCGGCACATAGATTTTAGGAGGTTTTGTACTGATGCCTGAAGAAATACCAGAGTCATTATTACTATAATCTTTAGTAGGATTATTGGTAACAACCTTTGAACATTTATCTTCTACTCCTTCCAAAGCAGCATTTATTTTGGAATCCATGGAGATAACAAGCTCCGTTCCCGAAAGCGTATCTTTTTTAACAACTTGCTGGGCTTCAATACTATAAAAACCAAACAATGATAATATCGAAAATATTTTGATCAAATTTCTCATTTAAACTTGTTTCCGCAAATTTATACAAATTAAAAAACTATACCAAACGAGTTATTTAGAATCAATACAAATTAAACGTAAATGATATTTTCCCCTTTCTATATGCCGTTAAATTTCTGTTAAAAATATTATTTTTGCGGAATTGATATGTTTCAATAATTTACTAACATAAGATAATTTAAATGATTAGTTGGAGAAAGCATTATAAAAAAACGTTGATCGCAATAGGCTTATTGCTATCAACCAGTGCTTCATTTTACGGGCAAGACGGCGATCCTAAAAACGGAGAGAAACTTTTCAAAGCGAATTGTACTGCATGTCACGCGCTGGACAAACAAGTAATAGGACCACCATTAAAGGGGGTTGTAGAACGAGTAAAGACAGAAGGTGGTGTAGACAGAGATTGGCTTCACAAGTGGATTAAAGACAACAAAGCTTTAAGAGCTTCAGGGGATAAATACGCCAATGAAATTTTCGAAAAGTATAATAAGACTGAAATGTTACAGTTTCCTAACCTTACGGAGAAGGACATTGATGACATCTTAGCATTCACTACTAATCCTCCGGCTCCGGAAGAGAAAAAAGCGGAAACAACTCCTGCAGCTGGCGCTGATGCGGCAGCTCCTGCAGACAAAAGCACAACAAACATTGTAATCATTTCCCTATTAGCCATTGCAGGTCTATTAGTTTGGATCTTGCTTAAACTAAGACAATTAGTAAAACTAGGCCAGTCTGAAGAATTAACAGGGCTTAACGAAACGAGAGTTCGTTCGTTCAAGGAAATGTACGAGAAGTTCCACTATGTAGGAAAAGGTATAATAGCTGTACTTGCTATTCTTGCTGCTTACGGAGTTTGGAACTGGTTAATGTGGATCGGGGTTTACAAAGGATACAAGCCTGAACAACCAATCTACTTCTCCCACAAAATCCACGCTGGAGAACAAAAAATTGACTGTCAATTATGTCACTCTAGTGCTAAATACGGAAAAGTATCTGAAATTCCTTCTATGAACGTCTGTATGAACTGTCACAGAACAATTTCTGAATACAACGCAGATCACTACATGGAGCCAGGAAAAGATAAGGCATTCTATGATGGAGAAATCCAGAAGATCTACGCAGCAACAGGTTGGGATCCTGCTAAACAACAGTACACAGGAAAAACACAACCGGTTGAATGGACCAGAATCCACAACATGCCAGATTTCGTTTACTTCAACCACTCTCAGCACGTAGTAGCAGGTGAGCAAGCGATCATCAATTCTTTCAACAAAAAGAATCCTAACAACAAAATTGACGTTGTATGTAAGGCTTGTCACGGTAAAATTGATACAATGAATGTTGTTCAAATGGCTAACGACTTTACAATGGGATGGTGTATTGAATGTCACAGAACGACTGAGGTTGATATGAACAACGGTTATAATAAAGAGTACTTCAAAAATCTACACGACAAGTTGAAAAAACAATATCCACAAGATGGAGGTAAGATCACTGTAGATGCAATTGGAGGTCTTGAGTGTGGTAAATGTCATTATTAATAACTAAAAAATTAGAAGTATAAATGGCTTCAAACAAAATACAATTCAGAAGTATTCATGAACTTAAAGACCCAGCTTTAAATGGAAAGCTGGCTCTTAAAGAGTTTCAGGAAGAAATTCCGGTAGAAGATTTCCTTGGAGATGCTGAACAAAACGGATCAAGTACTTCAAGAAGAGATTTCCTTAAATTATTAGGATTCTCTACAGCAGCAGTAACTTTAGCTGCCTGCGAAGCTCCGGTAATCAAAACGATCCCTTACGTGGTAAAACCACACGATATTATTCCAGGGGTTCCTAATTATTATGCATCAACATATTTTGACGGTTTCGATTTCGCTAGTGTTTTAGTAAAAACCCGTGAAGGTAGACCCATCAAAATTGATCCAAACCCAGCAGCTGGTGATTTAGGTAAAACTAACGCAAGAGCTCAGGCAAGTGTACTTTCTCTTTATGATAATGATAAAGTAAAGCAGCCTAAACTAGACGGTAAAGATGAAACTTTCGATAAAGTAGACAGCTTCGTTCTTAAAGGTTTGGAAGAAGCTAAAGCATCAGGTAAAAAGATTGTGCTTTTATCACACTCTTTTGCTTCGCCTACTTTCAAAAAGTTATTTGGTGAGTTCAAAGCGAAATATCCTACAGCAGAATTAGTAACGTATGATGCTTTCCCTTACTCTGCAGCATTAGATGCAGCTCAGGAAGTATTCGGACAGAGAGCATTACCTGTTTACGACCTTAAAGGTTCTGAATTGGTAGTTTCTTTCCAGGCTGATTTCTTAGGAGATTATAACGCTTCAAGCTTAGAAACATCTTACGCAGCAGCTAGAAAACCAAGTGCAACCATGTTGAGACACATCCAAGTGGAATCTAACATGTCATTAACTGGTGCTAACGCTGACTCAAGATATAGATTAAAGCCAAGTGCTGTAAACAAAACTTTAGTTGAGGTTTATAATGCAATTGTAGGTGGTGGTACTTCTGATAAGACTGCTACTGAGATCGCTAACGAATTGAAAGCAAAAGGCAGCAAAGCTGTTGTTTTAGCTGACGGTTCTAAAGGAGCACAGGTTTTAGCACACTTAATCAACCAAAAATTAGGTTCAGTAGCTTTCACAGGTAAAGCAAACTTCCTAAAAGAATTTGATAAAGCAAGATACCAGGAATTCTTAGGATGGGTAAATGCAGGTCAGGTTGGAGTATTAATTACGAACAACGTAGACCCTATCTACTCTCATCCAAAAGGAGAAGATTTCAAAAAATCTTTATCTAAAGTTTCTTATGTAGTTGCTGTAGCAGATAAGAAAAATGAAATGTACAAAGCAGCGAAAGCTGTAATTCCAGTAGCAAACTGGTTAGAGTCTTGGGGAGATATCGAACCACAGACCGGAGTATATTCATTGATGCAGCCTACGATCCAGAAAATCTACAAATCAAGACAGATTGAAGAATCTCTATTGGTTTGGAAGAATGGTAAAAACAATGCAGCAAACAATTACTACGATTATTTAAAAGCTAGCTCAGCTTCTATCTTAGGTGGTACTTCTTTCAACAAAGCATTGTATAATGGTATCAGTACTTCTAATAACGCAACAACATTAGCTTACACAGGTGGAAACGCTGCTCAGGCTGTTGCTGAACTAGGAAACTTCAAAGCTTCTGAATTAGAATTGGTATTATATACTAAGACTTCTATGGGAGATGGTACTCAGGCAAACAACCCTTGGTTACAAGAATTGCCGGATCCATTGACAAGAATGTCTTGGGATAACTACTTGACAATTTCTCCTAAAGATGCAGAGAAATTTGCAATTGACAACGATCTTAACGCGAGAATGCAGTTGGATGGTTCTATTGTAAACCTTACTGTAAACGGAGTAACAATAAAAGATGTTCCTGTATTTATTCAGCCAGGTCAGGCAGAAGGATCTGTAGGTCTTGCCCTTGGTTATGGTAAAAAGAATTCAGGAGCAACTGCAGATACTGGGGTAAATGCTTATCCTCTATTTGATGGTTCTAACCTTGCTCTTTCAGGTGTTAAAATTGAAAAAACAGGAGAAGATCACGAATTTGCAGGTATCCAGCTTCAAAATACACTAATGGGTCGTTACGAAATCGCTAAGGAAGTTCCTTTAGCTGAATTCATCAACGTACCATTCGATGACCAGCACAAAGGATGGAACAAGCCTTTGGAATACCACACGATCAGTGGAGCTCTTCCAGCAAGAAAAATTGACCTTTGGGATGCATTTGATGATACTGATGGTCCTCACTTTAACTTATCTATCGACTTGAACTCTTGTACAGGTTGTGGAGCTTGTGTAATTGCTTGTCAGGCTGAGAACAACGTTCCTGTAGTAGGTAAAGAAGAAGTAAGAATGTCTAGAGATATGTATTGGTTAAGAATTGACCGTTACTATTCTTCAAGACAGAAAGTAGAGGTATATGAAGGATTAAAAGAAGGAATGGCTGTACCTGAATTATATGGTACTGCATTCGGAGACGGAGGGGCATTGAACCACCCGGCTGATAATCCAGATGTAATCTTCCAACCAGTAATGTGTCAGCACTGTAACCACGCTCCATGTGAAACTGTATGTCCGGTAGCGGCTACTTCACACGGTAAGCAAGGTCAAAACCATATGGCTTACAACAGATGTATCGGTACTAGATATTGTGCAAACAACTGTCCGTACAAAGTAAGACGTTTCAACTGGTTTACGTATAACCTAAACGATAAGTTCGATTACAACATGAACAACGATTTAGGAAGAATGGTACTTAACCCAGATGTAGTTGTTAGAACTAGAGGGGTAATGGAGAAGTGTTCATTGTGTATCCAAGAAACTCAAGCTACTATTTTAGCAGCGAAGAGAGAGAATAGAAAAGTAACAGATGCTGAGTTCAAAAACTCTTGTGCTTGTGCTGCTGCTTGTTCTACGGGATCAATGACTTTCGGAGACATGAATGATAAAGAGTCTGAAGTTAGAGAATTATATTCTAGCAACAGAAGATATTATTTACTAGAGGAGATCGGAACAAAACCAAATGTGTTCTATCATACTAAAGTAAGAAACAGAGTAGAAAAATAAAGTTTAAATAATAAATAGGTAAAAAATGTCAGGACATTACGAAGCTCCGATAAGGGAACCTCTAATTATTGGTCACAAAACTTATCACGATATCACAGAAGATATTGCACGACCTATCGAAGAAAGAGCAGGTAAATTATGGTGGATCTCATTATATGCAGCCTTAGTTCTATTCATCTATGGATTCGGATGTATCGCTTATACGATCGGGACAGGTATTGGATCATGGGGGCTTAACAGAACTATTAACTGGGGTTGGGATATTACCAACTTCGTATGGTGGGTAGGTATCGGTCACGCCGGAACCCTAATCTCAGCAGTATTATTATTATTTAGACAGAGATGGAGAATGTCTGTAAACAGATCTGCAGAGGCGATGACGATCTTTGCGGTTGTACAGGCAGCAATCTTCCCTGTAATTCACATGGGTAGAGTTTGGGTTGGATACTGGGTATTCCCATTACCAAACCAATTCGGTTCTCTTTGGGGGAACTTTAACTCTCCTCTACTTTGGGACGTATTTGCGATCTCTACGTATTTCTCAGTATCAACTGTATTCTGGTTCATGGGACTAATCCCTGACTTTGCAATGATCAGAGATAGAGCTAAAACTCCTTGGACTAAGAAGATTTATACATTCCTAGCATTCGGTTGGGGTGGTAAAGCAAAACACTGGCAAAGATTCGAAGAACTTTCTTTGGTTCTTGCAGGGTTGGCAACTCCACTTGTATTCTCGGTACACACTACCGTATCTTTTGACTTCGCAACTTCAGTAATTAAAGGATGGCACTCTACGATCTATCCTCCTTACTTCGTTGCCGGAGCAATCTTCTCAGGATTTGCAATGGTACAGACACTATTGTTGATCGCTAGAAAAGTTTGTCACTTAGAAGAATATATCACAATGTATCATATCGAAATTATGAACATCGTAATCGTTCTTACAGGTGGTATGGTAACCGTAGCTTATGCAACTGAATATTTCATCGGATGGTACTCAGGATCTAGATTTGAAGATTTCACATATCTTTCTCCGGGTGCAGCAGTAGGACCTTACTGGTGGGCATTCTGGTCATTGATTATCTGTAACCTTGTTGTTCCTGCATCATTCTGGTTCAAAAAAGCTAGAACGAACATTATCTGGACATTCATTGTTGCATTAATCATTAACATCGGTATGTGGTTTGAGCGTTTTGATATCATCGTTATCAACCTTTCTAGAGACTACTTACCAGGATCTTGGACTATGTTTAAGCCAACGATCATTGATGTGGGTGTATACTTAGGAACAATCGGATTCTTCTCTGTATTATTCTTACTATACGCAAGAACATTCCCTGTAATTGCACAGGCTGAATTAAAATCGATTCTGAAAATCTCAGGTGAAACTTATAAAGCAAAAGAAGGAGATGAGCACCACTAAAATTGTATACGGACTTTATGCTGACGACGACGATTTAATGAACGGCGTTAAAGCATTCAACGATAAAGGAATCGCTATAAACGAAGTGTATACTCCGTTTCCGGTTCACGGACTAGATAAGGCTTTAGGGTTAAAGAAAACTAGAATTTCTGATGCCGCTTTCTTATATGCTCTTTACGGTGTTACTATTGGTGCTACTGTAACTTGGTATGTGATGAACCATGACTGGCCTCAGAATATCGGTGGTAAACCAGCATTTGACTGGGCACACAACATGCCGGCATTCGTAGTTCCAATGTTCGAATTAATGGTATTCTGTGCAGCTCACATGATGTCTTTAACTTTCTTAGTTAGAAACAAAATGTATCCAGGAGCTCCAGCTCAGAATCCGGATCCAAGAACTACTGATGATAAATTCATGATGGAATTCGTAACTGAAGATGTAGAATCTGTAAAGCAGTTGCTAATTGAAACTGGAGTTGAAGAAATAACTGTTAAAGACGCTTAAAATGAAAAAGAACGTATTAAGAATTACAGCAGTTTTAGGTTTAACAACAGTTTTACTTAACTCTTGCGGGCCAAAGGAGAACACTCCGTTGGTATACTTCCCGGACATGTATTTTCCGGTAGCTTATGATCCATTGATGAAAGCTCAGGATGCGTATTCAGATCATGAAAATGAAATTCCTGCTTTTGTTAAAAATAGTGGTGCAACAGGTCTTTCTCCAGTAGAAGGATCAGTAGCGCAAAATAAAGATGGTATTTTTGAAGAAGGGTTAAAGCCAAAGAATGTTGACGAGTACAACGCAGGATATGATGCTTCTAAAAAAATGACTGCTTCTCCTCTAAATCCAGCTAATGCAGCAAAGGATATTGAAAGAGGAAAAGTATTGTTCGACCATACTTGTGCTGCATGTCACGGAACAGGAGGTGATGGACAAGGACCAATTGTACAGACTGGAGCATTTTCTGGAGTACCAAACTATGCTGACAGAGAAATTACTGTAGGATCTGTTCATTATGTATTAACAAACGGTAGAAACGCGATGGGATCTTATGCTGGACAGCTAAACCCTGGTGATAGATGGAGAGTGGCAATGTATGTGATGAGTGCTTTCAAAAAAGGCGCAGCAGCACCGGCAGCCGCAGCACCAGCAACTGAAACGACTACTGAAACTAAAAAATAAGAAAAGAAATGTATAGTTTTTCACCAAAATTAAAATCAACTTCTATAATACTTCTTGTTGTAGGTTTAGTTCTTTTCGGTATTGGTTTCTTTTTGAACAAAGGAATTTCTACTGAGAAAATAGAACACATGATGGAGGCTGTTCATGCTTCTGGTCATAATGCTCCTACACATTCAAGTGAAATGGTTGGACCGCAGGATCACAACGCTCATTTAGAGCATGCGACAATGCAGATTCATAATTCGCCTTTAGCATCCATACATTTCGTAGCTGTATTCTTCTTCGGAGTAAGTTGTGCAGTATTATTTTTCTACTGTATTCAACATGCAGCGCATGCAGGATGGCCAATTATCATTACAAGAGTAATGGAGGCTATTGCTTCTTATATTCCTTACGGAGGGGCTATTCTAGTAATCATAATGCTATTGAATATTTTCCACCAAGGTCACCTATTCCACTGGATGGATCCGGATTTAACAGATCCAAACTCTGCACATTTCGATGTGATTTTATTTGAAAAGAAAAGATTCTTAAATATTCCTTTCTATGCAATCAGAACCCTTATTTATGTGATAGGTGCTTCATTCTTTGCATGGAAACTTAAAGCTCAGTCTAAAAAAGTAGACGATACTAAATCTAAAGTTGAGTATCAAATGCTTTACAGATGGGCAGTAGGATATATTGCATTCTTCGGATTTGCATCTGCTGCTTGGGCTTGGGACTGGTTGATGTCTATTGACCCTCACTGGTATTCTACAATGTATATCTGGTATTCAATGGTTAGCTGCCTTTCAAGTGGTATTGCTGTTATCATTTTACTAAGTGTTTATCTTAAGAAAAATGGTTTCTTACCACAGTTCAATGACAACCACTTACACGATCTAGGAGTATTCCTTTTCGCTACAAGTATGCTTTGGACATATACATGGTTTGCTCAGTTCATGCTTTACTGGTATGCCAACGTACCGGAAGAGGTTAACTACTTCTTTGGAAGATTCCAGCACTATGGTACTACATTCTTGCCAATGCTAATCATCAACTTCTTATTACCTTTATTGGTATTAGTAAGTAGCAGCATCAAGAGAAACTACAAAGTAGTAACAACAATGGCTGTTGTCGTTATTTTAGGTCACCTTTTAGATTATTTCAATATGGTAATGCCTGGAACGGTAGGACCTTACTGGAACACTCCTGAGGTATTCCTATTAATAGCAGGAGCTGTTTTATTTGTAGCAGGATTATTTATGTTTACTGTACTTTCAGCTTTATCTAAACTGAAGTTGATTCCAACAGGAAACCCATACCTACACGAATCTGAAATTTATGAGTATCCTTTCTAAGGACTTGTAACAAAATAAAACTCTAAAAGACTGATTGTTTAAACGATCAGTCTTTTTTTATGTTCTAATTTTCAATAGAGACCTAAGCAACATGATCACCAACATCAAATAAAATACTCCTATGAAAAGAATTCACCTGCTTTACTTTGTATTCAGTCTCATCTCTGTTTTCATGGATGCACAGACAATTACTTTTGTTTCAGAAAAAAACAACAAGCCACTACCTAAAGTTTCTGTTTTCGGGAAAGACGGAAGTATCCTTGCTTACTCTGATATTGATGGGAAAATCGACAAACAGTCATTAAACCCAGATCAGGAAAAATTCCAGTTAGTGTATAACAGTTTCCCTGTGGCAACACTCTCCTATTCTGACTTTGAACAGCCCACCATTAAAATCAACGACCAGGTAAAAGAAATTGAAACCATTGTTATTAAAAATAATAAGCCAGCCAAATACATTCTGGTTAAAGGAAACTTTAATTCATACGTTACCGTTAACAATAAACTTAATGGGTATGCAGACGGAATCATTACCTATGTTTTCGATAATAAAACCAAAAAGCTAAAAAGTACAAATGTTCAGCAGTACCGAATTTACAGACTCATAGATCCTAAACAAGAAAAGAAACTCACCGCAAGCTGGGATTACGGAAACTCACTCGATGTTCCGAAAATGAAAAAGGTTGGAAATATAGATGAGTATAAAAAGAAGGATACAAAAATCAAGGAGCTGAAAGGAAACTTTAAAGATGAAATAGAAGTTACCGGAGAATATCTGCAGCAGAAAGAATTAGCATTATTTGGATTCCGGTTCTTTGACTTTAGAGGCATTCAGAATATTTCCTTCGAAAAAGATTCTCAGAAATCACTGAAAGACCTGCTGGAGTTTAATGAAATTCTTTTTGTAAAGCTCAAACATAAGAGTGAAGCCAGCTACAACCAGATTATCTCTTATGAAAATTTTTATACCACAGAAATCAGTTTTAGCAATGAAAATAATATTGATGATGTAAGATTCAATAAAGAATACAGTAATTATAAGACTCAATACTGGAAGGATCCGTCTTTCCCAAATATGCAGACCATTTTCAGCAGTTATTTCAAGGGGGATCTTCAGGAAAAACAAAACAAAAAATAAAATCTACTATTAATAAAGGTTTTAGTAAATTTGCAACAAACCAAATAAAAATGAAAAAGTTTTCTTTTCTACTTGTTTTCAGTCTGTTGCTTTTTACAGCATGTAAGAAAGATCATGTAGATGCTACGAATACTAAAACGCTGCAGTCAAGTATTAACGATATGACTTCCAGCCTACCAACCATTAAACAGATTAAGTTTAATGAAGCTCTTTATATCCTTAAAACATTTGGAGTGGAAGCTGATGGGGATGTGAATGAGCTAAAAGCTCTTGGAAAACTGATCAACGGGAAAAAAGTTCCTGAGATCATGACCCTAGCTGACGAAGTTGCACAGAAAAACGGAATAGAATGGGCAAGCAGTAACCCACCATCACTAGGTGAAATGAATATTTTCGGTGATGATAAAGCTAAAGAAAGTGATCCTAATGATATAAAAGCAGGAGCATTAAGCCTTGTGACAAGACCAACAGGAGATGACGGAAACGGCTCACCCACAGCTATCCAGATTGTTCCAAGATTAGTAGATGCAGCAGGAAACCCTGTAGCGTTTACAGGTGCTGGTTTGGAAGCTACATTAGAAGTTTTCAGCAATGGAGTAAGACTCTCAACCGCTAAAAACCTGATGCAGGATAACAACTTTAAAGGATTTAACCTTAAATTCTCTTCTATTCCTGCTTCTAAGGTTGTAGATAATAAAATTGATATCACTGTTTCTGTAAAAACAACGGCAAAGACTTTCAAAATGTCTAAAATCGGATTGGATGTAAATGCTGCAGCCTTAAAAGTTCCTGCCGTTCCAAAAACAGATACAACAGCTGTTCCTCAACAGCCAAGTGCAGTAGTAGACCCGAATAATCCATCAACAACTACTCCACCTGCAACTACAGAACCTGGTACAGCCACTCCTGCAGCTCCAACAGCTCCAAAACAGCCAGTTGCAGATCCAAAAAATACAGTAAGCAAGTTCCTGAACAGCGTAAGCTCTCAGAACTTAAAAGCTGCTTATGAAACATCCAACAACCCAAGCTGGGGAAGCTATGAATCTTTCTCCAATCCTAATTCCGGTTTTGGAGCAGTAAAAAATGTAAGCGTTAAAAATATTACAACAAGTGCATCTAATCCTAACGGAGCAAGCGTAAATGCTACTTATGATGTAACCGATAAAAACGGAAAAACAACCTCATTAAAGGTAACTTTCGGACTTAAAAATGTAAACGGAGACTGGAAAATTTCCAGCTATAAAATCAACCCATAAATGGCTTCAGCAGAACTGATAAAAAAACTAGAAGAAACAATTGAAAATATTCCGGACTTTCCTATTCCAGGGATCCAGTTTAAGGATATTTCACCCATCTTTTTAGATCCAAAACTTTATGAAGATGTAATTGCAGACCTTGCTGCCAACAGTAAAGGAAAGATAGATGCAGTATGCGGAATAGAAAGCCGTGGTTATCTTTTTGGAATCGCTATTGCAGTAGCCCTAGAGGTTCCTTTTATCTTAATCAGAAAAGCAGGAAAACTCCCCCCACCAATCATTTCGGAAAAATATGACCTGGAATATGGAAGTGCCATTATCGAAACCCGTGAAGGGCAGATAAAACCAGGACAGAGAGTTTTAATCCACGATGATCTTTTAGCAACAGGAGGAACTACAGAAGCGGCAGCTAAACTAGTAGAAAAACAGGGCGCCACTGTTTCTCAATTCAGTTTCCTGATTGGATTAAAAGGCTTGAATGGTGATGAAAAACTGAAAAAGTTTGGTGCAGAAGTGTACCATGTCTTAGAATACTAATCTATATCAATAAAAAAATAAATGCTTCGTAAACTATGTTTTCGAGGCATTTTTATTATTAACGATTGATAATTCATAACATTTATATAACAATGCTCTAAAAGTATTTTGTAAATCACTAAGAAACAATTAAATTTGCAATTCAATTTTTAAAAACTTATGGCAAAATTGGGAAAGAATGCTCAGAACGAGCAAGAAGGTAAAGAAACGGTTGAGTTCTTCAAAGACCTTGACAGAGAGGCCTTAAACACTGAGAGATTTCTTGAAAAATATTCAAAACCACTAGGAATTGTATTTGGAGTTTTAGTTTTAGGAGTTTTAGGATTCTTCGGATATAAGCAATTTGTAGTTGCTCCTAAAAACGCTGAGGCTGTAAAAAGCTTCCTTGCTGCTCAGAAAAACCTTACTGAAAATAAAAACGCTGAAGCTTTAGGTGGAAAATCTGCTGCAAATCCAGGTTTCATCGGAACTTCTAACGAATATTCAGGAACAAGCATCGGTCAGCTATCTGCTTACAATGCTGGTTTATTGAAATTCAAAGAGGGAAAGTTCCAGGAAGCTTATGATCTTTTAGATAAATTCTCTTCTGACAACAAAACGCTGATGGCAATGAAATATGGTGCTATGGCTGATGCAAAATCAGGATTGAACAAAAATGATGAAGCTTTATCATTATTAGACAAAGCAGCTACAGCTTCTGATGATCCTTATACTACTTATTTCTTCACAAGAAAAGCAGGTATCGTAGCATTAGGATTAAAGAAAAATGCAGATGCTAAAAAATACTTCTCAGCAATTGATGAGAAATACCAGGATTATGACAACGGAATGTCTGATTCTTATATTGAAATGACTAAATATTATTAAAAAAATGGCAACAGTTAATCTTTCCGATTACAAGCCACTTCATATAACTAATGCCGAAGATTTTTCTATCGGCATTGTTTTTTCTGAGTGGAATGATTTTGTAACGTACAATCTTCGTGATGCAGCTTTGGAAATCCTTGAAAAAGAAGGCGTAAAACCTGAAAACATTAAGCTTTTCCCTGTTCCCGGAGCTTTTGAATTAAGCTATGCAAGCATGCAGCTTTGCAAAGAAAGAAAATATGATGCTGTCATCTCAATCGGATGTGTGATCCGTGGAGAAACACCTCACTTCGACTATGTATGTTCTGCTGTAGCACAGGGAATCAAGGATTGTAATATCATGACAGACACTCCCACAATCTTCTGTGTTTTGACAGATGACACTAAGGAACAGTCTATTGCAAGAAGCGGCGGAGACCTTGGAAACAAAGGTGTAGAAGCAGCAGTAACCGCTTTAAGAATGATTGATTTCAAAAAGAACTTATCTGATAAAAAAGGAAACATCGGTTTTGGACATTCTTAACCGTTGATATACTTTAACAATACAGAGGACTATTTTTTAATAGTCCTTTTTTTATTGGCAAATATCAAAATGTTCACGGATTAATTAAACTAAGGTTTAAATTATACCCATGAACTCTTAAATTCTTATTAATAAATATCAGGTTTTGCTTTTTTTGACATAAAAGTTAGATACAACGAACTATCTTTGTGAAAATCGTATAGACCATAAATCCATGTTTCTAAAAAAAATAAAACCTTTCCTATATTTAGGAATCTTTTATCTGATTATTTCCTTGATCGTAAGGACAGTATTCTTCTTTCATCCTATCACTACAGCCAGTTTTGGATTCTTTGAGATCATTAAAGTACTGTTTGTAGGTCTTATCAACGATATTTTTGTTTTTGTCCTCGCAAGTTCCATTCTTGCCCTCTACTTTTTATTCCTTTCCAATTCGAAATATAAAAAACCTTATGGATATATTATTTTTGGAGCTTTGGTTGCATTTTTCTTGTATATCTGGCTTATTCCAAATAATATTTTCAAGCAATACGGAGGCTCTGTAACAGAAATTGCTCTTTCCTTTGTGGGAGTCAAGGCATTCCTGTTCGGATTAATGCTTTTCCTTCCTACCCAAAGAATCAGAATTCGTAACATTTTATATTTTATTACCTTGTTGTTGTATGTTCTACTGATTATATTCAATGGAGTAAGTGAGTATTTCTTTTATAATGAATTTGGAGTACGCTACAATTTTATTGCGGTAGATTACTTAATATATACAAATGAAGTCATTGGGAATATCATGGAAAGTTATCCTGTTATTCCTCTATTTTCAGGGATAATGTTGGTTACAGTAACCATTACATGGTTCATTTATAAAAAGACTAAAGACGAATTACTGGAACTCCCTAATTTTAAGCAGAAATTGATTTTACTAGGTTCCTTTGCTGTACTTTGTGCTATCAGCTTGTTAACTCTCCCATCATTAATGCAAATCAAATCTGACAATGTTTTTGCAGATGAGATTGAAGCCAACGGACTTCCAAAGTTTTACTGGGCTTTCACCCATAACGAACTTGATTATTTCCAGTTTTATTCACAGCTCAATCAACAGCAGGCAGAAAAGAATTTCCTAAGCCAATATCCACAGCATACCTTAGCAAGAAATATTGTTGCTGAACAGCCGGAAGCAAAGAAGAATGTAGTTCTGATCTCTATTGAAAGCCTTTCTGCAGATTTCCTTGAACATTATGGAAATACCCAAAAGATTACGCCATTCCTGGACAGTCTTGCAGATAAATCTTTGATGTTCACCAATCTTTATGCTACAGGGAACAGAACCGTTCGCGGACTGGAAGCCCTGACGCTTTGTATTCCTCCTACAGCAGGGGAAAGTATTATCAAGAGAAATGACAATAAAAATAAATTCACCACAGGAAGTGTATTCAAATCAAAAGGATATGATGTTAAATTCCTATATGGTGGATACAGTTATTTTGATAATATGCAGGACTTTTTTGGTGGAAACGGATATGATATTGTAGACAGAAACAACTTTAAACCGGAAGAAATTACTTTTGCCAATGTTTGGGGTGTTGCAGATGAAGATATGGCAAGGAAAGCTATCCAGGTAATGAATGCTGAAGCAAAATCAGGAAAACCTTTCTTCAACCATTGGATGACAGTTTCCAACCACAGACCTTTTACCTACCCGGATGGAAGAATTGATATTCCCGGAACATCAAAATCCCGTGAAGGAGGGGTAAAATATACAGACTATTCACTGAAACTATTCTTTGATATGGCAAAGAAACAGGATTGGTATAAAAATACAGTCTTTGTTATTATCGCAGACCATTGTGCATCCAGTGCCGGAAAAACAGAACTTCCGATGGATAAGTACAGAATTCCTGCAATGATCTTTTCAGAAGGATTCATCCAGCCACAGAAATTTGATGCTTTGATGTCTCAGATCGATGTGATGCCTACTCTATTCGGATTATTAAATTTCAATTATCAATCCAAATTCTTAGGCCAGGATGTTTTCAAAAAAGAATTTCAGCCTAAGGCTTATATTGCCACCTATCAGGACCTTGGGTTTGTAAAAGACAATCGTTTAACCATCATTTCACCAGTGAAGAAAGCAAAACAATACTCTCTGGAACTGGAAAAAAGTGAGCTTGCTCCGGAATTTAAACTGTATTATGATGAAAAACTGTTGAAAAACACAGATCAGAAACTGGTAAATGATGCTATTTCAGCCTACCAGTCAACATCTTATTGGCTGAAGACCAAGCAGCTTAACCGATAAGATATTTCTTTCATAAAGTAACTTAATAAGCGGTTGTAAACTTTAATTTTATAAATTTACGACACAAAAAAAAACATATTATTATGAGATGGACAGACGACAGAGGCGGTAACGTTGATGATCGCCGTGGCTCCGGAGGCGGAGGTGGCGGTATGATTGTAGGCGGTGGCCTCGGAACCTTAATTATAGCAGCCATTGTTTTCTTTTTAGGAGGGGATCCTTCTGGGATATTGAATTCCGGCAGCATACAATCTTCAGGAAATACAGGAGAAAAAAGAGAGCTTACTGTACAGGAAAAACAAATTGGGGAAATGGTTGATATGATGTCCGGATGGAATACCCAAACCTGGAATCAGACCTTTAAAGAAAATGGAATGAATTTTTCTGAACCTAGAATTGTTCTTTTCGAAAGTACAACTGACTCCGGATGTGGCACAGCACAGTCTGCTATGGGTCCATTTTATTGTCCTGCCGATCAGAAAATTTATATGGACATGGAGTTTTTCGGTGAGCTTCAACAGAGGTTTGGAGCCAAAGTAACTGAATTTACCGTTGCCTATGTTCTTGCTCATGAAATGGGACATCACATACAAACTCTTCTGGGAACTACCCAAAAAGTAGATGCCTTAAGAAGAAGTGGAAGATATTCTGAAGCTGAAATGAACAAGGTATCTGTAGCTACAGAACTACAGGCAGACTTTTATGCCGGAGTTTGGGCTAAACGTACAGATGATTCTAAGAAAATTCTTGAGCCTGGAGACATTCAGTCTGCTATAGATGCTGCAGAAGCTGTAGGCGATGATAATATCCAGAAAAGAGGTCAAGGTTATGTGAATCAGGAAAGCTTTACCCATGGATCATCTGCACAGCGTAAAGAATGGTTTATGAAAGGATACAACACTGGTGATATCAGACAGGGTGATACTTTCAACCAACTTTTAAAATAAATAAACTTACAGTATAAAACAAAGTGCCAGTGAACGGATTCACTGGCACTTTGTTTTATTGCAATTCAATCGGATTTGTATTTTTCTTAGCTTCTTCTTTCGCTCTTTCCTCCATACGCTTTCTCATATCAGCAGGATTTTGGTTTCCGCCACCTCCAGATCCCCGTCCTCCGCCGATTCTCATTGGTGCAGTACTGCCTCCTCCTGTTCCCTGATTCATGAAGGACATCGGATCGGTCTTAAACTTTTGCTGTTGCTTTACAAAATCAGATCTTTTTACTTTTAAAGTATTTCCAAGCTGGTTTAAAGTCGGAAGTTCTGCAATCTTATAATTTTTCATCAGATCAAAAGAATAATCCCCTTTATCATCCTCAACTTTTACAATTAATCCCGGAAGTCCACCAAATTTATATGGTCCATCCTGATAGGGAAGATCTGTAGTAAACCAGGCAGTCCATTTTCTTCCGGCAAAATCCGTTTCAGCCTTCTGCACTTTGTACTCTCCAATTTTTCTTGTTTCTGAAGACATTTTCCAGTTTAAAGGCCTGTCTTCTTCATAGGAATATATATCCCTGCCGATCCTGTCTTTAAAATAAGTCTTTTGATTCGCTTTATCTTTTTCTACCGTGTAGTTGATATTTGTTTTAAGACCTTCCATCTGATCTCTGTTGATACCCGCTCTGCCACCGCCGCCCTGAAATGCTTTTTGCATGATAGAATCCCTTTTGATTCTGTTTTCAGAATAAAAAATAGATTTATCCTGAGAAATATCAAGATATGTATTTTCAGTTTTTACATCTGCTTTATTTTCAGTATCCGGCTTCATCGTTACCTGATATACAAATC
This sequence comes from Chryseobacterium sp. BIGb0232, assembly GCF_024810195.1. Lineage (NCBI taxonomy): Bacteria > Pseudomonadati > Bacteroidota > Flavobacteriia > Flavobacteriales > Weeksellaceae > Chryseobacterium > Chryseobacterium sp. BIGb0232. The sequence goes on from NZ_JANUEH010000010.1 coordinate 70,196, forward strand.
GATTTGCCTGCGCAGAAACCTGCTGTATAAACAGTGCCAGAGCAATAATACCTATTTTTTTCATTGTGAGTCAATTTATGTTTTGGATTTCAAAAGATTACCAAGGTTAAACTCATCAATGATAAAAATCGATAAAATAAAAATGCTGATTTTTATATCCTGATTTTTGTTCGTATTTTTGCGTAATTAAATCATTCTAAATAAATACAATGATAAAGGTATCAGACTATGCAAAGGAGAAAGCTATCCAGTTAATGACTGAAGATGGTTTTAACCCTGCTGAAGATTATATAAGAGTTGGGGTAAAAAGCGGCGGATGCTCTGGTTTAGAGTATGTTTTAAAGTTTGACAACCAAAAAACAGACACAGATCAGATTTTTGAAGATAATAATATTAAAATTATCATCGACAAAAAATCCATTCTCTATTTAGCAGGAACTACTCTTGAATATTCAGGAGGATTGAACGGAAAAGGGTTTGTTTTCAACAACCCGAATGCATCCAGAACATGTGGATGTGGAGAATCATTTAGTCTTTAGAGAAAAGACATAAGATACTAGACCTCAGAGAAAAAACTGAAGCCTAAAATCTGAAATCTAAAAAATTATAATGAGTAAATATACTGAAGACGATTTAAGAGTCGATCTAGAAAATAAAAAATATGAATTCGGTTGGGAAACCAAAATTGATTATGAAGATTTCCCGATTGGTTTAAATGAGGACATCGTCCGTGCTATCTCCGCGAAAAAAGAGGAGCCGGAATGGATGACTGAATGGCGTTTGGAATCTTTTAAAATCTGGTTAAAAATGGTAGAGCCTACCTGGGCGAATATCAAATATGAAAAGCCAGATTTTCAAGCAATTCGTTACTACGCTGCTCCAAAGGCAAAACCTGAATTGGAAAGCCTTGATCAGGTAGATCCTGAATTATTGAAAACTTTCGAAAAGCTAGGGATTAATATTGAGGAACAAAAAAGACTTTCAGGAGTTGCTGTAGATATTGTAATAGACTCTGTTTCTGTGAAAACCACTTTCCAGGATACATTGGCAGAAAAAGGAATTATTTTCTGTTCCATCTCTGAAGCTATTAAAAACCATCCTGATTTAGTAAGAAAATATCTTGGAAAAGTAGTTCCAAGAGGAGATAACTTCTATGCAGCACTGAATTCCGCAGTATTCTCTGACGGAAGTTTCTGCTATATTCCTAAAGGCGTAAAATGCCCAATGGAATTATCCACTTACTTCCGTATCAACCAGGCAGGAACAGGACAGTTTGAAAGAACGCTTGTGATTGCAGATGAAGGAAGTTATGTTTCTTACCTTGAAGGATGTACAGCTCCATCAAGAGACGAAAACCAGCTTCATGCAGCGGTTGTGGAACTGATTGCATTAGACAATGCTGAAATTAAATATTCTACGGTACAGAACTGGTATCCAGGAAATGAAGAAGGAAAAGGAGGAGTATTCAACTTTGTAACGAAAAGAGGTCTTTGCGAAAGAAGTGCAAAAATCTCTTGGACGCAGGTTGAAACAGGTTCTGCTGTAACATGGAAATATCCATCTTGTATCTTGAAAGGTGACAACTCTATCGGTGAGTTCTACTCTATCGCAGTAACGAACAATCACCAATATGCAGATACTGGAACAAAAATGATTCACATTGGGAAAAATACCAAGTCAACGATCATTTCTAAAGGAATCTCTGCAGGAAAATCTCAGAACTCATACAGAGGACAGGTAAAAGTAATGCCTTCCGCAAAAGGAGCAAGAAACTTCTCTCAGTGTGACTCTTTATTGATGGGTAATGAATGTGGAGCACACACTTTCCCTTATATTGAAATTAAAGATCCTACTGCACAATTGGAACACGAAGCAACCACTTCGAAAATTGGAGAAGATCAGATTTTCTACTGTAACCAGAGAGGTATTGATACAGAAAGAGCCATTGCATTGATCGTAAACGGGTTCAGTAAAGAAGTTTTAAATAAGCTTCCAATGGAATTTGCTATTGAAGCACAAAAACTACTTGAAATTTCATTAGAAGGATCAGTAGGATAACAAAACATGATAGCTACAGAAAGATTAATTTTAAGAAAACCTGCAAAAGAAGATTTTGAAAGATTCTTTGAAATTAATCATGACCCTGAAACCAATATTCATAATCCTAGCGGCCCCATGAGTTTTGAAAAAGCAGAAAGTACATTTACCAGAATACTTGATCATTGGGAAACGTATCATTTCGGAAGCTGGGTGATTGTTGAAAAAGACAGTCTTGAGAATATAATAGGTTTTGGCGGCCTGAGCTATAAACTCTACGGAGAAGAAGAAAAATTGAATTTAGGCTATCGTTTTGCTTCCCAGGCATGGGGGAAAGGATACGCCACAGAATTCACAAAGAAAGCTATAGATTTTGGGTTGAATAAGGATAATAAAGATGAAATATTCGCCATTGTCCGCCCCAGTAATTTAGCTTCTGTTAAAGTTTTGGAAAAGGCAGGTATGATCAAAATCGGAACGCTAAATGATGTTCCCGGTCAACCTGAAAGTTTAGTATATAGAATTCAAAAATAATTTGTTTAAGCAAATAAAATGTTAGAAATTAAAAACCTTCACGCCAAAATTGAAGATGGCGCAGAAATATTAAAAGGGATTAACCTTGAAATAAAACCAGGAGAAGTTCACGCTATTATGGGGCCAAACGGAGCTGGTAAGTCTACCCTTTCTTCTGTAATCGCAGGAAAAGAGGATTACGAAGTGACAGGTGGAGAAATTTTGTTCCAGGGAGAAGATATCATTGAAGATGCTCCGGAAGACAGAGCACACAAAGGAATCTTCCTATCTTTCCAGTATCCAGTGGAAATTCCGGGAGTTTCTGTAACGAACTTCATCAAAGCTGCTTTAAACGAAACAAGAAAAGCAAACGGATTACCAGAAATGCCGGCAAAAGAAATGCTTGCATTAATCCGTGAAAAATCTGAAAAATTAGGAATCAAAAAAGATTTCCTTTCAAGATCACTGAACGAAGGGTTCTCCGGAGGTGAGAAGAAAAGAAACGAAATCTTCCAGATGATGATGCTTAACCCTAAATTGGCGATCCTTGATGAAACAGATTCAGGATTAGACATTGACGCGCTAAGAATTGTTGCTGATGGGGTAAATGCTTTTAAAAACGAAGGAAATGCAGTTCTTTTGATTACTCACTATCAAAGATTGCTTAACTATATTCAACCTGACTTCGTTCACGTTTTAGCTAACGGAAAAATCATCAAAACAGGTGATAAATCTTTAGCATTAGAATTGGAAGAAAAAGGTTACGATTGGCTTCTTAACTAAGAAGGAAATCGATTATTCCGGAGATCAAAAATTTTTCGCTGCCATTCTGAGTGAAGCGTAAAAAATGAAGAATCTCTATTATCAAAAATTTGGATTCCTTCTTCCTTGGAATGACAATATTTTAGTTCAAAATAAAAAGAAAAAATGGTGCAAACCACAGATATACCAGTAATGGCATTAAAAGAACAAATCATCGAAAACCATAATGAGTTTTTGGAGAGTCTTCGTCACAGATTTTTAGATAGTGACAGAAAAGCTGCTCTCCAAAAGTTTGAGAACGCTGGTTTTCCTACAAAGAAAGACGAAGAATATAAATATACCAATCTAAAGGAGATCACGGAAAAAAACTATAATTTCTTTCCGAATGAGCACCATAATATCACTAAAGAGCAGTTTGATGAATTGCATCTTGGAGAAGAAAATTTTGATTGGATTGTTTTTGTAAACGGTAAACTTCACAAAGAACTTTCAAAAGTTTCTATTGAAAATGTAGAGTTTCTTTCGTTCAATTACGCATTGAATGATGAAAAACATAAAGAGGTATTTGAAAAATATTTCAATACAATTGCTTCTAAGGATTTAGCTTTCACAAACTTAAACCTTGCGTACTGCAAATATGGTTTCTTTTTGAAAGTTCCTAAAAATGTGGTAATTGAAAAGCCAATTCATGTTTTCTACATTTCTCAAAACCAGGAAGAAAATACATTCTACAATACAAGAAACTTATTGATCGTTGAAGAAGGAGCAAAAGTTGAGGTTATTGAAAGTCACCACAATTTTGATGACACTTATGTGTTAACGAATTCTGTGACAGAGATCTTCACCTATCCAAATGCAAAAGCAGACTGGCACAAGCTTCAGAACGATAACAATACGTCTTACCTTGTAGACCACACGTTTGCAAAACAGGAAAAAGACAGTTTAACGACTGTAAATACATTCTCTTTCGGAGGAAAGCTGATAAGAAACAACCTTGACTTTATCCAAAATGGTTCTAATATCAATTCATTCATGAATGGTATTACTATTATCGGAAAAGATCAGCTGGTTGACCACCACACGGCAGTTCACCACAATTTCCCGAACTGTGAAAGTTATCAGAACTACAAAGGGATCTACGATGGTAATGCCCACGGAGTTTTCAACGGAAAAGTTTTTGTTGATAAAATTGCTCAGAAAACCAATGCGTACCAACAGAACAATAATGTATTGCTAAGTGAAGGCGCAAGCATTGATACTAAACCTCAGTTAGAAATTTTTGCAGATGACGTAAAATGTTCTCACGGGTGTACAGTAGGCCAACTTAATGAAGATGCTTTGTTCTATCTGAGAGCAAGAGGAATCTCTAAAAAAGAAGCTCAGGCATTGCTTCTATATGCATTTGCTAATGATGCGATGCAAAACATTGATATTGAGCCTCTAAAAGAGAAGATTTCAAAGCTTTTAGCTGAGAAATTAGAAGTAGATATAGAGTTTTAAACGTTATATATATTGATACATAAAAAGCACTTCAAATTGAAGTGCTTTTTTATTTTAAAATGGTCTAATCCCGTTTTATTTCTTTAACCAGCTTTGGTTGTCTTTATTATCTGAACGTTTCTTTCCGTTATCAAAATTATAAGCCAAACCAACGCCTAGTGTCTGTTTTAACTGGGTTTTCCATATCTGATTGTGGTCATATAACAGATCCAGGGTTACATTTGTAGAAATATATTTATTGATTTTCATGCTTAAAACTCCGCTATATCCAAGAACAAGTCTTTCCGGATGATCAAGGTAGTTTGAAAATACTGAAGCTGTGTTAAGCAAAGTGATGTTATCCATAATTTTCAGCTTATACATCGCTGTTCCCAGGAAACCGAACTGGAATAGAGAAGAATCTCCATCATTTTTAAGTCCGTAAGTTCCTGCTTTCTGAAGATCTTTATCCAAAACAAAGGTCCATCTGGCATTCGCAGGACGTAGCGTTACTGTAAGATTATCATCGGGACGATAGGTAACCCCTGCCCCAACGCTCAAGTAACCTGGTGCCATAAAGTTTGAAATTTTCTTTGCATCAGGATTGTTACCATCTTCATAACCTGGAGCAAACTGAGTCTGAAACCCAACACCCCCGGAGATATACCAGTGCTTAGCAAACTCCCGCCCATAATTGGTAGACAGATTAATCACATCCTGAGTCTTTCTTACTCCAGTACCTTGGGTGTTATTTTGTCCATACCCTAGAATAATAATGTTTTCCCAAAGATTTTTGCCTTTTTCGTAAGTAAGGTTGTAATTAACCCCGGCAAGCCACCCTACGTTGTTGGCTCCACCACCTACCCAATTCGAAAAGGCTGCCTGATTAAGCATTAATGTATTTTGTCCCTGAATAGACCAGGCTTTAATAGTATCCACAGCAGGAGCATCTGTTTTCGTTTCCTGAGCCATGGCTATAGCCCCACAAGAAATGGAAGCGATTAATAAAACTTTTTTCATAATTAACGATTTCCTACAAATGTATAAATAATAATTTACGCTAAAATAAAATTCACTTTAAAATGAATTGAATCACGTCAAAATTATCAAGACAATATCATGGAAACAAACCATTTAACCAATCACCTGCACATACCAAACTTAAAGCAACTTAAAACCGGAAACTTAAAAAACAAAAAAACACTTCATGACTGAAGTGCTTTTATGATATGAATATTGTTTATTTATTTTTTGATCCACCACTGGCTGTCTTTACGGTCAGAACGCTTCACACCATTATCCAGCGTATAAGCAAAGCCAATTCCCAACGTTTGCTTTAACTGTGTTTTTTCAATCTGGTTATGATCATACAGTAAGTCTAGTGAGATATTTGATGAAATATATTTGTTAACCTTTAGATTCAGAAGTGCTCCATAAGCCAGTACGAGCCTGTCCGGACGATCCAGGTAATTTGAAAAGACCGAAGCTGTATTGGTTAAATGAACATCTTCCATAATTTTTATCTTATATATTGCTGTTCCCAAGAAACCGAACTGGAAAAGAGAAGAATCACCATCATTTTTCAAACCATAGCTTCCTGCAAACTGAAGCTCTTTATCCTGAACAAAGGTCCATCTGGCGTTGGTAGGACGTAAGGTCACTGTAAGATTGTCATTGGGCCTGTAAGTGATACCCATCCCGACGTTCATATAACCAGGAGCCATAAAGTTTGAAATTTTCTTTGCTTCAGGATTATTTCCATCCTCATATCCTGGTGCAAACTGAGACTGAAGACCTGCCCCTAAAGAAAAGTACCAGCTCTTGGAAAATTTTCGCCCATAATTTGTAGAGAGATTGATAACATCCTGAGTTTTTCTTATGCCCAATCCTTTCGTATCATTCTGACCATAGCCAAGGATAATAATATTTTCCCAAAGATCATTGTCTTTTTCATAGGTGATATTATAATTGGCACCGGCAAGCCAACCTACGTTATTGGCTCCTCCTCCTACCCAATTCGAAAAGGCTGCCTGATTAATCATTACCGTGTTTTTTCCTAGTACCGACCAGTATTTCACGGTGTCTACCACTACTGAATCTTTTTTCAATTCTTCTTGTGCACTTGCATAAATCCCCATAAATATGGAAAGAATCAATAAAAACTTCTTCATTACTCTAAATAATTTTCAATGCAAAAATATTAATATAATTTTTTTTAAAGGTAAATTTAGCCTTAAACAATATATTTTTTCCAGTTTCAATTCGCTGACAACAAAATACTTCAATAAAATTGATGCCAAAATAATCGGTTCAAAAGTTAAATTTGATACCTTTTGTCTTAAAATCAGTTTAATAGAAATGGATTCATCGACAAATTTTCCGAAATTTATCATTGGCTTTTGATTTGACGTACAATCACTATGTTTAAAAATGTAATTTCCAAAAGAGCGGTTTTATACCCTTTGCTGATGCTTTCCGCAATGTGGTTCGGATTTTTTTTACAGATGCACGGCTTTTTTGGAAGTTGCTTCGGAGCTATTATTCCTCTTGTTCCTGAAGGACTATTAGGAATTATTACCTCTCCTCTTTTACATGGAAATACTGAGCATATCATAGGAAACTCTATTCCCATTGCTGCACTGATGTTTCTTCTCTTTCAGTTTTATCCATTGGTGGCCAATAAAGTTTTCTTCATTGGATGGATTGCAACCGGGCTTTTGGTATGGATCCTTCCTCCTATAGACATTATGACGGGTGAGTATATGTACACCTGCACCATCGGAGCCAGTGGTGTCGTATATGTATTAGCCTTTTTCTTATTCTTCAGCGGAGTTTTTAAATGGAATACAAAGCTTCTGACCATCTCCTTACTCGTTGTATTATATTATGGCAGTTTAGTCTGGGGAATGCTTCCTGAAGAACTGTTTTATAATATGCAGGAACCCAGCAAAATCTCATGGCAGGCCCACCTTTCCGGAGCTGTTGTAGGAAGTATCATAGCTTTTGCTTTTAAAAATATAGGAGAAAAAAAGAAAAAATTCATCTGGGAATTTCCTAACTATTATAGTGAAAAAGATGATAAACTCTGGCAGGAATACAGAGAAAATCACCCGGAAGATTTTCTTGAATTGCCGTACAAAAAAAGAGATGATATTTGGGATCATTTGGATGAATTAAGGAAAAAATAAAACTTATTTCACTACATTTGGAAAAAACACACATGATCTCTGAAGAATATTTATATGCCATCGCTCTCCGCGAATGCAGCCAGATTGGCGATATCAATTTCCATAAACTTGTAAAAACCTTCGGAAATGCAGAAAATGCATGGAAAAAAGCAAAAAAAGAGTACAAAAAACTGGAGGGAATAGGACAAAAAACAGTTTCTGATATCGGGAATACAGAGCATCTCAAATTTGCCGAAAAGGAGCTTGAATTCTGTAAAAAGAACAATATCCATATCAGGCTAAGACACCTTAAAGAAATCCCCGCCTTACTTAATGAATGTATTGATTCTCCATCGATTCTATATCAGAAGGGAAACATTGATGATTCTCTTCAGAAGATAAGCATTGTAGGAACCCGTAACATGACTCCATATGGAAAACAATTCATTGGAGACTTTTTTGATGCCACTCAATCTTCAAAATATGTCTCTGTAAGTGGCCTTGCTTTGGGAGTGGATAAAGAAGTTCATGAACAGTCCATTCGGACCCATAAACCTACTATTGCTGTTCTTGCGCATGGTTTTGAGTTTTTATACCCTTCCAAAAACAGAAAACTGTCAGAGAAAATTCTTCAGGACGGTGGCATTTTGTTAACAGAATTTAATTCGGCAAGAAAGCCGGATCGGGAAAACTTTATCCAGAGGAACAGAATTGTAGCGGGTTTATCTCCTTCCACTATCGTAGTGGAAACAGCATTTGGAGGCGGATCTGTAAGTACAGCAACGTTTGCCAACGATTACAACAGAGAAGTATTTGCCCTTCCGGGAAAGATCACTGATATTTATAGCCAGGGTTGTAATCAATTGATTTTACAGAACAAAGCAACGGCTATTTCAAATTTAAAAGATCTTATCAGTATGCTGGGACTGAACAATCCCAAAGAAAAAATTGAAGAGCTTTTTCCTTACAGTGAAGAGACAATACAATTAACTGATAATCAAAATATAGTCTATGAATTCATCAAACAGAATCCACAGATATCCTTGGACGATCTGGTACAGAAAATTGTAGTTTCTTCACACAAAATCCTACCGATAATTTTAGAATTGGAGCTTTTAGGGAAAGTAAAATCATTTTCCGGGAGGCAATTTATCGCAATTTAAGAATTAACGATTTCTTAATACTGCATTATTTCATACATAACATTTCATTTTTAATAAATTTTAATCATAAATTATTAATTTAATAATATTTCAAAACATTATTATTTAATTTTTAACAATGTTGAAATAGAGTGTTGTGAATCTTGAAAAAAAAATTAAATTTGTTGACAATAATATTCAACCTTAATATATGGAACAATATAATATTGACCAGAAAATCCAAGAGTTTATTGCAAAAATTGAAGCAAAAAATCCTAACGAACCGGAATTTTTACAGGCTGTAAAAGAAGTTGCCGTAACTGTAATTCCATTCATTGCTACGAGAAAAGAATATACCGGAATGAAGCTGCTTGAAAGAATGGCTGAAGCTGAAAGAATTATTATCTTCAGAGTTCCATGGGTTGACGATAAAGGAGAGATTCAGGTTAACAGAGGTTTCAGAATCCAAATGAACTCTGCTATTGGTCCATACAAAGGAGGAATCCGTTTCCACCCTACTGTAAACTTATCAGTTCTTAAGTTCTTAGCTTTCGAACAAGTGTTTAAAAACTCTTTGACTACTCTTCCAATGGGTGGTGGTAAAGGAGGTTCAGATTTCGATCCGCAAGGTAAATCTGATATGGAAGTAATGCGTTTCTGCCAGGCTTTCATGACAGAATTATGTAAGCACATCGGTCCTGAAACAGACGTACCTGCAGGAGATATCGGTGTTGGAGCTAGAGAAATCGGTTACCTATTCGGACAATACAAGAAAATCAGAAATGAATTTACCGGAGTTCTTACAGGTAAAGGTCTTGCTTACGGAGGTTCATTAATCCGTCCTGAAGCTACAGGATACGGAGTAGTATACTTTGCTGAGCAGATGCTTAAGACTATCGGACAGAATTTCCAAGGAAAAACAGTAACGGTATCAGGTTTCGGAAACGTAGCTTGGGGAGTTATCAAAAAAGCAACAGAGCTTGGAGCAAAAGTGGTAACACTTTCTGGTCCTGATGGATATATCTATGATAAAGACGGTATCAGCGGAGAAAAAATTGATTATTTATTAGAACTTAGATCTTCTGGAAACAACAGAGCTGAGGACTATGCTAAAAAATATCCATCTGCTGAATTCCACGCTGGAAAACGTCCTTGGGAAGTGAAGTGTGATGTAGCATTCCCTTCTGCAACTCAAAACGAATTAGATTTAGATGATGCAAGAAAATTAGTTGAAAATGGATGTCTTTGTGTAACTGAAGCTGCTAACATGCCTTCTACACTTGATGCAATCAACTACTTCTTAGACAATAAAGTATTATTCTCTCCTGGTAAGGCTTCCAACGCTGGAGGTGTTGCAACTTCAGGATTAGAAATGACTCAGAACTCTATCCGTCTTAATTGGACTTCTGAAGAAGTTGACGCAAGATTAAAGGAAATCATGATCGGTATCCACAAAGCTTGTAGAGACTACGGAAAAGACGAAGACGGTTATGTAAACTACGTAAAAGGTGCAAATATTGCCGGCTTCGTAAAGGTAGCAGAAGCAATGTTGGCTCAAGGAGTTGTGTAACATAAAATAATAAAGGTTGGGAAAAATCCCGACCTTTTTTGATATAGCCTGTTCCCGGGATAATGGGAAAAAAGTAAAAAGTGAAAGGAGAAAGCGCTGCTATATGCAGCGCTTTTTTTATTTTTATAGGTATGAAAGACACCTTTAAAAATATTGATGATTATATCCTTTTATTTCCCATTACCGTTCAGGGCAAACTTATTGAACTGAGAAAGGCTATCCATTCCCAGGTTCCGGATCTTGAAGAGTACATTGGTTATCAGATGCCTGCCTTTAAGTATAAAGGAAAACCTCTTGTTTATTTTGCGGGATATAAAAAACATATCGGATTCTATCCCGGAGCTGAAGGAATCAAAAATTTTGAAAAAGAGTTTGAAGAGAGAAATTACAAGTTTTCCAAAGGGGCCGTACAATTTCCGATAGAGGAAGATATTCCATTGGATGTGATTCAGAAGATTGTAACATTCAGAATCACAGAAATTGAACAAAAAAAATCCTGAAATACAAGATTCCAGGATTCTGACTAGTGTTTGTTAAAGTATTATCACTTTTTCTTTTTAGATTTCTTTCCTTCTTTTGTTGCTTCCGCAGGTTTTGTTGCTTCCATCGTAGTTCCTGTACTTACAGTGGCTTCTGCTGCTGGTGTAGCTGTTGAAGCTTCTGCTGTAGTGGTACTTTGATTCTGTCCATTTGTAGTGGTGGTAGAATTCCAATCACTTTTGGTTTCTGATGTCTGCGGTTGTGTCTGAGTTGTTGTTTGATTATTAGTCGTACTTTCGGCAGGCTTCTGAGTTTGTGTTTGAGCCGATACTGCAATTACTCCGACTAATGTAAACGCGGCCGTTAAAAATAACTTTTTCATAATGTAATATTTAAATGATTGTTTAACCTAAACGGGGTATCATTTAAAAAAATTATACGTAAGTTTCTTATTTAACGTACTTTATCATTTTTTAAGAAGAATTTACAAAAAATAATTCGGATGATTTTATAGGAAAACCGAAGCTGGATATGGGAATATTTGTTGGTTTGAGGAGATTTTTTCTTCATCCTCGTCAAGGTTTAAAACCTTGACAAGGATTCCCTTTCTATCCTCAGGATTACTTCGCTATATTCTTCATCATCTTTTCTACAAACTCAAAAGCAGCTGGGCAAATTACTGTATTTTTCAACATCAGGTTATTGATCTGGTAAATCTTTTTACGGTCTGTATGAGGGTATTCTCTGCAGGCTTTTGGCCTTACTTCATAAATAGAACAGGTATTGTCACTATTCAGGAAAAAGCATGGAAGATTCTGAAGCACTTTATCATTGTCTTCATCCACTCTTAAAAACTTAGCTTCAAAATCAGCTTGTTTCATGCGCAGATGCTTCGCAATACGCTCAATATCCTTTTCAGTATATAACGGCCCCGTGGTTTTACAGCAGTTGGCGCACTGTAAGCAGTCTATTTCATCAAAAACTTCATCATGAGTTTCCTGTACTATATAATCGAGGTTTTTGGGCGGTTTTTTCTTTAATCCGTCCAGAAATTTCTTATGTTCTTTCTGCTTTTGTAAAGCTTGTTTTCTATAAAAATCTAAATTCATTTATTCTTTATTTCCTGGCTGTTCCGGAAGTTCAGCTTCTTGATATTCATTGATCTTATCCAGATCCAAAATGGTAGCAAGATTCATTTTATCAGGATAATACATCGTGACAAATTTCGCTCCGTATACAATTTCTCCTGTCACAAACGAAGATCTCTGAACCACTGTATTGGAGAATACTTCATCAAATGCCCGCACCTGAACAATAATCTCGATATCCGTACTTTTAAAATCAGCTTCAGAGAAGCCGTAAAACGGCGAACTTTCATTTATTTTATGAACAACAGTCCAGTTCAGAGCTAATGTATTGATCTTACTTAACTGTGTTTCCAATCTATAAAAATTGTTTTTGGGAACATCATTTTCAATCACTTCAATGGCTGTAGATACAATAACATCAGCGTCTGTCAGCGCATTGTTTTTATAAGGTGCTAATCTAAACATTAAAGCTGTTCCTTCTTCAAAAGGGGCAATCACTGCAATATCAGAAAATCTTAAATAAGCCCTGGGTCTTGAAAATCTCCCATAGAAAAGCCCTGTTGCAATGGCAAAGGTAAGCAATCCCAGAAAAGCTTCAAAAGTAGCCACTAAACTGGCCAAAAAGCCTACAGGAGCTATTCTTCCATACCCTACTGTAGTAAATGTCTGAGAACTGAAAAAGAAGACATCAATAAATTCATTCAACGGATCGCTTTTATCTATCCCTGTAAGATGCTCCACTCCTATCAGGTAATAAATCATTGCAAATATGAGGTTGATCAGAATATACGCTACAACGAGGTATGAAATAAAACGAAATGAAGACAAATTCAGCATGGTATGATACCAGCTCAGGCTGTTGAAAACATTCACACCTGTTCTTTTTACATTCGGGAGACCATCTTTATTGATGAATCTTCCTGAGGCATTGCTTCCGAAACCACTGTTCTCAGTGTTTTTCTGGCGGATCTTTTTTCTGAATCCTCTTGTCATTTTATATCATTTGTTTTGAATCACTTAATTACTCAACATTAATCTTCCTCCGTTTCCGGATACAAAGATAAAATATTGTTTTCATGAATTTTATCAATCGATTCATTACTTATCCAATTTGATTTTACAGTAAATTTGGGATATGAAAAAGCTTGAATCAAGAGAAGACATTGAACACCTGGTTAATTCATTTTACACCAAAGTAGTAAAGGATGAAGCTATCAGTTTCTTCTTCAATGATATTGCGAAAGTTGACTGGGACAAACACCTTCCAAAAATGTATTCGTTTTGGGAGTCTATTCTTTTTGGGCAGATGTCCTACAAGGGAAATCCAATGGGTGTACATTTTCCGATTAATGAAATACAGGCTATGGAGCAAAAGCACTTCGACAGATGGCTTGAGCTATGGAGAACAACCATTGAGGAGAATTTTGTAGGTGAAAACGCTGATATGGCGATTTACAAATCTGAGAATATTGCCAAACTGATGGCTTTTAAAATGGAGCTGGCTAGAAGACTTTAGCGAGTTCCGGGTTTTCGGAATTCGAGTTCCAGGATATGAAATTCATACTAAGGTCTCTCTCTCTTAAGGAACAATTACGGTAAAGATATACGCCGCCAAGTTCACTAATAGTACAGTTCCATATAGGATATTGGTCTTTCCACGGCTCAATGAAAGCATTACGATAAATACGGAAAGGGAAAGCAGAATAATATCCTTCTTATCTAATCCCAGTACCAATGGTATATCATACATAATACATACTACCGAAACCGCAGGAATCGTCAATCCGATACTTGCCAGTGCTGAACCTAATGCCAGATTTAAACTGGATTGGATTTGATTGGCTCTTGCGGCACGTATGGCTGCAACGCCTTCGGGAAGAAGAACAACAGCAGCAATGATTACTCCCACTAAAGATTTAGGAGCCCCTACACTCTGTACCATTCCTTCAATAGTATCAGAAAGTCCTTTTGCCATTAAAACAACGATGACCAGACAAACAACTAAAAAGCCAAAACTGATCAGTGTTTTAGTTAATGTAGGAATATAATGTGCTTCAGGATGTTCATCGGGAACTATAAAATAACTTCTATGTCTCACCGTCTGTACCATCAGGAAAACACCATAAATGACCAGACAGGCAATAGATACGAAAATAAGCTGTGCCTGGTTGTAGAATGGTCCATTAACACTTGAAGTAAAGTTAGGAAGAACCAGCGTAAGAATAAGAATTGAAACCGTACTCACCAAATAGGTGGTAGCAGAAGTTCTGGCAAAGAACTGTTCATGATATTTAACGCCGCCCACCAATATACAGATTCCCAAAATACCATTAAGAATAAGCATAACAGCGGCAAAAACGGTATCTCTGGCCAGCGTGATCGCCTGATCTCCGCCGGCAACCATCAGTGAGATGATAAGCGCAACTTCAATAATAGTAATACAAAGGGCAAGGATAATGGTACCGAAAGGCTCTCCTACTTTATGAGCCACCATTTCTGCGTGGTGAACTGCCGATAAAACACTCCCAATGAGTAAAATACCTGCAATAATATCATAAATAACGCCATTCCCCATCAGTCCGGAAAAGTAGTAACCTACCGCAAGGACAGGAAAAATATAGGTGTAATGTAAAAGTTCTTTAAGTCTCATATAGTGACTACAAAATACAAAAAATCTATAATATTTTCAATATCAAAAGAAAATATTAATAATATTTTAATGAGGCCAGAAGTTAAAGTCCTGATAATCTGTCAACATGTGAAGCAACAACCCAATGGCAACAATTCTGACATTTCCTTTAAAAAATAACAGCAAAAAATACACCGCAATGGCATAATAAGAATGTAAAAAATGAAAACCGATGCTTTCTCTTGATGGATCAAAAATAGGATTTGCAAAAAGATGGTCCAGATCTACCAGCATTGTAGCCAACAAAATAAGATATACTTTCTTCCAGTTTTTAGGATAAAATACCAGTGCTATAAAGACCGGAAACACAAGATGTAAAAAATAATGTGTACACGTTTTGAGCAAAGCAATTTCTGATGGAGCCATTAATGGATATATTTATCATTTACCACCGTAAAATTAAGGGTAAATCTCCTTTTTTCGCTTTTATTTTCACCCAATAATCCTGTGATTTATTCCCATACAGCACATAATCGATATCAGAAATGATTTTTTTCTCTTTGTTACTCAGTGTTTTTAAAGAAGAATACAACAGCGTACTGTTTCTGACTATGACATAGTTTTCTTGTAATTGAGGTGATGATAATACCGATTTTCGGGTCGATTTTATAAAAACACCTTCACTATTTTGGCTAATTTTATTAGGTTGAAAAGGAATTTGAGTGAATTGGTTTTCTCCATTAATCCATTTTTTAGATTGGAAATACCCCCATGCTCTTTCAGGATCCTTACTTTGAATTTCAATACTATAATTAGGTTGTACAATCTTTTGAAAGGTTTTTTTTTCAACTTCATTAAAGTTGTCATCATATTCATAACTTATGATGGTATCATTGACCTGTTCGAGATTTGCAGTGGCTTTAAAAGAAGTAGCCTGTAAAGAATCTGCCATCCCTTTATCCAAAAAATATGAGAATTTTCTGAGGTTCTCCTGGTCTAATTCCATTTCCAGAAAATTGTTTCCTTTCTGAAGTTTTGAAGCAATTGAATTAAAAACTTCCTGATTTGAATTATTTTTGATTTCAATTTCGTCATCAAGTAATTCAATAGAAAAATTTTGAGTTTTCTGTCCTGAGATAAAAGAAAGGCTTCCCAATGTATTTTGAATAAACTGATCTGCATTCCAAACAGGAGCTGTAGAAGTATGGAAAAGTTGTTTTTGAACAGTTTCAAAAGCAAGCTCAGAAGTTCCTGCAATGCAATGATCTCCTTTTATCATCAAGAAAACCTGATCCTTCTGAAAGCGGCTATTTCCTTTATCTGCAAACTTCTGTTTCTTTAAAAAAGCAATGAATTTTTGAGGATCTTTAAGTTCTAAAACGCTATACCACTCTGAGAACTTAGTATCTTTAATATGGAATACCTGCAAAAAATCCGGAATTCTGATTCCTGAATCTTTGAATGAAGGGGAACTTTCACTTTTCGTATCGCTTCCGGACCAGCTTGAAGGGTGTGTGGCTAAACTGAAGAGGTATTGTCCCATTAGTTTCTTACTATCAATTAAAACAACTGCATCTGCGTTCTCCGGAATATATCTGAGGGTTTTATCTTTATAAAAAACCACAAAATATACCGCAACAGCGAATAATAAAAGTAACGGGACAATAATCTTCTTTTTTTTCATCTATAAGATTTGGGGCTGCTTTTCTGTTTCTTTTGTTTTAAAAACCTGGTCGAATACATCAAAGAAATACATCAAGCTATTCTCTGAAGTATCTTTGATATTATAATTCATTTCAGTCTGGATGCTTTCTCCTTTTACTTCAGTTTTATAATACAGTTCCCCTACATTTTTTTTGATAGCATCTAATGCTTTTCTTTCTTTAGGGCTTTTGAATTCTTTATCTAAACCGGTTAAAAGCTTCTGAATATCGAGCCTTCCGGATAAAGGATATTTAGCAGAATCTTTTGCCCATTTTCTGGAAATATCAGATTGGTTTACCGGTAGAATATTATCTGCAGAGCTCATCAGATATACCACTCCATCTTTTACAGTAAAGAATAACTGATCAATATATCCTCCGTCTTTTTCTTGTTTAAAAGTGTATAGATTTCCTTTTTTAGAGAATCTTTTAGACAGTTTTTTATTGGTAGTCAGTAAATCAAAAATACGGTTCCAATAGCCCTCGTTCTCTGTTGCAAAAGCGAAAGTGAAGTTAGGAACAGCAATATCTTTGGTTTTCTTTACTTCCTTTTCATTGAAATCAGCATCGTATTCGTAATCTGTGTATTCTACTTTTTTGGATTTTAATTCATTCAAAACAAAAATTCCGTTTCCTGGAGCAATTTTGGTAATGGCTTCTTCATCGAGAATAATTTTCATGGTTTCCATAATGAGCTCCATTTCTTTTTTGTAATCATTTTCTCCGGAATTCTGAAGAAGGCTGTACATCATGTCGAAACATTTTGCTCCATTTACATTCATCGCATAATAACCAACGCTTTTTTCATTGATAAGTTCCAGCAGTTTTTTGTTTTTCTTTCCTTTATAGATCGCTGAAATATTCTTTTGAATGTCTGTATTTTTGTGCTGATAATTGTTAACTAATCTTACTTTGTCTTTATCAAAATACAGGTTGTAGGAATAGTTAGAATTATACATATTTTTGAAAAGCTGTCCATAGGCATAATACTTTGTCATCTTGCCATAGATTCCTTCATTTACAATTCTGCCGTAGTCTGTATAAACAAAAACATCGGAATTGGCATCTCTGAATGACAGCATTTCTTTAGGAACTTCAATGTCTAAATTTGAACTGAAATATTGGTCAAACCTGTCTTCTGCGTTCTTCTGAACAACTTTGAATTCTTCTCTGCGGATAGAATCCTGTTCTTTCTTGTAGGCTTTTTCATACTCTTCATCACCTTCTTCCGGCATTTCTCCCTCGTATTCAGGATTCTCTGCATTTTCTTTTTCTGCAGGATATTTGTGATGTTTTTGCAGGTATTTGATATCTTTCTGAATTCTTGCAATCTCGTTGTTATTATCTTTAATGCTTTCTTTCAGATACTTAATATCTTCCTTCAGACTTTTGATTTCATCTTTATAGTTGAAAGGCTTTTCCGGTTCATCAGCATAAGCATCTACTGCAACGGCAGCTGAATCAGCAACGGCAACAGCTGTACTATCTGTAACAGCCTCTTCAGTCCAAAGATCTTTATATGGTTTGGTATAACTGATCAGGCTTAGAACTGCACGGCTTCCATTCCAGGCTACAAAAATATCATCATCAATATCTACATAAGAATAGTTTTTTCTGTTGAAAACTTCCTGCCCTTTTTTCTTCATAGAATTAACAAACTGCTGGAACTTTTCTTTATTATCAATGATAAAATGGGTATTGTAGGTCTTTATGGAGTCATTAAAGCTTGCATAATGATACTGAACAGCATCGTATTTAATTCCTGTTTTGGAATAGTCTGTCCATGTTGGTTTTTCTTTACTTTTTTTGCTAAGTTCATGTAACAAAGGATTCAGCTTATCCCAATTGATTTTATTATTAAGCTGTTTTCCGTTGACTTCCATATAGAATACGGCATCAGACGGTATTTTCATACTATTTTGGGCAAAAACCAATGTAAAGCCAAAGAGTACGAGAATAATTTTTTGTATTTTTAATAAGATAGATTTCATGACTATAGTTTAGAAATTTATTGAAAAAGAATTGTGTTTTGTATTTGTTTTTTCTGAAGGATAAGATCCAGAATGTCAGCTTCCAGTTTAAGTGCTTTTTTATTTGGAGACAGCGCATAAGAGCTGTTTGTTTGTGATTTTACAGCGTTTTCAAACTGCATGACTGAAGTATATCGTGCATCATTAAAGACTTCCTTATCCGCTTTACTCATCTTATCGTAATCTTCTTTGAAGGTATTGACTTTGTTTCTTGTCAATGTCTTTTTCTCAAGATTATAGCTGTAGACTTGTGTGGGAGTCATTTTACCCAATATTTTCTGAGCTTTCAGCTTTTCGAGGCCTGCATTAATGTTTTCAATTTTTTTGAAATTACAGCTCAGTTTAATGATATAATTATCTAAATCAATTGATGTTTTTACATTGCTGATTCCGGGAGTTCCTTTAAAAATTTTTGCAGCTTCATTGATCTTGCTTTCAATTTCAGCTTTTTTTGGAACTTTTTTCCCATTGATGGTTTCCATTTTAGAGATGGATGCCAGTCTTGTTTTACTCTTACTACCGTTAAGAATAATGGTATATTCTCCTGTACCATCAGCTTTTATATTCACTTTATCAAGAATATCGAAACAGCTTGTCAGGAATAACAAAGGGGTAAATAGAAGAAATAATTTAAGAAAATTTTTCATGATTGGGTTTAAAAACCACAAAATTACTCAATTCTGGCCTTAAACCCTTACAACCTTTGGCTTTTTGTATATAATATAGCTGTTTTCCGCTACTTCTGGGTTTATTTTTTAAATACGCCCTTTCAGATAATCCTGACGGAGATCTTCGTCCAGCTTTTCAATGGCATAACGAAGACAGGTTCTCGGCATTTCTTTATAATACTGATTCAGATAGCCAAGCAGCTCCTGTTCGTTCTTATTTCCCATTTCACGCAGCAGCCAGCCATTGGCTTTATGCATCAGGTCATGGGAATGTTTCAGGTTTCTGGTTACAAATTCCTTTGTAAGATCATAAGAGCCTTTTTTGATGTAATGCATGGTTCCTACAACAGCAA
Organism: Chryseobacterium sp. BIGb0232; assembly: GCF_024810195.1. Taxonomy (NCBI): domain Bacteria; kingdom Pseudomonadati; phylum Bacteroidota; class Flavobacteriia; order Flavobacteriales; family Weeksellaceae; genus Chryseobacterium; species Chryseobacterium sp. BIGb0232. Next base: position 89,817 of record NZ_JANUEH010000010.1, read on the forward strand.
TTCTTTTATGCCACATCTCCTCCGCTTCCGAAAGATCCCTCAACAGGTTTTCCTTCTTGTTTTCATAAGCATATCTGCCCAGAATTTTATAACAACTGGAGTCTACCAGATCCCAATTATTAACATAAGGCAGATGATTAAGATAAAATACTATGATTTCATCTTTTACCGCTTTATCTTTTGTTTTTTCAAACTTTGAGATCAGCATAAAAAGAGCTGTCAGCCGATGTTCATGATATCCTGAAGAAAGTATTTCACTCAGTTCTTTTAAACTGATTTTTGAGTAGTACTCCTTAGCTACAGTCCTCTGATCCGGAACTTTCACACCCAGAAAAAGATCTCCCTCACCGTATTCTCCTTTTCCCGTTTTGAAAAACCTTGGAAAGAATTCAGCTTTTTCAGGAATGGATAAAACTGCCAGAGCTTCCTGTATTTCTTTAACGACACCAGTACTCATTACTATCTAATTTTTTAAAAACTAAACTTTGTCCTCTAAAGCATTATTTTCCTGCTCCTCCTCTTCTTTCACAATCTGATTAGGATTAGCCACTTTCGCGATGGTAAGTCCCTGAACAATGATAGAGAATACCACTACACAGTACGTAATACTTAAGATGGTTTCACTATATTCACTTTTAGGAATAGACATCGCCAATGCAATGGAAACACCACCGCGAATTCCTCCCCAAACCAATACTTTCACTGTTTGTGGGCTAAAACTTCTTCTCAGAGAAGTAAACTTGGTGGGCCCCCAAATGGAAATAAATCTAGCAAACAACACTACAAAAATTGCCAGTAAACCTGGAATCATAAAATGTTTCAGATCTTTAATCATTAAAAGCTCAAATCCGATGAAAAGAAATAATACCGCATTCAGAATTTCGTCAATAAGCTCCCAGAATTTAATTAAATAATCCTGAGTAACGGATTTCATTTTAAAGTTCATATTAAAGTTCCCCATAAATAACCCTGCGGCTACCATCGTTAATGGTCCTGAAATATGCATCTGTCTTGCAATAAGATAACCTCCCATCACCACAGAAAGTGTTACCAGTACAGAAATAATATAATCATCTACTTCACGCATCAGTCTTGAAGTAATCCAACCTAACAGAACTCCCAATAAAAGACCTCCACCTGCTTCATGAAGCAATAGGAGTCCAATACTTTCCACTCCAAGATCTACTTCTTTTCCAACGGCAAGCTGTAATACTACTGTAAAGACCACAACGGCCATACCATCATTGAAAAGAGATTCCCCCGCAACCTTTGTTTCCAGTGATTTGGAAACTTTTGCCTGCTTCAGGACACTCAGAACGGCCACAGGATCGGTAGGTGAAATCAGGGCTCCAAAAACAAGACAATAAATAAACGGAAGCTGAACACCTACATACGGAAGTAAATAGAACATCCCAAAACCTACTACAAATGTGGAAATTACGACTCCCACAGTAGAAAATATCAGTACGGGCCTGAATTGTTCTTTAAGATCATTTATATTAATGTGAATTCCCCCTGCAAAAAGAAGGAAATTAAGCATGGCACCCATCAGAATTTCTGTAAAGTCAATGCTTTCCATCAAATTGTTAAGGTGTCCGAAAGTTCTTGGAAGTATCGCTTCTCCGAATAATACCAGGAAAATGGAAACCACAATGGCAATCACCATGATCCCTATGGTACTTGGAAGTTTTAAAAATCTGTAATTAAGATAGGCGAATATGGATGCTAATACGATTAATGCTGAAAATGAATAATATAATTCCACTAAGTGTTCTTTTTAAAATTAATTTATAAGTCTAAGTAAAGGACCTTGATGTATATTTTCTGACCACCTTTTTCCCAGATATCAAACATTCCGTCCTTCGAAGGCTTGGATCCTCTTGTATAATCATTTCCTATATTGAGAATATTCAGCAAAATGTATTCATCTCCCACCGAATTCACAAGGTAAGCAGTTTTCTCAGACTTTCCGTCCCCTGAACTCTTGATTCCCTCTGCCAAAGCACGAAACTGGCTCAGATGGTGCATAAAATTGTTTCCATCTTTTATAGAATCATACGCTCTGAGCAGAATTAGCAGAATGTCCAGATTGGTAGGATCTTTATCATACAGAACCTTTCCCTGCTTGATACATTCCTCAAAATTGTTTTGCTTAAAAGCTTCCGCCAGACTTTTGAATCCTTCATCTGAAGTACTTATTTTACTATCTCTAAAGCTCCTTCCATAGTAAAGATACTGAGCTTCTATACTATCCAGAGACTTCGGATATCCTTTGTATTTAAAAATAAGTTTCTCGTAATTGTACGGAGAATCAGAACTTTTAAGACTTTTTTCAATGGCTTTAAAATCTACTTTTGATTTCTGGCCGAACCCAAAAACCGAAAACAGAATGAATAATAGGAAAAAATGATATTTCATTAATTGTTGTTTTCTTCCTCTTCGTCATCAAAGTACTCGAAAAGGAAATCATTATATGGGAATCTGGAAATATGAATCTTCATTACCTCATCATAGATCATTTTTTTCATTTCCGGGAAGTTTTCCTTCGTTAAAGCAGAAATGAAAACCGTTGGGTGCTTTGATTTGGCCATCCAAGTTTTTTTCCATTCTTCAAGGGAAACATTCTTCTTTGTACCGGGGGTCAGATCATCATCATCTTTTTTCTCATAGCTAAAGCCATCAATTTTATTGAATACCATAATCATCGGTTTCTGATGGGCATTGATATCCATTAATATCTGATTAACAGAGTCAATGTGATCTTCAAAACTTTCGTGAGAAATATCAACCACATGAATCAAAAGATCTGCTTCACGAACCTCATCCAGCGTAGATTTAAACGATTCTACCAGCTGAGTAGGCAATTTTCTGATAAAACCTACAGTATCTGTAAGTAAAAACGGAAGATTTCCGATTACAACTTTCCGCACCGTGGTATCCAGTGTTGCAAACAATTTATTTTCAGCAAAGACCTCAGATTTTGAGATAGAATTCATCAAGGTAGATTTTCCAACGTTTGTGTATCCTACCAAAGCTGCACGCACTACTTTTCCACGATTGTTACGCTGAGTAGCCATTTGCTTATCAATGATTTTCAGTTTATCCTTCAATAAAGTAATTCTGTCACGGATAATACGACGGTCAGTTTCAATTTCCGTTTCCCCGGGTCCTCTCATCCCGATACCTCCCTTCTGACGCTCCAGGTGAGTCCACATTCTGGTCAATCGAGGCAAAAGATATTGATATTGGGCTAATTCAACCTGGGTCCTTGCATAAGAGGTCTGTGCTCTTTGTGCAAAAATATCAAGAATAAGATTGGTACGGTCTAAGATTTTAACCTCCATTTCTCTTTCCAGATTTTTAAGCTGTGAAGGAGAAAGTTCATCGTCAAAAATTACTGTTCCTATTTCATTTTCCTTTACATATTCTTTTATTTCGAGTGCTTTTCCGCTTCCAATAAAGGTTTTGGAGTCAGGCTGTGTTAATTTTTGGGTAAAACGTTTTTGTACGGTTGCCCCCGCTGTGAAAGCCAAAAACTCCAGTTCATCCATATATTCCACCAGTTTTTCTTCATCCTGATTTTGGGTAATAATGCCCACCAGGACTGCTTTCTCATAATTATGTTCTTTCTTTTCTAACATTAAAGTTCTGTCTATGTTTATGATTTTTACAAGATAATATTTTTCAGAAAAAAAACAAAATCAATTTTTAGTTAATAACATTTTTTAATATAAATTTAAGACCAACCCTTTATTATTTTATAAAAAATCAATAACTTTATATAATAATTTTCTGATTTTTAAACTTTTAACTTAAAAATTAATTTCCAGAAGATCATGATTACCCATATTAGATGTATGATTATTGATGATGATGAACTGGACAGGCTGGTTCTTCAGCATTATATTAAACAATACGAGAATATAGAGATTGTCGCATCATTTGATTCGGCTGAAAAAGCAATTCCTTACCTCGAACTTCCTATTGATCTTCTGATCACTGAAACCAATTTAAAAGGGATGAGCGGCCTGGAATTCCGCAAATTAGCCCATAGAATTCCTGCCTGTATCTTTGTGAGCTCCCATCCGGAACTTGCTGCCTGTGTTTTTGAGCTTAATACCCTGGACTTTATCACCAAACCTCTCACTTCAGAACGTTTCCATTATTCTATGCAGAGACTTTTCGAGTTTTTCAAGGTAAAGGATAAATGCGAATGCTATGATGTTATGCTGGGGCACGATTTTATTAAAATCAAGGAAAGCGGAAACATTTTTCAGATCAGAAAGGCAGATATTCTTTATCTGGAAGCACTCAAAGATTACACCCGAATCATCACTCTTGAAAAAAAACACTGTATTCTTGATTCTTTAGGTAATCTTTTACATAAAAGTTTTTTTGATTCTTTTGTCAGAATACACAGGAGCTATGCTGTACCCAAACACCTCATCCGTGGAAAGAGCTGTCATGAAATAGAACTCATCCATCGCATCAAACTTCCCATCGGCAGAGCTTATAAAAATAATCTGTCTTTCTTTGAACCTTAGAAAGCTGTTAAACATCAACCATAATTCACAAAACGCCATTGGTCGATTATTTCTGCCGTTAGTCTATTTTTCGGTGAGCAGGTCATGATAGGTAGTAATTTAGTCTTCCCAAATTTCTTATGGAACAACTTGAATTCATAACCTTAAAAACTGTTATCCATGAAAAAAAAATCTATTTATTGCCTCTTACTGCTTGCCACCTCCCTCTCATACCTGAAAGCCCAGTCAGCCATTCTTCCTACCGGAACGGATATTTCAGGAGGCAACGGTTCTGTTTCCTACAGTATTGGTCAGGCAGCCTACCTCTACAAAGGAGCTGGAGATCAAATTACGGAAGGTGTTCAACAGCCTTATGAGATTGTAGCACTTGCCACTCATGAAGCATTATCAACAAATCTGGAAGGCATTTTACTTTACCCAAATCCTTTTAAAGATTATCTGTATCTGGACTTTACAACCCATAATTTTAAAGATGCAGAATACCAGCTATTCGATGCACAAGGAAAATTAATCCGAAAAAATGTGATCTTACAGTCAAAATCTGAGCTCAATTTCTCCGATATCCCTTCTGCCATGTATATCATCAGAATTAATCTGCATGGAGAAAATATAAAAACTTTTAAAATAATCAAAAAATAATCACCATGAAAAAAATATTATTACTGTTCTGGATTCTGTCCGGTCTCTTTATGGGACTGTCACAGGTTCCTGAAAAAATGAGTTATCAGGCTGTCGTAAGAAACGGATCAGGACAGCTATTGACCAATCAGGGAATTGCTATTAAAGTAAGTATATTACAGGGATCACCTGCAGGTACTCTGGTTTACTCAGAACGGCTTACTGGTAATACCAACGCCAATGGACTAACCACTATGGAAATAGGAACAGGAACTGTTCTTTCAGGAACATTTGCTACTATCGACTGGCCTTCAGGAAGCTATTATTTAAAAACAGAAACTGATCCTTCGGGTGGAACAAACTATACCATAGCAGGAACCAGCCAGTTACTGAGTGTTCCGTATGCCATGTATGCAAAATCAGCCGGAGGCGGTGGTGGTAGCTTCACTATCCCTTATACAAACACCGTAAATAATGCCGGCACTCTATTTTCGCTAACAAATGATGGAGACGGAACTTCCTTAGAAGGTAATAATAACACAACCACATCCAATATTGCCGCAGTAAGAGGGATTGTTACCAGTGCAGCTCCAGGAGGATTCTCATCTGCAGTACGAGGAATCAATAATGGAACAGGAGGACTTGGTATAGGAGCATACGGAAGCCATGCCGGAAGCGGATGGGGAGTATACGGTACAACTCCTAATGGATTGGGAGTATATGGAAATGCAACAGCTAATGGAACAGGTGTATACGCCAACAGTAATGCAGGAACTGGTCTTACAGCCACTAGTAATAATGGAATCCCGGCAAGTATATCTATCTTCAATAATGCTAATAATAATAATGCTCTCAGTGTTTCTACTGTAGGAAACGGAACTGCTGTTAATGTTACCACTAGTGGAAATGGGGCTGGGGTAAAAAGTGCTACAGGAGCAGGTTTTGCTATTCATGGAATCACTACAGCTCAATCATCCGCAGGGGTTATAGGAAGTAACACAGGAAACGGAGAAGCAGTTGTTGGACTTACAACCAGTGATATTGCCGGAGCTGTAGTAGGCCGGAATGATGGTGGTGGATATGGTGTGAGAGGTTTCATTTCAACAAGTACATCCGGTACGGGTATAGGTGTTTATGGGCAAGTAGGATTAAATAACAGTACCGGACGGGCGGGTAGATTTGAAAACTTTAACCAGACTAATACAACAGGGAATACTTTTGAGGTACAAAGTAATGGTAACGGAAATATACCCGATAACACCCAAGGTAATGCAGCTTCTTTTGTACTCGATAATAACAATAGTGTAGGCGCTGCTGTAAGGGGTGAGGTAAATACTATTTTCGGAAACTTCGGGGCTGCTGCAGTTTTTGGAGTTTCATCCGGAACCGGAGGACGTGCTGGTTTATTCTATGCATCAAATCCCGCAGGAAACGGAGCTTCACTTATTGCTTTAACTGATGGAAACGGAAATGCCATTACTGCTAATGCAGGTAAAGACGGAAACGGTGTAGAAACCAATATTGACGGAGCCGGAAATGCCCTCTATGCTTGGGTCCCAACTTTTTCTACCGGAAGAGCCGGAAGGTTTGAAATTTTCAATGATGCTAACACCAGCGATGTCATAACAGTAAAAACGGTTGGAAATGGTATTGCAGGGAATTTCAAAGTAGACAGGACTACCGGAACATCTGCTGCTGTAAAAGGTGAAGTAAACTCACAGTTTGCGAATTTCGGAACAGCCGGTATATATGGAGTTTCTTCAGGAACCGGTGGCTATGCCGGCTTATTTCATGCATCAAATGTGGCTGGAAATGGCCCTTCGGTACTAGCTTTAACAGATGGAAACGGAAATGCCATCACTGCTAATGCAGGCGGAAATGGAGATGGTATTGAGGCTTCTTGTGACGGACCTGGTAATGCGATTTCTGGTTTTATCCCCAACTTTGGTACTGGTAAGGCAGGTAGATTCGCCAACTTCAACAGTGCTAATGGCCAAGCGGTGGTTCATATAACTACTAATGGTACAGGTTCTACTCTACTTATCAACCATCAGGGGCCATCGGGTAATATTGCCACCTATCAAAATGCATCCGTCAATGTAGCCCGTATCAATAAAGCAGGAACAGGTTATTTTAATGGTGGGACACAAAATAGTGGTGCAGACGTGGCAGAAGCATTTGATGTAGAAGGAACTATTTCTGAATATGAACCTGGTGATATATTGGTTATTTCCACAAACTCTGACAGAACGGTAGAAAAATCTTCAGCTCCTTATTCCAATCTTGTAGCCGGAGTATATGCCACCAAACCTGGGGTACTTTTAACAGAAGAACATATTGATACTGATATTTCCAATAAAGTTCCAATGGGCGTTATTGGAGTTATCCCTACCAAAGTATGTCTTGAAAACGGAAAAATAAAAAGAGGTGATCTTTTGGTAACCTCATCCAAAAAAGGTATCGCTATGAAAGCAAATCCTAAAAAGGTAAAAATAGGACAGGTTATAGGAAAAGCTCTTCAGGATTATGACCAAAAAGGGATTGGAAAAATTCAAGTATTAGTCAACATAAAATAAACCATTATGAAAACAGCATATATCATCCCGTTATTATTCTTAAGCACTATTATTTACGCTCAGGAAAATAAGCAAACCACTTCTGGGGAAGATCAGACACAGGCTTTGAAACAGATTAAGGAACAGGAGTCAAAACTGATGCAGGAGGCCAAAGAAAATATAGAAAAGCAAACGGCTCATACAGGACTTACTTCGGATCAGGGACTGGAGGTGAAAAAACAGGAACAGAAACCTAAAGCTTCTCATGACTCAGGAAAGACTCTTCCCAATACAGCAACACTCGAAGAAATAAAAAGAACTATTCCCAACAGACAGGCATCTCACAACTCCATCAATTCTAGGAACACAAAAACAATTATCGGGCTACCCAACACAGCAACTTTGGAAGAAATAAAAAAAACTATTCCTAAAAACTAGTAACCCTCTTAAAACTAATAGCCCATAAAAACTGATAACCAAACTAGATTTTTCAAACAAAAAGAAGTCCGCTCAATGGCGGACTTTTATATTGAAGAAACTGAGAGTATCAATCCCAATCAGCAGCAACAAATTTCATTGTGTTCCCTTGATTGTCTGACAATGTAAGGAAGTGTCCTTCTACAGAATATTTCGTCATGGTTTCAATTTTTTTCTGAAAAGAGCTTTCCAGGTTCATATCCTGGCATGCTTTCATTGTGCTTATTCCCTGGGAAATCTTCACTATCCCATCTTTTTTAAATTCGGAAGTAAAGGACATCTGGTTGCAACCCATGTATGCATTTCCCTGAATTTTACCGTTGTCCAGCTTCCCTGTCAGATTCATTTCAGCTTTATGGGCAATCAGCTGATCTTTAGAAAAACCAGCAAAAGAAACCAGCATCCATTGTCTTTGGAGGTATGGATTTTTATCCGGAACAGCAGAGCAATTTAAAACAAGTCCCAGAAATAATATTGCAAAAAGGGGGAATAGTATTTTTTTCATGCGGATTTTCATCCCATTTTCATACCAATCCGGGACAGAATATCGTAAAAATTAGTAAATTAGCAACACAAAAATTATTTTATAAAATGAAAAGACTATTTCTACTATTCACTTTCTTGCTGGGCTTTGCTCAGATGAGGGCGGATGAGGGGATGTGGCTGCTAATGCTCATCAAAAGACTTAACGGTGTTGATATGCAAAAAGAAGGTCTGCATCTAACGCCTGAGGAAATTTATTCAGTTAACAATTCCAGCTTAAAGGACGCTATCGTAAGTTTCGGTGGTTTCTGTACTGGGGAGATTGTTTCTGATAAAGGACTTTTATTCACGAACCACCACTGCGGTTACGGAGCAGTAGCTGCTGCTTCTACTCCGGAAAAAGATTATTTGAAAAACGGTTTCTGGGCAATGAAACAGAAAGACGAGTTCAATGCAAAGGATCTTTATGTAAGATTTTTAGTGAGAATGGATGATGCCACTCAGAGAATCACATCCAAGCTAAACAACAATATGACCGGAGCAGAGAGAAAAGCTGTAATTGATGCTGAAACTAAAGCCATCCAAACAGAAAACTCTGAAAACGGAAAATATACTGTAGTTGTAAAAGATTTCTTCAACGGAAACGAATTCTACTTTTTCGTATACCAGGATTATAAAGACGTAAGATTAGTAGGTGCTCCACCTTCATCATTAGGAAAATTCGGTGGTGATACTGATAACTGGGAGTGGCCAAGACACACTGCAGACTTTACTGTTTTCAGAGTGTATGCTGATGCTGCAGGAAATCCTGCTGAATATTCTCCAAGCAACGTTCCTATGAAGCCTAAGCACTTCTTACCAGTTTCTCTTAAAGGAATTAAGCCAGGAGATTTCTCAATGATCTTAGGATATCCAGGTAGAACAAACCGTTATTTGACTTCTTACGGAATTCAGCAGATGGTAGGTAAAGACTACCCGGCTTGGGTTGAAGCTTCCAAAACTGCGATGGATGTTATGAAGAAGTACATGGATAAGGATAAAGCAACTCAGCTTAACTATGCTTCTCAGTATGCTTCTGTAGCTAACTACTGGAAAAACAGACAGGGAACGATTGATGCCGTAATGAAGAACGGAACCATCACTGATAAGAAAGCTATTGAGGACCAGTTTAAAACATGGGCAGCTCAACCAGGAAATACTATGTACGATGGTATTCTAGACGATATCAGTGTATATTACAAACAAACGTCTGACAGAAATGTTGAGAGAAACTATGCTTCTCAGTTCTCAAGAAATGCTAAATATGTTTCTCTTGCTTTACAGCTAGGCTCTGTTTTAAAAGCTTATGCTGCTCAGGATATGCAGGGAAGACTGGCTATGAAAGCTAAAACTGAAGCGGCTATTAAAGCAGCTTACGAAAATTTCAGTCCTTCATTAGAAGGAGATATGCTTGCTTCAATGACTAGTCTTTACCAGGCAAGAGTAAATAAGGATGTTGCTTCTGCTACGATCTTAGGATTAGATGCTAAAGCAATTTCTAACCTAGCTTATTCTTCTATTTTCGCAAACAAAACTTCTGCAACTAACTTCTTATTGAATCCAGATGCTTTAAAACTTGATGCTGATCCACTTTGGAAAGCTGCAAACGGCATTGTTGCAGATCAGAAAATGAACACTGAAAAATATGTTAAAGTAGATGATAACTTTGCAAAAAACAGCCGTCTGTTCTTAGCTGGTTTAGTGAAGGCTATGCCTGAGAAGAAATTCTATCCGGATGCTAACTCTACCATGAGATTAACTTACGGTACTGTAGATAAGCTTCCTATCAGAGAAGACAGAAACTATTTCGGGGTTACAGATAACTATTATACAGACATGTCTGGTCTTGTTGGAAAATACAAGAAAGGTGATGAAGAATTCGATCTTCCTCAAAGAGTTATCGATCTTTATAACCTTAAAGATTTCGGACAGTATGCTGATGCAAAAGGATATATGCCTGTAAACTTCCTTTCTAACAATGACATTACAGGAGGTAACTCTGGTTCTCCGGTAATTGACGGGGATGGAAACCTTATCGGTATTGCATTTGACGGAAACAGCGAAGCATTAAGCGGTGATATTGTATTTGAACAAGAATGGCAAAAAACAATCAACGTAGACGTTCGTTTCGTTCTTTGGACAATCGATAAATTTGCAGGTGCAAGAAGATTAGTTGATGAATTAAAGCTTGTAAGAGATGCAAACACTCCGGCTGATACAAAAACTAAAAACTCAGGTACTACAGCAATGCCTAAGAAAACAAAGAAAAAATAATCTTATCTGATATATTTTTAAAACCGTGAAAGTAATTTTCACGGTTTTTTTATTTTTGAATATTAAAATATTACCCATGAGTATTCAGCCTATATTATTCACAGCCATCATTAAGCAAAACGGAGAAATGAATGCTGCTTTTGTGGAGTTTCCCTTTTCAACAGAAGAGTTATTTAATAAAAAAGGGCAGGTAAAAATTAAAGCCATATTTGACGGTAAGGTTGAATATCGTGGAAGCCTGGTTAAAATGAAATCTGACTGCCATATTTTAGGACTGACACAAGAGGTAAGAAAACAGCTGGGGAAAACTTTTGGGGATGAGGTTACCGTCTCTCTCCTTGAAGATAAAGAAGAACGGACTGTTGAAATAGCCGATGATATTGCTCTTGTTTTTAAAGAAAACCCTGAAGCCAAAGCATTATTCGATACAATGAGCTATACTCACAAAAAAGAATATATCCGCTGGATTGATGATGCTAAAAAGCCAGAGACAAGAGAAAACAGAAAGATCAAAATGATTCAGATGATTTTGAACGGAAAAAGGGGAATCTAACCTCATTTCCTTAAGATATTACTCTTTTAATTCTGCTTTCAGATATTGTCCCCCTCCTCCATTGGTTACTGTCAGGAAGCCATCATAATGGGCAATCTTCACTCCAAGATCATTGATAACTTCTTTAAAATAGCCTGCCTTTTCCAAACTATGGGACTGCCATAGAAATCGTGCTGATTGCCCACTTTGATTTTGAAACACCAATGAACCTACTCTATTTTCAAACCCGGCAGATGTAAGATCTACCACCATACTCTCATTAGCGACAAAGTCTTTAGCCATTATTATATAATTATCCATTATTTTTCTTTTAATTATAATATTTGTTATTCTGGTGCAAAGATTCTTATCTACAGCGACAAAACTCGACGTATTATTTCCAATATAAAAGTCTCTCAAAACAATCTGATCCTGTATCATCAAAAAAATATAATCTTTTTCTGTCAGGATTTTAAAAAGGCCCCGACTATGATCATAACTATAAAAAATCACTGTTATGAAAAAGACCTTTTTAAAAATTACAGCATCTGTAGCAGGAATTATGACTGCATTTACACTTTCAGCCTGCAATGATTCAGACAATAACATGATGGACATCCCATCTCAAAGGACCATTACTTTTGAAAATGTTGTTACTCCTAAAGATTTTGTGGAAAGTGGAAGTTTTCAGGGAACTGGTACACCTCCAATTATTTTACCAGGACAGTCTGCATCTATTACATTCAGCGCGGGAAAAGCGCAGGCTCTTATGTTTGCTACTATGTACGGAGCCTCTAAAGATTGGTTCTTTGCTTCGAAACAACCAGGTATCAAACTGTTTACCGACAATGGAACAGCCATCACTGGAGATGTTTCTTCAAGTGTATTGCTATGGGATAACGGAACGAAAGATAACATGACCGGACAAGCGGAAAATAAACCTATCACTCAGGTTTCCAATGTGAATGCTTCACAACTGATGAAACTTAACCTCTCCTATAATGAGACAACGTCCGAATTTACTTTAACCATCACCAATACTTCAGGTGGAACGGCTAATGAAACACCTTTTTCTCCTGGAGTCTGGGCTGTTTCCAATTACAATGGAACTCAATTATTGAACTCTGTTCCGTTTTTCACTCCCAACTCTTTATCTAATCCTGAAATTACGGATATTGCTCAAATGGGAAATATTGATAAAATGAAAGCAAAGCTTAACGCAAATACAGGAATCATGACAGGCCTTTCTCCTGCTTTGGTGGTTATTTATCGTGGAGATAAAAACCCTATCTATGAATTGGGAAAAATGGATAATGGAATGGGACTAAAAGAAATTGCGCAAACCGGAAATGTAAGCAAACTGCAAAACAGTTTAAAATCTTTCCCTGGTATTAAAGGGATCTACGTTGCCGGGAATGCTCCTGTTCCTCCGGGAAATAAGATCATGACTAAATTCACAGCAGATCAGGGTGATAAAATTGCCTATGCTACCATGTTTGGTTTTTCCAATGACTGGTTCTATGCTAATGAGACAAGCATTGATGCCACTGTAAAGGGAAATCTTAGTTCAAAAACTACATTATTTGATTCCGGAACAGGTGTAGATCAATATCCAGGAGCAGGAAACCGCCAGGCTTTATTCGGGGGGACTCCAAAAAGTGAAAATATGGTAATTTCAAAGGTTGGAACCCAATATCCTATTCCCGCTGTACAAAATGTGATTAAAGTAACAGTGAATTAAATTCATACAATGAATTTAAAAATACCAGACAGTTTCTGTCTGGTATTTTATTTCCAAAGCTTAAAACTTACAAAACTGAGATTCCGAGATACTTTAAATAAGCATCTAATAGCTTTTTATCAAATACGGGTTCTTTAATCTCTGATCCTTCCAGGAATTGAATCACATTGGAACAATCCCACACATAGGTATTCTGATATAATTCAACAGTGGATAAACCTTCATGCATATTATCCCTGAAAAGACTAGTCAGCGGATACAGCCTGTTTTTACTGTCATCTTCCCATTGTTTTCGCCATTCTTTGTAAGGGAGATCTTTGAGTATAAACGGATAATGCTTTTTCATGAGTCCGAAGAAGCCTTCTAAGGTAAGATTCGTTTCCGGGCTGGCAATTAGATTGAATTTCTTGCCTATAGCTTCTTTATTTTTTGTAATATAAGCCATAGATCTGGTCATATAGTCAACAGTAATCAAACCTTCTCTCAATTCCGTCAATGCCGGATAAGACTGGAATTCCACACAGTTTTTTACTAATCCCGACCACCATTGATATGGTGCACTTGCCCCCGTTTCACTATGGCACATCGCATATCCTAATCGGTAGGTAATGAGCGGTAACCCTTCTTTAGCGGCCAGATCTGCAATAGCTTCCATCACCCATTTGCTTCTTACATAGCCAATATCTTTGCTTACTGACATCAGGTTCTGAGCAATATCATCAGATTCCAGCATCACAGTTTTACCGGTAAACAGATGTCCCCAGCTATACACTGATATTGTGGATAGCAGTGCCAAACATTTTATTCTTTCCGCCCCTGCGAGTTTTATAATTTCTCTCAGCCCTTCTACATTCGGTGCTTTCATATAAGAATATGGTTCTATGAAATTTACGGAACTTCCTGAATGATAAATCAGGTCTGTCTTTTCTGCCAGCATTGTATATGTTTCTTCAGAAAGACCCAATGATGGTTGTGAGAGATCACCAATCACAGGAATAATTCTTGATTGCTGCTCTTCTTTTTGAGGAATGGCAAATTGTTTATAACAACGATCAATTTTTTCTTTAGCCTGAAAATCATCCTGAGCTCTTACCAGACAATAGATATCAGCACTTGTTGTATCTAAAAGTTCCTGTACAAGGTGAATCCCTACAAATCCCGTAACTCCGGTTAAAAAAATAACTGATGGATTTTCCAGTTGTTTGGGGTCAAAATCGCCTTCAAATACTGTTCCTGGGGCAAGATAAACATCCTGCTGCAGCTCTACATAAGGCTCTACATCTTCTACCGGCACTGATTCCCTCGCTTCTTTAGACCTGACAATTAAAATTTCCGAAAGTTGCTGCAATACGGGATACTGATAAATATCTCGAAGGTATACTTTTGTATCAAGTCTTCTTTCCAGTGCTACTGCCACTACAGCGACCAACAATGAGTTTCCTCCGATGTCAAAGAAGTTATCTGTAATATTAATCACAGGACGTTCCAGCTCTGTAGACCATATATCCGATATTATTCTTTCTGTTTCATTAGTTGGTGGCTCAAAGGAAACCAGATCTTTCGCCTCCTTATCTGCCAGATCTTTTAAAGCATCGGAATCTGTCTTCCCATTGGCTGTAAGTGGAATTTTATCTATAAAAATAATCTGGGCAGGAATCATATATCCTGGTAATTCTTCTTTCAGTAAGTTTCTGACAGAGTTAACATCTTTCTCAGAACTTTGTTTTGCAACAATAAAAGCGATAAGGTATTTATTGCTTCCCGTTGTTTCTTTTGTGATCACAGTAGCTTCCTGTACATTCTCCTGCTGGCTCAGAGTCCTTTCTATCTCTCCCAGCTCTACCCGAAATCCACGGATTTTTATCTGATTATCTATTCTTCCTAAAAATTCAATATCTCCATCGGGAAGCCACTTGGCCAGATCTCCAGTACGGTATAGTTTTTCTTCTTTTCTAAATGGATTAGTCATAAACTTTTCAGTAGTGAGCTCTTCATTATTAAGATAGCCTTTAGCCAAAAGGTCTCCACCTATATATAACTCACCGATAGCTCCTACGGGTAACAGTTCCATCTTCTCTGTTAAAATATAAGCTTTGGCGTTTGCTATAGGCCTGCCTATTGAAGATACATACTTTCCACCAACATCTTTAACTTTTTTGAATGTTGCAAATACTGTACATTCGGTTGGTCCATAATAATCAATCAATTCATAACTTAACTCTGCAGTTAATACCGGCTTCAGTTTCTCTCCACCTGTAAAAAGATATTTCAGTTTCAAATCAGGAAAGTTTCCGGTATGTTCCACCACAGCAGGAGCCAGTACTGCCGGTACAAAGCCATGGGTAATATGATTTCTGTAATAATAATCTACCAAAGCAGAAGCTTCTGCTCTTTCTTCGTTCTCTGCCATAAAAAGTGTAGCCCCGGCAGTGAGTGCCGACCATGTTTCCCACACTGAGATATCAAATGCCAAACCTGCAACAATAGTGAGATGTGAGGTATGATCCACATGAAAGTGATGGTTGTGCCATGTTACCAAATGTTGAATGGCCTGATGGGTAATCATTACTCCTTTAGGTTTTCCAGTAGACCCAGAGGTATAAATTGTATATGCAAGAGCGTCCTGATGAATTTCAACTTCCAGCTGTTCTGAAGAAAAAGACTCCAGGTCCGCCACGCCATCAAGATGAAAGACTTCTCTATTATTATTTTCCGACAGCTGTAGGCCAAGATGAGAATTCGTAATTATAATCTCAGAATTGGTATCTGAAATTATATATTCTACCCTTTTTACGGGATATGCCGGATCTATCGGAACATAAGCTGCACCCGTTTTTACAACTCCAAGAACCGCTATTAGCCACTCAATAGAACGGTCAAGCCATATAGGAACGAACATCTTTTCTTTAATTCCTTCAGCTAATAATTTATTAGCCAGACGGTTACTTCCCTCGTCCAGTTCTTTATAAGTAATAGACTGCTCCTGAAATATTGCAGCAATATGATCAGGACGAAGCTCCACCTGCTTTCTGAAAAGGGATACCAGAGTTTCTTCCTGTTTGTAATCCCACCCTGTTTTATTAAAGTCATTTAAAAGTTTTTCTCTGTCTCCGGAAGACAACAAGACGGAGGTTCCCAATGAATGGGTTTCTAAAGTTGGTGTTGAGTTTGACATTGTAATGATGTAATTTGGTTAAAAGTTTAGTTTTTATCACTTCTCCATTAAGCCTCATTTTACAGCTAATAATCTGACAGTAAACTTATTTCCCTATCCAATAAGCCTAGAGAAGAACAGAGTATACAGTATAAGCACAACTGAAGAATTCAATGTGTATTTTATATAAAAAGCCTGTAAATGGTAGATGTAGAGAAGTTCAGGTGATCTGTTCAGTGAACAGAACTATAAATAAAGACGCTCTTTACTTATTACTCTCAAAAAAGAATAGAAAGAATATTTTATTCTTTCATGTTTGGTTTTAATAGAAATTCGTTTTTCTTTTTAATAATTTTAATGTCATAATATGATATTTTTAATAATTTAATAATCAAATTTAACATAATAAAACGAATAAATTGTTACATAATTACAACATAATCCCACATAAGAGATTTAACTTGCGCAAAAAACAACCTGAATGACAATAGAATAGATTAAAAAAAAATAACAACCACTAAGAATTCATCTTAAAAAGAAATAATGCACAGCAAGTATTATTTTATAAAATAAGCAATACACTCCGTAAATAAAATACATAACAACATCTCCATACAGACGTCTGAATATTACAAACGTCCTAGCTTTTTCAATGTAAAATAGGAATAAAGGTGAGTTGGAAAGAATGCTAAAAATAAAATCCCCCACAAGGAATAACCTTTATCAGAAAACAAACTCATTACCAGCAAAAAATAAATAATAACTGGAACAACAAAATAGTACACTTTTCTATTGTCCTTATCCATCCAATAAAGTAATGATCCAAAAAAAAGGATTGAAAAGTAAAATATATAAAACATCATAATAAGGGTACCTCCACCCTGCCCCAGATAGACTCCTTTATACTCATAATGCTGTAAAATAATCATGATCATAATCCCAAAAAAATAATTTAACAGATAAACACCCCAAATATTTCGGTTTGTAACCTGCAAAACGATCAGTATTATTGTGATAATAAATAGTATAACCATGGTTTTAGTTCAAAAAAACAATGACATTTTGATTGCGACGTCGAAAATACTGATAAATGAGGTAATTTTAAAGATTGTTTTTCAATTTACATGATTCCTAAGCATTCCAGAATTCCCGGTCTAAACTTCTATACTGAATGGCTTCGGAAATATGGTGGGAAAGAATTTTTTCAGATTCCTCAAGATCAGCAATAGTACGGGCAACTTTCAGAATTCTGTCGTAGGCTCTTGCTGAAAGGTTCAGTTTTTCCATTGCCAGCTTTATAAGATTAAAAGATGTCTCGTCCAGATCACAGAATGCTTCAATTTCTTTTGGTCCAATCTGGGCATTACTACTGATATTAAGATTTTTATACCGCTCGTTCTGGATCTCTCTTGCGATCAGGACCCGCTCCCGGATGTCTTTACTGTTTTCTCCTTTTCTTTTTTCTGAAAGCTGCTCAAATTCTACTTTCTGAACCTCAATATGAATATCAATCCTGTCTAAAAGCGGCCCGGAAAGTTTATTCATATACCGTTGCATTTCATATACCGACGAAGTATTGTTAGGATCATCCGGAAAAAAGCCGCTCGGGCTTGGGTTCATCGAAGCAACCAGCATAAAACTTGCAGGATAATTGACAGTGAATCTGGCTCGGGAAATTGTCACTTCCCTATCTTCCAAAGGCTGCCTCATAACTTCCAGTACTGTTCGTTTAAACTCCGGCATTTCATACAGAAACAAAACTCCGTTGTGGGCCAGTGAAATTTCTCCCGGCTGAGGATAGCTTCCGCCACCTACAAGTGCCACATCTGAAATCGTATGATGTGGTGAACGAAATGGCCTTACTGTCATTAATGAAGCTTCTGTTCCTATTTTTCCTGCGACGGAATGTATTTTTGTAGTTTCCAGCGCCTCTTTCAATGTTAAAGGAGGTAAAATACTTGGAACTCTTTTTGCCAGCATTGTTTTTCCACTTCCCGGAGGACCGATCAAAATGATATTATGCCCGCCGGCAGCTGCTACTTCCATTGCTCTTTTAGCAGATTCCTGGCCTTTCACTTCAGAGAAATCAAACGGAAAATTATTGATTCTTTCATGGAACTCTTTTTTGGTATCCAATATGACCCTCTCAATAGGTTTTCCTTCATTAAAAAAGTCGATGACTTCCTTTATATTTTCTACTCCATATACTTCAAGATTACTGACTATGGCTGCTTCTCTGGCATTCTGAATGGGAAGAATAATTCCTTTAAATCCTTCCTCTCTGGCTTGAATTGCTATGGGCAAAACACCTTTAATAGGCTGCAGACTTCCGTCTAACGAAAGCTCACCCATAATGATATAGTTCTGAACTTCGTCGGCCAGAATCTGATCTGATGCCGCTAGAATTCCAACAGCAATACTCAGATCATAAGCAGATCCTTCTTTTCTAAGGTCTGCAGGAGCCATATTAATGGTAATTTTCTTACCGGGAATTTTATAGCCAACATTTTTTAAAGCTGCAGAAATTCTATAACTGCTTTCTTTGATCGCATTATCGGGAAGCCCTACCAAATGGTACCCCACTCCGCCGGTATCTACATTTACTTCAATGATTATCGTCTGGGCAGCAACGCCATGAATGGCACTGCCATAAATTTTGATCAGCATGGTGTGTTTTTGAAGTAAATATAATTAATATACCGTTTTGAAAATCTGTAAGTTATGCTAATAATTTTCTATAGAAAAAAGAATTCTTAAAATGATTTTAAGAAAAGTAAAGATTTAAACATCAATTAGTTTTTAGTGATCACAATTCGCCACAAAGACCGGTTTCCCCAATGTTTTAACAGCAACCTGCGGTTGAGTAGTTCCTGTAACCTTATCAAACTTCATTAATACAGCATTATCATGGTAATCTTTGCTTTTATAATTCACCTGTTTTTCCGGTACACTAAGGCTTACATATACATTCTTGATTTTGTTGTATTTATAGTTATTCAAATCTATTTTTTCGTTCATATCATCATTGGTGTTATATGCATTGTTCACCAATTTATAATCTGCATCAAAAGCCATATCGAATGATTGATTCATGAATTCCAGCTCTTTTTCATTGGAAAACACTTCTTTTACAGTAGATTTTTTAATCACCTCACCTGATTCGCTATTCAGTTCCGACAATCCTTTTTTTGTGATTTTTAAAATAAAATCATGGTGATACAAACTATCCTGCATATGCTGAACAATAAAATCATTATAATCACCAGTCGGAAAATTATAGATCAGTTTTGGGATATCAACCTCTAATCCATTTTCATATTTCTTTTCTTCTAACAGGGTAATGACTGGCCATTTTTCTTTGAAAACATGAACATTAGGATAGTCCAGACAGTTGGCTTCATCATTAAAAAGAGGCTGCATTTTATTTGGAAACTCGCCTACAACAATATTGCTGTTTCCAATACCATCTCCTGCAAAATTAACGCGCATTCCAGTTTTAATATCTGGATTTTTACGGGCATATACAAAGAATTTAGCTTCAGGATTTTTAGGTTTCAGATAAAGAAGATCTTTTTCAATGCTCCATGTTCCTTTTATCAGCGTTGCATAAGCAATGATCAGAAACGTCTTATTTTTATTGATAACGAAAACAGATCCGTTTGTTTTATACACTCCATCGATATTTTCAGTGTTTTTTTGAGCCTGTATCAGTATCATACAGAATATCATTAAAGGCAGGAGTATTTTGTTAAATTTCATTTTAATCATTAAATAATTTGATAAATATCGTAAAAAGTTAGAAAGAATCCGAATTTTAGTCTACACAATAAGCTTTTGATATCATCTGAAAAATATTCTTTCAAAGTCCGGCTACACTTAGATTTTGTAGCTCATTCATTGAATTTTTAATAATTGCCATTGTACTTTATGATTTAATTGGTTGATTAATTATTTCCAAAAGTACAGGCACACAGCGCCAAAACATGGCGTATTATAAATTTATTGAACTTTATTTTTCTCCCTGCCACTAAAGATCAATTTTTCCAGTTTTAGTTTAAATTTCTCAAAATAAGAGAACCGTCTTTTGTAAATCTACATTTCCTGCCTCTATCAAAAACAGAGCTTGAAAAAACCACCACTAAAATGAAAATTTACTTGAAATAACCTACAAAAATCATTGAAAATTAAATTCTTAACCCTATTATTTCATCATAAAATGAAAATATCAGATTATAAAATAATAGACTTAGTTCTAATTCTGGTCTAAATCAGTGCTTTTATATAATGGATAATTAAGTCTATACTCCGATTTCTATAGATTTTGTTATATGATTTAATCGATTCACCATAGAAAATATTTCCATTTCTACACCCATTTAATTAATATAACTTATTAAATATAACCATTTTACAATAAAATCTAAATCAATAATAAGCTTAATTGAAACAAAAAAATGTTCTCAGTGTTTCATGTGAAACATAAGAGATTTATTCTACCCCTTTTATATAGCTATTTTCAAGATCAATAATAGTCAGGCAGAATTAATCTGTAATATAAAGTTGAATTCGGATAATAAGCAAAATAGGTTCAGGGAGGGTTTCTATATCAGCAAAATAAAATCGGCACAAATTCATGTACCGATTTAACCACTATTAAAAACTAACGAAAAGATTATTTAATCCTTTATTTCTTTATAAATTTATTTCTATAGACTTCTCCTTTGCCATTTTTAGAAACAATGATATAACTTCCGGCTGCCAGATGGCTTACATCAATGGCTTGTCTGTACTGGTGATCATTTTTCTTAAGCACCAGTTTTCCGGACATATCTATAATGGTAACTTCCTTATACTCTTCTGATTCTTTTCCGATATACAGGAACTGTGCAGTAGGGTTTGGATATATACTTAATTTATTTTCTTTGACTTTTACTTCTCCTGTCCCCAGATTTCCACAGAACTCCCAGTTTCCGTATTCAAGTTTTACGAAGGTAAAAGGGTCCAGCATCTGGCACTGATTGGGGCAATATTCTGTACAGGCGTAGAATCCATATTCTCCCGGCTCAGAAGTGGTATAGGTATCTCCTGTCACATTTGGAATCACACAAGGGTCTCCTGTAAAAGGCGCAACAGTGGTCGGAATACATTTAAACCATGTATGAGGGCCATAGACTACAGGAAATATGTCATCAAATTTCACAGGAGCACCTTCACATACATGAGCGACTCCACCATCTACAATTTCATAAGTTCCCGGAACAAACGTGGACATCATTGCCGGAAGTCCATACACATATCCGTCTGCCATTACTGCTGTACTTTCTGCCGTACAGGCTCCCTGTGTCACTTGTACCTTAAAATAATAAAGCTGGTCGCCACCATTGATCGTTAACTGTTGTGAGGTAGCTCCCGGAATAGCTTCCCATGGATTGTTATTGGGTGTCTGCCAGGTCCATTCCTGTTTGTACCATTGGTAAGATGAGTATGTTTGTGTAGTGGAAAGTATTTCATCTTCACTTTCACAGAACAATATCTTATCCGCAAATATAGCCCCTAATCTCGGGCTGGTGATGGTAGGTTCGCACTGTGCTTTCATATTCAGAAAACCGAATAATAAAAATGTTAAAAAAGTCAGTTTTGTTTTCATATATATTGACATTTAAGGTTGATTTCTGTTTTAAAAGTCATCAGCATTAATCAATCAACAATCTGATCCCGAATTTCAAATTAAAATGCAGGGGTTTTTCCTTATAAATGGTGTTGGGAGACCTCTCATCCCTGAAATGATATCCGATCCCGGGTTCTGCGTAGATTCCCAATCGGTTAACCAGCTTTACCTGAACTCCTGCTGCAGTATTTACTGAAAGCGACAGTGGCTTATGATCTATATCCTCTCTGAAAGTTTCCTTTACCTTATCGTGTACTACATAACTGGTGGTAACGTTTCCTGATATAGGCTTCTCCACCATAGCTCCTCCTGTGATATATCCTGTAAATCTTCCTTTCTGAAATACATTGTAATTGACCTGAACAGGAATTCCGATATAGTGAACGGTCTGCTCTCCTTTAATATAATTGTCATTACTACCTGAATGGAGCTCAGAAGACAGTTTGGTATAATTCAATCCTGTTCCTATTCCCCATTTTTTTCCCAAACTATAATACACAGACATTCCGAAGGTTACCGGAATCTTATGCCTGATCCTCGCTTCTACCGGTTTACTTTGATTAGCCAGTAATATTTGGGTCATAGGATCATCTACATATTCGGAGGCGCTCCAAACTTCTTCAATATTCATCGGCGCTCCATCCATGGAGGCATACCCATGAAACTGCTGTTCTGAAGAATTGGAGGATGCGTTTCCTGTAAGCATACTCAGCATCCATTTCTTTTCAGACCGGGATTTTATGACTTTAGTTGTGGTATTATCTGCATATTTTTCAGGCAATCCCTGCTCTACCCTATCAATCTCTTTTTCGACACCTTCATCTTTTACTTTATTATCAGCTAAAGGCATTTCCGTCATTTTATTCTCTTCCTTAGAAACTATTGGCTTCATCACCTCAGGTATTTTTATGATGTCCTGAGTATTTTCATAATATCCTTCTTCTTTTTTTCTAGATTCTTTAGATGTAATCTTTTGAACAGAAGCATGTCTTGTATTAACATTATTCTGAGTTAAAGCCTTCTCCGTCTTTGATTTTTCTCCAACCTCTATATTCTCCTGATTCCCTACATTATTCAAAGACAGACCAGCCCTTGTTTTTTTGTTCGAATCTGATGGATTCTGCGAGATTTTCTTCTGATTCTCCTCCGGCAGCATTTTCATCATCATAAAGATCAGAACTGCTGCTGCTGCAATACCTCCGATACGATACAACCATGAGCTCTTTATATCCGGTTTCGTTTTAGCTATCTTTTCTCCTTTATTTTCAGCATCTGTTGCAGGAATAAAGCCTGGCACCAATTTATTCTCCTCTTCTCCCAAGAACAGTTCATCTCTGATGTCATCCCACAATCCTTCCGGAACCTCTTCTTCATGGTTCTCCATTCTGCTTCGCAGGGTATTGAGCCACTCGTTATTCATATTGTGCTTTTTTTGACATTTTAAATTCCTTTATTTTCTGAACCAGCAACCCTTTTGCACGGTGAAACTGTGATGCAGAAGAATTTTCGGCGATTCCCAGCAGGGATGCAATTTCTTTATGGCTTTTCTGTTCAAACACATAAAGGTTGAAAACGGTTCTGTATCCGTCAGGAAGAGATCTGATCAATCCCATAATATCATCTTTCGGAATTTCTTCAAAATCCGGTTCATCATCATCAGGAAGATCGGGAAGATCTTCCACCTCAACAGAAGATTTAAAATCTCCGTTTTGTCTGATATGCTTAAGTGACTCATTCACTGTAATCCTGGTGATCCATGCCCTGAGAGAACCTTCTCCTCTATATTCGAATGACTCTATTGAATGGAACATCTTGATAAAGCTGTTCTGAAGTACATCATGCACATCTTCCTTTTCAGAAATATACCGTGAGCATACATAGGTCAGATTACCTGAATAAGCTCCAAAAAGCTCTTTCCAGGCGGCTTCCTCCTTCTGCAGAAGGCGGCCTATCAAAATCTGTTCTTTACTTTCTCCCATGTACTGCTCCAGTATACGATATTGATTTAAATTTCAAAGCAAAAATAGATTGCATTGTATAAATACAATCTATTTATAGTAATAACCATTAATTAATATTTTACACAGAATGGAAAATTATAATTAATCGCTTCATAAGGGGCAAGTACTGTACCGTCTACGGTAATTTTCTCTGCATTCAAAACAAATCGCATAGAGCCATCCATCCCTACATAAAATCCTTTCTGCTTAGCCGTCAATACCACTTCCGTTTTTTTCGTTGTTCCATCTACTGGTATTCTGATTTCCATCGGTTTTGGAACCAAAGACAATTCTATCACATTACTGGCTGCATTTACCGAAGACGTATATTGTATATCATATTTCACCTTTCCCAGTGCCTTGATGGCCATCTCTGCTTTTACCGGGTCTTTTACTACTGTTTTCACAATTTCATCTACTGGAAATTCTGCAAACATGACCGTATCTTTTTTTACTTTAAAATTCTTTATTTTTTCTGTTTTGCTCTCTCCCTGTACAGTAATGAGTCTCCCTTTGTAGTTTCCTATCACATCCTCCTGTTTTACCGGACGAATTTCCGGACCATCAACGGTGCATGAATACAAAGTGAAACCTGTCAATACAATTAAGATAGCTGTTAAAAATTGAGATACTTTAAATTTTTTCATTGCATTATTTTTTTCATTAAACATTAATTATTTTGAGTACTCATTGATATAAATCTCCTTTTCCGGAAATCTTGCATGCTTTTTTCAAAAAAAACAAACATTTTTCATAACTAACTGATTTAGTGATTTAAAAAATCAATTCAAATAAATGTTTTTTCTATAAAAAAATGATGATTGTTCGGAAATTCATATTTTTAAGTCGTTCAAATAACAATCATTTTAACCTAAAATTTGTATCTTTAATATCATCAGATCTTTCTTCTAAGATGTTTAGTTTATGGAAAGTATTAAACAGATTTCTCTACAGAATTTAACCGATAATTTCAAAGACCTTACTCTTCAGGAAGGGTATATACATGTCCCGGATTTCAGAATTTCAGAAAGTCTTACTGAGCCCTACCGTTCCAATTATTATTGTATAGGATTTTTAAAAGAGGGAGAACTTGTGATTCACAGCAACCTCATCCGTCATGAGGTAAAAGCCCCTGCAATAGTGTTTGCGGACCCGGTTTCCATCAAAAACTGGGAAACGCAGGAACTTCCCTACAAAGCGGAAAGTATTCTGATTTCTGAAGACTTCTTACAGGAAAAGATCATCGAAAATAATATTCTTAAGGGATTTTCGGATCTGTCTGGAAACGGAACTTTTATTGTTCAACTCAGGAAAAAAGAGGCTGGGCATATCAAATCTATATTCAAAATGATAAGCTCCTATACGCCACCCAGATCTGTTTTCCATAAAGAGACTGTACATGGTGCTGTGTATTCTCTGGTTAATATTACGGCTAGCATCCATACTGAACAGGGAGATATCACTCCATTTACAAACAGCCTTAGTATGCAATTCAGAAAAGCAGTAACCGAGTATGCGACCCAGCAAAGAGAATTGCAGTTCTATGCAGATCTCCTGAATATTCATCCTAAATATCTCAGCCAGATTATCCGTAAAGAAACCGGACGTACCCCAGGGAAATGGATACAACACCAAATTATACTGGAAGCCAAAATCCTGCTTCAAAAGGAAGAAATGAGTATAGGAACCATTGCCGAACATTTAAATTTTCCTGACCCAAGTACATTTGGAAAATATTTTAAAAAATATTCAGAAACGAATCCCACTGAATACCGTAATTACATTCAGGAAATCCAACAGTATGTTTAAAATAATAATTTAAAGCAAGTCTAATATTACTATCTGACCAAAGTATATTACTTGCAGCCCTTTTCCATATATGATGTATCAATTAATTTAGTGTTTTACAATTTGTCAAATCAATAACCCTAAAGATAAAATTAACAATAGGATATGACTACCTAATAATTGTAAACCCTAAATTTATATACAATGAAACATTTTAGAAAAGAAGATACTGTTATGCTACTTATTGACCACCAAACAGGAACTCTGCAATGGTGTGCCAACAGACCGAAAGAAATGATCATCAGCAGAACTATAGCACTGGCAAGAATTGCAAAAGCACTGAATATTCCCGTAGTCTTAACGAGCAGCCAGGAAGATCGTACCCAAGGAATGCTTATTCCGGAGCTCAAAGAGATTTTACCTGATGAATATGCTCAAAGGGTAAAGCGTGAAGGAATAACCAATGCATGGAAGGATGAAAACTTCAAAAAAGCAGTCCTGGAAGCAGCCGGAGACCGAAAAAATGTAATTATGGCTGGTCTTACCCATGATGTATGCATTGTATACCCTTCCCGATCTATGATAGAAGAAGGTTTTGATGTACAGGTCGTGATAGATGCAGGAGGCTCTCCTACTCAGATTGCAGATGATGTGGCTCAACAGACATGGGAAAAAGCTGGTGTACGTACCACTACTATCAACCAACTTGTAGCTGATATGATTGACAGCTGGGCAACGGAAGATGGAGAAAAGACAGTACAGATCGTATTTGAAGAAGTAATCTCCAAAATCGGACAGTTTGTGTAATTTCCTTATTAAAAATAAAGAACATGTTGAAAAAAATAGATAATTCTAAAAAAATGGGCAATGCTCATATCTCAATTCTATATCCCGGATTAGACCTTACAGACAATGACACAGGATATTACAGCATCGGACGTATTGATCAGGCTCATATTCATGGAGGTGCGGTTATCAAAATGCACCCCCATATCAACGATGATATTCTTTCCTACTTCAGAACAGGTAAAGTAAAGCATACAGACTCGGAAGGTTTTACTGAATTCATCACACCTAACCGTTTGATGCTGATGAAGGCCGGCCAGCTTTTCTACCACGAAGAGGCTATATTGGACGAGCAGGAAGGGCTTCAGATATTTATCCGTCCGGGAGAAAAAGATGCTAAGCCGGAAGTTATTTTTCAGGAGCTGGATAAGGTTCACAGCATGAATCAATGGAGGCTGATTGCTTCACCCGACGCTTCCAAAACCAAGCTTCAGCTAAGCAGCAATACCTGGATATATGATATGCAGATTACTCCAGGACAGGATTTTTCACTTCCTGAAACATTCGGAGAAGACTTTGGGGCTCTTTTGTATGCTTTTCAGGGAAGCCTGAAAGTGAATGATACCATTAGTCTAAGCAAAGGTGAAAGTGTATTTGTGAAAGGAGAATCTATCAGTTTTAATACTCAAGATAAAGCAGAGCTTGTCCTCTTTGTTACAGATACCCACTCTCCTTATTATGATGGCGGTATGTACAGTGGTAATCAAATCAATAAAATATCTCACTAAAAGATTATCTTATGAAAAGTAATATCAGTATTGTCAGTCATGATCAGGGAGAAATTCTTGGTGTGGCAGGTGGAAATTACCGGATCGTAATTTCAGGGGAAACAACCAATAATGCCTATGCCGTTATAGAAATGCTGGTTCCTCCGGGTGGCGGACCTCCACCTCATGCCCATCCTGCCACTCAGGAAATGTTTTACCTTATGGAGGGCGAACTGGAGTTTAAAACAGAAGCTGGAAAAACAACTTTGAAGGAAGGCGGTTTCGTGAATATCCCACTGAATGGCTCTGTTCATTGTTTTAAAAATGTTTCGGATAGCTATGCCCGTATGTTATGTACCGTGGTTCCGGCAGGGCTTGAACAGGTATTCAGAGAGATAGGAACTCCGGCAAAACCGGGAGAGTTTTTACCTGTCCCTGAAATGACTCCGGAAAGGATCGCGCTATTAAAAGAAATCGAAAGAAAATTCGGGCAGACTACTTATCCTCACAATTATTTAGACTAACTTCGGTTTTACCTTCAATCAATAAAAAATGCAGCTGTATGATACAGCTGCATTTTTTCTATCATTTACCTTCTACATTCTATTCTGTTCCACCGCCCAAGGCGCGGTAAAGGTCTACCTCGGCATTTAATCTTTCCAGTGTTACATTAATAGCTTCCAGGTCATTCTGAAGTTTATTATTCTGAGCTGTAATCACTTCAAGATAGGTTGCCATTCCGCTTTTGTACAGTTTTAAAGCATCACCAATTCCTTTATCTAAAATGACTGTTCTCTGTTCCAAGAGCTGCAGTCTCTCTGAGGTTCCCTGATTTTTTGCCATAGCATCGGAAACTTCTCCTACAGCCGTCATTACAGACTGTTTAAAGTTGATCGCCGCTTTTTCCTGTTCAATCAATGCCGTCTCATAAGCGGTTTTCAATTGTTTTTTTTGGAAAAGTGGGGCTGCCAGGTTAGCAGCAACAGCTTTTGTAATAGAACCCGGAATATCAAACCATGAGCTGAAATTATTAGAATTAACTCCAATCTGCGGGCTCAGACTGATACTCGGATACATTGCAGCTTTAGCTAATCCTGTTTTTGAATTCAGGCTGATGACGTTGAATTCTGCCATTTTCAGATCGGGTCTTCGACTCAATAATTGTGCAGGAAGTCCTTCTGAAAGTTTATTTCCAGGAATCATCATTTTCAGATTTCCTGATCTTTCTATCTTATTCGGATATTCACCACAAAGAATGCTCAACGCATTTTCCTGAATGGATATATTCTGTTTTGCCAGAGGAATCAAAAGTTCAGCAGTTTTCTTCTGCGCTTCTGACTGCTGCACTGCCAGTGAATTGATCTGTCCTGCCTTAAACTGTAGATCCATCATTTTAAGGGTACTGTTGCTTAATTCAATATTCTGTTCCGCAATTTTCACCTGCTCATCCAGACTTATCAGGTTATAGTACGCCTGAGCTACCTGAACAACGATCCTGCTTTTTATGGCATTCAGATTTTCTTTCTGAGCAAAATACTCGGCAGCGGCAGATTCTTTCTGCATTTTAGCTTTTCCCCAGATATCAACTTCCCAGGTCAGTCTCAGACTGGCGCTGAAATCATCCATATATTTTGTACCTACGAACTGTTCATTAAGGGATCCGTTCAGGGTATTTTTGGAAGCCCAGCTTCTATTGGCTCCTGCATTGAAATCCAGTGTGGGAAGAAGAGACAGCTTAGCTTGCTTATAAATCAGGTCCAGCTGTTCAATATTTTTTAAT
Source organism: Chryseobacterium sp. BIGb0232 (assembly GCF_024810195.1). Classification (NCBI taxonomy): domain Bacteria; kingdom Pseudomonadati; phylum Bacteroidota; class Flavobacteriia; order Flavobacteriales; family Weeksellaceae; genus Chryseobacterium; species Chryseobacterium sp. BIGb0232. The sequence goes on from NZ_JANUEH010000010.1 coordinate 119,023, forward strand.
GCAACATTTACTTCATTATTTCTGCTTAAAGCTTTATCTATTAACCCTATCAGTTTAGGGTCTTTAAAGAACGTTTTCCATGGAACCACTACTGTATCTCCTGTTACCTGTACGGATTCTTTATAGGTTTCCGGTACCTGAAGATCTGTTCTTGCATAGGGTTTTCCCACAGCGCAGGACACCAGTACTGATGCCATTGCGCCTGAGATAAGGAAATTCTTTATATTAAATATTCTCATTTGTCAATTGGTTTTGGATTACAGGATACTTCTTTTTGGATGAAAATTTCTCATCCAGGTATTGGAAGAACATATACAGTACAGGAATCACAAATACTCCCAGCACCACTCCACTCAGCATTCCTATGGCAGCACTCACACTGATGGATTTATTTCCTGAAGCCATTCCTCCAGTAGAGATCATCAGTGGGATCATTCCCACGATAAAGGCCAATGAGGTCATGATGATCGGACGTAATCTCGCTTTCGCTCCTTCCAATGCGGAATCCAGAATAGAAAGTCCTGATTTTCGCCTTTGGACCGCAAATTCTACGATAAGGATCGCATTCTTCGCCAGCAAACCAATAAGCATGATTAATCCTACCTGTACATAGATGTTGTTATCCAACCCTATTGCTTTGATACCCAGGAATGCTCCTACAACTCCTGTTGGGATGGAAAGCATTACCGCTAACGGAAGTATGTAGCTTTCGTATTGTGCTGCAAGCAGCAGATATACAAACAGTAAGCACAATCCAAGGATTACCACGGTCTGATTTCCTGCTGATTTTTCTTCTAAGCTTAATCCTGTCCATTCATAACTGTAGTCAGACGGAAGTTTATTCAGGGTTGGTTCAATTTTATCCATTAAGGCTCCGTTACTGATTCCCGGCTTTGGCACTACGTTAATGTTCAGTGAATTATAAAGATTATATCGCTGTACGGATTCCGGACCGTATACTTTTTTCAAAGTAATCAGAGTACTGGCTGGAACCATTTCTCCTTTATTATTTTTCACAAAAATATCATTGAACGCCTGCTCATCCATTCTGAATACTCCATCAGCCTTAATATTCACCCTGTAAAACTTCCCGAATCTTGAGAAATTCTGAGACTGATCCCCTGAGAAATAAGTCTGTATAGAGTTTAATAAATTGGAAATACTTACTCCTAACTGCTTGGCTTTATCTTCGTTCACTTCCAGTTCCAGCTGTGGATAATCTGCTCTGAACATGGTATAGGCATAAGCAACTTCAGGAACCTGCATCAATTGCCCGATTATATCATCTGCTTTTGCCTTAAGAGCCTGCGGATCTCTAGCCATACGGTCCTGAAGTACAATCTCTGCGTCATTTGTCACTCCATATCCTTCTACCGGAGGCATTCTGAAGCTCATTACACTTCCTTCTTTGATTACAGACAGCTTTCCGTTTACTATATTCATGATCTCGTCGATATCCTGAACAGCTCCTCTTTCTTTTTTAGGTTTCAATTTCACAAATCCCATGGCATAGGCTGGTCCGGCACTGTTACTTAATAAGTTAAATCCTGTAATGGAAGTATTCTCCTGAACAGCATCTACTGTTTTTAAGATTGCATTGATCTTATTGGATACTTCTGTAGTTTTTGTCAGTCCGGTTCCTGGAGGCATGCTTAATGAATAGATGAAGAACCCATCATCTTCCATAGGCACAAAGCTCTTGGTGGTGCTTGACATCAACCATGCTGAAAGTCCTATAATTCCTGCTACCAATCCTGCTGCGATCCATTTACGTCCGATTAAAAATCTTACTCCTTTTGCATAACGTTCGGTCATATTATTGAAGCCTGCATTAAAAGCAACAGCGAATCTCTGTCCAAATCCTTTTTTCTTTCCACCTTCTTCTGCATGGTGATTTTTCAAAAATACCGCACATAAAGCAGGGGTTAGAGTAAGTGCGTTTACTGCAGAAATGATAATTGCAATGGCTAATGTATAAGCAAACTGTTTATAGAATAACCCTGCAGAACCTGACATAAACCCAATCGGAATAAACACCGCAGACATCACTAATGTAATGGAAATAACAGCTCCTGTAATTTCGCTCATTGCTTTGTGGGTAGCCTCTCTTCCTGAAAGATCTGTCCCTTCCATATTGCTGTGAACCGCCTCTACAACTACGATAGCGTCATCGACGACAATACCAATTGCCAGTACAAGAGCAAACAGCGTCAATACGTTAATGGTAAATCCTAATACCAAAAGAAAGAAGAAAGTACCAATAATGGCTACCGGAACCGCAATGGCCGGGATAATGGTAGATCTGAAATCCTGTAAGAAGACAAATACCACAATGAATACAAGGATAAATGCTTCTATCAGAGTAGATTTCACCTGTCCTGTTGCTTCATCCAATCTTTCCTTGGTACTCATTACCTTGGTATATTTAATCCCCGGAGGAAAAGATTTTGACAGTTGATCAATCGCTTTATTTACTCCTATTTCAATTTCATTGGCATTAGATCCTGTTGTCTGCATAATGGCAACGGTAACTGCATTTTTACCATTGGAAAGGTTATCTCCACTGTTATTAATGGAACCAAATTCTACACGGGCCACATCTTTAAGCCTGATCACATTGGTTCCGTCATTTTTAACAACGATGTTCTCATATTGTTCCGGCTTATTCTTTTTTCCTTTATATCGGATTACATATTCCAATGCAGCATCTGATTCTTCTCCCAATTTACCGGGAGCAGATTCTAAACTATGATCAGCAATCGCATTTGAGACATCGGATGGTTCTAATCCATAAGTAGCCATCTTCTGAGGATTCAGCCAGATTCTCATGGAATAGTCTTTAATTCCGAAAATCTGTGCCTGACCTACACCTTTTACCCTTTTTATCTGTGGAATAAGGTTGATATTCGCATAATTCTGAAGAAAGGTTTCATCATACTGTTTATTATCTTCGGTATAAATATTGAAAATCAACACCATACTGTTTTGCTGCTTTGAGGTCGTCAGTCCCATTCTTATCACCTCCTGAGGTAATATAGGAGTAGCCTGCTGTACTCTGTTCTGTACATTTACTGCTGCCTGATCGGCATTTACTCCCTGTTTGAATATAACCGAGATAGTAAATGTTCCGTCATTACTTGCCGTAGATTTCATATAGCTCATGTCTTCCACCCCATTGATCTGCTCTTCCAATGGTGTTACTACGGAACGGATTACCGTTTCACTGTTCCCCCCAGGATATGAACCTGAAACTGTAATGGTAGGTGGGGAAATATCCGGGAACCTGGTCACTGCCAGCTGGTTTAATCCTATAATCCCTAAAATGACAATAATCAGGGATATTACTGTCGCCAGTACCGGACGGTCTATTATCTTTTTTAACATTTTCGAAATTTCTAAGAATGATTATAAAATTATTTTGAAGAAGCTACTTTAGCCACAACCAGAGCTCCATCTGTAAGAGCATCTATCCTGTTGATGGCGATTTTATCTCCCGCATTCACTCCATTCTTCACGAAGTAATCCTCTGATGTGCTTCCGGACACCTTAATCTGAGTCATTTTCACTTTATCTTTTCCTTGAAGTTTATAGACAAAGAATTTATCCTGAATATCTTTTACAGATGTTTTCGGAAGTTTAACAACTCCGTCCAGTGCATTGTGGATCATCACTCTTCCCGTTCCCCCAGATCTTAACAATTTATCAGGATTCTGAAAAACAGCCTTCATTTGGATGCTTCCCGTATTTCTGTCGAAGTTTCCGCTTGCATTTTCTAATCTTCCTTTGAAGCCATAGGTGGAACCGTCTGCTAAAATAAGCTCTACATTCTCTGCATTTCCTCCTGAAACAGCCGCTCTGCTATGCGCTATAAAGTCTGCTTCATTCATTGAGAAGTAAACATTTACGCTGCTGATGTTTGAGAGAGTCGTTAATGGTGATGCATCAGACGGGCTGATAAGATTTCCTACCCTGTTTGGAATTCTGCCTATATATCCGCTCACCGGTGCTTTGATATAGGTAAAATTAGCATTGATCTTTGAAGAACCTAATGAAGACTGAGCTTGTGCAACCTGCGCTGCTGCGGCTTTTAAATTTGCCTGCGCTGTTTTCAGCTGCATATCGGAAACTACTTTTCCTTCTACAAGAGGTCTTAATTTTTCAACTTCCAGTTTCGCTGTTTCCTGTGCTGCCAATGCAGACTTCAATGCAGCTTCATTGGTATTCACCTGTTCATTGTATACAGACGGATTAATCCTAAACAAGGTCTGCCCTTTGCTTACATATTGTCCTTCTTTGATGTATACTGCTTCCAGATATCCTGTTACCTGAGCTTTTATCTCTACATTATCCTGTCCTTCTATGCTTCCCGGGTATCCTGTTGAAACATCTTCATTCCCGGATTTCACCTGAATGAAGTCTGTAGGAAGAGCCTGCACCTGCTGAGCATTTTCCTGACTATTTCCTGAACCGCAGGAATACAGTATTGCTGCAGCCGTAAGTGAGATTGCCAGATATCCTTTTCTGTAGTTCATAACATTTGTTTTTAAATTTTACAGCAGCAAAATAAGTTCATATAATAAGGAGATTCATCTAAAAATCAGGTGAAACGTAATTAATCGCAGGTGAAACGTATGATACCAAAAATGAAAGGAAAAGCGATTATTTCCAGGATCAGGATCGATAAAAAAGGGTTTTTTCGTTTTAATATTTCAAAAATACGGTTGGGGTTTTAATTTATACGTTTCACTTTTAAAATTCCATACTCAGGGTATTTCCCAGCCTAATTTCGCAGTATTAAAACATCAAAAAATAAGTCAATAATTTAAATTTTTATCAAATGAAAAAGTTTTTAGCAATCACGGCGCTTGTGTTAGGATTAGGAGTACAGGCTCAAACCACAGAACCGAAAAAAGAATCAGGGATAGAACTGATTCCGAAGGCAGGAATTAACATTGCCAGCCAATCTATTAAAAATGTAAATGGTGAAAAGTCAAAAACGTCCTTCCAGGCTGGTTTGGGAGTAAATATCCAGACAGGGATAAAGAACTTTTCTATACAACCTGAGGTTAACTTTATCAGCAAGGGAACCAAGTTTAAAAACAATTATGGAAGTGAGACCTACAATTTCAACTATATAGAAGTCCCGGTATTGGCAAAATACAGCTTCGGCCCGGTATATGTAAATGCAGGTCCTTCCATTGGGTTTTTAATGGGGAAAAACGATAAAGTGAAAGCAGCATATGGTAAAACCCGATCAGTAGATTTCGGATTGCAGATGGGAGCAGGTTTAGCAATTCCTGCGGGCCCGGGGAAAGTCATTGTAGACGGCAGATATAACTTAGGATTAAGCAATATCTCTGATGAGAAAGGAGTAGATGTGAAAAACAGAGGTTTTGCAATCTCTTTGGGATATGCTATTCCTTTATAACGTTTAAATCATAGCTTTTTCTTCATATGATCCCTTCATGAGCAATTCGTGAGGGGGTTTTGTTATTATGGGGATGGAAGCTGGAAGAGGGAGGGTGGAAGTTACTATAGTGCATACAACTTCTGACAGGGATAAAAGGATTTTAAAGCCTTTCTAAAAAAACAGTAATTAAAATGATCTTCATTTGTCTTATGTTTGCAATAACTTCCCTCTTCCAGCCCCCAGCTTCCTTACTCTAATAATCCATCCAGGATTTGAAAACAGAGGCTTTTTCACGGCTTACAATCACTTCCATTTCAGGCTGCTTTCTCAGTTCCAGTTTCAGTTTTCCATTAAAATGATTAAAAATCTGCTTGACGGAATCGATGTGAATAATGAACTGTCTGTTCGCACGGAAGAAAAACTTTGGATCCAATTGCTTTTCAAGTTCTTCGAGGGTCTGTGGGATATTTTCCACAACACCGGTATTCAGCATTGCTTTACTGATTCCCAATTCTGTATAGAAGTAGAGAATGTCTTCTGCCAAAACCGTTTTATATCCATCACGGTGAACAATAAGGAACCGTTTTCTATAATCTTTAGGCTGGAGATAATTAAGGAGCCCTTCTATCGCTGATCCCACTACAGGCACTGCTTCCATAAAGGTTTCATACCGCTTCAATGCAGCATCCAGCTCTTCTTCTTCTATCGGTTTTAAAAGGTAGTCTATGCTATTATATTTAAAGGCCTGTACGGCATATTCATCGTAAGCAGTGGTAAAGATTACGGCACTTTTAATTTCATGCTTATTAAAAATCTCAAAGCTTAGGCCATCGGCCAGGCGGATATCCATCATAATGATATCCGGAACGACATTGTTTTCCAGCCAATTGACTGTAGAGGTTATTGAATCTTCTACAGACAGGATCTCAATGTGCGGTCTTAACTTTAGCAACAGCCTTTTTAAGCGGTCTGCATTGGGTCTTTCATCCTCAACTATTAAAATTTTATTAATCTTCATATCAATGGAAGTTTTACAATAAATTTATCTTCTGTTTGTTCTATAATTGGTTTTGTGTAGCCCAGGATCTCATATCTTGCAATAATATTGGTAAGCCCTACTCCTGAAGAATCCGGTTTATTGAGCAATGGTAAAAAATTATTTGCCACTACCAATTCTTTTTCGGGGTTTGTATAGACATGAATTTTTAATGGGTTTGCCTTGGAGGTCTGGTTATGCTTGATGGCATTTTCAACCAATAGCTGCAGGGATAACGGAAGGGTATACATGGATCTGTATTCTTCCTGAATATCAATTTTAAATATTACTCCTTCCCCGATCCTTTTTTCAATCAGGAAAATATAAGAGTCTAAAAACTTCAACTCTTCTTCTACGGCAATGATATCTTTCTTGGAATTCACCAGCAAATACCGATATACCCGCGCAAATTTTTCCGAATATTCATACCCCAGCTGCTGGTCTTCCAGAATAAGCTCAGAAAGTACACTAAGATTATTAAAGATAAAATGTGGATCTATCTGTAGTTTAAGGGCCTGAAGTTCAGCTACCATCGCAGCCTGTTTATGTTTGGAAGCTCTAAGCTTGTGCTGGGCAGCTTCTACAGCCGTTCTTTTCCAGTTTTGAAGTAAATAATCTACTGTATTAAAACCGCTTATAATAAGCGAAATCACAATATTAGTGGCTACCCACTGTCCTAAAAGAGTATATTCTTTTCGGGAATCCATTTCAGGCAGATTATCTGAAGTACAATCTACAATGGCATTAATAATCATCACAATCAGTACGCTTCCTAAAACCTGAAGAAGCCCCTGTATCAATAATCGCTTGACTGTTCTATCCTTCCACGGAAGCAGTTTATTAAGAGTCAGATCAATAAATATACTGACCTCCGAAATAATGATGGAAAAGAAAAAAATCCAAAGAGCGTCCTCAATAATCATTTTTAACGGGGTCTCCAGATATCCCCGCCAAACCGGATCAAAAGGGTCAATAAGATACGAAAAGCCACAGAAAGCAACTACAGCTACTGCCCAAATCACAAATCTCCTTTTCATGGTGGAAAGGATCTTTTTACTCCGTACTAAATTTTTTCTGATACTAGAAATCCTGTTCATATCCGGGATTTTGTGAATGTAAATATAGAAATAGATTTCAGAAGAGCCTCCTCTGTTTTTAACGAGACCGCCAAAACTGTACCTGAAACGTAAAATAGACCCGTTCAAATGAAGATAACGTTTCATCACCTGAAAAATACATTTCACCATCATTTTATGCAACATCACCCTATTTTTAATAAAAGACTACCAACCTCCACCCTAGTTTTGCAATATCAAAATCGGTACAATGAAAACAATAATTGTCTGCACAGATTTTTCCCGGGAAGCTGAAAGTGCAATTCATTACGCGGCATCCATGGCTAAACAAAACCAATATAATATTGTTTTGTTCAATCTTCAAAGCATTTCCATTCATGCGCTGAATGCTCAGGCCTCAGCTGATTTCTTCTATGAACAGACGCTAAAGAACCAGAAGAAACTTACCGATAAGGCCAATGCAATCGGCACACTATACGCCATCAAAACAGAATATTATCTGGCTTCTGGGAATTTTATTGAGGAACTTAATAAATGTATAGAGTCTGTCAATTGTAATTTTATTGTCATGGGTATGACTGAAAAGACGCTTGAACAAAGGCTGTTGGGAAATACAGTAACTAAAGCTATTCACAGGATCAAAAAGCCTATACTGATTATTCCGGGACATATAGAATATACAGGGATCCGAAAAATTCTTTTTGCGTATGACACCCACAAATCTATCACCTGGTCAGCAATGAACGACATTTATTATTTCATTAATGAATTTGATTCGGAGATTGAGGTGTTTAATGTAAGTGAAAGGCTGGAAGATTTTGAGGAGGTTATTCATGATATTGATCTGAATTCCGGCTATGATCTTGATGATATTAAATACAGCTTTAAGATGATACAATCCATTGAAATTATCAAAGCTATTGAAGAGGAAGTAAAGCTGACCAGTTCTGATCTGCTGACCATGGTTCCCTACAGATACAATCTCGTAGAATCTCTTTTTCACCGAAGCAAGACAGCCATCATGGCATATAAAAATAAAGTTCCATTACTATCAATCCCCCTAAACATAGATTAAGGCTCAATCAATAAAAATCAACATTTGAATTATCCTTTTTTGCCTTTTTAAGGGTTAAATTTTACACTTAATCTTGTTTAACCGGACCGGAGAAAAATTCCGGTCCGGTTTTTATTTGCATCCTATATCCACTGAAAACCAAACAAAAAGATTAAAAATTTCCGATTTTATTCTGATATAAATTGTACTTTTATATAAGCACCAAAATAAGTTATTATGAAACCTATTCTTTTTCATTACCGATGGTATATGATCTGTTTATTATTTTTTGGATATATCCTGTCATCTGCTCAGATATCCAACAACAGCCAGGAAGGAAATCCGATTCAATGTAGACAAAAGCTCAGATTGATATCAGATAAGATGGTCTTTACAAAAAATCGTCAGGAAAAACCGGTTAAAGTGGAAATTACTATTGATCCGATAAACTCTATCATAAAGACCGTGTTACAGGAACCCACTCAGAAACAGCCATCTGAACAGATTTATAAGATTAAAAATATCAACTGTACAGTGAATGATAATTTTACATCTGGAAGAGTCATTTATTCAGTAGAAAGTAATAATTCTGACGGGTCCTTCTCTGGTGGTGAATTTCTTTTGGAGGCTACAAAACGAGGACTGTCTTTCTCCAATACGATTGATTCCCCTCAGAATAAAGCTATTATTCCAGTTTCAAAATACGAGATTATAAAATAACCCTGATAAAAAAAGTCTTCTACGCTGTCAACGTAGAAGACCACCTTAATAAAATAATTATCAGGAAATCAAAGTCATTAATGCCTGATAATAATTTTCTTGTAATTCATTGTTGCCATTAAGAAACAAATAAGGCTCAATAAGCTCCAGTTCCATTAAGTGAAATGAATTATTGATCAATACCCCATCTACTCTTGCATACAGTGTAGATTGAGGTAAGTTTTTTAAGTAAACACTTGCCTGTTCTATATGCATAGGATCCGGAGTTGGATAGCTGATGCTTCCACCATGATAATGCTGCACCCTGAAATCCCCCTGTTTAGGAGTTTTTAAGGAACAGTGGCTGTATTTTCCGTCGAAAAACAGAAATGACCATTCTCCGTTTTTTATTTCCTCTACAAAAGGCTGCACCATATAATCCTGCTCTTTCAGAAATTGGTCTATTTCTTTAGAGCGTTCATCGAAATTATCCCTGCTGATTGTTACTGTATTCTGTGCACCTGCACTCACACAAGGTTTCACCACTAATTTTTCTGCATTAAAAAGATCAAAAAAGTGGGTATTAAAGGAAGATCCTTTTTCCAGATATTCTGCTGCAATAACCGGAAGCTGCTTATCGGCAATATCTTTCAAATAATGTTTATCCGAATTCCATTTGATGATTTCCACAGGATTTAAAACTTTAACGCCTAAGGTTTCAAGATGATCCAACCAGCTCAGAAATTCAGCCAAGTGATTATGATAATCCCATGGAGATTTGACAACGGCTACATCAAAGCTGTTCCAGTCTACATTTTTGTCATTCCAAATAGTGGGAACAACATCCAATCCTTTATCTTTTAAAAAGTTGATTAATTCTTTATCCTCATCATTGGCTACTCCTACCGAAAATCGATCTTCTTTTTTAAAGCCTACCAGTGTAATCTTCATGTTTCTGTTATTATGCGTTTTTCTTTGGGTAAAGTTGCGAAGAACTTATGGATGAATACAGATACAGTTTTTTTATTTGATTTGGATACAGTCGTTTTTTTCCGCGCATGTAGGAATCTTTTGTGAATGCTTAGTATAAATTGTATAGATTACTGGTAGTTAAATCTATCTTCATCTGGATACCAATAACGATCTAGAGTTCTGTATAACGTCTTCCTTTCATAAGCCTTTATATAGTCTTCTAATATTCCCGCTGTTCCAAAAGTGATAACTCTACCAATTTCTTTCTCTACTAAAAAAGGTACATTTCCACCCAATGAATACTTAAATTTCTCTCCCGTTAAAATAAATATTACCATAGGACTTTTAATAGTATCAGCCGAATATATTATTGCCTCAATGCTTCCTTCTCCTATTTTTTGTAAATAACGCTCTGCTATTTGCAGCATTTTTTTATCTGTTAGCATAATAATTTTCTGCTAATATATCCTCTTTCTTATCTTTTTGTTTTTTCCAGGATCATATATACTTTATTTGAATGAAGTATATATATGATTGAAAATAAAAAAACCACCAATAAGGTGGTTAAGTTATTAATGAAATTTTTTTGATACTTTCATGTTTGCTCCAAGTTTAAAAAAAGTAGGAGTAGCTTCAATATATTCCATTCCACTATCAGAATCTAATATATACTTATCTCCATTTTTTGAATATTTTTTTTCCATCAAAGACTCCTCAATAATATGACTAATCTGAGTAAAAGGAATTATTATATCAAATTCAAGTGATTCGAAGTGATCATCTTCATTATATCTAAACTTAAGTGATTTTAAATCATCTCTATATTGAAATTTTTTAACATACAATATTTCATTTAATTGTTTTTCTTTTTGTATTGTTTCTGAAATAAGGGCTCCCAAAAGAGCACCATTAGCATACTTATCTTTAAAAATAGTAATGATTACCCCAATAAAATCTTTCAAACTACAATCTTTTAAGAACAATTCTATTTCTGTCTTTTCTTTTTCAAACTTCATAAATTCATTGACACTCTCAATGGGATCATCTATCATCTTCATAGCTTCGACATAATAGAATGCTCCAAAATCTAAATTTTCTATTTTCATAACCCATTAATTATACACTTAAGATAGAAGTCCATTAATATTATCTCCTTAAATTCTGACTTTTGTTTTTTAAAGTTTTCGGAATATTAAATGATAAACAATCGAAATGGTCTTTAATTATTGCTTCTATTTCCTAAGAAATAATTTCCATCTTTATCAGTATCAATACAAAGTTCTTCAGGAAAGATTAATACGGATAATGGCTTTCCATCTTCATCATTTATAGCTATTATATAGTTTCCATACATTTCATTAGAGGAAAATCCTTTTGAATAGTCATACCAGCCACTCCAATAATCCATATTGAATCTATTATCTTTGTCTTCTTTCTTCCAAAAATTCAATTTTATAGGACACTGGTTGTTATGGTCTAATTTTAAATCTTTATAGACCTTAGCTATAGCTTCTTTTATTTTATTTTCTGTTTGTTTCATAATTGTTCCTGAATATTTTACAATAAATAAAAACAGCATGATTTCTTCCAGCTGCCAAATAATAAAACAGCAGTAAAACCACTACTGTTTTGTATATTTGTTAAAGCCTTTGTAATATTACACTCTATAAGCAATAAGATTACTTATAATCGAACCTATCCTCATCTGCATACCAGTAAAGATCTAAACTAGGTGTCATAGTACCATTTTCATAAGATAGTATGTAATCCTCTAATCTAGCTGCTGTTCCAAAAGTAACGACCCTATCTGATTTTTTTTCCACTAAAAAAGGAGCATTACCTATCAATGATTTATTGAAATCTCCTGTCAATAGGTATTCCTTAGAATTATAATAGTAAATACTACCATAAGGTTTCACAATAATATTATCTGTCATTATGGCTACTGCCTCCTTGTTCTCCTCGTTTTTTTAAATAACGTTCTGCTATGGTTAGCATTTCTTATCTTTTAACATAAATAAGGTAATTTCTATTTATAATACTATTATATAAATTTATCAATCCTGTTTTTCTTAACAATCCCATTCTCTCTTATTTCATACACAATATCACCCTGAAAACCGAAAAAATAATCTTCATCTGGATATACATCATTAGTGATTTTATGAATAATTTCTTCCAGTAGTTTTTTCCAGGATTGTGGATCAGCATCTTTCTGTAAAAGATCAAATGATATTTGAGAAGAATTGTCTAAGTCAACATCCAAATATTCATCTTGAAATTTTCCTCCTTCATAACCGTACTCTGTTGAATATAAATTAGAGATTAATAATACCGTATTTTTATACTCATGAATAAGTTGAGTAAGTTCTGGCTTTTGTTCTAATTTGTTTCGAAATTTTAAATGATATGTAATTGACATAATTTTTAATTATCAATGAAGTTAAAAATAAATTCATAATTAATCTACATACCTTTTAAAATGTTCATGTGGTGTCTTTGATTGAGAATCATAAAAGAATAATATGTCATCTTTTGATTCAATTAACTTTTTATAAAAATTATAAAATGAGAAAAATTCTTCATATTTATTATTGGTCATTTTAACAGTATTAAAAATACTTTCTATACTATTGAAAGACAAAGATTGTTTTAATTCAAAAAATTCTTGCAACCATTTTTCTAAAAAATCTTTGAATTTTTCTAAAAAAAACTCCCTATTCACATTAAAATCAACATTACTCATCAAGAGTAAATATAATTTTTCATCATTATTTTTTAGATAAAAAAGAAAATCTTTAAATTTTAAGTCAAAATTGTTACAAACAGTGATTCTTTTATTATTGTATGTATATAGTTTTTTCAGTTTTAAGGTTTTTTAAATTCTAATTCAATCCAATATATTTCAGCAGGTCTATTACCTCCTAGATCAAAAAAACATCCCAATCATCAACAGATACTTTTGTAAAGCCATTTTTCTTAACTATTCTTCCTATGGGTGTATTAAGTACTGCCATCTCTAGGTAATTTATTCCCAAGATAGTCAATTGAAACGACTTTAAATTAGTTGAAATCCCTCCTTCATATTTAGCTGCTGACAGCCATCTTGCCTGAATTCCCTTGTTTATCAAAAAAAGAAATAGCCTCTTCAATAATTTCAGCACCAAGTTTTTGTCTCTGAAAGTTTCCAGGAATATCAAAAGAAAGATAACCACCGTTTGAAATACCAGCACTTCCAACCTCAACATTCTCATAGAAATATTTTTATATTTTATTTTGAATCTACTTTCGTTAAGTTTACTTGTGTTCATCCAATTCCTTCTCTGCATCATCAAAAATCGCTCTAGTTTCTTTTTCAGCATTTCTTTCTGCCAGTTTTTTAGAAAAGTTATCAGACTGTTTTCTTAATGATTCATAATAGTCCTCTAAGATGCTACCCGGAAGCGACAGAAGTTGACGTATAAAAACTTTTTTACTCTTATATGCTAAACCTTTGATATAAACAACCTTGGGTTTCTCAATATTTTAATACATTTGTTATCAAACATACTTCAAATGAATTTCGAGCAGGTTAATCTACACCTTGAAGCCTATAAAGAACACAACCAGATTCTGGATGCAGCCCAATACCTGATTCATTCTTTTGATCTGGAACATGACAATTTTGCAGGGTTTGGATTCAGGGAAGAACTCTCTCCTACTTCGATGCTTCTTACTGCGGAAGGGGAACTCGGAGGCCCGCAAACGGTGATGATTCCAAGGAATTTATTTGATTTTGACCTGAACCTCGTCCTGAATATGGTAGCCCACGAAATGCTTCATGTAAGGCAAAAGGCTCCGGGACAGGTGATTGAGGATAAAAATGAAAGAGAGTTTCAGGCGTATTATGAAATGCTTTTTCACAAAGTTTTCCCACAGGTTCCTGAAGTTTCGGACTTTCATAAAAAATTCTTCGGCGGAAAAGCTTTGGAATATTATAAAAGAATGGGTGAAGGTTCGGAATTACAACAAAAATATGCAGAACAGAAAACAGAAGTAGAACATTTAATTAACACATTACCATGAACGTAAAACCAAACATAACCTGGGCAGATTTTGAAAAAATAGACATCAGATGCGGAACCATTCTTTCAGTACATGATTTTGAAAAAGCCAGAAATCCTTCATATCAGTTGGAAATCGACTTTGGTGATCTGGGAATAAGAAAATCATCTGCACAAATCACTTCTCTTTATCAGAAAGAAGAATTGGTAGGAAAACAGATTTTAGCAGTGGTTAATTTCCCTAAAAAACAGATTGCTAACTTCTTCAGTGAATGTTTAGTGTTAGGATTATATGGGGAAGATAAAAACGATGTCACTCTTTTAGCTCCTTCATTACCCACCAAAAACGGAATGCAGGTAGGATAGCAAATAAAAAACACGATGATACAGAACATACCATTAGAAAAGGTCTTATTCCTTGATATTGAAACCGTTCCACAGGCAGGCTCCTGGGAAGATTTATCTGAAACCGATCAGCATCTTTGGGATAAAAAAACAAAATTCCAGAGAAAAGAAGACGTTTCTGCCGCTGAATTTTATGACAGAGCCGGAATCATGGCTGAATTCGGAAAGATTATCTGCATTACCATCGGAATGGTGGAAAAGAATGAAACCTTAAAGATCAAAAGCTTCTCCGGACATGATGAAAAAAAGATGCTTCAGGAATTTGGAGAACTCTTCAACAGTCCAAGACTTTATAATGTGATTCTCTGTGCCCACAACGGGAAAGAATTTGATTTTCCATGGATTGCACGAAGGTATCTTATCAACGGAATGCAACCTCCCGCTCCCTTTCAGATGTTTGGAAAAAAGCCCTGGGAGATTCCTCATATAGATACTATGGAACTTTGGAAGTTCGGGGATTATAAAAGTTTTGTATCACTGGAATTATTGGCTCATGTCTTTGGTATTCCCACTCCAAAGGATGATATCGACGGCTCAATGGTTTCATCAATTTACTACATAGAAAAAGACTTGCAGCGAATTGTTGACTATTGTGAAAAAGATGTCTTAACTTTGGCAAATATTTTCCGACGTATGCGTCAGGAAGATTTGTTGAAAAGGAATATCAATCTAGATTAAAAAATGAAATTTACAGACGATCAAATTGCAGACATTGGTGAAGAAATCATCAACGTACTAAAAACCGTATATGACCCCGAAATTCCGGTAGATATTTACGAATTAGGGCTAATTTATGATGTGCAGATCTCCGATGATGCAGACGTAAAAATTATAATGACCCTTACCACTCCAAACTGCCCGGTAGCTGAAACCCTTCCCCAGGAAGTAAAAGACAAGGTAGCTGAGGTAGAAAATGTAAAAAGTGTAGATTTAGAACTTACCTTTGAACCGAGCTGGAATAAGGACATGATGAGCGAAGAAGCGAAGTTTGAACTGGGAATGCTTTAAATCTCAAGCATTTCTGTACAGATAATTTTATAGTACAACGACTCAGCAAACATGATTAAAAAAATCGGAGCCATACTCCTTGCTTTTTTAGGGGTATATATGCTTTATTTAGGATCCAAAATGCAGACTCAGCCTCCTTTCATTACAGGAATAGGGTTTATAATTATCGCTTTACTGCAGCTGAATAAAAAGTAATATAAGAATTGAAAATATAAAAAGGATGTCATTATTGGCATCCTTTTCTGTATCGTTGAAACCCAATTCAGGGTTATTTTTAAGCTTCTTTTGCAATTTCTTTTCCTTCTCTCCTGCTCCATTCACTCCATGAACCCACATAAAGATTTGGAACATTAAAACCTGCACGAACTAATGCCAGAATAGTATGACAGGCTGTTACTCCAGAACCACAGTGAATAATCAGGTTTTCAGGTTTATCTTTTAATAATTGACTGTATTTTTCTTTTAAAACTTCCGAGCTTAGGAAAAGTCCGTTTTCATCCAGGTTTTCAGAAAAAGGAATATTGATGGCTCCCGGAATGTGTCCTGCCACCAGATCAATAGGTTCAGACTCCCCTCTGTATCGGTAAGCATCTCTTACATCAATTACAGTGGACGAATTAATTTTCAATTCATCTTCTACCTCTTCAAGACTAGAAACAGGAAGAATCCAATTTTCTTTTTTAATTAACGGAGCTTTATCAAATATTTCTTCTCCTGACGAAAAATCCACATCATTCTTTTCTGCAGCCTGTATTCCGCCATCCAGAACCTGTACGTTTTCAAATCCAAAGGATATTAGCATCCACCAGGCTCTGGCAGCCGCGTTTGAACCATTTTTATCGTCATAGACAACAATATGGGCATTTTCAGCAATCCCAAGATTGGAAAGTGTTTCTGCAAATTTTCCCGGAGTTGGAAGCGGATGTCTTCCTCCAAAAGCAGCATTTTCACCTATATCCGCCAGATCTTTATCGAGATCAATGAATCTTGCTCCTTTGATATGCTTTTCAAGATAATTTTGCTTTACATCTTTACCCGTTCTTGCATCAAGAATGATAAGGTTACCTGTTGGAAGGCTCTTTAATTCAGAAGGTGAAACTATTGGAGACATTTTGTTAAATTTTAGGTTATTCTAATTAGTTTTTGGCTAAAGCCAATGGATTGATGAATATAGTAAAGCGGACTAAAGTCCGCTCCTATTTATATTTTTTAATTTCACGCAGATCACACGGATTTCGCAGATTCTAATTTTCCAGTGTCTTATCTGCGTAGAGTTTGCGAAAGATTTTAAATCATTTTAAATCATTTTAAAAATGAAAAATATCCTTAGCTTTATTGTAAGAACTTTCAAAGTTTAAAAGATTCAGCTTGTGGTCTGCTTTTTCAACACTCATAAAGTTGATGACCTGCTCAGTAGGCATATTTCCCACTAAATCATCTTTTGCCATAGGACATCCGCCAATTCCTTTGATGGCACTATCAAATCTTCTGCATCCCTGATCATAAGCTGCTTTTAGTTTTGAATAAGATTCTTCATAGCGGTTATGGAAATGTCCCCCGAAGTTGATTTCAGGATATTTTGACGGAATTTTCTCAAATAAAAGGGCTATGGTTTCAGGGGTTGCCACTCCGGTTGTATCGGAAAGCAGAATATCTTTTACACCGATATCTGAAAACCTTTGTGCCCATTGGTCCACATCTTCCCATTTCCACATTTCTCCGTATGGATTTCCAAAAGCCATAGAAAAATAAATATTCAGCTGTTTTCCTTCAGTCTTTACAAGTTCAAGCATTTTAATGATCTCATCAAAAGCCTCTTCCTGACTCTTATTGGTATTCCTGTGCTGAAATGTTTCAGAAATAGAAAAAGGAAACCCAAGAATATCTACAGACTCATGTTTTAACGCTTTTTCAGCTCCTCTGTAGTTTCCGATAATAGCAGAAACTTTTGTTTGGGAGCGGGATTTATCAATATTTTCAGCTACCTCATCAGAGTCAGCCATCTGGGGAATTGCTTTGGGAGAAACAAAGCTCAGACAATCCAATACATCAAAGCCAACATCCATTAAGGAGTTGATATAATCTATTTTTTTGTCAGTAGGGATAAACTCTCCCCATCCCTGCATTGCATCTCTAGGACATTCGGTAAGAAACATTGGTACTTTCATTTTCTCAAATATAATAAAACTAAATAAGTTTAGATCTGAGGTATACAAATCTAACATTATTTTGATTTTCAAAGTTTTATATCTGATTTATAATTTCAATAACTGATATTCAGTCGCAAATAATGTATTCTGAGCATCAAATTTGCTAACTTTGTTAAAATTTACAATAAATCTGATGAGTACAATAGAATTCAATCCATTATGGAAAGAGAAATTGCTGAACCGTTTTCTTAGTTATGTAAAAATATACTCAACGAGTGATGCAGAAAGTGAATCTACACCTTCTACAGAGCGTCAATGGGATATTGCAAACTATATCACTGAAGAACTGAAAACGATCGGTTTGGAAGATGTTTCAATTGATGAGCACGGTTATATTATGGGCTACGTTCCTTCTAACCTTGAAAATGATGACAGACCTACGATTGGGTTCATTTCACACTACGATACATCACCTGATTTCAGCGGGGAAAATGTAAAGCCTCAGGTTTGGGAAAATTATGATGGAAATGACCTTCTGTTGAACCAAACCACAGGATTCACTTTATCTCCTTCAAGGTTTGAAAGTTTAAAAAAATATATTGGTCAGACATTAATTACTACTGATGGAAATACACTTCTTGGAGCAGATGATAAAGCTGGTTGTGCAGAAATTGTAACAGCTGCTGAATATCTTATTGCTCATCCTGAAATCAAGCATGGAAGAATTGCTGTAGGATTTACTCCTGATGAAGAGATCGGAAGAGGAGCACACAAGTTTGATGTGGCTAAATTCGGTGCTGAGTGGGCATATACAATGGATGGTGGAGAAGTAGGAGAACTTGAATATGAGAACTTTAACGCTGCCGGAGCGGTAGTGAAAATCCACGGATTAAGTGTACACCCGGGATATGCTTATGGTAAGATGATCAATGCGGCTTTACTCGCTGCTGAATTTACTCAAATGTTACCTGCTAATGAAACTCCTTCAACCACTAAAGGTTTTGATGGATTCTATCATTTAATGGATATTACTGCTGATATTTCTGAAGCGAAACTTCAATACATCATTCGTGATCACGATGCTGATAAATTTGAAGCAAGAAAGAAATTCATGGAAGAAAAAATAGCTGAATTCAACCAGAAACATGGTGCAGGAACTGCTGAAGTAGAGATCAAGGAGCAATACAGAAACATGAAGCAACAGTTTGAAGGTAAAATGCACATCGTGGATCTTGCAGCAAAAGCTATGACAGAAAGCGGTATTGAACCTAAGATCAAAGCCATCCGAGGAGGTACAGATGGTGCTCAGCTTTCTTATATGGGACTTCCCTGCCCGAATATCTTTGCGGGAGGAATCAATTTCCACGGTCCTTATGAATATGTTGCTTTAGAAAGCATGGAGAAGGCAACAGAAGTGATTATTAATATTGTAAAAGCTTAATAAGATGAAAAAACTCTTAGCATTAGCATTCATACTATCTTTTGCTTTCGGAAGTGCTCAGATATCTGCATTTCAAAAGGCTGATTCGAAATATGAAAGAAAGAAAACGGCCCTGTATAATAAATACCCTAAGCCTAATGATCTGAGAACTAAGCTAGAGTGGCTCCTTACGGAAGACAAAATAACATCTTATAAAAATGCTCTGGAGAAAATTTCTGAAGAGGATAAAAAAGCATTAGCCAATGATCCGCCAGCCAAAATTAAACTGACAAAAGAAGCGGAATATGAAGCAGGAAAAACTGCATTTCAAAAATCATTGTATGATACTGTTGATCTAGCGTTCTTAAATTTTGCTTCAGATTCCTATAAGGCAACATTAAACTTTGTAGTAGACTCTAAGGGAAATGCCTTGGGGGTGCAGGCAAAGGGAAATAATGAAGATGTAAATTCATTTATTGAAGCCGCCTTTTACCGTATCAAAGAAAAAGGTAAGTGGAAACCTGCAGAATCTAATGGAAAACCGGTATCATCTACGATATCTCTTCCCTTAGTTTTAACATTTAAAAAATAAATACAATAGACCCGCTTTAGAGTGGGTCTTTTTTCTATATCATCCAACATAACAACCCACCCATATCCTATTCATTTTCGGATAGTTAAAATTAAAAGCAATTTGTTTTTTTGTTATATTTACCCTTTACATTATAAACAAAAACTATTAATTTTTAACATCAGATTACATTATGAAAACAATGAAAAAACTTTTAAGAAAGGATCTTTCAACGATTCTTGGTAACGGGATAGACAGCTGCCATATGGGAGGAGATTCATATAACTGTCAGAGTGACTGCCAGTGTGCCTGGGGAAAAGCCTGCGAAATGTATGAAGATGGAAGCCCGGGACAATGCATTGCTGTTGGCGGTGGCGGAAATCCTGGAGGAGGAGGAGGATGCATACCTCCGAATGACTGCACAGAGCAGCCTTACTAAAGATAAATCAAACAATAATCTATCGGAAGCTATAATGGCTTCCGTTTTTATTTTCATTCGAAAACAGATTCTCGTCAAAACATCTCTACCATTCATCAAATAAAATTCCTGTTCATCTTTCAGATCTGTTGTTTTGCATCAAATTCATTAAACAACAATCACTTATGAAAAAAACTCTTTTTTCAATGGCCATTATAGCAGCAAATTCTGTATTTGGCCAAATGAACCTTGAGCATTCTTATACTTCTGATAGCAGTCATTGGGATGTTTATTCAGACAACACTACTTCTCATTATCTGATTGGTAAAGGGAATAATACTTTTGATATCTACAACGCCAATCATACATTGTATAAAACACTAACGCCCAATATCCCGAGTAGCTATATGTATATTCCCGAATTGCTTACAGAAAACTACTCCATCTCCAAACGTATTTTTAATACTGATGATAAATTAGAGTTCATACTCACTTTTATCAATAATCAGGGCGGACAACACCTAATGCTTATTATCAATGAAGACGGAAATATCATCAGGCAATTTGGAAACGATTACCATTCTCAATACCAGATCTTCCATGATGTGGCCTCTAATCAGAACAAATTTGTCATTTCAAAAAGCTTGGGCATTAGCACTGTTACAGAAGTATATTCTCTGCCTACCTCTTCATTAACTACGTTGGAAATTCAGACACAGAATAAAAACAAGCTTTCAGCTTTTCCCATTCCGGGAAACAAACTTTTAAATATTATGAATCCGGGAAACGGAGGAAACAATGTTCAGGTCTATGATGTTTCCGGAAAAATGGTTCTCCATAAAAGCTTTAGTTCCGGAGAGAAAAACATTTCCATTGATGTGGAAGCTCTTAAGGCAGGAGTTTATCTGTATAAAATAGGGGATCAAAGCTCTAAGTTTATCAAAAACTAACCCTTCCCTCTCTATTGATAAAATCTCACTTCATTTGTCGTGGGATTTTTTCTTTTTAATCAATGTTATCAAAGGATAAAACAGCAATATCTACAGCTCATCACTACCCGATTACCGTTCATCAAATAAAATTTTATCAAGCCTTCCGGATTCGTTGTTTTGCATCAGATTTCTAACAATAATTAAAATTATGAAACAACAATTTTTAGCATTCTGCTCACTGTTATTATGCATTACATGTTCTATGGATACACAGGCTCAACAAACTCCATCTATTCATTTCGGAATCAAGGGCGGGGCAAATTTTACAAAAACCTCAACGGAATCTTCTTCCTTGGAAGGGAAATACGGGTTCGGCTATCAGGCAGGGGCAATGGTAAGGTTCGATATTGGAAGCCTGTATGTACAAGGAGAAACGCTGTTCAACAAAAGAAAAACATCTTACGAAGCAAAAGACAAAGGAGAAGCAAAATTAACATGGAATGCCATTGATATTCCTGTAGTGATTGGATACAAATTTATTAAAACCGATGATTTTAATGTAAGAGCATTTGCTGGTGGCGTGTACAGCTACGCTTTCAACAACAAGTTATCGGTTTCCGAATCTCTGCAGGAAGGTTTTAATAAGTTTGACAAATCCAATATTGGATTTACTGGCGGGGTCGGTATCGATTATAAAAACTTTACAGTAGATCTAAGGTATGAACACGGGCTGTCTAACATCAGTAAGGAATTTAAATCCAAACCTCACAGCTTTAGCCTTGGGATAGGTTATTTCTTATTCTAAAAACTTGAATTATCTTTGACTGATTAGAAACTGTGAATCTGCAGTTTCTAATTTTTTATAAACCCTCTTCAGACCAATCCATGACAAAATCTAATGTTTTCAAAGAATATATATTTTACCTCAGCTTCTGGTGTATTTTTGCCGTTGTAATATGGATTAATTTTCAGGCAAACACAGACCGGTTTATTGCTGTACTTCAAACAATTGCCATTGTAATAACGTCTTTTATTTTCACTTATCATCTTGCCCAGAAGCTTCTTCCCAAAGCCTTAAGGACAAAAAGAATGAAGATCTTTCTGGTACAGGCAACAGTGAATATTTTAATTTTAAGTGGTATTTATTCTATTATTTTTACTTACCTTCAGGTGGCTCCTACCGTTGATTTACCACCCGGTTTTTACGGTCATTTACCCATTTTATGGCAAGGGTTTTATATGGCCATTCCCGCTGCTTTTATGATAAGTGTAGCTACATGCGGTATTAAGTTTTATCTTGAGCATGAAAGAATAGAACGGGACCATATTCTCCTTCAGCAAGCCCATTTGGAAAATCAACTCAAGCTGCTTCAGGACCAGATTAATCCCCACGTGGTATTTAACATTCTGAATCACATCCATATTCTCATCAAAACGGATACTGAACTTGCTGATTTTTTATTAATGAAGTTTTCAGATATTTTACGATACCAGCTCTATCATTGCAATCAAAACCTCGTTCCTCTTGATAAGGAAATTGAATATCTCCAAAACCTGGTTGAAGTGGAAAAACTGAGATGGGGAAATGAGCTCAATGTAAATGCCACGCTGAAAATCAATAATACAAAGGCTTACATTGCACCTTTGCTACTGGTTCCTTTTATTGAAAATGCCTTTAAATATGTCTGCAGGCTTCCGGGACAAACCGGTTATGTGAAAATTTTCTGCAAGGAAGAAAACAATAATCTTTTCTTCTATGTTGAGAATTCCTATTCAGAAATAGCCGTTCATAAAAAGAAAGACGGCGGAATTGGCCTGCAAAATGTACAGAAACGCCTTAAGTTACAATATCCTGATGCTTACGATCTTAAAATAGAGTCTGATCATCTTGTTTATAAAGTAACTTTAACCTTAAAACTGTCTGAAAATGAGCAATAATATTCCCAAAATGAAATGTCTGATCGTAGATGATGAACCATTGGCGAGATTTCACCTTAAGGAACTGGCAGACAAGATCGATTTCTTATCTGTAGAAGGAACTTATGCTACCGCACTGGAAGCAGGAACCAAGGTAAAAGAAAGCGAAATAGACCTTCTTTTGCTGGATATCAATATGCCTTATCTGAATGGTATCGATTTCCTGGAACAGCTTGAAAATCCGCCATTATGTATTTTTACGACCGCCTATTCTGAGTACGCATTGGAAGGATTCCGTCTTCAGGTAGTGGATTACCTTTTAAAGCCGATTGCTTTTAACCGCTTTTATCAGGCTGTCAATAAAGCCCAGCAGCAATTTATCATTAATGAAAAATTAAAGAAAAACACTCCTTGGGATGATCCTTTTCTGTACGTAAGGCAATCTGATACCTTTATCAAAGTTTCCTGGGTAGATATTTTATATATTGAAAGTATGCAGAACTATACAAAGCTGCATTTTAAAGATAAATCCCTGGTCATCCATCAGACCATGAAGGCCATTGAAGAATCATTGCCTTTCGAACATTTTTTCAGGATTCACAAATCATTCCTGATCAACATCACCCACATCGATATGATTTCCGGAGGCCGTCTGTTCATCAATAAAACAGAGCTTCCTATATCCCGTACCCGAAAAGAAGAACTGCTTAATCAGGTCGTTTATAAGAAGCTTATCAGTAAGTAAAAAGAAGAAAGCCGGAAGGTGTGGGGGAATTATTCAAGTTAAAAATAAGATCAAATAAATACATTCCGGCTTATTTTCTCATATCTTAAGGTAAATTCCAGCGTAGAGATACAGCTGCATAGAATGTACTGGAAAACTTTGGATCTGCAATTTTTTTCTCTTTAAAAATGCTTTTGATCTTTCGCTCACTTTCTATGAAACTTCTCGTTAAGGTTGATCCTCCTGTAATCCCTATACTCAGCTTATCATTGATCTTTATTTCCGGTTTCAGACCTGCTGTAATCTGCTGATAACCGAACATTATGGATTGTCCCTCTTTATTCCTTTCTACAGTCATCCCGCTGAGGTTAACCACAGCTTTTAAGGTAAAAGCATCTGAGAACTCATATCCGGCTTCCGCGCCTTCCGGGAAATTAATTCTGAATTTGACCTTTCCGTTGGTTTTCCAGTCAAAATAGATCCACGGTAACACCATTGGAACTCCGAATGCTGTCGTAAGCACCGGTCCAACACCCAAAGCAAGATTAGGATTAAAATGCCTGATAAACACAATACCACCCTGTCCCAGCACATCATCAAAGCTTATCTTTTCCATATCAGTATACACTCCCACGGAGGCCATCATCATCATACTCCACTTTTTACCTAAAGGTCTTATATGCTGTAGCCCCACCTGGGCGTTCAACATCTGATCCGGAAATAACGGAGTTTCATAATTTGTGTGTGACATTTTTGCGTAAGACCCACCCAGTAGCATAGCCCATGCTTTTACCTTACCATCTTTATCTTTTTTTACCGATAACGGAATACTTAGGTTCAGATTTACTCTTTTAAAATCACTTTTGGAATTGGTTTTCACGCTGTCTTCCGGCCGGATATAATTAGAGGATGGAATATATTCTGTTTTAAGTTCTGCAGAGATTCCTGATTGTGCACTTACCCAATACCCTAATGGCAACAGACAGCAAAAAGCCGTCAAAAGGTTTCTTTTCATATTCTAAATTTTACGCAAAGAGAACCCTTTAGGGATTGTTTACAAAAATTACTTGATTAAGTGCCTGAATGGTATGACCAATAGAAGCAATGGCAGGATAAAGCTCAATGGGCTGGAAGCTGGAAGAGGGAGGCCGGAAGTTAGTATTTGTCTACTGAATTACTGAAAGTTATTACAAAATAGAGTACTAAAAACCCAGAAAAATCTGCAATCCTAAGCTTTATTCGTTCTTTGACTTTCAGTAACTTCCATCCTCCCGCTTCCCACTTCCTTACTTATTAAGCTACAGATTGCTGTACTGTGTTTTTTTTACTTTTAAATATCTGATATCCAAACCATACAGCAACCAATGCCATTCCTGTACGGGTAACCACCATCGGCATTATAGAATCTGCTTCTAAAAGCCCCAATAATCCTGATATTAAAAAGGTAACCATTAGTTGCATGAATCCCAGTAACGCTGCAGCCGTACCTCTCCCCTCTTTAAACGGAGATAAAGCATGTGCAGAGGTAATAGGGAACAGAATTCCGATAGCCAGCAATGATAAATACAGCATTGCGATTTCCAAAGCTACAGAAAGGCTTCCGGCAGCGATCAGAATGTGCAGTGAACACACCAGCAACAGCATCAATGTAGCTCCAAATAAAAGATCCGAATTACTGATTCTCTTAATCAGCCTTGGAGTAATATAAGCTGCTGTAATCAAGGCCAATGAATTAAATGCAAATATAAAACTGAAGGTCTCACTCGAGAATCCGTGAAGTTCCATAAATAAGAACGGAGCATTTGAAATATAAATGATCAGAGAGGCAAAAGCAATACTTCCCACCATCGTACTGTTGATGAATTCTTTATTGGAAATAATCATTTTCAACTGTTCCTTTAATCCTTTTTCATCCGGAAGGTCATGATCCGGCTGGCTGATTCTTGTATTTGTTTCCGGAACGTATTTGTATACCATAAAGAAGGTAATCAGTCCCATGATGCATAAAAAAGCAAATGAACTGTTCCATCCCCAGTATTTCAGAAATACACTTCCCAGCAAAGGAGCTACAATCGGGGCAATTCCACTGATCTGAGATTGTTGGGCAAAAATGGTTACAGATTTTTGTTTATCATACAAATCAATAATAATGGCTCTTCCAATCACAATTCCCGCACTTCCTCCAAACGCCTGTAAGAAACGCATCGCCCATAAAACATAAATATCTGAGGTAAAATAAATGGCAGTAGCCCCTATGATAAAGAGGAGAAGACCACAATACAGCATCGGCTTACGGCCTGTTTTGTCTGATAAAGGTCCCCATAATAATTGTCCGAACGCAAATCCGGCAAAGAAAACAGAAATAGAGATTTGGATATGCCCAATATCTGTTTTAAAAATTTCAGCCATGCTTGGGAAAGCAGGAAGATAAAGATCTATACTTAAAGATTCCAACGTGTTGAGTAATGCTAAAATAAACACTACAATACCTAACTTCTTCATAAATTGTAAGCCTTCGCAGGCGGTTTTTTTTCAGGATGCAAAATTGCCTTAAAAAGCAAAAGATTACAATAACAGAACTGAAGGAAGTATAGGACAAATTGAAGATCAATGTACAATAATAAGTAAAAAATGCTAGTTTAAAACCCTAAAAATTGTAAATATTGAGGATTACCGTTTTTCATTATTCTTAAAAAAGTCTGGGTTTTGCCCTGTATGTTTCTTAAAAAACCTTGAAAAATATGAAGCATCGTTAAAACCGAGTTTAAAAGCAATCTCTTTTACTGTAAGCGCTCCAAAGCTGAGTTCTCTTTTAGCTTCAAGGAGAAGACGCTGGTTGATCATTTTTTTTACTGTTGTTCCTCTCAGAAGACGCACAATATCATTCAGGTGATGGGTACTTATCTTTAGTTTTTCGGCGTAGAAACCTGTTTCCTTCTGTTCTATATAATGTTTCTCAATAAGTCCTACTAAGTCATGAACACGTTGACGGTCATTCAGCAAGAGTTCCTGAGGATTAATTTGTTCTCCAATAATGATACAGAATGCTTTCAGATAAGCCTTTAAAAGTTCTGTTCTTGAAGTGGCTTTATATTCCTGTTCAATCAATGAGATAAGTGTGCTGCAGGTTTTTTCATTTTTAGAATCTAAAAAGAACGGAAGCACACCTCCGGTAAGAACAGATTCAATATCACAGGCTTCGTTAAAAATTTCCCGGCTTATCGCCATGGCATATCCCTCTTCTCCTTCTATCTTCATATTGAATGCCTGCCCAGGTGCAATGATACAGATTTGATTGTTCTCAAGTTTATAACTTTCAAAATCCAGCTCTAAATGGCTTTTTTCATACACTTCCCTGAACCAGATAATTTCAAAAAAATTATGCCGGTGAACATCATGGAAATTCTCAGGGCCAGCTGCACTCAGAGTACTCATCTGAAATTCTTCAGAAGTCAGATGGTGCATCGGTATTTCTTTTTCCGGTATAATCATCACTGGAGTTTTAAAATAGTTAAGCTATAAACAAAAACCACAGCAAAAAAAGTGCTGCGGTTTTCTACAATATTTAAAATTAAATAATTTTATCCGTTCTGGTTTCCTAAAAATGCATCCCATCCCTGAGCAGTAAGAGCTACCAATTGGTTAGATCCTCTTGCTACCATAAAGTTTCCTTCTTCTTTTTCCACAGCATGTCCTATAATGCTAAAATCCGGATGGTTTTTAATTTTATCAAAATCTTCTGGTGAAATCGTGAACAGTAATTCATAATCTTCACCACCACTTAATGCAGTCATAACAGGATTTAAATTCATTTCATCTGCGGTAGAGATCGTAAGGTTATCCAACGGTACCTTTTCCTCATACAGCCTGAAACCTACTTTAGACTGATCGGAAAGGTGAAGAATTTCAGAAGCTAAACCGTCAGAAATATCAATCATGGAAGTTGGTTTAATATCCAGCTCTTCCAAAATACTTTTAACATCTGTTCTTGCTTCAGGTTTCAACTGTCTTTCCAGGATATAATCATAGCCTTCCATTTCCGGCTGCATATTTGGGTCTGCAAGATAAACAGCATGTTCTCTTTCCAGAATCTGAAGTCCCATATAAGCTCCACCCAAATCTCCTGTTACTACAAGAAGATCATTTGGTTTTGCTCCGCTTCTCTTCACAATATTTTCCCCTTCTTCGATTCCTACTGCCGTAATACTCATTACCAATCCTGAATTGGAGCTTGTAGTATCTCCACCAATCAGATCTACTTTATATCGGGTACATGCTGCCTGAATTCCTGCATAGAGTTCTTCCAAAGCTTCTACTGGAAAACGGTTGGAAACAGCCAAAGAGACTAGAATCTGTGTAGGAACGGCATTCATCGCTGCAATATCACTTAGGTTTACCACTACCGCTTTATAGCCTAAATGCTTTAACGGAACATAGCCTAAATTAAAGTGTACTCCTTCTGCCAGAACGTCTGTGGTAAGAACTACTTTTTTATTGCCAGGATTAATTACTGCCGCATCATCTCCTACTCCAAGCTCCGAAGATTCGTTGGATAAAGGAAAATGTTCTGTCAGATGTTTAATCAGACCGAATTCTCCTAGTTTTGAAATGGGAGTCAGCTCCTGTGATTTATCTTCAAACATAAATTTTATATATTAATTTCTGCCGGATCAATATTATGTGGATGGAAAGGAAGCTTTTTAAAATCGTCCTTTGATAGCACCACAGTTTCCGGGCTTTTGTATTTATTCATTGCTTCCACTACATCATCTGGTGGAGTGGTCATTTTTCTAAGCATCATATCAATCCAGACTCCTGTTGCTTCGGAAGTAGCACAGTGTACTCCCTCCGGTGTATAGAACTTGTGAACGAAACGGTAAATGGAGGAATCATCTGAACACCCGTCTATTTCTACACTTACAATAACAATCTGATCGGCATAGATCTCCTTGAAGAAAGAATATCTTTCGTGCAGGATAACAGGCCCGATTCCCCATCTGCTTAATTGGGTAACTCCCATTTTTTCCTTGGTCATAAAAGCCATTCTGGCTTGAGCACAATATTGTACATAGGATGAATTGGCTAAGTGTTTGTTGGCATCAAGATCGCTCCAACGCACTTCAAATTTATGGTAGAAAATCATACTGAAATCGTTTTTGGTATCATTAAAATTATAATCTTCAAAAATACTCAAATAAGATGGTTTATAAAAATTGTACTTTTGAAAAAATAATCTTCAGCATAAGATTACCCATACATGAAACAGATCATCATTATCGGAGGTGGTGCTGCAGGCTTTTTCTGCGCAGCCAACCTTGACGAAAAGAAATATAAAATTACGATTTTAGAACAGAACTCAGATGTTCTTCAGAAAGTTAAAATTTCCGGAGGCGGACGATGTAATGTCACCCATGCCTGCTTTGACCCGAGAGAGCTCGTACAGTTTTATCCCCGTGGAAACAAAGAACTATTAAGTGTTTTTACTAAATTTCAACCGGGCGACACGATGGAATGGTTCGATCAGCGTAATGTTCCGTTGAAAATAGAGAATGACAACAGAACTTTTCCTGAAAGCAATTCTTCACAGACCATCATCAATACCTTTTTGAATGAAGTTCAGAAGAAAAATGTAGTTGTACAGACAAAATGTACCGTAAAGGAGATTGAAAAACAGGATGAAAAATATAGTGTAAAAACTAATTCGGGAGATTTTGAAGCGGATTATCTTGTGTACACTACCGGAAGCTCACCTAAATCCTTAAAAATTGTTGAAAATCTGGGGCATAAGATCATAGACCTTGTTCCGTCTCTTTTTACTTTTAATATTAAAGATGATCTTTTAAAAGATCTTCCCGGAACCAGTTTTGAAAATGCAGGAATTTCTATTCCTAAACTGAAAACTGAGGAAAGCGGACCGCTTTTGATTACCCATTGGGGACTTTCCGGACCTGCTGTTCTAAAGATTTCAGCATGGGAAGCCATAAGTCTCGCAAAACTTAAATACAATTTTGAAATTGAGGTGAACTTTGTTTCCATAGAGATGGACGATGCAGAAGAAATGTTCCATAACTTTAAACAAAGTAATCCTAAAAAGACCATAGGCCAATCGAAAATCTTTGATATTACAAACAGATTCTGGCAAAAAATATTAGATATTTCAAAAGTTGATCTCAACAAGCAGGTAGCCAATATTTCAGGAAAAGAAACGCAGAAAATTCTGGAAAATCTGTGTAAGAAAAAGTTTCCGGTGACCGGAAAATCAACATTTAAAGACGAGTTTGTAACTGCGGGAGGTGTTGATTTAAAAGAAATTAACTTTAAAAACATGTCTTCAAAAATTCTTCCTAATTTTTATATTGCCGGAGAAGTTTTAAATATAGATGCTGTGACGGGAGGATTCAATTTTCAGGCATGCTGGAGTGAAGGATGGCTGATTGCACAGGATTTAAATTCCCTATAAAAATCACTAAAAATAAGGATAACGACACATGAAAAAATTAATATTTCTACTATTTACGTTTGGGTTCACATTATGTTTTTCTCAGGTAAAACAGGACCGGGCAGAATCCCCTGTAAAAGATTATACTAATAAAGCAGATATAAAACCTGAATTTCCAGGAGGAATTGCTGTATTCAGAACACTCATTATGAGTAAAATAAATTTTAGTATCATTACAGACTCAGCAAACTCAGAGGTACGGTTTCTAATTGATTCCAAGGGAGAACTGAGCTCTGTGACGGCAAACGGAGAGCAGGAAAACTTTAATAAAGAATTGATACGGGTCATCAATACCATAAACAAAAAATGGGAGCCCGCTGTTTATAAAAACAAACCTGTGGACTATTGGTATACCCTTCCAATGTCGATAAATTTTGATTAAAGCATAGGTATGCTATCAGCCAAAAGAAATATCACATTTTTAAAGATCCTTCTCATCATAGGATTTGTATATTTCTTTTGGCTGATGCTCAGCATTACGTTGGAATATATTCCTGTAGATCCCAACGTCAGCTTCCTGATGATTAAACAAACAGAAGTAGAACATAGGCCGGAATATCTTTATTTTTTCTACACTCATGTGTACACCAGCATTTTTGTACTTCTTTCAGGATTTTTAGCCATACTTCGCAAAGATTTTGGATGGAAAAGCTTTCACCGGAACATGGGAAAGTTTTATATTTTTCTCATTTTATTTTTAGCTGCACCATCAGGAATTTATATGGGATTTTTTGCCAATGGTGGCCTTTTTTCAAAGGTATCATTTGTTATTCTGGGGCTTTCATGGTGGTTTTCTACCTTCAGAGCCTATCAGCTGGCCAGGCAAAAAAAGTTTAAAGAACACAAGCAATGGATGTGGCGGAGTTTTGCTTTTACATTATCAGCCATTACATTACGGATGTGGAAAGTTATTATTGTATATTTATTTCACCCAAATCCCATGGATGTTTATCAAATCATTGCATGGCTGGGCTGGATTCCCAATATCCTTATCATTGAATACTTAATTACAAAAAAACAGATATGAAAACTTTAAGTTACACCCTTATTTCCTTGTTTGCAGTTTCTCTGATAAGCTGCAAAAAAGAAGGAAAAACGAATGAATCAGACAAAGATTCTCTAACCGCAAAAAAAGACTCTGTAGTCATTCCTGAAGTTCATAAAGAATATTACGGAGTTTACACCGGAGACTTTGCAGGGATGGAAAAACTGGTTGATGATGTAGACGGCTCTGAATATGATGAGAATGTCTACAAAAGAATCTCTATAAAAATCAACAAAATTACCAAAGACAGTGTGTATGGACAAAGCATTGTGAATGGAAACCAACGTCCTGTAAGAGGAATTTTTAATGAATCTTCAAAATCTTTTGTACTGGATGAACCCGGGAATGATAAAACAGACGGCAGGTTTGAAGTAAAACTTAATGGAGACAGCTTAACGGGAAAATGGAATGCTTTCAATAAAAAAGCTGTAAAAGCTCCTCTGAAATCTCTGAAACTCATCAAAAAAGAATTTGTGTATAATCCTAATTTTATGCTTGATCCGGAATCCAACCTGGTAGACTGGAACAATCCTAAAGATTTTGTAGAAAAATACACCGACAGTGATGGGAAAACCGAAAGTTATACCACATCAAAGAATCGGGTTGCTTCTGATGCGGTCTTTAAACTGAATGCCTCTAAACAAAAACTAAGCGAAAAAGACATTAAAAATCTGAGAAAACTGGATCTTGAGATTATCAAGAACTCAGTGTTTGCAAGGCATGGTTATTCTTTCAAAAAAGAAACGTACAGAGACTTTTTCGAGCAGACCAATTGGTACATTCCGGTTTCCAATAATGTAGACAACGAACTTTCTCCCATGGAAAAGGATAACGTGGCACTACTGAACAGATTTATTAAATACGCTGAAGATAAATATGACAGTTTTGGAAGGTAAGTTCTGAAAATTAGGAATTAGGAGTTGAAGCCAAACTTTTATTATTTGTCATTTTAACAAAAAGATAAAGCAACAGACAACCTGCAGCATAACACAGAATATCAATCCAGGAAAAAGAATTCCCGATGACAATATACATCAGGCTTCCCTCCCGGAAGCCCAGTTTTTCTGCAATATTAAAATACTGGGCAAACTCTACAAAACAGGAAAAAATCAGAATTCCCCAGATAAGTTTTTCATTGTTTACCCTGAAAAAGCTCTTCACCAAAGTATAGAGAAGCATTACTACAATAACATCCCCAAGATAGGCTCGTACGAAGAAAATATCTTTCAGTTTTGTAGCAATCAGTACCTCAATCAGGAAAATAAAAACGGAGGCAAGCAGATATTTCAGGCTAAATTGGAATTTCATATGGATGTTTTAAATCTTAAAAGTTCAGGCATAAAAAATCGGTATTCATTAAAAATACCGATTTTATTCTGACAAATATATTATTTCTTTACTTTGATTGTACATCCAATGGCGACAGTTTTTGTCATTTTCATAGGTTCTCCCTTAATCAGGGCATTTACTGCATCCTGAGCATAATATTCTGATACATCATTCGGGTTATCGTAGTTGTTATCAATAGCGCCTATATATTTTACAATATTCTTACCCTTTTCTTTCTGCAATACAAAAACATGTGGCGTTTTTGTGGCTCCGTACTGAGGATAAACCTTCTGCCCTTCATCCACTAAATACGGAAAAGTAAACCCTTTCTGCTTGGCTCTGTCAATCATCTCTTTATAACCATCCTCAGGCTGTACATTCGGGTCATTGGGGTTGATGGCGATGACAGGATATCCCTGGTTTTTATATTTTTTATCCAATTCAATAATTCTGTCTTCGTATTTCTTTGCATACGGACAATGGTTACAGGTAAAGATAACGATGAATCCCTTAGCTGTTTTAAAATCACTCAGGGAAATCATTTTACCATCAATATTCTTAAGCTTAAAATCGGCTGCCTCATCTCCTACTTCATACCCTTTCACTTTCGAAACGGTTTCTTTTTGCAATTTATTCTTATCATGAGCTTCCGTTGTAAAGCTTAGTAATCCTAAACCAGCGATGAATGCAGTCATTAAAATTTTCATATTTTTCATAATAGTCTTTATTGTAAATTTTCAGTAATTGTTTTTTCAAGATCTTCCTTGCTCATTTCACCATCATTAAAGTATACTTTTCCTCCGCTTTTATAAAATAACGTTACCGGAATATTTCCGTCCCAATCCTTTTCAAACTTTGGAATCCAGGTATTCATTCTTTTGATATCATCCAGGAGAACCACTTCAGCAGTCAGGCTTTTATTTTTAATGAATTTTAAAACTCTTTCTTTATCTACCAGCCTGTCTAAGGAAACCAAAATCATTTTAAACTTCGGATTACCTGCATGTTGATTATTTATCTCCATAAAATGTGGAAGCTCTTTTACACAAGGGGCACAGGTGGTTGCCCAGAAATTGACAACAAGAAACTTATCTTTTTCTTGCTGTATTGTTTTTTCGAGGTCTTCATATTTTACAACGGGAACTTCGGTCTGCTGAGCTTTACAAACCGCACAGAAAAGAAAGATGGCCAGAATTTTAAATATATTCTTCATATTCAAATTTAATAATTGCAACCTTTATCTATGATTTCCAAACTGTTAAAGTTTGTTAACGGGCGCAATGAACCTTTAAATTTATCGTTCACACAGTATTGAATTATTGAAATAAAATGTACATTAGCTTTCTAACCAAACTAAAATTATTATGAAAAAATCAATGAATCAAAAAAAGAAACTTACCAAGATTGAATTGAAAACCATTAACGGAGCAGGACCTATCTGCCCGAGGGTAATCAACTGTACGGACCGTAATACCGGGGAAGAGCTGTATGGAGTCTACGGAATTCAGGACGGTCCTTGCTGCTAATTACAGAGTAATAATACCAAATTAAAAAGATATGAAAAAATCAAAAATTGAAAAAAAGAAGCTAACAAAAGCTGAGCTTAAAGAAATCAGTGGCGGTGTTGCAGCCAACTGCGCAGAAGGACTTTGCAAACTTAGAGGAGTGAGCAGTCATTTCATGATCATTGGCCCCGTGGGTAAAAACGGATACTGCTGCTAATCAAGTTTAAACGCTTACAATAAAAAAATGATTGGATTTCCTCCAGTCATTTTTTTTATCATATTCAGCTCATTAAAGCTTCTGTAGAAGTCAAACTATTGATGTCTGTACTCACCTGCCTTGGGAACCCGCTTTCTTAAAAAATGATATCCCTTTTTTCCTAAACACGTTTTTGAAGGTCTTCGTATTTCAAAATGGGAATACTTTACGGCTGAGCTTTGCAATGGTACAAAACAGAATAGTTGACAGGGTTTTAATAATTCCACATGGTTAAATTTAATAAATAATTATAACCCAGAAACCTACACATGTCTGTTGGCTAAAAAATGTTTACTGTTCTCTCTTAGCTTTTAATTTTGTGTTTGTTTTTGACCTAATTTTTGATTTAGTTTTTGATTTAGAGGAAGAAGCCTTTGCAACATAAAACATTGTTCCATTTTCACAATACATTGATCCTGGTCGTCGAGGTTTCTTTCTGTAATGTTCCTCTATAGAATCTTCACGTCTCTTGACGATTGTCACTGAATCGATATACGCTTTATATACTACTGCTACAGAATCATGAATTCTTTGTTCAGCTCTTTCCTTTGCTGCTTTATTGCATGAGAATAGTGAAATCAATAAGAATACTAAAAATATTTTTTTCATGATTGGTTTTATTAATCCGAAAGGTACAATTTTAGATTTATAACTCTAAAATCCTATTATTAAGCATCGTTAAGACAACACAAAAACAACAAATTTATTTTTTTATAGAAATAAAACACAATTGTTTATAGTACAAACACATATCACAAAAGGGAAAGCATATCTATCATTCACTATTCAGTGACAATATACCGTTAAATTTTATCACACAGTGTGGAATTATTAAAATTTCCATGTATATTAGTATAAATTAAATAAAAAATCATGAAAAATTTTGAGAACAAAAAAAGAAAATTGACAAAAACAGATTTAAAAGAAATTAATGGTGGGGCTGGTATAAGATGTCGCGCAGGATTCTGTATAAGTGATTCAGGATTGCTTGAACCAGGTCTTATAGGAGAAGACGGGCGTTGCTGCTAATCAATTTTAAACGTTTACAATAAAAAAAAATGATTGGATTATCCTCCAATCATTTTTTTTATGGCGTTCAGCTTCATTAAAGCTTCTATAGGTGTCAAAGTATTGATGTCTATCTTGGTAAGTTCCTCACGGATATTCTCCAGAACCGGATCATCCAGCTGAAAGAAAGAAAGCTGC
Source organism: Chryseobacterium sp. BIGb0232 (assembly GCF_024810195.1). Classification (NCBI taxonomy): domain Bacteria; kingdom Pseudomonadati; phylum Bacteroidota; class Flavobacteriia; order Flavobacteriales; family Weeksellaceae; genus Chryseobacterium; species Chryseobacterium sp. BIGb0232. The sequence goes on from NZ_JANUEH010000010.1 coordinate 154,698, forward strand.
ATATTTTCTTCCGTTACCCTTTTGATATTCTCTGAGGTTCCTCCGCCCTGGGTTCTGCTTGCTTCAAGGGTTTTAAGAATCTCATTTGCTCTGTTTACCACTTTGGCAGGCATTCCGGCCAGCTTTGCCACATGAATACCAAAACTATGCTCACTGCCTCCGGGAACCAGTTTTCTTAAGAAGATAATATTCCCTTTGTTTTCCTGAATGGAAACATGGAAGTTCTTCACTCTTTCAAAATTCACGGTCATTTCATTCAGTTCATGGTAATGGGTTGCAAACAAAGTCTTCGCCTGTGTATTGTGCTGATGAAGATATTCTGCAATAGCCCATGCAATGGAAACCCCATCATATGTGGAAGTTCCACGTCCAATTTCATCCAGAAGGATAAGGCTTCGTTCTGAAATATTATTCAGGATGTTGGCAGCTTCGTTCATTTCCACCATGAAAGTGGATTCTCCTGCTGAAATATTGTCTGTAGCTCCTACTCTGGTAAAGATCTTATCCAACATTCCTATTTCTGCATGTTTAGCCGGCACAAAACTTCCGATCTGAGCCAAAAGACATACAATAGCCGTCTGGCGGAGAATTGCTGATTTACCAGCCATGTTTGGTCCTGTAACCATGATAATCTGCTGAGAATCTTTATTCAGGAAGATATCGTTCGGAATATATTTTTCTCCCAATGGAAGAGCATTTTCTATAATCGGGTGTCTTGCTTCTTTCAGATCAATGGAATAACCATCATTCAGAATAGGCTTCGTATAGCTCTCTGAAACAGCAAGTTCAGACAATCCGGCAGCTACATCAAGCTGAGCAATAATATTGGAGTTCCCCTGAATCTGATCAATATAAACCATTGTTTCAGAACATAGATTCCTGTACAACTGAGTTTCCAGAACGCCTATTTTTTCTTCAGCGCCCAGAATCTGACTTTCATATTCCTTTAATTCTTCTGTGATATAACGCTCGGCATTCACAAGGGTCTGTTTTCTCACCCAGTCATCCGGTACTTTATCTTTATGGGTATTCCGGACTTCAATATAGTATCCGAAAACATTATTAAAATCAATCTTAAGACTTGTAATACCTGTTCTTTCAATCTCTCTCTGGCACATTTCATCGAGGAAGCCACGGCCTTTACTCTGAAGATTTCTCAATCTGTCCAGCTCTTCAGAAACCCCGTTCTTAATGACATTTCCTTTGGCAATGCTTACCGGAAGTTCTTCATTAAGGTGATTCTGCAGGTATTTAATCAGTTCTTCAAGATCAAATAATGGTTCTAGCCAAGCCAATACATCTGCATGAGGATGTAATAATGCTTTGATTCTATGAATATTAATCAAACTTTGACGCAGATGTCCTAATTCTCTAGGTGAGATTTTCTCTGCGGCCAGTTTTCCCATCAATCGGTCAAGATCGGAGATCGACTTTAAAAGCTGTCCTATTTCATATTTAAGCTGATCATTTTCGTTTAAGAAATCAATCAGGGAAAGTCTTCTTGAAATTTCATCTACAGATTTTAAAGGAAGAATAATTCTTCTTCTCAGTAATCTCCCGCCCATTGGCGTTGAGGTTTTATCAATAATATCCAGCAATGATTTCCCTTGCGGATTGCTTGGATAAACGATCTCCAGATTTCTTAAGGTGAAGTTATCCATCATCAGATAATCTTCCTGTGGAATAATCTGAAGTTTTGTAATATGAGAAAGCAGGTTATGGTGTGTATCTTCCACCAAGTAGGCAAAAATAGCTCCTGCTGCTGTAATAGCTAACGGAAGGGCCTCCACTCCAAACCCCTTTAGAGAATTGGTTTTAAAATGATTGGTTAATTTTTCGTAGGCAAAGTTATATTGAAAAGCCCAGTCTTCCAGCTTAAAAGCATTCTTATTCTTAATCTGCTCCGGAATCTGTACACTCCTCTGGAAAATAATTTCACTGGGATCAAAAGTATTGACAATATGCAACAGTTTTTCAAGGTTTCCTTCACTTACCAGAAATTCACCTGTAGAGATATCTACTAAAGCAATCCCATACTTTTCCTTTTCCTTGTGCAGGGAAAGCAGGAAGTTATTTTTTTTGGAATTTAAAACCTGATCATTGAACGTTACCCCTGGTGTTACCAGCTCCGTAACCCCTCTTTTCACAATTCCTTTGACCATTTTAGGATCTTCCAGCTGATCGCAGATCGCTACTCTCATCCCTGCCCTTACCAGTTTTGGAAGATAGGAATCTATTGAGTGATGCGGAAATCCCGCCAGTTCTACACTTCCTTCACCATTATTTCTTTTGGTAAGAACAATACCCAATATCTGGGACGTCTTCACAGCATCCTGCCCAAAAGTTTCATAAAAGTCCCCTACTCTGAAAAGCAACAACGCATCAGGGTATTTGCCCTTGATGGTATTATATTGAGTCATTAGCGGAGTTTCCTTCTTCGATTTTGCCATAGTAAAAAATGAGCCCCAAATTTAGAAAAATAAATTCAGGGTTCAGAGTGGTTTTATGCTTTATCGCTGAATAACTTTTCCTTATCAGGAATTAATTGTATTTTCACCATAAAATCACATCCATGGAATTTCCCCTTCTAGAAACTGAAAGGCTTATTTTACGCCAGCTTACCCTCGATGATGCCCAAGATCTGCTCGAATATTTTTCTTTGGAAGAAGTGATGGAATATTATGATCTTGAAGCGTTCAAATCTCTCGAAGATGCACAGCAAATCATTCAGCATTTCAACAGTGAATTTGAAAAAGGAAAAGGATTCCGCTGGGCTTTGCAGTTGAAATCGAATGGAAAAGTGATTGGTACATGCGGCTATCACAACTGGTATCGTGAACATTTTAAGGCAGAAATCGGGTATGAACTCAATCCTCTTTTCTGGAGACAATCTTATATGAAAGAAGCTATACTGCCTATTCTGACCTTTGGTCTTGAAAGTATGAGACTGCATCGTGTGGACGCCTTTATAGATCCGGCCAATATTTCATCTGAAAAACTTTTAACATCGATCCGTTTTCAGGAAGAAGGAATGCTGAGAGACTACTTTTTTGAAAAAGGAAGATTTGTAGATGCCAAGATCTTTGGGTTAATTAATAAATAAGATGTTATAAGGCTGGGAGCCAGAAGAAGGAAGCTGGAAGTTACTATTTGTCTGTAAACATCTACTTATCATTCTAAACATCTGGAAGAATCTTTTATATCCTTCCAAATGTCAGAAATCAAAGATTCGGCGTACCCTATGACAATGATGCAACATTGGATATAAGAATCAAATATTTTTTATGAAAGACTTACCCTGAGGTTTCGACAAAAATAACTTACTTTTCCCCGCCTCCATCTTCAATCCTTTCAGACTAATTTCCTTTATGTAAATGCTTTTCCAAAGCCTCACTGCTTTTCTTAAAGGCCCATTTTTTCTTATAATCCACCCATTTGGCTTTAAATAGTTTGCGCATAAGCTTATCTGTGTATCTCATGATAAAGACATGGTACAGCATATTAGCAAATACGTTTGGTTTGTTCGGTAATGCTCTTAGTGACAGAGAAAAACCAGGTTCAAGATATCTGTTGAAATGCCAGAACGCTCCCGGAATAAAAAGCGCATCTCCATGTTCCATAAAGATTTCATATCCTTTTGCGTATTTCAGTGCCGGAAACTTCTCATAATCAGGATCCTCGTAGTCTACATCATAGATGGTATGAACAGATAAAGGCACTTTGTACAAAAATGGAGACTGTTTCTGATCAAATAATAAAATTCTCTTTTTCCCCTCAAAATGGATATGCATAAAATCTCCCAAATCTACATCGTAATGCATTAGCACATGTGCTTCACTTCCTCCAAAAAATAAAGTAGGAAGCCTTTTAAAGAACTTCATTCCCAAATCAGGATAGGTAAAGTTTTTAAGCAGTTCAGGCAACCTGTCTGTAATGATGTAGAAAAAGATCCTGAGATCTGAGGGCTTCCTTTTTATCGTATCAATATAATCCCTCATTTTCATATTAGCTACCGGAGCGTCAGAGCTTTTAGCAGCATCAGCAGGCTTGTTGTCATACAAAGGAACATTCTGATCGCCTGCCTTTTCACGGATATAGGCAAGGTTCCACAGATCAAAAGCATCCCAACGGCTTGCAAAATTCTTGATTAAAAGAGGCTTATGCTTTTTGAAATAGTTCTTCTGAAAATCTTCTTTACTGATATCATTGACTACATCTACGTTTTCGAGGATCATGTACTTTGTATTTAATGCGAATTAAAAATAGTCTTTTTTTGAAAACTGCGAAAATTAAGATTGTTAAGTTGGAAGCTGGAAGAAGGAGGCTGGAAGTTTCTATTTGTCTGTAAGTACCTATAATACAACATTCAATAGAAAATTATTAATGGAAAGCTTAAACCTGCTTTTCGACCTCAATAACTTTCCTCTTCCAGCTTCAGACTTCCTACTTTATTCTGAAAAATTTATATTTGTGATATTAAGCGAATTTATGAGAGTCTATAACACGAAACATTTCCTTAAAATCCTTTTCAGTTTACATAAAAGCGACACCCTGAAAATACTTTTTCCAAGCATGATTATGGTGGGATTATATTCCTGGGGAATTCAATATCTGGAAGTGGGATATTTTCATCTTACTGCAAAATCAGGAATCAGCAATGTAGGAATGATCCATTCTTTATTAGGGTTTGTCCTTTCTCTTTTGCTTGTATTCCGCACCAATACAGCCTATGACAGATGGTGGGAAGGAAGAAAACTATGGGGAAAACTAGTGAACGATACTCGCAACTTTGCGATAAAAATCAATACCATTCTTGGAGATAACCGTCAGGATGCAGAACAGATTTCAAGATATTTAAAATATTTTCCTCACTTTTTAGCCAAACACCTTTCTAAGGAATCAACGCGCCTGGCATTAGATGAAGATTATACAGAAATTGAAAAATCATTGAAAAACCATGGACCTAGTGAAATTCTTATTCTTTTAAGTCATAAACTTAACCAATTAAAGAAAGAAGGAAAGATTTCAGAGATTGAAATGCTGTATCTAGATACTCAACTATCAGGTTTTCTGGAAGTATGTGGCGGATGTGAAAGAATTAAAAACACACCCATTCCCTATTCTTATTCATCCTTTATTAAAAAATTCATCATCCTATATGTACTTGCCCTTCCTATTGCTTACGTTATTACGATAGGCCTTTTCATGATACCACTTACTGTTTTTGTGTATTATGTACTGATGAGTCTTGAGATGATTGCCGAGGAAATTGAAGATCCTTTCAACAATGATGAGAATGACATCCCAATGGAGACCATAGCCCAGAATATTGAGAAAAATGTTCATCAGATTATGAGCAAGAAATAAAAAATCAACCTTTTAAAGGTTGATTTCTTTAAGTTCTCCGTCTGCTTTTATCTCAACAAATTTACTTTCCCTGTTGGCAGCGTCATATCCGTAAAAAAAGGTGCTATATATGGGAGTGGAATACAGATAGCCCCCGTATCCATTATAGGCATCTGAAGTTCCCGTTTGCTGTTGGTAACTCGCCGTTGCTGTAAAGTTTACAATGGTTTCAAGATAGTATTTCCCTGGTTTCAGTTTTTCAAATTTAAAACGGCCGTGATCATCTGTTAAAGCCTCCACTCTGTATTTAAAAGCTTCTTCAGACATATAAACTGTAGTCTTCTTATTTTCATACTTTTTTCTCATGCTATAAAACTCTTCAAAATAAGGAGTTACAGGAAAAAGCATAATAACGGTTCCCTTAGGAGCATAATGTTTTTGTCCAAGCAATGGTTTTATGCCCCAATTATTTTTTTGCTTGGTAGAAGCTACCCCTTCAATCGTTGAATTTCCGAATGCCAGCATATCACGGGCTAGTTTTTTATCAAAGAAAGCTTGAGGATAATAGGTATTTTGTGCCTGTGAAGGTAAAAAGGCAAACACCAGTATGAATAAAGAGAATAAATTTTTCATAGTATATTTTTGAATCAAATATAAGTATTTTACTATTTTTGAAATAAAAATAGCTATGAAATACATTTTTCTATTGTTTTTCTCTTTTTCTATCATGGGTTTGGCCCAGAAACCATGTGGATATAAGGACGGGTTACAGGAAGGAAACTGCAAAGACTTCTATGACAACGGGCAGGTAAAAACCGAAATTGAATGGAAGAAAGGAAAAAAAGAAGGTGATGCTGTTTTTTATCATGATAACGGAAAAGTAAATGCAAAAGGCGAGTTCAAAAAAGATTTCAAAGTAAAAGAATGGTCTTACTATGATAAAAACGGAACTCTTACCGCGAAGGAAGTGTATAGAAATGGAGACAAAAACATTTATGATAATAGTTTTACCGCTACCTTCTATTCTCCAAAGGGAGTTGTGGAAGAAGTCTCCAACTATAAATTTGCAAAACTGCATGGAGAAACCAAACTCTTTCATGAAGACGGAAAATCAATAAAGCAGATCGGGAATTATGAAAACGGACTTGCCACCGGAAAATGGAAAGTATTTTATCGTTCAGGCAAAGTACAACGTGAAACAGAATTTGCCAATGACAAATGGAATGGTAACAGAGTCCATTACCTCGAAAACGGCAGCATTGAAAAAACAGAGGTCTATAAAGACGGAAAATTAATCTCAACAAAATAATACAATTGGTACAGAAACTAAAACTGGAGGAACTTAACAGAATAGATGTAGAAACATTTAAGAAAGTTGAAAAAATTCCGTTGGTCATCATTTTAGATAATATCAGAAGTATGCACAATGTAGGTGCAGCTTTCAGAACGGCAGACGCCTTTTTAATTGAAAAAATAATCCTTTGCGGAATTACGCCACAGCCGCCTCACCGCGAAATTCACAAAGCAGCATTGGGAGCAACAGAAAGTGTAGACTGGTCTCATGAAGAAGATACCAACAATGCAATTTCAGAACTGAAAAGTAAAGGATATGAAATCATAGGAATCGAACAGACTACAGGCAGTCAGATGATTACAGATTTCTCTATTGACAGGTCTAAAAAATACGCCCTGATTTTAGGCAATGAAGTAGAGGGAATAAGTGATGAGGTACTGCCTAATATTGATGTATTTCTGGAAATTCCACAGCTTGGAACCAAGCATTCTCTTAACGTGAGTGTATGTGGCGGAATTGTAATGTGGGAGTTTGCGAAAGCCCTAAAATAAAAAAACTGCATATGTCCTTAGTAGACAGTGCAGTTTGAAATAAATCTAATAAAAAGTAAAAATGAAAGGCGACAAAGGTACCTTTTTTTTCTTTACAAACAAATTTTAATGGCATTTTTTTTGTTTTACCTTAAAAAAAGTCGTGTTTTCAGAAAAAGTTTCGTTTAATTTTTTATAAATTAGCACAATGTTTATCAAGGACTATATCTCAAAAGACTTCCCATGTTTTAGCCTGTCGGACTCTATAGAGTCGGCCAGAAATATGTTGGAAGATTTCGGATATTCTCATATTTTCATCAAAAAATCCCATCACTTTTACGGAGCCCTTGCAAAGGACTTTTTATACGAAGAAGATGGTGGAACTTTGAAGGAACTTGAGCATCAGATCGAGCGGTTTGCCATTTTGGATGACCATAATATTATGGATAGTATCCGCCTGTTTTATACTTTCAATTCTAATGTAATCCCGGTGATTAATAAGAATGAAAAGTATTTGGGCTATATTACCTGTGATGATATTTTCCAGGATCTTTCCCGTTATCCCCTATTTTCAGAATCAGGAGCTATTCTTACTGTAGAAACTCCTTCCAGAAAATATTCCATGACGGAGATTGCCAATATTGTGGAAAGTAATAACTCGAAATTTTACGGTGGTTTTATAAGCTTTATGTCTGATGAAGTGATCCACATCACCATCAAGATCAGCAATGAAAACCTGGCCTCGATAGATTCAACTTTTGACCGGTACGATTACAGAATTGTTGAAAAATACTATTCTGATGAGAAATCCGATCTGTTTAAAGACCGATTCGGTTTTTTCCAAAAATTTATAGAAATATAACATGAAGGTAGCCATATATTCTCAGAAAAAAGATCTTGATACTTTTTTATATTTAAGCAAGTTTATCTCTGAACTTGAAACCAGAGGTGTAAAATCTGTTCTGTATGATGAAATGGCTGAAGCTCTTCAGTTTTCGAAGATTTTCGAAACATTCAACAGTAAACAGGATCTTTTGGATAAGGAAGTAGACCTTTTCTTTACCTTTGGCGGTGACGGAACTATTGTGAATTCACTGACATTCATTGAAGATCTTGAGATCCCGGTCGTAGGAGTAAATACCGGAAGATTAGGATTTCTGGCTTTTTTCACCAAAGAGGAAGCCTTTAAAGAACTGGATTCAATCCTTAAAGGAGATGTAAAAACAAGCCGCCGATCAGTAATTGAAGTAGTTTCTCCAAATCTGGAAGGATTTTTTCCTTATGCGCTGAATGATGTAACGGTTTCCAGAAAAGAGACCACTTCCATGATTACGGTAGACTCTTATATTAACAATGAATTTTTAAATGTGTTCTGGGGAGACGGAGTGATCATTTCAACTCCAACCGGATCTACCGCTTACTCTTTAAGCTGCGGTGGGCCAATCATTTCTCCCAATAACGAAAACTTTGTCATCACCCCTATTGCTCCTCACAACCTGAATGTAAGACCTTTAGTAGTAAACGACAAAGTGGAGATCAAATTCAGAGTGGAAAGCAGGGTACCACAATACTCTCTTTCTTTAGACTCCAGACTGATCCATATTGAGACCGATAAGGAAATCATCATCAGGAAAGCCGATTTTCAGCTTCTTCTGGTACAGCCCAACAATCTAAGCTTTTACGAAACCATCCGTCAGAAGCTGCTTTGGGGACGCGACAAAAGAAATTAATGATTTCTTAAAAATGATTACCTTTACACGAAATTAAGCACCTAATAAATTTATAATAAAAAGTAAAACATGAGCAGAATTTTTCCGGCAGGAGTTGCCACAGGTCAGTTAGTTACTGATATTTTTCAGTATGCTAAAGAAAACAAATTTGCATTACCTGCAGTAAACGTAATTGGATCAAGCAACGTAAACGCTGTGATGGAAACTGCAGCGAAATTAAATTCTCCTGTAATTATTCAGTTTTCAAATGGTGGAGCTGCTTTCAATGCAGGGAAAGGATTAAGCAATGACGGACAAAAGTCTGCAATCTTAGGAGCTATCGCAGGAGCAAGACACATTCATACTCTTGCTGAAGCTTATGGAGCAACTGTAATTCTTCACACAGACCACTGTGCAAAGAAATTACTTCCCTGGATCGACGGATTAATGGATGCTAACGAAGAATTCTTCAAGCAGACAGGAAAATCTCTTTACTCTTCGCACATGCTAGACCTTTCTGAAGAATCTTTAGAAGAAAACCTTGAAATTTCAGCTCAGTATTTTGAAAGAATGGCTAAGCTTCAGATGACTCTTGAAGTAGAAATCGGAGTAACTGGTGGTGAAGAAGACGGTGTTGACAACTCAGACGTTGATAACTCTAAACTATATACTCAACCGGAAGATGTAGCATATACTTTCGAAAAATTAAGAGCTATTTCTGACAACTTTACGATTGCTGCTGCATTCGGTAATGTACACGGAGTTTACAAGCCAGGAAACGTGGTTCTTACCCCGAAAATCCTAGACAACTCTCAGAAATATGTTCAGGAAAAATTCGGAACAGCTGACAAGCCTATCAATTTCGTATTCCACGGAGGATCAGGATCTACTTTGGAAGAAATCAGAGAAGCAATTGACTACGGAGTAATCAAAATGAATATTGATACTGACCTTCAGTTTGCATACACAGAAGGCGTTAGAGACTATATGGTAAACAATATTGATTATTTAAGAGCTCAGATCGGAAACCCTGAAGGAGAAGAAAAGCCTAACAAGAAATTCTATGACCCAAGAGTTTGGGTTAGAAAAGGTGAGGATACATTCTCTACAAGATTGGTGAAAGCATTTGAAGATTTAAATAACGTAAATACTTTAAAATAAGAACTGTACATTTGTACCGATGTAAAAAGTAATCATAAGGAGTACATTTACATTGGTACATTTTACATTTATACATTAATACAATTAAAAATGGCATTCGACTGGTTTAAAAGAAAAGCAAAAAACATTACCACCTCTACTGATGAAAAAAAGGACGTTCCCAAAGGCCTGTGGCATCAGACTCCATCTGGAAAAGTTGTGGAGCATGAGGAATTAAAGAGAAATAATTACGTCTCTCCTGAAGATGGATTTCATGTAAGAATAGGAAGTGCGGAATTTTTTGACATCCTTTTTGACGGTGGTAAATTTACCGAACTGGATGCCAATGTTGAAAGTATTGATATCTTAAACTTTAAGGATACAAAACCTTATAAAGACCGTTTAAAAGAAGTAAAAGCTAAAACCAAGCTTACGGATTCTATCAGAAACGCTGTAGGAACTGTAAAAGGAACTGAAATGGTGGTTTCTTGTATGGATTTTGCTTTTATTGGTGGATCTTTAGGTTCTGTAATGGGTGAAAAGATCAGAAGAGCTGTAGACTACTGTATCAAGCACAAACTTCCGTATATGATCATCTGTCAGTCCGGAGGAGCAAGAATGCAGGAAGCTACCTATTCTTTGATGCAATTAGCTAAGGTGCAGGCTAAATTGGCTCAACTTTCAGAAGCAGGTCTTTTATATATCGCTTATCTGTGTGACCCAACTTTTGGTGGGATTACAGCATCTTTTGCAATGACTGCTGATATCATTATGGCTGAACCGAAAGCTCTTATCGGTTTTGCAGGACCAAGAGTAATTCGTGAAACGATCGGTAGAGATTTACCGGAAGGTTTCCAGACTTCTGAATTCCTACAGGAAAAAGGATTTGTTGACTTCATTGTAAAAAGAACTGAAATTCAGGACACTGTTGCTAAAACCGTTAATTTATTAGCTGTAAAAGCATAGTTTCTGTAACAAAAACAATACAATCTCTCTCTAATTGGGGAGAGATTTTTATTTATGAGGACTTTTAAGATATTTTTCAATACCATTCGGAGCATGAGTTTTAAGAAGATCATCCGTCTCTTATCTCTTATCCTCCCCCATCCTCTTTTTGCCATACTCAGCTTTCATGCTACCGTGAAAGCATTTACCATTGCACAGGCAAAATTCCCTGAAACAGCATCTAACAATGGCATAGGAAATGCTTTCAGGCATGCACTCTGGTGTTGTTTCATCATGATGTATTGCTGTAAAATTTCCTCACCTGAAAAAGCACTGGATTTCTGTAAAAGAATGACAGACATGCACGAAGAACTATTTCCCAATCAACCTCTGGAAACTAAAATGGATCTCCATAATAACAAATTCGGAATGGATTATTTCATGGAACTATTACCAGGAATTCACCGCCAATTCTTCGAAAAAAGCTTTTTTGTAGAAGGGTTAGTTAAAAAAATGGATAATGCTAAGGTCCTGAAAAACCTGAATGATGATTTTGAAGGTCATCTTGTTTATCTGGAAGAGTAATATTTTCTATTTCAAACGCTAAGAATACGCAAAGGAATAATAAAACTTTATGGATATTTTCCTATAAAAATCTTTGCGAACATTGCGTTAAAACAAATGATTTTCAATAGCTTGAGACTGTTATCAACAGAATTCTTCTCACTTCTCAAAAACTTAAGTGTTTAATTCTTTTGTAACTTTTGTGGTTTAAAGTATTTTTGATAAGTTTAAACAATTAAATCAATCGAATGGTTCTCAGCAGAATTTGGTCGGCTTTCATTATCATTGCCATTGCCATTGCCAGTATAAAATACATTTCATCAGATAATTACAAAACCATTTTCAATGATATGGTTGTTGGGAAAGGTGGTGATACGGTGAAGGTTGCCACTCAGCCTATGAATACCTTCTCCCCTGTCGTGAAGGATAACCTGATGAAGAAAAATGATTTTACAGAAAGCCGAATTCATTATAAAACAGATTCTTTAAAACAAAATGTAAACGTTTACCGTGTTCAGGAAGCGGATGGTGTCATCGGAACTTCAGAAACAGCTGTAAAAATATGCATTGGCCTGATTGGAATTATGACTCTTTTTATGGGGTTCATGAGTATTGCGGAAAAAGCAGGCGGAATCAATCTTTTAAGCCGGTTCATTCAACCGTTTTTCTCTAAATTATTTCCAGACATACCTAAAAACCATCCGGCATTCGGACATATGCTGATGAATTTCAGCGCCAATCTTCTGGGATTGGATAATGCAGCTACCCCATTCGGACTCAAAGCAATGGAAAGTCTCCAAACTTTAAATCCCAATAAAGATACCGCCAGCAATTCACAGATTATGTTTTTGTGTCTTCATGCAGGAGGAATGACCCTTATTCCGGTATCAATTATTGCGATTAGAGCTTCGATGGGATCAAAAACACCTACCGATATCTTTCTGCCTTGTATGATTGCTACTTTTGCGGCAACCTTAGCAGCTATGATTATTGTTTCTTTATATCAGAAGATCAATCTTCTCCGCCCGGTAGTAATTGCTTATGTAGGTGGAATCTCAGCAATTATCGGTTTATTAGTTGTTTACCTGGTGCAATTGAGCAAAGATGAACTTGACGACTTCAGTAAGGTATTAAGTAATGGTCTTATTCTGTTTATCTTCCTTGCTATCGTACTTGGAGCCGTTTATAAAAAGATCAACGTTTTTGATGCCTTTATTGAGGGCGCTAAAGAAGGCTTCACAACCTGCGTAAAGATTATTCCTTATTTGGTTGGAATGCTAATCGCTATTTCCCTTCTTAGAACTTCCGGAGTTTTTGATGTACTCATTGATGGAATGAAGTGGGTTGCCTATACAGCCAACCTTGATCCAAGATTCGTTGACGGACTTCCCACAGCACTAATCAAACCTTTATCCGGTTCCGGAGCTAGAGGAATGATGGTAGATACGATGTCAACTTTTGGAGCAGACAGCTTCCAGGGGAAACTAGCAGCTGTTCTTCAGGGAAGTTCAGATACTACATTTTACGTGATTGCGGTATATTTTGGCGCTGTAGCCATTAAGAATACCAGATACACGGTAATTGCTATGCTTTTGGCGGATTTGGTAGGTATTATTACCTCTATAGCACTTGCTTATTTGTTTTTTGCCTAACCTTATTACGCTATGAAAGCATATATTCAGACAAATAAAGATGGTGAGTTTTATAATGTGAATGCATTTACAGCGTATGAAGGCTTTAAAAACTTTGGATTCGAAGTTGAAAAATTCATAGACTCAGGCGAAATTTCTGATAACAACCCTGAGCATATTATCGTTGGAGGTATTCTAAATGTTAGAAAACGTCTGCAAAATTTAAATATCATTCGTGAAAATAAAGAGATTGATTATCCTGCAGAACTGAAAGCCTATTTAAAAAGAAAGATCTGGGATTCAACCATCAATGAAACATTCAACAGCAAAAACTGGAACATTTTCATAAAACCACAAACGGAAACAAAGCTTTTCGCAGGCAAGGTAATCAAAAACGAAATGGATTTTGTAGGTCTTATTGATCCGGAAAATGATATTAGAATATGGTGTTCTGAACTGATCGATTTTAAAACGGAATGGAGGTGCTTTATTCGATATAAAGAAATTCTGGACATCAGAAGATACAAAGGAGAATGGGATAAAAAAATTGATTTAAAAATTGTTCGGAATGCAATCTCAGCATTTCAGTCCCAGCCTCGTTCTTATGCCTTGGATTTCGGAGTAAATGAAAATGGAGAAACAATTTTGGTAGAAGTAAATGACGGACATTCTTTGGGAACCTATGGAATTTCCCCTTATAATTACGCAAAATTTCTTTCTGCCAGATGGAGTGAACTCACTCAAACAGAAGATTATTTAAACTTTTAATTAAAATAAATATCAGTATATGATTACAGATAAAGAATTCACCCTAAGACTTATTCGTCAACTGACTCAGGCATTAGAAAAACTGATCCTGGACAAGCCTGAAGAAAGTTTACTACAGAAAGAACTGGATTTTGATACTCTCATGAGAGATATTTTCAAAATGAATTTTACGGAAGTATCTTCAATGACAAAAGAAGAAGTGATCACGCTTGTCAATGAAAGACAAGAAAGAGACCATAAAGACTATTACGAAATGCTTGGAAACCTTTTCTACTTTAAGAGCAGAGAAGATCAGAATAAAGATTTTCAGGATAAGGCCAAAACATTCTATGAGCTTTACCTACAAACTAGTGGAATCTTTGCCCTTCCGGTCATCAACAGAATAAATGAATTAAAAAAAGCACTTGAATAAAGTGCTTTTTTCTATTTTAGAATGTAATTTTATATGTTCCGTTGGAAGATACATTGGCTTTCTCAGCCTTTACATATTTCTTTACCCAGCTAACGGATGTAGATGATACACAAGGATCGGAAATTCCTCCTACTCTTCTCGCAGATACTACATTTCCAGCTTTATCTACAGTGTAGGCAACTGTAATAGATCCGCTGGCAGTACAGCTGTGAGAGGGCTGTGCTCCTCCTCTTCCCATCGTTCCGGGAATGTATCCTACCAGTTTTCTATCAATCCCCACTTTACTGTCGCCGTTTCCGTCTCCACCTAATGGATCTCCTGCATTTCCAGGACCTTTTCCGTCTCCCTGCCCACCTGGGTTTTGTCCTTTACCACCAAGAAACTTCCCGATAGCAGCATTTCCTTGCCCGTCACCGTTTCCGGTCTTTGAATTGGCTTTTGCGGCTCCTGATTTCTTAGTATTTTTAGAAGCACTTGCACTGGTGGCTTCCTTTTTTTCAGCTTTTTTAGATTCTTCCTTTTTAGGAACCGTATTTTTTGAACTGTTTCCTGTAATAACTTTCTCCTTAGTTTCCACTTTCTTTGGTTCTGGTTTCACTACAGGTTCCGGTTTTACTTCGGCTTTCGTTTCAGGAACAGGAACTTCTACTGGTTCAGGAGTTACTTCTTCTGTAGCAGCAGCCAAACTTCCGGGCTGTTCAGCAGGTTCTTCAGCTCCGTTTCCGTTTCTGTTGTCTCCAAAGTTAACCAGCATGGTGGTGATAACCTCAGGTTCTTTATCCAGTTCCGGTTTCAATTTATAGTAAAAAACAAAAAGCAGGATGGCACACCATATAAGAATAGAAAGCAATGCACTTTTTATTCTGTCCCGGTTCTCCTCGTTTTTGTTTGCTGTATAGCTTCTCATCCTAAAAAATGATTCTTACACTTATTATTTATCCTTAACCGTTGCAATAGCAATGTTAAATTTATGTTTTTCAGCGATTTCCATTACGAAAACAACATCTTTATGCATGGTATTTTCATCGGCTCTGATGGTGAAAGACTTATTGGCCTGACTTGTTAATTTATCTACAATAATCTTCTCCAGATCTCCCCTGTTCACCGGATTGTCATCTACAAAATAAGCCCCATCCGGTTTAATACTTACTACCACAGGATTGGGAATATTATCTTCAACAGCCCCGGCTTTCGGCAGATTTACCTCTATCGCACTTTGGTTGGCGGCAGAAGAGGTAATCATAAAGAAGATCAGCATCAACAGGATAACGTCTGTCATCGCTGCTAAACTGAATTCCGGGTTCGCTTTATTTCTTCTCTGAATTTTCATCTTAGGAAAGATTTATAAAGGTTTATTGATAAGATCTAAAAATTCTCCAGACATATTCTGTGCCTTCAGTACAAACTTATCAATCCTTGTTAAAAGAATATTGTAGCAGAAGTTTGCGGGGATTGCCACTGCAAGACCTACAGCCGTTTGCCCTAAGGCGGTATAAATACCTTCCGAAAGTGTTTTTGGTGAGAAAGATCCGGATGCATGAGATAGATTAAAGAAAGCAATAATCATCCCGATTACCGTTCCCAGAAGTCCCAACATTGGTGCAATACTTGGTACTACCGCCAAAAGATTCAGGTTTTTCTCCATATTGGCCACTTCTACCTGAGCCTGAGATTCCATTGCACTTACAATATCAGAAACCGGACGTCCCAGTCTTGAAATTCCTTTTTCCAGAATTCTTCCTTCCGGAGAGTTCTGTGTTTTACAATAATCAGCAGCGGCTTCTATTTTCCCTTCCTTGATAAAATCTTCAATATTATTCATGAAGTTGGAGTCTGTCTTTGAGGTAAGCCTTTTAATAAAGAAAAATCTTTCAAAAAACAGGTACAGAGAAAATACTCCAAGCAGCAATACGGTTGCCATCACTATTTTAGCGAAGGCTCCTCCGTGGAACATAATTTTCCAGAATGAAAATTCTAAATTGTCTGCGGCAACTGCAGGGGTAGTGATTTGTGCAAATAAAATCTGAGAAAGTTCCGTTAACAGCATTAAATGTGAATTTTATTAAAGTTTCAACGACAAATGTAGTGGAATATTATGAATTGCTCTCTTAAAAATTGCTTAAAAACAACTTAAAGTTTGTTAGGATTTATGAACAGCAAATTTCTTTCCAAAAGAAATTTTGAAAAGAAATTTGATACTAAAAAGAATGACAGTAGTGTTTAGTCTTCGTCTACTTCAATATCATCCTGCCTGAACTCGCATTTTAACCTAAAAGGAATAGGAGTATCGGATCCGGTATAGAAATCATCAATAGTTCCCTTCCAGATCACCTGAAGCTCACCTTCTTCATTCTTTTCGAAAAAGAGCTCATTGTCATAGACATAGGCATCTTCATCATCGAAAAGATCAACCTCGGTATAGGTTTCTTCGTCAGAATCATTGATTTTGATTGTTTTTCCTTCTATTTCCGCAGAGTCGATAGGAAAATCGAAGATCTCAAGTGAAAGCTGCGGAAAGTTGTACTGTAATGAATCATCGTCTACGTGATCCAAACCGTCATCCGTAATAATTTCAACCTCTAAAAAATGCTGCTGGTTGCTGTAAACTGCTTTACAATAAGTATTTCTGATATTGTATTTTAGCGTTTCCTCCGGATGGTAAATTTTTAAAATCCCTTTCATTTTTTCTTAAAAAAAGAACTGTAATAATATGATTGTTAAACGTTTTAGACAAAGATAAAAAATTGATTTAATGTGAAAAGGATTTTGAAAATTATTTTTTAAAATCAATTCGGATATGGGTGTAAATACCCAATAATACTTACTTTTGCTTTATAAAGATTCTGAAATGAAAAATATTTTATCGAAAAGTATTCTGGGACTAGGATTAATGATCGGTCTTGCTTCGTGCAAAAAGACAGATTCTCCCCTTACCAAGGTGACCCCTACCAACCTGGATTCTATTGCATCCAATTATTATGAACAGTATCTTAAACTATACCCTTTAGCTGCAACATCTCAGGGAGATCTAAGATACAATGATCAGCTTCCCATCAATATTGATAAAGATTTCATCTCAGGAGAAGTGGCTTTTTACAATTCAGTACAGAAGCAGCTTGAAAATGTAGATTACAAAGCACTTTCTGATGAGGATAAAGTGGTATATGATGTATTGGATTATACTTTAAAGGATAAAATTGAAGCGTATGCCTATCACCCGGAATATATCCCATTCACTCAGTTCGGAGGCCTTCCTTTGAACTTTCCTTTGTATGGAAGCGGACAGGGAAGCCAGCCTTTCAAGACAGAAAAAGACTATAGTGACTGGCTGAAGAGAATGGAAAAATTCCCGGAATGGATGGATGCCGCTGCAGATAACTTCCGTGAAGGAATTAATAATAAGGTTGTCTTGCCTAAAAAGCTGATTGTTAAAATGATTCCACAAATGAAAGCTGAGGAAATTACCACTCAGGATATGGAAAAAAACATTTTCTACGGACCTGTTAAAAACTTCCCGAAGAACTTCACTCAAGCACAAAAAGATAAATTTTCAGCACTTTATAAAGATGTCATTACTAAAAAAATAATTCCTGCCTATACCAAAATGGGAACATTCCTTGAAAAAGAATATTTACCCAAAGGCAGAGATACAGATGGATACAACAGTCTTCCCAACGGAAATGAAATTTACGGTTATTATGTCAAAAGCTGGACAACCACGAAAAAATCTCCAGATGAGATCAACAAGATCGGATTACAGCAGGTTGCTATGCTTCGTGCAGAAATGGAAAAAGTAAAGCAGCAGGTTGGTTTTTCCGGCACATTAGAAGAGTTTATCACTTTTGTGAAAACAGATCCAAAAGCAATGACCTATAAGTCTTCTAAGGAGGTTTTAGACGGGTTCAACAGTATTCTGACGAAGATTACACCGAAGCTGAAGACCATGTTCAATGTGACTCCAAAAACAAAGTTTGAGATCAGACAGACAGAAAAATTCAGAGAAGCCAGTGCAAGTGCTGAATATATTCCGGGAACTCCTGATGGAAAAAGAGCAGGAATTTTCTATGTTCCGCTTCCCGATCCTACCAAATTCAATGTAACTTCAGGAATGGAATCCTTATTCCTACATGAAGCGATTCCAGGGCACCATTATCAGATTTCTTTACAACAGGAGAATACAAAACTTCCGAAGTTCATGAGATTCGGGTGGTTTGGAGCCTATGGCGAAGGATGGGCACACTATTGTGAGACCTTAGGTCCTGAATTTGGCTTATATACTAATCCTTACCAGAAAATGGGATATTTAAGCGATCAGATGCTGAGAGCAGTAAGACTAGTGATAGACACAGGTTTACACACCGGAAAAATGAGCAGAGAGGAAGCTATTAAATACTTCCTGAGCAATATATCTTATGATGAAGGAGCAGCAGTAGCTGAAGTAGAAAGATATATGGCTATGCCGGGACAGGCTTTAGGGTATAAAATAGGGTCTTTAAGAATCCGTGAACTGAGAGAAAAATATCAGAAAGAGCTCGGCAACAAATTTAACCTGGCGAGCTTCCATGATGAAGTATTAAGTCAGGGATGTCTTCCATTGGATGTTTTGAACAGAAAGATGGAGCTTTGGGCTAAAAAACAGAAGTAATATAAAATACAAATGGGACTTTTTTAAACGGTCCCATTTTTTAATTTTAAAACCAACCACCATGATCATAGCACCTTTGCGCTCTCTTTATCAAAGAGACCTGCACAAATTAAAATCCGAAATAGAAGCTTATCAAAACGAAGAGAACCTCTGGAAGATTGACAAAAACATTTCCAATTCCGCAGGAAATCTATGCCTTCATTTAATAGGAAATCTTAATCATTTTATAGGTACACAGCTGGGAAATACAGGTTACGTAAGGCATCGTGACCTTGAATTTTCTTTAAAAGATATTCCCAGAGCAGAACTGATTGAAAAAATTGAAGCAATGACGACCATGATAGACTCTGTTTTAAGCCAGCTTCCGGAAACTGAAATGGAAAAGGAATATCCACTTGTTGTTTTTGAAGATACGATGACAACTGGTTACTTTCTGATTCATCTTATTACCCATTTGGATTATCATTTAGGACAGATTAATTACCATAGAAGATTATTGGATATTTAATCATTATTATAAACGACCCTGTCTTTTTGCTAAGCAAAAATCCTCCCCTTCAAAAAAGGGGAATTTTATTTTGTACAAAATCAGGATTTTTACTTTTCAAACATCATTTTGGTAATAAAATCTTTCTCTCCTTTTCCTCTTGCCGGAGAATATTCTCTTCCATAGAAAATGATCTGAAGATGAAGCTTATTCCATACTTCTTCCGGGAATAATTTCTTGGCATCCTTCTCTGTTTCCACCACATTTTTACCGGAAGTAAGTTTCCACTGTGTCATCAGGCGATGAATGTGTGTATCTACAGGAAAAGCAGGAAATCCAAAACCCTGGCTCATCACTACTGATGCCGTTTTATGTCCTACACCCGGAAGAGCCTCTAATTCTTCATAAGTCTGTGGAACAATACCATCATGTCTTTCAAGTAAAAGTTCAGCCATTCTCTTTAAATTTTTGGCTTTGGTATTGGATAATCCTATTTCTTTAATCAATTCCTTGATCTGAAATTCTTCCAGCTTCGCCATTCTCTGTGGTGTTCCGGCAACCTCAAAAAGGTTTGGGGTAACTTCATTTACTTTTTTATCCGTTGTCTGTGCAGAAAGGGCAACAGCAACCATTAAAGTATAAGGATCGGTATGATCCAAAGGAATAGGTGTTGTAGGATATAATTTATCCAGTTCTATCTGAACGAGTTCTGCTCTTTGCTTTTTTGTCATTTTACCCTTAAATTTGAACAAAATTAAATCATTATGCTGAAAGTTGGAGATAAATTACCTCAATTTGAAGGAATAAACCAGGATGGAGAAACTGTATCTTCACCAAAATTAATCGGGAAAAAGCTAGTTGTTTTCTTTTATCCTCAGGCGAGTACTCCAACATGTACTGTTGAAGCGTGTAATCTGAGTGATAATTATTCCAAGCTTGAACAGGCAGGATTCCAGCTATTGGGAGTAAGTGGAGACTCTGTAAAGAAGCAGAAAAACTTTCACAGCAAATTCGCATTCCCTTATGATCTTATTGCCGATGAAACCCATGATATTATTGAAAAATTCGGGGTTTGGCAGGAGAAAAAGACGTTTGGTAAAACTTATATGGGAATTGTAAGAACCACGTTTATTTTTGATGAAAATGGAGTTTGTACAAGGGTTATTGAAAAAGTAACCTCCAAAACTGCTGCCGAACAAATTTTAGAAGGATAGTTTTCGGCCCTGATAAAAAGAAAAAATCCACAAAGAATTTTGTGGATTTTTTATGGTGTAACGTTTGATTTTTATTCTGTTTCGTAATAATTCAACTCTTCCGTTTCTCCAGGAAGGGTAACATATTTCATAAACTTCAATCCTAATTTTTCGATCAGCTTTTGTGAGGAAAGATTATCTTTTGAAATAATTGCAGATATTTTTGACAATCCAAACTCATCCATTCCAATAGATTTTACCTTTTGGGCTGCTTCGAAAGCATAGCCTTTTCCTTCAAACTCTTCCAATAAAGAATAGCCAATATCTACCACATCAAGCCCTTCTCTTTCAAAAATTCCCACAGCTCCAACTTTTTCATTATTATCTTTAGTTATTAAAAGATAGTTTCCATATCCAAGTCTCTCAATCTGTGGAGCAAATCTGTTCAGAATATATTTTTCAGCGTCTTCAGCAGTATTCACATTTCGGTTGCCGATATGCTGGATAAATTTTGGTCTGTTATACAGCTCAAAAATAAAATCTCTGTCTTCAGCAGACATAGGGCGAAGTATTAAACGCTCTGTTTCATAAGTATTATCTGCGTTTGGATGTTTTTTTAGGCTCATCGGTCTTTGGTTCTTCTTTTTTCTCGACTTTTAAAAGTCTTGGGTTATTAGCACATTTTTTATTGTAAAGCTCAATATAGGTTCCATTATCTTTCACGTTCGATACAAGCCCGGTAGTCTTACTTACCGTTAATGTATAATGTGTTTTCTGATATGGACACTCCTTTGATGTTAATTTTCCAAGGTCCAGATAATAATTCTTCTGATCTTCATGATAATTCCCTGCAAGATCCTTGAACTCCTCGTCTACCATATAGCCATCGGCAGCCAGTATTATCGCAGCCTCCTGAACATTATCAATTTTTCCTACAAAAACTTTTAAAGCTTCAGTATCAAGTATATAATTAATTTTTCCACCTGAAGAATAGGCTATATAATAAAAACTGTCTTCACTAGGAAACATATTAAATCCGGAAAACTGAGGTGTATAATTTATCTTCCCTCCGGAAACTTTGATCTCCTCCCCTTTTCCATAGCTGTTGTATACCAGAACCCAGGAGTCTACCTTATCGTCAGGCTCTATTCTCTGTAATATATTGGGGATACTTGAAAACTTTTTCTTTTCCTGGGCATTTCCCAGAACTGTAAAAAGTAAAAGTACTAAAGTCGTGAATCGGAGTGTACATTTAATCATAGCCTAAAAATAAGCATAAAAGATACCAAATACTACATAAATTTGTCTCCTTTCTTAAAACTTTTCAGATCCAGTACATAATCTTTGATCAGCTGGTCGTTGTCTCTGGGACAAATAAGAAGTGCCTTATCAGTATCTACTACAATATAATTTTCAAGACCATCAATTATGACTGCCTTGTTATTGTTTTTTAAACGGATAATATTTCCTTTTGAGTTGTAAGAAAGCAAATGCTTCAGTTTCACTGCATTTCCATCCTTGTCTTTGTCCGTATTTTCATAGACAGACGTCCATGTTCCAAGATCACTCCACCCTAAGTCTGATGGAATAACATATACGTTTTTCGCTTTTTCTAAAATTCCGTTATCAATGGAAATTTTCTGCACCTTTGGATAAATGGTTTCTATACAGCTGTTTTCCTTCTCTGAGTTATATTCGCACGCCATAAAATGCTGCGTCATCTCGGGAAGATACATCTCGAATGCATGATGAATGCTTTTGATATTCCAGATAAAGATTCCTGCATTCCAAAGAAAATCTCCGCTATCTAAAAAGCTTTGGGCAATCTCAAGAATTGGCTTTTCTGTAAATGTTTTTACTTTGAAATATTCTGAATTTTTCTTTTCTACAAACTGAATATACCCATATCCTGTATCAGGTCTTGTAGGTGTTATTCCCAATGTTACCAGATAATCATGTTTGGAAGCCAGGTCAAATGCCAACAATACTTTTTCCAGAAATACCTCTTCTTTCAGAATCAGATGATCTGCAGGAAGAACGATCATGGTAGCATTCGGATTTATTTCAGCAATTTTATTCGCCATGTACAGATTACATGCCGCTGTATTTTTCATCAGAGGTTCACCCACAATATTTTCTTCCGGAATTTCCGGAAGCTGTTGATGGGAAAGTGTCACATATTCTTTATTCGTAATTACGAATATATGTTCTTTAGGAATTACTTTACTGATTCTGTCATAAGTTTGCTGAATCATGGTACGCCCTGTTCCTAAAATATCCTGAAACTGTTTTGGAAATTTCTGCGTGCTCATCGGCCAGAATCTACTACCGATTCCTCCCGCCATTATCACACAGTATCTATCTGATTTTAACATTCTTAGCTACATTTTTCTACCCTCGCTAAAGGCTTGAAAGAATACTTTCTTCCAGTAGCCAGGTTCTTACAAAGATAGTTTTTTTTAATCAGACCTTCTAATAAATACTTTTCGTTGCGATATATAAAAAATTCACCTTTTTGAAGTTGCTCGATAAAATGGAGGCTATCATCCTGTTTTTCAGTATGAAAATATCTTACCAGATCAGGGCTAGCCATAAAATTAGCCTTTGGTGATTTTGAAAATTTTATGATAATAGGCTTCAACTCTTCATCATAAATTTCAAGACTTTCAACCAGCATATTTCTAAAAGTTTCTTTCCATTCATTGCCATGCGGAGAGATTCTTCTACCATATTTTTCGAAAGCGATCAGATGGGCCAGCTCGTGAGTAAGCACAAAGAAAAAAAGCTGTGGAGTAAGCGTAGAGTTTACCGTAATTTCATGAGAATTATCCGGGAGCTTTCTGTAATCTCCCAGTTTAGAATTCCTGTTTCTTGTGACTTTTATATGAATATAATAATCTGAAAACCAAATTCTTAAATATTTAAGTGTATTTTGTGGTAAATATTTTTCTAACGATTGGATAGACATTTTATAAACTTAGTGGAATTCCCGCATAGAAATTCAATAATTTAAGACTGAAAAGATAATTATATTTCGCCTGTGCTACTGATCCCTGTGCATTTGCATAATTATTTCTTGCTACATTAACGTCATAGATGGTTGTTTTTCCGGCTGCATAACTTTTATCTGCAAAATCAAGGGCTAGTTTTGAGCTTTTTTCTGCCTCTACTGCTGCCATATACGACTCATAGTTGGCATCAGCATCAAACTGTGCTTTCTGCACATTCTGTCTTACCGTCTGCTTCTGCTGTTCCAATGTATTTTTAGCAATACTTTCGTTGATTCTGGACTGCTCTACCTGCAATTTTGTAATTCCTTTATTAAAAATAGGAATATTTACAGAAAGACTGGCCTGCTGTCCAAAGTTATCATTATACTGCTTGAATAAACCTTTTTCCTTAATGTAAACAAGCGCGTTACCAATATTATCGGTATTTAAAAGGTTATTATAGAAAGTTCCTACTCCTGCACTTGCTGTTATGGTAGGCCAATAAGCTGTTTTTGAAACCTCAGTCTGAGCTTCCGCAGAATTTATTCTGCTTTCTGCTGCTTTAATCTGAGGCTGGGATTCATAGGCAATAGATAAAACTTCATCTACAGATTTAAGTTCGGGAGACAGCTGATCTGAAACCGCAACATCTTCCACATCAAATCCTTTATAATCAGACAGCTGTAAAAGCTGAACCATTGCAAATAAGCTTCGTCCCACGTTAACCTCTGCCGTTTTCAAATTTTGCTTTTCTCTTGCTAATGCTGCTTCCGCTTCTGCTAAAACAGTTTGCGCTGTTGTCCCTACAGCTGTTGTTATTTTTGCTCTGTCGTATTGTTTTTTAGCATTCTCAACAGCACTCTCAGATATTTTTACAATTTCTTTATTCAGTAATGTTGTTAAATATTGCTGTGCGATCTGCAATGAGATATCATTTTTAATCGTTTCCACATCGTACAGGCTTGCCTGCAAATCAAATTCAGTCTTTCTAACCGTTTTCTCCAGTCTGCCATTGTTATATACCAGGATATCAGCTCCAATATTTACATTGTTACTGAATCTGTCATTTCTTAAACTCCCCGTTCCGAAAGAGGTTTGTCCAAAGCTGACCGTATTCCCCACACTTGCAGAAACAGAAGGTAAATATCCTTTTTTAGCAATTTTAAGACTGGCATCCTGAGTTTGTTTGTTATATTGATTTTGGATAACCTGAAGATTATGCTCCACTGCATAGCTTACACATTCTTTTAAGGACCATTTCTTCTGAGCGTTCACACTCAGACAACCTAATCCAAAAACGATAATCCAAACTTTTTTCATATATAAATGTTTATTTGTTTTTAATGGTCATATGCAATCGCGTCATTTTCATCAGTATTTGCACTTACAAATCACTGCGATTTCATATTAAGATTTTTCCCTATTAGACGAAGTAAATATAAAAAAGTTACAGATTGAAAAAAATAGTTTCATTTTCATAAAACTTTTGAGAATTTTGTATCATGACAAATGAACAATATCAGGAGGCTATTGATTGGCTTTTCATACAAATGCCCAACTACCAGATAGATGGACAAAAGGCTTATAAACCAGGGCTTGACAATATTACCAAACTGTGTACATACTTTGGAAACCCTCAGGAAAAAATAAAATGCATTCACATTGGCGGAACTAATGGAAAGGGATCCTCAAGCAATATGCTGGCATCTGTACTTCAGGAAGCCGGTTATAAAGTAGGTCTGTACAATTCTCCTCATCTTATTGATTTTACAGAGCGTATTAAAGTAAATGGTAAAAACTGCAGCAAGGAGTTTGTCTTTGATTTTATCCAAAAACTTAAAAATATTCCTGAAGAAATCCTTCCGTCATTTTTTGAATTTACTACGATCATGGCTTTTGAATATTTTTATCAGCAGCAGGTAGATTTTGCCATTATTGAGGTTGGATTAGGCGGAAGGCTGGATTCTACCAATATTATTAAGCCTTTGGTTTCTGCTATCACAAATGTTCAGCTTGACCATCAGAATATATTAGGAAATACTATTGAGGAAATTGCCAGTGAGAAAGCTGGGATCATTAAACAGAACATCCCTGTCATTTCAGGAGATGACAGTGAAACTGTAAAAGCAATCATCAAAGAAAAAGCACTGAAGGAACATGCTCCTTTTATAGACGCTACCCTGCTTCATACTGATCTCTCCTCTGATTTGAAAGGAAATTATCAGCAAAAGAATGTTCGGGTGGTTCTCGCTATTGTTGAAGAGTTAAAAAAGCTGCACATTACTATTACAGATCAGAATCTGGAAACAGGTTTATTGAACGTTCATCAAAATACAGGATTTATTGGCCGTTGGTTTGAGTTCTCAAAGGAACCGCTTACGATTTGTGATACGGGACATAATCAGGCAGGTCTGGAGTATGTTTTTTCACAATTAAATTCAATTGACAGACACAAGCATATCATTTTGGGGTTCGTTAATGATAAAAACATAGATGAAGTGATGGGTTTACTTCCTGAAAATTCTGAGTTTTATTTTGCCAAACCATCCATCAACAGGGGAAGACACCCCAAAGATTATGAAAACCTGCTTCAGGAGGCCAAAATTTTTTATAAAATTTTTAATTCCGTACAGGAAGCATATCTATCTGCAAAAGAACGATGTACAAATGAAGAAATGATTTTTATTGGTGGAAGTAACTTTGTTGTGGGAGATTTTTTAGAAAAAAATTTGGAGTTTAAAGAATAAATTGTATATTTGCACCACTCTAAACGAGGAAACAATAACAAAGTCTAGAGGGTTCTTAGCTCAGTTGGTTCAGAGCATCTGGTTTACACCCAGAGGGTCGGGGGTTCGAATCCCTCAGGACCCACAAAAAAGGAAACGAAACCTTTAAAAAAAAATTCGGGCTCTTAGCTCAGTTGGTTCAGAGCATCTGGTTTACACCCAGAGGGTCGGGGGTTCGAATCCCTCAGGGCCCACAAAAAATCTCTCAAGAAATTGAGAGATTTTTATTTTTCACCCTATTCATAATAGTTTACATAGATTTTTAATCTCTTTGATTATTCCATAGAATTGTACTTTCCAATCTATTTTAAAACTTTTAAGGCATCTTTTTAGGTTACCCAAATTTTTCTCTAGGTTACCCATTTCTTTTTTTGACTTTTTATCTTCATTTTAGTCCTAAAATTTAGGTTAAAGAAGAGCAAGATTCTTATCTAAGGACTCACAAAACAAATTAGACTTAGGTTACCCACTAAAACCCTCATTAATATTATGAAATTATCAATACTCTTTTTATTCAGAAGAAACAAAGCTAATACAAAAGGGCTTTGTCCTATTGAATGTAGAATCACTTTAGACAGCCAAAGAAAACCTTTCTCAACAGGTATATTTATAAACCCAGAATATTGGAATGCTTCAAAACAAAAAGCACACCCTACTAACAAGGGAAACACACAAATTAATACTCAACTAAGCCTGATTAAACAAGATATTAATCAGGCTTTTTTATTCCTACAAGTTCAAGAAAAAGAGTTTGATGTAGATGATATCTACAGACAATTCAAAGGAGAGAATGTTAAACTAGATAAGCCCATTAATGAAATGTTTTATTTACATATCTCTAAACAGGAAAAGCTGATTGGCATCTCTACCACTAAAGTATCAGTGGCTAATTTTTATCAAATACAGACTCATGTAAAGTCTTTCATAAAGCATCAGTACAAGAAATCTGATTATCCTCTGAAAGATATGACTATGGCATTTATTACAGAGCTAGAGCTTTACTTAAAAGCTGAAAAGAGATTTAAACAGAATACAATCTACAAGACCTTACAAAGGTTCAGGCAGATTGTAAAGCTATCTGGAGCATTAGACTACTTACCCAAAGGCCCCTTTTCTACTCTACAGTAAGAAATCTTTAGAAAAGTTCAAGTTCTTTATTGGATTTCAGAATAAAGTATGTTGTAACCTTTGTGTATCTACAGATGGGTTCCTTGAAGATATAAGAACTTCTAATGCTAATGACTTATACAATAAAGCAGTAGAAACTATGCAGAACTATAATGCAGAGCTACACCTTATGGAGATGAAAGAATTTACACAGGATTACCTTTCAGAACATCAATTTGCCCAGCTTATAGGGAAAAGCAGGTTATATCAACATATACCTAAAGCAAAAAAGCAGAATATCCCTCTACTTAATTTTAATGATAGCCATATCAACACTATGGCTAAGGATTACTATGAGGATAAGCATTTCTGTAGAGAAGATGATGGAAGGATAAACCTATGGGATGTTTATAATCTTTTCACACAAGTTAACAAGAGTAGTTATATAGATACTTTCCTTGACAGAAATTTGAATGCTTTTGAGTTTTCAAAAAGTATTCAGGAAGCACTCAATGGTAATTCTGATTATCATTCGTTTTTGAGTTAATTAGACTATCCCAAATTGTTTTTCAATAAGGGATAGTTTTTTTCTATTATATTTAATTTTTTTTATTATCTTTTCTGTAATAAAATTGCATAATTTTGGTTGTGTATAAAAAACAGTTTAATAAAATATTAATACCTTTGCAAACTTATTTTTAGAAATGGATAAAATAAATGCTATCAAATATATAATTCTTCAGGTTGCTAAAGAGTTTAATAAATATAACTCAATGCCAGAGAATGATGTTACATATTTTAATAAACACAATAATTTTAGTTTATTAAAATGTTTGATGCTTCCCTATATTATAACTATAGCAAATGGTAAAAAGAACTTCTTCCTGTTAGAGGGAATATTTGAAAATTCTTTTTTTCCAATAATTTCAAAAAACATTGAAAAAGTTGTTATTGGACACTTGGAAGATGAGTTTTTGTTTTATAATGAAACCAATTTAGAATTGGAATTCAATAATGATGGTAATTTAATTCTTAATAATAATGATTTATCATCACAAGATAATTTTAACTTGGATTCTAAATTAGTGTATAACATTAACTACAGTATACAGTTTTTTATTGCTAGAAGATATAATGATTTTGCTGTTTTGACCTCTACAACCTTAGCAAAACTTACTACTCAAAATTCAGCTTTTGAGGTTATCCAAAATTTCATCATGAGTAGAAATATAGATGATAATAAATTAATTGTTCAATTATTTAATATTGTTGCTTCTCAGTCAATTTACTTCACTTCATATAATGATAATATAGAGGAGACTTTTGAATTAAATGATTCATATGCAAAATAGACATTCTATAGAGTCAAAGGTTTTATTGAAAAAGACTCTACAGTCTTTAAATACTATAAAATCATTAATTGCACAATATAATCAAACTAGTACTCCAAATAATCAAACTAGCACTCCAAATCTTTTAATAATTGAAATTGAAATTAAAACAAAATGGAGAACAGCTTATCAAAATCTTTTTTTTTCAATAGCCAAAGGTGAATATTATCTCTTTAATTGCAACAGACTATTAAATGCAGCTAACAAAATTTTAGAAGAGATTGATAATCTAAACTATACTCTTGATAAAGATGAGAGGTATAATTTTGATCATGCCTATAATCAATATTTATTTATAAATCAACATATAACAAATAGATGTAATGAGAAATATGGTGATATAATTTTTAATATTGAAATGAATAGAAACATCTACCCAAGAAAACAAGATGAGTATAACTTTTTCTGGATCTTTAGTGTAGGTGTTAAGCTGGCTGTTTTTGATGAAGGCTATATAGCTGATAATGAAACACTAGGACAACTTAGTAGAATTCATCATGATCTTAGTTTTGCCATTAAGGAGAAGCTTCTAATGGATTATGATGAAATTCTTAAAATGTTAAAATTTAAGTGTTCACTACTTCTTTATAAATTATATAGAAGAAAGCAAAAAAACAACAATAATCCTGAAAGTTTTCAAATTTTTAATGATTCTTCCTTTGATGATATTAAACAAGAATTATCTTATGATGACTCAGGTAAAACAATTTTAAAAACAATTGAAAGTCACTATTTTAGTGAAGAAGTTGTTAGTTTTAATGAAATCAATAATATTTTTAAAACAAATAACTCTTTTGAGAAGAAGAATGTAAATGTCAATAATATTCATTTTTTTACCAAGAGAGTAAAAAAATATTTAAAACAAACAGAATTAGAAGACAAAAGAATAAGCTATGATGACAAAAAAAGTTTTGTTGAGACACTTCATAGATTGAGAAAAATTATTGATGATAAAATTAGTGCAGAATTGCCATTTAACCAATATTTAAAAAACTCAAACTCAATTGTTTACAAAACTGCTTTAAATCTCATAAATAATTGTGAGTATATTTTACAAATACACTACTTAATTTATTCTTTGAATGATCAAGACAATCTTTCTTTCAATGACTTAAACAAAACCTTTGATAATATTGAAAATAATTTTAATATCACTATAAGGTTTGAAAATAGGCAGTTGGATAATTTTATGCTGTATAAAAATCATCTTGAAAATTTATTTTTTATCCTTGATAAGATAGAAAAAAGTAAAGATAAGATAAATAATGATGATGATGACTTTGAAAATCTCATAGATAAAATATTATCTAGTGCAAGTATTACTCTAAAGAATTTAAAATCTAAAATTCAAACTGCTAAAAGATATAACTTGATGCCCTATTATATTGAGATAGAAAAATGTTTTGATACTAATTCTTTTATTTTTTCAGATAGCCAGTATATTTTACCTAGTGATTATGAGAGATTATTGGATAAATGTGAAGATATTAAATCTAGATTAGATGATTATGCTGAGAAAATTAGATTTTATATTGTTCCCAAAAGTATTAGAGATGCTTTCAAACAAGAATTTAAAAAAGAAGTTAAGGAACATCAATATAATATCATTACAATTATTGGACTATATGCAGGTTTTATAACCTTCATATTAAGTTCAGGAAATAGTATTGCAAATGCCTCTGATTTTTCTAGTAATCAAATAATTCCATCCATAATTGTAATAGGATCAGTGTTGTTTTATTTTATAATATCAATTAAACTTTTATTTTCAGATCCTAAGTCATTAATTTCAGGGTGGAAATTTTGGTGGCTAATAATTTCATTAGTTATCATTGTACCACTAGTAGTTATTGTTCTTTATAAATCATTAATTTCCTTTTAATTATTGATTTTGAGAGTATACTTTTTGTTAAAGAAGATTCGTACATATGTATTTACTTCGTTCTTTACTTCCTTAAGACTATAAGATAAGGTGCTAAAAACTTTGTGTCAAATTAAATTTCATACATACAGACAATATTACCTCCCAACTTTTGAGCCTGATTCCATATTTTATTTCATTTTCCTGAAAAGAAGTCCAAGCTTATATATATCCAGATAGCGGAGGTTCACATCTCCTTTAGAAAGCCTTCTTTTTATGTTTCCTTCTCCTATTGTGAACAATGACTCTAAAACAGCCTTAAAAGGTGTATTTTTAAGCTTATTATACATCTTAACAAGTTTTACTTCTGCTAATTTTGAATTCAGGGTTTTATCTTTAAGCATATGAGACAAGCTTTCCACAGACTCTTCTACTTTATCCAGATAAATTATATTGTTTTCCAAATCATTATTAAGAATCGGATTATCAATATGGTTTATTTTGATGTGTTCAGCTTTTAAATCCATTGCAAAAAGAAGATCTTCATAGCCGTACTTTTGAAATTCGGGATTAAAGCCTACTTTTCTCAATACCTCTTTCTGAATTACAAAATTATTGGTCTGAAAGCTTAAATATGGATTTTTTCTACGCAATTCTACTGAAAGATTTTCCCTCTCAACAGCAAATTTCCATCTTAAATAATGATCCGAATCGGATGCAGAACCCAGAACTTTCCGCCCTCCATAAATAATTTCAGTATCCGGATATTCCTGTATAAACTGTATATAATTTTTTAAGAAATTCTTTCCTACGATTTTTCCATCGCAATCCAGAAATAAAAGATATTCTCCTTTAGAATAATCCAGAAAAAGATTGCGGATTCTGGAGCGTCCGATATTTTTTTCAAGAAAAATAAATTGATGAATAATATTCTGAAGCTCTCTGTTCGTCTGCTTAAACTCTTCCTTCGAAGCATCATCTATCAATATAATTTCAGCATCAATTTCCTGGCTGTTAATTTCTTTTTCTAAATCAAAAACCAATTCACGGACATCAAAATTATAGACAGGGATACAGATTGAAAGCTTCATCATGTCAGATTTTCTCAACGACTTTTTGAATGCTGAACTCTTCAATACAAGCCCAGTCTCCTCTGTAACATTCTTTATCTCCAAAAACCGAACATGGTCTGCACGAAAGATCTTTTACCTGTACCACATCTTCTTCGCTCTGCCCGAAGCCTAAAAAACCGGCATATGGATGCGTGGCACACCATATAGAAACACATCTGGTTCCCACAAGACTTGCCAGATGCATATTCGCAGAATCCATAGAAATCATTACTTCCAGTTCAGCGATTTTCTGAAGCTCTTCGGTAAGGCTTAATTTTCCGGAAAGACTTTTTGTATTAGGAATCTTGCTCTCCCAGGATTCAAGGGTTTCTGTCTCTTTTTTACCGCCTCCAAAAAAGTATACAGTATGTTTCTGAGCCAAAATCCTGGCCAGTTCAAATGATTTTTCCAGCGGAAGCATTTTTCCTTTATGCTGAGCGAAAGGAGCAAAACCAATTCCCGATTTATGTTCTGAACCAGGTCTTAATTTGTGAGAAAGCTCTAATTTAAAACCCATTTCACGGAAAACGTCTGCATAACGTTCAACTGTTTTTTTCAACTGAACTTTATCCAGGTTCCAGACATCCGTAAGGTTTTCTTTCTCCTCCTTTCCCTTGTCTATTTTAAAAACTTTTAATCCTTTTCTTCTATAGATTCTGTCCAAAATTTTAGTTCGGATCACATCATGAAGATTGGCAATATAATCAGGTTTGAATTCTTTGATCAATTCATTCCCAAGTTTACTCAGTCCAAAGAATCCTTTATAATCATCTACATTAATTCCTTTGAATATAACATTAGGAATACCTGCAAACAAAGCTTCAAAGTTCTTCCTGGAAACCATGATAATCTCCACATCGGGATTTTGCTCTAAAAATTCCTTAAAAACAGGAACCGTCATGGCAACATCTCCAAACGCAGAAAAACGATATGCTAAAATTCTGGTCACGATTATGATTTCAGCTGATAAGCTACTGCGTAAAATTTGATCTGTTTTGTCATAGCCATCAGACCATTTGCTCTGGATGGCGAAAGAAACTCCTGTAACCCGATCTCTGAGATAAATTCAAAGTCAGAATCCAGGATTTCCTGGGTAGAATGTCCACTGTAAATACTTACCAGAAGAGAAACAATTCCTTTTGGTAAAATTCCGTCTGAATCTGCATTAAAGAAAAGCTTACCATCCTTAAATTCAGCATCTATCCAAACTTTACTTTGACAGCCTTTGATCAGATTATCATCTGTTTTCTTGTCTTCCGAAAGCCCCTTCAGTTCTTTTCCAAGGTCTATGATGTACTCATATTTCTGCTCCCAATCTTCAAGAAACGCAAACTCGTCGATTATTTCCTGCTGTTTTTCTTTAATGGTCATTTTAAAAAAATTTCTTTGTGCAAAGATAGTAAATTATGCTTTAGACCTAAAGCAGTAAAGTGCAGACTGGCTTCAGATATTTTTCACATCATGAATATAGTCTATTACTTAAAGCCTAACGAATTAGATGCTTTCTGAAAAACCTGCAACAGCTTTATTTCTTCATTTTCCCAACAAAGTGCTTTTGAGGCTTTTTCGAGCTCTTCAAGATAGTTCTCTCTCCCTCTATCTAAGACCTTTTTCACTGCAACTGCAATATTTTCCGGCTGATGATCCTGGATAATCTCCCCTACATCAAACTGATTTTTAATATTCTGCAATTCAGGAAGATTTGACAGAATTAAAGGAACACAAGCCTGAATACAGTCCAGCACCTTATTAGGCAATGAATAGAGATAGCTGTCACCTCCATTTTCTTCAATGCTCATTCCACAATCTGCAGTTACAGTCACTTTTCTTAAGTCTTCCGGCTTTAATTTTCCCAGAAACTGAACTTTATTCTGAAGTTTTTCCCTGATTACCAGATCCTCATATTCTTTTTTTCTAGGACCATCTCCTGCGATTTTCAACAATACATTATCTATATGATGCATAGCAAGGATTACTTTATCAATTCCCCTGAAAGGATTGATAGCACCCTGATATAAAAGTATTTTAGGATTATTTTCGGGAATATCAATAGTAAAGTCTATACTTTTGGGCGCATTCTGAACCACCACAGGATGTATACCATACTTTTTCTCAAACCATTTTCCATAACTTCCACTCGCTGTAATCATCCATGACAGTTCAGGAATGACAGTTTTTTCTATATAGCGCCACAATTTTTGTGACATTTTGCCTTGAACAGCAGGCATTTCTGAAAAAATTTCATGACTGTCAAAAACTAATGGAATGTTTAGCTTTTTAGCAATAAGATAATTGGGGTACAACGCATCAATATCGTTGGCATGAAGAATTGTATTCTGATCTGCTTTTTTTCTGAGCTCATGGTACAGTTTCCAGTTAAATTCAAAATAAGCCGTTTTCAGGCTTTTTGAAGCTAAATGGATCCTTGAAAATGGATAAGGACGCAGCATTTCTTCAGCTCCATTCCAGTCATTCCCTATCAGCTCAATCTTGTAACCATTCTGATATAAAGTCTGGCATACCTTTTCAATACGCTGATCCGTATACAAATTACTGAAGGCAGATGTGAGTATTTTTTTCTGCATTACGCTTTCTTTCCAAGCAATAAATGATAGATCTGAATAAAGCAAATAAGTCCGTTAGGAATAATAACCGGCCATAATGGTCCGCTAAAGAAGCCATAAATGACAAAGCAGAAACAACCGATCATGTTAACGACTCTGATTTTTCTTACATCTTTCAGTATGAAACTCAGCACGATAAAAACTGAGGCCGAGTATCCGACGTAAGTGGTAATTTCGGGATTCATGAGGAATATTTAAGGATAACAAACTTAATCATTTTCAAGAAGATAATAAAATTTTTTACTGCCATAAAGTCATTAATTGATTTTTGGTAAAATATTTGTAATTTAGATAATGAATAAAAGGTAATGTTGCCTTTGTTCTAATGAGATATATTATGGATTATAAGTTTTCACAAGGTTTGAGCCAGGTGTTCAAACAAAGCAAAAGCGAAGCTAAAAGGCTGAAAAGTGAATTTCTTAATACAGAACATCTACTTTTAGGTATTATAAAAACGGAAAACTCTGCTAAAGAAATCCTTCAAAACCTCAATGCGGATTTAACACAAATCAGAAGAAAAATTGAAACTCTAAATACAGCAAGTCTTAATCCTATTTCTGAGGAGGTTACCAATATTTCTTTCACCAAAATGGCAGATCATGCCATTAAACGTGCGGAGTTAGAATGCCGTCAATACAAAAGCAATGAAATTAATACCGTTCACTTGCTTTTAGGTATTCTATATAAATATGAGGATCCTACTTCAAATATTTTGGGAGCTTATGACATCGACTATGAAGGTGTTTCAAGAGAGTACCAGACTATGCTTAAAAATTCCGGGCAGTCACCACAGATGAGTGCTTATGATGACGATGATGAAAGAGAGGAATTCGAGCAAATGAGAAAGCCTACAGGAAATTTAGGCTCAGCAAAAAGCAAGACCCCTACTTTGGACAACTTTGGTAGAGACTTAACGTCTTTGGCCAGAGATGGAAAACTGGACCCTGTAATTGGTCGTGAAAAAGAAATTGAGAGAGTGTCTCAGATCTTATCCCGTAGAAAGAAAAACAACCCACTTCTTATTGGGGAGCCGGGAGTTGGTAAATCTGCGATTGCAGAAGGTTTAGCTTTAAGAATTCAACAGAAAAAAGTGTCAAGAGTTCTTTACGGAAAGCGTGTCATCACTTTAGATTTGGCAAGTTTAGTAGCCGGAACTAAATACCGTGGTCAGTTTGAAGAAAGAATGAAGGCCATCATGACCGAGCTGGAGAAAAACAGAGATGTCATCTTATTCATTGATGAGCTTCACACTATTGTAGGTGCAGGAAGTTCTACAGGAAGTTTAGATGCTTCCAATATGTTTAAACCGGCACTGGCACGAGGTGAAATTCAATGCATCGGGGCTACTACTCTTGATGAATACCGTCAGTATATTGAAAAAGACGGCGCTTTAGAAAGAAGATTCCAGAAAGTAATGGTGGAACCTACTTCTATTGAAGAAACTATTCAGATTCTGAACCAGATCAAGGATAAGTATGAAGAACATCACAATGTAGTTTATACTCCTGAAGCTATTAATGCGTGTGTCAATCTGACATCAAGATATATTACAGACCGTTTCTTACCGGACAAAGCTATTGATGCTATGGACGAAGCAGGTTCAAGAGTTTACATCAAGAACATGAAAGTTCCTACCGAGATCATTGATTTTGAAAAGAAAATTGAAGATATCAAGGAACTGAAACAGAAAGCAGTAAAAGCACAGGATTATCTTGAAGCCAGAAAGCTTAAAGATGAAGAGGAACGTCTTCAGATGGAGCTGAATGCTGCTCAGGAAAAATGGGATAAAGATGTAAAAGAGAAAAAAGAAACCGTGAGCGAAGAAAATGTAGCGGAAGTGGTTTCTATGATGAGCGGTGTTCCTGTAACGAAGGTTGGTAAAAATGAGCTTGATAAATTGGCTCAGATGGATGAGAAACTGAATGGAAAAGTTATCGGCCAGGAAGAAGCTGTGAAGAAAGTTGTGAAGGCTATTCAAAGAAACAGAGCTGGTCTTAAGGATCCTAACCGTCCTATCGGTACATTTATCTTCCTGGGTACAACCGGGGTTGGTAAAACCGAGTTGGCTAAGGTAATGGCCAGAGAACTTTTTGAATCCGATGAATCTCTTATCCGAATTGACATGAGTGAATACATGGAGAAATTTGCGGTTTCAAGATTGGTTGGAGCGCCTCCTGGATATGTTGGATATGAAGAAGGTGGCCAGTTGACTGAAGCGGTAAGAAGAAAACCTTATGCTGTGGTTCTTTTGGATGAGATTGAAAAAGCTCACCCGGATGTCTTCAATATCCTGTTACAAATTCTTGATGAAGGACACGTTACAGATAGCTTAGGTAGAAAAATCGACTTTAGAAATACGATTATCATCCTTACATCCAATATCGGAACAAGAGATCTTAAAGATTTCGGAGATGGTGTAGGATTTGGTACTTCAGCTAAAAAAACGACTTCAGACTCCAGAGCAAGAAGCACCATTGAAAATGCCCTTAAAAAAGCATTTGCTCCTGAATTCCTAAACAGAATTGACGACATTGTGATCT
The DNA here is from genome assembly GCF_024810195.1 of Chryseobacterium sp. BIGb0232. Taxonomy (NCBI): domain Bacteria; kingdom Pseudomonadati; phylum Bacteroidota; class Flavobacteriia; order Flavobacteriales; family Weeksellaceae; genus Chryseobacterium; species Chryseobacterium sp. BIGb0232. The sequence goes on from NZ_JANUEH010000010.1 coordinate 191,773, forward strand.
TCAACTCTCTGGTACAGGATGATATCAAGAAAATCATTGATATTGAACTGAACAAGCTTTATGGCAGACTTGAAAAATTAGGTTATAAAGTGGAATTAACAGAAGAAGCGAAAAACTTTATTTCAGAAAAAGGATGGGATAAAGACTTTGGAGCAAGACCACTGAAGAGAGCGATCCAGAAGTATATTGAGGATTTATTGGCAGAAATGCTTGTAAACAAACAATTGAACGAGGGTGAAACTGTAGTTCTTGATCTGAATGAAGCGAAAGACGGATTGGAAGGAAAAACTTCTAAACCTAAGAAGCCATCAGCTGCTGAAAAATCTTCTCAATCGTAAATAATTAATTTAATTTCAATAGAAAAGCACCGGGAACTTCCTGGTGCTTTTTGCTTTTAACAGATTAAATTAAGCTCTGGAAAATCATGCTTTTAAAAACCGAAAGTATTCGGCTATATCTAAAAAAGAAGTCCTCCACATAAGTGAAAGACTTCTTAAATATAGCTTATCCTGTAATGTATTCTATAAAGAGCTTTCCTCTTTTGTTTTGAAGATTTTAACTATTAATAGCAACGAGCTTATTATAAACCCTAAAAAAGGAATAATAAAACCAAATGTGATTCTCGTATAATTATCCGGATCAGTGATTCCCGATAATAAAATTAGAGTCAATAACAAACCTACACTACATGTTAATAAGAGAAATCTGTCTGTATATCTTTTGCATGACAAAAATATAATGATTGTTCCTATAATCGGAATAATCAACAGGCTTTCCCAAGATGAGTCCAAAACCGGAGGTGGCGAGAAAATATTCTGTATCAATGTATATATATACAACAGCAACATAATCAGGTTTACTGTTGCATGCAATTGAATTCCTCCAATCAGTAAAAAAGAAATAACAGAAATTATCTTAAGCCCTTTCATAGAGGTTTATTTACATGTTTTCTTAGAGGAAGGAGCTGTTCCTGGCTTAGCAGTTCCGCCAATTAACCTTGCTACAGTATTAGGAGTATCAATTCCGGCAGCATTCGTATTTACTCCTGCATACTCTAACATAGTCAGGGCAAAATCAGCACAGTTGTTAAAACCTACATCATAAATACTTGCAGAATACGCTTTAGAAGCGGCAATAATCTGTTGTAATTGGGTAGGAGAAATGGTTCCTACATTCCATGAATGCGTATAAATATGTCCGCCATCATCCCCGAATACTCCTGTTCCATATGCATTTGATGGGAATCCATATTTGGGATAAAACCCATAAGTCATCACATTATTCCCTTGCTTTATTGAAATGAATGCATGCCCTACTCCATGACCGCCATACATTTCCTCAGCATAAACCGTTAAATCAGCTGATTGAGTGATATTTAAACAGCTTAAGTAATTCTCTAAGTCTGAAATAGCAACAGTTGGTGGTGGTGGTGGTGGAAGTACAGGAGTACCGCCTCCGCCGCCTCCACCGCCGCCGCCACTGGAGCCACCGCTTCCGCCTCCGCCATTATTACATTGGCCATACATTTCGCACTGTCCCGGAGTTAGTATCCCCATATCATCTGAAGAGTTTGAAGGGCCAGTAATTACAACTTCTCCAACGTCAGTAACTCCACCATTTTTAGAAACCATATTTCCTGCAGGCTTATATGCATTTTCAAAAGCTTTAACGATATCACTATATCCTTTTGATGTATTTTTTAATTTGTAAAGTCCTAATAGTGTATTTTGTTTATTAATGCTGGCATAATAAATTTCATCAATTTTTTCATTCTTGATGGTTGGAAAATACATAAAGATATCTCCCTTTTCATCTTTAATTACTTGTGAATGTAATCTGAAATTAACATATGACTCCCCAACCGGAACTTTGACATTTAATCCTGTATAATTTGTGCTATGTAATAAATCATAAGAGTAAAAGGCCTGCAGGAAATCTAAAGCATAAGCTCTCCCTAGCGATGAGCTTCCCTGAGAACTTTTGGACTGTTTCTCGTTTTCATATCGAAAAAGACTGAATTCTTTTTGCTGATCTCCCCTTTCAAGTAATTCTTCTTGTTTACAAGAGGTTACTCCTACTACTAATAATAGGAGGTAAAATAGGTTTTTAGTTTTCTTCATATTTTTTTTAAAAATCGGGTAAAACTAGCAAAAATAGGGCGTTCACAAAGTGTTTTTTAAAATAATTAACCACTTTGTGAATTAATAAGCACTTACATTATTGAAATTTAATCAATTGCATTTTAATTTTTTTTGCAATATTTCCCTTTAAAACGAAAAAAACCTTGATTTCACTCAACTTTTATGCTTCTAAAATGTGAACATGAGATCAGAAAAATGAATAATATTCGAAATCAGAAACAAAAAACACTCTTTTTATTTTTCATTAATCCATAAAAAAACTCCGAAAAAACGGAGTTCTTATTCTGATATCATTACTTTTTTTAATTTTATTTAAAGTCCCACCACAAATCCGATATTCGGGACCAAACCATTTGAAAATACGCTTGAATTTTCTTTCCAAAGGACGTTGTACATCAACCCAATCTGCATAAAAGAATTATTCCCGATTCTCTGCATATATCCGCCACCAAGATATAATGCATTTTCTTCCCGGTTGTATTTATAATCGTAATATTTATCTTTATAATTGATGAAGTAATGCTGGAAGTTTGCACTTAAATAAAACGAACGTGCAATATAATAATTAGCGAAGGGTCCTATTCCAAACATCGTGGATCTATAATAATCTGAGGTCTGCCAGGAAACACTTCCCACAGCTCCAGCTTCAAGATCTTCGGTAAGGCGGTATCCTACTCTTGGAGACGCCTGCAGATAAAATGAACTGTTACTTCCGAATCCAAGACCTATCCCTCCACCAAAGGTCCATTTATTGCTTTCCTGCACCGGAGCACCTATTGAAACCTGGGAAAATGCAGATCCCGAAACGATCAGCATCATGGAAATAATAAACTTTTTCATATTAAATATTTTATTTTGTTCTAAGGTAAGGTATAAGTAAACACATTTTTGTCTGTGCTCACCATTCAAAAAACGTTATTAATGGTGTTTTTATATTAACATCGTTTTTATCAATGTTTAAAATTATGGTTTTTTTACGAATTTATTTAGTTGTATTTTTGCCGCGTCAAACTAAGAACTCCCGTTAAGAGTTTCGTAAAATTGAAATACAATGAAAGTAGTAGTAGGCCTCTCCGGAGGTGTAGATTCAAGTGTTACAGCACATTTGCTACAACAGCAAGGTCATGAAGTAGTGGCTTTGTTTATGAGAAACTGGAATGATGCTTCGGTAACATTAGAAGATGAATGTCCATGGATTGAGGACAGCAATGACGCCCTTATGGTGGCTCAAAAACTTGGAATTCCTTTCCAGGTAATTGATATGAGTGAACTTTATAAGGAACGTATCGTTGATTATATGTTCGATGAATATCAGAAAGGAAGAACTCCGAATCCTGATGTTTTATGTAACAGAGAAGTCAAATTTGATGTTTTTATGAAGACAGCCATGTCTTTAGGCGCTGATAAGGTAGCTACAGGGCATTATGCAAGAGTAGATTCTACTATTGATGAGAATGGAAAAGAAATCTTCCATCTTTTGGCAGGAAAGGATAATAATAAGGATCAGTCCTATTTCCTTTGCCAGCTAAGCCAGGATCAATTGTCAAAAGCTTTATTCCCCATCGGTGAACTTACCAAACCTCAGGTTAGAGAAATTGCAAAAGAAATCGGGTTGGTAACGGCTGATAAAAAGGATTCCCAGGGATTATGTTTTATTGGAAAGGTTAGCTTACCTCAGTTTCTGCAACAGCAACTGAAGCCAAACGAGGGAGAAATCGTAGAAATTTTCAAAGATTCCCCTTTATTTGCTGAAGTAGCTCCTGAGTTTTCAACCAAGGAAGAAGAACTTAGCTTCTTATCCAGAAAGATCAATTATAAAAAAGCTGACGGAAAAGTTATTGGGAAACATCAGGGTGCTCAATTTTTCACGATCGGACAAAGTAGAGGATTAGGAATTGGCGGCCATAAAGAAAGCTGTTTCATTGTTTCCAGAGACATGGAAAACAATATTATTTTCGTAGGAGAAGGAAGCCATTTCCCAGGACTATACAAAAAAGCATTAAAAATAGACAAGTCTGAACTTCATTGGGTACGTGAGGATATGAGACTTCAAAGTGGGGAATCTATGGAAGTAATGGCCAGATTCAGATACAGACAGTCTTTGCAGAAAGCAAATCTTTACCAGTTTGAAAATGATTTTTATGTTGAATTTGAAGATCCGCAATCTGCCATCGCTGAAGGACAGTTCGCTTCATGGTATATTGATGAAGAGCTGATTGGAAGTGGTGTAATTTCTTAGCAGCCAGATTATATTAACATCAATACTTAATGATATCATCAAGCCCGAAGCATTTTCTGTTTCGGGTTTGTTTTTGGAATTATTTTCTGAACTCATCTTTGGGTGGAAACGTTGTTAACAAAAGTATTACAATCAGTTCCACAATCAAGATCATAATTAAGAATCCAACAGGTTTTCCTAATATAATTCCCCGGATCAGTTTGACAATTCCCAAACCGCCAATTAGTATTAGAAAATAAAATGTAATCTGTGAAGCTCTTTCTGCAAATAATTTCAGAATAAAAACGGAGAGATAGAATCCAAGAACCAGGATCAGGTAGAATTTTAAAAAATCAGGCCCTTTTAGGGTAATCGGATTGAATGTTTTACATTCAGTAACAAGCCATAGACCACTTATTACAACCGGGACAGAATGGATGATTAGCTTTTTCATAATTCATTACTATTTTAAATTATTCATTTTTTAACCGCCACAACCACCGCAGCCTCCACCGCAACCACCGCCACAGCTACTTCCTCCACTACAACTGCTGCCTCCGCTGCAGCTGCCTCCATTACTATTTAAGTCAGAATTGCCATCTTTTTTATCTTTAGTACTTGTTATAGCAGATATAACACCTCCCAAAAAGACAATTCCTACGAAGGAAAGGAAGATAGAACCAATAGTAGTTATCACCTCTCCAAGGCAGGAACTCAGCGTTAAGATTACCATCAGGAACGGAATCCATTTCCACATTCGTGACTTACCTTTTTTATTTTCAATCGCATCCCCATTGAACCAAATATCCTGAGGAGCATCAGACTGGAAGACATCTTTATAATTTTTCAAAGTCATTGAAAACCAATGATGATGCTTCTTTTTTTCATTAAAACCTCCTTTTGAAGGATGATGATGTAAGGGTCTTTTTAAAATATCCGGGCAAAACTCTTCCCAATAATTCTGAGTGTAGATCAAATGCATATGCCAGACTTTATCTACGATTTCACTTGGGGAAGCCCCTTTGGGAAGGATACAGCAGAGGTAGACAAATTTTTTGTACTCTTCGATAGCTTTTCTGGTAAAATCCAGGCTCCAGTTCTCTTCTTTTGCCAGCTTTTTCGAAAAAGGAAAATCAGCATCGGAAGCATCCAGTGAAAATCCTTGAATCCTAGTCCAAAGGGACTCATCTTTTAAAATCATTCTTGTTTCCATTGTTTTTTCTTTTGTTTTTCTACTCAAATATCAATGGATTTTAAAATATAAAAATCTTTCAAAAATCTTATTTGGTTTGATAAAAATCTTAAATTAGTCTTACAAAATCAAAGTATGAAAAAGGAAGATATTCTGCATCTTGAGAAGCTGATGAATTTCTTGAGTCAGCATTTTTTAAAGAAAAACCATTGGGAAGATGTGACCAAAACCGAATGGTCTTATATCTGTGCTGAACTTAATGACCTTATCATTCAGGAGCATTCAGAAAAGGAAATAAAGAAGAATCCTGACCTTTTGGGAACCAATTATCTCTATGAACACCTGATAATTAACAAGCTGAAGAAATTCAATCAGAATGAAAATGCACTCTTAAGCCGGCCTAATCTTGCCAAATTAAGCCAGATTGTGAAAGCTTTAGGCTATTCAAATTATATTGATTTCATCAACTCCAATACGGAGCTTTTCAATTTCAATGACCTTAAAATTGATATGGATAAAGTGAATCTGAATACAGCTCTGCTAGAACGTTTGGCAGGCTGCTGGTATTCTTATAACAGAAATCTTCCGGAAAATCCTACACAGGCCAAAGAAGACCGGATCTGGCGTTCAGCGATGGAAATTTACAAGTCTGAAACTACAGGAGAATATTTTATAGAAAGGAGCGGTGGAGATCATCACAAATATTTCGGAAAGGTTACCGCTTACTCCGATTATGTTTTTATCATTATGAACAGCAATACTTTTATCCGACAAAGGCATTTTATTTCAAGGATAAAAGACAGCAAAGAAAAGCTTAAAAACCCAGACTATAAGCTTCACGAGCTCCATTTCATCAGCACCTGCATAAGTTTTAACCAGGAGCCTATTGCCTTGTTTGAAATCTTCCGGAAAGCAGACCGGAAAAATTTTATTTCCGATTCCATCAGCTTCCCCATCGACAGTGATGAAATTCCGGACTCTATTCTTAAACAACTTGAGGATACTGACTCTAACAGAATTGATTACAGGTAGAAGAGGTATGGGTTTCGGGATATGAGAATGAAGATTTTTATTTTTTTAATTTTTCTGTAACGTTTTTTGAATTGTCATACTTACCCGGTAAATAACAATAAAAAAATCATTATGAAAACTACTACCCACAATCAGTATGCATCAGCCAACACCGTTCTGATCTTTGTTGTGTCTATGCTGTTAGGCTATAATATTTACCAGGCCATCTATCATCCGGAAAAATCTGATCTTTTTATCTGTCTGATCCTTGCAGCACTTACTTCTGTCATGGTTCAGCAATATGGAACCATTGCTGATGAAAAGAAAAAAGAATAAAGTTACGATCTATTCACCAGATCTACCCGAAGCAGAGCCGTTTCGGGTTTATTGTACGGATCTTATGCCTGGAATACATTTATCCTTTATATATCAATCCTTTACCATAATAATTACATAATTTCATAGTTCTAAATATGAACCTTCAATCATCTTGCTATGGAATATTATGAATTGTATGAAGTTTTGAAAAATCATTTTGATTCCGGAAAAGAGGTGGTGGAAATCGGAGACTTAAACGTTACTATTGAATCTATTTCTTTTGAATCCAGAGCTTCGGACCTGCTTCATGGCTCGGATAATCAGGATTGCCCTACCCATCATCAGCCCCTGAAAATTAATGAAAATGCCTATCCGGTATATGATCAACCTTCGATAGACATTAAAGATTTTGATATTGAATGCAATAAAAAATTTGAGTATCATATTCTTAAAAGGGCTGATATAGAAACAGCTGACGGCTGTATCATCTTTTTCCATGGGCTTAATGAAAAGAAATGGGATAAGTACCTCCCATGGGCTTATGAATTGGCTCAGAAGACCCGTAAAGCAGTCATGCTTTTTCCTATTGCCTTTCACATGGACCGGGCGGAGGCGATCTGGAGTGACCGTCATCAGATGACAGAGATTGTAAAGTTCAGAAAGGAAAAATATCCTGAAAACACTCATTTTTCATATGTAAATGCTGCAACAAGTTCCAGATTGGAAGCGCATCCCCAGAGGATTTTCTGGTCAGGACTGCAGACTTATTCTGATATCATCGAAGTAGTAAAAGATATTAAAGCTGATAAAATCAAGAGCATTGCGCAGAATGCAAGCCTTGATCTTTTTGGATATTCCATAGGCTCTTTCCTCTCTATGATCATTAAAATGACTGATCCATATAGCTTTTTCACTCAATCCAGAGTTTTTTGTTTTTGTGGGGGCATGACTATTGACCGGATGTTTCCGATTTCGAAATACATCATGGATTCTCAGGCTACGATTAAAATGCAGGCTGTATTTACAGAATTGCTAAGCTCTGATTTTAAGTTTGATCACAGGCTTAAGCATTATCAGGATGATGATCTCCACCCGCAGGAAAGCTGGTTTAAAAAGATGCTCCGTTACAATTATTTTCAAAGGGAAAGAGAGGAAAGAATTCATGAGATCCAATCCCAGATAAAGGCTTATGTATTGGAAAAAGATAGCGTTGCTCCACCTATGGAAGCCTTAAATACACTACAGGGAGGCTACAGAAATATCAATGTGGAGGTTGAAATTAAGGATTTCCCATTTGAGTATTCCCATATGGTTCCTTTTCCGCTGACTCACAAGCATAAGACTGAAATAACAGCGGCTTTTCATCAGTTCACAAAATCTGCCAGTGATTTTTATACCCGATAATCATGCTAGAAAATGGAGAGAAAGAGCTTGAAAAGAAATAATATAAGTTCCATGGTTAAGTTTTTTAGAGTTAGCTTACAAGCCAGTCTTTAAAGTCTTTGACACGGTCCCGGCTTATGGTAATTTCTTCCTGAGGCTGAAATTCAAGGTCTACTTTATAATAGGGTGAGGTATGGATATTTCTGATATAATCAGAATTGATGATAAACTGCCTGTTAACCCGAAAAAACTTTTTCTCATCCAGAATATCTTCGAGTTCATCCAGGGTAAAATCTGATGGATAAGAACGGTCTTCAGTCTGAAGATAAACGATCTTATTTTCACTGAAAAAACAACTTATTTCATGGGTCTGGACAATTTTCAGGTTATAACCAATTTTCACTAAAACCCTTGAAAGAACAGATTTTTCTTTTCTGATCAGTTGCTTGATATCCTGGGATCCAATGTCATTATTGGAGGGGATGAATGATTTAAACTTCTCTACAGCTCCTGAAAGATCTTCTTCAAGAATTGGTTTCAGCAGATAATCGATACTGTTTAATTTAAAAGCTTTTAAAGTATACTGATCAAATGCTGTCGTGTAAATAATAAAGCCTTTGGTAGGTACTTTTTCAAAGATATCGAATGACAATCCGTCTCCAAGAACAATATCTGAAAAGATCAGCTGTGGGTGCTCGTTTTCAGAAAACCAGGCTACCCCCTCTTCTACTGATTCTATTTTAGCAACCACCTCAATATCAGAGAAATGACTCAACATTCTTTCTAATTTCCTTGAAGCAGGTTTTTCATCTTCGATAATAACGGTTTTGATCATTAAGTTGATAGTTTTATTCTTAAAATTTGGCAAATAAAATTAGATAAAAAATAGTCAGGTTTAAAGATCTATTGTTTTTTTATTTTTCCCCACTTCTTTTTCTATAATTTCCTTTTCCCATTCACCATTAAAAATAAATAATGAAGTGGCTTTCATTATCAGAATCAATGCCCAGATCCCTAAAAATAAATGCCCGCCAAATATCTGGTAACGCAGTTCATCATTAAACCAATCGTCTCCTAGAATAATTAGGGATATAATGCCAAACCACATCAGGTTTTTATAAAACTTTTTCAATTGCTGAACTCTGTTGTATGCTGTATTATAATTCATGATCTATTGTTTTTTTTATGGTATTATAATGTTTTAATTTTTCCTTTCTCTTCAGCCATCAGCTCTTTTATTTTCTTTTCTTCCCAGCTTTTGCCGATTCCAAATACATTTACAGCGTGAAATGCAATTCCGATTCCCCATCCAAGCATGGGCCATAAAAACCATAAATATCCCGGAGATGTTATAAGATTTAGAAAAGCTAAAAAGGAAATCACAATACAGTAAGAAGTAATATTCCCGTAAAATTCTTTAAGTTCTTTTACTCTTTTTGATGCTCTTTCGTAAGCAGTTGTTTCTTTATTAAAAGTTTCCATAATTGTTTTTTTTAAAGGTTGATTTGTCTTTTTCTTGATTCAAATGTATGTCGGAAAAGAGCCTCAAATCAATTTTATATTACCGAACGGTAGATTAAGCTTCCTGAATGGTAAAAAAGAACTTTTTAAACTTTAGAAAATAAATGGAATCAATTTCTTCGTATTCTTTCTGTAGGTAATGTATTCCCCCCCGAACTGTTCTACAAGAGCCTGTTCTTCAATTTTAATTCTGTAAGCAAAGGCTAAAAACGGAGGTATAAAAGCAAAAACCAGGGACATCCAGTTATTAAGATAGAGCCCCAATCCAAGGGACGTCAGTAGAGAAAATGCATAAGAGGGATGTCTCAGGTATTTATAAAACCCTTCTTTTTTTATTTTGTGATCTTCTTTAATGGTAACATCTACGGTAAAATATCTCCCTAAAGATCTGATAATAATAAACCTGAAAATAATACCGATAAGAATGAAGGTCTCTCCTACATACATGATCCAGTTTCCATGAGCTATCGGCAGTGTTGATAAATTGGAAATCATTACGGCTGCGGCAATTGAAAAAGGAATGGCCAGCCAAAGAATATTAAGGGTAGATTTATCTTTGTCTTTTTTATCGTCTTTACCGGATTTCAGCATGTTTTTATAAAAAAACTCGCTTAAAAACCATGCAACCATGGAAATTACATATAGGGTGTGTAAAGCAGTCATTTCGATTGATATTAGAAGGTTTATTCAAAATATGAACGAAAATCATCTGTTATTTCAGCAATCTGACAGTTTGGTTATTCTGTAGGTTTGCTGATCTTACAGATCTCTTTTCTCTTTTTTCATCAGCTGACGGATCTTTTTCTCTTCCCAGGTATGCAGATAGCTGTTTTTTGATAAAAAAACGACTGCTGCGTGGGTTACAAGTCCGATTCCCCAGAAAGTAAACGTAAAGAAATTTTTGAACTGAAAATAGCTTTCTCCGGGTTTCAGCTGGTTATAATTGTAAAAAACAATCATTGCATTCACGGCAATATAGACAAACAGATGGGCATAAAAGCCTCTTAATTTCTCAACATATCTTTTAGCTTTCTGATATTGAATATCATTTTCGTCAAATGTTTCCATCGTTATTATTTTTTTGATTATTCATAATTTCACGAATCTTCTTTTCCTGCCAGGATTCTCCAACTCCAAACACCTGAAATGCATGAGTGGCTACCCCAATTCCCCAGCCAAATACCGGAAACCAAAACCAATGGAATGTGCTTTTGGTAAAAAAATTAATAAAGATCAAAAAGGGAATCACAATACAGTAAGAAATCAGGTTGATATAAAAATCTTTGATCTCTTTCATTCTCTTCTGTGCTTTTTTATAAGCTTTAAGATCATTATCCGGCTGTTCACTGACAATATTGGGTTTACTGGCCAACATCGGAAGTTTTACTTTAAAATAATCTTCTGCCTTTTCTATGAAAACATTCCTTTTAGTAAGCAGAGAATAACGTTGCACAATATTAGCCAATCCTATTCCGGAACTTTCTTTGATCTGCTCCCTTACCTGTAAATTATTCTCAATGCAAAGGATATCATTTTCTGAAAAAACTCTGATGATCAATGGCTTTGAAGAGGTGGCAAAATTGTGTTTGATACAGTTTTCCAACAATAGCTGCAGTGACAAAGGCACTACATATTTCCGGAAGTCTTCTTTTTTAACATCAAAAATAAAATCAACACTGTCTTCGAATCTTGTTTTTAAAAGATCACAATAGGTTTTGGCAAATTCTATTTCATCCTCCACTGTAACCAGCTCTTTATCTTTCTGTTCAAGTACATACCGGTAAATCTTTGACATTGAAGCTGTAAACTTCTGTGCCTGATGAGGATTTTCATCAATCAGAGAGCTCAGAACATTTAAAGAATTAAAAAGGAAATGAGGATCCAGCTGGTTTTTTAAACTTTCAAACTGTGCATTGGCTGATTTTGCGATCAATTTCTGCTCCACCACTTCTTTTCTGGAAGTCTTCTTCAGTTCCTGCATAAAGCTTTTCGCATGAAGAAAGGCCGAAATAAGCAATGCTATATTGATGGTAAACCAATTGGCAAGATTATATTTCCCTGAAAAATACTCTTCTGTAGTTGCTCCTTTCTGAATCAATATAAAATTAATATAATTACAGAAATAGACTAATATAATATTAACAACAATAACGGAAACAATACTTATTACTGCTCTTTTGGAGGTTTCATCAGACCAGGGAAATCTTTTGTTGAGAAAATTATTCAAAAATCCATTTCCTCCTCCCAACACAACGGTATACAATAATGAGATGAGAATAGTAAGTCCAAAGTTTTCCAGATTTTTCTCTCCTGTAAAGGCAAAAAAGAAAAACATAGAGACGATGAATGAGATCCAAAACATTGTTATAATATCTTTACGCTTCATGATTCGTTTTCTTGATTCAAAATTAGCTTTTATTATAGGTACCAAAAACTATTTCTTACCGAAGGGTTCATTTTTATCCCTGAATGGTATATCTCAATAGAGTGTCCCGGATGGCAAATTAACAATTCAATAATCAAAAAATATTACCCAATAAATTATTCATTGAAAAACAAATATTTTAATGAAAATAACCCTTTCTTTTGTATAAAAACATTAAAAAAGCACCTTTGCGGTAGGGTGCTTTTTTCATAATTAGACTACAAAGTCTTATTTTTTGACTTATTGGGAGTCTCTATTAGATTATTTTTTATTTTCTGTTGGTAAACTCATAAAGTATTCTGCTTCTCCTCTTCCCCAATTCGGATCCAGAGACGTTTTAGACTTATATGCATTAAATTTTGTGATTGCTTCTTTAAACATTTCTACCCCTTTGCTTTTGCTTCCTCCGTACTGCTCGGGTGTAAAATAGATATCTTCAGCTTTAATAAGGGTAATTCTCGGATTTGAAGGATCTAATTTTTCGGCTCTGCTGAGTTCTTCTGAAGCTCTTGCTCCATCTGTCATGAAACGTTGCTGCGGATTAACCATCATTCTTAAAGAATAAGCCATCTTTTTCAACAGGTGAATCTCGGCATTATCTGCTCCGGCAAGACTTTGTGCGGTACCAAGATATTTTTCAGCCTGTGCTGCCACCCCATCCAGATCCTGAGTATTGCCGTTTCTCATCATCACTCTTCCTTTTTGGATTTGAGAAAATGCAGCATAATATGGAGGTAACCACTGCGAACTTTCTTTACTTCCTATTCTTTGGAAATCATTAGACAGTGTCTGAAAATCTTCAGGGGTTTTACAGGTTTCTATTTTTGCAATTTTTTCAGCCATTACTTTTTCATAATCTGTCTGTGCAAAAGCAGTTAAGCTCATTAAAACTAAAGCAAAACTTAAAAGGTATTTTTTCATGATATCAAATTTTAAAGTTGGTTAATTATTTATTCGAAGTTATGTTTTTATAAGTTATTATTGATGGCATCTTCTGTTTTATCGACTCCAAAACTGAAAAAGGCCCCTACAAAGACAAAAGTATTTACTGGAGGAACTACTGCTGAACTTCTTGATCCGTTGGTTGAAAAATTGTATCCGTATACATTTTTAGATCCAAGAACGTTTGAAATACTCAAAACAAAGACAGTAAATGATTTTGCATCTTTTTTTCCGATACTGGGAACATAATTAAAGCTAATATTCAAAGCATTGTAATCTTTAAGCCTGCCTTCATTTCTTGTATAGTTAACGGCTTCTCCATTTTTAAGCTCTGTAGCAATATCATAGTATGGGCGGCCTTTAGCATAGGTATAGGATAAATTTACGCCCAGTTTCCATTCCGGAATGAATCTTTTCACCACTGCCGAAAGTGTATGTTCTGCGGCAAAACCGGGTTTCAGACTTACGGGATAATTGATAAAATCTCTTTTTGAATCTAAAAAGGAATACGTTACCCAGTAATCTATATTTTTGAATGTCTTTTTATTGTCTCTCCAAAACAATTCCAGGCCTTTTGCATATCCGTATCCATCATTATTCAGAGCGGTCTGAATCTGTTGGTTCTGTTGTTTTCCAGGCAGAATACTATAGGTTTTAATAAGCTGATCATACTCTTTGTAAAAAGCTTCAAAACGCAGGCTTCTTCCTTCTGAGCTTCTCAAAAGCTGGAAAATATAATGCTGTGATTTCTGAAAATCAAGAGCTGCCGGCCCATTGATATACTTGCTTTCCGGATTCTGGTAGAAGATTCCATAAGCTATATTGGTAGTCCATTTATCGGAAAGTCGGTATGCCAGTGCAAAACGGGGAGCTATATTACTTTTACCCAAATAAGATGAGTTTTCTGCTCTTACTCCGATCTTTGCAGACAGTGCATTGCTAAATCCCAGGTCCGTTTCTATGAATGCAGAGGAAATCAAATCCTTATAATTTTTCTGAACAGTTTCAAAGTTCAGGTTTTCATTAGTATTATTCAGTTCAAAACCACCTCTTACAGCACTGATTCTGTTGATTTTTCTTTCAAGAACCGTTTTAAAATTCACATAATTTCCATCAGTCAGCAATTTTGTGTGATTATCTTCTATCTCATTGGTCTCTGTAGAAAAATTAAGATCTGACTGGTTATAAGAGTAAGAACCTCCTACATTCAGAAGATATTTTCCGAATTTTTGTCTGAAAGAGAGATTATGATACATCGTTTTACCTTTTAACCTCACAAGCCCAAACTCATATTCCGGTTCCAGACTTTCTGTTTTTACACCCATTTTATTGGAGTTAAACATTCCGTAATATTTAAAAAAACCACCTGATTTTGTTTTGAATCTAAAATTAACATCTCCGTTCAGCCCCTGTGGAGCATCAATAAAGTCTGTATTAAAATGGAAAACATTCTGCATAAGACTCAGAAGAGAATAGCCCAGAGAGGCACCGTATGAATAATTTTTTTGTTCTCCCAGTTTTTGAAATCCACCGCTCAGAAAAATAGGAGAAACCCCGAAGTTATAAGAACTTTGATCCGGCAGATCAACACTTTCCAACATTAAAGCTCCTGAAAGAGCCTGACCGTACAACGCTGAATATCCACCACTTGAAAAAATATTTCCTTTAAAAAGAGAAGTATTGAACTGATCTCTTCCTGCAATTCCAGGAACAGAGTTCGAAAAGTAATTATTAATAAGACTTCCATCCATAAAAATTTTGGATTCAGAAGCTGTTCCTCCTCTGATGAAAAGACCTTCAGACTCTCCTACTTTCTGCACACCAGGGAGATAGGTTAAAGCCGATGTTATCTGTCCGTCTGCCCCGGCAGTGGTATAAATATCAAGAGGACTAAGCAAGGCCGTTGCTCTCTTTCTGTCACTGGCTTCTATAGAACCTGCAGAAACCACTACGGCATCTATTTCACTGATTTGCTCTTTAAGATCTGCATTAATTATTATATCCTGATTTTCAATACCAATCTCTTTTTCAATGTCTTCATATTTAGGATGGGTAAAAGTTATTTTATGGCTTCCTTTTTCTGAAGTTTCGAAGGAGAAATTGCCCTGCGCGTCTGTGGTTGCTCCGTCATAAGTATCTTTTAAGGTAATATTTACTTCACTTATTCCTTTATTTTTATAGGTTACCTTTCCTGATATCTTTATCTGGGAATATCCCAGGGCAAAGGTTGTGAGAGCTATCAGGAAGAATATTTTATGTCCTTGTGTTTTCATGGTTATTATTTCTGGATCAAAAATACTATGACAAATGCCCTTCTGTAAAAAAAATATTACTGAAAGGCATTCTTTAGTTACTGAATGGTAAAAAATGCTGGGCGCTGGAAGAAAGGAGGCTGGAAGTTACTTTTGGTCATAATAACTAATATCCATTATCTTCATTACTTCCGGTTTAAAACATTCAGTATTAACTACTGAATGGGGATACAGAAGTCCACGATCATTTTTCCCTCCGGATGTTCTTTAAAGTTGGAATGATAGATCTCAAACGGAAAAGTTCTTCTTGTAGAATAGTTATGTTCATTCATCCATAAAAACAATGATACCCAGCATTGTTCAAAATCGTTAAGGGTAACCTCACCGCTTCCTACAATAAATTTTCCAGCTTCTATAGTTTCTGAAAAAACTTCCCCTGTTGGTTCTTCTGACTTTTCATCCAAAAGCATACAGGCATGAATCCTGACCTTATCGGGAGGGGTTACTTTAAAGCTGTCATGATACACAGAGATCATTTTCACCTCTTCCCGTGTAAACAGATGTTTCTTCTTTGCCCAGTCTATCAGCACATTATAAGAATGTTCTACATTCGCAATTCCAAGGCTCATTACTGCTGCCAGATTCATTTCCGGCATTTCTTTTACTTCAATTTTTAAATTCATTGCTGTCCAATTTAACAGGTTTTCAATAGTGCAAATGTATTCGCTGAAAACCGTATCAATTTGTCCGTTCTTGCTTTGTGTTTGTAAAATCTTGTGAAATGCTTTGGGAGCTGTTCTGCGAAATTCGGATGGTGGCAATCCGTAGTATTTTTTAAAGGTTTTGCTGAAAACAGAGTGATTGGAAAATCCAAGATCAAGATAGATTTCCTTAATTTCCATCTCTTTCTTTACTGCCAGAAAAAAAGCGCTTTTTTCTATTTTTTTTCTGATAATAAAATTCTGAAGAGTCTCTCCTGTTATCAGCTTGAATATTCTGTGAAAATGAAACGGAGAATAGGCACTGATCTCTGCAATTTTTTCAAGAGAGAGGTCAGCGTCAAGATTTGCATCAATATATTGTATAATTTTTACAATCCGTTTTTTATATTCTTCCAAAATAAAAAGATGTAGAATCACAAAGGTATTGATCTTAAGTGCATTTCTATTGTCTATTATTGCTAAATAATGGTACTCTATAATTTTTTTAGACGCAAAGTTTTTATTTTGATTCCGTAGACTTTAGACTTTAGGAGGCAAAGATGAAATCAACTCCGTTGATTTGATGAAACGAATGGATCATCAAAGTGTTCTTTCATAGAATAAACAACTGATTATCTTTCATTTGCTTGATTTTTTACTTCAATTCCTTGTCTTTTTTCATAGCTATGTATATACAAAAGCTACCAATTACGGCTAAAATAGCTCCAAAAATAAAAGGTGCACCGCTGTAAGAAACGGGTGACCGGGGAGAGGTAAAATAAGCAAATATCCATGTCATCAGCAATGGCCCGAAAATAGAGGTTAAGCTGAGAACACTGGTAAGTCCGCCCTGTAATAATCCCTGTTTATTATCCGGAACTTTTGAGGAAATCATGGCCTGAAGTATTGGGGATGCCATTCCTCCGAGGGCATAAATCGCTATGACAACAAACATCATCCAGCCTTTATTAGCAATCCCGAATAACAGCATACTCAGACAAAAGAACGCCAGGAAAATAATGACAGATTTCCTCTGCCCTAATTTATTGATAAACAGCCCAATCAAACCACCCTGAAAGATCACCATCAGCAGCCCCAAAAACCCCATTGAATAGCCTATCATATCTTCTTTCCAATTAAATTTATCCATCACATATACACTCCAGGAACTTTGTACAGAATGTCCTGCTAAAGCAATCAAAATAAAGGCAATGATAAATGCAGGGGCCAGTATTTTCTTATCCAGGCTTTTCATGACTCCAATCGGGTTGGCGGTTTTCCAGGAAAACGGGCGGCGATTGCTTTCTGATAATGATTCCGGGAGCACAAAAAAGCCATAAACAAGATTAAGTAAGCTTAATCCGGCGGCAGCATAAAAGGGGATTCTTTCTCCATATTGTCCGAGAACTCCACCAATAAGTGGCCCAATAATCATTCCTACCCCAGCAACGGCACTCATGATTCCAAAATATTGTCCTCTTTTTTCAGGGGTACTGACGTCTGAGATGTACGCTGCTGCTGTTGTCATACTGGAGCCCATAATTCCATTGATGACCCTTCCTACAAACAGCCATGCAATATCAGGTGCCAGCGCAAGAATGAGATAATCAATTCCAAGTCCTAATAATGAGCATAAAAGTACGGGTCTGCGTCCATATCTATCGCTTAGCCCTCCTAAAACCGGTGCAAACAAAAACTGCATTAAAGCATATACGGATATAAACCAGCCGATATACTGAGCCGTAATACTTATGTTGTCTGCGTTGGACAGTTTTGTAATCAGGGTAGGCAATACCGGCCCGATAATTCCTATTCCAATAATATCAATCAGTACTGTGATATAGATAAAGGTTAGCGCGTGTTCTTTTTTTCCAGGCATAGATTTGCTTTATGGGTGAGTATGATATTTTATCATTTAGCTGTTGCAGTATTCATAAGATTTTTAATGACCTGCGACAGATAGTTGAAATTCTGATTGATAAAGAAATGGTTTCCGTTAACAATCTGGCATTCACATTCTGCTTCCGTGTAGTTGGCCCAGTTTCTTATATTCAGTGCATATTTTTCACTTTTCCCCATTATGGCATAAATGGGTGTCTGTATTTTTATATCGGGAATCTGATTGCTTTTGTTCTCCAAAAGTCCAAAATCACTTCTCAATACGGGCTCAAAAAAGTCTAATAATTCCTCATATTGCATTACCTCATCGGAAATCCCACCCAGTTTTCTTACTTCTGCAAAGAATTCGGTTTTGGGAAGGTCTGCAATAGGAGGTGTATTTTTTATTCCGGGGCCCGGATACCCTGTAGCAACAAAATGTACGGGACCATCACTCTCTTTTTCCATCGCATGACAAATTTCCAGCCCCAATATCGCTCCCATACTGTGGCCATAGATCAAATACGGAACATCTTTCTGTCTTACCCGTTGTATCTGTTCCAATACATCAGCAATGGCTTCCTGTTTATTTTTTAAAGGAGGCTCTGCCATCCGGTCACCTCTTCCCGGAAGTTCCGGAGTTTCTACCTGAAAATGGGATTGCAGCCCTTCTATTAAAGGACGGAAGGAATTCCTGTCTCCGCCGGCATAGTGCAATAAAAATATCTGTGGTTTTGATGATTTTGTTCTGTTCATGGGGGTTTCCTTTTATAGTTCTACATAAAAGCATGGGAGAAAATGATCTCCCATCCTGTTTTATTTTCCAACTGTTTTATTAATGATATCGATGATCTGTTCTTCTTTTTCTAACATAAACTGGTGTGCAGCTTCCACAGGATATACTGATAACAGTTCCTGATTTTCTATGACTGAGTCTACATTGTTATAGGTACAATTCATCATATAATTATTAAATGATTCGTCAAATCCTTCTCCGCCCAACATTGCTTTTAATAAGACCACTTTTGTAAAACCAAGGCTATTAGAAATGTGTTCTCTTGCAATGGTAAACTCTGCCGACATAAAGCTTTTTGTAGCAATAAAATGGCTGTGATCTACAGGAACTTCCAATTTGCTGCTCAATTCTTCATCGGAAGGGAATGAAAGGAAGTTGACTAATTTTTGATCTGAGGCATAGAAAATGGTATCCAGCAGATAGACTTTAATCTTCTTGCATCCTCGTTTTTCCAGTTGAGAAGCTATTTCCAGCGCAATGGTTCCACCCAGAGACCATCCCAGTAAAATATATTCTTCCTGCTGGGTCTCTTCCTGTATCTGAATGATGTGATCCAGGTAATATCCTGCCAGTTTATTCAGGTTATCAATCTTTTCTTCATGATAGAGGTTATAAGAATCCACGCCATAGCAGTCATAGCTGGTTTTCAGTTGTTCTGCGAGGGACTGATATACTTCACTTCCTCCGTTTCCTGGATGGATAAAGAATATATTCGGATTGTTATTGACTGCATTCAGGATGGATACTGTTCTGTATTCTTTACCGAATTTTGTAATAAGAGCCGCCAGCTTACTGATGGTTCTTTCTTTGAAAACATCTACAATCTTCACTTTTACATCCAATACCAGCTGTATTCTGCTAATCAGTTTTATCGCCATAATGCTGTTTCCACCTACTCTGAAGAAATCATCATGAATACTGATAGATTCAGCATCAAGACCTAATACTTCTCCATAAATTACTGCAATCTGTCTTTGAAGCTCATTTTCCGGAGCTGCATATTCTGATACGCCTGTAAATTCAGGTTCTGGAAGCTGTCTTCTGTCCAGTTTACCATTAATCGTCAACGGTAAAGCTGTTAAATGAACAAAAACATTAGGAATCATATATTCCGGAAGTGATTTCAATAAGAATTCTGACAGCTGGAGAGGGTCAATTACCGGATTGGAAACATAATATCCCACAAGATATTTCATATTTCCTTTGTCTTCTTTCACCAGAACGGCTGCCTGACGAATGCCCGGATATTGAAGCAGGGTATTTTCAATTTCTCCCAACTCAATTCTATGTCCTCGGATCTTCACCTGGAAGTCGTTTCTTCCCATGTACTCCAATTCTCCATTAGCCAGCCTGCGTACTAAATCTCCGGTTCTGTATAAACGGCTGTTTTCATCTTTTCCTTTCTGATCAGCTGTCTGGAATGGATTAACCATAAAGCGTTCTTCAGTAAGTTCCGGTCTGTTCAGATACCCTCTGGCAACACCCGCTCCTCCAATGTACAGCTCTCCTACGGCTCCATCAGGAACAGGGCGATATTGAGCATCAAGAACATATAGGGTTGTATTGGCAATTGCTTTACCAATATTCAATGGGTTTTGATCTTCTTTGTAATCATGAAGCGTAGCACACACTGTTCCTTCTGTTGGTCCGTATTCATTGATAAGGGTAATATTTTCGATGTTTTTATTCAACGCCGGGAAACTTTCTCCTCCTGCATGGATCAACTGTAAACTTGTTCCGTTATCCACAACTTCCCTCAACAGGACTGGTGGAATAAAGGAAACTTCTATGGTATTGGTTTTAATATAGTCATTAAGCTCATTCACTGAAGTTCTAAGCTCATTACTGTACAACCAAAGGGTATTTCCGTTGCATAAAGACGGGAATACTTCATACACAAAGGCATCAAATACATAATTGGAATAGACTCCTACATTTTTGTATTTTTCAAGCTGATGAACTTCAGTCATTGCATCGATCAGATTGATAACCCCTTTATGTTCAATCATTACTCCTTTAGGAAGTCCTGTGGTTCCACTGGTGTAGATCACATACGCTAAATTGTCTGACTTTACACGGGAAACAGGATTATGAGTCTCTGCTGTTGACAGTTCTTCAATTAATGCTTTATCATTCAATAAAACCAGATTCACCTCTAAGGAAACCTCACTGAATTTGTCTTTTACTTCTTCATGAATAAGAATCACCTCAGCTCCCGTATCTTTTAAAATATGACTGATTCTATCTGCAGGATAAGAAGGATCCATCGGAACATAAGCTGCTCCGGCCTTTAATATCGCAAGAATTGCTACTAGCATATCTTCTGAACGTTCAAGACATAATGGAACAAGATCATCAGGCTGAAGCTTGTATTCTTTGATGAGATAATTTGACAACTGATTTGCTCTTTCGTTCAGTTCATTGTAAGATAGTTTAACATCCTGATATACCAATGCCATATCATCAGGTGTTTTGGCAGCCTGATATTCAAATTGTTGATGAATTGTAGCTTTATCCTGATATGCTTTTCTGTTATCATTCCATATCTCTGTAATCTGTCTGTTCTCTGTTTCTGAAAGAAGAGATAACTCTCCTATTTTCAGATGATCTGTATTGGATTTTTCAATCTGTACAATCTGGCCCAACAGGTGTTGATAAGTGTTTGCTATACGGGTTATTGTCTCTTTTTTAAATAAAGAGGTAGCATAGTTGAAAGACATCTGAATTCCTTCAGGACTTTCGTTAATCATTGTTGTCAGATCAAATTTCGCTGCCTGATAATCTACGTCACCATCAAAAGGCTGGAAAATAACCTCCTCTTCCTGAGCTGCAACACCTCCAGCATTACTGGTCTGAAGGCCAAACATCACCTGGAACACCGGATGTCTTGAAGTATCTTGTTCCACTCCCAGTTCTTCCACCAGTTTCTCAAATGGAAGATCCTGATGAGCCTGAGCTTCTGTGACTGATTTTGACACCTGCAGAATGAAATCCTTTATATTTTGTTGAGGATCAATTTTTTCTCTCAATGCTAATGTATTCACAAAGAACCCAATAAGGTCTTCAAGACCAGCATAGTGACGGTTAGCGATTGGGCTTCCTACTATAATATCTTCCTGTCCTGAATAAGTAGAAAGAGTTAGATAATAACCACTTAACATGACATTGTACAAGCTTACTCCAAGATTTCTAGAAATGTCTTTCAATCCAAGCGCCATTGCTTCAGGGATATTAAATCTAGCAGTATCTCCATCATAAGAAATCTCAGCCGGTCTGTGGAAATCTACCGGAAGATCTAAACTCTGATAGTCATCCAGTTTTGTTTTCCAATAGTTAATCTGGTTATCTAGACGTTCTCCTGTAAGATAGTTTCGCTGCCATAATGCAAAATCCTTGTATTGAATATTTAATTCAGGAAGCTCCGGCTGTTTTCCTCCGGCAATGGCATGATAAGCTTCAGCCACTTCTTTCAGGAATATATCGGTAGACCATCCATCAAAAGCAATGTGATGAATGACTACTGACAGGTAGCTGATATTATCTAACTTGAAAATATTGACTGCAACAGGAATCTCTTCTTCCAGACGGAATACCTTATGAGCGCTTCTGTTTACAAGCTCCTCCAGTTCTTCTCTGTTTCCTGCTTCTATAGTTCTGATTTCCGGAAGAAGGTCAGTTACCACCTGATAACCAACCCCATTTTCTGTAGTCAGAATGAATGTACGAAGTACTTCGTGACGTTGGATTACAGTTTCTAAAGCTCTATGTAAAGCCGGAATATCAGTTTTTCTGCTCAAAGTAACCGTCATCGGAATGTTATACGCACTGCTTCCGCCTTCATAGGATTCTATAAACCAAAGTCTTTCCTGGGCAAAAGATAATCGTTGATCTTCCAACGAATCTACTTGTGAAGGAAGAATAGTGATCTGATCTTCCTGAATATTTTCCATTAACGCCGCCGATAAAGAAGCCACAGTTTTATGATTGAATATCATTGCGACGTTAGCCTGCATTTCCAGTACCAGCCTGATCTTACTGATCAGTTTTATTGCCATAATACTATTTCCGCCTAGTCTGAAGAAGTCGTCATTAATGCTGATCGTTTCAGCTTCAATTCCTAATACTTCACCATAAACCTTACATAGTTTTTCCTGCAATTCATTCTCTGGCGCTGTATATTCATGACTTCCTTTTAATTCCGGTTCCGGTAACTGTTTTCTGTCCAGTTTTCCATTAAGGGTAACAGGTAATGCTTTCAGATGAACAAAAATGTTTGGTACCATATATTCCGGTAATGTTGCAGACAGGAATTCAGTCAATTGTTCATCATTTAACTCGTTATCAGAAACATAGTAGGCTACGAGATATTTTACACCTGCATTATTTTCTTTGGCCAATACTGCTACCTGGCGGATATCGGAATATTTTACCAGAGCATTTTCAATTTCCCCAAGTTCGATACGGAAACCACGCACTTTCACCTGGAAGTCATTTCTACCCAGATATTCTATGTTTCCACCGGACACCCATCTTACTAAATCTCCTGTTTTATATAAGGTCCCGTTATATTCTTCGTCTTTTTCTTTATCTGTATGGAATGGATTTGCAATGAAGCGTTCTTCCGTCAGCTCCGGTCTGTTCAGATATCCTCTGGCAACTCCTACACCGCCAATGTACAGTTCTCCCACGCCTCCGATAGGAACCGGATGTAAGAATTTGTCCAGCACATATACTGCTGTATTGGCAATCGGCTGCCCAATCAATACGTTCTGAATAGCGGGATCATTACAGTCATAATACAGAACATCCACGGTAGCTTCCGTTGGCCCGTAAAGGTTATGAATCTCAGCATGGCTCATTAATCTTCGTGCATCCTGTACCTGTTTTAATGGTAGAGCTTCTCCACTACAGAAAATGTATCTTAAGCTTTTTACCATAGCCTGCAACTCTTCTTTAGTGTCTAATGTTTCCTCAAAGGCACTTAACATAGAAGGTACAAAGTGTAAAATGGTCACATCGGTCTTTTGAATAACTTCAGCTAAGTATTCTGGATCTTTATGTCCTTCCGGACGTGCAAATACGATACATGCCCCATAAAAATGAGCCCAGAATAATTCCCAAACGGAAACATCAAATGTATAAGGCGTTTTCTGCAGGATATTATCTGTTGGTACCAAAGGATAGGTATCATTCATCCAGACAATACGGTTCACTACACTTGTATGTTCTACCATTACACCTTTTGGATGTCCCGTGGTTCCACTGGTGTAGATGACATAGGCAAGATTGTCCGGCTTAATAGCTGTAACCGGATTGGATGCATTTTCTTTTTCAATGATTTGCTTGAATGAGGTATTATCTAAGGAAATAACATCTACATTCATACCCTGTAATTTCTCTGCTGTACTTTCCTGAGCCAGCATAATTTTGGCCTTGGTATCTGACAGGATATATTCTATTCTTTCTGCCGGATAAGAAGTATCCATTGGAACATACGCTGCTCCGGCCTTCAATACGGCAAGAACTCCAATCAGCATATTCTCTGAGCGTTCCAGGCATAAAGGGATTAAATCATCCGGCTGAATGTCATAAACTTTGATCAGGTAATTGGCCAGGCGGTTTGAGCGTTCATTCAATTCATGATATGAAAGTTTTACGTCTTCATAGACCAGAGCTATATTATCGGGAGTTTTCAACACCTGATCTTCAAATAGGCTGTGAATTGTTTTATCTGACGGATAGCTCAATTGGGTATCATTCCAGGTAAGCATCTGCTCCCATTGGCTCTCTGAAATATAAGAAAGGGCATCGGATGTCATTTCAGGATTATCAAGAATCTGATTCAGAATAATTTCCATCCCATCCATCAGCTGCTTCATGGTTTTGTTTTCAAAAAGAGCGCCTTCATAGTTCAGTTTAAGCAATACACTTTCTCCCTGTTCTGAAGCCATTATTCCTAGAGGGTAATCCAGTTTTTCCACCGAATCTTTGAATATAAAACCAAGTTCATTGCTTCCTTCTCCTTTTGGAACAGGATAATTTTCATACACAAATAAGCTGCTGAAGATACGACGTCCGTCATGGTGAAGCTCTGCAAGGTTGATGTCACTATGGGTATTCAGATCACTGATCCTGTTTTGAATTTCCATGATACGATCTATGACACGACTGTCTTCATGATTAACAATTAACGGTAAGGTATTGATATACAATCCGGCTGAGGATTCTATACCATCCACAGGTAAGCTTCTTCCGGAAACAGTAGTTCCTACTACTGTTGTCTGCAATCCGCTATACAGTTTTAACTGGCTGTGCCATAAATATTGCAATACAGCATTTACTGTTAGCCCATGAGCTTTCGTAAAGTCTTTCAAATGGTGATATCTGTCTCCGTTTATCAACATTGTTACTTTCTGATGATCTCTGATATGACGATAAGTTCCTAAATCTATCTGTCTTTGATCTTCTTTTACAAGGCTTTTCAGATCTTCCTGATCTTCAAGAAGAGTCATATACTGATCCCAGAAGCTACGGCCAGCTTTTTTGTTGACCTGTAAATATTTTTGACTCGCGGCATATGCCTGGTCTATTGACAGCACATATTCTTCATTATTCACTTGGCTCAGATATGCCTCATGAACGCTATTCATCATCACAGGCATACTCCATCCATCCAGTATAGCATGATGGTTACTGAACAGGCAACTGTAATATTCTTCATTTCGTTTGAAAAGATAGACTCTGAACAGATTTCCTTTGGTCAGGTCATATCCTTCAAAACGATCGTTATGAGTGATTTCTTTGATCAATTTTTCCTGCTCTTCTTCAGACAGAGCACTGATATCCTGATATCTCCAGTCTAATTCTCCTTTTTTGTCTATTACCTGTACGATTTCTCCATTCCAGTCAAATCTGACACGAAGGGTTGGATATTGTGCCTGGGTTAATTTCCATGAATTTTTTAATTTCTCTGTATTTATTTTAGCACGATACTCCCACATCAGCTGTACTCTGTAGGCGTCATCTGTTTCTCCCTGGTTCAGGGCATGATAGACAAATCCTTCCTGTAAGCTGTTGGCAAGATATACTCCTTCTATTTCTCCTTTTTCCTGAATCGCTGAAAGCTGAGTCTTTTCCACCACATGATCTACATCTGATCCCGTAAGGTAGCTTCTGTTCTCTTCTGAAAGGTTCTTAATAATGGATTCCAGATTCTGTTTGAAGCTTTCGGATAAAAGGGTAATGTTTTCAGCTGAAAGGTATCCTGAAATTCCGAAGCGAAGCTGACCGTCGACAACTGCACCATTGATACTTACGAAATGACTGTCACGGTTGGAAGCTCCAACTCCTGCTCCGGTATCTTCGGCTGCAATGAACCATGTTTTCTCACCTGATACATCTTCTTTGTCAAGCTGGCCTAAGTAATTGAAACTGATCTTCGGTAATCCACGGTTTGTATAGCCTACCAGGCTACCATAACCGATTCCATTATTCGGGATGCTTCTCAAAGATTCTTTGGTCAGGATAACGGTGTCTTTTGATGATTTTCCTGATTCCAGCTGTACCGGATACATGGTGGTGAACCATCCCATCGTTTCAGTGATATCTAACTGGCTGAATACTTCTTCACGTCCATGACCTTCCAACAGAATAGCATGACACTTATCCCCCGTAACCTTTGTAAGAGCCTGTGCTAAAGCTGAAAGCAACAAATCATTGATCTGAGTATGGTATACATGATGTATTCCACGAATCAGAGTTCCTGTGGATTCTTTATCCAATTGAAGGTGACCATGCTGGTATTCTCCTGTAATGAGTTTAGATAATGTTGAATTACTTTCTTCAACAATATCAGCAATATGATTCCAATACGTGGTTTCTTGATCTCTGGATTCCGGAGTTTCTTTTTTATAGCTTCTGATGGCTTCTACCCACTGACGGTAGCTGCTTCCTTTCTGAACCTGATAATTTTCTCCTTTTTCAAGGGTTTGATAGATATTCTTCAGGTCTTCGGTAAGGATTCTCCAGCTTACGGCATCGATAATAAGGTGGTGGAATGCAAAAAATATTCTTGCACTTCCATCCTGATAACCATCAACATATCCAATCTGATATAGTGAACCGTTTTCAATATCAAAATGGGACTGCCAGTCTGTGAATATATCAGCCAGTTCTTCCGGTTTCAGATCAGACGCGTCAAGATAATTGATTTCAGGAGCATTTTCTCCTGATTTATATTCCTGAGTATGACCTGTATATCCCAATCTGAAGGCATCATGTTTCGTCAGTAATAAGTCTATAGCCTGTTCAAATAGGTTTTTGTCAAGCTTCGGAACATTAATGATGAATGCCTGGTTCCAGTGATTGAATGCTGTAAGGTAACCGGATTCTTTTTGCTCAAAGAACCATTCCTGTACCGGCAGAAGCGGAACTTCTCCTGTAAGAATTCCCTGCTCGGTAAGAATATTGGCTTCACTTCCATGTTTTTTATCTTCTATAAGCTGAGACAGTGAGGCTACCGTTCGGGCAGTAAAGACTTCTTTTACACTTATTCTTACTTCTAGCTGCTGGCGGATCTTTCCTACCAGCTGAATACTGATAATACTGTCTCCTCCTAATCTGAAGAAATCATCATGAATACTGATGGTATCAGGATCAAGTCCCAGAACATCTCCATAGATTTGGCAAAGCTGTGACTGAAGTTCTGTTTCAGCGGCTACATAGTCTTTACCACCTGTAAATTCAGGTTCAGGTAATGCTCTTCTGTCCAGCTTTCCATTAATGGTAAGCGGAAGTTCAGCTAAGTGAACAAAAGCACCTGGAACCATATATTCCGGAAGAGATTCTGATGCATATTCTGAAAGCTGATCAGCATCCATAGCTGAATCTGAAACATAGTAAGCTGCCAGATACTTTACTCCTGATTTATTTTCTCTTGCCAAAACAGCCGTCTGACGAATGCCTTCCAATTGAAGCAGGGTATTTTCTATCTCTCCCAACTCAATTCTATGACCACGAATCTTCACCTGGAAGTCGTTTCTTCCTCTGTATTCCAGTTCTCCGTTTGGTAACCAGCGAACTAAATCTCCGGTTCTGTATAAACGACTGTTTTCATCTTTTTCTTTCTGCTCCGAGGTCTGGAACGGATTTACCATAAAACGCTCTTCAGTAAGCTCAGGCCTGTTCAGATAACCTCTGGCAATACCTGCCCCTCCGATAAACAATTCACCTACAGCTCCTACAGGAACAGGGCGATATTGAGCATCAAGAACATATAAAGTTGTATTGGCAATCGCTCCCCCAATATTCAACGGGTTTTTATCTTCTTTGTAATCGTGCAGTGTAACACATACCGTTCCTTCTGTTGGCCCGTATTCGTTGACAAGGGTAATATTTTCAATATTTTTATCCAATGCCGGGAAACTTTCTCCTCCTGCGAAGATCAGTTTTAAACCTGTTCCATTTTCCACAATTTCTCTCAACAAAACTGGTGGAATAAAGGAAACTTCTATGGCATTGGTTTTAATATAATCATTAAGCTCATTCACTGAAGTTCTAAGCTCATTGTTGTATAGCCATAGGGAATTTCCGTTGCATAATACTGGGAATGCTTCATACACAAAGGCATCAAATACATAATTGGAATAGCATCCTACTTCCTGATATTCGTCAAGCTGGTGAGCCTTTATCATTGATCTGATGAGGTTTATTACTCCTTTATGCTCGATCATTACTCCTTTAGGAAGTCCCGTGGTTCCACTGGTATAGATCACGTAAGCCAGATTCCCTGAATAAACTTCTGTAACAGGGTTATTAGTTACTTCTGTTTCAAGTGTTGCTTTAAGGGTAACTTCATCAAGTGAAATGAGGTTTATATTCTGTAATTTATCGATGGTACTTTCCTGTGCAATGACCAATTTTGCCTGGGTATCTTCCAGGATGTGACCTATTCTGTCTGCAGGATAGGATGGGTCCATTGGTACATAAGCTGCTCCTGCCTTTAATACGGCAAGAATTGCAATCAGCATATTTTCGGATCTTTCAAGGCATAATGGTACCAGATCATCAGGCTGAATCTGGTATTGATGGATCAGATGATTAGCCAAACGGTTGGATCTTTCATTCAGTTCACGATATGAAAGTTTAACATCATTGTATACCAAAGCTATTGTATCAGGATTTTTTTCTGCCTGATATTCAAATAACTGATGAATGGTCATTTCTGATGAATAGTCTTCCTGCGTGGCATTCCATTCTGTGATGATCTGCTGTGTTTCTTCTTCTGATATGAGTGAAAGATTACGGATTGGTGTCTGATCCGGATTGGTGTCTATCATCTGATCTAAAAGAAGCTGATAAGAACCTGCCATTCGGATAATGGTTTCTTCTTTAAATAAAGCTTTCGCATAATTGAACATGATCCGGATATTTTCTCCGTCATCGTCAATCATTGTGGTAAGATCAAATTTAGCAGCCTTATAATCTACTTCTCCGGTAAAAGGATGGAATAATGCTTCTTCCTTATTGGCTTTAACGTCTCCATCAATACTTTGAAGTCCAAACATTACCTGGAAAACAGGGTGTCTTGAAGTATCCTGCTCCACGCCAAGCTCATCCACCAGTTTTTCAAATGGAAGATCCTGATGAGACTGAGCTTCATTGACTGATTTTGATACCTGAAGAATGAAATCACTGATATTCTGTGCCGGATCTACTTTTTCTCTTAAAGCCAAGGTATTGACAAAGAAACCGATGATCTCCTCAAGGCCCGCATGGTGACGGTTCGCTATCGCGCTTCCCACCACAATATCGTCCTGTCCGGAATAAGCAGACAGCATCAGATAATAACCTCCCAGCATTACACTGTACAGACTTACGCCTAACTTTTGGGAAAGGGCTCTAAGTTTTTCTCCCTGCTCTGTATTCAGGTTGAAATAAAGATTTTCTCCTTCGTAGGATATTTGAGATGGTCTTTTGAAATCTGAAGGCAATTCCAGGTTCTGGAAATCATCCAGTTTATTTTTCCAATATCCAATCTGATTTTCAAGACGATCTCCTGAAAGATACTCACGCTGCCATAATGCAAAGTCTTTATACTGAACTTTTACCGGAGGAAGTTCCGGTTCTTTTCCATCAGAAAGACTATAGTAAATGGAAGCTACTTCTTTTAAGAAAACATCTATAGACCAGCCATCAAAAGCAATGTGATGAACAACAATAGACAGATAGGCATGCCCTGCAAGTTTGAAAATATTAATCTCTACAGGAGTTTCTTCATCCAGGCTGAAAACTTTATTCACACATCTGTTGACAGCATGCTCCAATTCTGATTCGTTATTTACTTCTGAAATTTTAATCTCAGGAACAAGGTCTGTAACTAATTGATATCCTATTCCGTTCTCAGTAGTATGAATCATTGACCGAAGTATATCATGACGCATTATTACCGTTTTCAAAGATTCCTCAAAAAGATTCAGCTGAATACTGTCATCTAATCTTGTAATAATAGGAATGTTATAGGCACTGCTTCCGCCTTCATAGGATTCTATAAACCAAAGTCTTTCCTGGGCAAAGGACAATCGTTGCTCTTCAGGGGAATTTACCTTAACAGGAACTATGTTTATTCCATTTTCGTTATGATTTTCATGAGCTAAAGCATAGGAAAGAGAGGCCACAGTTTTATGATTAAACACCATGCCTACATTGACCTGCAGATCCAGCTCCTGTCTGATTTTGCTGATTAGTTTAACGGCCATGATACTGTTTCCTCCTAATCGGAAGAAATCATCATGAATACTGATCGTTTCAGCATTAATTCCTAATACTTCACCATATACTGCAACAAGCTGTTTTTCAAGATCTGTCTCCGGTGCAATATAGTTTTTACTGCCTGTAAATTCTGGCTCAGGTAATGCTTTCTTATCCAATTTACCATTGATTGTAAGGGGTAAAGAGAGTAAGTGAACAAATACTGATGGAACCATATATTCTGGTAATGATTCTGACAGATATTCTGACAGTAAAGATGAATCTATCTCATTTTCAGAAACATAATAGCCTGCAAGGTATTTTAAGCCTGAAGTATTTTCTTTGGCTAAAACTGCAACCTGACTGATTCCAGGATAACCCAATAGCTGATTCTCAATCTCTCCCAATTCGATCCTATACCCACGGATTTTAACCTGGAAGTCATTTCTTCCGATGTATTCAAGTTCTCCATTGGATAACCAGCGTACTAAGTCTCCGGTTTTGTATAAACGTCCGTTCTCTCTTTTTGATTTCTGATCTTCTGTCTGGAAAGGATTCGTAATGAAACGTTCTTCGGTAAGATCCAATCTGTTCAGATAGCCTCTGGCAATTCCGGCTCCGCCTACATAAAGCTCTCCTATAGCGCCTACAGGAACTATTCGGTGGTGATTATCCAAGACATAAGCCGTCATATTTCCAATTGGACCTCCGATATTCACCGGATTTTCATCTTCGTTATAATGATGTAATGTAGCACATACCGTAGTTTCTGT